>NZ_JAMQAW010000028.1:0-16412 GCF_023701525.1 Streptomyces albipurpureus
TCGCCGACGCCCAGCAGATGCACGGGTACACCTACGGCAACAACAACCCTGTCGTCATCAGCGACGCATGGGAGGCGGCGCGGGAGGCAGGCGTGGTCCAGTTGGGGTCAACTGACCTTTTCCCGGGGCACGAGGCAGTCGACCTCCCTGATGAGGAGGTCTGGGGCCAGTTCTACAGCTCCCGTCGAAGCTCCACTTCAGAGCGGAGCGCGTTGGTTGCTGCGGCGGCCGAGGTAGCCGGCATTCGGCCTACCAAGGCGTTGGAGGTCAAGGAGAATCCGACGGCGCTGAAGGTGGCGATCATCGCGGACCAGCGGACGGCTGAGGCGGCGAAGCAGGCGCTGGAGGTGCGAGCGGCCGAGGCTCGGAAGACCGAGCGCGTTGAGTACATCCGGCGGGTCGCTCATGACGGCAAGGCCAAGTCTCCCGCTGGTCTAGCGGTTGACCTGCCTGCCCAAGCCAAGGCGGAGGCCGCTAGCTACGTGGCGGTTGTCCAGGACGAGAAGGCCACTCCAGAAGCGGTTGCCGAGGCGTATGAAGCGGTTCAGGCGCTCATTGCCGAGACGGTCACTGCGGACCCGGAGATTTCCATTCGTGAGCAGAGGACACGTTTCACCAAGGCGATCACCACGACGGTGAAAAGTATCGAGTCCATTGATCCTGATGACCTGGTCGCCGTCGCTGACGATGATCTTCGGGCTGCCGTGGCCGCCGTGCAGAAACAGATCAACGACCTAGCCGACCTCATTTCACGCCCGTGATGATGCCCAGCGCCAGCTGGGCGACGGCGGCCGTGGATCCCCTGCACGTTTCGCAGGATCCACGGCCGCCGTAGCTCACGGCAGGTTCTGAAACCGATCACCCAGACCCGCAGTGATGCCGATGACACTCACTGCTATGGGCCGCCCGCTCAGCGGCGAACTGTCTCTCAGTCGCCCGGACGGATCCGGTTCTGCGTCAGGCGGTTGATGACCTGACTCGGCAGACACCCGTGTTCCGTCATTGTTGACCGGACGTACTGCCGCAGCGTCTGGTCTGCCTGGATGCCTGTCGCGCTGGTCAGTAGATCGCTCCATACGGTGGAGATGTCGCCGGCGATCTGTTCGATGGTCTCGGTCGAGGCGAGGTAGACGTTCGCGTTGGCGGCCGGGGCATGCTGCGGATCGATGGCGAGGCGGTTGGACACGATGATCGCTGGACTGCCAGCGGGCGGGTGATCCAGGGAGCGGTCGGCCGCCAGCTGGTCGAGCTGGGTGTTGGCTTGTCGGATGTCATGGAGTGGCAGCAGACCGTCGGAGTGCTGTTCGGACTTAGCTTCGATGGTCATCCAAATTGTGGTACCCCATACCCAGGCCGAGTCGCATCGCCCCTGTCCCTTGGGCTTGGATGCCTCAGCGCCGAGAAACGAGCCGAGGTCCGTAAGCCCTCCCTCGTAGACCGTCGAGTCATCCTGGGCCAGCGCCTCACGCATCTTCTGCAGATCATCCGCGACGCGATTCGGTCGGAGGCGTCCCCTGAGGCGCGTCACGATCGCGTTCACGCTGACCACGTCCATGCTTGTGAGGGGGACTTCCTCGGTTCCGGGAAGCTCCGGCATCTCCTTTAGCCAGATTCCACGTACGTCTGACGCGGCAGCCGCCTGGCGCACGAGCTCCCGCGCACGTGCTCGCTGGATCTCATCCTCCGCTCCGAGATGCAGCCAGGCACCCGATAGATACAGCAGAAGGCCCCGATAGCCGCGGGTGCTCTCACCGCCAGCACCGACACGTCGCGCTGCCTCCTGAAGCTGCTCGCTCGCGGCGACCCACTCGCCTTGGAAGGCCAGGTGGCAGGCCTCGACCTCGGGGCCGGCCGAGTTGCCCAGCGCGTCCGCACCGGGCGACTCGACCTTCACCGCGTCCTGCCGGAACTCCGCCACCAGCGGCTCGCCGTCTTCCCGCCACGAGTCCTCATGCTCGAGGAACATCTCAATGTTCTCGATGACCTCGTCCGGATTGGCACCGCGACTGTTCTGCCAGCCGAACTCCACCTCCGCCTGCAACTCGGGCTCAAGAGCTGCACGGTTCTCAGGGCGACTGAAATACCTCGTGATGTCTGATCCGAGCACCACGACGACTGCATAGTCGTTGGGGCCGCGGGTGCACCGACCGACTCCCTGGACGATGCGTGTGCGTAGGCGCTCGGCAAGCGCGGCGTTCGCTTCAGCCCTTTGGCTGAGGAACTTCTCCTGCAGACCGACCGCGTCCGGCTTCCCACCGAGCACCACAACCCGGCACGCTTCGCCTGGAAGGTCCAAGCCGTCGTAGCGGTTTGCCAGCCCAAGCACCCCCGTTGGCGCCTTAGCGAACACGTCGAGTCCCTGCTCGACGTCGTCCCGCCCCATTACCTGCACGCTGTCGGCTGTGAGTACCGATGCAAGAGCCTTCGTCTGAGCCAACGTCTCTTGGCTCAGCACCAGAGCCTTGTTGGTGACCCCGACGATCCGCCTAGCCAGACCGAGAGCGTCCCCGCCCGCTGTCAGGTCGGGAAACACGAAGAGTCGACGGCCAGAGCGCGGTGGAGTCTTGGTGGGCAGGGGCATCCTGTCGATCTGAGCACGACCGAACGCTCGCTCTAGGTCGCCTCCGGACCCGAGGGTCGCCGAGAGATAGATCCGCTGCCCGGCGCGTGAGAAGATCCGATTCTCGAACGTCGGCGGCATCATCGGACGGATCTGTATCCCGCCGTACGACAGGTACACGCAGCACGAGGCCAAGCCCGCCCGGATCATCGCGAATTGGAACATATGCGGCTCCGGAAGTGCTGCAAGCACAGCATCGAGCTTCGAGAGCACCTTTGGGTTGATGGCAGGAAGGAGCAGTCGAACCTGGTGGTGTGCGCCGGGATCAGGCTCCCCCCGGAGTCGTTGGAGCAGCAGCCCAGATAGGAACGGAGCCAGTGCGCTGAGGACCGCTTCGTAAGCTTCGCCGTCCCTGTGGCGGTGGATGGTGACACCGTATTCCGCGCCGACGAACTGCTCGCCGGCATGCGCATCGTCTAGGACGATCAGGCGCGGCTCTGGAAGCTTTGGGCTGCTGTTGAAGATTGTGCTATAGGTGGTGATGCCGATGGCTTCGGCTCCTGCCACAGCACTCTCTTCGACGAGGTCCCAGCTCCTGTGGCCACCGATGAGCAGGTGACTGGGCACACCCTCGCGGCGTGCCGCCGCAAGTACCTGTCGCGCCAGCTGCTTGGTCGGAGTCGCATAGATGACAGGGCCTTCGCTTCTCCGGCGCACCCACTCAGCAAGCAGGAGCCCGGGAATCGTCTTCCCGGTTCCCGTAGGGAGTTCGAGCGCGAGGTCAGGCGTCTCGAGGTGGCGCTCCGCGTACGCGCGGATGACATCGCCTTGGTGCACCCAGAGTGCGTCGACCGCTGCGGTAGTCCGAGGCAGCGTGCCGCTGAGGTAGAGCTCCTCCGGAGAAGGGAACTGCTGCTGGGTGCGCTTGATCTTGCCTTGGAACGCCAATGTCTGGCTCCCGTCTGTGGTTGTCGAACCATAAGACCCATGGGCGGTGGGCGGTGGGCTGGCTGGCTTGCAGAGTGGCTCCCGGCGCGCGAGCCAGGGTGATGGGGTGTCGGCCTGACTGACGCCGCTTGGGCCGGGTGGCAGCGCATTCGGCTTCAGGCCGTGGAGCTACCCCGGACGTAAGGCGGAATGGTGATGGGCCCCGTCCCTGGTTCTCCGCTGGTGCTCCCTCACCGTGTGCAGAGAAGGGGACTGGCGTTTCTGGTCCCTGGATACGGGGTCGGGGAACGGTACGAAGTCCTCGGTGTCCTCCGTGAGGTCCTGCTCCTTGGCGAGACTGTGGCTCATCACTCCTGGTCCGTGCCGTCTGCTGTGTGGGGAAGCAGGGGGAACAGCCGGCTGATGAGGGCCACTGGTCGAGCGCCGTCGGGCCGGGCCAGGGCGCGTTGTTCGCAGTCCTGGTAGGGCGCAAGCGCCCGTCGGATCACGTTCGCGACCCGGCTCATCTCTTCGGGTGTCAGGTAGGCGACGGCGCTGAAGGCTTCGTCGTGGCGCCATTCGGCCGGCGCTTGGTCGCGCTGGCCGAGCCATCTCTGCCAGCTCTCGTCCTCCAGCCCTCGGGCCAAGTCGCCGAACTGCTCCTCCGGGGGTGGACTGGCGGAGGGGCTGTGCTGCCTCAGGCGCCAGGGGCGTGCGCGGCCCCTGCGGTGGGGAGCTTCCTCGATGAGTCCGTGGCGTGCGAGCTGCCGAAGGTGAAACGAGCAGAGCCCGGAGCTGTGGCCCAGTCGGACGGCGGCTTCGGTCGCCGTGACGGTGCCGACTTCGGCTAGCAGGTCCAGTAGAGCCGTGCGGACCTCGTGCTGACGCAGTTCGTCGCCGGTGTCCCGTGTCTGGTCGGGTGGGGAGTTGAGGTCATCTTCAGTCACTTTGCAAAGTCTGCTACTTTGCAAAGGATCTGGCAAGTGGTTCTTGCTCGGGGTATCACGCCGCGGTGCCTTCCGCGACGTGCGTGGCGTGCATAGAAGGGAAGACAGTGATGTCTGTTCGTCACGACCGGTCCCGTCCCGTCGACCGGCGAGTTCGTGTGCAGGGCCAACCCGTCGACTCGTATCCAGCGCTGCTGCCGGAGGCGGGACGGGGTTCGGTGCGGCGGGTCACGGTGGTGGGTGAGGAGGTGCTGAGCCGTCCGTGCCGGGATGTGGCGGAATTCGGAACTCGGGAGTTGTCGGCGTTAATCGACGACATGTTCCTGACGATGCATGTGGCCGACGGTGCCGGCCTGGCTGCCAACCAGGTAGACGTCGACCTGCGGCTGTTCGTCTATGACTGCCCGGACGACTACGGAATCCGACATGTCGGCCACATCATCAACCCCGTCCTGAACCTGCCCGATCCGGGAAGCCGCCGGCTCATTGACGACTTCGAGGGCTGCCTGTCCGTGCCCGGTGCCGGCATGGCGGTTCCCCGCACCGATCGTGCTGTCGCCCGCGGGTTCGACAAGGACGGCAATCCCCTCGTCATCGAAGGAACGGGCTACTTCGCCCGGTGTCTGCAGCACGAGACTGACCACCTCTTCGGTCACACCTATCTCGACAGGCTCTCCAAGCGAGACCGCAAAGACGCGCTGCAGCAGATGGCAGAGCACCGGGAGGACGTTTTCGCCCAACGGGCCAGGAAGGCCGCCAGCTTGACGCAGTGAGAGTGGGACGGTCCGTACGCCAGCCTGCGCGGGGAACCATCTGATCGACTGTCCTGTCGCAGTGCAGGTGTCCCTTGATCTGGTTGGGAGCTGCGACGTTGCCGACTTGACTGAGACGGCCGGGATGCGGCGTCTCAATCGATCGCGGCCTCTCGATGGACATCGACCGGGCAGCAGCGGAGATCTTCACTCTCCCGAGTGACGGAACTGACAGGCGCCGTGAGAATCGAGCCTTAGCGACAGTCCCTTTGAGAATCCGACCCGGTTCTTTGAGAAACTGCCAGCTCCGATGAGACGGGACATCAGACGAAGGCCGCCCCCACGTCCGGCGAACTGCGCATACCTGCATCAAGTGCAGCCTGGGGCTTGTCCACACCGCGCCGAAAACGACGGGCGGGTCGGCACTCCACGCGTTGCTCGCAGCACTTGCTCCACGCGGCAGGCTCGTCGATCTATGGCTGTGCATCCGGCCATGCTGCCGAACTGTCGACCAAGATCCTCATGCAGCATTCGTCCACATTGACAGGCTCCTGGCTCCCTCACCGGCACGCCGATCGCACGGTACTCCAGCACAGCATGGAGCGTCTGATTGACGCGGCGCGCAGTGGTCAGCTGGCTCCTGTTGTCGGGGGGAGTCCTTCCGCTGGCTGAGGCCGCGGCTGCACACGAAGCCATTACTACCCACACCCACATGGGGAAGCTCCTGCTTGATACCACCTGCATGATTCAAGTCAGTAGAGGAAGACTCGACATGCCTCCTGGTGTTCGAGTGGTGGTCTGTGCAGAGACACTGAGGGCCGCGTACCTTCCTGGTACGCGGCCCTCCCACGGGGAGGGCACCGACCGCATGACGGCAAAAGCGAAGAAGGGCACCACACACGCAGAGCGGGTCATCCGAGTCCAGCAGGCATTTGCGGATCTCGGCGGCGACGTCCACGGGACTGGAGAGCTTGCGGAAGCGGCGGGCCTAGACGACTCGGCTGTGTCACGCATCCTCCAATCCGGAGTCTACGGAGGAATCTTCGAGCGGGTCGCTCGCGGCAGGTACAGACTCGGAGTGACAACGGCGTATCTCGGCCTGCACGCTCTGGCGCACGTCCCCTCGCTGGGACGCGTAGCTCACGAGATCCTCGAAGAATTGCGGAATGCCAGTGGCGGTGGCCTGGCCTTTCTTTACACGCTGGCCCCGTTCGGGGGGGCCCAACGCCAGTGCATCGACATGGCTGTGGGTGATTCTGACCTGGTTGAGCTTGGCATGACTCCGCGGGATGTCTTATGTGTGACTCGATCCCTACGTATCGGAGCCAGCGGCCGGTCGATGCTGGCCCACCTTCCTGACGCCATTGTCGATCGGGTACTGGCCGACGAGGTGCCCGATGAGGCCGGGCCCGGTGTGTACCGGGACGACGACGAACTCCTGGCCACGCTCGTCAACATCAGAGACTGCGGCTACGCAGTGGGCTACGAGGAATGCATGCCCCTGTGGAACTCGGTTGCGGCACCGATCATGTGGGCCGACTCCATCTTGGGGGCGGCGTTACTCGTCAAGCCAGCCACGATGATGCCGGAAGCTCCTGAGTCGGTCATTGAAGCGACCATGACGGCTGCGGCCAAGCTCAGTCACCTTCCGCACGGATCATGGCCGATGAACATTGCCGTCTAGATTCTGCCCGGTCGATCACGTGCCGTGATGGTGGCCTTCGTTGGTCCACTAGGGTTGAACGCTCGGTCGGGAACGCAAGTTCGAGGGGGATCCGATGCCTACGCTGCTCTACTACCCTCTGGTTAGACCTCCGAGGGAGGTTCTCCACCAGGCGCTGCTCTACTGGGACGACATTGCCTCGGTGGTACCGGAAGACACAACTGTGTACGACAATGCGGTCTCGAACGAGCTGGAGGAACTCAGGGTTCGAGGGCTCTACCACCCGATTGTCGTGGGTTCTGAGCTCACGACACCCCTCAACGACGGCATTCAGTCCGATATTCTGGTTGCGGAGTTGCGCCAGCTTGCTGCTGGCCCCCGTCGCCCGCAGTTTTCGGTCCTGGACGGCTTCCTGTTCCGTACGAAGGTCGGCTACTTCTTGGAACGAGAAATCGTCGATCTCGGTCTGGGGCGGAGAATCGGGGCCTCGACACTTCGGTATCGGCAGGGGAGAAGTCTGGCTGTCTCCCGGGAAGTGCAACTGCTGGTGATAGGCGCCTTGGCCCAAGAGGTTGCTTCCACAACCACTACGCGGGCCTATACGCCGTACACTGATCACCAATCCGCGCACGATACGTCGGTGCGAACGATGCGCCCTGGTATGGGTGTGGGCGCCTGGCGGGTGGAACTCGGCCGACTGCTGCCCACACCGGCGCCGGGCACCTTGACCTCCGAGGTGCTGGCTTTTCGTGAGAGGTATACCGCCGAGCGGGAGCGCCTTATGGGTGCTACGCAGACCCTGCTCAGTGATCTGAGCCGCGACTGGGAGCACCCAGCTGACGTTCTGCTGCGCTTGCAAATGGAGTTGACGCAGGCCCGTGAGGACTACCAGTCGGCTGCACGCAGCAACCGCATGGCGTGGGTTTCCAGATCCATCTCCGTAACCGTGGGAGTGGCTGCCGCCGCTGCTGGCGCGTTGGTTTTCCCGGAGCTGGGCTGGGTTGCAGGAATTGCGGGGAGTATTGGATTCAATATCGCCACCCGCGAGGTCCGCCCGATGTACCGAGCCTGGAACGGCCACCCGTTCAGCTATCTTCATCACGTTGATCGCGAGCTGACGCAATGACGACTGGCACCCCGGCGGGTGGCACCCCGCACATAGCTGGCCGGACAGAACCAGTGTCGTTCCTGAGGTGGACCAGTCGTCACCGGTCCTCACGTGCGCGTTGGGGGAGCGAAGCCCCGCTGGTGACTCCAACCTGGACTCACCAAACCGCCGCCTCCTTGGCGCGACTTTGTCCGAGGGAGGATCTGGTCGAAGCATACTCATCAGTTCGGGCTGGGGAGTGATTCTGCGTGGAGCTTTCGTTGGAGGGTTCCCCCCGCGATTTGCCTGCGGAGAAATCCTGCGTACGCGACCATTTCCCCACCCGGCGGTTTCGACGTATCGACGGCGGCCCGAGGCTCGCATGCTGGCAGCTTCCGTGGTCCTTGTCCGGGCGGCGGTTCACCAGTCACAGCGGCGCGTAGCGCTGCGACGGCCGTGTCAATGTAATCCAGTGCAGTGACTGGCAGCACTGGCATCTCGGAACACTCCTGGGTGGCTTGCGATAGCGCGTCCTGGGGCGGCGTGCGGTCCACCGCAGCGGCAAACGCTGCTCCGGCGAGGCTGGCGTAGGTCCAAGCAGCGGTTCGAGCCAGGTTCTCCAGTTTCGCCAGGTGCGCATCTGCTAGCCGCGCTCGACGCACCGCCGTGTCAGCGTCGAAGGAGCACCACTCGGCTGCAAGACTGGCCAGTTCCGACTCCGCGTCGGAAGGCTCCGTCGAGCTTGATAGAAGGGTGGCTTCGGTGACTCCATCCCGCAAGCTCACCGTCCTCGTCCATGCCTCAGCGAACCGGTCGTACCGGAGGCCGGCCCGCCTGAGCTCGATGTCTACGGCTTCCGGCCAGGCCAGTAGGCCGTCCGGATGCGGCGCTTTGACCTCTGGGTAGGCCGAGGCATACTCGGACCAGTGGCGCCGGTAGTAGGTCTGGCCTGACTCGGTGAGGCGATATCCACCGAATACCCGCTCGGCCAAGTTGTGCCTGTTAATGAGGACGTGCTCGATCGTGGTGCTGTATCCCCATGTCAGGGCTTTCTCCTGTTGGTCTTGGACCCACAGTTTGGCCAGCACCTCCCAGGAACGGTCGGTCAGTTCCACTGTCGACTTGGAGGTAACGGGACCGATGTTGTTCCCGGCGCGGTAGACGGCTCGGCCCTCGAAGGTGAGTTTCACGGTCACCATCACACCGAATGTTGTGGGGCGAATGCTCCGCACTATCAGCCTGCGGTTCTCCAGGACGGTGAGTGTGGACCCGTTGCCTTTGTTGTGCAGCCCTGCCCGCTCCAGGCGTTGCTGCATCTCGGTCAGTCCATACAGTTCTCTGTTGCCAGGGTCGTGCCCGAAGTCGATGCGCCTCCACTCTGACGCTGGACGTCTGTCGAAGTTCATGGATGCCCCTGCGGCCCTGTGGATGGCTTCCGCCTGCTGATCAAGGTGATAGGTGATCTCAAGAAACATCTGCTGCCGCTGGTTCAGTGATTCCCATGCAGCCCGGCGTCGTCGCTTCGCGGTCACTTTCTGCTTAGGCACCTGCGGCTCCCTCGCGTAGTGCTGGGACTCTCGTTTGCTTCGGTGGGCACACTTTTCTTCAACGCCGACGGGCAGGCCGATGCGAGGCATGTGCGGAGTGCGATCGCGGTCTCCCTCCCCTTTGCTTCTGCGGTCGCTCGAACTCATCCGTCAGCGGATTCGTCGGCCGAAAGGTCCGGCGGGTATCCCTTCGATCGGAGCCAGGCGTCCAGTGCGAGTGCGGCAATGTCGCCGGGCTGTGTACCGTGATCGGCGTGATAGCGGCGTATGCGGCGCTGGATGTCGAGATCCTTGGGAAGCGCGTAGTTGACCTGGCCGCGTTTGGCCAGGCGGCTATTGATCAGGCGCAGGGTGGCTGGGTGAGGAGCCAGGGCGTCGTGGGAGGGTTTGGACTGGGCTTCAAGCGAGTCCGCGATCTCGCGGAGACGCCGGGAATGCTGGGAGAGATCGGGCATGTGGATCTCCGGTGGTATCGATAGTCGGCTATATAGGCGGCTAACTAGCCGCCTATTGAGATAGGGGAATGGTCGGCCGGGGGGCGGCCACTACCTGATGCTCGTGGGACCGCCCCCTGGCTGAGTGATCTCAGAACCCGTGGGCGGAGAGTGCTTCGTCCAGAAGAACCGTGACGACGTCCGACAAGGGCAAGTGATCCAAGTCGTTGTCCAGGGCCAGCCGCTTCAGTCGCTTCTTGAGGCGGAGCTGGACCGGTGCGGAGATGTCGAGCGATTCACGAGCGATATGACGCTGGTTCAGGACAGCCTCAGCTGTGGGAATTCCTTGAGGCCGCCCCGTGCCCTGCGCCCACCGGATACTTTCGCTCTCCATGCCCTCGGAGGGCATCTTCCCGTTTTCGGATCCGGTGCTTGCGGGAAACGGATTGCTGTCTGCGACGGGGACGGGAGGTTCGGTGTGAACGATGATCTCCGCAGGTCGCCCCTCATACGTTGCGGTAGCGACGGGGGAAGGCAGCCCGCCACCGGAGTGTTCTACCGGAGTGACCGCTTCGCGCGGCTCCACCGGAGCCTCTGCCGGCTGGACGGGCTCCGGTACGACCTCCGATGAAGCAGGGGGCGTACTCGCTCCGGTATCCACCTGGGCGGACTGCTCGGCGGCGAGCTGCTCCCGGGTCAGCTCGGCTGTCGGCGGAGGGGCCGGGCTCTGCACCTTCTTCGCTCCGCCGAGTACGCGGCCTGCGCTTCGACGGCGGGGTGGGGGCTTGATCTGGTCGGTCATGCGTTTAGCTCCTTCATGAGTTCGCTGTACTCGCTCAGTTCGGTGGGTATCTCGCCGAATGCCTCGATGTAGTGCACCCAGGAGTGGATCTTGGTCTTGGTGACGGGGAACGGTGCGCTGCCGTCGTCGGGGGCGAGCAGCTTCTCCAGGGCGTTCCTGGGGAGGCTGGTGCGGTCGTCGCACTTGACCAGGACTACGTGGGCTGTGACTTCACGGTCGTTGCGGGCGCTGGCCGCTTCGGCTTCGGTGAATGTGGCGGCGAGCTTGCGGGTTTCGATCTTGTGGGGTGCCACGGGCACGATCAGTCGGTCTGCGACGGTTACGGCCTCGTGGAAGATCGTCCTGTTGCCTCCTCCGACGTCCACCACGATCGCGTCGTACTCCTTGCGCTTCTCGCGGATGTAGTCGGCGATGTCCTCGAAGGGGTATCGCTCGACGGTCAGGTTCTCCGGGATCTCGAAGCCATCGGCTTTGGCGACCTTGAACCAGTCGTAGCCGGACTGACTTGCCGCGTCGGCATCCAGGAACAGGGTCCGCTTGCCCAAGACCACGGCGTAGTAGAGAGCGATGAACCAGGCCGAGGTGGTCTTGGCGGTCCCGCCCTTGAGCATCCCGATAACGATGACGATCGCCAGGACGAAGTCATCGCCCCCGATCCGTACTGTGCCGACGACCGCGAGTGTCGCGAAGCGGGTGAGTTCCTTCATGTTTGCTTCTTCTCCTGAAAGTGGTGGTGGTCTCCCCGGTATCGAGGAAACCGGTGGCTGGCGGCAGAGAGGTGGTGCCCTGGCGCCCCTCTGCGGGCCTCCCTGAGGGAGCACTGCACATGGGAGTGGGCGGGAGCGCCGCACCTGCGCACGCGGAGTGAATGCGCCTGCGGCGGCTACGTCGGGCGTTTCCTTGATCTGAACCTTGCGGGCGAACTGACTGAACCGGGGAAACAGCGCAGTCACGAGGGCTCATCCGCGGCAGGCGAGGAGACGGATCCCTGTTTGGAACTCTTAAGGGTTCGCGCCTCCCTTAGCAGTCGGTAGACGGTGGTTTCCGATCGGCCGTAGTCGGCCGCCAGATCGCCCACGTGCTCGCCGGCCTCATATCGCTTCTGGAGCGACTGCATCAATTGATTCCGCGCTGCTGTGGAACGCATCCGCCGTGTCTGCGCTGCGGTGCGTCGAAGGGTGTCTGCCTCGGCAAGCAACCGGCGGACGGTTCTGTTGGAGCGACGGCAGACCTCAGTTAGTTCTTTGATCGTCGCGCCGTTCTCGTACAGCGTGCGCAGTCGCTTCGCCAGGTTGCGCCGGGCCGTCAGCCGTCGCGGGTCTGTGCGCATCCGGCGAGTCTCGTGCGGGGTGCGCATGACGGTCCCCGCGTCGCGGAGCCGGTTCCAGACGGTTCCGTGCGAGGCACCGGTGATGGACTCCAGCTCCCGGATCGTGGAGCCGTCTTCATAGCGCGCCCGCATATCCAGCGCGTTGAGTTGAGGATGGTCGGACTTCGGGTTGGGCTGTTCTGGCTTCATGCGGCTGACTCCCAGTCGTTGATGGCTTCGGCGTACTGACTGACCAGTTCGTCGTAAGTGCGCTGGTCAGCAGGAGTGATGAGGATCAGGCGACCGTCGGTAGCGACCCTCCAGTCAGGGGCGAGGGAGCCCGTGGCGGGGTTGATCACCGTGCCGTCAGGGGTCCGCCACTCGGAAGGGACTTCATCGCCGCGAGGGGTAGGTACCAGCACCTTCTGACCGTTTTTTCCGACGACGAACAGGGCTTTGCGGCGATGTCCGGCGAGCGCCTCCAGGGCCGCGCGGTAGGCCATTCGTTCGGTTGCGTGGAGTGACACCCGTCGGGCCGCGAGCCCAGCGGTGCCGATTCGGCGCGCAACGTCGTCCCAGCCCTGGCCTGGTGAGGTCGGCTCCTGGACCACCCAGCTGCCGGAGTAGCCGAAGCCTTCGAGAGCTCGTGGTGCCAGGGCCCACGTCTCCGTGGTCTGGTGTGCGAGTCCTAGTGCCCTGAGTCGTCCGAGTGCCTTATACACCGACGCTCGGGAAACTGAGGAGGTGTTGGTCAGCTCCCTGATGGTCTGATGGGGGCGGGCGTGTAGTGCGGCAATGATCACGAGTGCTGAGCCGCCGAGACCGTGGCGAGCGAATGCGTCATGGCCCATGAGGTGACTCAGAACGGTCGAGTCGATATCGGCCATAACTTCCGTCTCAGGGGCAGACCACTCCTCAAGTGCCGGGTCGGGGGGGTACTGAGTGGTCCTGCAACGAGACTGAGGGGTACGGCTGTGACCATCACCGAGGTACCAGATAGAGCCCCTAGTGCCGTGACCGACTTGCAGCCGGTGCAGCCATCCACCGGGCTTCAGGATGAACTCGTAGGCGTCACGCAGGGTCTGCCGGGATATCCCCGCTTCCTCGGCCGCCTGGCGCTCGCTGGATGCGTGACGACGTCCGCCGGCGACCTCGGCGAAGGTCAGATGCGCTCGGAGGACCCTTAATGCCGTTCGGCCGCGTGAACCACGCCAAGGCGTGGTCTCTATTCGTGCGCGAAGGGTCGCGAGGTCTTCGACGGCGTCGTGGCGGGACCCCACGGCAACGGTGGTCCTGACGGCAGCACAGGCGCCTGCCCACACACGCTGGACATAATCGTGCGCCCGCGAGTGCCCGGATCGAAACGCTATGTTTCGGACGTGGCGGCCACCCTCGTGGTCCGGGTGCAATAGCAAGCGCGCCAGGGTGTCGACTGATCCGCCAACACGGGCGACGTGGCAGGCGATGGCTGCGGTGATTCGGTGTCCGTGGTCGGAGCAGCCCTGGCGATCTCCTCGCAGCGAGACAGATCGGCGGTCGACGCCAAGCCGGGTGTAGCTGCCCGTCGCATACTGCCCGGTGAGGTCGCCCAGGAGGACCAGGTCGGCGGCGCCGCTGGGCAGGTGGTGAAGTCCCAGAGTTCCAGGACGATTGCCTGTGATTGCCTCTGGATGGGTTTTCGCCGGAGTGAAAGCCTCGTTGAGGGCGTGCGGAGAGGTCGAGCCATGTGGCATTCTGAGGCGGTCTCTCAAAGACGTGGACGCCACTGCGGCCCGCTAAAACCAGCGGTGATGTCCGGAACCGACCTCCAATCGGTGCCAGCGAAGCCTCCAGGACTGCAATCCTGGAGGCTTTCGTATGCCTGGCTCCTGTTGGAGGCAGGCGTCCCCACCGCGGCCCGACCGGGTCGACACGGAGCCAAATCAGAGGTCCGCACGCTGATCGGCACCGATCAATCCGGTCGCTCAGAGCCAGAACAGGGGCGAATGCCTCTGACTGCCTCTGAGCGACCCGGGTCGAATCGGGGTCGAATCAGAGTGTTTTCCTCTGGCTGCCTCCGGTCGCCTCTGCAACCCTTCCTAGCAGGTCACAGCCGATACGACTTCGCATAGGTGCAGGTCAGAGAGGTGCTCCAAATGAACCCGGCGTATAGCCCGACTCGTCTGCCGCTTCGCCTGTCCGCAGTCAGGACAGGCCCTAGTCATGGGGTGCGAGCCCCGGTCGGTGGGTCACCCGGGTGCGGGTGTTCTCTGCGCCTCCGCAACCAGCCAGAGCCAGTTCTGCACGACACCTTCCCCGGCGCTCACCGCGCCCCGTCCGCCCAGGGCACCCCGACGGGACCGCCCTGTGGGCTCCCGTCGAAGGCGGCAAAAAAGGCCTTTCGTCCCGCGATGAAGAGGCCTTCCGTCCTGGTCAGCCGCCGGATCGTGCTATCGCGTACTTCCGGCCATGGCTGGTATAGCCCCTTGCGGGTCGTGGGGTTTATCGTGCATTGCGAGGGGGTTCCGTCGTGGCGTCGGGTCAGTGCGAACCGTCCCGACGAATGGAGGAGTCATCTTGCGGACGCTTCAGCCTCTCGGCACGGAAACGGGCATCGAGCATTCCTGGGACGTGACGGTCGCCCCGGCGACCGCGCCCGCCCCGTCGGACCGACCGGTCGACGAACACAACGCCGATGATCCGGGGCATGCGCCCGGGGTCCAGCAGCACACCACCGACACCCCTGGCAGCCACCGCGGACAGTCTGTCGAGGGCCGTACGAGTGTCGCGGGACCAGCTCCGCCGGGACTGGGCGACGCCCTGCTCGGCCGGGTTGCCGGGTTCTTTGACTCGGGTCTGCGCTCCGCCCAGTTCCTCTGGTGCGAGGAGGGCCGCTGGGCCTGGTGCCGGCTGGAGCTGCGCTCCGCATCGCAGGCCGTGGTGGCGCTCGACGTACGCCCCTTGACCGGGCCTCCGTCGGGTCTGACCGCCCGCGAGATCGACATCATCTCCCTGGTGGCGCTCGGGCTCTCCAACCGTGAGATATCCAGCCGCCTCGGCACCAGCATCCGTACCGTCACCACCCAGGTCGAACGGCTGCTCAAGAAGCTCGGCCAGGACTCCCGCTCCGGACTCAGCGCACTCGCGGTTGACCGCGATCTGATCCGGCTGCCCATACCCGGTGGTGTGGAGCACCGCTCCGGCATTCGTGTCCTCGACATCGAGCGCCACTCCGCGACCACGACCAAGGTGGCCACCCCCGCACCCCGGCGGGTCCGTCCCGCCCCGCGGGACACCGTGCGGATCGGCACCATCGCGGTGGGCGGGGCCTTTGCGGCCGATGGTCTGGAGACCGCACAGGGCGCACAGCTCGCCGTGCGTGACATCAACGCCTTGCGCGGGGAGTACGGGCGGGCGGTCGAGCACGTTGTCGTCCATATCGACCCGCTCGACGAAGACTCCGTCCGAGAGGGCATCGCGCATCTCGCCGAAGCCGATGTCGACGCCATCACCAGCAGTTACGCCAGCGCCATCAGCCCCGGCGTCTTCGCCTTCGCGGCCGACTTCGGACGTACCTTCCTGCACACCAACACCTGGACGCGCAGTGTGGACGCGGTCCGTGACGACCCCCACCGCTACGGGCATGTCTTTCAGACCTGCCCGTCGGAGACCGCCTATCAGTCGGCGCTCCTCGCGTTCCTGCGCTCCCATCCGGCTTCCGGCAAGAGCACACCCCGGCTCGCCGTCGTCGAACTCGACGGGTTCGGCTGCGCGATCACCGATGAGACCTTTGGGAGCCGGGTACGGGATGTGGGCTGGACGATCACCTCGGCCCAGCGGGTCGGTCTGAGAGTCGACCGTGTCGATGAGCTCATCCAGGGCGCACTGGCCGATCGTCCCGATGTCGTGGTGGTGTCGCACCTCAATGTGGAGACCGCGGCCGAGCTGCAGAACGCCATCACCCGACACAGCCCGGACCAGCTGACCTACCACATCTACACACCGTCGGTGCCGGGGTTCGCGCGGCGTATCGAGCACGCCGGCGAGGTGATCTGGTCCACGGTCACCGGACGGCCCGACGATCCCCTGGGACGGCGCTTCACCGATGCGTACGCCCGTGCTTTCGGCACCCCACCCGGCCGTAGTCAGGCCAGTGCCGCCTATGACCAGGTGCGGATGCTGCACTCCGCCTTCTCGGTCACCGGCTCCTTCAGACCGGACGCGGTGGATGGCTATCTCCGTGAATCGGCCTACCGCGGGGTCAATGGCACCTATCTGTTCGCTTCCCCGGGGCAGGCCGTGAGCGGCTACCCCTATGACACGGGCGACCAGAGCCTGTCACAGCCCACGCTCACCTACCGGCTCTCCGGACGCGGCCAGGAGATCCTGCCGGTCGGCTGACCGG
>NZ_JAMQAW010000028.1:16462-33892 GCF_023701525.1 Streptomyces albipurpureus
TGCGACTGTCTACCGACCGTCGAAGAACTGTCCGTAGTCGTAGGTCACCCGAGGCACCGAGCAGGGGTGTCCCAGCACCAGATGCATCAGCCGCTTCGTCGGCTCGATCACGGCGCTCGCCACCGTGGAGCCCTGCTCCAACTCGTGTTCCTTCGGGTTGGGGTGACAGCACAGGGCGTCCGGGAAGTTCTCGTGGTCGCTGAGCACCTCGTGCCAGCCGGCCACCGACGGCTGGGGCATCAACTCCGCGAGCCCGGTGGCCCGCTCCCGACGGAACAGGGTGTCCGGCATGACCCGCGGACCGTGGTCGGCCGCCGTGCTGGGGAACGCCGAGTCCTGGCTGATGAAGTGGTTGGCGTGGATGAGGTACTCGCCCTGGCCGACCGGCAGCCAGCTGATGTCCCCCGCCGCGCCCGGCCGGGTCTCGGCATCGACCGCTCGGCCATCCCCGACGAGGAGGTAGTTCGCCGAGGAGGAGCGGGGAGCCGCCCGCAGCACCTGCTCGGCGGCCTCGATGGAGTCAGCCTCAAGGAGGCCCCGCAGCAGCAGGTGGTACGGCATTCCCGGGGCGCCCACATCGAGCGATGACACCAGGGCGTTGGTCAGTACCGTCACCCCGGCGGAGTTCATACCGAACTTCGCCAGCAGACCGGCCTCCACCACCGACACCCAACGGGGGCCGCGCTCCGGGGCGGTCTCCAGGACCACGATGGTCTGGTGGGAGAAGGGAATCCAGTCCCAGTTCTGCCCCACGATCGGCTCCGCTCCCCGCAGATCGCAGAACGCGGTGCACTCACCGGGAAGCGCGGCGGCAGCGGCGATCTTGCGTGCCTTGCCCGAGAACAGGATCTCGGTCCGCAGATTGAGGGCGAGGATGTCCTCGAAGGCGACTCCAGCGCCTTGCGCTATGCCCTCCATCTCCGTCAGATAGCGCTCGTCGAAGGCCAGGATCGCCGGTACGAACGTCACGGCGAGGTCTTTCGCCTGGTCCCAGCTGAGCTCGGCGAACCTCGCGTAGACCCGCTCGTACTTCTCCAACGAGAGCAGCACCCGCTCCCGGGCCGCGGTGCCGTACTGCACTCCACGCTCGCGCGGGCCGCCCTCGGCACGGACGATGAGCGGTTCCTCGGGGGTGATGAACTCTTCGGTCGTACTCATGAGGCGCTCTGCCCTCCGTCCACGGCGATCACGGTTCCATTGACATAACTGGACTGCTCCGAGGCGAGGAAGAGACACACCTGGGCCACCTCTTCCGCGCTGCCCAGCCGGCGGGCGGGAATCCGCTGGAGCACCTGGTCAAAGATCTCCGGGGTCCCCGACACCGTCGTCATCGGGGTGTCGATCACACCGGGGGCCACCACATTGCAGCGGATACCCCGGGGACCCCACTCGACGGCCAGCTGACGGGCCAGCGAGACCACCGCGCCCTTGCTGGCGCTGTACGCGGCACTGGGCTCGCCCCCGTCACCGCGTACCGCGGCGATGCTCGACATCAGCGTCACACTGCCGCCGTCACCGGTGGTGAGCATCCGCCGCGCCGCCGCCGCGGCGACCAGCAGCGAGCCGCGCGCATTGATGTCGACCACCGTGTCCCACTCGGCGGCCGTGGTCTCGATGGCCGCCTTGAAGCGGTAGACACCGGCGCAGTGGACGACAGCGGTCGGCGCCTGCCCACCCCAGGCGCGGTCGACCTGCTCGAACGCCCGCCGTACGGAGAGCTCATCGGTGATGTCACAGGGGAAGGTGATGATCCCGTCGCCGTCCGGGGCCGGCTGGTCGTCCGCCACCAGATCGAGGCCGATCACCGTCCAGCCGAGGGAGGCCGCCAGGGTCGCGGTGGCCCGGCCGATGCCCGACCGGGAACCGGTGACCACCATGCGCCGCTCGGCCCGCGTACCGCTCAAGGGGTTCATGAGGTGAGCACTCCTCCATTGACGTTCAGGGTCTGCCCGGTCACATAGTCCGCGCCCGACAGCAGATAGTGGACGGCGTCGGCCACATCGGCACCGACGCCATGCCGGGCCAGCGGCACCTCGGAGACCAGTCGTTCCCGTTCCTCATCGAAGGAACGCCCACTGCGCCGGGCGCGCGAGTGCAGTTCCTCGCGGTGCATCTCGGTCATCACATAGCCCGGAGCCACCGCGTTGACCGTGCACCGGGGAGCGAGCTCCACCGACAGGGTGTGCATCAGCGACTGCACCGCCGCCTTGGAAGCACTGTAGGCGCCGGCCCCCGGGGTGGGCTGTTGGGCGAAGAGCGACCCGAGGACGACGATCCGGCCCGGGCGCTCACCCCGCACCAGCAGGGGGCGCACCGCCCGGGCGCAGTGCAGCACCCCAAAGAAGTTGATCTCCAGAACGCGTTGGATCTCGTCGTCCGGGGTGTCCAGGAGAGGGGTCTCCGGGCCCCCGACGGCCGCGTTGGCCACCAGGGCGTCAACGCCGCCGAAGGCCAGCACCGCCCGGTCTGCCATCAGGGTGGCGTCCGGGGCCCTGGAGACGTCCGCGACCAGGGCCACCAGCCGCTCTCCGGTGGGATCGAGCTCCTGGGCCGCCGAGGTGACCTGGGGGTCCACATCGGTGATCAGGACGTTCCAGCCCTCGGCCAGCAGCCGCCGCGCCACGCCGTAGCCGATACCGCGGGCCGCGCCGGTGACGATCGCGGTGCGCCGGGTCGGTGCCGGGGCCCGGTGCGGTGTGGCGCTGGCGGCCGTGGCCGCTGGGGCGGAGCCCTCGCTGGGGACGCTCATGCCCGGGCCGCCGCCGCGGAGTCACGGACCGCCGAGGCCACCTCATGGCAGCGAGCGAACCAGATCCGGTCATCGGACCTCATGCCGGTCAAGAACGCCTCCAGCATCCGCAGCCGCCCTGGACGGCCGATGATCTGCGGATGGACGGTGAGCGTCACCAGGCCGCCTTCCTCGTGGATCGCCGACGACTCCTCGCCCCAGAGCTCGGCCACCTCGCGCGAGGAGCGGATCGTACGGTCCCAGCTGGTGGCGTCGAACCAGAAATGGGGTGCGTCATCCAATGACCAGTGCACCGGGATCTCCACCAGATCATGGCGAGGATGGGGATACGGGAAGATCGCGTCCATCATGTTCGACGAATAGCTGAACCCGTTCTCCACGAGCAGGTCCAGGGTGTTCGGGCTGATGTCCCACGACGGGGACCGATATCCCATGATCCGGTCTTGGAAAGAACGCAGCACGGACAGGCCGCGGTCCAGTTCCTCCACCTCCTGGTCACGTTCCATGAGATGGGGAGAACGATGGGTGAAACCGTGGTGCCCGATTTCATGACCGTGGGCCGCCACTGATTCCACAATCGCGGGATACCTTTCCGCGTCTCCGCCGCAGACGAAAAACGTGGCCGGTATGCCGAGGCGCTTGAGCATGTTCAGCAACTGGGGGACCGCGACTTCAGCGCCGTAACGCGCCTGAGAAAGCACTCCGGGGCGGGCGGCGTTCGCAGGGTCCTCGGCGAGCCACAATTCCTCGGCGTCGAAGTCGATGGTCAGCGCCAAAGCCGCGCTATAGCCTGCTGGCCACATACGGGGTCCTCTCTCCAATGCGGGATCGAGGAACACGGTAACGATCAGGATCGTTTTGCGAACTCCGTAAGATTACGTATCAGACCGTGTGAACGGTCGCTGCGCCCGACTCCGGTGACGGCGAGCCCCGTCTTACGTACGTACAGATGCGTATGTCGGTCGACGCCGGGTTTTGCCACCCTTCGGGAATCGATTGAACCCCCGTTGAACTGACGGGCGCGGAGAGGAATCAAGCCGGTGTCCAGTCCCACCAGTGAAAAAGCACCTCAGTTGACGAGAGTGCTGCGGTTGCCCGCGATCGTTCTGTTCGGTCTCACCTATATGTCTCCGGTCGCGGTCTTCACGACCTACGGGATCGTCAATGACGAGACCGCGGGGCATCTGCCCGCCGCTTATGTGCTGGCGCTCGGCGTGATGCTGCTGACCGCCCATAGCTATGGGCGGATGGTGCGCAGCTTCCCGGCCGCCGGTTCGGCGTACAAGTACTCCCAGCGGGTCTTCGGCGGACATGTCGGCTTTCTGACCGGCTGGACCCTGATGCTGGACTACCTCTTTCTGCCGATGGTGTCGTTCCTCCTCGCCGGCATCTATCTGCACGCTCAGTTCCCCGGGGTCCCACAGGGCGTATGGAGTGTGCTGGTCCTTCTGCTGGTGCTGGTCTTCAACGTCCTGGGCGTGAAGTTCGTCAGCAAGATCACCGCAATCATCATGGGCATCACGGCTGTGCTGCTGGTGGCGTTCGTGGTGCTGTCCGGTGTGAAGTCGGAGGTGTCGGCCGGACAGGCCTTCCAGTCGTTCATCCCGGAGTCGGGCCAGTGGTCGCTGCTGGCCGGCGGAGCGGCCATTCTGGCGCTGAGCTTCCTCGGTTTTGACGCGGTCTCCACGCTGGCCGAGGAGTCCCACAACCCGCGCAAGACCATTCCGCTGGGCATCATCCTGACCACGGCCATCGGCGGTGGCCTCTTCATCCTGGTGGCCTGGGTCGGTTCGCTGGTCCGCCCGGACAACAACTTCACCAACCCGGACTCGGCCGGCGCGGAGTTGATGGAGACCGTCGGGGGCAGCGCCCTGAGCGGTGCGTTCACCGCGGTCTATGTGCTCGGCTGTATCGGCTCGGCCATGGTGTCCCAGGCGAGCGTGTCCCGGATCATCTTCTCGATGGGACGTGACGGACTCCTGCCGACCAAGGTCTTCGGCCGTCTGCACCCCAAGTTCGGTACGCCGGTGGGCGCGCTGATCGCGGTGTCCGTGGTGGCCCTGCTCTCCACGGTGCTCACCCTGGACCAGGCAGTCGTCATGATCAACTTCGGTGCGCTGGCGGCGTTCTCGATGGTGAACCTGAGCGTGATCAAGCACTACCTCTTCGGCAAGGGCCGCGGCCGTACGGTGGGCGCCCGATCGCTTCTGGTCAACGGTCTCCTGCCGGGCCTCGGCTTCGCCTCGACGGTCTGGCTGTGGACCAGCCTCACCGGTGAGACCTTCGTGGTGGGCCTGCTGTGGATGGCGGCGGGAATCGTGCTGCTGGCGATCTCCACCCGGTTCTTCACCCGTCAGCCCCCTGAGTTCCATATGGGCGCGGAGGGCGAGGACCTCACCGCACTGGAGACCGAGACCCCGACGGTGTCCCGACCGCACGAGGGCAGCCCGCTGGGCTGACCCGGGAAGCACGATCGGGAGGCAGGCGCGTTCCGTGGCACCTGCCTCCTCGCGTTGCTGACGGCCGAGCCGTGGGCCGGCCCTTTCCGGACGGTGGGTGGACACGGCGGTGCGGTGGACGGGGGCGGGCGGTCGCCCGTGTCCGCCCGCGGTGGTGTGCGGTTCAAACGACCGTCGGCATCAGCCAACCCGCTACCTGGGTGGCAACGGGGAAAACGGTCCGGCAATCGCCGCACTCGCCTTCCCCGAAGAGATGGGCGAAGCCCTCCGCGACCTCTCGCTGCCCGTGCCGCAGGGCCCGCTCATAGAGCTGCTTGGCCACACCGTCCAGGTCCTGCGGGGGCGTCGGGCGCAGCGGGATCTTCTCGATGTCGTCGCGCGCGTAGTCACCGATGGCGGAGAAGCGGCCCTCCGCGCCGATGACGAGGAAGACCTCCACCCCGCAGTGGGGGCACTCCACCTCGTACTCCCCCTCCACCATGCCGTCGAGGCGCTCGTCCCAGATCGCTACGTCCTCACAGGCCAGCGCGGTCTGCAACAGCAGCAGATAGGTCTCCGAATCCAGCGCCGCATGCAGGCACTCATCCGTCAGTCGCGCGAGCTCTTCGATCTCTGCCGCGTAGGTCGTGCGCGCGGTCATGCCCTCGGGTGAGCGCCGTGCGCAGCTCACGATCGGCCCCGCGGCGAGCAGGGTCCAGGACCGTCGCTCCGGCTCCTGGCCGGATGCGATCTCGGCGAGCCGGGGGAGTGCCGCAAAACTCGCGGTGAAGGCGGTGTCCAACTGGGGGCAGAGCCGATCCATCAGTTCCGGCCAAACGCTGCTCGGGGCAGCCTCAAAACGATCTAGCAGGGCCGGAATGCCATCGGCGGAACCGAACGCGTCCTCAAGCTGCGACCAATCAGTCATACCCGGATCTAATCAGGCCCTCTACGACGAGACGAGGGCAGCCCAAAACCTGTCCCTTTTAGGCCAGTTGCGGGGTGATGTGTGGAGGCGCCCACCGCCAGCCAGCCCATCTGTTTCGGCAACAGCACATCTGTTCCGGCAATCCGCGAGGGCCAGCGGTCGGGCGAACGGGCAGCCGTCCATGCTTGTCCGAAACCTGCCTCCGGGGACGTCCGGTGGGCAGATTCCGCAAAACCACCATGGTCATCGCGACCATCACATCGCACGGCTCAGTCGCCACGTCCTGCCCACTGAGGGTGCCCCCCGGATTCAGGCCGATCGCGCCATCCGCGCGACCTGTCCGACCTCCTCCGTCAGCTTCAACAACCGCACCAGCGTTTCCTGTTCGGCCGAACGCGGGCATTCCTGATCGGGCCAGACGTGCAGGCGGTCGACCGTGTCCCAGATCGGATCGAGCGTCATCTCCAGGGTGTGCTCCATAAGACCAGCGTCCCATGCCGACGCCCTGTCGGCAGCCTTCGCCAGAGCCTTGGCCGAGCCTCGCCACTCCCCACCCCCCGCGGGGGACCTGTGGATGCTCCTCGGCGGGCGGCGAGCCCCTTGAGCGGCCCGTTCCGCGGTAGGCGGCGGTGGGCCGCGATCCGCCGGTCTGATCTGTGATGAGGGGCATCGGCCCAGGCCGCGCCCCATGCCGCCCACCGCCGACGCGGGGCGGACCGCTCGGAGGTGGGGCGGTTCAGCCACTTGGGGCGGGGGACCGGCAGTGCTGTCAGGCCCGACCGGGGGCGCCGGCCCACCCCGCTGCCATCGGGACGGGCCGGACCCTGAACGGCTGATTGTCGTACTGCCGAGTGGCGCACCCCGGCCGTCCCGCTGCCGCCCCGCCGTGAAGGGGGCCGACCTCACCAGGTCGCACCCCAGGAGTGGCCCCCACCGAACCGCGTGGCGCCAGGGAGTGACGCCATCGACCGCTCGGTGCCGAGCCACCCGAATCGGCCACCTCCGTCCGGGCCGATCGCGCGCTGCCCGCCCCGCGGGCTACCTCGGTCAGACCCTAGCCCCGCCCGATGAAGGGCATCTTCGTCGCCATCACCGTCACCGACTGCACATTCGCCTCCAGCGGCAGTTCCGCCATCAGCAGCACCGTGCGGGCCACATCAACCGCGTCCATCACCGGCTCCACCGCGAGCTCCCCGTTGGCCTGGGGCGCCCCCTGGCCCATGGGACGGGTCATCTCGGTCGCGGCATTGCCGATGTCGATCTGGCCGCAGGCGATCCCGTACTCACGACCGTCCAGCGACAGAGCCTTGGTCAGACCCGTGATCGCATGTTTGGTCGCCGTGTACGGGGCGGAGTGCGGTCGGGGCACCTGAGCCGACAGCGAGCCGTTGTTGATGATGCGTCCGCCGCGCGGGGACTGATCGCGCATCATCCGAAAAGCCGCCTGCGCGCAGAGGAACGCCCCCGTCAGATTGACGTCCACCACCGCTCGCCAATCCTCCAGGGCGATGTCCTCAAAACGGACGCCCCCACCGGGGCCGAACACACCCGCGTTGTTGAACAGCAGGTCGACACGTCCCCAACGCGTGCGCACTTCGGTAAAGAGCATGTTCACATCTGCTGGTGACGTCACATCAGTGGGGACACAGAGCACCTTCCCATCGGCCAGCGCCGCTGTTTCCGCCAGCGCGGCGGCCCGCCGCCCCGCCAACGCCACCGACCAGCCCGCACCCGCCAGAGCCAGTGCGACACCGCGTCCGATGCCCGACCCCGCACCCGTCACCACTGCGACCCTTGAATGATCCGTCATGGGCGCGCAGCGTAGCCCCGATGGTCGTGGACGGGCGGCGGCCATGACCCCCACCGCGGCGCTCGCCGTGCATTCGGCCGAACTCCGGGCCGCTGCGCGCCACATCGCCCGCCGCCGGTTGCTCACCGGGACCGCCGCCGCCGCGGCCCTCGCCTTCGCCTTCGGCCTCCCCGGTACGGCGTCGGCCGCGGATCTCGACCCCCGCCGGATCGGCGAAGACCCCTTCACCCTGGGTATCGCCTCCGGAGACCCCCGGCCCGGCTCGGTACTGCTGTGGACACGGCTCGCGCCACGTCCCTACGAGCCGGACAGCGGGCTGCCCTTCCGCAGGCTCGACGTGCGGTGGGAAGTCGCCCATGACCCCGGCTTCACCAGGATCGCCCGGCGCGGCAGCGCCATCGCCCACCCGGAGCTTCACCACAGCCTGCGTGTGGAGGTGACCGGACTCGGCCATGACCGTACGTACTACTACCGCTTCCGGGCCGGACCGTGGATCAGCGCCACCGGGCGCACCCGTACCGCGCCCGCCCCCGGTGCCCGGGTCGGTCGACTGCGGTTGGCCGCCGTCTCCTGCCAGGCCTACCACGAGGGCTACTTCACCCCGTACCGCCACCTCGCCGATGACGAACTGAACGCCGTCTTCCATCTTGGTGACTATCTGTACGAGCATCCCGTCAACGCGACCGGCGGCGCCCGACGTCTCCGGGGCAGTCCGCTCCCCGCCCACTTCAACCGCGAAACCCTCACCCTGGAGGACTATCGGCTGCGCTACGGCCTCTACCGGTCAGACCCGGACCTACGGGCCGCGCACGCCGCGCACCCCTTCGTCCTCACCTGGGACGACCACGAGACCGAGAACAACTACGCCGATGACAGCCCCGGCTACCCCCAACCGCCGGAGGAGTTCCTGCTACGTCGGGCCGCGGCCTATCGCGCCTACTGGGAGAACCAGCCGCTCCGGATCGCGCAGCGGCCCCACGGCCCGGATATGCGTCTCTACCGCAGACTGCGCTTTGGCCGGCTCGCCCAGTTCGACATCCTCGACACCCGTCAGTACCGCTCCCACCAGGCGTACGGGGCCGGCTGGCACCCCCCGGGCCCCCGGTCCGACGACCCCGCGCGGACCATCACCGGAGCGGCCCAGGAACGCTGGCTCCTCGACGGCTGGCGAAACTCCCGCGTCCGGTGGCATGTGCTGCCCCAGCAGGTCGTCTTCGCCAGACGTCGGCGCAGCCCGGTCCAGCCGTACACCGTGAGCATGGACGCGTGGGACGGCTATCCGGCCTCACGGCAACGGGTGCTCGCCGGCGCCGAGGCGGCCGGTGTCGACAATCTCCTGGTCCTGAGCGGCGATGTCCATGTGGCGTACGCCCTCGATCTCCAGCGGGACTGGGACGACCCCGGTTCCCCTACGGTCGGTACCGAGATCGTCACCACCTCCATCAGCAGTGGGGGAGACGGCGGCGACCGCCCCGCCAACTGGGCGGCTCTCACCACGGCCAACCCCCATCTGCGCTACTACAACGGCCGTCGCGGCTATGTGGTCGTGACCCTCGACGAGCAGCGGGCGCGCGCTGACTTCCGGACCGTGACCGCGGTCACCGCACCCGGCTCGCCGATCACCACGGCCGCGTCCTTCGTCACCGAGGCCCGGAGCCCCGGCCTTCGACCGGTATGACGGTGCCTTGGGCCTTCGACCGGTACGACTGCCTCAGTCCGGTACGGCGTGGGCATCCCCGCCCGGGTAGCGGACGCCGATGTGCTCCCGTACGGCATCGAGCGTCCGCATCACGGCCAGCGGCCCTTCCAGCGGTACGGGCGGCGGTTCGGTCTCACCCGCGGGCAGCGCATCACCTCGGCCGCCTCACGCTGGTACGAGTCCCGAGCGCCGTCCATCGTGTACTCCTCGGGCTCCCGGCCGTCGCGGTGCGGCACAAAGCGCTCCGGAGATGAAGAAGCCGCGGGTGACGTGATCCGGCCCCCTGGGAAAGAGGGTCTCAACCATTCCCGAAGAGCTGAGAACATAGGAAAGGATTCAACGATATGGAGAGCTGATGCCGAAGCCGGAGAGCGGCCAGGGCGGTACGGAAGGCCACATACCAACCCCGCGGTCGACCGCGGACCCCACCACGAACGCCACCAACGCCGCGATGGCCGCGACCGAGGCAACCGGGGCGACGGCCGCGATGGCGGCGACTTCGGCGATGGCCGCCGAAGGACGGACCGCCGAGGAGACTCGGGCCATGGCTGCCGGGACCACCGACACCACCGGGCCGATCACCGAGTCGATCACCGGGCCGGCCCTTGCGCCCCTTGCCACCGCCACCAGGCAATCCGCGGACAAGGGCGTGGGAACCGGTGCTCCCGCGTCGGCCGCACCCCGCACAGTCGCCGCCAGGCGGGCCGGACTCGTCCTCACTCTTGTCCTCGGCGGGCTCACTGCCCTTCCGCCGCTCTCCATGGACATGTACCTCCCGGCCCTTCCCGCCGTCACCGACTCCCTCTCCGCGACGGCCGCGACCGCCCAGCTCACCCTCACCGCCTGCCTCGCCGGTATGGCGCTCGGACAGCTGATCGTCGGGCCCATGAGCGACAGATGGGGCCGCCGCCGGCCCCTGCTCATCGGGATGCTCATCTATGTCGTCGCCACCGCCATCTGCGCCTTCGCGCCCTCCGCCGAACTGCTGATCGCCTTTCGGCTGCTGCAAGGCCTCGCTGGCGCGGCCGGAATCGTGATCGCGCGCGCGGTGGTCCGTGATCTGTACGACGGCGTGGAGATGGCCCGCTTCTTCTCCACCCTGATGCTGGTCTCAGGGGCCGCGCCGATCATCGCGCCGGTCATCGGAGCGCAGGTGCTCCGCTTCACCGACTGGCGGGGCATCTTTGTCGTCCTCACGGCGGTCGGGGTGCTGCTGACACTGGTGGTGCTGAAGTGGCTGCCCGAGACCCTTGCCCCGGAGCGACGGCACAGCGGCGGGGTCGGCGGGGCGCTGCGCACCATGCGCGGCCTGCTCGCCGATCGGGTGTTCGCCGGTTACATGCTCACCGGTGGGCTCGCCTTCGCCGTGCTCTTCGCCTATATCTCCGCCTCACCCTTTGTGGTGCAGGAGATCTACGGCGCGTCCGCGCAGACGTTCAGTCTGCTCTTCGGTGTGAACGCCGTCGGCCTGATCGTGGTCGGCCAGGTCAACGGCAGACTGCTGGTGGGCCGGGTCAGCCTGGACAAGGCGCTTGGGCTGGGGCTTGCCGTGATCATCGCCGCCGCGGTGGCGCTGTTGCTGATGACCTCGGGTGTCTTCGGCGAGGTCGGTCTGTTCGCGGTGTCGGCCGGGCTCTTCGTACTGATGGCGGCGATGGGTCTGGTGCTGCCCAACACCAACGCCCTGGCGCTCTCCCGGACGCCCCATGCGGCCGGCACCGCGTCAGCCCTGCTGGGCACCTCGTCCTTCCTGGTGGGCGCGATCGCCTCGCCGCTGGTGGGGATCGCGGGGGAGGCGACGGCGGTACCGATGGCGGTGGTGCAGTTGGTGTGCGCACTGGCGGCGGTGGGCTGCTTCCTCGGGCTCTGCCGACCGTGGCAGCAGCGCGCGGACTCGTCCCTCTGAGGAGCCGTCAGCAAGCCCGGTCAGCAGGCCCGCCCGGGAAGCACCGTCAGCAAGTCCCGTCGGGGCGCCCTCCGAGGAGGGCCCCTGCCGGGGCTGGGCCGGGTGTTCTCCGGGCGCTGCTACGGCGTGCGCCGCACATGCCCCAGCAGATGGAGCCGGTCCCTGGCGTCGGTCCAGCCGAAGATCCCCACCCCGGCCACTTCCGCCTGGGGAAGCCGCACCTGCGGGGCCAGGGGCTGGGGTACCGGCCTGGTCAGTTCCAACTGGACCGGTGTACCGCCGCCCGCCAGCGCCTCGGCCGCACCGCGGACACCGGTCGCGCCGTACGCCGTGCCCGAGTCGGTCACCGTGGTCAGCAGCAGCCGCTGGGAACCGTCGGGCTGCTCGAAGCAGTACGCCTTGCGCCGCGTCAGGTCGAAGGCGAGATGTCCCGCCACCAGATAGCCCGCCTTCGGCGAGATCGCCGCCTGGGGATACTCGCCCGGCTCGATCGCGGGCTTGTGGCAGCGCGTCTGCACCAGCAGCTTCCCTGACGTGATGTCATGCACGGCCCAGACCTCATGGGTACGGACGTCTTTCCGCTTCTTCGCCGGCTGCCACCTGGAGAGCAGCAGGCCGGGTGCCACCGAGGTGGGCGTACCGGAGGCGGGGTTGGTCCCGCTGGGGGCCACTTTCCCGCTGTACCAGCCACCGCGCACCCAGAAGCCGCTTTCGCCGCTGAGCAGGAGCCCTTGGGTGGTGATCGCCCGTATCTCCGTCAGCCGTCGACAGCCGGCACAGCCCTTGGGGTAGGCGAGTGCGTTCTCCGCCAGCTTCACCACCTCGCCGGACATCGGATCGACGACCGCGTTACGGGTGCGGCCGTCGGTGATCAGGACACCGGGGCCGGTGCCCGACACGGTGGGGGCGCCGGTCCAGGGGAGTTCGACCCGTCGTCGCGCGCCGTCGCGGGCGCCGTAGATGTCGAGTACGAGGAAGGTGTCGGCCTCGGCCAGACGGTCATCGCCCGCCCTCCCGAAGGACCAGGCGACGAAGAACTCCCGGCCGTCCTTGGCGACGCCGAGCAGCCGAGGGAAGCGCGGAGGCGCTCCGGAACCCGCCGAGGCGGCGGAGCCCTCCGACGCCGACCGGTCGAGGCCCGTCGGGGGATGCCATGGGCGTCCCGTCCAGCCCGGGCGTCCGGTCGTTACATCGAGCGTTCGCATCCGGAACCTGCCGCCCGGCATCCGCTCCAGATAGGCCATCCGCCCGCCCACCCGCGCGAAGGCCTGCTCCGGTGAGGCATCGGAGACCTCCCAGTGCGGTCGGGGGCCGTAGCCGGCCGGGACGGTGAGCTGGGTCGGAGGGGGTGGGGACGGTGGGGCGGTGGTCCGGGAGGAGTTCTTCGCGGCGGACCGGTTGTCGCCGCCGCACATGGTCAGTGCGAGAAGCAGCGCCACTGTGCAGGCCCCCGCCGCCATGGCCATGCGCATGACCCTCTGTCTCATGCGCCCCTCTGTCTCATGGGTCCCCCGAGAGTGGTGGTCACGTTCCGTGTGCGGTTGCGGCCGTCAGCGTAGCAACCGGGCCCCGGCGCCACTCCGTTCGGGCTCAGACCGTGACGGCGCACCGCGATATCGGAGCGCGGCCGCCTTGGCGGCCGGGCTCGGTGGCGCGGGAAACGCCTAGAATCGCCCGGTGAACGCCACCTTCCCCGCCGCCGAGGTCCTGCGCGGCGCCCTCGCCGGTCTACTCGACGGGCTGCCGCCCAGCCAGGCCGCACGGGCCGTCGACCGGCTGATCGCCAACTACCGTGGTGCCACCCCGACCAGCACGCCCATCCTGCGTGACCGCTCGGATGTCGCCGCGTACGCCGCGTACCGGATGCCCGCGACCTTCGAGGCGGTCCGTTCCGCGGTGGGTGCCCTGCGTGAGGCGGCGCCCGGGTGGGCGCCGGTGACACACACCGATATCGGCGGCGGTACGGGGGCGGCGAGCTGGGCCGTGGCCGAGGCATGGCAGGACGAGGCGCCCTCGACGACCGTTCTCGACTGGGCCGAGCCGGCTCTCGCGCTGGGCCGGGAGCTCGCGATCGCCTCGGGCGTGCCCGCTCTACGGAACGTGCGCTGGCAGCGCTCACGTATCAGTGCGGCGATCAACGTGGAGAGCACTGATCTCATCACCATGTCCTACGTTCTCAACGAGTTGACCGAGACCGACCGGACGGCCGTCGTCACCGAGGCCGCACGGGCCGCCCAGGCCGTGGTGATCGTGGAGCCCGGTACTCCCGATGGCTATGACCGGATCATCCAGGCCCGTGAGGTGCTGGTGAAGGCCGGATTGACGGTCGCGGCCCCCTGTCCGCACAGTGCGGCCTGCCCGATCGTCCCCGGTTCCGACTGGTGCCACTTCGCCGCCCGGGTGAGCAGGTCCTCCCTGCACCGGCAGGTCAAGGGCGGGTCGTTGGCGTACGAGGACGAGAAGTTCAGCTATGTCGCCGCGACCCGCTTCACCCCGGAACCGGTCGCCGCGCGCGTCATCCGCAAGCCCCAGATCCGCAAGGGCCTGGTCCTGCTCGACCTCTGTGAAAAGGGGGAGGAGCTGACCCGCGAGAACGTCGCCAAGCGCCATGGGCCGCGGTACCGAGCGGCCCGTGACACCGCCTGGGGAGACCCCTGGCCCCCTGCGGCCCCGGATGCCTGACAGACGACGGACCGGCGCCCGCGGAAGCAGTCGGCAGGACCACTGATCGATCCGCTCGGCCGGGATCCTGGCCTGGACCGCCTGGACCGCCTGGACACTTGGCCCGGACCGCCCGGACCGCCTGGACACTGGCCTGGACCGCCTGGACCGCCTGGACCGCCTGGACCCTGGCCCGGACCGCCCGGACCCTTGGTCTGGGCTGTCGGCTGGCCCGCGGCCTGGGCCGCCGGCCCGGGCCCATAGCCCGCGACCTCGCCCCGGGCCTCCGCAGGGAGCGTCGGCCGAGCGCTGCCAGGGCAGGCGCAAGGCCGGCCAGTGCCGATGGCCGGCCTCCTCCCTCGGCTGTCGTCGACCACCGCGCGCCAGGCGCGCCAGGCGCGCCAGCGGAACGCTCGGTCAGCCGCAGCGGGCGCGGTGTCTAGGCGCGCAGCTCCTGGGTGCAGCACTTCACACTGCCGCCGCCCTTCAGCAACTCGCCCAGATCCATCCCCATCGGCTCGTAACCCCGGTCCCGCAGGGGCGAGAAGAGCCCGACCGCCGCCTGGGGCAGCAGCACATGACGGCCGTCACTCACCGCGTTCAGCCCCAGTGCCCCCGCGTCCTCCTCCTGTGCGATCAGCGCGTCGGGGAAGAGCCGGGCCAGGACCGAACGGCTTCCCGGTGAGAAGGCGCCCGGGTAGTACATGACCTCGTCCGCCGCCTCGTCCAGCACGGACAGCGCCGTATCCAGGTGGTAGTAGCGCGGGTCCACCAGATCCAGGCCGATCACCGGCCGGCCGAAGAACTCCTGGGCTTCGTCGTGCGAGAGCGGACTGGACCGAAAGCCCCTCCCGGCCAGGACATAGGACGAGGTGACGGCGAAGTCGCCCTCGCCCTCGTTGATGTGCAGGGGTTCATGGATCTTGGTGTAGCCGGCGGACCGGAACCAGTCGAGATGGGCCGCGGCCTCGCCCTCCCGCTCCCGGTGGGCGAACCGGGCGCCCAGCACCCGGCCGTCGATGACGGTCGCGCCGTTGGCGGCGTAGACCATGTCGGGCAGTCCGGGCTGGGGCTCCAGCAGTTCGACGGTGTGGCCGAGCGCACGGTAGCGGTCGCGCAGGTCCTCCCACTGGGCCAGGGCCAGTTGAAGGTCGACGGGCTTCGCCGGGTCCATCCACGGGTTGATGGAGTACGTCACTCTGAAGTGCACGGGTGGGCACATCAGATAGCGGCGCGGCGAGGCGTCACGAAGCGATGAGCGCAATGAGGGCTCCTCACAAACGAGTACGACGGGGAACACGCGGTCTGCGTGTGTGGAGCCATGGTGAGGCCAAATCGGCCAAAGCGCTGTGACCTGGTCGACTGGTTCATCGTTTTGTACGGCGCGGTGGACCTCGGGTGATGGAGAAACCTCCGTATGCTGACCCGCCCCTGGTACGGCGGGTTCCCGACAATCGGCTGATGGAGGGGGCGCCGGTCGAGACGATACGTTTCGCCTCTTCGGTTGCTAGATTGACCGCCATGACCGACAACAAGGCGCCCGACTCCAGCCGACGCAGCGAACGCTCGCGCCGAGCCATCTACGACGCCGCTCTCGCACTCGTCACCGAGGTCGGATACGCCCGCACCACCATCGAGGGCATCGCGGCCCGCGCCGGGGTGGGAAAGCAGACGATCTACCGCTGGTGGCCGTCGAAGGCCGCCGTGCTCCTCGAAGCATTCCTCGATCTGGCGGATCAGGCCGCGGACGGCAACTATGACTTTCCCAACACCGGTGATCTGGAGGCGGACCTCAAGGCCGTGCTGCGCGCCACCGTCGACGAGATGAACGATCCCGTCTACGACGGCCCCACTCGCGCACTGGCCGCCGAAGGCGTGATCGACGCGGCGCTGGGGGCGCAGTTCGTCGAGAAGCTGCTCGATCCGCCGATCCAGCTCTATGTGGGGCGGCTGCGCGCCGCCGAGACCGCGGGCGGCCTCCGGGCCGGTATCGACCTCCGTACCGCCGTCGAACTCTTTATCGGTCCCCTCACCCACCGCTGGCTGCTCCGCACCCTTCCGCTGACCCATGAGTACGCCGATTCCGTGGTCGAGTACGCGCTCAACGGCCTGTCGCCCCGCGGCTGAGGGGCCCCAGCCGCCCCCGGTGGCGGGGTCGCCATCCAGGCCGGCCGGATCGCCCGAGGCCCTGGATGGCCTGGATGACGACCCCCGGTTGGTCACTGTGGCCACCCACAGAGCAGGATGGTGGGACGATGGTAGAGACCACGTGGGGCGAGCGTGAGGTGTGTGAGGGGATAGATGGCCGACGGTAAAGGTCGTTACGGCGGCACGGCGAACAGGCTCTCCTGGGAGAACCGGCCCCAGTGGCTGCGCCGACGTGTCAAGGACACCGAGCCCGACGACTCAGACCGCGAGGCTCTGCTGCTTGCGGTGGCCGACGCGGGAATGCCACTGGCCCCCGCCGCCTATCCCGTCGCCTATCGATGTTCCTGCGAGCGCATCGGCTGTCCGACCCCCGGTCGCCACCCCGTCTCCTTCGCTTGGCAGACGCAGTCCACCACCGACCGGGCACAGATCCAGCGCTGGGCCGAGGGAGAACCCCTGGCCAACTTCATCACCGCCACCGGCATGGTCCACGATGTGCTCGACGTGCCCCTGGAAGCGGGCCGCAAGGCGCTGGACCGGCTGCTGGAGCTCGGCGTCGAGGTGGGCCCCGTCGCGGAGTCCAGCGGCGACGGCGAGCAGGCGCGCGCGCTCTTCTTCACCGCCACCCGCGGCACCCCCGAGGACGAGGACGAGTGGTGGCCCTGTGAGCTGGACTGCCGCCCCGAGACCATGGACGAGCACCCGGGGCTGCGCTGGCACTGCCGGGGCAGCTATGTCCTCGTGCCGCCCGCCCGTCTCCCCGGGGACCACGAGGTCTACTGGGTACGTGGTCCTGAGCTCACGCTGCCCGATCCGTTGACGCTCCTTGAGACACTGACCGACGCCTGCGCGCAGTTCATCGGCGAGCAGGAGGACATCGAGCAGGAGGTGGCCTGGCCGCTCGGCCGCTGAGGCCCCGCCGATCGAGTCATGCCCGCGGCCCCGGCGAACCCTTCCGTTCTCCTGGCCGTCCCAACCCCCTGGTTCAGGGGGTTGGATGGAGTGCGAGCCCCTCAGGCACAGACCGTGGGAAGCGGGATGCCGGGGCCTGGGAACAGGCCATAGGCGCCAGCCCCGGGAACAGGGCGCCG
>NZ_JAMQAW010000028.1:33947-44635 GCF_023701525.1 Streptomyces albipurpureus
CCTGTCCAAGCTTCCTCCGTACGGGGCTTCTTACCTACGGGCCTAGACCAGCCACTTCCCCTCGCGCATCAGCGTTCGCCCGGCCATCTCGGGAACCGTCCCCCAGGCCTGCAGGAGTTCGGGACTGATTCGGAACCAGACATATGAGGGGTGGTCCTCCCGCGGGTCCCAGCCGTCCTTCGCCGCGAAGGCGTCGCCCACCCCGGCCGGGAGTTCCTCCCGGGTCAGCATGCGGGCGGTGCCGTGGACCAGGACCACGTCCCTGGTGTGGCCGAAGCTGAGGCGGACCCTCCCCGAGGCGGCCAGGTTGCGACCGGTCGGGTTGGTGTCACGGGTGGCGAGCCATACGGCCTCGCCATCCCACCAGAAGGCCAGCGGGACGAGGCACGGCTCGCCGGTGCCGTCGGCGGTGGCGACCCACACATCGTTGTCCCGGGCGAGCCGTTCCAGCGCCTCGCGCTTGCGTTGCTCCTGGCTGCGGGGACCGCTGGGACCTTTGGGGCGAGAATCGGCTGACGTCATGGAACGAGGCTAGGGCCCGCCCCCGCACACCACATCCGTCGGCGGAACCAGGGCGCGGGGCTTAGGCCTCGCGATCGCCATCTCCGCCGTAGCCGTACCGAAATGGCCAGCCGATGTTCTCGACCCGGGGAGCGGGTCGTTCGCTCCCGCACCGCGGCAACCCACCCCTTCGGTAGGGACCGTCGCCGTCAGGAGCCCTTTGCCGATGTCAGACCCGTCAGCCGGCCCAGCACATCGACCTTCCCACCGCTGATTCCGCTGCCCGCGGCGGGGACCAGCACCGCCTGACTGGAGATTCGCTCCTTCGTCAGCGAGGACTTCACCTCACCGTTCAGCAGCGCCTTCACATCAGGATGGATCTCGATCCGTACGCCCCGAGCCATCGTCTCGCGCTCGAAGTTGCGGACCGTGAAGAAGACCAGGGCTCCACCGTTCTTGGCCCGCAGCGCCAGCGGGGCGTAGTCGCCGCTGTTCAGCGGCTGATCGATGTACTGCCGCGATCTCCCCGGCTGGTTGGCCTCCTTGACCCGGGTGGTGCGCCAGTCGGTGGTGTGGGGCCCCGGCTCGAAGTGGTCGGGCTTGCCGGTCTGCGTGTAGGAGGCGTACTCCTTGCTCAGCTGAAGCGGAACGCGGGCCAGGGTCGGGCTGTCCGCCGCGATGGGCTCGGCGAAGCCGTCCTTGTCCGTCTTCAGGGCGGGGATGCGATCGGGGGGGAGGATCGTCAGATACGAGGCCTGCCAGACGGCTTCGGGGCCGTTGCGCAGAAAGACCAGCACCCAGCGATTGTCGCCGGGGCCCGCGTCGGTGTCGCGGTTGGAGTCGGTGTCGGCGAGGAAGAACCGGGGCCAGCCCGCCTTCTTCGGGATGGCGAACTGGGCGTCCGTCAGTTCCAGCGGTACATGCTGGGGATTGCCGTTGGGATAGTTGACGCTGCGTGACTTGAGCCCGGCCTGATTGATCGCGCCCAGCGCGCCCGTGACCCGCCCCGCCGCCTTGGCGGGTTGATAGGTCTTGTCCGCGATGTTGTAGGCGTCAACGAACTCCTTCAGCGCCGTGGCCGCTTCCCCTCGGGTCGCCGCCGGAACGATCTCGCGCTCGCCGTGCACCGTCACGCATCCGCTCGCGGTCAGCGCCAGCGCCGTCATCGCCACCAAGCCCCGACGAGCCCCCCGCGCCCGGTCCCGACGCTGCCCGCCCACCCGAATCGGCCTTCTCATCGGCTGCACTCTCCTTGCCCCCCACTGAACGTCCGAACCTTACCGGGGTGTGGAACAGCACGAGCGTCGGGATCAGATAGAGCGCCCACACCGTAATCTGAAAAACCGTGGGATCAGGTACGAAACCGAACACGCCCGTCAGGAGCGTTCCATACCAACTGTCCGGTGGGATCGCCGCCGTGACGCTGAAGACCGTGGGCGGCACCCCGTCCGATATCTGGGCGAGCTGGAGATGGCCGACGGCCTTGGCCGCCACCCCCGCCGCCAGCACCAGGAGTGCCGTACCGAGCCAGTTGAGGGATCGCGCCGGGGTGATGCGCAGGGCGGTGCGCCAGCACACCCACACCAGGGCGGCGGCGGTGGCGATACCGAGCAGCAGAACGGTGAGCGGACCGCTGCTGCCGTCGTCTTCGGAGGCCGCGCGTACCGCGGACCAGAAGAACAGCGCTGCCGTCATGCCCTCGTGCGCCACCGCGAGGGCGGCGGTGGACGCCAGCACCCCGGTTCCCGTCCCTGCCGCCACCGGCGGGTGCACCGCCGAGGAGGGCTGCTGCGCCGGCCTCGGCGCCCGGTGGCGAGCCCGGAGGACCACCCAGCCGACCAGTACGGCCGCCGCCAGCGAGAGGAAGCCGCCGAAGACCCCCTCCGCCCGTGGGGTCAGTTCGCGCGGGCCGTATTCGAGTACCGAGCCGAGGCCCAGTGACAGGGCGATGGCGATGCCGGACGTGAGCAGGATCGCGGGCAGTGCCGCCCGTCGGCCGGTCCGTATCGCGAGCACGATGAGCAGCGAGGCGATGAGCCCCGCCTCAAGCCCCGTCCGCAGGCCCATCAGATAGGTCCCGTACACGCCCCGCCCCCTCCGGATCTTCAGGGCAACGGGGGCATGCGTCCCACCAGGCTCCCGTCTCCCTCCTGTTGTACGAGACGGCGAGTTCCCCCGGAGGGTTCTCCTACTCCCGACCCGGATGCTCCCGGCCACCACCGGACACTCTCAGCCAAGGCCCCAGCGGCCGGTTCGCCCCGGCCCGGGAGCGGACGGTACCTCCCGAGCCAGGCAGCGGGCGCGTTTGCCCTGACGGGCCGGGCCAGTGTGTACAGGACCGGTCGGGTAGCGGTCAGAGCGCTCGCTTGGGCAGTACCACCGGAGCACCCGACCGCGGGTGGGGGAACACCTCCACGGGCTGTCGATAGACCCGGCTCAGCAGCTCATCCCGGAAGACCTCAGCCGGCGCACCCTCCGCCGCGATGCGCCCGTCGTGCAGCACCGCCACCCGGTCGGCGTAGGCCGCGGCCAGACCGAGGTCATGAAGGACCACGACGACGGCGTCTCCAGCGGTGGCCCGATCACGACAGATGCGGAGCACCAGTTCCTGGTGACGCAGATCGAGCGCGGCGGTCGGCTCGTCGAGGAGCAGCAGTGCGGCGCGCTGTGCCAGCACCCGGGCGAGTGCCACCCGGGCTCGCTCCCCGCCCGAGAGGGCGGAGAACGGCCGCTGGCCGAACTCGACGATCTCCGTGGCGGCCATCGCCTCCGCGACGGCTTCGTCGTCCTCGTCCTCCAGAGCGGTCCCGGCCCAGGGCGCGCGCCCCATCCGCACGACTTCTCCCACCGGGAAGGGGAAGGAGAGTACGGCGGACTGGGGCAGCACGGCCCGGCGCAGGGCCAGTTCGGGAGCGCTCCACCCCTCGGCCGGACGGCCGCTGATGCTCACCTGGCCCCGGTCGGGGGCGAGATCGGCGGCGAGCGCGCCGAACAGGGTGGACTTGCCGGCGCCATTGGGCCCGACGAGTGCCAGCACCTCACCCGAGCGGGCGGCGAGATCGACATCGGTGAGGACCGAACGTCCACCGAGCCGAATGTGCAGCCCTTCCGCCTGTGCCAGCACGGTGCCGGGAGAGGGGCGCGTGGGCAGTTCCCGCCCGCGCATGCCGAAGAGACTCGTCATCGCTCTCATGCCCAACCACCTTGCTTGCGACGGGTCCTGCGCAGCAGCCAGAAGAAGAACGGGCTGCCGAAGAGTGCGGTGAGCACTCCCAGGGGGAGTTCGGCCGGCTCCGCGATCGTCCGGGCCGCGAGGTCGCCCACCGCCAGTACCAGGGCCCCGCCGAGCGCGCTGCCGGGGATCAGGAAGCGATGTCCGGGGCCGTGCGCCATCCGCAGCAGATGGGGGACGAGCAGTCCGACGAAGGTGATGATGCCGGCGACGGCCACGGCGGATGCGGTGAGCAGGGCGACGGCCAGGACGAGTGCGATACGCAGCCGCTCCACGTCGACGCCCAGATGGCGGGCCGGCCGCTCGCCGAGGGCGAGCAGATCCAGTTTTCTGGCGTAGAAGGGGGCGATGAGGAGGCCGAGCAGCGCGCACGGCAGCACGGCCAGCACCTTGGGCCAGGTCGCTTGGGAGAGCGAGCCCAACTGCCAGAAGGTGATCTGGGTGATCTGGGCGTTGTCGGCGAAGAAGATGAAGAGACCGATCAGCGCGCCGGCGAAGGCGTTGACCGCGATTCCGGTGAGGATGAGGGTGACGACCTCGGTCTTCCCGCCCGCGCGGGAGAGCACATAGACGAGGAGTACGGTCGCCAGGCCGGCGACGAAGGCGCAGGCCGTGATGGTCCAGTTGCCGAAGAAGCTCAGACCGAAGGCGATGGAGGCGACCGCGCCCACCGCGGCGCCGGCGGAGATGCCGATGACACCCGGTTCGGCCAGGGGATTGCCGAAGACCCCCTGCATCAGGGCGCCGGCACAACCCAGGGACGCTCCGACGAGCAGCGCGAGCACGACCCGGGGCAGTCGAACGTTCCACAGGACGCTCTCGCCGACCCGGTCCAGGGGTTTGCCGCCGAGCCCCAGGTGGTGCTGTGCGGAGGCGATGACATCGCCGACGGGGATGTCGTACGCGCCGTATCCGGCGGAGACGAGGGAGACCAGGAAGAGCGCGCCGACCAGCCCGGCGGTGAGGAGGAAGGCGGTCGAGCGACGCGCTGGAGTGAACTGCTGCCGGGCCGCGTTGACGGTGTCCGCCGCTCGCTTGGGGGAGCTTGCCGGCTTCCGGACGTCCACGGGGGGTGCGCCTGGCCCGGTGGCGACCGCTGACGGACGCGGCGCGTCGGTCCTGGCGGGTCCTTCCGCCCCGGTGGATGCGATCGTCTGTGCGGGTACGTCCGTGACCGCGGGCGTCTGTGCTGGTACGTCCGTGACCGCGGCTGTCTGCGTGGGTACGCCGGTGGCCGCGGGGGCGGCCCCTGCGGCCGGTCCCGTCGGCGAGTCCCCTTCCGGCTCACCCGCGGGAGCGACACCTCGATCGCCTTGCTGAGGTGGAGCACCCTGCCCCTGCCCCTGCCCCGGTGCCGGTGCCGGTGACGTTGGCGCCGGGCTCGGGGAGCCGGGCAGCTGACCGTGCGCGGGGGAGACCGAGCCGGAGCCTTCGGCACCGGAATCCGCTTCCGCCTCCGGGCCCTGGGACGGGGAGTCCGGCTGTGTTTCTGTCGCCATCGTCACTTGCCGTTCGCGTAGAGCTGGTCGACCAGCGACTTGAGCACCTGGTCCGTCCGCGGGCCGTAGTTCAGCAGGACGCCGTCCGGCACCGATACCACCCTGCGGTCCATTCCGGCCGGGGTCTGCGCCACTCCCGGAATCTTGACCAGGCCGTCGACGCCACCCACCGAGTCAAGCCCCTTGGACATCACCAGGATGGCGTCGGGTGCCGCCTTGGCCAGGGCCTCACTGGTGATCGCGGTGAAGTCCTTCTTCAGCCCGGACTCCTTGCCCGCGTCCAGCGCGCCGGCCGCCTCAAGGAGCGATGCCGCTCCTGAGTCGCTGCCGCCCAACAGGTACACCGAAGCAGTGCCGCGCAGATAGAGGAAGGCGACCCGCGGCTTCTTGCCGTCCGTCTGCTGGGGGATGTCCTGCTGAACCGCGGTGATGCGGGACTCCGTACGCTTCTTCAGTTCCGCGCCCGAGTCCGGCACGCCCAGTGTCCGCGCCACCGCGTCGATGCGGGTGCCCACATCCGCCAGGCTCTTCGCGGTCTTCACCACGACCAGGGGAACACCCGCGTCACGTATCTGCTGAATGGATTCTGCAGGACCCGAAGTGGTCTCGGCCAAGACGATCGTCGGCTTGAGGGAGAGCACGCTCTCGGCCGAGACATCGTGGCCCCGCGTCACCACCGGGAGCTTCTCGGCCTGTTCGAAGGTCGCCGTGACATCGCGCGCCACCACCTGCTCGCCGAGGCCCAAGCTGAAGACGATCTCGCTCAGTGAGCCGGTGAGCGGCACGATCCGGTCGCCGGAGGTGATAGTGACCTTTCTCCCATCGGCCGATGAGACGGTCACGGGGTACTCGGGCTTGGGTTCGGTTGCCAGGAGCTCGACCCGATCAGGCGCCGCCGATGCCGTCGGACCGCCCTTCTGGGCCGTCGAAGCGGAATCGCCACCACAGCCGCTCGCCGTCAGGGCGATGGCAAGTGCGGTCAGGGCCGCGCCTACCAGGCGATATCTGCGCGCCGAGCCCACCGAGGGCAACGAGGCCTGTGAGAGCACCGAGAGCACCGTCCTGTCGTTCTTTGCATAGGGCAGGGGCAGTTGCCCCCTTGGCTGTTGCGTAAGGCGCGAACCAGCCACTGAGTCAGTGACTGAATCGGGCCGAGGGGCCATAACCGGAATGCAAGGGGCTACCGGTACAGGCCGGACATAGCTTAGGTTAGCCTTACCTCGGTCTGCCAGACCGCTGCAGTTTTTTGCGCTCCTCGGGAGGGGTATTTCCATGCCGTCGTTCAGACCGGCCCGCGCGTTCGCCGTCGCGATTCTCGCGGCTCTGCTAGGAGCCCTGCTCCCGGCCGGTGCCGCTCATGCGGCGGACCGTACGGTTCAGGGCGGCAGGCTCGACTGGGGCATCAAGTCCTCCTTCCAGAGCTATGTCACCGGTCCCATCGCCAACGGCGGTTCGCGGCTCACGTCGGGCGCCGCCACCGTTGGCAGCAGCAACTTCCGCTTCCACTCCGCCAAGGGCGCCTACGACCCCGCGACCGGAGCCTTTGAGGCCCGCTTCACCGGCGGAGTCCACTTCACCGGCCATCGCCAGCCCAACGGCAGCAACGAACTCGACCTGGCGATCAGCCGTCCCACGGTCAAGATCTCCGGCGGTCGAGGCATGCTCTACGTGGACATGTCCAGCAAGGCCAAGGGCAGCGGAAAGGTGACCTCCGGCAGCCAGGTCGCGTTCGCCTCGCTCAACCTCGGGGGCATCAACATGAAGGGCGGGGCGGGCCCCATCGGGCTGAACAACATCCCCGCCACCCTGACCACGCAGGGCGCCACCGCCTTCGCCGGCTACTACACCGCGGGCACCCCGCTGGACCCGATCAGCCTCAGCGTCGATCTGGCCGCCGCGCAGCAGCCCGAGAAGAAGCCCGCGGAGTCCGCCAAGCCCTCAAAGGCGCCCAAGAAGCCGCAGCAGGCGGGCGCGCTCCAGGACGCGGCCGTCGACTGGGGGGTTCGCCGCACCTTCCGTGAGTACGTCACCGGCGCCATCGCCCAGGGCAAGTGGACCCTGTCCGGCGGCGCCCAGGACGGTGGAGCGCTCTTCCGCTTCCCGCAGGGCAAGGGCACCTACGATGCCGAGAAGCAGACCCTGGACGCGGCCTTCGCCGGGGCGGTGCGCTTCACCGGCGAGCAGCTCGATCTGACCCTCACCCAGGTCAAGACCACCGTCACGGCGGGCAAGGGCACCCTGAGCGCCGATGTGATCAGTGCGGGCAAGACCGAGAAGGCGGTCCCCCTGATCACCTTTGTCGCCAAGGACTTCGCTCCCAAGAACGGCCTCGCCGCGCTGACCGAGGCCCCCGCCACCCTCACCGCGGGCGGCGCGAAGGCGTTCGGCGGGATGTACAAGGCGGGGACCGAGATGGACCCGGTCTCGCTCGCGGTCACCGTGGACAAGAAGGCGCAGTTGCCCGCCCTGCCCGATCTGGGCAGCGCCGCGGAGCCGACGCCCCAGCCGAGCACGCCGAAGGCGGACGCGAAGCCCGTGTCCCCAGCCGCGACCCCGGCCGCCAGTTCAACCGAATCCTCGTCCCCCGTGGGGGCGTACATCGCCGCGGGAGCCGGAGTGCTCCTGGTGGCGGGTCTCGCCCTCTATGTCGTACGTCGCCGTACGACCCAGAACTAGTCACCCCAAACCCCCGGAATCGCCCCGGAATCTAGGAGTAACCCACCATGCCAGCCACCCGCCGTCCCCTCGTTCTGGCCGCAGCCGCGGCCACTGCGGCAGCCCTCGGTGCCACCGCCCTCGCCCTCCCCGCCGTCGCGGCTGGCAAGCCGTCGTCCGGCGCCGGCCAGAACGCCGTTGCCGCCGCCGCTCCGACGATCGGTCTGAAGGACGGCACGCTGGGCTGGGGCTTCAAGGAGAGCTTCCGTAAGTACGTCTCCGAGGGCGGCAAGATCGAGGTCGCGGACGGCGCCGAGCAGGCCGCCGCCAACGGCCCGTTCACGTTTGTGGACGGCAAGGGCACCTACGACACCACCACGTTCGTGAACACCATCGCGTTCCAGGGCAGTGTCCTGTTCACCACGACCCACTTCACCATCAAGCTCTCCGATGTGCGGGTCATCAGCGACCGGAAGGCCGGCAGCATCGAGGCCGACATCACTCTCGACGGCAAGACCGAGAACGATGTCGCCATCGCCAAGCTCGATATGACCAAGGCGACCCGTGGCACGGGCGAGCCCGGCGAGATGATCTTCAAGGACATCCCCGCCACCATCACCGCCGCGGGAGCCAAGGCGTTCCGCTACAAGGAGGGCGACGCGCTGGACGCGGCCAACCTCTCGGTCAAGACCGAGGGCGGTCGCCCGTCGCCCTCGCCTTCGACGTCCACCTCCAAGGAGCCGTCTCCGTCCACGTCCACCTCGAAGGACCCCTTGCCTTCGACCTCCACGTCGAAGGACCCGTCGCCCTCGACCTCCGCGTCGAAGGACCCGTCGCCTTCGACCTCCACTTCGGCGAAGCCCCCCACCAGCAACGGTTCGATCGTCGACGGCAATCTTGACTGGGGTGTGAAGGAACGATTCCGTGCCTATGTGGTGGGCCCCATCGCCCATGGCAAGGTCGAGCTTTCCGCGGGAGCCAAGAACAGCGGTGACATCTACCGCTTCCCCAAGGCCAAGGGCACTTTCGACGCCAAGAAGCAGTCCCTGTCCGCTTCCTTCGACGGCGGTGTGCGCTTCCTCGGTCACCTCACCGACGGCCAGTACATCCTCGACCTCAAGCTCAGCGGCTTCGAGGTCAAGGTCAACGGCACCCAGGGCTCGCTGATCGCCGATGTCTCCACCAAGGTCCGCAAGACCGGCAAGACCGTCAACCTCAACGACCTGAAGCTCGCCACCGTCGCGGTCCCGGCGGGCGGACTCAAGGCCCAGAACAACGTCGTCAAGCTCACCGGCGCCGCGGCCACGCTGACCGCTGATGGTGCCAAGGCCTTCGAGGGCATGTACCAGGCCGGTGAATCGCTGGACGCCCTCAACCTGGCGGTCTCCCTCACCGAGGGCGCCGAACTGCCCGGTGGTTCGGGTGGCTCCGGTTCCTCCTCCAGCGGTGGCGCGGCAACAGGCGGCTCCACCACCGGCGGTGGCGCCGCGAGCGGTGACCTCGGCGGCTCCGTGGGCGGCGGCTCGGTCGGCGGCGGCTCGGTCGGCGCTGTGGACGGTGGCGCGGTCGGTGGCTCGGGCGCCCTCGCCTCCACCGGATCGGACATCCCGACGGTCGGTCTGATCGCCGCCTCGGCGGGCATCGCCGCCGCCGGCGCCGGTGTGGTCTTCGCCATGCGCCGCCGGCAGTCGGCCAGCGAGGCCTAGAGTCCCACGCCCGGACCCACCCGGGTGGCCTTGAGCCGATCGGGCCGCACGGACGCCATGCGCGTCGGTGCGGCCCGATCGGCTCTCGGCCCAGCATCGGGTTCTCTGCTTCTATCCGACGCCCTGTCGGCTTTGACGCAGGTCAATGTTGCCTCGCAATCCGCGGTAACAGTCTGCGGCGGCCCGCCGAGTGCTTGAATGCCGGAGTGAACGAACGCGATGTGCACGATGTGCTTGACGTGCTCCATGTCTTCTGCGGCCCGGACGGGCGGCATGGGAACGCCCTTGGAGTCGTACGTGACCCCCGCGTCTGCCCCGACCAGACGTCACGCCAGAAACTCGCCGCCGAACTCGGCTTCAGCGAAACGGTGTTCGTCGACGACCCCGAGCGCGGTGTCGTCGACATCTACACCCCCAGCGTGCGGCTGCCCTTCGCCGGACACCCCCTGGTCGGAGTCGCCTGGCTACTCGACTTGGAGGCGGTCAATCCGCCCGCGGGTGAGGTATGGGCCCGCAACGACGGTGAGTTCACCTGGATCACCGCCCGCGCCGAATGGGTACCGCCCCGGCTCCTTGAGCAGTACGCCTCACCGGCCGATGTGGACGACCTGCCCGCGCCACCACCGGGCGAGGGCTGGCTCTACGCCTGGGCCTGGGAGGACGAGGCCGCGGGGCGGGTGCGGGCCAGGGCCTTTCCGCGGCGGGGCGACGGCATCGCCGAGGACGAGGCGACCGGCGCCGCCGCGCTGTTGCTCACCGACCGGCTGGGCCGGGCCCTGAACATCACCCAGGGCAGGGGCTCGCAGATCCTGACCGCCCCCGGGCCGAACGGGGAGATCGAGGTGGGCGGACGGGTACGGCTGGAGGCACCCGCTCCGATGCTCGCCCGGATCCCCGCCCCGGCCGAAGCGGTGTCGGTGTCCGCACCCGCGTCGATACGGATCCGGATGGCTCCCATCAAGCGGGACGCGGGCTCCCGCCCGCGCCTGGTCCCCTACACGCTACGGGCCGAGGCGATGGCGCCCAAGGGCGACTGAGACCGCGCTGCTCAAACCCGAGTGGGAGCAACCGGGCTGACCTCATGTCGGTGGGGCG
>NZ_JAMQAW010000028.1:44669-163356 GCF_023701525.1 Streptomyces albipurpureus
CCACCGGACGTTTGAGGGACCTTCGGGCCCAGGGTCAGGCGCTGAGCGGGAACTCGGCGCCCAACTCGCGGAAGACCGCGCCATTGAAGTCAAAGGCGCGCTTGCACTCGTCGACTATCCGCTGCTTCTCCAGATCGTCCGCGTTCACCGCGTCCAGCAGCTCGCGGTATCCGCGCTTGAAGGCCGCGGGGTTGGCGATGCCCTCGAAGACGTAGAACCGCACCCCATCGCCCTTGCGGGCGAAGCCCCAGGTCTTCTCCGCTCGGTCCCGGATGATCTGACCACCGGAGAGGTCACCGAGGTAGCGGGTGTAGTGGTGGGCGACATAACCCGCGGGCCAACTCCGGGCGCATTCGGCCACCCGGGCCGCGTACGCCTCGGTCGCGGGCAGCGGCGAGGCCGTCGTCTGCCAGTCGGCTCCCCGCATATGCGCCAGGTCGCGCTCCAGTTCGGCCGTGCGAAAGAGCTCGGGCTGGATGAAGGGCCCGGCCACCGGGTCGTCCCTGAGCGCCTCGGCGCCCTCCTCCAGCGCCCGGTACACGAACCACAGCTGCTCGGTGTAGCGCGCATAGGCGTCGACGCCCAGCTGACCACCCATGAGGTCGCTCATGAAGGAGGAGGTCTCGGCCTCGGTGTGCTGCTCGTGCGAGGCGACGCGGATGAGCGTGGAAAAGGGCGTGACGGTGGCGGTGGCGTCCAAGGCGGACCTCCAGGGACAGGTGGCGGAGAAGAACAGAGAGCACCAGCGCATAGCTGCTGCCGCCACCGATCATCCTACTTAGGCATACCTAAGTCAATGGGTTCCCGACGGACTGTCGGTAAATTTCCGACAGGCTGTCGGTAAAAGTGGGTCCCTGGGGTCCGAATCAGGGGAGGGTGAGGATCTCCGCTCCGCTCGCCGTCACCACCAGCGTGTGCTCGAACTGGGCGGTGCGCTTGCGGTCCTTGGTGACCACGGTCCAGCCGTCGTCCCACATGTCGTGCTCATAGGTACCGAGGGTGAGCATCGGCTCGATGGTGAAGGTCATACCGGTCTGGATGACGGTGGTGGCGTGTGCGGCGTCATAGTGCGGAACGATCAGACCGGAGTGGAAGGCGGTGTTGATCCCGTGCCCGGTGAAGTCACGGACCACGCCATAGCCGAACCGTTTCGCATAGGACTCGATCACCCGGCCGATCACATTGATCTGGCGCCCCGGCTTGACCGCCTTGATGGCCCGGTTGAGTGATTCCCGGGTCCGCTCCACCAGCAGCCGGGACTCGTCGTCGACATCACCGCAGAAGTAGGTGGCGTTGTTGTCGCCGTGGACGCCGTGGATGAACGCGGTGACGTCGAGGTTCACGATGTCGCCGTCGCGCAGCACGGTGGAGTCGGGGATGCCGTGGCAGATGACCTCGTTGACCGAGGCGCACAGCGACTTGGGAAACCCTCGGTAGCCGAGCGTCGACGGATAGGCGCCGTGGTCGCACATGAACTCATGGGCGACCCGGTCGAGCTCGTCCGTGGTCACCCCGGGGGCGATGTGCTTGGCGGCCTCTTCCATCGCCTGGGCGGCGATCTTGCCCGCGATGCGCATCCGCTCGACGGTGTCGGAGTCCTGCACCTCCGGGCCGGTGTACGGGGTCGGCGCGGCCTTCCCCACGTACTCGGGTCGGCGGATGGAGGCGGGCACGGAGCGGATGGGGGAGAGCTCGCCGGGAACGAGCGTTGACTGGCCAGACATACCAGCGAGTCTAACCAGGGGTGGTGGGGCAGCATGGCGAGAGAGGGCGGGCACCGAGCCCCGGGAAACCATCGGCGAGACATGAGAAGAGAGGAGCCCCTGATGGCTCTGTTCAAGAGGCGCACGGTCGGAAAGCCGGGCGAGTGGTTCTACTGCCTGGAGCACAAGAAGGTCGAGGAGGGACCGGAGTGCCCGGCGAAGAACCGCTTCGGCCCGTATGGGACACGGGCCGAAGCGGAACGGGCGATGGAGACGGCGCGGGAGAGGAACCTGGAGTGGGAGACCGACCCGAAGTGGCATGACGGTCCCGGCGCTGGTGGCAGCTCCGGGGGTGGCACCGCGGCCTGAGCGGGCCACGACCCCTGGGGGCTGGTTCTCCGGGTCGGGTCCGTTCGGGCGGGCAGCTCATGACCGCGGGCGCGCCCTGTCGACGCCCGGGCTGCCCCCGACTCGCGCCGCCCCCCGGCACGGCCCCTCGAAGGGGCCGGGCCCCTCGGCGCTCCGGTCGGCCCCTCCCCAGAGCGGCCGAGCCGGTGGCTCCCCCTAGGCCTGGGCCTGGGGCGTCTCCTTCTGGGCGCGGCGGCGCAGAGCGTCCTCGTCCGTGTCGGCGTCGTACCGCACCAACTTGGGCAGCACCGCCGTGAGCGCTCCCACCCCCACCAGACAGAGCAGCCCGCCGCCCCAGAACGCCGAGCGCGTACCCGTCCAGCCTGCCATGGCACCCGCCCGGACCTGCCCGAGTTGCGGGCCGACGCTGTACGAGAGCACCTCTATCCCCGCCAGCCGCCCCCGGAGCTCCTCGGGGATCGTCTGGTTCCAGATCGTGGAGCGGCCCAGCCCGCTGAGGGTGTCCCCGGCGCCCGCGAAGGCCAGAGCGAGCAGCACCAGCCAGATGTTGCTGAACCACCCGGCCGCCGCGATGGCCAGCCCCCAGGCCGCCGCGCCGAAGATGACGAGTAGCCCGTGCCGCCGTATCCGCGAGGTCCACCCGCTGGTCACACTGAGCGCCACCGAGCCGACCGCGAGCGCCGTGTACATCAGCCCCAGTGACCACTCCGCGTCCAGATCGTCCGCCAGAAAGGCGAAGACCGCGAGCGGGAAGGCGAAGATCATGGCGACCAGGTCGATCGCATAGGTCCCGAGCAGCACCGGTCGCGACCAGGCATAGCGTGCGCCTTCCGCGATGCCCCGCAGCGAGGGCTTCTCCGCGTCATGGGCGGCCGGTGCGGGAGACAGGCGCAGACACATCAGTAGGGAGAGGGCGTATCCGACGATCGTCCCTCCGTAGGCCGTCGCATGACCGGAGTACGCCACCAGCAGGCCCGCCGCCGCCGGACCCGCGATACCGGCGAGCTGCCAGCGCAGTGTGTTCAGCGCCGCCGCGGCCGTGAGCTGGTCATGCGGGACGATTCGGGCCATGAGGGAGTCCAGCGCCGGGCGCTGGAGGCCGGCGAGGGCGGACACCCCTGCGGCGACCACATACAGCGGCCACAGCAGGGGCTCCGGCAGCAGAGCGTTCACCAGCAGCACGAAGGCGAGCAGGCCGAGGCCCGCCTCGGTGGCGAGGATGAGGACGCGCCGGTCGAAGTAGTCGGCGAGGGCACCGCCGTAGAGCCCGAAGACGATCAGGGGGATCAGCTCGACGGCCCCCATCGCCCCCACGGCCAGCGGCGATCCGGTGAGCTCCTTGATCTGGAGCGGTAGTGCCACCATCGCCATGGAACTGCCGAAGAAGGTGATCAGCCCCTGGACCCACAGCAGTCGAAAATCACGCGAGGAGCGCCAGGGGGAGAGGTCCGGCAGTATCGCCGAGAGCTTGGAGGCCACAACGAGCCATCGTCGGGTTTAGCCACCGCCCCCAGCAACCGATTTACCCGCCCGGCCGGGGGCACGCCGCTGGCACCGGCGGTGGGCTCAGAGGTGGCTCGGCAGTGGGGTGGGACTCACCAACGGGCGGGCGGCGGGGTGGTCAACTGGTCCACCAGACGGGAGAGCCGGTCACGGAAGTGCCGTTGTCCCCGGGCGCCCGGTACGCGGTTCTCCCCGGCTGCCGCGCTCACCAGGTGCTGCACGGTGTCCATGTCCACATCATGGATCGTCTCGTTCACCGTCAGCGCCTCATGCGCCAAACCCTCCACCTCCCGATGCCCGCCGTCCAGCGCCAGCACCGTCGCCCCCGCCCGGCGGGCGTCATGCACCCGCTCCAGCAGTTCGGCCTCCGGCCGCCCCGGGGTGACCAGCAGCAGTGTCTCGCCCTTCCGCGCGGCCTCCAGTCGGCCCAGACCGATCGCCAGATGCGCCGGATCATCGGGGTGCACCTGGTGGCGGACCAGCGTCGGCGTCAGCTCGGGCAGTCCCGACCAGGCCGCCTCGTCCACCAGATGCGCGGCAAGGTGCCAGGGCTCGTACTCCCCGGTCCCCACCAGCAGTAGTCCGCCGCCCCGGGGGACCACGGAGGACCGCAGGACCCCGGCGAACCGTCTGGTCGCGGCGGGCCACGTCGTACCGGCGAGGACTTCACGCAGCAGGGCGACACGTACGGCATCCATGCCCCCGAATCCTGCAACACGCCCGGTGCGCGGATCAGGCGATCAGCTGCGGTTCACCCGTTCGAGAGACTGATACCTGCGAGTAGGGTCGGGGCATGACTTCCACGAATCCCGCGAGCAGCCCCCCGGGGACCGAGAGTTCCACCGGCGCGAGCGCCGCGGCCAAGCCCGCCGCCAAGGACCCCTGGGATCTCCCCGATGTGTCCGGGTTGGTGGTCGGTGTGCTCGGAGGCACCGGTGACCAGGGGCGTGGCCTCGCCTATCGGCTGGCCAAGGCGGGCCAGAAGGTGATCATTGGCTCCCGTGCGGTGGAGCGGGCCGAGAGCGCCGCCGCCGATCTCGGCCATGGGGTCGAGGGCGCCGACAACGCCGACTGCGCCCGGCGTAGCGATGTGGTGATCGTGGCGGTGCCGTGGGACGGACACGCCAAGACCCTGGAGTCCCTGGTCCAGGAGTTGAGCGGCAAGCTCGTCATCGACTGCGTCAACCCGCTCGGGTTCGACAAGTCGGGCGCCTACGCGCTGAAGCCGGCGGAGGGCAGCGCCGCGGAGCAGGCCGCCGCACTACTGCCCGACTCGCGGGTGACCGCCGCCTTCCACCATCTGTCGGCGGTGCTGCTCCAGGACGCCTCCATCGAGGAGATCGACACCGATGTGATGGTGCTGGGCGAGTCCCGTGCGGACACCGATCTCGTCCAGGCCCTGGCCGGCCGCATCCCCGGCATGCGCGGGGTCTTCGCGGGACGGCTGCGCAATGCCCATCAGGTCGAGTCGCTGGTCGCCAATCTGATCTCCGTCAACCGTCGCTACAAGGCGCACGCGGGGCTACGGGTCACCGACGTGTAAGGGCGGGTGGGGCATGGGGGACACTGTGGGGGAAGACCGTCCCCCCGACAGGAGCCTCAACCCCATGCCCCGCCTCGCTCTCTTCGCACTTGCCGTCTGTGTGCTCGCCGTCGTGGCGGCCGTGGTCTCCTTCGCACAGGGTCTGTGGATCGGGGCCATCTGGGTCCTGGTGGTCGGGCTGTCGTCCAACATGGCCTGGTACTACCTGCGCAAGGCCAAGGTCGAGGCCCGCCAGGCCACCGCTGCCACCGACTAGCGCACGCTGACGCGACCACGCACCCGTACCGGTCGACCGGCCGTGCGCCACCGCCAGCCCTTCGCACCCACCGCCAGCCCTTCGCACCCGCCGACCGCTCACTGGTTGACGAAGGACTCACAGAACTCGTTGGTCCCCTGCCAGAAGCGGTAGTACTCCAACCCGCAGTCGGACTCAAGACCGCTCACTCCCAGCCCGCGCAGCACCGCGTCGACCCCGTCGAAGAAGAAGTGGTTGACCTCGGGGATGAAGAGCAGCGCGAACACCGCGAGCAGTCCGAACGGCGCGATGGGCTCCACCTGTCGACGGATCTTGTACGAGAGCCAGGGCTCGATCACCCCATAGCCGTCGAGACCGGGCACCGGCAGGAAGTTCAAGATCGCCGCCGTCACCTGGAGCAGCGCCAGGAAGGCCAGCGCGTACCGGAACACCATCGGCACACCGTCCAGCGCGTCCAGCCAGAACGGCGCCGTGCACACGATCGCGAACAGCACGTTCGTCAGCGGCCCCGCCGCCGAGATCAAGCTGTGCTTCCAGCGGCCCTGGATGCGTCCGCGCTCGATGAAGACCGCGCCACCCGGCAGACCGATGCCCCCCATGATCACGAACAGCACGGGGAGCACGATGCTCAACAGCGCATGGGTGTAGGCCAGCGGATTGAGGGTGAGATACCCCTTGGTCCCGATGGAGATGTCGCCGCTGTGGAGCGCCGTGCGCGCGTGTGCGTACTCATGCAGACAGAGCGAGACGATCCACGCCGAGGTGACGAAGAGGAAGACCGCGAGGCCGACCGTCGCCGCGTAGTCCGTCCACACGGCCCAGCCGCTCACCCCCATCACTGCGACGATCCCGAGGAAGACGGGGCTGATGCGCCGGTCGCTGCGGCGTGAGGCGGCAGTGGGCATGGGACGACTCCAAGGCCATGAGGCTGATGTGTGCTGACCGACCGTACAACCGGTGCTGGTAGAACGGCCGATGGATACGGATCGGTTCCACGCCGGTCGGTCCCACCCGGGAAGGGGATCGGCCATGTGCGCACCGTCCGTGAGCCCGCTTGTCCGTACCGTTCGTGGACCTACCCGCACACCAGGGACAATGAGGGGGTGCACTATCGGCTCCTTGGCACCACCCAGGCTATTGACGACGACGGCAGGCCCGTCCCGATGGGCGGTGCGCGGCTGCGCGCCCTGCTGACCGTACTGGCGCTGCGCGTCGGACGTACGGTCCCGGTCGGCGTCCTCATCGCCGAGGTGTGGGACGACGATCCGCCGGCGGACGCGTCAGCCGCGGTACAGGCCCTGGTCGGCCGACTGCGGCGGGCGATCGGGCGGAAGGCGGTCACATCGGTCGCCGGCGGATACCGGCTGAGCGCCACCGCGGACGACATCGATCTCCACCGGTTCGCCCGGCTGGCGGGCGAGGGCGCACGGGCGTTGGAGCGCGGTGATCCCGGCCGAGCGACCGAGTTGCTCGACGAGGCGCTGGAGCTGTGGCGGGGACCGGTACTGGCCGACCTTCCGCAGCGCGGCGCGGAGGTGTCCCGCTGGGAGTCCCGCAGACTGGACGCCCGGCGCAACCGGCTGTCTGCGGCGCTGCTCCAGGGGCGGGCGAAGGACACACTCGTGGAGCTGAACACGCTCTGCGCTGACCATCCCATCGACGAGTCGCTCCAGGCCCTACGACTGCGCGCACTACAGGCGGTCGGCCGCCCAGCGGAAGCACTGGCCGACTATGAGACGTTCCGCCGCCGACTGGCGGACCGGTTGGGCGCGGACCCGGGGCCGGCCCTGCGGGCGCTGCACGCGGAACTGCTGGGGGTGCGCGAGCGGTCCGCGCCGACCTCCCCCCACCCCGCGATCGCGTCCGCCCCCGCGGCTTCGCACGAGCCCGCGAGTCCGGGCGACCGAGAGCCGGCGGTGGACCACCGAGCCGCTCCGCCCGGTGCCGAGTGGCTCGCCGATCCTCCCCCGGCAGCCCAGGCCCCTGTCCGGCAGCGGCCCGCGGTGGGAAACCTTCGGGCCCGGCTCACCTCCTTCGTCGGGCGGGAGCGCGATATCGAGGCCATTCGGGACGATCTCGCCAAGGCCCGTCTCGTCACCCTCCTGGGACCCGGGGGAGCCGGCAAGACCCGGCTGTCCCAGGAGGCCGCCGAGGGCATCCACGCAGACGCCCCCGATGGGGTCTGGCTCGCCGAACTCGCCCCCGTCGACGACCCCGACGATGTCCCCGAGACCGTTCTGGCCGCACTCGGCGCACGGGAGACGGTGCTCCGAGGCGCGGGCGCCGAGGAGCTACGCGTCGGCGACGCGATCGGCGGCGACCCTCTCGTGCGGCTGATCGAACACTGTTCCCGCCGTCGGATGCTGCTGGTCCTCGACAACTGCGAACATGTCGTCACGGCCGCCGCCACCCTCGCCGAGCAACTGCTGGAGAGCTGCCCGGGACTCACGATCCTGGCCACCAGCCGTGAGCCACTGGGCATACCGGGGGAGTTGGTGCGACCGGTCGGCCCGCTGCCGGACCCCATGGCCCTGCGGCTGCTCGCCGACCGCGGCGCTGCCGCCCGCCCGGACTTCCGCGTCGAGGACGACCCGGAGGCCTGTGCCGAGATCTGCCGCCGACTCGATGGGCTGCCCCTCGCCATCGAACTGGCCGCCGCGCGGCTGCGGATGCTCACCCCGCGTCAGATCGCGGATCGGCTCGATGACCGCTTCAGGCTTCTCACCAGCGGCAGCCGTACGGTGCTGCCCCGCCAGCAGACCCTGAGGGCCGTGGTCGACTGGTCCTGGGACCTGCTCGACGCCGCTGAGCGGGCCGTACTGCGACGGCTCTCCGTCTTCGCCGGCGGCTGTGAACTGACCGCCGCCGAAGCCGTCTGCGCGGATGGCCCAGATGGCGCGGATGGCACCGATGGCGCAGCCGTACCCGAACAACCCCACGGCCAGCAGGGCCCGAACGGATCTGACGAGACAGGTGCCGCAGGGGCCCGGCTCGGCCCCGGCTCCTCGTCGACAGGAAGCGGGCCCGGGCGGACCCATGGGGCGGGCATCGCCGATGTGCTGGGCTCGCTCATCGACAAGTCCCTTGTCGTCGCCACCCCCACTCCCCACGGCGATATGCGCTACCGCCTGCTGGAGACGGTCGCCGAGTACGCGGAGGTACGGCTCGACGAGGCGGCCGAGCGGGCCGCGACCGAGCGCCGCCATCTGGTCCACTACCGTGAGTTGGCGCGCACCACCGATCCCCTGCTGCGTGGCCCTGGGCAGGGTGCCGCCATCGAAACCTTCCAAACGGAGTACGAGAACCTCCGTACCGCGCTGCGCCGTGCCATCGGCGACCGCGATGAGCAGGAGGCCCTCTGCCTCGTCATCTCCCTCTCCTGGTACTGGCAGATTCGGGATCTGCGCGGCGATGCCCGCCACTGGTCCACCCTCGCGGGCGAACTGGGCCCCGACCCCTTCGCCCCGCCGTACGTCCCCGCGCCCCCGGTGTACGAACGGGTCACGGACTCACCGCCGCCGATGGCACCGCTGCTGCTGGATGAGGCCCGCCGCGGGGTCGCCATGCTCCGCATGATCTTTGTGGACCATGGTGTGGAGGAGTGGGGCACCCCCGAGAACCAGGCACGGCTGCGCGGTGTCACCGAGGTCTACCGGCCCGGGCTACCGCAGACCTGTCGCGCTCCCGGGGCGCTCTGGTTCTTCGCGATCCTGATGACCGGCGACATGGAGCAGCTCAAAGCCATGCTCGACGCCACCGTCCAGACCTGCCGTGACCTGGGATACGAATGGGAGTTGGCCACCGCGCTCCAGATGCGGGCCTCCGTTCTCGCCCACCGCGTCCACTGGTCCGGTGACGCGGCGCGCGACGCGGAGGAGGCATGGAAGCTCTTCACCGGGCTCGGCGATGACTGGGGTGCCTCCGAGGCGCTGTCCGCCCGCGGTGAGACCCGGGAGCGCAACGGGGAGTACGAGCTGGCCGCGGAGGACTACAACGCGGCCATCGTGCACGCGGAGCGGATCGGCGCCCGTATCCAGGTGGCGGTGTTGCGGGGCCGGCTCGCCGGGATTCTGCTGGAGATGGGCCAGGGTGAGCAGGGCGAGGCGATGGCCCGCGGGGTGCTGTCCGACTATGACGGCGCGACCAATGAGTCAACGGCCATCGCCCGTATCCATCTGGCGCTCTGGCTGGGTCAGACCGGTCGTCGCGACGAGGCGCGGGCTGAGATCGAGCTCTTGATGGAGCAGTTCCGCCGTAACACCATGGCGATCTTCGAGGGGATGCTCATCGGCATGCTCGCCTGGCTGGACCTCGGGGACGGCGAGTACGAGTCCGCTCGGACGAAGGCCTTGGACGCCTTGGAGCGGGCGCGGGACCGGCTCAGCGTGATGGTCGCCCCGCAGCTCCTCTCGGTGCAGTTGGTGACCCTCGCCAGCGCTCTCGTCGGAGGCTGGCCGGATCGGGCGGAGAGCGCGGCCCTTCTGCTGGGAGTCGCCGGCGCGTCGATTCCGCCCGGTTACACGTCGACCCGCAATGAGCGGGAGATACGGACCTCGGCCGAAGCGGAGGTTCGTGCGGTGCTCGGGCATCAGGCCTATGAGTCCGCGTACGCGCGGGGCGGCGGCCTCAGCCTCGATGAGGCCGCCGCCCTGGCCCGGTAGTCGTCCGTGTGGTGGCGTGTGCCCGGTTCCGATGGGCTCGGGGCGGGCCGGGTCAGGTCCGCTTGCGGAACTTCGCCACCGCCAGGGGCGCCGTGACCAGGGTGATGGCCGCGGCCCAGCCGAGTGTCATCCAGACCGAGTTGGCCAACTCGCCCCCGTTGATCAGGGCGCGGGCGGCATCGGCGAGGTTGGAGAGCGGGTTGTAGTCGGTGAAGGTCTCCAGCCAGCCGGGCATGGTGGTGGGCGGCGCGAAGATCGACGAACCGAACTGCAGAGGTGTCAGGACCAACATGGCGAGTCCCTGAACGGCCTGGGGGGTCTTCAGCGTGAGTCCTAGCAGGATGAAGATCCACATCAGCGAGGCTCCGAAGAGCATGGACAGGCCGATGGCCGCGAGCACCTCGACCAGCGAGGTCTTGACCTCCAGCCCCAGGGCGAAGCCCATCCCCAGCAGGATGGTCATCGCCACCGACATGCGGCCGATCTCGACGACGATCTTCGCGATGAGTACCGAGGACCGGGCGATCGGCATGGACCTGAAGCGGTCCATCACGCCCTTCTTGACGTCGTCGTTGACTCCGGTACCGACGGCCATCGCGATGTTCATGCCCATCATCGCCAGCAGACCGGGGATCACGTAGTTGACGTAGTCGTCCTGATTGCCCTTGCCGGAGATCGCGCCGCCGAAGACATAGACGAAGAGCAGGGTGAAGACGATCGGCATCAGCAGGACGTCGAACATGGACTCGGGGTCCTGCTTGATCTGGAGCACATTGCGGCGGACCAGCGCTTCGATGTGCCGCAGATTGGCCCGTAGCCCGATTCGGCCTTCGCCGACGGGGGGAGCGGGCTTTCGACCGGGCGGTGCGGGCGGCTGGGCCCCGGAGCCGGGGTGGGTGCTCCCCGCCCGGTCGCTGGGGGTCGGGGACGTGGTCGTGTCGACGCTCATGCGGCGGTCTCCTGGAGGGTGGTGGCGCTCTCGGCGCTCTGCTCCGACACCGGGCGCCGTTCCCCGGTGACCGCCAGGAACACATCGTCCAAGCTGGGCAGATGGGTGGTGATATCGGCTATCCCGAAGTGGTGGGACGCCAGGACGCCGACCACGGCGGTCAGTTGTTCATCGGTGAGGATCGGCACGGTCAGCAGGCCCTCGTCCACAGCGGTGTGCACACCCGCGATGCCATCGAGACCGGCGCGGGCGAGCTCCCGCGCCATCGCGTCCAGTTGACTGCGGTCACTCGGCCGGATCCGCAGTGTTCGACCGCCGACCTTCGCCTTCAACTCATCGACCCGGCCCTCGGCGATGACCCGGCCCTGGTCGATGACGGTCAACTCATCCGCGAGTCGCTCGGCTTCCTCCATGTACTGCGTGGTGAGCAGTACGGTGACGCCTTCCGTGACCATCCGCTGGACCTCGTCCCAGACCTCGTTGCGGGTCCTGGGGTCGAGCCCGGTCGTCGGTTCGTCGAGGTAGAGGACGCTGGGCTCGCCGACCAGTGAGGCGGCGAGGTCGAGTCGGCGTCGCATACCGCCCGAGTACTGCATGACGGGCTTCTTGGCCGCGTCGGTGAGTGAGAAGCGCTCCAGCATCTCAGCGGCGCGCCGACGGGCGGCGGCACGGGACAGATCGAGCAGCCGCCCGATCATGTAGAGGTTCTCCCAGCCGGAGAGCTTCTCGTCCACGGAGGCGTACTGGCCGGTGAGTCCGATGGTGCGGCGCAACTGCCGGGGCTGGTGCACCACGTCGTATCCCGCGACGGTGGCACTTCCCGCGTCGGGCAGGATCAGCGTGGCCAGACAGCGGACGAGTGTGGTCTTGCCGGCCCCGTTGGGGCCGAGGACGCCGAGCACCGTGCCCTCGCGGACCGTGAGGTCCACCCCGTCGAGGGCCTTGGTCTCGCCGTAGTGCTTGACCAGCCCCCGTACCTCGACGGCATGGGTCCGGTCGCTGATCCGAGCCGTATCGCTCCGGTGGTTCTGCTGCATGTTGTCAACGATGTGCGGTCCCACCGACAAGCCACCGACAGATCACCGACAGGCACACCGACAACCCGCGATCCCACCGACACACCGACAGCCCACCGACACACCGGCAGCCGACTCGCCCCTGCCGATGGCGCCGCCGGGCCACCGCACTCGGCTACCGCCGGACCGCGCGGGTCGGCCGCGGGGTTCTGACCGGAACCCCGCGCCGAGACCGCGGCCCCACAGCCCGACAGCCCACCGATGGGGGAAGATCGGCGGGCTGTCGTCTGTGCCAGGAGTGGCTCAGGGGGTGGGATCGATCAGTGGAAGGTGTGCTCTTCCTGGGGGAAGGCACCGCCGACGACATCGTCCGCGAAGGCCTTCGCCGCATCACCGAGGGTCCGGCGCAGATCGGCGTACTGCTTGGTGAACCGCGGCACCTTGCCGGCGGTGAGCCCTGCCATATCGGTCCAGACGAGGACCTGGGCGTCCGTGTCGGGTCCCGCGCCGATGCCGACGGTGGGAATCTGCAGTGAACGGGTGATCTCGGCGGCGACCTCGGCCGGGACCATCTCCAGGACCACGGCGAACGCGCCCGCCTCCTGCGCGGCCTTGGCGTCGTGCAGCAGCCGGTGGGCTGCTTCGTCGCCGCGGCCCTGTACCCGGTAGCCCATGGTGTTCACGGACTGGGGAGTCAGACCGAGGTGTGAGACCACGGGGATGCCCGACTGCACGATCAGCTCGGTCTGCACCAGGGAGCGCCGACCGCCCTCCAGCTTGACCGCGCCGACACCCGCCTCCTTCACCAGCCGGGTGGCGTTGCGCAGGGCCTGTACGGGGCCTTCCTGGTACGAGCCGAAGGGCAGGTCACCGATGATGAGGGCCCGCTGGGTGCCCCGGACGACGGCGGCGGAGAGCAGGGTGATCTCGTCCATGGTGACCGGCACGGTGGTCTCGTAGCCCAGATGGGTGTTCCCCATCGAGTCGCCGACCAGCATGACCGGGATGCCGGCCTCGTCGAAGACCGACGCGGTCATCGCGTCATAGGCGGTGAGCATGGGCCACTTCTCGCCCCGCTCCTTGGCGGCGGCGATGTCATGGACCGTGATGCGGCGAGTGCCCTTGCCGCCGTACAGCGTCCTGCTGCTGTCGGAGGGGGGCTGGGCAGCCTGAAGCGTCATGGCTAACGGCTCCTTACGTCATCTCGAGGCGCCCTGACGGCGTCCCCGGATCCCTCCCATGGTGGCACTTCGTGCCGGTCGCGGGGAAGGGGGCCCGTATCGGTGCCCGCAGTCCGGCACTCGGTCCCCTCCCGCACGGTCCTCGCCCAGGGGCTCGCGCGGTCGTCGCGGGAGGGCGGTCGCCCCATCAATGATTTCTATACGAGACGGTCTCGTATCGAAAATAGTTTATGGTATTGCCATGCCGAATCCGCAGCCTCCTTCCGGCCCCCTCGGCGACTCCGAACCGGCCGAACCTCCCGTCAGCCCCGCGCCCGTGCCGCCGCGCATCCCCGAAGTCGTCCACCGGCGCCGCTGGGCCATCCTCACCGTGCTGATGTTCAGCCTGCTCATCGTCGTGCTGGACAACTCGATCCTGAATGTGGCGGTCAAGACCATCGCCAGCCCCGCGCCCACCGGGATCGGGGCCACCCAGGGGGAGTTGGAGTGGGCGATCAACTCCTACACCCTCCTCTTCGCCGGGCTCCTCTTCACGGCAGGACTGCTCGGAGACCGCGTCGGCCGCAAGAAGGTGCTCCTCTTCGGGATCGTCGTCTTCGGTGTGGGATCGGCGCTCGCCGCCTTCGCCACCACCCCCGGTGAGCTCATCGCCTACCGGGGGGTGATGGGCTTCGGCGCGGCCTTTGTGATGCCCTCGACCCTCGCCGTGCTGATGCACGTCTTCGAGCCCGATGAGCAGCCCAAGGCGATCGGGATCTGGGCCGGCAGCATCGGCCTCGCCATCGCGATAGGCCCCGTCACCGGCGGAGTGCTGATCGAGCACTTCTGGTGGGGCTCGATCTTCCTGGTCAATGTGCCGGTGGTGATCATCGCCCTGATCGCCATGGCCATCCTGGTGCCCGAGTCCAAGGACCCGGCCCCCGGCCGCACCGACCCCGTCGGAGTGCTGCTGTCCATCGTCGGCCTGGTGCTGCTGGTGTACGGGATCATCCGCGGCGGGGAGCTCGCCGACTTCACCGAGCCCTCGGTGCTCCTCTCCGTACTCGGTGGTCTCGCCGTACTGGCGGGCTTCGTCTGGCACGAGAAGCGCAGCAACCATCCGGCCATCGACATGGCGTACTTCCGGATGCCCGCCTTCTCCGCGTCCGTCGTCGCCATCGCCCTGGTCTTCTTCGCGATGATGGGCATCACCTTCCTCTCCGCCTACTACCTCCAGAGCGTGCGCGGATACAGCGCGCTGGAGTGCGGACTGCTGGTGCTGCCGCTGGCCCTGGCGCAGGGGTTCTTCTCGCCCCGAGCCCGGCTGGTGGTCGCACGGTTCGGCGCGCGGGCGGTCTGCGCGGGGGCGTTGGTCCTGATCGCCGTGGGGCTCGGTTCCTTCGCCTTCTTCGATGAATCGACGCCGATGTGGGTCTTCGGGGTCTCGCTCTTCATCCAAGGAGTGGGAATGTCACACATCACCGTCCCGGTGACCACATCGGTGATGCAGTCCCTGCCCCGGGAGAAGGCCGGGTCCGGATCGGCGGTCAGCAACACCTTCCGCCAGGTCGGCGGCGCCCTGGGAGTCGCGGTACTGGGCTCGATGCTCTCCATCCGCTACCGGGCCGAGATGGAGGGGCAGCTGGCGACCCTGCCTGCCGGGCTGCGCGAGAGCGCCGGCGAGTCGATCGAGGGGACCCATGCGGCGGCGCGCCGGTTGGGACCGGCCGGTGAGGAACTGATCACCCGGGCCAACGCCGCCTTCATCGACGCCATGCAGCTCACCGCGCTGGGCGCCGCCCTCGTCTGCCTCATCGGGGTGGCGGTCGTGCTGCGCTGGCTGCCGGGCCGGGCGGTTCGGCACGCGAAGGGCCCCAGCGGCTCACAACCGGCCGCTGCGGGGACACCCGATGCGGGGACGCCCGCACTCCGCCGGTCTGACGCCGGCGCCCCCGTACCCGGTCAGGGCCAGCAGCCCGCGCAGTCGAACGGTTCACCGGCCAACGCCGTGCCGCACCTACCGGAGGACGGCCCGCCAGCGCGCCAGCAGCACTGATCGCCATACCGCCCCTCCCGGTCAGGGAGAATCGAGTGGTCATGACCGCGGCGCCGGGCCTCGGCCGCGGCGACGGGAGAGAGATGGAGCGGATGTGCCCTTGAAGAAGCGGCCCAAGGAACACCGCGACGGCCAGGGGACCCCTGCCGCGCCCGACGCCGCCCCGGACACCACCGGTGGCGATCAGGCGGCCGAGCGGGTCCCGATGCCAGGCCGCCGGTCGGTATCCACACCGTCTCCCGACAGGGACTCCACCCCCCTGCACGACCCCACATCGGAACCGGCCCCGGAACCGGCGCCCGCCCGCCGTGGTCGACCGCGCAGCGAAGCCGCCGAACGCTCCATCATCGAGGCCACCCTGAGCCTGGTCGAAGCGGGCGTGCCCCTCTCCGAACTCTCCATCGAACGCATCGCCCGCACGGCCGGCGTCGGCAAGGCCACCATCTACCGGCGCTGGGAAGGCAAAGAGGCGCTCCTCGTGGACGTCGTACGCTCCCTGGACCCGGATGACCCGCCCGCGCCAGGGGCCTCCGTCCGCGAGGACCTCATCTTCTTGATGCAGAGCCTCCACCGGCGGGGGCTGGCCAAGAGGTCATCAGCGCTGCTCGTCACCGTCTTCTCCCAGATGCAGAACTATCCCCGACTCTGGGAGATGCACCATCGGGTCTCCGTACAGCCCAGACGGCGGCAGATGGACGAGGTGCTCCGGCGCGGCATCGCCGAGGGAGAGATCCGGGATGATCTTGACTTCGATCTGCTGGGAGATCTGTTCGTCGGGCCGATCCTGGTACGCACCGTGCTCCGGCCGGAGGTCACCTGGTCACAGGACAGCGCGGAACAGATCGTCGACGCGGTACTGGCGGGCCTCCGCCCGCCCAAGTCCCCTGGAGGGTCGGCCCATGACACCGGGCGGTAGCCGTGAGGGGTGGCACCGGGCCCCTGACGCGTACGGCACCTCAACGCCAAGTCCCCGACCGGGCACTCGTTTTCCCTAGCCCGGTCGGGGGAGGGCTCGCTCCCACGGCAAGGCGAGCGGACGTCCGTACGAGTCAGCGACCGCGGGCGCCCAGGGCGTCGGGCCGTCACCGGGAGCGCGTGGCCGACCGTTCGAGCGGGCTGGGCGCCACGCCGCGCCGGAACACATCTGACGTGTGCGTCTTCCGTCACACCACCTCTACCTGGCCCAATACCAGGAACCACCCGCGCTGTCCCGTCGTCATCGAAAAGGACGGCCGCTCCCGGGCGGTGAGACAAGTACCGTCATCGCCTAGTGTCGACGCCGGGGTTGGAATGACGGCAGCAAGGCAGTGAGGACAGGCTTCATGGTGCAGGCGTACGAGACCGAGACCGGGAATGGCGACCCGGGGGACCGGTTCACCCAATCCCGAGCCCGGCGCCTGCTGGATGGCTGGCGCGGGGATCGGGACATCTGGCGGCGCGGCATCGTGATCGCCGCATCCGCCGTGTTCATCGCACTGTTGATGATCTTTCATGCGCAGGTTCCCAACCGGATCGGGAACTTGGGCAGTCTGAACGAGACGTTTCTGCCCTGGCTCGGGGTGATCTTCATCCCCCTGCTGCTCATCGCCGCGATCTGGCGGCGCTCAGCCACCGCCCTGATCGTGCTGCTCCTGCCGATCGTCGTCTGGTTCAACCTGTTCGGCGGGCTGCTCACGGGCAAGTCCACCCGCGGTGGTGATCTGACGGTCGCCACCCACAATGTCAACGCCGAGAACCCGGACCCGAGCGGTACCGCCAAGGACGTCGCCGCCTCCGGCGCCGATGTGCTCGCGCTCCAGGAACTGCCCCAGGGCCAGGTCTCCACCTACCGCGAGGCCCTCGCGGACACCTACAAGTACCACGTGGTCCAGGGCACGGTCGGGCTCTGGAGCAAGTACCCGATGACGGACAACTCCCCGGTGGAGATCCGGGTGGGCTGGACTCGTGCGCTGCGCTCCACGGTCCAGACGCCCAAGGGCGAGGTCGCGGTCTATGTCGCCCATATGCCGTCCGTACGGGTCAAGATGCACGCGGGCTTCACGGCCAACCAGCGTGACAACAGCGCCGATGCGCTCGGCGAGGCCATCGCCCGTGAGCGGATCAGCAAGGTGGTGCTGCTCGGCGATCTCAACGGCACCATGAACGACCGTGCGTTGAACGCCGTGACCTCCCAGATGCGGTCGACCCAGGGGGCCGCCGGGGACGGGTTCGGCTTCAGCTGGCCCGCGTCCTTCCCGTTGGCGCGCATCGACCAGATCATGGTCAAGGGGGTCGAGCCGGTGTCGTCCTGGACGCTACCGCGCACCGACAGCGACCATCTGCCGATCGCCGCGAGCGTCAACCTCTGAACCCCGGGCGCCTGGAACCCCGTACGCTCCCCGGGTGCGGTGGGTGCGGTGGGTGCGGTGGGTGCGGTGGGTGCGGTGGGTGCGGTGGGTGCGGTGGGTCGGCTCGTCGGACAGCCGACGTCCCCGAGTGCCCGTCCGGCAGGGGCAGCCGGGTGGCCCGTCAACCGCCGGCCCACCCCGCTGCCCGGATGGTTCAGTGGGACGTCGACTCGCGCCAGCGGTTGGTGATGGGCAGTCGCCGGTCCTTGCCGAACCCCTTCGCCGAAATCTTGGTGCCCGGCGGGTACTGCCGCCGCTTGTACTCGGCCATGTCCACCATCCGCAGGGTCCGTGCCACCAACTCCTCGTCGAAGCCGGCCGCCACGATCGCGTCCTTGCCCTGGTCCCGGTCCACGTACAGCTCCAGGATGCGGTCCAGTACGTCGTAGTCCGGCAGCGAGTCGGTGTCCACCTGTCCGGGCCGCAGCTCCGCGCTCGGCGGCTTGCTGATGGACGCCTCCGGGATCGGCGGGGTCTGGCCGCGCTCCCGCGCCGCCCGGTTGCGCCACCTCGCGAGCCGGAAGACGGTCGTCTTGTAGACGTCCTTGATGGGCCCGTACGCCCCGACGGAGTCGCCGTACAGCGTGGAGTACCCCACGGCCAGTTCGGACTTGTTGCCCGGGGCGAGCACGATCTGGCCCTCCTGGTTGGAGATCGCCATCAGCATCGTGCCGCGCAGCCGCGACTGGAGGTTCTCCTCCGCCAGTCCGGTCAGTTCCAGCGAGCCCATATAGGCGTCGAACATCGGCTCGATGGGGACGGTACGGAAGTTCAGGCCGGTGCGCCGGGCCAGTTCGGCCGCGTCGCCCTTGGAGTGCTCGGACGAGTACTTCGAGGGCATGGAGACGCCGTACACATGCTGTGCGCCCAGCGCGTCGCAGGCGATGGCGGCGACCAGGGCCGAGTCGATACCCCCGGAGAGCCCGATCAGCACCGAGCTGAAACCGTTCTTGGCCGCGTAGGCGCGCAACCCGACGACGAGCGCCGAGTACACCTCCTCGTCGTCGTCCAACCGCTCGGCGTATCCGCCGGCCACCTCGGGTTCATACGCGGGCAGTGGTTCGGCGGTAAGGAGCACATGGTCGATCCGCAGCCCGTCGTCCACGACCCCGGACGGGATCTCCCCGGCCGCTGGCAGCTCCAGATCGAGCACCACGCAGCCCTCGGAGAACTGCGGGGCACGCGCGATGACATCGCCCGCCGCGTCGACCACGATGGAGTCCCCGTCGAAGACCAGCTCGTCCTGCCCCCCCATCATCGCCAGATAGGCCGTGGTGCACCCGGCTTCCTGGGCGCGCTTGCGGACCAGCTCCAGCCGGGTGTCGTCCTTCATCCGCTCATACGGTGAGGCGTTGATGGAGAGCAGCAGCCCGGCCCCGGCCGAACGGGCCGCCGGCACCCGGCCGCCGTCCTGCCAGAGGTCCTCGCAGATCGCGAGGGCCACATCGACGCCGTGCACCCGGATGACGGGCAGGGTGTCGCCGGGCACGAAGTAGCGGAACTCGTCGAAGACGCCGTAGTTGGGGAGATGGTGCTTGGCGAAGGTGAGCACCACTGCGCCGTCGTGGAGCACGGCCGCGGCGTTGCGCGGGGCCCCGGCCGGCTGACCGTACTTCGGCTGGGCGCGCTCGGAGCGATCGAGGTAGCCGACCACGACCGGCAACTCGCCGAACCCCTCCGCCTTCAGCCGGACGGCGAGCGAGCGCAGGGTGGCCCGGGACGCCTCCACGAAGGACGACCGCAGGGCCAGGTCCTCCACGGGATAGCCGGTCAGCACCATCTCCGGGAAGGCGATCAGATGCGCCCCCTGCTCGGCGCTGTGCCGGGTCCAGCGCATGATCGCCTCGGCGTTCGCGGCGAGGTCTCCGACGGTCGAGTCGATCTGATTCAGGGCGAGACGTAGTTGAGGCACGCCGCCCAGTGTAATCGTCTTTCTGACGCGATGTCCTGGGTGGGGGTGTGGGACGTCCCACGAAGAAGTCTCGCGAGACGACCGACCGACCCGTGGAGAGGTCCTCGGTGATCGCCCCACACCCCGCTCCGACTGCCTACTTCCGGTAGCCGAGAACCGTCATCATGCCCGCCTCGGCGTGGTAGACGTTATGGCAGTGGATCATCCACAGGCCCGGGTTGTCGGCGTCGAAGTCCACGCTCAGCGTCCCGTTCGGCAGGATCACCGCGGTGTCCTTGCGGGGCCCGCCCGCCACATTGGCCAGCCCGAAGGTGTGCCCGTGCAGATGCAGCGGGTGCCACATCTCGGTCGGATTGCTGAACACCAGCCGTACGCGCTCCCCGGAACGGACCTCATGGCTGGGGTTCGGCGAGTAGGCCCTGCCGTCGAAGCCCCAGTCGTACTTCGCCATCCCACCGGACAGCTTGATCTTGACCGTGCGGTCCGGCTTGCGGTCGGGGAGCGCGACCGAGGCGTGCGCACGGAGCTTGTCCGCGGTCAGCAGCCGCCGCTCCAGTTCCTTGGGCCGCACCGCGGCGCTCGGCACCGCCCCACTGCCCGTACGCAGTACGGCCAGCGCGGCCGCCTTCTTGCCCTCGGCGACCGCGGTGAACGGGAAGACCCCGCTCTTCGCCGTGACCAGGACGTCATAGCGCTCACCCATCCCCAGCAGCAGCGCGTCGGTCGGGGCGTGCTGGACGGGGAAGCCGTCGGTGTGGGTCACCGTCATCTCATGGCCGCCGAGCGCCACCCGGAAGGCGGTGTCGCCACCGGCGTTGATGATCCGCAGCCGGATGCGGTCGCCGGGGCGGGCGGCGAACGACGTGGGCGCCTCGGGGGTGCGCCCATTGATCAGATAGTGGGGGTAGGCCACATCCCCCGCGTCCCCGCCCAGGAGATCGCTCTTGGCGCCCATCATCATCCGCGAGGGCCCCTTCTTGGGGTCAGGGGTCTCATCGGCGCCCAGTGACATGGGCGCCATCCCGCCGTGCCCCTCGTGGCCACCGCCGGTCATGCCCTTGCGCAACTCCGTCAGGACGGCATCGGGGGTGGAGCCGTCCACGCCGTCGACCCAGTCATCCAGGACGATGACCCACTCCTTGTCGTACTTCAAGGGCTCCTTGGGGTCCTCCACGATCAGCGGGGCGTAGAGGCCTCGGTCCTGCTGGACACCGGAGTGCGGGTGGAACCAGTACGTTCCCGGGTGCGCCACGCTGAAGCGGTAGTCGAAGGACGCACCCGGCTTGATGGGCTGCTGGGTGAGCCCGGGCACGCCGTCCATGTCATTGCGCAGGGCCAGGCCGTGCCAGTGCAGCGAGGTCGCCTGCGGAAGGTTGTTGGCGAGGGTCAGCGCGAGGGTGTCGCCCGCGGTGACCCGGACCTCCTGCCCGGGGAGTTGGTCGCCGTAGGCCCAGGAGCGGACGGTACGGCCACCGCCGAGGTCAAGGGGCGTGGCGATGGCGGTGAGCTTCACCTTGCGCTCCGGCCCGCTGCCGCGCTTGGCCTCGGCGGCCTTGACCTCCGGGCCATCGGGTGTGACGAAGCCCTGGGCGTCCTTGCCGGCGCCTCCTTGCCCGCCGCCTCCGCTGTGACCGGAGTGGGAGCCGCCGCCCGAACCCTCCTTGGAGCAGGCGGCGAGTACGCCGGTGCCGGCGACGGCCAGGGACGCGCCCATGAGGGAGCGACGGGAGATGTGTGTACGCATGACGGTGTGCACCTCGTGGTGATGTTCGGTGAAGCAGTACGGACGGGTACGCGTCCGCCGCCCAGGCGGCGGAGGCGCTCCTAGGTCCGCAGTACCGACAGCTGTGCGAGGAGACTGCGAGGAGGCGGTGGGTTGGGTCGCAGCGTGCGCCTGATCCGCACTCCGGCGCCGAGCACGGGCAGCCGGGCACCCCGGGTGCTTCCCCACCACCCGCCGGTGAGGACCAGGACGATGCCCCAGGCGCCGAGCACGGCGAGACAGACCATCGAGGGGTTCATACCGTGGTCATCGCCGTGGGTGTCCGGGCCGGAGGTGAGCCCGGCCGGGCCATGACCGGAAGTCACCGCGACCTCGGGGCCCCCAAGGCCCGCGGCGGCGGTGACCGTGGAGATGGGCTCGGCGCTCGCCGGGGTCGTCGCGGTGAACCCGGTGCTCGCTGGCGCCGTGGAAGTGAGTTCGGCGCTCGCCAGGGCCGTCGAGGTGTGGGGAGCCGCCGCCGTGGAGGTGGGCGCTGTGCCATGGGCCCGCGGTACGGATGCCGCTTCGACGGTCCGCGCGCCAACGGTCCGCGTTTCGGAGGTCCGGGTTTCGACGGTCGGGGTTTGGACGGTCCGCGCCGCGGCCGTCTGAGCCTCTGCCGTCTGCGCCGGTGGGTGCCCGGCCCCCGGCCGTGTGTACCCGTCCGCTGGATGCCCCGTCGAGGCGGCCGTGTGCGGAGGGCTACCGGACTGAGTGGGGTGACCCACCGTATGCATGGTGGCGATCCCGAACAGCAGGGCGATGAGCAGCAGAAGCTGCCCCACCCATCCACCGTTCCTTGTCACCATGCCTAGGGATACTACCCCCTCCGGGTATGCCGGCCATGATGGCCGGCCGTTGAACGATCATGAGGTGGATGACCGCCGCCCTGCTGGCCCCGGGCGCCTCGCCCCCACCGCGTGGACCCTCGAAACCGTCGTCCCCACCGGCCTCGGCCCCCTGCGGACCCATGCCAGCGAGCTCACCGCAACCGACCACCCCTGGGGCCGGCCGCCCGGCGCCTTGCCGTACGCCTCGCCCGTACCGGCGGCGCGGACCCGGCTCCAGCGGATCTGGTGCGTCGGGTCTATGCCACCACCCGGGTCGTCGACGGCGCGCTCCTGGAGAACGCCCACTACCGTGCGGTCGCCGCCGAACTCCTGGCTCTGCGCGAGCGCCACCCCCTGCCGGCGGGGCTGCCCATCACCGTTCTCGCCGCCTCGGCGGGCGGTCGGCGGTGGCTGGCCCGGCAGCGGGCGCTCGCACTGCTGCTCGGGGCCCGGTACCAGGAGGTGGGGCCCGCGGGCCATCTGCTGATGCTGGACCGCCCGGACGCGGTGGCCCGGGCGGTACTCGACGCCGTCAGCGCTCCCGCCGGGTGACGGTCAGCCCTTGGCGTAGACGCGTTCCACCCATCCGGCGAGCTGCTCGTCCGAGAGGTGCTGGGCCAGATCGGCCTCGCTGATCATTCCCACCAGCCGCTTGTTCTCGATCACGGGCAGCCGGCGGATCTGGTGCATCTCCATCTCCTGGAGCACCTCCTCCACCCCCGAATCCGATGCGATCCAGCGGGGAGTGCCCTTGGCCAACTCGCCAGCGGTCACCTTGGCCGGGTCATGGCCGAGCGCCACACAGCCGACGACGATGTCACGGTCGGTGAGGATGCCGCAGAGGCGTTCCTGGGCATCGGCGATCGGTAGCGCGCCCACCCGGTGCGCGCGCATCAGCTGCGCGGCCCGGTCGAGGGTCTCGTGCGCGGGAATCCACTGTGCCCCGCTGTGCATGATGTCCTTGGCGGTGGTCATGGCGTTCGCGCCTCCTAGATGTGTACAGATGCGTACAGATGCCACTCGGCACCAGAGGTCCGGGCGAACTCATCGTCATTGGGCCATTGGGCGTACGCGACCGCTGTAGGCCAAACGGGTGAACGCGTGAACGGATGAACGGGCGATCGAAGGGGATGGGGACGGGGATGGCACGGCTGGTCTTGCGGATCAGGGGCTATGAGCTGCCCGGCAGCGCGTGCGGTGAGTACCGCGATGTCCATGTGGGCACCCAGCGCGGCAAGGACCCGGACCAGTTGGTGTCGGCCGATGCGGCGGAGGTCGTCTTCGAAGTCCCCGTGGAGACATTGACCCGTGCCGATGGCACGGTCGATTTCAAGGGGCCCTACGTCCAGGGCCGGCCCGGGGCCAGATTCACCTATCTGACCTGGGGCGAACTACCACCGGGAGGCCGGTTCGCGATGTTCCGCAGGGCGAAGCTCTTTCTGGCCGATCTCCCGGCCGGGGCAGCGGCCGGGGGCATCGCCCAAACCGAGCTCGCCCTCACCGACGGCAAGGGGCTGCCCCGATGCGCGGGGCTCCGTCCGCCCCAGATCACCTGGCGGCTCTCCGGGACGGACGACATGAACGACCAGAGCTGAGAACGGGCGACTCAGGTTCGCACCTGAGCGCCCCGCTTCTTCAGCAGATCCACCATCAGCTCCACCTCGGAGCGCTGGGCGTCCACCATGCCCTGGGCCAACTTCCGCTCCGGCCCCACCGTGCAGAGCTCCACACAGCCCTGGGCCATGGTCACCCCGGCGTTGTGGTGCACGATCATGAGCTGGAGGAACTCCACCTCAGCGGCCTTACCGCCCAGTGTCTCCAGCCGCTCCAACTGCTCCTTGGTCGCCATCCCCGGCATCAGCGAACCACTTTCGGACGCCGACCGCTGTCCGGAGTGCCCGCCATGCCCGCCGTTGCCCGCCTTCGCCATCCAGGCCATGGATGTGCCATCGCCCGAGGTGACCGAGAGCCCCCACAGGTCCAGCCAGCCCAGCATCATGCCGCGCTGGTTGGCCTGGGTGTTGGCGATGTCATAGGCCAGCCGGCGAATCCCCTCGTCCTGGGTGCGGTCGCGGACGATGAACGACATCTCCACCGCCTGCTGGTGGTGGACGGACATATCGCGGGCGAACCCGGCGTCCGCTGAGTCGGTCGCCGGAGTGGCCGGCCGCGAGTCGTCGCCATCGCCCGCGGTGGCCACCGTCGCCGCTCCCGCGAAGAGCAGCGCCAGAACGACCGCGGTGATGGCCGCCCAATGCGTACGGGTCATCCCGGTCACGAGCCGCTCACTTGCCCTTCAGGCCGCCCGTGCAGGCCGCGCCCTTCTCGGGGGTCTGCTCGCCCAGCACGTACTTGGCGAGGAACCGGTCCACCCGGGGGTCGGACGCCGTCTCCGCGGTGATCTGCTTGCCCCAGGCGCTCAGCATGATGGCGCCCGCCTGGTCCTTGACCGGGCTCATCAGCGTGTACTGGTTGCCCTTGACGCGCTTCTCCAGCTTCTCCACGTCCGCCTTGGCGGCCTTGTCGTTGTAGGTCACCCACACGGCTCCGTGCTCCAGCGAGTGCACGGCGTTCTCGTTCGGGATGGACTCCTTGTAGACATCGCCGTTGCAGTTCATCCAGGCATGGTGGTGGTCACCGCCGACCGGGGGCTTCATCGGATACTGGACGGCCTTGTCCACGTGGTTGCGGCCGAGCTTCTTCGCGTCCCAGGTCTGCTCGTTCGCGATCGGGGCCTTCGCCTCGGCGACCTTCTGCTCCTGCTCCTCGCTCTCCTTGTTCATCACATAAACGCCGAAGCCGATGAGCGAGGCGACCACGACACCGCTGATGCCGATGGTGAGGACGCGATTGCGGCGCTCACGGGACTGCTCGGCCTTGCGCATGGCCTCTATTCGGGCGCGCCGGTCATCGCTGGTCTTACGGGAAGCCATGATGTGTCGTCCTTCTTCACTGGGTGATCGATGGGGGTGCGGAGAGGTGGGGGGCGGAACTCAGGTCCGCAGCACCTGAAGGACGTGCAGATTCGGCGCCCTGGCCAGCGCCTCGGAACCCGCCGGACGGCCGGCGCCGGGCTGCTGGTCGTAGCGGACGCCCTGCTCCTCGGCGTCGATGGGCCCCTCCGGGGGCGGTGAGGTGAGCACGGCGGCGTTGACCGTCGGTTGCAGCCCACAGGCCCCGTTCTCGTAGGGGCAGGAGAAGGCGGGCATCACATCGTCGGCGGCCAAGGCGGAGATATGGTGCTCGGCGGGCGGGCTCAGACAGATGAAGAGCGCGCCGAGGAGCGTCGCCACGGCACTCAGCAGTGCCACGGGACGCTCGTTGGGCGCGATGAGGCCGTGCCGCGAACTCCTCATGGCCGCTGATCGTAGCGAGCGAGGCCGCTGGGCACCTCATACGGGGCGGCCAAAACCGCTTCTGGCGGGTGGCTGGAACAGCGGGCGACAGGCCCCGGAGGCCTCAGGGTCGTCCTGAGGTGACCTCTGACCCACAATGGGGCTCAGTGCTGGTGCGCAATGTGCCGGAAACCCATGGGTGGGATGCTCGCGGGAGCGGACGGCTTGACCAGCAATAAGTGGGTGGAAGGATTGGGTGGCAATGGATAAGCAGCAGGAGTTTGTGCTCCGCACGCTGGAGGAGCGCGACATCCGCTTTGTGCGTCTGTGGTTCACCGACGTGCTCGGCTTCCTCAAGTCGGTCGCGGTGGCCCCCGCCGAGCTTGAGCAGGCATTCGACGAGGGCATCGGCTTCGACGGGTCCGCGATCGAGGGCTTCGCCCGGGTGTACGAATCCGACATGATCGCGAAGCCGGACCCGGGCACCTTCCAGATCCTGCCCTGGCGCGCGGAGGCGCCCGGTACGGCCCGGATGTTCTGCGACATCCTGATGCCCGACGGGTCGCCGTCCTTCGCCGACCCGCGCTACGTACTGAAACGGATGCTCGCCAAGACCTCCGATCTGGGCTTCACCTTCTACACCCACCCGGAGATCGAGTTCTTCCTGTTGAAGGACAAGCCGCTGGACGGCAGCCGCCCGGTTCCCGCCGACAACTCCGGGTACTTCGACCACACCCCGCAGAACGTGGGGATGGACTTCCGCCGTCAGGCGATCACCATGCTGGAGTCGATGGGCATCTCGGTGGAGTTCAGCCACCACGAGGGCGCACCGGGCCAGCAGGAGATCGATCTGCGGTACGCGGACGCGCTCTCCACCGCCGACAACATCATGACCTTCCGGCTGGTGATGAAGCAGGTGGCGCTGGAGCAGGGCGTTCAGGCGACCTTTATGCCGAAACCGTTCAGTGAGTACCCGGGGTCCGGAATGCACACCCATCTCTCCCTTTTCGAGGGGGACCGGAACGCGTTCTACGAGTCGGGTTCGGAGTACCAACTCTCCAAGGTGGGGCGGTCCTTCATCGCCGGCCTGCTGAAGCACGCCGCTGAGATCTCCGCCGTCACCAACCAGTGGGTCAACTCCTACAAGCGCATCTGGGGCGGCTCGGCCCGTAGCGCGGGTGCCGGCGGCGAAGCGCCCTCGTACATCTGCTGGGGCCACAACAACCGCTCCGCGCTGATCCGGGTACCGATGTACAAGCCGGGCAAGACGGGCTCATCGCGGGTGGAGGTGCGTTCCATCGACTCGGGTGCGAACCCCTATCTGACGTACGCCGTTCTGCTGGCGGCCGGGCTGAAGGGCATCGAAGAGGGCTATGAGCTGCCGCCCGGTGCCGATGACGATGTCTGGGCGCTGTCGGACGGGGAACGGCGGGCGATGGGCATCGAGCCACTGCCGCAGAACCTCGGTGAGGCGATCGCGCTGATGGAGCGCAGTGAGCTGGTGGCCGAGACGCTGGGGGAGCATGTCTTCGACTTCTTCCTGCGCAACAAGAAGCAGGAGTGGGAGGAGTACCGCTCCGAGGTGACCGCCTTTGAGCTGCGGAAGATGATGCCGGTGCTGTGAGCGCGGCTCACGGCGGCTTGCGATGGCTTCGGGCCAGTGGCGATATGCCGCTGGTCCGAAGCCTTTTCGCCGCTCAGGGGCGGCCCGTGGGCCGCTGCCGGGACCGTTTCGGCGAGTTCCTTCCGCGCAGGGCGCCGGTGAGGCTGCCGAAGGCTGTTCTGCTGTCCTCCCCGGTCGGGACATGACCACCAAGAGGTCGGAATCCGTCCTCGTGGTGGTCCGCTGGGTCTGCGCCGGGATGCGGACCCAGGGATACGCGGTGACCCTGGAGGAGTGGGGGGATGTGAGGGAAGAAGGGATGACCCCATGTCCGTGCTGGACAAGCTCAAGAACATGCTCAAGGGCCATGAGTCCCAAGTGGACAAGGGCGTCGACAAGGCGGGCGACAAGGTCGACGACAGGACCCAGGGCAAGTACACCGGTCAGGTGGACACGGCCCAGGACAAGCTCAAGGGCCAGTACGGCTCCGGCGGCACATCGGGCACGGGGCAGCCCCCCGGGCCCCCGCAGAGCTGACACCCTCAGCAGGTCCTCACACGGGAGTCTTCACGCGGACTCTCCGCACGGGAGTCTTCGTGCGGGAGTCCTCGTGCGGCAGGATCGGCGCGCTCTGAACCTGCCGCGCGCTGAACCTGCCGTGCTCTGAACCTGCCGTGCTCTGAACCTCTCCGACGCACCAGCCGCGCGGGCCCCAGCGGTCGGGGCGGTAACCCCTGGTGTCCCGTCCGGCGGATCACGGCGCAGGGAAAATGGATTGATCGTTGATCGGGCACACATGGTGCACTGCCGCTCATGGCGACACTTCCCGTATGGAGGGGCGGAGTACGACCCGCTCGGCCGCTCGGATCAGCGGCAGGCGCCTGGCACTGGTGGGACCCAGGTCCCACCAGTGCCAGGCGCCTGTGACCGGGGCCAGCCCCGACCCGATAGGGCGACCAAGATCTCTCAGCGTTCCGACAGCGGTGACGGGGCCTGCTGGATGGCCCAGCCGTTGCCGTCCGGGTCCTTGAAGAAGAGGAAGGAGTTCCACTCCCCGCCCGGCCCCTCCTCCCAACCTCTCTCGCCGACGTGCTGGATCTCGCTGACATCCACCGCGTTCTCCAGAAGTGCCGCCCGGGCACCCGCCAGATCGGTCACACAGAGCTGTAGCCCCTGGAGTGAGCCGGGTGCCATGGCGCCCTGCCCGGGAGCGAGCGGGAAACCGCTCATCAGGGCGATCGAGCAGCGGGAGCCCGGTGGGGTCAGCTGGATGATCCGCACACCGGGCGCCACCTCCTGGTCCAGGTCGAGTCTGAAGCCGCAGGCCTCCGCGTAGAACTCCTTGGAGCGGTCCAGATCCGTCGCCGGGACCGTGACGACCTCAAGTGTCAACTCCATGAACGGGACTTCCTTCCTAGCGATCTGATCTCTCCAGCCCCGAGGGTTGGTATGAGCCGGTACAGCCGCAGAGGATCACTCCTGCCCAAACCGCCAGCGCGTCATCCCATACGGACCCTTGGCGAACCCGAACGCGGTACGCGGCTCCACCCGGAAGACCAGCGCCGGGCCGCCCTGGCCGACGAACGCCCCGTCCCGGACCTCGAAGGTCCAGTCGGCGCCGTACTTCTGTGTGTAGGCGGCGGCCAACGAACGCAGTCGCGCATCGTCGGTCACCCGGTCCGCGGTGCCCTCGACCACCAGGTCACAACCCCCGTGGAGGGAGTTCACACCGGTGGTGAGCACCACTTCCCCGTTCACGGCGATGTTCTTCGCCTTGCGCTCGTCCTCACCGGTGCAGAAGTTCAGCCCGCCGTCATGCCAGACCGCGATCAGCGGTGTGACATGGGGTCGGCCATCGGGCCGGACCGTCGACAGCCAGAAGACCTCTGCCGCCGTCAGCAGCTCAACGGCCTCGGACCAGTCCTCAGCTGCCGCCTTGTCCTCGCTGAAACGGGTGATCAGCTGGGTCAGTGGGGGAGGGGATGCGGAGTCGACCATGGCGCTCGGTCCTCTCGTGCTCGGTGCGGCGCAACGTTTCGCCGCAGTCGGAGGTCGCAATGCGGGCTGCAAGGGAGACTGCCTCCGCGGCCCATACTCATCGCTCGGGCGTGGACCACAGGGGACCGCCGCGCACTGGTGCGGCTAGTCTCAGGTCCGGACCTTGATCGCGGCCTGATACGAGCGCCGGGTATGAGGCGAGCGCGGGGCGAGCGCGGAATGGAGACGGCAGGATGACGGCGGTGCCGGGGCGCAGAAGCAGTACCTTCACTCGGCTGCTACGGCAAGGATTCACCGACCCCGCCGCCGCCGAAGTACTGCTGGCGCTGCCCGCCATGGCACCCGTGCGGGATGACTCGGTGCTGCTGGACGCCCTCGGAGCCGCCGCCGACCCCGATCTGGCACTGCGCGGTCTCGTCCGGCTGGTGGAAGCGCAGGACCCGGAGGAACCGCGTGTCTTCCTCGACACCCTCGTCGCCGCCAAACCGCTCCGCGACCGCCTTCTCGGCGTCCTCGGCGCGTCCGAGGCGCTCGGGGACCATCTGGCGCGCCACCCCGGTGACTGGCGGGTTCTCGCCACCTATGAGTCGACCGATCTCCACCCCGGGGTACCGGAGTTCGAGGAGTGCCTGGCCGATGCCACCGACCCCGAGTCCCTACGGGTCGACTACCGTCGCTGCCTGCTCGCCATCGCCGCCCGGGATGTGTGCGGACTGACCGATGTGGCGCAGACCGCCGCCGAACTGGCCGACCTCGCCACCGCGACCCTCCGGGCCGCCCTCGCCATCGCCCAGGCGGCGGCCCCCGACGACGCGGCTCGCTGCCGGCTCGCCATCATCGCCCTCGGCAAGTGCGGCGGCCATGAGCTGAACTACGTCTCCGACGTCGATGTCGTCTTCGTCGCCGAACCCTTCGGCGGCGCCGATGAGAACAGCGCGATCCAGGCCGCCACCCGGCTCGCCTCCCATCTCATGCGGATCTGCTCCGAGACCACCGTCGAGGGCACCATCTGGCCGGTCGACGCCAATCTGCGCCCCGAAGGGCGCAACGGACCGCTGGTACGCACCCTCTCCAGCCATCTGGCCTACTACCAGCGGTGGGCGAAGACATGGGAGTTCCAGGCCCTGCTGAAGGCCCGTCCGGTCGCCGGTGACTCCGCCCTGGGCCAGGAGTACATCGACGCCGTCTCCCCGCTGGTGTGGCAGGCCGCCGAGCGGGAGAACTTCGTCGCCGACGTCCAGAAGATGCGCCGCCGGGTCATCGACAACATCCCCGCCGCCGAAGTGGAGCGAGAGCTCAAGCTCGGCCCCGGCGGGCTGCGGGACGTCGAGTTCGCCGTACAGCTACTCCAACTGGTCCATGGCCGCGCTGACAACACCCTGCACAGCGGCAGCACCCTGGAGGCCCTGCACGCACTCGCCGAAGGCGGCTACGTCGGCCGGGTGGACGCCGCCCAACTCGACGACGCCTACCGCTTCCTCCGCGCCATGGAACACCGCATCCAGCTCTACCGGCTGCGCCGCACCCATCTCGTCCCGGAGGCCGAGGAAGACCTACGGCGCCTCGGCCGTTCCCTGGGGCTGCGGGTCGATCCGGTCGCCGAGCTCAACCGCTCCTGGCGACGGCACGCCGCCGTGGTACGACGCCTCCACGAGAAGCTGTTCTACCGGCCGCTCCTCGACGCCGTGGCCCAACTCGCCTCCGGTGAGACCCGGCTGAGCACCAAGGCGGCCGGACAGCGCCTGGAAGCACTCGGTTACGCCGACCCGTCCGCCGCGCTGCGCCATCTGGAGGCGCTGGCCTCCGGAGTCAGCCGCAAGGCCGCGATCCAGCGGACCCTGCTGCCGGTGCTGCTGGGCTGGTTCGCCGACTCCGCCGACCCGGACGCGGGACTGCTCGGCTTCCGCAAGGTCTCCGACGCGCTGGGCAAGACCCCCTGGTACCTGCGGCTGCTCCGGGACGAGGGCGCCGCGGCGGAGAACCTCGCCCGGGTCCTCTCGGCCGGACGTCTCGCCCCCGATCTGCTGCTGCGAGCCCCGGAGGCCGTGGCCATCCTCGGCAACCCCGGCGGTCTCGACCCACGGCGCAGGGACCATCTGGAACCGGAGATCCTGGCGGCGGTCGGCCGCGCGGTGACCGCCGAGGACGCCGTTGTCGCGGCTCGTGGCGTGCGCCGCCGGGAGCTGTTCCGTACCGCGGCGGCCGATCTGATCGGCTCGTACGGCACCGAGGAGAGCCCCGCCGAGGCCGACCCCGGCGCCCTGGTCGACCGGGTCGGCCTGGCGATCACGGATCTCAACGCGGCCACCATCGCCGGTGCCCTGCGGGCCGCCGTGCGCGAGCGCTGGGGCGATGAGCTGCCGACCCGGTTCGCCGTGATCGGCATGGGCCGCTTCGGCGGGCGGGAGTTGGCCTACGGCTCCGACGCGGATGTGCTCTTCGTCCATCAGCCGCGCGAGGGCGTGGACGAGCAGGAGGCGGCCAAGGCGGCGAACACCGTGGTCACCGAGATGCGCCGACTGCTCCAGGTACCGACCGCCGACCCACCACTGCTGATCGACGCCGATCTGCGGCCGGAGGGCAAGAGCGGCCCGCTGGTCCGCACCCTGGCGTCGTACGAGGCCTACTACCGGCGCTGGGCGCTGGGGTGGGAGAGCCAGGCGCTGCTCCGGGCGGAGCCGATGGCGGGCGACCCGGAGCTGGGCGCGCGCTTCATCGATCTGATCGACCCGCTGCGCTACCCGGTGGAGGGGCTCGGGGACGACGCGGTACGGGAGATCCGCCGGCTCAAGGCCCGGATGGAGTCCGAACGCCTCCCGCGCGGCGCGGACGCCACCCTCCACACCAAGCTCGGGCGGGGTGGACTCAGCGATGTGGAGTGGACCGTCCAGCTCATCCAGATGCAGCACGCCTGGAGGGAGCCCGGTCTGCGCACCACCCGTACCCGGCCCGCCCTGGCCGCGGCCCAGCACGCCGGCCTGATCGGCACCGAGGAGGCGCAGATCCTGGACGAGGCCTGGGTGCTGGCGACCCGGGTCCGCAACGGAGTGATGCTGGTACGCGGCCGGGCGGGGGACACCTTCCCGTCGGACGGCAGGGAACTGGCCGCGGTGGGAAGGTACTTGGGGTACGAGCCCGGCCATGTCGGCGACATGCTGGATGACTACCGCCGCACCACCCGCCGGGCCCGAGCGGTGATGGAGACACTGTTCTACGGGGCGTGAGAAACCCGTCTGCGAACGTCAGGCGAGACCCGGCGACCACCGTGGAGGAGGACGGATGGAAACCACCGGGCCCGGGTCTTGAGGCGCTGGTCTCCGCCAGCGGGGTCCCGGTGGACAGGGAGGGTGACGAGGACCTCTCCGTTGTTCCGGTGACGGTCTCGCGCGAGGCCTACCAGATCATCCGCGAGGGGCTGACGAACGCCCGGCGCCACTGCGACGGCACCCCGGTGCTTGTCTGGCTCGGCCTGCGCGACGCCTGGAAGGACGACCGCAGGACCGGTGGATGGTCGTTGCGCTGGAGCCCGGGGAAGACGGATGGCCAGCGGCGCCGAGGTGCTGGAGACCAGGATGGAGAATCAGGATGGAGAATCTGGTGGCCACGGACTCCACGGGCACGACCCGGCGCGTCGGCCGTGGGCTGCCCGAGATCACCGACCGGGCCGCGCTGCTCGGCGGCCGAGCCGAAGCCGGTTTCGTCTCCACCGCCCTTGGGGAAGGGGTCTGGCGCCTGCTGGTCCTACTGCCGGTGGACGGCCGCTCCAGCAAGCACCAAGGCCAGCGCTGACCGGGTGCCGGCAGCGGCGCTGCCAGCGCTCTCCCCGCCGTACTGGCGTCATGGGCTCAACCTCTCCCTGACGGAGCCGCGGGCGCGCCGAGTGGCACGGTGGGTACGAGAACCGAGGTCGATCGGGTGGGGCCGCCCTGCGGGGACTACGCCTCCAGCAGCCGCCGAAAACGCTCCACACACGCACCCAGCGCCAACTCGAACGCCGCGTCCGTCTGGCCAGGTGGCACCGCGGCCAATGCCTCGGCCAGTGCGGGAGTACTCGCCTCGTCGGTCAACTCCCACATCGACTCGGGAGCCGCCAAGTCCAGCGCGGAGCCCAGCACCACGTTCTCCACGGCGATGATCACCGTCATCACATCCCGGAGGGCGAACCCGGCCTCCAGCAGTGCCCCCACCGCCCGCTCGTACCCCTCCAGCACCTTGGGCGCGCGCACCGGCGAGCCCGCCAGCAGCGGGATCGCCCGGGGGTGGGCGGCGAAGGCGGCCCGATAGGAGCGGGCCCAGCCCGCCAGGGCCTCGTCCCAGGGCAGCAGCATCAGCACCGAGGTGTCGATGGCGCCGGCCACGCGCTCCCGCACCAGTTCGATGATGCCGTCGCGCCCCTCCACATGGTGGTAGATCGAGCCCGTCTGCACCCCGAGCTTCCGGGCGATCCCCGGCACGCTGAACTCACCCTGGGCATCGACGAGTTCCAGGGCGGCCGTGGTGATGCGCTCCCGGTCGATCAGTGGTGTGCGCGGCCGTCCCATGTCTGCGATCTCCCCGTTGTCATTTTCCTGAACCCAGGGCGGTCTCTTCCCTGAACCCCATGGCAGAGGCTACATTGCCAAAACCGAAAGCCTTTAGGTTTACGGTTGTCATCCGTACCTCCGGGGCCTGCGATATCCACACCGACCCTCAGCACAGGAGTGAGTAGTGTCCGCAGCCGACATCATCCTGACCGGCGCCAACGTCCACACCCTGGACCCGGCCCGCCCCCATGCCACCGCCGTGGCCGTCAAGGACGGGAGCGTCATCGCGGTCGGCGATGAGCGCGACGTACGGGACCGGCGCGGCCCGGCCACCGAACTGGTGGACCTCGCCGGGGCGACCCTCACCCCCGGACTCACCGACGCCCACAGCCACCCCGTATGGGGTCTGGAACTCACCACGGGCACCGACCTCACCGGTATCGCCGACTTCCCCAGCCTGCTCGCCGCACTGCGGAGCGCCCCACGGGTCAATGGCTGGGTCATGGGCTACAGCCTCGATCACAACGCCTTCGAAGGCCGTCCGATGCACTACGGGCTGATCGAGGAGGCACTGCGCGGCGCGCATGGATATCTGCGGCTCTACGACGGCCACTCCGCCCTGGTCAGCGAGAGCGTGCTGCGGATGGCGGGGATCGACGGCCCGCGCACCTTTGACCAGCGGGCCGAGGTGGTGTGCGACGCCGAAGGGCGGCCCACCGGCCATTTGAACGAGCACGCCGCGATGGATCTGGTCTCCCCGGTGCTGATGTCCGCCCCGGCTGCCGAGCGCGGCACCCGACTGATGGAACTGCTCTCCTCGATGGCCGCGACGGGACTCACCTCGGCCCATGTGATGGACCTCGGCAGGGACGCCTTCGAACTGCTGGCGGCCGTCGAGTCGGAGACCGACCTACCGATACGGCTGCGCTTCGCCCCCTGGTGCATGCCCGGGGCCACCGATGACGACCTGGCCGAACTGATCGCACTCCAGCGGGTGCGGGGCCGCCGCTGGCAGGTCGGCGGAGTGAAGCTCTTCATGGACGGCACGGTCGAGGGCGGCACGGCCTGGCTGGAGCACGCCGACTGCCACGGCCAGGGCACGGACGCCTTCTGGCCGGACCCCCACGCGTACAGCGCTGCCGTACGCCAGCTGCACGAGGCCGGTGTCCCGACCGCGACTCACGCCATCGGCGATGCCGCGGTACGGCATGTGCTCGACACGGTGGAGTCGCTGGGGGCGGGCGGTCCGCGCCATCGGATCGAGCACATCGAGACGATTCCCGACGACCAGATCCCCCGCTTCGCCCGACTCGGGGTGGTCGCCTCGATGCAGCCGCCGCACACGGCGTTCACCCGTGCCGATCACACCGACGACTGGTCGCAGCGTCTCGGCGATGTACGGGCCTCCCGGGCCTGGCGCTGCCGTGACCTACGGGACGCCGGTGCGGTGCTGGCGCTCGGCTCCGACTGGCCGATCGCCCACTTCGACGCCCGCCAGGTCCTGGCCATGGCCCGCACCCCCAAGGGCGCGGCGGTCCGGGGCACCGGACTGACAGGCCTGATGGCACTGGAGGGCATGACCAGCCAGGCCGCCTTCGCGGCCGGTGAGGATCATGTGACGGGCCAGATCGCCGTCGGCTACCGCGCGGACCTCACGGCCTTCGGCCTCGACCCGATCGCGGCCCCGGCGGATGAGGTCGCCGAGGCCCCGGTGGCGCTGACGATGACGGCGGGGCGGATCGTGTTCCGGGGCTAGAGCCCCGAGCGCCCCGAGTGCCGCTGGGTCTGACCGTATCCGGGTTACGTATCCGGGTTACGGGAGACCCAGCGTGGTGTTCTGGGCGTGGGGAGTGGTCAGGCCGCCGCGCGGAGTTCGCTCGCGGTGACGATCCGCAGAAACGCGGGGATGGTGGCCGCGATGGCGGCGGCGAAGACGAGGAAGGCGATCTGCGTCCCGAACCACTCGGCCAGAACGCCGATCAAGCCCGCTCCCACCGGCATCCCACTCGCCACCATCGCCATCGCCTGGAGCGAACTACTGATCACCGGCGAAGCGGTCCGCCTCAAACGCTGCGCCGAACACGCCTGCGCCTGGGTCTTCCGGGACGTCTCCAGGAACCGCAGCCGCCGCTGGTGCTCCATGCGCGTCTGCGGCAACCGCACCAAGGCCCGCCGCTACGCGGCCAAGCAGGCGACAGGGGCCGAGTAGAGCCATCCGGGTCTGCATCTGGAACGGCGCAGGGTCCCCGAGGGGTCACTCAGCGCGGCTTGAGGGCTGAGAACGCCCCGCCGTGGTTCCTTGGTTCAAGGGTGGTGGCGGGGCTTTCGGTGGTGCGGTGTGTTGCGCTGTGCGTGTTGTGTCGGTTGGTCAGGCAGTGCCGAGCTCTCCGGCCTTGACGCCTGCTGTGAAGGAGGTGAAGGCGTTGACGGGGAGGTTCAGTACGGGTCCGCTGGGGTTCTTGGAGTCGCGGACGGGGATGGTGCCGGTTGTGGTCGCGTGTGCGGGGGCCCACTCGACGCAGGAACCGCCATTGTTGCTGTAGGAGGATTTGACCCAATGCAGGTTCTTGGGCTCAGTTGTCACGGGGTGCCCTTTCCTGGCTGGTCGGTCATGGTCGTGGTCTGCCCTGGGGGTTGAGAAAGCCCCGCCGTGGTGTTCCTTGGGTTCAAGGGTGGTGGCGGGGCTTTCGGTGGTGCGGTGTGTTGCGCTGTACGTGTTGTGTCGGTAGGTCAGGCAGTGCTGAACTTCCCGGCCTTGACGCCTGCTGTGAAGGAGGTGAAGGCGTTGACGGGGAGGTTCAGTACGGGTCCGCTGGGGTTCTTGGAGTCGCGGACGGGGATGGTGCCGGTTGTGGTCGCGTGTGCGGGGGCCCACTCGACGCAGGTACCGCCATTGTTGCTGTAGGAGGATTTGACCCAATGCAGGTTCTTGGGCTCAGTTATCACAGGGTGCCCTTTCGTAGCTGGTGGATCATGTCCACGGACGCTGTCTGCGACAGTGATACGGCCTGGAGTTGATGGTAGGCCCTCACCAACGGCAGTACGGAAGTGAGCGCCCGGTCCAGATGCCCTTGTGTCTGGGACTCCACGTAGGCGAGTAAGGACCGGTCCGACAGGGTCAGCAGATTCACCGATCGGTCGAATGGCCGGTGTTCACCGATGGAGTAGGGAGCGATCTGAAGCATGGTGTTCGGTTGTTCCGCGAACTCCATCAGCCATGCCAACTGGGCGTCCATCGCAGCAGTACCGCCGATGGGTCGGCGGACACAGCTTTCATCCAGTACCGCGATCACCATGGGCGGTTGAGGGCGTACCAACGCGGCTTGACGCTCTATGAGGAACGAGACGCGTTCATCGGCCTGTTCACGGGTGATGACTCCCCGCTTGATGGCGCTATCGGCTAGCGCCTGCGCATACTCCCGTGTCTGAAGTAGGCCAGGAATCAGGCCCGACTCAAACAGCCGGATCTCTGCCGCGAGGGCCTCCTGCCCCAGGTACTCCGGGAAACCCTCCAGTAACGACCCGCGCCGGAGCTGGCTCCAGGCGCGTTCGAACGACGCGGTGGTGTCGGTGTACCCAAGAGCGGTATCTAAGCTCCGCGAAAATTGAAGAGTTGGCGGCTTACGGCCAGTTTCAATCGCGGAGATATGCCTGCCGGAGTAGCCAACCAGCGCGGCAAGATCGTCTTGCTTCCAGCCGCGTGTCTCGCGGGTGCTGCGTACGCGTGCACCGAAGGCGGCTTGCGGACTGGCGTCCGGGTTCAGTTCCTTGCGGTTTACCAAGGTGCTCTCCATGTCTGCAACGTTGAAGACGGGCCCGACTCTAGGACACGCTGACTCCGCTTGGTAGTGGAAGCGCTACAGAGAGGAGCGATGGTGCCGAGGAAGAATATTCACCTAACTGGGCGGAACTACCAATTCCCCCTAGTCGCTGGGGCGCTCGCCAAGAACGTCGGCTGTTTCGCCGGCCCGATGCCTCGGTTACCTGCCAACGGTCCGTGTTGGGTTGGGGTAACGCTCACCCCGATCGACGGATGGCCCCCGGTGACCCGTGCGTTCCTGCTGCGGCTGAGGGGCGCGCTCACCTCGTACCGAGATCGATCGAGCACACAGAACAACGAACCCCCGATGCCCTCACCCGCCCCTGGGTGCCGCGTCTGTAGCGCGCATATGCGCCTCGCCGCGCACTCGCTCATCACCGGCAGTGTCAGTCAGTCCCGGCATTGCGCCGATGTGATCGCCAGGCACCCCCATCGGATCGCGAGGGCGATGTGATGGGTCAGGAGTTCGCGATCGGGGCTGTGGTGCGTGACGCCGATGCCAAAAGGGTGGGGGAGGTCATGGACTACTTCACCGGAATCTATTTCCTGCGGCCTCTCGGCGGTGGGCAGGAGTGGAGTGTGGGCGGCGAGAGTCTCAGTCTCTGGACGCGGGCCGATCAGCTCAGTGCGGCCGTGGCCACGGTCAACGCCACCAGCCGTCGGGGAGAGCTGTGATGGGAATGGTCCGGCGCTTTCGGCAGCTGATCTGGACGCTCACGCTCCTTGCGGACGACGGGGTTTCCGTGCATGTCGCCTGTGTCTCGGGGGAGCCCGGGTGCGGGGCGGACCCGGAGGGCGCGGAAGATCTCAGCGTTGATGACGCTGAGGCATGGACGGAGTACCACTTCCGGCGCACCGGCCATCGTCGCTACCTGTTCGTCCACTGCTCCACCAAGCAGTGGGACCCACCGGCGGATGTCGACCCCCGAACGATCGAGGGGGTGACCACATGAAGAAGACGCGCACCTACTGCCCGGGGGTCCTCTTCCTGGGAATCACCTTGTCCCTGGTGTTGCTGTTTCTGCTGGTGAGATACCAGCCCTGAGAGCGTCCACCCCCTGAATACCCGGCCAATCGAATGCAGCGGGATTATCAAGCGGGGTGGCGACAAGGGCCCGTCCGACCAAGCCCGGACAGCGACGGTCGGGCGGGCCCACCCCATCTCTCCTGACCGGTGCCGCTCCCTGTCAGGGGACACGGGGGCGACATGCGGTCAGCCCCCGGGCCCCGGTCGACTCAGCCCCCGACGACCGGGGCCACCAACGGGACGGTCATTCTGGAGTGAACCCGTACCGGTCCGGTGGGTGGGCACTCTCATCCGATTCTGATGTCGTACTGGAGTCGCCGACGGTTGGCCGGCATGATCATGATGTCCACCTGGATCGGCTTGTTGTCCCGGTCCAGCGTGGTGCGCACCACTTGCAGGACAGGTTCATCATCGCTGGCACACAGCGACTCACGTTCATGGTGATGGGGCATTCGGGCGCTGATGTCCTCGCGCGCACGTGCGGCGATGTACCCCAGGCCCGCGAGATACGTCACCGCTCCACCGGGGATCTTGGCTGTCTCCGCCAGCCGTGTATCCCGGGCGATGTCGGCTGGGTAGTAGGTGTCCGTCAGCTCGCACGGTCGGCCGTCGAGAAGCATCAGACGACGGCGGATGATGATCATGTCGTTCTCGCCGATGCCAAGCCGTTCGGACACTTCCTGTGGCGCGGGAGCTTCACCAGCGTGCAGGATGCGCTGGCTGCCTCGGCGGCCCTGGGCTGCGGTTTCCGCGGCCCAGGCGTCTGTCTGCCCCTTCGCTCGTGGAGTGAGGTACGGAATCGAGGTACTGATCCACTCGCCTGTGCCCACAGAGTCCCCCTGCGCCGATGGCGATCTACCATTCGGTCCCGGCCAGACTTCGGGGCGAGGGCTGCACCTCGTGTACCCCGGACCCCGGAAGCCCCGCCGGGCGGTCGGCTTCCCGGCCAGGCCCTGCATGAGGGACCCCGCTCCCGGAAGTCGTGGCTGCCCGGAAGGCTACGCCTCCGCCTCCGCCGACCTCAGTCGCTTGGGCTCCCGCTCCCGATCCCGTACCGGGAGCTTGGGCAGCTGGTGGGGTAGCGCTCGGTACCAGGCGTATGACAGGGCGAAACCGAATGCCAGGCACAGCATTCCGCCCACCGCGTCCAGCCAGAAGTGGTTCGCCGTCGCCACGATCACGACCAGGGTCGCCACCGGATAGAGCAGGCCGAGGATCTTCGCCCAGGGCGCGGACGCCACCGCGAAGATGATCAAGCCGCACCAGAGGGACCAGCCGATGTGCATCGACGGCATCGCCGCGTACTGGTTGGACATGTTCTTCAGGTCGCCCGAGGCCATCGAGCCCCAGGTCTGATGGACCAGGACGGTGTCGATGAAGTTCTGGCCGTTCATCAACCGGGGCGGAGCGAGTGGATACAGGTAGTAACCGACCAGGGCCACACCCGTGGTGGCGAAGAGGACCAGACGGGCGGCGGCGTAGCGGCCGGGGTGCCAGCGGTAGAGCCATACCAGCACGCCTATGGTCACGATGAAGTGCAGCGTGGCGTAGTAGTAGTTCATCCCCACGATCAGCCATGTCACCGAGTTCACGGCATGGTTGACCGACTCCTCGAACGCCAGGCCCATCGCCTTCTGGGCATCCCAGATCCAGTCGGCGTTCTTCAGCGCCTGGGTCTTCTGCTCCGGGACCGCGTTGCGGATCAGCGAGTACGTCCAGTAGCTCACGGCGATGAGCAGGATTTCGAACCAGATGCGGGGGCGGCGTGGAGATCGCAGCTCGCGAAAGCGGGCAGAACGAGAACGCGGCGCTGGCGCATCCTCCTCCACCATGGGTGGCGGGGTGGCCTTCTGGCCTTCCAGAGTCTTCACGGTCGCTTCACCCATGGGACGAGAGTCTGCCAGATGTGCGCCCACCCATCGATCATCCCTCGGTCCCGTTCGAGGCGCACCCGCTCCACCTTACGAACGATCTGACCGTGCCTGTTGGCTCAGGGTCGAACCCGGGACGGCCTTCGGGACCCGGGGGGTTCGCATCCTCGAAGTGCCAGCTCAGACGGGCGGACTCGGACACGATACGTGGCGTTGGCCATGATCGTCCATCGGTCGTGGTCGCCTCGGGGCCGACTCGTCGGGGGCCGAGCGGCCCGTGTCCCCTCAGAGCGCTAGGCCGCCCACCACACACAGCTCTCTCCCGGAAGTCTCACCACGCCCTCATGGATCTCCAGCGCCGTCGATGAGAGCACCGGCCGACCAGGAGCGGACAGTGTGAGCTCCCGCTCCAAGGTGTTCAGGGTGCAGACGAACCCGGGGCGAGCGAACACCAGCACTCCCTCCGGTCCCACAAGCCACTCCAGTGCGCCATCACCCAGGCCGGGCAGCTGTCGGCGCAGGGCGATCGCCGAGCGGTAGAGCTCCAGAGTGGAGTCCGGGTTACCGCGTTGCGCCGCCACGGAGAGCGACTTCCAGCTCTCCGGTTGCGGCAGCCAGCTACCACCGGGCCCAAAGCCATAAGGAGCGGAGTCGCCCGACCAGGGAAGGGGCACCCGGCAGCCGTCGCGAAGCCCCTCCTGGCCGTCGCCCCGGAAGAAGGCCGGGTCCTGCCGGAGGGAGTCCGGGACATCCACCTCCGGCAGTCCCAGCTCCTCTCCCTGATAGACATACGCGGACCCGGGGAGCGCCAGGGTGAGCAGGGCCGCGGCCCGAGCCCTGCGCAGTCCCCGCTCGCCGTCTCCGTAGCGGGTGGTGTGGCGCACGACATCATGATTGGAGAGCACCCAGGTGGTGGTCGCACCCACCGAGGTGGTCGCGGCGAGTGATTCATCGATGACTCGGCGCATCGCAGCCGCGTCCCAGGCGCAGGTCAGAAACTGGAAGTTGAACGCCTGGTGCAGTTCGTCGGGTCGCACATAGAGCGCGAGCCGTTCCGCAGACGGGGCCCAGGCCTCGGCGACGCCGATGCGCTCACCGTCGTAGCTGTCCAGGAGCCGGCGCCAGGAGCGATGGATCTCATGGACGCCGTCCTGGTCGAAGAACGGCAGTACCTGCGCGCCGATCATCTTGGCCTGCTCCCGCTGCCCGATGTCCGGCATCCCCGCTGCCTTGATCATTCCGTGGGCGACATCGATACGGAATCCATCGATGCCCAGGTCCAGCCAGAACCGCAGGATCGACTCGAATTCCGTGTGTACCGCGGGGTGCTCCCAATTGAGATCGGGCTGCTGGGACGCGAAGAGATGGAGGTACCAGTCGCCCGCGGCCGTACGGGTCCACGCCGGGCCGCCGAAGACGGACTCCCAGTCATTGGGCGGCAGTTCGCCGTTCGTACCGCGGCCGGGGCGGAAGTGGTACCGGTCGCGCTCGTCCCCTCCGGCGAGGGCGGCCTGGAACCAGGTGTGTTGGTCGGACGTGTGGTTCGGCACGATGTCCACGATCACCCGCAGCCCCAGCCGGTGGGCCTCGCGCACCAGGCTGTCCGCGTCGGCGAGGTCACCGAAGAGCGGGTCGACAGCGCGGTAGTCGGCCACGTCATAGCCGCCGTCGGCCTGGGGTGATCGATAGAAGGGGGTGAGCCAGACGGCGTCCACGCCCAGTTCCGCGAGATGGGGCAGCCGGGCGCGGGCGCCCTGGAGATCGCCGATCCCATCGCCGTCGCTGTCGGCGAAGGACCGTACGTACACCTGGTAGATGACGGCGTCCCGCCACCAGCCCGCCGGGTGTGGGGCGGGCTGGCCGGCGCGGGTGGGAGCGAGCTCCTGGGTCATGGGGTTCCCTTGTGAGTATGAGTACGGCGTCACACATGCCGTGGTTGCCGACACGCACGGGGGATGTTTTCCCCTCATCTCCGGGTCAACGCGCTCCGGCGTTCGCGGATACGAGATGACCCCCGCCATCGGGGTCTTGCGCGGGGCGTGCGAAATTCCGCGTCAGCGCCGTCGGGTGCGGTCGTGAGCCGGTCCCGCTCCCCGACCCTCCGCTGAGGGGAGTGCGGGGCCACTAGCCGGGGAAGGGGCGGGCCTGTTGGCGGGTGCCACGCGCTCATCGGGGCTCAAGGGAATCGCTCGCATCGAGTCGCGTCCGGCGGATGAAGCGGAGAACGCTGTGACAGTCATACTCGGAGCATCGCTGGCTGGTGTGCGCAGAATCGACGAACACCACGACACTTCGCACCTGGCGACCACACTCGGTGACCGCAAGTCCCCCGGCGCCGCTTGACCTTACCGCTGGCGGCAGGGTTGAACGATGGCCGGCCTGGAAAGCAGCACCGCGCCCCAGATCAGCAGGATCGTCGTCGTCACCGGGGCCGGCACCGGGATCGGCCGGGCCACCGCCCGCGCCTTTGCCCCCGTGGCCGCACACGGTGACCACCGGATGCCCTCACCGAGCGATACGCGACAGCCGACTACGCGAGGTCGCCAGCTTCATGCCCCTTGCGGGGCGCCGGAACCTTCGGCTTGATCGCTTCCTCGGACAGCGACTCCACGGCGGGCGATACCGTCGGCTCCGGCGTCGGGGCGGTGGCCGAGGAAGCCAGGGGTTCGGCAGCGGAGGAAGTAGCGGGGGCCAAGGCCAGTAGTCGGACCAGCAGGTCTCCGAACGGCCCCTGGCCCGGCTCGTTCGCGAGCATCCCGCTGACGACGCCGGCCATGTCCTCGTCGTACGCCGCACTCACCGCGCAGAGCGCCGCGAAGTCATGCACCAACTGCAACTCCAGCTCCGTGCGCGGGACATCGCGCCCGTCCAGCCAGAGCAGTGCGGTCGATTCGGCGAGCGCCACCCAGGAACGGACCACCAGGGTCAGCCGCACCGGTGGGTTCTCGATCTCCAGATGGGCCATGATCTGGTCGTAGGCGGCCTGCCGGACCTCGTCGATCATCGCGTTGGTCGTGGTCGAGCCGACCGCCGGGCCACCGCGCATCAGCGCGGAGAATCCGGGTCCGTGGTGGTCGACGAAGTCGAAGAAGCGGCCCATCACCCGCAGCAGCCGTGCTCCGAGCGGGCCTTCGTGCGGCTCGTTGAACCGAGCCGCCAACTCATCGGCCGCGCGGCGCAGAGCCGCCTCGTACAGACTCTGCTTGCCGGGGAAGTAGTGGTAGACCAGCGGCCGGGAGATGCCGGCCGCGGCGGCGATCTCATCGATCGAGACATCGTCGGGGGAGCGCGAGCTGAACAGCTCCAACGCGACGCCGATCAACTGCTGCCTACGCTCGTCGACGCCCATCCTGCGGCGAACCCCGGTGGTCATGCGAACACCCTACCGACTGTCATCCGCGCACTTGTTCTATAGGTTGCCCTCATGGCTGCTCGGCACCTTGTGCTAAAGGGGTGGGAGAGAGGGGAGAGTCTGGTGTCAGAGATCGAGTACCAGCCGTCCGTCTCGGCAGCGTGACACGCAGATCAGCATGGACTCCCGCTGTTCGGCCGCGCTGAGCAACTCGTCCCGGTGCTCGACCTCGCCCGCCAACACCCGCTGCCGGCAGGTCCCGCAGAACCCCTGCTGACAGGAGTACGGAACATTCGGCAGCTCCGCCCGGATCGCGGCGAGGGCCGACTGCCCCGGCGCCACCGTGACCGTACGCCCGGATCGACGGAGTTCGATGTCGAAGGGGCCACCGTCGCCGGTGGATGCGGTGCTCGCGGTGAAGCGCTCCAGACGCGGTGTCCGGCCCGCCGGGAGCAACGCGCCGACCGCGTCCATCAACCCACTGGGACCGCAGCAGTAGACCGCGGTCTCGGCGGGGAGCGCGGCGATGAAGGAGAGGTCAGCGCGCCCCGACTCATCCCCGGCGACCACGGTGACCCGCTCACCGCGGGAGCCCAGCGCCTCGATCTCATCCAGGAACGGCATCGCGGCCCGGGACCGCCCGCAGTACAGCAGCCGCCACTGGGCGCCCGCCGCTTCCACGGCCCGAAGCATCGGGAGTACGGGGGTGATGCCGATGCCACCGGCGATGAACTGATACGTGGTCGAGTCCACCAGGGGGAACCGGTTGCGCGGACCTCGAACGCTGATCTCCGTGCCCTCGCGAAGCTGTTCATGGACCTCGCGCGAGCCGCCGTCGCCATCCGTGATCAGTCGGGCCGCGATGGTGTAGGCGGCCCGGTCGGCCGGATCGCCGCAGAGGGAGAACTGCCGGGTCAGACCGGACGGCAGCACCACATCGAGATGGGCGCCGGGCTGCCAGGGCGGCAGTGGGTTGCCCGCTCGGCCCGCTCGGGGCGCTCGATTCGCGGTGGCCGTCGCCGTCGACGCCAGCCGGAGTTGGACCACCCCGTCGGCGGGTACCGTCCGCTCGATGACCACCACCCGTCGCAGGGTCGTCGGCCCCTGGGCGGTGCGCTGCCCCGAGATGGGTTCCGGGAGCGCGGGCAGTGGCCAGAGCGGCGAGGCGTCGATCCTGCGGTGCAGTGCCCGCCTGGCGAGTAGGGCGGCGCCGGCAGCCAGCGCGACCCCCAGGGCGCGGGGAGGCGAAGGAGCCATCAGCGGCCTCCGTTCGCGCCCGGTGAAGCGGTGAGATAGGCGACGGCCTGGGCCGTGTCCCCCTCCTGGGAGGGGTGGTAGGCCCGACTGAGATAGCGCGGTATGGATCGCAGCATCTCCGGCGTCGACGGCAGCACGCCCTGTTGGCCCGCACGGAAGAACTGGGCGAAGGACGCCCGGCCGTCCACCAGCGAGGGATCGTTGGCCATGAAGAACCGGGTGCCGCGCTGCCAGAGGAAGACCAGGGCCGAGAAGGCGGTCGCCCAGGTCCGAACTCGTCGGTGATAGCTCCCGTCCAGGTGCTGGAACAGCTCATAGGCCACCGACCGGTGTTCGACCTCCTCCGCGCCGTGCCACCGCAGCAGGTCCAGCATGGTGGCATCGGCGCCGCGCCGATCCAGCTCATCGGCGTTGAGGACCCAGTCGCCGAGGAACGCGGTGTAGTGCTCGATCGCGGCGATGAGCGCCACCCGCTCCAGCAGCCACCAGCGGCTGGCCCGGCCCGGTGGCAGGGTCCGATCGCCGAGGAGCTTCTCGAAGAGCCAGTCGACCTGGGCCGTGTAGGGGGTGGGGTCCAGACCGAGGCGCTGGAGGTGGGGCAGCACATCGTCGTGCGCCTGGGAGTGCACGGCCTCCTGACCGATGAACCCGATGACGTCCTCGCGCAGAGAATCGTCCCTGATCAGGGGCAGCACCTGCCGGTAGACATGGACGAACCACCGCTCGCCGGCCGGGAGCAGCAGATGCAGAACGTTGATGGTGTGGGTGGTGAAGGGGTCGCCGGGGACCCAGTGGAGCGGGGTCCGTTCCCAGTCGAAGGACACCTTGCGGGCCTTGAGTTCGATCCGGTCCGACGCAACGGGCGAGGGCCGAGTATGAGACATTGCGTCAATATACTGACAGGTAGGCCCGAGCAACAGGGTGCTGCGGGACATCCTCGCCAGATCCCGCACGCGCCGAAATGGCGGGAAGCGCCGCCCGGCCCGGCCGTGGACGTGGTTCCGGGGGGCCGAACCGTGGGGCGCCCAACTCCGGGGCTGCTCCGGACCGCGGGGCTCACTCCAGCGCGGCCACCTTGGTGCCGTCCGTCAGTCGACCCGTCAAGGTCGCACGGGCGCCCTCCCGCGCCGGGATCGCGAGCAGTCGCCCGCTTGCCTGGCCGGTCACCCCGCCCGATGCCGCGACCGAGGTGAACTGGTCGCTCCCGGCCGCCAGTACGTACCAGTCGCCGGCCCCTGACCGCCACACCACACCGGCCAGTGCCTTGGCGTCGCGTACCCCGCACGCCGCCGAGTCCTCGGCCCGGGCCACCACCGCACCCAGCGAAGCGCCCGGCGGCTGGAACTGCGCCAGAGCCCGGCTGCCCCGGCCCCGCCAGGTCTCCGCCCGCAGACACAACCAGCTCGCCGTGCCGTTCGACTCCGGCAGCGGCTGCTTGGCGTACTGCCAGAGATTCACCGTACGCACCCCCAGGCCGCGCATCTCCGGCAGGAGACAGGCCGTCCTCGCCCAACTGGGCCGGGCCGTCGCACCGGCCACGTCCTGTGGAGCGGTCGGCGCACCGAAGGTGAGCCGAGCCGGAGTCAGCTCGCCCAGGTCGGTCAGCAGCCGGTCCACCGTTCCGTCGCCCACCTCCAGCGCCTCCCAGGTCCGGCACTCACGAGCCTGCGCCGGACTGGGGAGCGGACCGGTCACCCCGTAGGTGTCCCGCCGTAGTGTCCGGGCGCCACCGAGCGGGGTGAGCAGATCCCGCACGGACAGCTTCCGTACCCAAGGGGCGGTCAGATAGCGGACGTTCCCATCGGTCCTCCCCACCACCAGGGCATCCGACGACAGTGTCTCAGCCCCGTCCGTACGGGCGAAGTCAAGGGCCGCGCCGCGGGTCTCATCGGTGGGCTCGGCATAGCGGACCACCCGCAGACCGTCGTGCAGCAGCACCACCCGGGCCTGGTCGACCAGACCGGCGTAGAGCAGATGGGCGGGCCCCATCGGCGGCCCCGGAGGGGTGGCCGGGGTGGCCGACACCTGTACCGACTTACCCGGGCGCGCCCAGACGGCGAGCGCCCGGCGCAGCAGGGACTTGTCCTCGGTGAGATCGCCGCGCGCGGGCCACACCGAGAAGTCCATCCGCGACGACTGCTGCCACACCGTGGGGGAGACCCGTACCAGCCGGTTCGGGTCCAAGGCCTGCTCGGCGACCGGGTTGCGGGCATACGGCGGAGCCGCCGCGCCGTGGGTGCCCCAGCCGTCACCGGGCATCCCGAGCAGAGCGCCGCACACCGCGAGCGCCGCAGCCCCCACCAGCGCCGCCCGGAAGTGCTGGCGCCGGCGCATCAGATCGGTGGGCCGGACCTGGAGCGAGCAGGGGTCGAACTCGTCCGATGTCAGCAGGGCGGCGGCCCCGGCGTCCGCGTGATGCGCCTGGTCGACTTCGGCGATCGCCAGGGCGGTGTTCTCCACGCCGGAGTCATGCAGCACCTGCCGTACGGCTTGGTCGTCGAGGCCCTCCAGATGGCGCAGCACATAGGCGGCGCGCGCCAGGCCCGAGAGGGCGGAGAGCCGCTGGTCCAGGGCGAGTTCATCGGCGCCACCCGCGCGGGGGAAGACCCGGAGCCCCCAGACCTGGGGGAGGAGCGGAGGGAGTTGGGAGCGTCGGGGGCGGGCGAGTCTCCTGAGCGGCAGCCCTGCCTCCAGGGCCTGCTCCAGCACGCGGGCCCGGACGTAGGAGTAGCCGCTGCCGCCCTCCTCGACCCGGCCGCGCGGCAGCGAGCGCTGCACCACGGAGTGGGCCGTGAGGACTCGGCGATTGCGGCCGAGCGAGGGCGGGAGCACGAGGTAGGCGATGCGAACGAGCCGGGGGTAGTGCTCGACGAGGGCGGCCTCGGCGTGTTCGAGTTCGAGGGGGGACCCGGGTGAGGGGATGGTGTCCTGTGAGCGCACGTTCAGCTGAACGAGCGAATCGTCGTATGGTCACCCACGGGTGGCGGCTGGGGAATCACCCGCCCCAGCAGCATCAAATCAGGGCGTGTCCAGGCGAAGACCGCGCTCGATGGGAGATCCCGGCTCGGGGCGGGGTGTTCGGGCGCCGAGGCCGGGACACCGGCTCGATGGGGCAGTTGTTCGGGAGCGGTCATCCGCTGGTCGGTCCGCGGGCGGGGAGTTCCGAGGAGCGGTTGCCCCGGCAGTCCTGACCGGCGGCTCCTTCGTTCGGGGGAGCGGTGGCCTGGGCCCGGGGCTGTCGCCGGCTCCCGGGCCCCGCGGCGCGGCGCTCAGCCGGTGGTCACGCTCCAGCCGCTGAACTTCACCGTCCCCCGCGCGCCGCTGCCACCGTTTATGGCCGTCATGAACAGCCCCACATCCTGCGTCTGGGCGGCACCCGGCACGGTCACCGTCGCCACCGTCCGCCAGGTGGTGCCGCCGTTCACCGAACAGGCCCCGGTGAAGGAGGTGCCGGTCCCACGGGTCAACCGCAGCAGCACCGGAGCCCGCACCCCCGTGATCCGGCGGTAGGTGTCCAGGGTGCTGTCGCCGTTGGAGTCATAGGACAGTGCCACGCCCTGGCCCGGGGTGACCGCGAGATTGAGGAACCCCGGATCGCCCTGGACACCGAGCCGGTTGCGCACGACGATGCCCGCCCGCGCCCAGCCGGCGGTGTTGGCCTGTGCGTCCACCCGTAGGACCACCGTGGTGCCGGGGCTCATCGCCGCCTCGCGGTAGGCCGTACCGAACTGGACCGTGCCGCGCCAGAGGTCATTGCCCGCGCCGTTGATCGCCAAGCGGTCGCCCAACTGCCCGAAGACGGCCGCGTTGCTGGTGAACGTACGCCACTGGGCATCCAGCGGAGCCGCGACATGCAGCGCACCCTGCTGGGTCACCGACACCCGGTCCTCGTCCTTGGGCCCGTACCGGGTGAGCAGGCTGTACGGCAGGGGGTGCAGTGGCTCGGTCAGCGCGGTGGCGGGTGCGGTGACCCGCCAGGCGACGGAGCCGTTTCCTCCCGCCGGTACGGATTCCACCGAGGTCGGTCCCGTCGGCTCGGGGGCCAGGTCCGCGCCCGTGAGGGCGAAGTCCACCTTGCCGGTGGCGCGCAGTCCACTGAGGTTGCGGAAGGTCGCCGTCACCGTGCCGGAGCCGCCCGGGGAGAAGGCGGGTGGGTCCATGCTCACCGAGGCGAAGCCCTGGTAGGGCGCGGTGGCCAGGGTTTCGTACACCCGCTGGGCGGTGCGGTAGGCGTCGCCTGTGGGCCGGGTGGGATAGGAGCGCTGGTCCTTGGTCCATGCCTCCTCGGATACGTACCAGTCGAAGGACTTGGCCGCCCGTCCCTCGGTGAGCGCTGCGACCAGTTCGCCGAGGTACGCCTCCCACTGCGGCACATGGACATCGCTGATCAGCCCGTGCCAGTCGCGGTTGGCGTAGTTGCTCAACTGACCCGCCACGACCCGGTCGCCCCAGGTGGTGACCAGGACCCGGGCGGTGCGCTCCAGTTCCAGGGCCTCCTCGGGGCTGGTGGCGAACCGTTTGGCGTCCTCCAGCCAGGGACCGAGGAGAAAGGAGCGATGGCAACCGGCCATGGTGTCGCTGAGCCGCATGAGTTTCAGCCAGAGCACCGACAGCGCGCGCACGGTCTCCACGTCCTTGCCGGCGTAGGCCGCGCGCAGGGGGAGTTGGAGGGTGCGGGAGCGATTGGCCAGTGCCTGGCGGGCCACATCGGTCAGATCATGGCGGTAGGCGTCACTGTCGCGGAGTTCGGAGCGGACCTTGAGCAGCTCGGCGAGCGCCAGGTCGAAGCCGGCCGGATCGAAGGCCGTACCGATCGCCGATGTGAGGTTGGGGCGCCGGCCGAACTGCGAGTCATAGGGGCGGCCATCGGTGCTGGTGAGCTGGTAGGCGGTGGTGGCCAGCGCGGCGAAGGCGGCCTGCGCCGCCTGGTCCTGGCCGCCGTAGCGGACCGTGGCGTACTCGGCGAACCAGGCGGCCCGGTCGATCCGCTCCTCGCGCCACGCCAACTCGCTGAAGAGCTCCAGGGCGGCCGGATCGCGCTCGGCGGCCTCGGGCATGTAGGCGGTGCCGACGAGCGCGCTGCCCGGCTTGTCCCGCCAGGCCGTGAACTTGGCCGTCCACCGGTCGGTGTTCGCCCCGATCGTGGTGCGACCGCCGAAGTTGGGGATGGTGCCGAAGGCGTAGGGCGCGCCGCCCCACTCCTGGTCGCGGTCGACGACGGTGTCCAGGTCGGAGAGCCCGTCCACGATCAACACCCGGCTGGTGTCGATGGCGTTCAGCAGCGCCGGGCGCGGATTGGACTGCCAGCCGAGGATCACCCAGGTCGCCTCCGGGCGGGCGGTGCGCAGCGAGGTCTCGACGGCCCGCGCCGCATCCGCCACGGGGACGTCGCCCGCGGTACCGCCCTCGTGCAGCAGATCCATCTTGAAGTAGTCGATATCGCCGAAGAGCTCCGCCTGGTGCCGGTAGTAGGCGGCGGCGACCTCGGGGAAGACGGGGGTGCGCGGATCGAGCCAGTCGGGGCGGCGCAGCCCGTTCCAGGTGCCCTGGGGGATCACCCGGGCACCGGGATTGCGGGAGACGAAGCCGTCGGGGACCGTACCGAAGTACCCCGGCAGCACCGCCCGCATCCCCAGCTCACGCAGCCGCTCCACGATTCTGCGCCCCAGCTCCGTACGGGCCGCCAGCAGTGCCGGCGACACCGGACCGCCGTAGTCGCTCATGTTCTGGAGCAGCCACCACGGCTGGTGGGAGGGGGCGGGCAGCCAGGTGCGGGCTTCGGTGTCCGAGTAGCCGAACCCCGTCAGCAGCCGGTGGTAGACCGCTTCCTGACCGGGTGTGACCAGGATTTCATTGCAGCCGTGGAGGGCGAGCACATCGATCAGCCGCTCCCAGCGGGCCCAGTCGGCGTAGGGGGCGGTGTAGCCGTCATGGGTGTCGTTGCAGGCGAAGCGATGGGGCACGGTGGCGCGCCGCTCCAACGCCCCCCGGGGCGCGGGAAGTCGCTCGGGTAGCTCCAACTGACTGCCGGACCAGGAGATCTGGGCCCGGCAGACGTACTTGAGGTACCAGTGCGCTCCGGTGAGGAGCACGGCGGCCGAGGTACCGGCCACATCGACGCGGCCGGTGGTGCCGGTGACCTTGAAGCGCTCGGGGCCTTCGATGGCCCGGAGCCGGAACTGATCGGCGTGATCCGGCAGCAGCCGCCGCAGCGCGGCCAGCGCCGGGGCGGTATCGAAGACGGCCTTGCGGCGGGGGGATGGTGCCAGGGGCGGGGTGTGGGCCGCGGCGGTGTGAGCAGGGCCGGCGAGGGCCGCGCCCACGCCGATCGCTCCCGCGGTGCCCAGGACCGTACGTCTCGACAGCTCGGACATCAGGACTCCTCCGTGTACTCCCGTATCCGTGAGCGCGCAGCGACAGCAGGTGCGTGCGTGGCGCACGTTACTCGGCGTTCACTCCCGCGGAGGGGCTCCGCACGGGCACGATGGCCGAATGCGGACGAGGACGGATTCCCGGGTGAGGCGTACAGCCCGTGCGGTACTGGCAGTTGTGGCGCTCGCGGCCGTCGCGGCATGTTCTTCGGGCGGTGACGGTGATCGGCGTGGCGGCGGGTCGACCAAGGGCGAGGAAGCACCTGAGCCGGCCGTGGGCACCCTGGAGGAGCTCGCCGCACGGGCGCGGTGCAAACCGAACATCCAGACGGACGCGGATGAGCTGCGGCAGGCGAACTGCGCCACATCCGATGGCAGGTATGTGCTCACCACCTTTGCCACCGACCGCGGGCAGCGCGAGTGGATCAATGAGGCCAATGACTACGGTGGCACCTATCTCGTGGGCCGTCGCTGGGTCGCGGTCGGCGAGGAGAAGGTGGTCACGGCGCTGCGCGGTCGGCTCGGGGGCATGGTGGAGACCGGCTCGCTACACCACTCGGGGGGAAGTAAGGGGAGTGGCGGCGGGGGGAGCGAGGATCACTCGGACCATGGCAGCTGACCGCGCAGGACTGGGGGGCGCCGCTCCGATGACGGGCGCCACTGCCGCGAGGTGAGATCGGTGGGGCGTACGGGGTGTGGGGGGTGGGCGGTGAGCAGGTGACGGCCGGATCGGCCCCCGCGCCAAGAGGGGCCGAGCCGGCCTGCTCAGGTCACCGGCACCTGTCGCCGCTGTTGATGCAGCTGACCATCCGGTTCATCACTTGCCGATCGAAGACATTGATGAAGTCGCCGTGGTCCGTGACGGGCTTGTGCAGCTGCTCCGGGAAGGAGTCGACCGCGAAGCCCGGACCGGGCGGGACCTTGTAGACGACCCGCTGGACCAGTTGGGGAATCGCCCGGAAGCCCTTGCCGCACCGGCCGTTGCGGTCCGCGAAGGCCACATGGGTACGGTGGTTGGCACTGTCGGTGTTGCGACCGTCCCAGCAGCTCTGGAACTTGAACGTACGCACCACCTGGCTGCCGCGCGGGCAGATCGGGTACTTGTCCTTCAACTGGCGCTCTTCGAAGCCGGTGCAGCTCCATGACGCGTTGGCATTGCCGGGGCCGTTCGCGAAGGCCTTGGCGTCGCCGGTGATGATGCGCAGGAAGCGGGGCATGGCGGTGACCTTGCCCACCGGGCTGCCGACGAAGGTCAGGGAGACCTGGGTCGGGGTCTGGATCTCGCCCACGTTCTGGTCCTCGCCGCCGCCGGGGGCGTTGGCGTCGGTCTCGTCCCGGCCGTTCTGGACCCTCAGGACGGGCCAGTAGTAGGTGGACTTGTCACCACGGTTGCTACAGGTGGTACGGCCTCTGGCGAGGCTGTCATTGCTGGCGAAGGCGTTGTTTGCCTGGTTGCCGATGTAGTCGTGCATATGGTGCGCGCCATTGCTGACACCGGGCGCCACGATCACATTGTCGGAGTTGAACAGGCCGTTGGCGTTGACTCCACAGCTGCTGGTGAAGGTGCCACGGGAGGCGCCTTGGCGCTGCTGTGCCTTCTGGACGTTGGGGCGGATGGACTTGATGTCGACGAAGTCGGAGCGTACGGGGCCATTGCCGCCCTGGCCGCTACCCTGCCCGTTTCCGTTGCCGTTCCCATTCCCACTGCCTGGACCGTTGCCGTTGCCGTTGTTTCCGTTTCCCTTGCCTTTCCCCTTCACCGGGTTGTTGTTCTCGTCGCTGTCGTCATCGTCGTTGTCGCCGTCGTCACCGGAGTCGTCCGCGCGCAGGGTGCAGGAAGCCATGCTCTCCATGCCCTGCGGTCTCGCGCCGCTCCGGTCGATGGCCGTGACGATCCGGTCGATGCTCTGCTGGCGATCGTCCTGCAACGGGCTGAGGATCTCTTTGTCAGCCAGTTGAGGGTCGCGCTGAACCTGATCTCTGCGCTCGGCGAACCGCTGGTACGCGTCGGTGATCTGGGTGTCCATCGCCGCCAGTTCGCGGTCCACCTCGGCGCGTGCCTGTCCCGGCATCTCGCGAGGAAGCCCGTTGGCGACCTCGGGGCAGTCGATGGTGGACACCTGCTGTCCGGCATTCAGATTCCGTGGCTGTCCCTGGTCGGACCGGCCTTCGCCCGCGGACGCGGTCACATTGACCGCGACCAGCCCACCCCCGCCCAGGATCAGTGCGACCGTCGAGATGATCGCGCGGTTCGCCAGCTTCGAGCGTCTTCTTGTCGTGCGTCCCAAGGGAACTCCTCTGCTTCGTTGCCGGGGAGGAGGTCGGTTGAGGGTTGTTGAGCGTCCCCGGCAGAGGGAGAAGCGCTCCGTTCCATACGGACCGGGCTCAGGAGGCGTTCAGTCCCCGTGGGAATTCGGAGGAAAGTCCAGTGACAGTCCGGGCATAGTGGGGCAAAAATGGCCTTGGGGGAGCGGTCTCGACCAGCCGGCGGTCTCGATCAGCCGAGGTCGGGTCCCCATGGATGGATCAGCCCCGGTCGAGTCCCCACGGGTGGATCAGCCCCGGTCCAGATAGGCGAGCACCGCGAGCACCCGCCGGTTGTCATCGTCCGAAACCGGTAGCTCCAGCTTTCCGAAGATGTTCGAGGTGTGCTTGGCCACCGCCCGCTCGGTGACCGTCAACTGCGCGGCGATCGCCCCGTTGGAACGTCCCTGTGCCATCAGCTCCATGACCTCCACCTCACGTGGGGTCAACCTGGCCAACGGCCGGTCCTGTGCGCGTCGGCTGAGCAGTTGCGAGATCACCTGCGGGTCCATGGCCGTGCCGCCCGCCGCCACCCTGCGTACCGCGTCGATGAACTGGTCGGCGTCGAAGACCCGGTCCTTGAGCAGATAGCCGACCCCACCGGTACCGTCGGCCAGCAGTTCGCGCGCGTACAACTGCTCCACATGCTGGGAGAGGACCAGCACGGGCAGCCCCGGCCGCGCCCGCCGTGCCGCCAGAGCGCACTGCAACCCCTCGTCCGTGTGGGACGGGGGAAGCCGGACATCGACCACGGCGACATCCGGTTCCAGCTCGGCCAGCGCCTTGGCGAGCTCGGGCCCGCTCTCGACGGCGGCCACGATGGTGAATCCGTACGCCTCCAGGAGTCGCACCAGGCCATCGCGGAGCAGAAACAGGTCCTCGGCTAGAACAACTCGCAAGGGATCTCCATGGTGACCATGGTGGGGCCGCCGACGGGAGAGCTGACGGCCAGGACACCGTCGAATGTACCGAGCCTGCGTTCGACACCGCTCAGCCCCGATCCCGCGGTCAGGGACGCGCCACCTCTGCCGTTGTCCGTGACCGCGATCCGCAGCGATCCGTCCGCATGGGTGATGTCCACCCAGATCCGGTCGGCACCCGAGTGCTTGACCGCGTTGGCCAGCGCCTCGCTGACCGCGAAGTAGGCCGCCGATTCCACCGGGGCGTCCACCCGGCCCGACAACTCCACATCCACTTCGGTCCGCAGCGGGAGCCGCAGCGCCAGCGCCTTCACCCCATCGCCCAGTCCCCGTTCGGCGAGCACCGGCGGGTGGATGCCCCGAACCAGGTCACGCAGCTCCACCAGGGCCTCCGCCGAGGTCGCCCGGGCCTGCGCGAGCAACTCCCTCGCCTGTGCCGGGTCCCGCTCGATCAGGGCCTCGACGGTACTGAGGTTCATGCCGACCGCCACCAGCCGGGCCTGCGCGCCGTCATGGAGGTCGCGCTCGATGCGGCGCAGCTCGGCGGCCGAGCTGTCCAGTGCGTCATGCCGGGTCTCGGTCAGCCGCCCGATGCGCTGTGCCAACTCGGCCCGGCTGGGGGCCAGCATCGAGCCCGCGATCCTGAAGTGGGTGCGCACCAGAAGCGGATTGACCTTGATGCCGATGCCGATCAGCCCCGCACCCACCATCGCCGCGGCGCCCGCCGTACTCCAGCTGTCCACGGGGACGAAGGTGAACCAGTGGGTGCCGCCCGCGGACACGATGGGCACCCAGAGCCCCATGACCAGCAGCAGACCGAAGAGGCCCTGCGCGAAGAGTCCGGGGCCGAGGACGGCGACCACCGCACCGGCCGTCAGATCCACGAAGAGCCACTGCACATCCCGCCAGGTCGCCGGGTCGCGCAGCATATGGACGCAGCGCTCGACCTGGCCGGTGACACCGGTACGCGCGTCTCTCGGCAGGGGCCGGTAGCGCGCCGGTATGGGCTCGGCACCCCACTGGCCCGCCAGTCGCCGACGGAAGTCCGCGTGCGCCCGAACCAGCCTCAGCACGACGGGGGTGGTGAAGACGCCGACCCCGGCCACCACCAGAGCGAGGGACACCACCGTCAGGACGAACAGGATGATCGATCCGGTCAGTGCCATCAGCGCCAGCGCCAGCCCCTGGGCACCTGCGATCGCCGCCGCCCGTGCCGTTGTGGCGTTCATGGGCCTTCCCCTCGTCCGGTGGAGTGAGCTCCTAGTCTGTCGTGCCGCCAACCGCTGGTCACTGGCCCCTTCCCCCCGGGGATGGTGGCACTAGCACCACCCCCCGCCCTCGCCTTCGGGCTCCACGGCCGGGGGTTTCAACGGCTGGGGGACAGCGGCCCAGCTTTCTAGCGTCGTACCCGAACGGCGACGAAACCCCAGCGCGGCGGCGCCGGCCCAACCGGCCGCCGCCGCGGTGCCGCACCCCGGAAGCCACTCAGGATCGTCGGTGCCGCGGTGTGAACGGGGCTCGTTGCCACCGTCCGGTGCTCACCTCAGCACCCGGCCCTTGGGGGAATGAAGACCATGAGACGCAATCTCGCGGCTCGTATCGGTGTGTGGAGCGCGCACCACCGCAAGACGGCCATCGTCGGATGGCTACTTTTCGTAGTGCTGGCCACCGTTGTGGGGGGCTCGGCCGGCATGGTGGAGATGTCGGATTCCGAGATGGGCACCGGTGACTCCGCACGGGCCCAGAAGATCCTCGACGATGTGGGTCTGGACCGGCCAGCTGGAGAGCTCGTGCTGGTCAGCGCCGATATGGCCGGGGGATGGCGGACGGCCGCCCGCGAGGTGACCGCCGCGATCGAGGGAACCGGCGAGGTCCAGAGGGTCGAGCCGCCCCTCGCCTCCCAAGACGGACGGCAGGCGCTGATCCGCTTTGAGGTCAAGGGGGATTCCAAGACAGCCGGGGACCGGGTGCAGCCGGTGCTCGACGCGGTGGCGGAAGTGGATCGAACCCACCAGAACATCGAGGTCCACCAGTTCGGCCAGGCCAGTGCGGACAAATGGCTGGGGGATCTGCTCGCCGACGACTTCAAGCGGGCCGAGTTCACCGCCGTACCGCTGGCGCTCGGCATCCTGCTGGTGGCCTTCGGGGCCGTTGTCGCGGCCCTGCTCCCGGTGGGGCTCGCACTGACCGCGTGCCTGGCGGCCTTCGGTCTGCTCTCGCTCGCCAGCCATCAACTCCATCTGTTCCAGACGACCTATTCGGTGATGTTCCTGATGGGGCTGGCCGTCGGCGTTGACTACTGCCTCTTCTACCTGCGGCGCGAACGCGATGAGCGGGCCGCCGGCCATGACGCCGAAACCGCGCTGCGGATCGCCGCGGCCACCAGCGGACGGGCCGTGCTGATCTCCGGGGTCACCGTGATGGTGGCGATGGCGGGGATGTTCCTCTCCGGTCTGATGCTGTTCGAGGGCTTCGCGCTCGCCACCATCCTCGTCGTCTTCATCGCCATGCTCGGCTCGGTCACCGTGCTGCCCGCACTGCTCGCCTGGCTGGGGGACCGCGTCGACGCCGGCCGCCTCCCCTTCCTCAACCGCCGTGCCAAGAAGGCGGGCCGGAGCGGTGCTCTGGCGGGCGCGGTGCTGGGGCCCGTACTGGCGCGGCCGAAACTGTTCGCCGCCGTGGGCGCCGTCGTTCTGCTGGCGCTCGCCGCCCCCGCGGTGGGAATGAAGACCGAACAACTCGGTATGGAGAAGCAGTTCGGCTCCGACGCGGCACTCTCCATCGCCCATCAGCGCATCACCACCGCGTTCCCCGGTGGACCCGAACCTGCCCGGGTGGTCGTTTCGGCCGATGACATCACGGCCGGGCCGGTACGGGCCGCGCTGGCCGCCTTCGCCCAGGTCACCGTGGACCGGGAGCGCGATGTCGCGGAGATCGAGGTACCCCTCGCCGGCGATGGCTCCGACGACCGTTCGAAGGCCGCCCTCGCCGAACTCCGGGACAAGACCGTGCCCGCGGCCTTCGACGGCACGGGAGCTGAGGCCTATGTCGCCGGTGAACTCGCCGAGTCGGTCGACTTCAACGACCAGTTGAAGCGCGGCATCGTCCCGGTCTTCGTCTTCATCACGGCGGTGACCTTCCTGCTGATGCTGTTCTGCTTCCGCTCCTATGTCATCGCCGCCACCTCGATCCTGCTCAACCTGCTCTCGGTGGCCGCCGCCTACGGGGTGATGGTCGCGGTGTTCCAGCACGGCTGGGGCGCGTCCCTCCTCGGCACGGAGGCGGTCGGCGCTATCCAGAGTTGGCTGCCGCTGTTCGTCCTCGTGGTGCTGTTCGGGCTGTCGATGGACTACCACGTGTTCGTGGTCTCACGCATCCGTGAGGCCTGGGACCGGGGGGCCGACACACCGAGCGCCATCAGCGAGGGCGTACGCGCCACCGCGGGCGCGGTGACCGGAGCCGCGGCCATCATGGTGGCGGTGTTCGCGGTCTTCGGCACGCTCTCCATGCAGGACATGAAGCAGATGGGTGTGGGCCTTGCGGTCGCGGTCCTGCTGGACGCGACGATCGTACGGATGGTGCTGCTGCCCTCGGTGATGGCGCTGCTCGGCGAACGGAACTGGCACACCCCCAGGGCCCTGCGCCGGCTGCCCCGGCTGGAGCACGGCGAACCGACCGACCAGCCGTCCGTGGCGACGGGATCTCCCCGGCACGCGGCCCGGTAGGGCGGGCGGGTGACGGTCGTAGGATCGGGAGGGTGTTTGAGTACCACGGCTGGGTGACGGTCCGGGAGAGCTCGTTGGACGATGACAGCGAGAGCGCCTCGCGGGAGATCGCCGCCGAGCTGCGCCGACGGATCGAGCAGATGGAATCCCGCACCACGGCACTGCTGGATCTCCGCTGGATGAACGGAGAGCTGTTCCTCCATCTCGCCGGACACACCAACCACCGTGCTTCCTCAACCGCCGCGCTCGACCTCTTCGCCGAGGTCGGCGCGCTGGCCCCCGGCTCCTACGGCCTGCTCCACATCCGCGATGACGAGGACCCCGCCCATGAGAACGCGGTGCGGGTGCTGAGTCTGGTACGCGGACGGGTCAGCGAGTCCACGGAGCGGCTGCTGTCACCGTGCATACCGACCCTGGAGTCTCCCCACCAGGGGTAGTTACGGCCCAGCACGGTGGTCACGGTGGTCACGGCGGCTCGATCGCGGAGATGCGGTACTTGTGCACCTGCGCGTCCCGGATCTCCGCGGTCTGCTCCGGTTCCGGCCCGGAGCCACGGAACCCCGCCAGTTCGGCATCCGATGCCCACCGCTCGTACACGGTGATCCGATCGGCCTCCAACGGGTCCGCCGACAGGACGAAGTCCAGGCAACCGGGGGTGGCCCGCGCCTCCTCGACAACCCGGCGGCACCCGGCCAGATAGCCCTCTCGCGCCTCCGGATCGACCGCGATCCAACCGGACACAATCAGCATGTTCGTCCTCCTGAGCGCATGGGCGCGGTGAGTGCACACCGCGGGTGGGAGCCGCTGGAAGCAACGGCCCACCGAGAAGAAGACGCTCCGGAGCACGGAAAGTCATCGGACGACACGGACCTTGGGGAGATGGGCTTCAGCGATACGGGCCTGGGGGCTGGGGGGACCGCCATGGTCGGGGCAGTGCTGCGTGCCGGGCCATGGTGTGGTGGTGAACCTCATGAACCAGGCCATCACCACTTGGGCCGAGCCGGGGCCGAAGCCCGCTTGAGGTGCGCGGGCCTCGCGGCCGAGCCCTACCGCACCGGCCTCCTCACACCCCCAGGAGCTTCGCCTCCACCACCGGGTCAAGCCCCACCTTTGGGCGGTCCGGCCGCAACTCGGCCCTACCGCCGACCGATTGGAGCCACGACCAGGTGTCGGCGACCGTTTCGGCAGCCGGCCGGCACCGCAGCCCGGTTCCCAGCGCCCGCACCACACTCAACCCGTACACCGCGTTGTGGAGATCGGCGGCCTCCGCCCGCGGCACCCAGATCGGCAGATCACTCCATGGCTCGACACCCGCCGCCAGAATCCTCCCCGGCTCCGTCCAGCGCAGCTCCGCCCCGGACCCGGTGACCTGGACACAGGCCGTCAGCAACTCCTCCATCGTGGTGTGCGCCGGCTCGCTGGCGAGGTTGTACGGACCACTGAGCCCGGCGGCGGCCGCCGACAGCGTCCACTCGGCGAAGTCACGGACATCGATGAACTGCAACGGCGTCCGACCAGGCCCGGGCGCCAGCACCGGACCGCCGCGGGCGATCCGGCCCAGCCACCAGGGCAGTCGGCCGATGTTCTCCCAGGGGCCGAGGAGCAGCCCCAAGCGCACCAGCAGTGTCCGATCGGCGCCCAAGGCGTCCAACGCCGCCAGTTCACCACCCCGCTTGGCCTCCGCGTAGGGGACGCCGTCCGCGTCCGAGGAGGACTCCACCACCGGCGCCGACTCGTCATAGCCGACCGCCACCGGCCAGGTGTACACCGAACAACTCGACACATAGACATAGCGGCCCACCCGGTCGGCCAACAGCCGGGCCGAGTCCCGCACCACCCAGGGCGCCGCCGACCAGGTGTCGAGCACCACGTCCCAACCGCCTTCGGCGAGCGCGGCCAGCCCGTTCGGCTCGGTCCGATCGCCCAGCAGCTCCGTCGTACCGGGCGGAGCCTCATGCCGACCCCGATGGAAGACGGTGACCTCCCAACCGCGGGCGAGAGCCGCCTCCGCCACCGCCCGACCCGCGAACTCCGTACCACCCAGAATCAGAAGTCTCATACGTTGACTCTGCCTCCTCCCTCCCCAGGTGAACAGGACTTCTGCTGCCAGAAGAGTGCTGTTTGCACAGCAATCGCCCCAGCGTTGCCAGCAGTCCCAGAGATCAGAACGTTCCCGCCTCTCCCACAGCCGCCCGGGTGATGGCAGCATGTGCGCACCATGACGGATGCCCGGTCGCCACTGCGCGCTCTGCGGGCCGCACTTTTCGCGGCGATCTGCTGCTCCTTGGCGGCCATGGGGCATTCCTTCACATCTGGGCACGACCTACCGCTCCTCGTACTGCTGCCCGTCCTCCCGGTGACCGCCGGCTGCGCCTGGCTCGCGGCCGGAAGACGCCGCGGCACCCTCTCCATCGGACTGGGCCTGCTGGCGATGCAGGGCGCGCTCCATCTGTTCTTCGCGCGCGTCCAAGGCCATACCGCGGCGCCACCACCCGCCCCGCCCCACTCCGCCATGGGAGCGGTCGACCATATGGCCACGGCGGTACCTCCCGACGCCGCACCGCTGGGCCAGTCCTCCCTCACCATGGTCGCGGCGCATCTGGCCGCCGCCGCGTTCTGCGCGCTCTGGCTGGCGCACGGCGAGTCCGCGTTCTTCCGGCTGGCCGCCGCGGCCACCTCACTCGCCTTCACACCGCTGCGGCTGCTGCTCACCGTCGTCCTGCTGCCGGACAATCCACGGCCGGCGCCGGCGCGACGGCCGCTGGCCATCCGCCGCAGCACTCTTCTCCTCGGTCACACCCTGGTGCGCCGTGGCCCGCCCACGGTGCTCACTCCCCGTGCCACGACCCCTGGAGCAGCCGTCTGACCTGGGGTCGATTCCCCATGTCACACCAACTCCCCAGGATGACCATGGCCATTGACGTCCCTGTCCAGGGCACCACCGAGACCGAACAGGAGACCGCAGCCTCCACCTCCACCTGGAGCGCACTGCGGCCCCTCGTCCTCCGTATCCACTTCTACGCCGGGCTGCTGGTGGCCCCGCTGCTGCTGATAGCCGCCGCCAGCGGTCTGCTGTACGCACTCTCCTTCCAGGCAGAGAAGATCATCTACAGCCATGAGCTGGAGGTCCCGGTCGGTGACCGGGCCCTGCCTCTCGCCCAGCAGGTCAAGGCGGCCCAAGAGGCCCGGCCCGATGGCACGGTGACCGCCGTCTGGCCCAGCTCTGAGGACGGCGCGACCACTCGGGTGCTGATGAGTTCGCCCAAGGTCGATGAGAACAAGTCCCTCGCCGTCTTCGTCGATCCGTACACCGCCGAGATACGCGGAGCACTCCCCTCCTACGGCGGCTCGGGAGCCCTTCCGGTGCGCGCCTGGACCGATGAGCTCCATCGCGACCTCCACCTCGGTGACCTCGGCCGCTACTACAGCGAACTGGCCGCCAGTTGGCTCTGGGTGGTCGCCCTCGGCGGTCTGGTGCTCTGGCTCGGCCGTCGCCGCCGCAACAAGCGCGCCCTGGTGCTGCCCGAGCGGGGCGCCAAGGGCCGTCGCCGTACGCTGTCCTGGCACGGCGCCATCGGCCTGTGGGCGACCATCGGTCTGGTGCTGCTCTCCGCGACCGGACTGACCTGGTCGCGGTACGCGGGCGAGAACATCGGCGCCGTCCAGGACCAGCTCGGTGGTGCGACCCCGGCCGTCTCCGCGGTGCTGGACGGCGGCTCCGGCGGTGGCGGTGACCATGAGGGCCATGGCGCGGGTCACGGTGAGGCGCACCAGGGCGCGGATGTCGGCATCGACAAGGCGCTGCAGTCCGCGCGGGCGGTCGGGATCGACGGATCGCTCGCGATCGTGCTGCCCAGCGAGGGCACCGGCTATGTGATCAGGGAGACGGACGCCAGCTTCCCCGTCCATCTGGACTCGGCCGCGGTCGATCCGGCGAGCGGTGAGGTCATCGATGAACTGAGGTTCGCCGACTACCCCGTACTGGCCCAACTGACGCGCTTCGGCATCGACGCGCATATGGGCGTGTTCCTCGGCCTGACCAACCAACTGGCACTGGCGCTGCTGATGGTCGCCACGATCATGCTGACCCTGTGGGGCTATCGGATGTGGTGGTTGCGCAGGCCGACCAAGGGGCGGAAGCTCGCATTCGGCCGCCCCGTTGCGCGGGGCACATGGCGCAAGGTCCCGGTGGTCGTGCTGCTGCCGTTGGCCGCGGTCACCGCGCTCATCGGCTGGTTCGTACCGTTGCTCGGCATCACCCTGGTCATGTTCCTGGTGCTCGACCTGGCGATAGGGCTGATGGCGAAGGTCCGCGCCCGCGCCTAGCTCGTGTCGTCGCAGAACGGACGGGGCCCGGTCCGCGTGTCACCACGGGACCGGGCCCAGCACTCACGGGGTGTACTTGTAGCCGACCCGGCGCACGGTCTTGATGGTGCGCCGGTGCTCGGCACCGAGCTTGCGGCGCAGCCGGGCGACATGGACATCGACGGTCCGCCCGTCGCCCACATGCCCATAGCCCCACACGGTGGTCACCAACTGATCGCGGGTGTGCACCCGATGCGGGTACGCCACCAGATGCGCCAGGAGTTCGAACTCCAGATACGTCAGGTCCAGCGCCCGCCCCGCCACCAGCGCGACCCGCTCCACCGGATCGATCCGCACCGGGCCCGATTCGCTGACACCGGCCTCGCTCGCGAGGGACGGGTAGGGGGGAGCGGCTGCTGCTGGGGCGGCCGGAGCCGGTAGCGGTAGCTGCTGGTCGGCGGGTACGAGAACGAGATAGCCCACCATCGGCGGATGGCCGGGCAGGCTGGGCACGCTGTGCTGGGGTGCGGGCAGCCAAGTCGCTCCGGGTGGGAGGAAGTCCACCACACTGCGACGGTTACCGGTGCTGCCCAGGGGCGCGACCTCATCGCGGTCGACGGCACGCAATCGATGACGGACGGGGTTCAGCGGCCCGCTGTCGACGGCGGCTGCCGCAGGGGCACCGGAGACAGCCGGAAGGGAGGAAAAGGAACGGGGGTTCGCCATGAGAGGTCAGCTCTCTTTCGCGCGGAGGATTCGTCGAGCCGTAGGGACGGACGTACGTCATGCGCGCTGGCCGAAGGCCGGGGGAAACGGCTTTAGAGGGCCTGCGCGTTCACCGCGCGGCAACACACCCGGTCGAAGTCATGATGCTGCCGGGACGGCCAGAACGGCTCAAGGTCGCTGCGACCTGTCGCGAGATTCTCAAGGCTGGCCATGGGGCTCATTGAATCAGATGAACACGATGCGAACGAGGGTCCCTCTCAGGGATCGAGACGCGAGTCTCATCACATCCCGTTTCCGCAGGCAGAAGGGTTGGCGAAATGCTGTCGGTGGGGCGCGGGGGACTGACTTCCCCGCCGGTGGATCCGCCGAGAACCGGCAAGCGCACCGACCCGCGCCCGCTTCCGCACCGCCCACACGCTGTGCGCCCGCGCGCTCAACCCACGAGCCGCCTGCGCCACTCCAGCGGGACCTCGATCGCCTTACTCGGATCGTCGTTCCAGTCCGTGGCAAGCCCCACCTCGGTGAGCGCCGAAACCACTTCTCGACCGATGGCCCTCGTCGTGTCGGCCGAGCTGTCGAACCCGCCGTAGTGCAGCAGCAGTCCACGCTCTGACGCCTGCTCAGCCGTCTGCGCGTGGAAGTAGACAAAACCGCGAGCCGTGGGCGAACCGGCACCACCTATTTCGGCCTGGCCGCAGGAGTGGCAGCAGGCGAAATTCTCCCGGGCGGTGATGCCCGAGGCGTCCAGGGCGGCGAAGGCGCGGGCCAGCCGCTCCGGGTCGGTCTCGCCCTCCCACTCGGACTGCTCGGCGACCCGCTCCAACCACAGCCGGTTCACCAGCGACTCCGCCTGACCAGTGGTGACGACCACGGCGGAGCCTCGGCGACCACCCTCACGCCGATCACTCGCGCCAGCGCTCCCGGCCGGCTCCCCGTCGGGGACCTCACCCGCACCCCGGGGATCGTCCGCGCCGCTCGTCCCGCTCCCGTCGCGGCTGCTCTCACCCCCGTCCTCCCCGCCATCAGCCGCTTCGAGGCCATCTCCGGTCACCCGGAAGTGATCGCGGACCCTCTCCACCAACCGGCTCCGGGTGCTGTATCCGGCGATGAGCTGCTGACGGACCAGTCGCTCCAGTTCCTGACGGACGCCATCGTCCAACTCGGGCACCGGTCCCGGCTCGGGGCCCAGATCCACGGGCGTCCACTGGCCACCCGCGCGCCACTCGTCCTCCCCCTGTGCCCAGCCGGTCAGCAGCCGGGCCACGGACTCCGCGTCCGTGAACCGCGCTTCCTGTTGGAGCATGGGGCGCGGCCCCTCGCGGTACTCGACGTCGAAGTGAGCCTCCGGGCCGCGCCGCACCTGGATGAAGACATCCGGGAGATCGGGTATCCGCTGGATCAGCAGAGAACGCCGGTCCCCGTCCCCCTCCCTGGTTCGGCGCACCAGTTCCGCCAGCTTCGAGGACGTCACTCGGACATGCTGCTCATCGTCTTCGGTCATCACCTTGATCTCCAACATACGGGTCACCATGGCATGCCCCGCTGACAGCCGACACCAGAACAGAAGGTGACAAAAAAAACATAGGCGACGAAAGAATTCGACAGCGCCCAAGACGCCGAGAAGGGGCGCCGCCGTATGGCGAACGCCCCTTCGAAAGCGGTACGTATCAGTGCGAGACCGGCCCAGGGCCCGCGCGTGGCCACCATGGTCAGCGCTGGACCAGCGCGAGGTCGATACGAGAACGGTGCGAGATCAACGCGGTATCGGCGCGAGGCCCCCGCGGGAGCCCGTGCGGGATCAGACCCGCCCGGCCTTCTCCAGCGCGGTGCAGCACGTGTCCACGAGCAACCGGGTCACCACATACGGGTCGACGTTGGCGTTGGGGCGACGGTCCTCGATGTAGCCCTTGCCGTCCTTCTCGACCTGCCACGGGATGCGGACCGAAGCACCCCGGTCCGAGACGCCGTAGCTGTACTCGTTCCAAGGAGCGGTCTCGTGCAGCCCGGTGAGCCGGTCGTCGATGCCCGCGCCGTAGTTCTTGACGTGGTCGAGCGGCTTGGACCCCTCGCCCAGGGACTCACATGCGGTGATGATGGCCGGATATCCGCCGTCCTCACGCATGGCCTTGGTGGAGAAGTTGGTGTGCGCGCCCGCGCCGTTCCAGTCACCCTTCACCGGCTTCGGCTCCAAGGTCGCCGACACCCGGAAGTCCTCGGCGGTGCGGTAGAGCAGCCAGCGCGCGATCCACAGCTGATCCGAGACCACGACCGGGGTGAGCGGACCTACCTGGAACTCCCACTGTCCCGGCATCACCTCGGCGTTGATTCCGGAGATGCCCAACCCGGCGGTGAGGCAGTTCTCCAGATGCGCCTCCACCACATCGCGGCCGTGGATCTCATCGACACCGACACCGCAGTAGTAACCACCCTGAGGGGCGGGGAAGCCGCCGATCGGGAAGCCGAGCGGCCGCTCGCCCTCGAAGAAGGTGTACTCCTGCTCGATACCGAAGATCGGTTCCTGCGCGCCGAACCGCTCGGCCGTCTCGACCAGCTGCGCCCGGGTGTTGGAGCGGTGCGGAGTCAGATCCGTGTTGAGGACCTCACACAGCACCAGTACGTCGTCACCGCCCCGGATCGGGTCCGGGCAGGAGTAGACCGGCTTCAGCACACAGTCCGACGAGCGGCCCTCGGCCTGGTTGGTGCTGGACCCGTCAAAGCCCCAGAGGGGCAGTTCCTCGCCCTTGGTCAGGATCTTCGTCTTGGAACGGAGCTTGGCGGTCGGTTCGGTGCCGTCGATCCAGATGTACTCAGCCTTGAAGGTCACGGGTCTCATCCTTTGCGGGTGCTGCTGTATCACCGCCACTGTCGCAAAGGGCGATTTCCCCACCATTGCCCGAAGATGAACCCCGTGTTACGTGGGGGTGGTGCGGCCTCAGGGATGGGAGGGGTATCCAGGCCGCTAGCGCACCAAATGCCCAGGTCACCCATGCCCCTGCCGTCCCCAGTCGACGCCCGGCCCCCGTTTACGCCACCGTCATCTCGTCCATGCGAACGCCACCCGGCTCATGCCGACGCCACCCCGGGTTCACCTTCGGCCCGCGCGCTCCACCCCGTGCTTCAGCAGTGACGAAAAACCCGCGTCATGGATCCTGCCGACCAACTGACCCCGGTCGATCCCCAGGGCCTGCGCCGTGCGATTCAGCTGCCAGTCGTGGTCGTACAGCCCGTTCAGCAGATGACCGCGACGGATCTGCGCCTCGGAGAGTCGGAACGTCTTGAGATAGGCCACCCGCCCCTTGTGGTCACAGATCGCCTCCCCGATGTGCTGCTCCGGCTCCCCGCGCCCGAACGACGGCAGAAAACGCCACAGCCCGAACTCCCCCATCCGGTACACCCGCTCGAAGTGGTACGAGGGGTTCAGCAGGCGGTTCGCCATCAGCGCGTCATGGTTCTCGGTCCAGCTGCGCTCCTGCGCCCGGGCCGCCGCCCGCAGATCCGCCAGACTCCGAATGTGGCGCTCCCCACCGATCCGCGCGTCGAAGGCCGGCACGGGACCACCGTAGAAGGCGTACTGGTGCACCAGCTCGCCGTAGAGGTCCTCGATCAGCGAGGGGTGCAGCGCACGATAGTCATCCGGATGCGGCACGACGAAGGCAGCCGCCAGTGCGTCCGCCGTGTACACCAGCACCCCGCACTGTCGCGGATGGAGCTCGAAGATCCGTAGCGCCTGCCCGAGCCCCGGCACCTGCCAGCCCGCGTACGCAGCCTCGGCGCGCGGTGACATCCCCTGCCGTACCGCCGCTTGCGACCACTCGTCCCAGATCACCGACGGCCCACCGAAGTGCAGCGCCAAATAGCCCTCCAGCGCCAGATGCAGCGGAAGGAACCGCAGCCGCTTCTCGGTGACCCCCTTCTGGCGCCGACGCTTGGCGAGCCCGTGGTGCAGCCGAATGGGAACGCAGTCCGTCCCGGTGGGGGCCGAACCGGCCAGCTGCGTGCCGTAGGCGGCTGACTGTCCGCCGTCACCCGACCAATCCGCGATGAAGCCGTGCGGAATGTACGAGAGGTACCGCGTACGGGGGCCGACGTCCACCGCGCCCAAGGCATGGCGGTAGATCTCATGGTGCAGCCGCAGCCCGGCGACCGGGGCCTCACGCACCAGGGGCACCAATCGGATGCCGCCCCACACCTGGGAAGGCATGGCGCTCACCCCGGACAGATCCAGCTTGTTCATCGTCCCCCCTTCCCCTGGTCGGCCTTCCGGCTGGAGCTCTGATCGCCCTGCTGGTCGCCTGGCTGGTTGCTCTGCTGATCGGTCCTCTGACGGTGCTGCTGAAGGGCCTTCCGGTCGGCCTTCCGGTCGGCCTTCTGAGCGGTCAGAAAACGCTCCGTCCGGCGGTCGAGATAGGCCAGCAGCTCCGGGAGTCCGGTACGCCCCTCGGTGAACTGCGCGATCTCCACCAGCGCCGCAAGGTCCTCCGCGTCACGGATGCCGGCCGTGGGGACACTGGGCGCCAACCGACGCACATCAAAACCCTCGGCGTCGTAGACCGGGTTCAGATGGACGATGCTGGTGCGTCGCTCCGGATCGAGCCGGGTACGCCACACCCGCAGCACCTCACCGGCCAGTCCTGGGGGCGCGTTGTCAAAGCCGTCAGAGACGATCACCAATCGCTCGGGAGAATCCTCCAGGGCGTCGAGTACCCGGCTGCCGAGCGGGCTCGGGCCCCAGGGCCGGACCATCAGCGGATCACGGCCCCCCGACGTCCAGTGCGCACCGTAGGAACCAGCCAGCGCCTCCAACAGGAAGTGGGCACCCAAGGCGACCGCGAGCGGTCGGCGGCGCTTCACCCCCGATCCGTACGACGAGTAGCTGTCGTCCAGAACGGCCGAAACCCTGCCCCAGCTCCCGGCGTAGGGACCCGCGGCCCGCAGCGCTGACGCCCGTAGGGCGGCCGTCAGCTCCGCCCGCCGGAGGTGCCGCTCCGCGCGGGGAAGGGAGAGGACGAACAGGGCGAGCCGAGTGAGTGGCATCACGGTCAGATCGGTGGTGGTGCCGGTGGTGTCGCCGGTCGTGCTCTGCGTACGCAGTCGCTCCAAGCGGGTCATACGCGGCGCGATCCGCTCCAGGAAGCGAGCGCGAGGCACACCGTGCTTCGCGGCGAAGCCCTCGGCGATGGTGAACGGCAGCTCGTAGATCGCGTCCTGCTCGTAGCGGGCGCGCCGGTAGGCATCGAGACGGGGGTCGGAATAGCGCGTGCTCTTCCCCGGGCGGAAGAGAAACGCGCCCAACTCGCCGTCGAGTGGGTTGTGGGTGTGGCGGGCGACCGTCTTGAGAGCGCTGCGGTACTTCACCGCGTCATGGGCGAGGTCGGCGCGAGCAGCCAGCCAGTCCCGCTGAATCGCCCGGGTACGGCGGTTGTTGACCTTGGCACTGCGCAGTGCGTGGAAGGCCCGGTAGACGCGCTGCGGCGGCAGGGCGGCCAGTCGGGCGGCGATCAGACGGCCCTCGGTCCGCTTCTGCTCCGGGTCGGCCTCATCCGCCGTGCACAGCAGTTCCACGATGATGCGGACGGCGTTGTGGTCGTTGATGTCGAGGGCGAGGACCGCGGCGTAGATGGAGCGGTAGTTGACTCGTACGTACTCGTGCAGGAAGGACAGCGACAGACGCTGGTGGTCCGCCCGGGAATGGAACTCCCGCTGACCAGTCGCCGTGACCGCGGCATTCACGAAGAGTAGTACGTCCTCGGCCGCTATCAGATCGGCGAAGCTCTCCTTCGTCCCGGTCATGGCCCCTCCGCTCGCTTCACCGATGGTCCTCTCGCCCAGAGGAGACAGGCCCTCCCCGCCCCTATGCGGCTGCTCGTCACCTGCCCCGTCCCCGGCCGCTGCCTGATGCGCCTGATCCCTTGTGTTGTCCACAGGGTGCTTTGGCCTCGCGGCGAACAGCCGGCGAGATGGGGCACCTCGCTAGCTCCGGCAGGGGAAGCCGGCCGGGGAATGAGGGCGCGATCAGCGAAATCACTGCTTCAAAGGCAAGTCCCGGAAGTCGCACCGGAGTCCCGCGGCCGGCCCGGAAAACCTAGCACCTTGTCCACAGGCCGCTACGGGAATATCCGTGGGCGGGCACACTGAGGCCATGACTGATCTCATGTCCGTGCGGAAGCCCCGGTGGGGGCTGCTGGGGGCCGGCCCCTGGGCAGAGCAGACCCAGGCGCCCGCCCTCGCCACCCATGGCGGTATCGAGTTCGCGGGGGTGTGGGCGCGGCGGGAGGAGGCGGCTGCCGCGCTGGCCGCTGCCCATGGCACCCGGGCGTTCAGCGGTGATCAGGGCGTCGAGGAGCTCCTCGCCTCCTGCGACGCCGTCGCGTTTGCGCTGCCACCTGATGTGCAGGCGCCCTTCGCCGTTCGTGCGGCGCGGGCGGGCTGTCATCTGCTGCTGGACAAACCGATCGCGACAACCGTGGCTGCCGCGCGCTCGGTGACCGACGCGGTGGAGGGGGCAGACGTCGCCTCGGTGGTGTTCTGCACCCTGCGCTTCGCCGTGGACACCGAGCCCTGGATCGAGCAGCAGGCCGCGATGGGCGGCTGGTTCACGGCCCACGCCCAGTGGCTCGGTTCCCTCTATGCCGCGGATGACGCTCCGCCCCAAACCGGTTCCTTCGCGGCCTCCCGCTGGCGCCGGGAGAAGGGCGGACTATGGGATGTCGGACCCCATGTGCTGTCCGTACTGATACCGGTGCTCGGAGATGTCACCCAGGTGACCGCGGCCCGAGGCCCCCGGGACACGGTCCATCTGGTGCTTCGCCATGAGTCGGGTGCTTCCAGCACCACATCGGTGGGCCTGAGTGCCCCGCCGAAGGCATCGGGCGCCGGCATCGAATTGATCGGGGACCAGGGGCGAGTGATGCTGCCGCAGTGGTCGGACGCGGTCACTTCGTTCCACCGGGCGATGGACGCCCTGCTGGAGTCCGCACGGACCGGGCGTCCGCATGGCTGCGACGCTCGCTTTGGACTGCGTCTGACGGAGATCCTGGCAGCGGCGGAGTCGCAACTGAGTTGATCGGATGAGTTCATTGGGCGAGCTGACCAGATGAGTTGATTGGACGAGCTGGTCGAACCGACCGCCTGCGCGAGCCCGTCGATGAGCCTGCCCGGGTGCATCTGTCCCGATGAGCCTGTCCCGAGGCTGGCCCGTTTCGCTGTGGTCGACTCCGGCCTCACCGACGGCCTTGGCGACGGCCCGGCCCGTGGGGCATCGCCCACGCATGGGTCAGGGGAGGCCTCATCCCCAGCCCCAGCCCAGTTCGGGCCGTCGATGCTCGATACTCGGCGCCGGGGCGCTGTCCGCTCCGGTACCCGACTTCGTTCGGCTCCTGCCCAGACCACGCTGACGCATCAGTGCGTCGGGGCATCTCCTTGACGCCTGAGCGCCTCGCGTACAGCTTCATCGTCTCGCGCCACCACAGCCGTGCCGTCGTCCGCGGTGATGATCGGACGCTGGATCAGCCGCGGATGGCGGGCCAGTGCCTCGATCCAGCGTTCACGCGAGCCGTCCTCGCGGGCCCACTCCGCCAACCCCAGGGCCTTTGCCTCGGGTTCCTGGCTGCGAGCGATGTCCCAGGGCTCAAGCGTGAGGCGTCCCAGCACCTCCCGGATTTCGTCCTCGCTCGGGACATCCTCCAGATAGCGCCGCACGGTGTAGCGGGCGCCTTCCCCGTCGAGCAGATCCAGGGCGCTGCGGCACTTGGAACAGGCTGGGTTGATCCAGATCTCCATGCCGAGCACCGTACCGCCGCCCCTGCCACATCAAAGCCCCCGGCCCGACCCGCCGGCCCTCCATCCGGGAGGACCCCGAGGAGGCCGTCGGGGATGGTTCCGCCGCACCCCTTCGCCCCTCTCGTCCCCCGACTGCCGCCGCCGGCGAACCGCTACCGCGCACCACCCGGGGCGGGCATCCCCGCCTCGCCCCACCCCGCGGACGGCTTCCGGACGGCGATGGGCAGCGACCAACCCCGCCCGCATCTGCCCGGATCCTCCCGAGACCGTTTCGGGCGGGCCAGCGCCCGTTCGCCCCGCCGCACCATCCCTCGGCACCTTCCCCACCCCGTTCACCCCATCCCCTCGCGACACGGGGCCAACATGCCTCAAATGGCCTCTGAGCAGGGGCGATTGTCAGTGTCAGCGAGTAGAATGGGCAGTAGTTCGGGATGGTCCCGCCAGCCTGTCTGGAGGTTGCCAATGACCGTGGCCAAGCTCATCAGGAAGCCGTCGCAGACCGACGCACGCACCGAGTCCACCGCCGGGTCTTCGGCGGAGCAAGCCCCGCCGAAGAAGAAGCGGCTGCCCGCCGGCCAGCCGCGCGAATGGTATGTGACACACAACCGCCGGTTGAAGGCGATGCGCCTCGCCATCGCCCTGCTCGACTCCGGTGTCTACCACCCCGCCACCGCCGACAACCGCCGGATACGGACGACGGCCGATCGCATCGGCATCCATCCGCCGTCGGACACCACCTGCCGAATGGTGCGCGCGCTCATCCGCTACGGCCGCTGACCCGCTAACGGCACCGACAGAACCAAAGGAACCAGGACCACCAACGGTCCAACACTCCAACGCGTCATGGGCGACCCATGGGCGCCAACGGATCAAGGGGCCCGTCGTCCGGCCGGGGACGGCGGGCCCCGACGCGACTCCTCCAGCGATTCCCCTTCGTGCCGGGCTTCGTACCGGGCCCGGCACAATTTCCCTCCGTACAGGGTCCATCCATCCCGAAACCGGGCATCCTGATCCCCATCGGTTAGCGCCACACCTTGGGGGACTTGTATGTGGCATCCGCACCGCGCCCTGCGTAGAACTCTGCAAAGAATCCTGCACCCTGGGCAACGACTGATCCGCCCCGCGTCCAGCACTCACCCCGGAGACCACCGACACCACACGGCCACCACGCACCACACGGATCGCGCCCATCGTGCAGGCAGCGAGCGGCCCGCCGAGCATGTGTCCCACGCCGACCACGCCGACCGTACGGATCTCACGCGTCGGAAGCACCGTAGGCGCGACCCGTCTCAGGGCACCCCGTACGCACTCCGGGGCCCGGCCCGCCGCGGACTTCGCCTCTCCACCGTCATCACCTTCTCGACGGCTGCGCTACTCGGTGCCGCCACCGCCCTCTCCTTCGCTCCACCGGCGGCGGCGGAACCGGCCACACCGGTTCCCTACGCGGCCGGTGCGAGCGCCACCCGCTACTCCGGACTTGCCTTCGACACCTGCACCGCGCCCGCCCTCGAAGCCATGCGCGCCTGGACGGCCTCGCCCTACCGGGCGGTGGGGGTGTATTTCGGCGGGGTCAACCGCACCTGTGCTCAGCCGGAGCTCACCCCGTCCTGGGTGGCCTCGGTCGGCGCCCTGAAGTGGCGCCTGCTGCCGATCTACAAGGGTCTGCAACCCCCGTGCGGGGCCAAGCCGACCGATGCCAAGATCAGTCTGGTCCCGGCGGCTGCCAGGTCCCAGGGCATCGCCGCCGCCACCGACGCCATCGCCAAGGCGAAGGCGCTCGGCATGCAGCCTGGCAGCGCGTTCTACAACGACATCGAGTTCTACTCCCAGACCGACAGCGCCTGTCGGACCGCGGTACTGACATACCTCTCCTCCTGGACCAAGGAGTTGCACCGCCTCGGCTATGTGTCGGGCGTCTATATGAACCTCAACCTCGGGGCGAAGCAACTCTCCGACGTCTACGCCTCCACGGCCTACGCGCGTCCGGACGCGCTGTGGGTCGCGCGGTACGACAACGTCGATTCGCTCAGGGGTTGGACCGGCGTCGCCGACTCCAAGTGGGCCGTGCACCAGCGGGCCAAGCAGTTCCGCGGTGACCACAACGAAACCCACGGCGGCACCACGATCTGGATCGATTCCAACCGTCTCGACACACCGGTGGCGACGCTCGCGTACTCCTACACGGTGACCAGCACGACCGCGCTCAACGCGCGCACCGGCCCCTCGGGGGCGTATCCCATCACCCGTTCGCACGCCCCCAGGGCTGCCCTGAAGGTGGTGTGTCAGACCCCGGGACAGAAGGTCGGTGGCACCACGGTGTGGAACAAGCTCTCCGACGGCTCCTATGTCAGTGACCGCTATGTGAGCACCCCGTCGGCCACCGGTTACAGCTCGCCGCTGCCTCGTTGTCTCTACCCGTACCAGGTCACGGCGGCCGGCGGACTGTCGGAACGCACTGGTCCCGGGGCTTCCCATCCCGCCCGGGCCACCCTCCCCAATGGCTCGCTGGCCTGGGTGTACTGCCAGCGAGCTGGCTCGAAGGTCGGTACGACCACCGTCTGGAACCGGCTGGAGAACGGCCGCTACGCATCGGACTACTACGTGGCCAACCCCAGCAACACCACCTACAGCAAGCCGGTTCCCCGCTGCTGACGCGGGCCCCGCGGCCCGGGCGCTCCTCGCCCGGGCCGACTCCCCGTACAGCGGGGTCTGGCCGGGTCATGCCGGGGTCCGGTCGAGCGTGTGGGGAGGGAACGCTGGTCGGTCGACCCGGTCAGGGGCGGTCGGTGACCGAGACCGGGTCGCCCACCCGAAGCGTGCCGTGCCGCACCACCGCGGCCTTCATCCCAAAACTGACCCTGTTCTCGTACTGCGGCTCCCGCCGGTAGGTGGCGAGGGTCCGGATCGGTTCCGGCCCGGATCGCGCCCCGCTGAGCTGGTCGACCATGGGGACCGCGCATCTCGTCGCCCGCACCGCGTAGGCGAGCCGTACCGTTCCGATGCGCAGTCGGCGCATCTGGTCTTCGGCATGTGGCGCGGTACAGCCGTCAAGGACGATGTTGGGCCGGAAGCGGTCCATCGGCACGGGTGCGGCCCCCCGCGCCTCGATCAGCGCGTTGAGATGGTCCAACGAGGCCTGGGACGTCACCAGCACGGCATGGGCGTCGGCGAAGCCGGCCTTGCCGGGAGTCTCACCCCAACCGTCGCGGTCGAAGTCCGGAGGCACCCGTACCAGCCGTGATGGGGCTCCCAGCGCTTCGGAGAACCACTCGGCGGCGGCCTCGCCCTGGTCCACTCCCTCGCCGATGGGCCGTCCGAACATGCTCACCGCGAGCCGCTTGCCCTCCGGTTCCACCGGGAGCAGTAGCTTCTCCACCCCGTCGGCGGTCAGCTGCAGCCGGGCACCGCCGTCCAGGACCGCCGGTCGGATCGCGGCCATCGCGGGATGGGTGCGCTGGCTCCGGAAGGAGCCGTCAACGGCATCGACGACCATAAACGTACGGTCATGGGCGAGGCCGGTTTCCGTCACGGTCGCGGAGTCGGTTTCCGTACCGGCACAGCCCTTCACCGGGTAGTACGTCAGGCGCTGCACCGAGATCGCGGTGGACTGACCCGATGACACAGATCGGGAGTCGGACGCGGAACCGGAACCGGCGACGGAACCGGAATCAGAGCCTGGCACGGAGACGCTCCTTTGCGGCGGGCCACTCATCGGCGAGTAGCGAGAAGTAAACCGTGTCCCGCCAGCTGCCGTCATGACGTATTCGATGCCGGCGCAGTACTCCCTCACGCCGGGCGCCGAGGCGGGCGATGGCCGTCTGCGAGCGCTCATTGCGATGGTCGGTCTTCAACTGGACGCGGCCCATACCGAGATCCTCGAACGCATGGCCCAGCAGCAGCAGTTTGGCCTCGGAGTTGACGACCGTGCGCCAGTACTCGCGGCCGTACCAGGTCCATCCGATCTCCAGCCGCTCATCGCTGACATCAATGTCCAGATAGCAGGACCAGCCAATCGCCCGACGGCTGGCGAGATGGATCACTGCGAAGGGCAGGGAGGTCCGCTGCCCGGCCCCGTCGAGCAACGCGCTGAGTTTGGCGCCCAACTCCTCCTCGGTAGCGGGGGCGGGGCCGCCCTGCCAGCGCCAGATCTCCTCCACACCGCCACCTGCGGCGAAGAGATCGGGAAGGTGAGCCATGGTGAGCGGCTCCAGTCGGATGTGGCGGCCGAGCAGGGTGATCGGAGCCGGTGTCTTCGCGGACATACCACCGCACGCTAGCCGGTTGCTGTATTAGTCGCAAACTATTTTCACACTAGTGCGAAGTTCCCCGGGGTGCGGTTTCTCAGTGCGCGATCTCGTCGATCAAGTCGCGTGCCCCCTGCCGCAGCAGAGCCACCGCTACGGACGTGCCAAGGGTGGCGGGATCGAGTGGCCCGGCCCACTCATGGGCGTTCAGCACCCGCTTTCCGTCCGGGGTGAACACCTTGGCCCGCAAGGAGAGATCCCCGCTGCCCTCGGACCGGGCGTAACCGGCGATGGGGGAGTTGCAGTGCCCCTGAAGGACATGGAGGAACATCCGCTCGGCGGTCGCCTCGCGATGCGCGGCCGGGTCGCCGAGCCCGGTCACGGCATCGATCGTCGTGGTGTCGTCCTCCCGGCACTGGAGCGCGAGAATCCCCGCTCCGATCGGCGGGCACATGGCCTCCACCGACAGCACCTCGCTGATCACATCCGTGCGCTCGATGCGCTCTAGCCCAGACACGGCGAGCAGTAGCGCGTCCGCGTCCCCCGCGGCGAGTTTCTCCAGCCGCCTGTTCGCGTTCCCGCGCATCGGTACGCACTCCAGTTGCGGATGGGATGCGGCGAGCTGGGCGACACGTCGTACGGACGACGTGCCGATACGAGTCCCATCCGGCAGTTCATCGAGAGACAGCCCGCCGGGGTGGACCAGTGCGTCCCGGATGTCATCGCGACGCAGAAACGCCGCGAAGGTGGTGCCGGCCGGCAGCGGGCGATCGGCAGGCACATCCTTCACGCAGTGCACGGCGAGATCAGCCTCCCCGGCGATCAGCGCGGCATCCACCTCTTTGGTGAACGCGCCCTTGCCGCCCAACTGGGCGAGATCCCCCATCCAGCGGTCCCCCGAGGTGGTGACGGGCACGACCTCGGTCCGGACTCCGGGGTGCAGAGCGCTCAACTCGGCCCGGACGCGCTCGACTTGAGCGAGTGCCATGGGGGAGGAGCGGGAGACGATACGGATCAGCTCAGGGGCAGACATGCGGACACCCTAGGGCGTCTCGCTAGAGGGTCATTTCACTTCCCAGCTCAGGGCCCTGCGCTGACCCGATGGCGGAGTCGGCGGAAGCGGCATGGACGCCATCGGCGCGCTCCCGCGCTGAGGAGCCCGCCTTCCAGGTGGCGGGGAACTCCACCGGCTCCTTCCGAAGTCCGCACGCGGCCGCCCCAGCCCAGGTCATAGGAGAGCGGAAGCGCCTCGGGGAGGCGGGGGAGAGGGCCGCGGTCCGGTCGTCGGGCGGGTACCACGGGCAACGCCATGGGGCTCGACCCACGCCGAACGATCGTCTTCTCATCTGCTCCAACCCCGGGTCCATCGGCTCGGGCGTGGGCGGTGGCAGCCCTTCCGCTGCGCGGAGCCAATCGCATGGCCACCGCCGCGTCGGCGGTCGTGCATCCGGGGGACCGGTCACCTACGGCGTGTGTGTCGGCGTCACCCTCGGGGCCGTCCACTCCACAGTGAGTATCCAGACAACGAGTATCCGAACACTGAGTGTCCAAACCCACCAAAGCGCCCAGGGGTGTACCCACATGCCACACGCAAACCGGGGGATCGGCCGCCGCGACATGCTGCTGCTGGCAGGAGGCGCGGCAGCCACCGCGGCCGTCACCGACACCAGCGCCGCACACGCCCTTGGTACGAGCGCGAGGCCACTGCCGCGCACGCGCCCCAGCGGCGATGCCCGAGGCGCGAGGATCGACGTCCACCATCACTACACCTCACCCGCCTGGGTGCGGTGGGCCGAGGGGAAGGACCTGATCAACCCCGCCCAACTGCCCTGGTGGACCCGCTGGGACCGCACCACCACACTGAAGCTGATGGACGACGCGGGTATCGCGACCAGTGTGCTGAGCCTGGCCATGCCGGTACGCCGCTTCAAGGACCCGGCGCAGGTACGGGAGAGTGTGACCGTCGCCTTTGAGGCAGTGACGGAACTGACGGCCGCTCACCCCGACCGATTCTCCTTCTTCGCGCCCATCTTCACCGATGACCTGGAGACCTCACGCCATTCGTTCACCCGGGGACTCGACGAACTCGGCGCACTCGGCGTGCAGACCCGAGCCAGCACCCATGGTGTCTATCTCGGCGACCCATCACACAACACACTGCTGGCCGAGCTCAATGAGCGCTCCGCGGTGATCAACACCCACCCCCTCGACCTGCCCGGCGCGGACCCCACCCGCCCGGCCGTTCCCGGCGTACCGAGCTTCCTCTGCGACTTCCCGCTCGACACCACACGCGCCGCGGTCAACCTGATCCTCAACGGAACGCTTGACCGCTTCCCCAACCTCTCCTTCATCCTCCCCCACGGCGGCGGCTTCCTCCCCTACATCGCCAGCCGAGCGGAGGCCTTCGCCGGCTTCCTCACCCCCGCGATCGAGCCCTCCCGAGTGCGGGACTACCTCCACCGCTTCTACTACGACACAGCGGCCCCCATGGGCCCGGAGTCCCTCGCCACCCTTCTGACCGTCACCGACCCCAGTCGTCTCCTCTACGGCAGCGACTGGCCAGCCACCCCCGCCACCACCATCACCGACTTCGCCCTCCCTGCCCTGGACAACGACCACACCCTCACCCCCCGCCAGCGCCGCCACATCAACCGCGACAACGCCTTGCGCCTGATGCCGGCACTGAACCGAACGGGGGCCGGGGTGGGGTGATCGTTCGGGGGGGCTAGCTCATGGGTGGGACGTCGGGGTGAGGTGTCGCCTGGCGATTGACTTCGTAGCGTCAACTGTTCGCTGTCGCGCGTCGTGCCGGATGGGCGGAGGGCCAGCCAGTCCGTTTTCAGCGGTCTGCCAGGCGAATTTGACGACCGTGCGTATGCACTGAGGGCCGTTGTCCCCGAAATCAGGGACAACGGCTCTCAACCACTCGTGCTCACGCCCGGTGGGACGGACACCGCTCAGACGCGCCTGGAGGCAGAACACTCCCTCCCAGGGTTTCTCGGTGCACTCTCGGCGCATCAGGAAACACGCAGCGACCGCTCCCCGCCGGGCGCACCGTCCCGGAAACACGGCGGATCACTCATCGACACTCCCTGGGGATGGCGTTCCATGCGATTCACGCCGACCGGGTGTGTCATACGAAGGCGGTTCTTCCGACGCCGGTCCGAGACTTCGGGTGTCATGTTCCCGCGAGGCGTCTCGGTCGTCGACAACCGCCCCGTTGCGCAGCTCGTTCCGTACTTGCCGCCAAGCACGAATGATGTGCGGAAGCTTCGACAGTACCTCGCCCACCTGTGTCAGCAGGAGCGTGAGACAACCGAAGGCAGCAAGGATGATCAAGCTGAGGTTGTCCCAACTCACCGGGTGACCCCCGACTCCTGCTGCGGGAGGCCTCGCTGTCCGTCCAAGCGCAAGGTCGCGTCGCCCAACCGGATTTCGAAGTGATCGACGGCATCGTGAGCAACGGCACCGGAAACACCGACGGGAGAAGCGGTCAGCGACGCGGCCACGTCCTCTACATAGGGGAAGCCGTTCCATTGAAACGTCCAGCGGTGTCCGTACCCTTGCAGCTGCTTCTTGTATCGATCTTCACCTCCGGCGTTGAGCCGACCGGGTCGCATCAGCGGGTCGGAGAACCAATTGCCGATCGCCCATCGACCATCCGCGTCCTGTGCGGCAATGCGGCACGTCAGCCCCGCCAACAGGCGTTCGGCGTCGTCGCTCATCGCAGGGACTTCTGCCAGCCGTGCTCCCTCGGCCCCGGTGAAGGCCTTGTCGACGGGATAGAAATCCCATCGAGGCGATGGGCGCAGCTTCCCACCCCAGGTTCCGGAAGGGTTGCCGGTGATGACGAGTTGAGCCCCGGTGGGAAGATGGCGCGCCACGTATGTATGCCGCCCCCGGAACCCTTCGAGGCGGAGCCCCGGCAGGGAGCTTCCACCGTGACTGCTGGGCAGGAGATACGGAGCCACGTTGTGGGGCACGTCCGTGATGAGGACGAGCCGGTTGAACCGGGGTGAGACAATGATGTCGTAGGCAACAAGGGTGTGGAGCCCCCACGTGGCGACACCGCGATGAGGTTGCCAAGTCCCCGGCCGGTTGAACAGCCCTAGGGCAAGCAAGGCGCGAAGCCTGCGCTGCTCGGGCGTACAGGTATCCAAGCCGAGGGACCCGTCACGCGGTACCGCGGCCAGGGCGGCTGACCTTGGTTCACCCAGGTACCGCATCCGGGTGCGGGCAATTGATCTGCTGGTGCTTCTGGGCATGTGGATACCTCGCGCCAACCCGGCTGGCAACTCAGGTCACATACCTAGTGAGCCCACGAATGATTGCCACGGAGCTGGGCGAACCACGCCCATATGCAGCGTCCCAGGGTGCCGGGCCCGAGAGGAAAATGCCGCCCACCGACTCTCCGCGAGCCGGCTGCTTTGATGATAAACCCGTGCTGGTCCTATCTGCCCCGAGCCCGTCAGCTACCGGGCGGTCCAGATGGCCGGATCAAGCAAGCAGGGCTTGGGCGGAGATCCAGTCGAGGGCGTCTGCCCCCAGCCTGTCGGGTGCTTCGAGCAACGCCGCTTCCACTACCGCGAGGTCCCTCAGGGCCTCGGGTGCGCCCAACCTGTCCAGCACCGCATAACGCTCCATCGCCGTGGCGACTGCGCCGGGCCAGCCCGGCATACCGAAGTGAGCCGGGGCTTTGAACACGGCCGAAACCGCTCTGTGCAGCAGCCCCGCGCGCCAGCCCTGTTCACGCATCACCTCTGCGGTGAACCAGACGCGGTCATCGACGTGCTGAATGAACTCCGGCAGGGGCCGGCACACTTCCCGCAGCACGAATCGCGAGCCGCCAGCCCAGGGAAGGTCCACGTCCGAGGCGACGGCCACGAACGCGAGTAGCGCCTCGGGCCCATCGTTCTGTGCGGCAACCAGTGCCGCGCGGGCCCTGCGGTAGAGATCGACGCTCTGCGCGAAGATCTCGCCGTCGCTCGGCCCGTCGTCACCCGCGTGGATCAAGTCCACTAGCCCCTCGCGCCAGGCATCCGCGACCAGACCGACCGCCGCCGCACTCACCAGGACGTCCGTGTCATCCGCGTTGATGCCGAAGCGCGCCAGGACCACAGGCGCTCCCTCCTCGATTTCGGGCAGTGGAGTGTGCTTCTCCTCCGCTTCGGTCCTCCCCGGAAGATCCGCGCGGCGAGGTGACAAGGGCTCGGACTCCGGATGCTCCATGGCGATTCCGTGATCTGCCAGGTCCTCGTAAACAGTGTCCGGCCCGCAGTCGATGTGCGAGGAGTCATGGCGACCCGAGCAGGCGTCTGGGCATTCGAGCTCTTCGCACATCTCCGGCTTGTCGGGCTGTGCCTCGTTGATCAGGTGGTAGGAGAGACGCTCCGCCACCGCCCCCCGCGTCGTGATCATGGCCAGCTGGAGCCGGAGTGTTTCGTCCTGCAGCTCCGAGTCCTCATGATCTACGGAGGCGGGTGGATTCGGCGTATCGGGGACCCAGGTGTACGCGGACTCCAGCGAGACCAAGAGCCAGGCGACGCGCAGTGCTTCGATATCCCCGTCCGTGGCAAGCCCGGTCACAGCCTCGGCGGCCTGCCGCACGCTGTCGAGCCGGGCGAGATGCCGCTCACGCACCGGCATCCAGGCCGCGGACTCTGCTCGGGCTCGCTCCGCGTCCTGGGTCATCGCGACGTCGCGGGTCCGTCGTGCCCGGGCGATCAACCGTGTAAGACAGGGGCGGCACGCGAACAGCCCGGACATCGGTGTCGGCCCGAGCGGTATGGGCGCGAGGTCTGCGCCGAACGACTCGTCGCACATACAGCAGTCCAGGCCACCCACCTGTCGTGATGTGGGCACGCTGGGCAAGGCGGCACGGATCGTGGCGTGAGCGTAGGCAGGGATGTGCATGGGAGGCGACTCCTTAGACGCGGGCGCTTTGTCGGCGCCAACTCCATGCTGGACTCGCTGGTCAGCCGCGAGTCACGGTTTGGCACGCGCAACGGCGAACTTGACGAATACTGACTCGGCTCTGGTCCGCGACTTCTATCGTCTTGGCGGAACTTGACATCGCGAGCAGGGAGAATCCCCTTGACTGCGTCCCGCACCGCACCTCAGCCAGTCGGCTCACACCGGGAGTTGGTCGAGGCGCTGCAGGAGTTGCACCGTGCTGCTGGCAGGTTGAGCTTCCGGAAGGTGAGCACGCTCATCCGCAGCCGCAATGACCAGTTGTCGGACGCCAGCCATGAGACCGTGCGCTCTGCCGTCAGCGGGATCCGGGTACCGCGCTGGGAAACAGTCCACGACATCGTCCTAGTCCTGGCCGGGCTGTGCAGCCCGCCCCGTGACGAGGAATCCGAGACAGCCAGATTCCTGCCACTGTGGCGCGCGATCGCCGAAGGCGAGTCCGGCGGGTTGAAGTCGTTCCAGGAACTCGTCAACGGGGGCTGGGGAGGTGAGGACGGCAAATGGACGCCGGAGCAGGTCATGGGCATCTTGATCAACCCCTTCAGCGCCATCGAGATCCACCCGTCGCTCGCCGCTCCGCACGAGCCGCTGATGTCTGAGGACGACTGGATCCGGCTGATGGTGAAGCAGGTGGAGGAACAGGGAGTCGAACACACGCTGCGCGTCCTGCTGCACATGCTGAAAGGCGACTACGTGGGGGCGGAGGAGGGCACGCCGTATGGCTACCGCAATCCCGACCGGGAGGCCATGGAGGCGTATGCGGCCTTCCGGTACGGCTGCCAGGAGATCCTCCGGCGGCTGGGCCGAGAGCCCAATCTCCTCCCGGAGTCGATCCGCGCCATGCGTGCCGACCAGACGATGGACCGGGACGACCGGGCGGAGATGCTGGAGAACGAGTCGGACCTGAGCTTGATGCGCGAGGTGATGATCGTGACTCCGGACACCTGGGACCAGGTGTCTGAGGAGGCGCATCACATGGTCTTCGGCTATCTGATCAAGCAGATCAGCCCGGTGCGCCCACTCGGACTTCCCGACGCCGAGCGGTTCCAGATCACTTGGCGCATCCCCGAGCCGTCAGCGGTGTAGCTTCGCTCGTTTCCCGTACGGAGCTCTCGTGGTGAAGGCCGCCACCCCAGGAGCGGGACGGCGGCCTTCACACGGGCACTGCTGCTCAAGCAGCCACCGTGTACGAACACGGCTTCGCCCGCCTCATCCACCACAAGATCGACCACCTCGTTGGTTCCTGCGCATGGCATCCAAGTGACCGGAGTGGCGCCGATTCCGGTGGAGAGGTACCGGCAGAGCGGCCAGGCATGGGTACATGGGTATACGACAGGTCATGACATGCGAGGGCGGAATCTGTCTGTTCGCAACCCAGCGGTCGTCTGAAGCGCCTGAAGAGGCATTTACTCAGGAGGGGTTACGGTGACCAGTTCCGTTCCGTGGCAGGAACGCCTGTCCACCGGTACCGAGGCGGTCCAGGACGAGGTGGTCCGCCGGTATCAGGAGACGCGCGAGGGTGTGGCGTACGTGCCCACCATGATCTGGGGGACACTCCAGACCGAGGCGTACGCCACCGTGATCCTGGGCCAGGTGGTCGACTTCCTGGGAGTCCCGAACGACGTACCGGCGGGTGTCGCCAAACGTATGCAGAGGCAGCAGGTGCTGTACGACGGCGGGCACCACTACGACGTCGTGCTCGGTGAGCAGGCCCTGTACACGAACATCGGCGGGCCCAAGGTCATGCGCGAGCAGATCGACCGGATCCTTCGCGAGATCGACCTGCCCTCCCTCACGCTCGGCATCGTTCCCACCTCGGCACGCGTGAACATGCACCCTGTCCATGCCTTCAACCTGCATCGAGACGAGGTCCACGTCGAACTGGTCTCCTCGGGGGTGACCATCACCGAGCAGGCCGAACTCGCCCTCTACGAGAAGGCGTTTGACAGACTGCGGGAAGCGGCTCTGTACAGCGGCGCCGCCAAGGAACTCCTGGGAAGGGCTTTGTCCTTCTGGACCGGGGCTTCACACAACTGACCGCACGACCGCGGGCCGCCACCTCCAAGGGGAGATGGCGGCCCGCGTCTATGGAACGGCCGGTGCACGACTGGTGCACAAGGATCTGGGAAACAGCCGGGAGTAGTGGGAGCCAACGACCAGCGTTTCCCCGCTCACAACATGTTTCCGGGCTTGAGGCGCAGGGCCCACCTGCGGCCTAGATGTCGAAGTACAGCTCGAACTCGTGCGGGTGCGGGCGCAGTTGGATCGGGGCGATTTCGTTGGTGCGCTTGTAGTCGATCCACGTCTCGATCAGGTCCGGCGTGAACACGCCGCCCGCCTGGAGGTACTCGTTGTCCGCCTCCAGGGCCTCAAGCACGGCGGGGAGGGACGTCGGGACCTGCTGGACGTTGGCGTGCTCCTCGGGAGCCAGTTCGTAGAGGTCCTTGTCGATCGGCTCGGCCGGCTCGATCTTGTTCTTCACGCCGTCCAGGCCCGCCATCAGCAGCGCCGAGAAGGCGAGGTACGGGTTGGAGGACGGGTCCGGGGCGCGGAACTCGACGCGCTTGGCCTTCGGGTTCGAGCCGGTGATCGGGATGCGCATCGCGGCGGAGCGGTTGCGCTGCGAGTACACCATGTTGACCGGGGCCTCGAAGCCGGGAACCAGGCGGTGGTAGGAGTTCACCGTCGGGTTGGTGAAGGCCAGCAGCGACGGGGCGTGCTTCAGGATGCCGCCGATGTAGTAGCGCGCCATGTCCGACAGACCGGCGTAACCCTGCTCGTCGTAGAACAGCGGCTCGCCGCCCTGCCACAGCGACTGGTGGACGTGCATGCCCGAGCCGTTGTCGCCGAAGATCGGCTTCGGCATGAAGGTCGCGGTCTTGCCGTTGCGCCAGGCGACGTTCTTCACGATGTACTTGAAGAGCATCAGGTCGTCCGCGGCGGCCAGCAGCGTGTTGAACTTGTAGTTGATCTCCGCCTGGCCGGCCGTGCCCACCTCATGGTGCTGACGCTCGACCTGGAGGCCCTGGCGGTCCAGTTCCAGCGAGATCTCGGCGCGCAGATCGGCGAAGTGGTCCACCGGCGGGGCCGGGAAGTAGCCGCCCTTGTAGCGGACCTTGTAGCCGCGGTTGTCCTCGACCTTACCGGTGTTCCAGGCGCCGGCCTCGGAGTCGATGTGGTAGAAGCCCTCGTTGGCCGAGGTGTTGAAGCGCACCGAGTCAAAGACGTAGAACTCCGCCTCCGGGCCGAAGTACGCGGTGTCCGCGATGCCGGTGGAGGCCAGGTAGGTCTCGGCCTTCTTGGCGATGTTGCGCGGGTCACGGCTGTACTGCTCGCCGGTGATCGGGTCGTGGATAAAGAAGTTGATGTTGACCGTCTTGTCGCGACGGAAGGGGTCCAGCCGCGCAGTCGACAGGTCGGCGCGCAGCGCCATGTCGGACTCGTGGATCGCCTGGAAGCCGCGGATCGAGGAACCGTCGAACGCCAGCTCCTCGGTCGGGTCGAACACCGCCGCCGGGATGGTGAAGTGCTGCATCACTCCTGGCAGGTCACAGAACCGGACATCGATAAACTTGACGTCCTCGTCGGCGATGTACTTCTTCGCGTCGTCGGCGTTCTGGAACATCCAACTCCTCCTACTCCCGGCCCGGGAGGGCGGGGGTTGCAGCTTGGTCGTGAAGCCAGTGCGGTGGCACACGCAAGACCCGACCATAGGCAGACGGGATTTCTCCAGCGTGACCCGTTTGTTTCGCACAAGTTAACCGGGCCCCGAATGGAGGACAGGAGTCCGCCCCCGTGTCACGGCCGTGCCGACCGCTGGTGACCTCTTCTACCGCCCCCGGTGGCGTCCAGCGTTTATCCCGGCTGAGCCATGTCGTCGTCCCTGCTGGCAGGGCCTGGGCAGCTCCAGGCGAGCGCTCCTGTGCCGTGTCCGGCAGCCGCAATCGGCCACCGGGGAGAGGGTGCGAAACCCGGCACAGTACCGTGGACGGGTGGACAACAGGCAAGTAATCGGATCGTGGCTCTCCGGGCCCCGGGCGGCGGCTGAGGAGATGGGGGTCGAATTCGGCCACCGCGGCCAGCGGCTCGGCCTGCCGGAGACGGGGCCGGGCGCCATCGCCCCGCTGGGGCGGCGCTTCGGCGCCCTCTTCATCGACTGGGGGCTCTGCCTCCTCATCGCGTACGGCCTCATTTCCGGGGATCAGCAGACCGCCGGCAACTGGGCGCTCGCCATCTTCCTCGTCCTGAGCATGCTCACCGTCGGTACGGTCGGCTCCACCCCCGGCAAGCGCCTCTTGGGTCTTCGGGTGATCGCCGAGCACGGCGGGCGCCTGGGGTTCGGCCGTGTCATCGTGCGCAGCGTGCTGCTCGCGCTCGCCATCCCGGCCCTCGTCTGGGACCGCGACGGCCGTGGACTGCATGACCGGCTCGCTCGCGCCGTTCAGGTGCGGATCTAGCGCCCACCGGCTGAGAATCCGGGAAACGAACGAGGCAACGCCGGAAACGCATGAGGCAATGAGTGAGGGGCGGTCCGGATCATCATCCGGACCGCCCCTTTGCTTGTGCTGTTGAGCGCGCGTCAGCGCATCTTCGGGCCGCCCCGTGGCATGCGCATGCCCTTGGGCATCGGACCCTTGGGCAGCGGCATATTGCTCATGAGGTCACCCATGGCACGGAGCCGGTCATTGGTCGCGGTCACCTGCGCACCGGTGAGCACACGGGGCAGCTTCAACATCGTGGTGCGGACCTTCTTCAAGGGCACCTGGCCCTCATCCGTACCCACGATGATGTCGTGCACCGGCACATCCACCACGATGCGCGCCATCTTCTTCTTCTCGGCCGCCAGCAGGGACTTCAGCCGGTTCGGGTTGCCCTCGGCCACCAGGACGATGCCCGCCTTGCCAACCGCCCGGTGCACCACGTCCTGGCTGCGGTTCATCGCCACCGCGGGCGATGTCGACCAGCCGCGGCCCACATTCTGGAGCACCGCCGCAGCAGCGCCGGGCTGGCCCTCCATCTGCCCGAAGGCAGCCCGCTCGGCCCGTCGCCCGAAAATGATCGCCATCGCGATGAAAGCGATCAGGAAACCGAGAATCCCGAGATAGATCGGGTAGTCGATCAAGAATCCGATCGCGAGGAAGACACCGAAGGTGACGATTCCCACAGCCGCGACGACGAGACCGACCTTGGAGTCGACCTTCCGGGTCATCTTGTAGGTCAGGGCGATCTGCTTCAGTCGCCCCGGGTTCGCAGCAGCGTCAGCGCTGTCAGATTTTGCCTTCCTCGCCATAACAGGAAGTTTACGTGGCCTGGGAAGCGCGACCAGCCACGGCCTCCAGTACATGCTGAGTCTCGACGCGGTCCTTGGCCCGACGGCGGTCCTCCAGGACGGCGGTCCAGGCATTGCGACGGGCAGTACGGTGCCCACGGCTCAGGAGCAGCGACTCCATGACGCGCAGGGCATCCGTGACGGACGGAAGAGCGGTAGCGCGTACGGGACGTACGGGCGCGGCCTGCATGATGGCGATCCCCTCGGGGTAACGGGCAGAAAGTGCGGGGGGTGCGGTGCTGAGAACCAGGCTCACTGGCTGGTGTTACCAGCGCGTGACCGAGCGGTCAAACACCGGTGAAAGCTATACGTGTCTGCTCTAAAGCCCCGGAAAACACCAACGTGGCCCACACACCCGTCCCGACCTGCGGGGAGTGTACGGGCCACGTTCGAATCGACGCTACTGGCCGGTAGTTACTTGTGCGGGAATTCACACGGGCCGGTCGGTGGGTCCGGAGAAGAACTCAGCACGCGCGACCTGCCCGAACGATCAACCCCTCCACACTCTTCGGCGGGCCGTGCAGTGCTCCCCACCCACCGCCACCGTGCGGTCCCCAGACCCCCGACCTTCACGGCCGCTCGACTCCGCTGCTGGTGTTGTTGGTCGCGCTGTGTTTCGCGTTCGTTGCGGCCGGGTGCCCGCTCTCGTACTGGTCCGGATGGGGTCAGGCCCCCGACCTACACTGCCGCTCGACTCCGCTGCTGGTGTTGTTGGTCGCGCTGTGTTTCGCGTTCGTTGCGGCCGGGTGCCCGTCCTCGTACTGGTCCGGATGGGGTCAGGCCCCCGACCTACACTGCCGCTCGACTCCGCTGCTCCATGGCCTGGCCGAAGAGGCGTCCCGCCCGGTACGACGAGCGCACCAGCGGACCCGACATCACGCCCGAGAAGCCGATCTGCTCGGCCTCTTCCTTCAGCTCCACGAACTCATGCGGCTTCACCCAGCGCTCCACCGGGTGGTGGCGCACGGAGGGGCGCAGATACTGCGTAATCGTTATCAGCTCGCATCCGGCGTCATGCAGGTGCCGCAGTGCCTCACTGACCTCCGACCGCTCCTCGCCCATCCCCAGGATCAGATTGGACTTGGTCACCAGGCCAGCCTCGCGGGAGCGGGTGATGACCTCCAGGGAGCGCTCATAACGGAATCCGGGGCGGATGCGCTTGAAGATCCGCGGCACGGTCTCCACATTGTGCGCCAGCACCTCGGGGCGGGCGGAGAAGACCTCCGCCAGCTGCTCGGGCACCGCGTTGAAGTCGGGGATGAGGAGTTCGACCTTGGTCTGGCCGCCCTCGCGCTCCGCCGTCATCGCATGGATCTGGCGCACGGTCTCCGCATAGAGCCAGGCACCGCCGTCCTCCAGGTCATCGCGGGCGACACCGGTGATCGTGGCGTAGTTCAGGTCCATCGTGACGACCGACTCGCCCACCCTGCGCGGCTCGTCACGGTCGAGCGCCTGCGGCTTGCCGGTGTCGATCTGGCAGAAGTCACAGCGTCGGGTGCACTGGTCGCCCCCGATGAGGAAGGTCGCCTCGCGATCCTCCCAGCACTCATAGATATTGGGACAGCCCGCCTCCTGGCACACGGTGTGCAGACCCTCGCTTTTGACGAGTTTCTGCATCTGCGTGTACTCGGGGCCCATCTTCGCCCGGGTCTTGATCCACTCAGGCTTGCGCTCGATGGGGGTCTGGCTGTTCCGGACCTCCAGGCGCAGCATCTTGCGTCCGTCGGGTGCGACAGCGGACACGTCGGCGCCCCTTTCTGCTATCGCGGCATGTGATTCTGCGGCGCACACCAGCGTACGCCCGTCATTTGTTTGGTCCTACGTCCGGCCAACCTGCCCACGGCGGGGTGCATTCCCCATGTGTGCGCTCATACCGCGCTCTCCACCGCCCTCGGACGCGGCTCCGCCGCCTCCAGCACCGCCTGTAGACGCCCCTCGACCACCGGGAGGACCTCCCCGATCGTGACATCCCGGCCCAGCTCGTTTGCGAGGGAAGTCACCCCGGCGTCCCGGATTCCACAAGGCACGATCCGGTCGAACCAGGTGTTGTCCGGATTCACATTGAGGGCAAAACCATGCATGGACACCCCCTTGGCGATGCGGATGCCGATGGCCGCCAGCTTTCGGTCTTCGCGGCGCTGGCCCGCGTTGGACGGGGCGTACTCGGGACCGTTCAGCCTGGGGTCGAACTCGTCGTCGTGCAGTCTGGGATCGAAGTCCAACGACAGTCCGCCGATCGCCGGGCGCTCCTCGACCGGATCGCCCAGCACCCACACCCCGCTGCGGCCCTCCACCCGGCTGGTCTGAACGCCGAACTCGGCACAGGTGAGGATCAGCGCGTCCTCCAGTCTGCGCACATGCGCGACCACATCCACCGGGCGCGGCAACTTCAGAATGGGGTAGCCCACCAGTTGGCCGGGGCCATGCCAGGTGATCTTCCCGCCGCGGTCCACATCGATCACGGGAGTGCCGTCCAGCGGGCGCTCGCTGTCCATCGTCCGCCGTCCCGCCGTGTAGACGGGCGGGTGCTCCAGCAGCAGGCAGGTGTCCGGGATCTCGTCGGCGAAGCGTGCGGAGTGCACCTCGCGCTGCTTCTGCCACGCCTCCTGGTACTCCACCGCATCCGCACCGAAGCCCAGCCGAACGAACCGCAGCTCACTCACGCCACTGCCTCTCCCTAGAGCCTCACCCAGCACTTCACACTCCCCAGTCACTGTACGGCGACCCGGAAGGGCGCGACGGGGAGGTTTGACCGTCAGCGCCACCCCAAATCCTCACACGATCGGATGAATGTGGGGCGAAGTCGACGGTACTCGCGGTAAGGGCCGCTACATTCACGCCGTTCCATGAGGGCTGGACCGGCCCGGAAGGCAGGAGACCGCACAGCTGATGACGGAACGACCCTCGCAGCGCATCCCCAATCGCCAGCTTGCCGCACTCATCGCAGAAGCCGGATTCTCCAACGCAGGACTTGCCCGCCGAGTGGATCAACTCGGTCTTGAGCACGGTCTCGATCTGCGCTACGACAAAACGTCCGTGACCCGTTGGCTGCGCGGCCAGCAACCCCGCGGAACCACTCCCGCACTGATCGCCGAGGTGTTCACCAGACGTCTGGGGAGACGCCTGTCCGCCCAGGACCTCGGGCTCGACGCCTGTGCCCCCGTCTACGCCGGATTGGAGTTCGCCGCCACGCCCGAGGAGGCCGTGGACATCGTCAGCGGGCTCTGGCGCAAGGACTCCGGCAGCCAGGTGGAGTTACGCAAGATCGCGTTCACCCCGGCCGGTCTGGTGGTGCCCAGCCGGGACTGGCTCATCGGTCGCGCCGACGAACGGGTCGGGAGGGGAGAGAGCGGGCCGGGTGGCTTACGGGTGCCCCCGCAGAACCCCGGTGGCCTGCCCCGGCAGCGCACCGTTGACCGCGGCACCGAGAGGGGACCGGGACAGCGGGTCTCCGGCGGTGACATCGCCGCACTGCGTTCGGTCGGCGAGCTCTTCCGCACCCTCGATCACGCCTACGGCGGTGGCCACGCCCGACAGGCCCTGGTGCGCTATCTGGAGCATGAGGCGGAGCCGATGCTCCGCGGCACCTACGGCGAGACAACCGGCCGCAGACTCTTCGGCGCGGTCGCCGATCTCACCCGACTCGCCGGCTGGACGTCGTACGACATAGCGGCCCACGGTCTCGCCCAGCGCTACTTCGTCCAGGCCCTGCGGCTCGCCCAAGCCGCGGGTGACCGCGCCTACGGCTCCTATGTGCTGGTGACCATGAGCCGGCAAGCGATCTATCTGGGGCATGGACGGGAAGCCGTGCAGCTCACCCGGGTCGCCCAGCAAGGTGTCGGGCTGTCAGCGCCACCCGTGGTCCAGGCCCTGCTGCATGCGGTCGAGGCCCGCGGGCACGGGGCGCTGGGGGAGGGACGGGCCTGCGCGGCCTCCCTCGTACGGGCGGAGAGGGCCCTGGAGGCAGCCAGGTCGGGGGATGAGGTGCCGCACTGGGCACGGTCCTTCGACGAGGCGCAGTTGGCCGATGAGTTCGGGCACTGCCATCGCGACCTCCAGCAGTACCGGCAGGCGGTGCAGCACGCGGAACGCTCGCTTCAACTGCGTCCACCGGGGCTGGCCCGCAGTCGGCTGTTCTGCCGGGTGGTGCTGGCGTCGGCCCGGCTGGGTCTGGGGGAACTCGACCAGGCATGCGTCCTGGGCGCGGAGGCGGCACACCAGGCCTCCGAGATGAGGTCGGTGCGGGCGACCGAGTATGTGCGCGAGTTCGAACGGCGTCTGGAGCCCTACCGCGACGCGGCGGCGGTCCGCAACTACCGGGATCGGGTCGCCGCCTACGGGTGACATCGACGTCCCGCGCGTTACGGGTGGCTCAGCCGGTCGCCAGCTGACTTCCGGGGGTGTCCGTTACATCGGACGCCCCCGGTCGCCGGTGCGGACGACCGCCGCCGCTCGCGGATCGCGGTTCCGGTGATGTCCCGCTGGCTCGATCCCCGGCTGCTAGGCCGCCGCCGGCAGCGGTGGCATTCCTCGTCGACGTACGGCGAAGTCCTGGAGGATCGCGTCCGCCACCCGGCGGGCCGAGGACAGCGCGCCCTGGACCGTACTGGTGGCCCGATGGTCACCGCACACATACAGGCCCGACAGCACGCGCATCGGGCGACGGAGGTCATGGGGCGGGGGCATCGCCGGGATCGCCTCCGGGGCGTGGTGGACCGCGAGCAGTTCCCAGTCATCCGTGGGCATCCCGTAGATCCGCGCCAGTTGCGCCCTCGTACAGCGGTCCAGTCGCGGCGGGGGAGGGCCCAGCACGGTGGAGGAGATCAGCACCCGACCGTGTGGGGCACGGGTGGGATCGACTGCGCTCATGACCGTCGTGTGCGAGATGGGTCCGGTCAGTTCCGCGTCCAGGACCAGGGCCGCCCCGGTGGGCGGTGCCTGCGGTGCCGTGTGGTGCAACACGGTCACCGGATGAAATGACGGAACCCGGAGCCCCGGCAGTAGCTCCGCCGCCTCACGGGCCCCGGTGGCCACGACGAGAGCACGGCAGGTGAGCTCGCCGTACTCCTCGGTGCTGACACGGTTGATCGACGCGTCCTTCACCCGTACGCCGGTGAGAACCGTCCCCGCGGGGAGCGCCGCCGCCAGCTGTTCCGGCAGGGTCACCGCGCCGCCCTCGGGCACACAGAGTCTGCCGCGGGCGAAGCCGCGCAGGGCGAGATCCGCGGTCCGGCTCGATGTGGTCAACTCCGGGTCACCGAGCAGCGCCGACAGCAGCGGCCGCAGAAAGCCATCGACGGTACGGGCCGGGAGTCCGCGGGCCGCGAGCGCGGCCCGGGCGGTCCGTTCCGGGCGGGCGACCAGACGCGCGGTCGGGACACCGGCGAGCCGGGCGAGCGAGGCACTGAGGCGGGCCTCGTCCAGCGGTCTCGGAGCGCTCGCGAGGGCTCGCGCAACGGTGAACGCTCCCCGTGCGCTCCCCGGGTTGCCCGGCCTCTGGACGGTGTCTCCCATGCGGTGCAGTCGACCTCCGGCGTGTACCAACACCCCCGGAGAGAAGGTCCGCAAGGTGAGTTCTCCGGTGGCCGCGCCTCGTCGCAGTCCTGGGTAGGAGGTGTTGAGCAGCTGTCCGATGCGGTCAAGACGGAAGCCGTCTACCCTGTCCGTGGCCATGCGGCCGCCCAGCCGTGGGGCGGCTTCGAGCACGCTGACAGTGATTCCCGCACTGATCAGCCGATGGGCGGCCGAGAGTCCTGCGACTCCGGCTCCGACGATGATGACGTCTGCGTGGTCCGCGTTGTGAGCGGTGCTGATGAGCACGTGCCCCTCCCCGAGGTCGCACGGCTGGCGGGAGGATCAAGCCCCCGCCAGGCCCCTGGAATACCCGAGTTCGGTACGAGAGTAGGTACGGGCCGACACGATGCGGCGCGCGCGTGTGGCGGGGCACCGGTGCGCGGGGGGCGCACGCTCCCGGCGCGAGCTGACTGCCATCACCTCCACAGCTCGGGATCGGTGCGGTCCGACGCCCCGAACCGCCGCCCCCACCCGCCACCCGCCGGTGTCCTCGCCCCTGCCCGGCCGCCGATGGACGCCCCGCCGCTGGCGCGCCGCACGCCATGCCGGCCCCAGAGCCATGCCGAGAGCTCAGAACCGAGGTACCACCGAGCCCGGTTCGGTGACCACTCCGACCCTCACCACCTGGTTCGGTCCCCTTCCTTCGCACCCATGCGCACACCCCGAAAGTCGCAAAAGCCGAGAAACTTGCGCCGGAAGCAACAAATGATCTTCCCGAAGTCCGGGAAGATTGCTCTACGGGCCGGCCGGATGGGGAGTTGTTGCGGGGGATGCAAGAAGTACGGCGGGGGCGCCCGCTCAAGAAGCTGGCTCCGGACCTCAAACCGGAGATCATGGCCTGGGCGACCAGGCTCCGCGAGTTCTACACCATCTTGAACATGACCCTGGTCGAACTGGAGCGGCATCTGGGCGTGCCGCCGGCGACGCTCTCCCGCTATCTCAACGGTGAGCGACTGCCGGAGATCACCTTCCTCGCCAGCCTGGATGCGGCTGTCGCGAACAAGACCGGCGCCCCGCTGCGACCGGAGGTACTGCTCTCGGTCCGGGAGCAGTACTACGCGGCCTGCGCGGTGCGAGAGCCGCTGCGGCACCAGGTCTACGTACTTCGCGATGCGCTCAAGGCCGCGGAGGACCGTGTGGCGGAGGCCGAGCAGACGGTCTGGGAGCTGCGGGCCGAGCTCAAGACGGAGCAGAAACTCAGGGCCGAAGCGGAGGCGAGCCTCCGAGCGCTCAGGGAACACGCCCACCACAGCGGCGAGATGGGGGCCATCCGAAGGGAGCTCGAAGCGGCGGCCGCCGAGCGCGACCGGCTGGGGGTGCTCGTACAGCGTCACTCAGCCGAGTTGACCCATGCCCTGCAGACCCAGCAGCACATCGAACAGGACCGGTCCCAGGCGAAGTTCGTGCTGCAGCGGGCGGAGTACGACCTGGAGATGGAACTGGAGCGCCGCTGGGTGGCGGCGGAGGCCCGGTCAGCAGGGGAGTCGGAGAACGAGCCGTACGATCAGTCGTCTTCCGGCGGTCCACCGAAGGGTGGTTGGCGCAACCGGTTCCGCCAGCAGCCCGAGCCGGCCCATCGATCGCATCGAGCGGAGAGGCCGAGGAACGCCCGGGCGTCCGAGTGGCCGCCGCCGGAGAGCTCCGCGGCCCCGGACGAGCCAGACGCGCGCGAGCTCATGAACGGGCTGATCGCCAATCTCTCGCGCCGCAACCAGGTACTCGTCGGACTCCAGCTCTCGCTCATCTCCGAACTCGAAACCCGTGAACAGGACCCGGACCAGTTGTCCTCCCTGTTCAAACTGGACCACCTCGCCACCCGAATGCGCCGCAACAGCGACAACCTCCTGGCCCTCGCGGGCGGAGAGCCCGACAGCCAATGGACCCAGCCGGTTGACCTGGTCGATGTGCTGCGCGCCGCGGTCTCCGAGGTGGAGGACTACGAACGCGTCTACCTGTCGTCGTTCCCCACCGTCCAGATCAGCGGGCGCACAGTCAACGACCTGGTGCACCTGCTGGCGGAGCTTCTGGAGAACGCGACGAATTTCTCGCCGGCCCAGGCGGCGGTCCGGGTGGACGGACGCTCCCTCGACGATGGGCGGGCGCTGATCGAGATCCACGACAGCGGCCCGGGACTGCCCCCTGAGGGGTTGCTCGAAATCAACGAGAGGCTTGCCTCGCCCCCCATCCTCGATGCCGCAGTCGCCAGCCGTATGGGCCTCTTCGTGGTGGGCCGACTGGCGCTGCGCCATGACATCCGCGTCCAGTTACGTCCCTCAGCGTCCGGCGGCACCACTGCGCTGGTGATGCTCCCGCGAGAAAGCCTGGAACGTAACGAGTGGGAGGCGCCCACCCCCGCGGATTCCTGAGCTCCCGCGGACTTTTGAGCTCCCGCGGACTTCTGAGCTCCTGCGGATTCCGGAGCTCCCGCGGACTTTTGAGCTCCCGCGGACTTCTGAGCTCCTGCGGATTCCGGAGCTCCCGCGGACTTCTGAGGCCCGCGCGGGCGCCCGGCTATCGCAGGGCCGCGCCGATGGCCGCGTCGATCCCCGGGAAGGCGAACGAGAACCCGGAATCCAGCAGCTTCCTCGGCACCGCGCGTTGGCTACCGAGGACATCGGCCGCCATATCCCCGAGGACGGTCCTCAAAGCCACCGCCGGCACCGCGAAAAGCGTCGGGCGACGCAGCACCCGGCCCATCGCCGCCGTGATCTCGCGGTTCGTCAGCGGGTCCGGAGCAGTGCAGTTCACCGGGCCGAAGAGCGATTCGGTATCCAGGATGTGCCGCAGAGCGGCCACCTCGTCGTGCAGCGAGACATAGCTCCAGTACTGGTGGCCATCGCCGAGCCTGCCCCCGAGCCCCGCCTTGAACAGCGGAATCATCCGCGCCCAGGCGCCGCCCTCCTTGGCGACCACCAGACCTGTGCGGGCGAACGCGGTCCGCACACCGGCTTCCTCGGCGGGGGAAGCGGCTTCCTCCCACTCCACGCACACATCCGGCAGGAACCCGCTCCCGGGGGGCGCGCTCTCGTCCACCGCGTGATCGCCGGTGTCCCCGTAGTAGCCGATCGCACTGCCGTTGACCAGCACCCGTGGCGGGGTGTCCAGCGAGGCGATCGCCTCCGCCAGCGCTGCCGTGCCCAGCACCCGGCTGTCCCTGATCTCCTTGCGGTACGCCTCAGTCCAGCGGTGGTCGCCGATACCGGCCCCGGCGAGGTTCACCACGGCCTCGCAACCGACCAGGCCCGTCGCGTCGACCCGCTGACGCTTCGGTTGCCACTCCACCTCGTCCCCGGACCGTGCGGGGCGCCGCACCAGCCGCACCACCTCATGCCCGTCCGAACGAAGTGAGCGCACCAGGGCGCTGCCGATGAGTCCGGAAGAACCGGTGACCGCGATCCGCATACGGCCCATCCTGCCCCTGAAAGTCCCCATGACACAGTTGCCACCATGCCTGAGTCGCACATACGCCCCGCTCTGCTCGCGGATGAGGCCGTGCTCACCCGCCTCGACGTGGAGACCTGGTCGACCCTGCACGCCGTGACCCCGCGGCGACTGCCCCCGTACGATCCGTTCTTCGACTCCAACCACCGACCTCAGGACTACCTGGTCGCGCAGGAGGTGGCGGAGACCGGCCTGAGCCATGACGACCCAGGCGGCCCCGACCTCGGCGAGGATGCCGATGTGCCGCCCGAGGCCGGCGGTGCCGGCGGGGCGGTCATCGGCTACATCCGGGTGGCCCCGCCCACCTCGCTCGCCTGCAATCAGCATGTGCGTCAGATCCAGGGGCTGGCCGTCTTCCCGCACGCGCGCGGACGCGGAGTGGCCCGGGCGCTGCTGCGGGCGGCCTGTCGGGAGGCGCGCCGTCAGGGCGCGCTCAGGATCACCCTGCGGGTGCTGGGGCACAACGACCCGGCCCGCTCGCTCTACGCGTCCGAGGGCTTTGTGGTCGAGGGGGTGCTGCCCGGGGAGTTCTTCATCGACGGGCGGTATGTCGACGATGTGATGATGGGGCGCGAGCTGCGATAGCCCCGCTGTTCGATCGCGAGCCGGCGCGGGTCAGCCGGAGCCGAAGCGCTCCCACAACCGGGGGAACCGCCGGGCCAGTGCGGCGTCGTCGTCAAAGCCGAACGGGGTGCCCACCGGCTCGGCCGGCTGCGGTGCGATCCCCAGATCCGGTGCCACCACCCCGGTCAGAGCCTCGTACGCCTCGTCCGCCGCGTATCCGAGCTCCTCGCCGTCGCCGTCGATGTCGTCGTCGAAGTCTTCGAGCAGTTCGGCCAGCGCGTCCGGTTCATGGACCGCGCCCTCGAAGACCTCCCGCCCCTGACCGATCAACCAGCAGCGGAAGTAGTCGAACGCATCGTCGCTGGCCCCACCGAGCAGGACTGCCGCCGCTCCCCAGAGATCCCAGGTGTACGCGCGGTTGTAGCGGGCCTCGAAGTGGCGCGCGAAGTCCAGCACGGAGTCAGGGTCGAGCTGCATCAGCCGCTCGACCAGCAGATCGGCATGATCCTCCGGGTCGCCCTCGGCGGCCTCGCGGGTACTGTCGATGATCTCCCAGAACTCCGTCTCGTCCATCACGGGTCCAGCATCGTGGTTGGAGAGGGGTGACGCACGCGGAGCCGCCGAAGTGATGAGGATTTCGAAGGGTTCTTTCGAAGGAGATTCTCCCCGGCTTCCCCCAGACTGACGAATCGTAGACAGAAGATGTCGGGTATACGTGCGACGGTCGGTCGTATGACGACTCAGCACACAGCAGCAGCGGGCGAACCCTCCCTCTCCGGGCGGATCGCCCTGGTCGCCGGGGCCACCCGGGGCGCGGGGCGCGCCATCGCCGTACAGCTCGGGGCCTTGGGCGCGACCGTGTACGTCACCGGTCGGACGACCCGTGAACGAGTCAGCGAGCTGGGCCGGGCGACGGAGACCATCGAGGAGACCGGCGAACTCGTGGACGCGGCGGGCGGCACCGGGATCGCCGTACCGACCGACCACCTCCAGGTGGAGCAGGTCCGCGAGCTCATCGCGCGCATCGAACGCGACCACGGCCGGCTCGACATCCTCGTCAACGACATCTGGGGCGGCAATCCCCTGCTCGACTTCGACACCAGGATGTGGGACGTCGATCTCGACCGTGGGCTACGGATGATCGACCTGGGTGTGCGGACTCACATCATCACCAGCAGCGTCGCGCTGCCCCTGCTGGTCCGCCGACCCGGCGGGCTGGTCATCGAGGTCACCGACGGGACGGCACGGACGAACGACGGCTTCCGGGAGAACTTCTACTACGACCTCGCCAAGAACACGCCCATCCGGATGGCCTTCATCCTGGGCGAGGAGTTGAAGAGCGTCGGCGGCACGGCGGTGGCGGTCACCCCGGGGTTCCTGCGGTCCGAGGAGATGCTGGACAACTTCGGCCTCACCGAGGAGAACTGGCGCGAGGGAACCGAGGCCCAACCGCACTGGTCGCTCTCCGAATCCCCGCACTACATCGGCCGGGGAGTCGCCGCACTCGCCGCCGACCCGGAGCGCGACCGCTGGAACGGCCAGTCGCTGGACAGCGGACAGCTGGCGAAGGAGTACGACCTGACCGACGCGGACGGCAGCCGGCCTGATGTCTGGGGCTACATCCTCGCGGAGCGCGCGGGCAACTCCCCGGACCTGGCCGAGTACCGCTAGCCCGAGAGACGCTGACCACGGCCGGCGGGCGGACGAGCGGGACTGCCCACGGCACAGCGGCCCGTCCGTGCCGCTCATCGGCCGTCGCGGGGCCTGCGGAGTACGAGGCCGAGCCGGGGGCGTACGGGGTTCACGTCGTACGGGGTCGAGCCGGGGTGGTACGGGGCAAGGGGGCAGGGCCGACCCGTCTGCCGTCACCCCTTCTCCTCGTAGAGCCGGACCAACCGCTTCGCCGCCTCGGCGAATGCCGCACGCAGCTCCACCGGTTCCACCACCTCCACCTCCGGGCCCAGCGCCAGCAACTGGCCGTACGCCACCTCGGGAGACTCCATCGGCAGGGTGAGCGTCAGCCGCCCGGCGGCGTCCGGCGGGTCCGCCGCGGCCAGCGCCGCACGGGCCGCGGCACGATCCCCGACATACGGCAGCTGCCTGGCGCCCTCCTCGGTGACGCGGACCACCACCTCGGTCTTCAGGATGGAGCGCGCGAACTGGGCCGCGCGCTCCTCCCAGAACCCCGGTAGGTCGAATCCCTCGTCGCGCTCGAAGACACCCGGCTCCACCGGCTCCCCGACGGACTCGAACCGGTCGATCCGGTACATCCGGAAGGAGCCGTCCACCCTGGCGCACAGATACCAGACCCCCGCTTTGAGCACGAGTCCATACGGCTCCAGCTCCCGCTCCACCTCCGCCCCCTTGCGGTTGCGGTACACCACCGCGATCCGGCGGTCATCCCATACCGCCTCGGCGATCGCCGGGAGCAGGGGCGGGGTCGCTGGTTCCTGGTACCAGCCGGGAGCATCGAGGTGGAAGCGCTGCGTCGCGTTCTGGGACGCGTCGCTGAGCGAGGGCAGCAGTGCTGCCGACACCTTCAGGCGCGCGGCGGACGCCGCGTCCGCCAGCCCCATCTCCCGCAGCGCCCCGGGCAACCCGGACAGGAAGAGGGCCTCCGCCTCGCTGCGGCCCAGACCGGTCAGCCGGGTGCGGTAGCCGCCGACGAGTCGGTAGCCCCCGGCCCGGCCCCGGTCCGCGTAGACCGGGACACCCGCCTCCGCAAGGGCCCCCGCGTCCCGGGTCACGGTCCGCTCCGAGACCTCCAGCTCCCGGGCCAACTCGGCCCCCGTCATGGACGGTCGGGACTGCAGGAGCAGCACCATCTTGATCAGTCGGGCAGCGCGCATGCCCCCATCATGACTCCCGCCCCCGGGGGAGCTACCGCAAGGGCTCCTGGAGCTCGGTGACCCACTGGTCCAGGTCCGGGGGGCACTCCAGGGAGACCTCCCGGGCGTATCCCGCCGAACGGTGTCCGCCCGCATCGATCCAGCGGGCCAGCTTCTGGGCCGTCGGCATCACCGACTGCATGGCCCCGCGGTGCACGATCGTCGCCGCCCGCTCTACGGCGGGCAGGTCCACGATGGCGAAGTCGAGTCCCACGCGCGGGGCCGCGGAGACCGTCACCCCGGCATGGACCACGAGGGAACCGTCGCCCTCCGGAGCGTCCTCGTAGTAGGCGATACCAGGACCGCTCGGTGCGATGCCCGAGGACTCCACCCGGCGGAACAGCTCCTGGTACAGCGGGCCGATGACCGGGCCGATGTCCTCGGGGGCATAACTCTCGGCGATGGCGGTGAGCTCGGCCACCCGGACCGCGGGCAGGGACTTCACAGTGACATCGTCGGTGGTCATACGACCCTCGCTCTCAAGAGAACGGAGCCGCGCTTCGACCTGGCCCAGGGTCGCGGCAGCGGCGGCCATCGCCGCCTCCAGTTCCGCCTGCCGCACGACGAGCATCGTGCGCAGCTCCTCCGTACTCACCTTCTCCTCCAGGATCCGCCCCACCTGGTCCAGGGTGAAACCGAGGTCCTTGAGGGCGATGATCCGGTTGAGTCGGGCGAGCTGGACCGCCGCGTAGTAGCGGTAGCCCGTGAAGGGGTCGGTGCGCTCCGGGCGCAGCAGCCCGATGGCGTCGTAGTGACGCAGCATCCGGGCCGATACGCGACCGTGTCTGGCGAAGTCTCCGATGGTGAACATGACTCCCCAAGTGCACGGGTTCACACGGTGTCAAGGTCAAGGGGCGCCCCCGCCGGGAGCGCCCCTCAGTATCACCTCGACGGTGCCATGCTCAGCGGTGCCACCGCTGAGCGCACCGCACTTGTCACGTCATCCTCAGGTCACAGACCGTAGCGCTCGCGCGCCTCCTTCACGGCACTGGCCGGGATCTCACCGCGCCGCGCCAGCTGCGCGAGCGCCGAGACCACGATCGACTGCGCGTCCACACCGAAGTGTCGACGGGCCGCCGGCCGGGTGTCCGAGAGACCGAAGCCGTCCGTCCCCAGCGAGGACCAGTCCTGCTCGACCCACTGGCTGATCTGGTCGGGCACCTGACGCATCCAGTCGCTGACCGCGAGCACCGGGCCCGGAGCGCCGCTGAGCACCTGGGTGACGTACGGGGTGCGCTGCTCACCGCGGAGCAGAGCGGCGTCGGCCGCCAGCGCGTCCCGACGCAGCTCGCCCCAGGAGGTCGCGGACCAGACGTCGGCGGTGACGGCCCATTCGGCGGCGAGGATCTGCTGGGCCTCCAGGGCCCAGTGGATCGCCGTGCCGGAGGCGAGCAGCTGAAGCCTGGGGGCCTCGGGGGACGCCGGTACACCCTCCTTGAAGCGGTAGAGCCCTCGTACGATGCCTTCCTCCACGCCCTCGGGCATGGCGGGCTGCGGCTTGGGCTCGTTGTAGACGGTCAGGTAGTAGAAGACGTTCGGGTCCTCGCCCGGAAGGCCCTCCCCGTACATCCTCCGCAGACCGTCCTTGACGATCACCGCGACCTCGTACGCGAACGCCGGGTCGTAGTTGAGCGACGCCGGGTTGGTGGCGGCGATCAGATGCGAATGGCCGTCCGCGTGCTGGAGGCCCTCCCCGGTCAGGGTGGTGCGGCCCGCGGTGGCGCCGACGATGAAGCCCTTGCCGAGCTGGTCGGCGAGCTGCCACATCTGGTCACCGGTGCGCTGCCAGCCGAACATCGAGTAGAAGATGTAGAAGGGGATCATCGGCTCGCCGTGCGTCGCGTACGACGTGGAGGCGGCGATGAAGTCCGCCATGGAACCGGCCTCGGTGATCCCCTCGTTGAGGATCTGGCCGTCCTTGGCCTCCTTGTAGTACATCAACTGGTCGCGGTCGACCGGCTCGTACGTCTGCCCCATCGGCGAGTAGATACCGGCCGAGGGGAACAGCGACTCCATACCGAAGGTACGGGCCTCGTCGGGCACGATGGGGACCCAGCGCCGGCCGGTCTCCTTGTCCCGCATCAGGTCCTTGACCAGTCGGACGAAGGCCATGGTGGTGGCCATCTCCTGCTTGCCCGAACCCTTCTGCAGGGTCTGGAACGCCCGCTCCTCGGGTGCCGGCAGGGCCACGGTGTGCGTCCGTCGGGCGGGGGCGGGGCCGCCGAGTGCCGCGCGGCGCTCGTGCAGGTAGCGCACCTCGGGAGAGTCCTCGCCGGGGTGGCCGTAGGGCACCAGGTCGCCGACGAAGGCACTGTCGGGAATCGGCAGTTCCAGCAGATCCCGCATGCACTTGAACTCGTCCACCGTCAGCTTCTTCATCTGGTGGTTGGCGTTCTTCGACGCGAAGCCCTTGCCGAGGGTGTGGCCCTTCACGGTCTGCGCGAGGATCACGGTCGGCGCGCCCTTGTGGGAGATCGCGGCGCGGTAGGCCGCGTACACCTTGCGGGCCTCGTGGCCACCGCGGGAGGTGTAGAAGCACTCGCCGATCTTGGCGTCGCCGATCACCCTCGCCAGCTCGATCAGAGCGGGCTCGGTACCGAAGAAGTGCTCCCGGATGTAGGCGACGTCGCGGGTCGCGTACGTCTGGAACTGGGCGTCCGGGACCTCGCGCAGCCTGCGCAGCAGGGCACCCGTGGTGTCGAGCTGGAACAGCTCGTCCCAGGCGGAGCCCCAGAGCGATTTGATGACGTTCCAGCCCGCGCCGCGGAACTGGGACTCCAACTCCTGCACGATCTTGAAGTTGGCACGGACCGGGCCGTCGAGGCGCTGGAGGTTGCAGTTGATGACGAAGGTCAGATTGTCCAGCTGCTCCCGGGCCGCAAGCCCGAGGGCCGCGGTCGACTCGGGCTCGTCCATCTCGCCGTCGCCGAGGAAGGCCCAGACATGGGAGTTGGCCGTGTCCTTGATTCCGCGGTTGTGGAGATAGCGGTTGAAGCGTGCCTGGTAGATCGCCGAGAGCGGACCGAGGCCCATGGAGACGGTGGGGAACTCCCAGAGCCACGGCAGCCTGCGCGGGTGGGGGTAGGAGGGCAGACCGTTGCCCCCCGCTTCCTGGCGGAAGTTGTCCAGGTGCGCCTCGCTGAGGCGGCCGTCGAGGAAGGCTCGGGCGTAGATTCCGGGCGAGGCATGGCCCTGGACGTAGATCTGGTCGCCGCTGCCGTCCTTCTCCTTGCCCTGGAAGAAGTGGTTGAAGCCGGTCTCATAGAGCCAGGCGGCAGAGGCGAAGGTGGCTATGTGACCGCCCACACCGAGGCGGGAGCCCCGGGTGACCATCGCGGCCGCGTTCCAGCGGTTCCACGCGGTGATCCGTGCTTCCATCGCCTCATCGCCGTCAAAGGCGGGTTCGGCGGCGGTGGGGATGGTGTTCACATAGTCCGTCTCCAACAACCGGGGCACCGGGATGCCGGTGGACTCGGCGTGCTGGAGGGTGCGGCGCATCAGATACGCGGCGCGATGCGGGCCGGCATGCTGGGTGACGGCATCGAGGGAGGCCGCCCATTCGGCGGTCTCCTCGGTGTCACGATCCGGGAGCTGGTCGAGCTCACTCGGACGCTTGCCTACGAGGTCGGACATGATCGCCGCCTTCCGGACTGGGAGGTGGTTGAACGGGGGGTATGGGGGTGCCTCGTCTGGCAGGACAGGGCGGTGGGGACTGACCCCAAAAGCGACTGTAAGCCGTTGATCGATGATCGATCAAAGTATTCGGAGATAAAACTACCCCGGAAGTCAAAGTTGGCATTCCGTGCCCTGGATAACGGCACCCGGTGCCGTCATTCCCCGCTCTGATCAGGGGTTTGTTGCTGGCTGGGCCAGTGGGAACGGCCAGATCTCGCCGCTCCCCGAGGGCGCCCTTCGGGGGCTGGCAGCGGGGGCTGCGGGGGTTGGCCGCGGTGGCGCAGCCGGAATGGACTCGGGCCATGGGCGAACCCTGCGACAGAGGCGTTGGGCCCGCCTAAAGCACCGCATCGACGCTCGCCGGGACCCGGGCCGCACCGCCCAGTCCCGTGGTGTACGGCGGTCCGGCCAGGGGAAGGCGCTGACGACGGGCCGAAGCGCCTACCGGTACGGAGTGCCCACAGGGAGGGGCGGCCTCGGGCTTGGCCCGGCTTATCTGCGCCGTCCGCCCACCCGCGAGCCGTGGGTCACCGTGAGCCCCGGGCGCGACGCAGGCCTTTGGCGGACGGGTCCTACGCGTGCGGTGCACAGCCGAGTACATGCGCCTTGACCAGCAGTCCGATGTCCGGATCCCGACGCAGGAACGCCTCCACCAAGGCTTCATGCTCCTCGGCGTACGACTGCTGCACGGTGCCCAACCATCTGATGGACAGGGCGGTGAAGACCTCGATGCCCAGCCCCTCCCAGGTGTGGAGCAGCACCGCGTTGTCCGCCGCGCGCACCAGTTCCCGGTGGAAGGCGACCGTGTGGCGCACCTGACCGGCCGAGTCGCCCGCGTGGTCCGCCGCGTAGAGGGCCGTCACATGCGGAGTGAGCGCCGAGCAGTCCTCAGCCAGCTGTGCGGCCGCAAGCTCCGCCGCGATCTGCTCAAGGCCCGCCCGTACCGGATAGCTCTCCTCCAGGTCCGCCGCCGTGAGGTTCCGCACCCGTACGCCCTTGTTGGGCGCGGATTCGATCAGCCGCAGGCTCTCCAGCTCGCGCAGCGCTTCACGGACGGGGGTCTGGGAGACCTGGAGCTCGGTGGCGATACCGCGCTCCACGATCCGCTCACCTGGCTTCCAGCGGCCGCTGACGATCCCCTCCACGATGTGCGCGCGGATCTGCTCCCGCAGCGACTGGACAACGGGCGGGGTCATGGGGGCTCCTTTGGGGACGGGTGTAACTCACCGATTATGCCCCTCGGCGGTTGGGTGGCAGCGAGACGCACGGCGCCCCCGCCCGGGAGAACCCCGGACGGGGGCGCCGTAGTGCACTGTCTGCGGACAACCGCTGACGGACCTCAGAGGCCCAGCTCAACCTCGAACTCGCCAGCTTCGAGGATCGCCTTGACGGCCGTCAGGTAGCGGGCGGCGTCCGCGCCGTCCACCAGCCGGTGGTCGTAGGAGAGCGAGAGATATGTCATGTCACGGACACCGATCACGGTGCCGTCGACGGTCTCGATGACGGCCGGGCGCTTCACCGTGGCGCCGATGCCCAGGATGGCGGCCTGGGTGGGCGGCACGATGACCGTGTCGAAGAGCGCACCGCGCGAGCCGGTGTTGCTGATGGTGAAGGTCGCACCCGCGAGGTCGTCCGGCCGGATCTTGTTGTTGCGTACGGCCCCGGCCAGCTCGGCGGTCTTCTTGGCGATACCGGCGATGTTCAGGTCGCCGGCGCCCTTGATGACCGGTGTCATCAGCCCCTTCTCGGAGTCCACGGCGATGCCGATGTTCTCCGTGTCGAAGTAGGTGACGGTGCCTTCGTCCTCGTTGATGCGCGCGTTGACGATCGGGTGGGCCTTCAGCGCCTGCGCCGCGGCCTTCACGAAGAACGGCATCGGCGAGAGCTTGACGCCCTCACGGGCCGCGAAGCTCTCCTTGGCCTGGCTGCGCAGCCGCATCAGCTTGGTGACGTCGACCTCGACGACCGAGGTCAACTGGGCCTGGCTGTGCAGCGCCTTCATCATGTTGTCGCCGATGAGCTTGCGCATCCGGGTCATCTTGACCGTCTGACCGCGCAGCGGGGACACCGCGAGCGCAGGAGCCTTCGCCTGTGGCGCGGCGGCCGCGGGAGCGGCGACCGGAGCCGGCGCGGCGGCCTTGGAGGCCTCCGCCGCGTCGATGACGTCCTGCTTGCGGATACGACCGCCCACGCCCGAGCCCTTGACCGCGGACAGGTCCACGCTGTTCTCGGAGGCGAGCTTGCGGACCAGCGGGGTCACATAGACATCGCTACCGACGGGAGCCGCCGGTGCCGGTGCGGGTGCCGCTGCCTGGGCGGGTGCCGGTGCCGGTGCGGCAGGTGCGGCCGGAGCCGGTGCCTGAGCTGCCGGCGCGGGGGCCGGGGGAGCGACAGGTGCAGCCGGGGCTGCGGGAGCGGCCGGTGCGGCGGCCGGTGCAGGGGGAGCGGCAGGCGCCGGGGGAGCCGCCGGTGCCTCCTGCACGGGGGCGGGTGCCTCCGGTGCCGGAGCGGGTGCCGGGGCTGCGGGCTGAGCGGGGGCGGCCGGAGCGGCACCCGGAGCGCCGATGACGGCCAGCCTGGCGCCGACCTCGGCGGTCTCGTCCTCGCCGACCACGATCTCCAGCAGTACGCCGGCCGTGGGGGCGGGGATCTCCGTGTCGACCTTGTCGGTCGAGACCTCAAGCAGCGGCTCGTCGGCCTCGACGGACTCGCCGACCTCCTTCAGCCAGCGGGTGACGGTGCCCTCGGTGACGCTCTCACCGAGCGCCGGCAGGACCACGTCCGTGCCGCTCGCACCACCGGCGGGGGCGGCCGGCGCGGCCGGTGCTTCCTGGACCGGAGCCGGAGCCGGAGCCGGAGCCTCAGCGACCGGTGCGGCAGCGGGGGCGGGGGCTTCCTGCACGGGGGCGGGTGCCTCCGGTGCCGGAGCGGGTGCCGGGGCAGCGGCCGGAGCTGCGGGGGCCTCAGCAGCAGCCGGTGCCGGCGCCTCGGCCGGAGCGCCGGACCCGTCGTCGATGATCGCCAGCTCGGCGCCGACCTCGACGGTCTCGTCCTCGGCGACCTTGATGGATGCCAGCACACCGGACGCGGGTGCGGGAATCTCCGTGTCGACCTTGTCGGTCGAGACCTCAAGCAACGGCTCGTCGGCCTCGACGCGCTCGCCCTCGGCCTTCAGCCAGCGGGTGACAGTGCCCTCAGTGACGCTCTCACCGAGCGCCGGAAGGGTTACGGAAACCGACATGGTTTCAGTTGCTCCTAACGGTGGGGTCTCCCCAGCTCAAGCGAAGCGCGAGCCTAGGGGAAGTGCGGAAGTGGTCGTCTGGCCCGAGGGACTCAGTCAGCTCAAGCGGTTCAGCGTGCTCAGGCACCTTAGTCATGGGCGTGCAGCGGCTTGCCCGCGAGCGCGAGGTGGGCCTCGCCGAGCGCCTCGTTCTGCGTCGGGTGCGCGTGGATGAGCTGCGCGACCTCGGACGGCAGAGCCTCCCAGTTGTAGATCAGCTGCGCCTCGCCGATCTGCTCGCCCATCCGGTCACCGACCATGTGGACGCCGACCACGGCACCATCCTTGACCTGGACGAGCTTGATCTCACCCTGGGTCTTGAGGATCTTGCTCTTGCCGTTGCCACCGAGGTTGTACTTCAGGGCGACGACCTTGTCCGCACCGTAGATCTCCTTGGCCTTGGCCTCGGTGATGCCCACGGACGCGACCTCGGGGTGGCAGTACGTCACCCGGGGCACGCCGTCGTAGTCGACCGGGACCGGGCTCAGACCGGCGAGCCGCTCCGCGACCAGGATGCCCTCGGCGAAGCCGACGTGCGCGAGCTGAAGCGTCGGGACGAGGTCGCCGACCGCGGAGATCGTGGGCACGTTCGTCCGCATGTACTCATCGGCCAGGACATAGCCGCGGTCCATCGCGACGCCCTGCTCCTCGTACCCGAGGCCGGCCGAGACCGGGCCGCGGCCGACGGCCACCAGCAGCACCTCGGCCTCGAAGGTCTTGCCGTCCGCGAGGGTGACGCGGACGCCGTCCTGGGTGTACTCCGCCTTCTCGAAGAAGGTGCCCAGGTTGAACTTGATGCCGCGCTTGCGGAACGCGCGCTCAAGAAGCTTGGAACTGTTCTCGTCCTCGACCGGGACCAGGTGCTTGAGTCCCTCGATGACGGTCACGTCGGCGCCGAAGGACTTCCACGCGGACGCGAACTCCACCCCGATCACACCGCCGCCGAGCACGATCGCCGACTGCGGGACGCGGTCCAGCTTCAGCGCGTGGTCGGAGGAGATGATGCGGTTGCCGTCGATCTCCAGACCGGGCAGCGACTTCGGTACGGAACCGGTCGCGAGCAGGATGTGACGGCCCTGCACACGCTGGCCGTTGACATCGACCGAGGTCGGCGAGGACAGCCGGCCCTCGCCCTCAATGGTGGTGATCTTGCGAGAGGCGATCAGACCCTGGAGTCCCTTGTACAGGCCGGAGATCACCTCGTCCTTGTACTTGTGCACGGCTGCGACGTCGATGCCCTCGAACGTCGCCCGGACACCGAACTGCTCGGACTCACGGGCCTGGTCCGCGATCTCACCGGCGTGCAGAAGAGCCTTGGTGGGAATGCAGCCGTAGTGCAGGCAGGTGCCGCCCAGCTTGTCCTTCTCAATCAGGGCGACGTCCAGGCCCAGCTGGGCTCCGCGCAGCGCCGCAGCGTAACCGCCGCTACCGCCGCCGAGGATCACTAGGTCGAAAACGGTGCTGGCGTCGTTCGCCACGTCACGTCCTCCATGCATGTGCGCCGGTCGCCCGGGTCCCCCTTCCCGGGGGATGGGCCGGCCGATCGGCTGGTGTGCGGCCGCTGTTTCTTCGGCCCTGTCGTGGGGCCCTGTCCTGCCGAGCCCATCTTCGCACTTGTTGGGGGAAGACGGGACGCGGGGCGGGGGTCTTCCGGCGTCTGATCGATCACCCCGTATGTTACTGCTGCGTAATAACCCGGCCCCGGCCGGAACGATTCCGCTGACACCGGGATTTCGTCGAGAGCGAACGTGCCCGCGGGGACCGGTAGCAGGAGCCCGCAGGGGCCGGTGGTGAAGAGAAGGAGGGCGGTGCCGGACAAACCGCCCGGGACCGCCCCCTCAGTCATCGCCCGTCGACTGTCAGCCGAGGTCGCCCGCGCCGATCCGCTCGGCCAGCTTCACCAGGGTGCGGACCGAGGATCCCGTGCCGCCCTTGGGGGTGTAGCCGAAGGGCGCGCCCTCGTGGAAGGCCGGACCCGCGATGTCCAGGTGCGCCCAGGTGATCCCTTCGCCCACGAACTCCTGGAGGAAGAGCCCGGCCACCAGCCCGCTGCCCATCCGCTCGCCCATGTTGGCGATGTCGGCGGTGGGGGAGTCCATGCCCTTGCGCAGCTCCGAGGGGAGCGGCATCGGCCAGGACTGTTCGCCGGCTTCCTCCGCGGTCTCGTAGATCGCGGTGCGGAACGCGTCGTCGTTGGCCATGATGCCGAAGGTGCGGTTGCCGAGGGCGACCATCATCGCGCCGGTCAGCGTCGCCACGTCCACGATCGCGTCCGGCTTCTCCTCGGACGCCTTCCACAGCGCGTCCGCCAGCACCAGGCGCCCCTCGGCGTCCGTGTTGAGCACCTCCACCGTCTTACCGCTGTACATCCGCAGCACGTCGCCGGGACGGACGGCCGAGCCGGACGGCATGTTCTCGGCCAGGGCGAGCCAGCCGGTGATGTTCACCGGGAGTCCGAGCCGGGCGGCGGCGATGACAGCTGCGAACACCGCGGCGGCACCCGCCATATCGCACTTCATCGTCTCGTTGTGCCCCGCGGGCTTCAGCGAGATGCCGCCCGAGTCATAGGTGATGCCCTTGCCGACGAGTGCCAGCGTCTTGGCGTCCTTGGAGTGGGTGTAGCTGAGCTTCACCAGGCGCGGCGGGTTCTGCGACCCCTGCCCGACGCCCAGGATGCCGCCGTAGCCGCCCTTGAGGAGTGCCTTGTCGTCGAGGACCTGCACCTTGACGCCGTGTTCCTTGCCCGCTGCGGTGACCTGGGCGGCGAAGGACTCGGGGGTGAGGTCATTGGGCGGAGCGTTGACCAGGTCACGTGCGCGATTCAGCTCTTGGGTGACCGTCAGCGCACGCTCGGCCGCGGCCTTGTGCGCCTTGTCCCGCGGCTTGGCACCCAGCACGGCGATCTCGGCGAGCGGTGCCTTCGGACCGTTCTTTCCGTCGCCGCCCTGGTAGGCGGTGAAGGCGTACGCGCCCAGCAGGGCACCCTCGGCGATCGCCTCGGTGTCCTCCGCCGCCTCGATCGGCAGCGCGAAGGCGGCCTTCTTGAGACCGGCCAGGGTACGGGCGGCGGTGCCCGCGGCCCGACGCAGCGCCTCGGCTCCGTACGCCTCGTCGTCGCCCGGGACGGCGCCGAGGCCGACCGCGATGATCAACGGCGCCTTGATGCCGGCCGGCGCGGGAACCTTGGTCAGTTCGCCCTCGGAGCCACCGGCGCCGAGGGTTTCCAGAACGGAGGCGAGCTTGCCGTCGAACGCCTTGTCCACGGCCTCCGCGCCCGGTGCGACCACCGGGCCCTTGGCGCCCTTCGCGACCCCGATGACAAGGGCGTCGGCGCGCAGCGTCGCGGCGCCGGCAGTGCTGAGAGTGAGAGCAGTCACGGTGGTGAAATCTCGCTTCCGTTGAGTTCGGGGGCCGTCGGGGGGATAGGTCGACATCCCGCCCGGGAAAAGCCTACGCGCGGTCATATGGGTCGCTCACGGCGGCAGCCGTTCACTTCCCCCGTGGCGCCGGTGCCGGATCGGGGCCCTGGCGACCGGGTGCGAGGTGAGGTGCCCGGGGCTTGGACGGCCCGCTGGTCGGACTCCCATCGGCGCGGGGGCACTTGACCGGAGCGTGGTGACCCTTCCCGCACGGTGTGCGTTCCCTGGCCCGTCACGACCGGGAGCCGGCGCCGACGGTGGAGAACGCGCCGTGTTCACCGCGGGCGCACAACCACTCCACCCGGCGAGGGGCCGCCGGCGAGATCGGGTGTCCGGGTGATGCCCGTGATCCCTCTTCAGCGGGCCGCTGACATTGACGGCGAGACCACACCGGCAGGTTGACGCGGGGTCTTGAGGCCTTCGTCCGGAAACTGCTTCGGAGCCTGACCGCGCCCCAGCCGCATACGAGCCAGGGTTGCGGGGCCGCCGGGACCCAGGTGGCGTACGCGGACACCCAGCGAGGTCTCCTGAACCGTCAGCCCAGGACCAGAGCGACCAGGCAGACCGTCGCCGCGGTCTCCGCCACGGCGCCGAACACATCGCCCGTCACCCCGCCGAAGCGCCGTACGCAGTGCCGCAGCAGCAACTGGGCCGCCACCAGCCCACCGCCCACGGCCAGCGCGAAGTGCACAGCGCTGAGCGGACCGGACGCGTACGAGTAGCTGCCCGAGATCGCCCCCACCGCGGCACAGATCGCCGTCACCAGAAGCGTCACCAGCAGGGCGGCCCGTAGCGAGAGCACTTCGGCGACCGCCGCACCCAGGCCTTCGGGGCGGGCCGCCGGTACCCCGGTGCGGGCGGTGAGGGTGAGGGCGAGACGGGCGGCGACGCCGGAGACGACCGCGCCCAGTGCGCCGTACGCCCAGCCCTTCCCGTACAGCTCATGGAGAGCGGCGATCTGGGCCAACAGGGTGAAGAGCAGGGTGAGGACACCGAAGGGGCCGATGTCCGACTGTTTCATGATCTTCAGGGCGTCTTCGGCCGGGCGGCCGCTGCCGAGGCCGTCCGCCGTGTCGGCGAGTCCGTCCAGATGAAGACCGCGGGTGAGTACGGCGGGAACAGCCGCGGCGGCGACCGCGGTGAGCAGCGGCCCGGACCCCAGCAGCACGAGGAGCCCGCCGACCGCTGCCCCGAACACGCCGACGACCAGTCCCACCAGGGGCGCACACACCATCCCGGCGCGAGCGGCGTCCCGATCCCACCGGGTGACGCGCACGGGCAGGACGCTGAGGGTGCCCAAGGCGAAACGTATGCCGGTCAGAGCCATCGAGGCGGGTGCTTCACTCACCGCCGAAGGGTAGCCCGCCGTGGGCGACCGGATGAGCTGCGGCGGCCCGGCTCAGCAGGGGCGGGCCCTGCTGACCTCCCACACCCGCCAGCCCTCAACGGTAAATTGCGCATAGCACGCAAAACGGGAGGGCTGTCCATGGCTAACTGGTTCTCCGCCAACATCATCGAGCCGGGGAAGCTCCCGATGCTCCTGGCCCTGATCTCCTTTGTGCTGACCTTCCTCATCACCCGTGTCATCACCCGGATGATCCGCGCCGGGCGCGGCCCCTTCCGCAACATCGCTCCCGGCGGAGTGCATATCCACCATGTCGTCCCCGGGGTCGTCCTGATGCTCGTAGGCGGCTTCGCGGCCGTCGGCAGTGGGCGGCACGGCATCGCCGCCTCCATCTGCGCGGTCATCTTCGGGGTGGGGTCAGGGCTGGTTCTGGATGAGTTCGCGCTGATCGTCCACACGGACGACGTGTACTGGACGGAGGAAGGCCGTCAGAGCGTGGAGGCGGTCATCGTGGCCACCGCTCTCGCCCTCCTGGTGCTCAGCGGCTTCTCGCCGCTCGGTGTGGACACCCTCACCCCGGACGAACGGCAGAGTCGTGCCACTCTCATCAGCACCCTCGTACTGAACTTCCTCCTGGTGATCGTCACCCTCCTCAAGGGCAAACCGCAGTTGGCCCTCATCGGCACCCTGGTGCCCTTCGCCGCCGTCTTCGGCGCGGTACGGCTGGCCAAACCGACCTCCTACTGGGCCCGGCGCTTCTACCGCGGGCGACCCAAGGCGCGGGCCAGGGCCAGGCTGCGCCTCTACCGGCACGATCGGCGCTGGAACGGACCGCGACGCAGATTCCAGGATCTGATCGGCGGCACGCCCGACCCCGAGCGCTCGGCCGTCCGGGCCTCAGGCCGCTGACGCCGTCCCCACCGCGCGGCAATCCCACTCAGGACCATGGCCGCCATGGCGAGCGGGCCGGTGACATACGCCTCGAAGCGCCAGCAGACCCTGACCGCCGGGCCCACGACCGCCGCTGACGGGCCCGGCTGCCACGACCTGGGCGTCCGTAGCCGGTAGGGGGTGGGCCCGGGGGCGCGAGGGGCCGACCACCGGGGTCCCGGCCCATACGGCCCGATGTCCTGGAGGTGGTGGCAGTTCCCGGTCCCGCACCCCACCCCTTGCCGGCCAGGGCCCGGCGGACCGCCCGTACGGCGGTCCCCATTCACGGCGGGCAGAAGTGCCGGCCGTGTTCACCGACCGCTCTCCACCTGCCTGCGGCGCGACCACTTCGGCAGCCCCGGCGCCTCCAGGAAGCCCTCGGCGCGGCCGGCGGCGATACCGATCCGCAGCAGGTCGGCACTCTTCTCGAAGAGCAGGAAGCGGGGTTCCCACAGGGGGCGGTACTTGGCGTTGGCACGGTAGAGGGACTCGATCTGCCACCAGCGCGAGAAGAAGCCCAGCAGCGAGCACCAGAGCCGTAGGACCGGTCCCGCGCCCAGCCTGGAGCCGCGTTCGAAGGCCGAGCGGAACATGGCGAAGTTCAGCGACACCTGGCTCACCCCGATGTCCCCGGCCCGCTGGAGGAGCTCGATGACCATGAACTCCATCAGCCCGTTCTCGGAATCCCGATCACGCCGCATGAGATCGAGGGAGAGCCCTTTGGGCCCCCAGGGCACAAAGCTGAGCACCGCCCGCAGCTCACCGTGTCCATCAGTGCATTCGAGCATCACACAGCGACCGTCGCCAGGGTCACCCAACCGTCCCAGCGCCATGGAGAAGCCCCGCTCGGTCATACCGTCACGCCACTCATCGGCCCGGCGCAGCAGGGCCTCCATCTCATCGGCCGCAATCTCCTCATGGCGACGAATCCGCACCTGGTAGCCGGCCCGCCGGACCCGGTTGTAGGCCTGACGCACCGTCCGCATCGCGCGCCCCTGGAGGGTGAAGTCGGCGGCCTCGACGATCGCCTCGTCACCCAACTCCAGGGCGTCGAGGCCGTGGCGGGCGTAGATGGTCCCCGCCTCCTGGCTCGCGCCCATCACCGCCGGAGTCCAACCGTGCGCTCGGGCCTCGGCGAGCCAGGGCTCGATCGCCCCCGGCCAGGCCTCCGGATCGCCGATCGGATCGCCCGATGCCAGCGAGACCCCACCCACCACCCGATAGACGACGGCCGCCTTCCCGGTGGGCGACCACACCGTGCTCTTCTCTCGCCGCAGGGCGAAGTAGCCGAGCGAGTCCCGCTCGCCATGGAGATCGAGGAGGGCCCGCAGCCGTTCGTCGTCGTCCGCGCTCAACGGGTCGACGACACGACCGGAGCGGAAGGCCGCGTAGAGGACGGCGAGGAGCAGCAGTGTCGACTGCGCGTTGATGACGACATCGACCCAGCCCGGGGTGGCGATGCCCGCGAAGGGTGGGTCATCGGCGGCGAGTGAGACCAGCCGCGTCACGCCGTAGCGCCAACGTTCCAGGAAGGAGGAGCCCGCTGAGGCCGTGTTGGCCGCGGTGACCAGGACGGTCGCCAGCAGCGAGGAGACCAGCAGCCCGCTCGTCGCGACGACCGCGGCCAGTTTGGTGTTGGAACGGTCGCCCACCGCGGAGAACTCCTCGCGGCCCAGCAGCAGTGCGATCAGGAAGGCGGCGGTGAGAGCGAGCGAGACCCAGTTCTGGGCAGGTGCGCGTAGGGCCGGATCGACCGCCAGAGCGAGTGCGAGCAGCAGGAGGAAGAGCCCGCTCAGGACCAGGTTGAGAATCCATGCGGCGCGCTTGCGACGGCGCATGGTGAGGGCGAGGAAGAGGGTGAACGCTCCCGAAGCGAAGCCCGCCGTCAGCAGATACGGGGTGAAGTAGTCGTCGATGTTGTGGCGCCGGAGATCCTGTCCGAGCGACACCCACACCGCACTCAGCAAGTTGACGAAGGCCACCGCCCGCAGATACCAGACGGCGAACGCCGCGCCCCGCCGCGAGCGGACCGTGCTTCGGCTCGCGCCGCGCTGTGCCTCTTCGCCGGAAAAACGGACCTCTCCCATGAAAAGCGATGATATGGGGCATCTCTGGTCATGGTGGGCGAGGATGGCACCGCCTGTTCAGCGTGGCCACACCTGCGCGTCAGTCCTTGTCGCTCCCCGCGGACGGCGAGGTCGCTGCCGGATCATCCGACTCCACCCGCCCGGCCTGATCGGACGGCGCCGTCTCCTCGGTCTGATCGGCCGCTGTCGGCTCCGTACGCTCCGGCAGTTCGGCCGCGAGCGCGGCAGCCGCCTGGACGATGGGGAGGGCGAGCAGCGCCCCGGTTCCCTCCCCGACGGTGACGCCATGGTCGAGCAGAGGATTGAGCGCCATGCGATCCAGCGCCTTCGCCTGCGCGGGCTCACCGCTGAGCGGTCCGGCCAACCACCAGTCAGGCGCCCGATAAGCCGCCCGTTGCCCAACGAGCGCACACGCGGCCGCGACCACCCCGTCCAAGATCACTGGCATCCGGCGCACCGCGCTCTGGAGGAGGAAACCGGTCATGGCAGCCAACTCCGCGCCTCCGACGGCCGCCAGCAACTCCAGCTGATCGCCCAACACCGGCCGGGCGCGCCGCAGGGAATCCCGGATCGCCGCGCACTTGCGCATCCACGCCAGATCGTCGATGCCCGCGGCACCCCGCCCGGTCACCACCGAAGCATCCGTGCCACAGAGCGCGGCGATCAACGTCGACGCCGCCGTGGTCCCGCCGACACTCAGATCGCCGAGAACCACCAGATCCGTACCGGAATCGGCCTCCTCATCGGCGACCGCCATTCCCAGCCGCACCGCACGCTCGGCTTCATCGGCCGTCAGCGCGTCCTCGATGTCGATCCGCCCGCTGCCACGCCGCACCCGATGGCGCACGACGTCATCCGGCAAGGACCGCGGGTCGCAGTCGAGACCGGCGTCGATGATCCGCACCGCGACACCCGCCCGGCGAGCCACCACCGCCACCGGGCTCGCGCCCTCCAGCACCGCTCGCACCAGGACATGTGTCGAACCAGCCACCCGGCCCGACACACCGAGGTCCGCCACTCCGTGGTCACCTGCGAACAGCACCACGCGGGGCTGCTCGATCGGCTTCACCGGCACACAACCCTGAGCGAGCGACAGCCACTCGCTCAGCTCATCGAGACGGCCGAGCGCACCCGGCGGGACGCCGAGCCGCGCTCTGCGCTCCTCGGCGCTTCGACGGAGGCCGCTGTCGGGGCGCTCGATCAGATCGGAGAAGTCATCGAGATTCAGCCTGCTCATTCGCCGAACAGTACCCGCACACCCCGCCGATCAGCTTCGGAGCACCAACGCCTGCCCCGCGACCACCAACAGCACCTGCTCGCACTCCGCCGCGTAGGCCGCGTTCAACCGCCCCAGCTCATCGCGGAAGCGCCGACCCGACGCGGTGGCCGGTACGACCCCCGAGCCCACCTCATTGGTCACCGTGACCAGCGTCCGCTGGGTCTCCCGCACGGCGGCGACCAACTCGGCGACCCGCTGACGCAGCGCCTGCTCACCGCCCTGCCGCCACCGCGCGTCGTCCCAGGCGCCCACCCGGTCCATCGCGTCGGTGAGCCACAGCGACAGACAGTCGATCAGCAGCGGCGGACCGTCCTCCGCGAGCAGCGGCACCAGATCACATGTCTCAGCCGTACGCCAGGAACCGGGTCGGCGCTCCCGGTGCAGGGAGACCCGATCCGCCCACTCGGCATCCTCCTCCCGGGTCCCTCCCGTCGCCACGTACAGCACATCCGGGAAGGTCTCCAGGCGCCGCTCGGCCTCCAGGGACTTGCCCGAGCGCGCCCCGCCAGTGACCAGCGTGCGGCGCGGCACATCCGGTACGGCGTGGTACTCGCCGACCGTCAGGGTCGTCCCATCGGGTACGGCTCGCGCACCCGCGGCGGAGAGCCTGCGATCCAGTTCAGGGCCGCCCGGGACCTCATGGCCGATATGTACGGCGATCACATCCGTGGTCGCACCGATCGCTCCGGCCGCCCGCAACCGGGCGATCGCACCAGGGCGGCCGATGACATCGGCCACGACCATCTCATAAGCGGCCCGCCCCTCCGCGAGACCGGCCGGGGCGCCACCCGGAGGCAGATACAGCAACCGATCACCCTCGGGCGAAGACACCTCGTACCCGGTACCCGGGTGATCCATCGCCACCGCCCGCACCCGATGCCCGCTGATCAGCGTCAACACCCGACCATCCGGCACCCGCCCCGCCGACGGCAACCCCGCGGGCAGTTCGACGGCAGGGCCGTCGTGCGGATGCGTCAACAGCACTTGACGTACGCCGACGAGCGAATGGCCCGCCCGGGCGGCGGCCAGCGCGGCACCGGGCGTGAGATCGAGCAGCAGGGCCCCGTCCACGAGCAGCGCGGTGGCCGCCCTGGCATGAGGCCCGCGGGCGGCCGAACACATGGCACAGGGGCAGTCGGGCTGGGGGAGACCGGCAGGCGAGCCGGTGCCGAGCAAAGTCACTTCCACATCCACGATCCTCCCTCCTCACCGCGGGCAGTGCGCGTCCGGCTACGCTGCGGGCAGGACAGAGATCCTTTGCGGGACTCAGGGAGGCGTACATGGCATGGACGTGGCGGTTCGAAAAGTCCGACGGAACGGAGGTCCAGCCGGCCCTGGAGCCGGAGGAGTTCACGACCCAGGGGGACGCGGAGTCCTGGCTCGGTGAGCACTGGAAAGAGCTACGCGACGGGGGAGCGGACCAGGTGAAGCTCTCGGAAGACGAAACCCAGATCTACGGCCCGATGAGCCTGGACGCACCGGAGTAGCCACCCAGGGACCGCCTTCGGGGGGCGGCCGGCACTCCGAGCCTTGGGGTTTTGGCCGGTTGCCCCTTGGCGGGGGGCCTGGGGTCGGGGTTTGGGTCCTTGGGGTGGGGGCTCCCGTGTTGGGTGTCCTCACCGGGGGTGGAGGGTTCCGTCCTCAAACGCCGGACAGGCTGAGGTGGGTCGACGTGGTGGGTGCTTGTCTTGGTGGGGGCTGCCCGTGCTCAAGGTCGTGGGTTTCCTGTCGTGAGGGTCCTGTCCTGTGGGGGTTGGGGGGTGCTATCGGGGGTGACTCCTCAGCGTCGACGGCCCGAAGCGGCTCCGTGTCGGCATGCGGGTCTTGCCGTCGATCGCTTCCGGGGACACCCCCTGCGCGCCCCCATCCGATACTCGCCTCCCCTGGCACCCAGGCACCTGTCCTGTAGAGCTGGCGTGGGCAAACTGCGCGGCCCACGCCCAAGCCCGGCCCTCCCTGCCCTGTTGTAGAGCCGGGAAGGGGGCAGGCGTGCGACGCCCAAGCCTGGTGCCACCCTGGAGCCTGTCCTGCCCTGATGTAGAGCTGGGAAGGGGGCAGGTGTGCGGGGCCCACGCCCAGGACTGGTCACTCAGCACCCGGGGGGCGTATCCGGTGGAGGAACCGAGGGCCTATGTGTCCGGACTGATCTGATCAATCGCAAAAGCCCAGGGAGCGGTTGGTGATCTCCACAAGGCGGAGAAGGTTCCTGGTCTATGCAGAAGGCCTTCGGGGGGCCATACAGCGAAATGGGGACTTCGGCGGCGGGTGCTAGATCTCGCCGAGAGTTACTTGAGCCGTCCTGGCGTCACCATCACGCAGGTAGCCCACCACTACCTTCTCCCCGGGCTCGTCCGAGGCCAGAGCCTCCGCGAGGGAGGTGATCGTTGTGATCTGCGCCGATCCCACCTTGGTGATGATGTCTCCAGGCTTCAGCCCGGCGTTGTCCGCGGCTCCTCCCTTCTCCACTGTCACCACCGCGGCGCCCGAAGGCTGGTAACTGTCATCGAGGACCGTACGAGCCGTGATGTCCAGCGCCGCCCGACCTGAGTCCGTGACCCGGCCGTTCTGGATGATCTGATCCGCGACGGTCTTCACCATGGCCGCCGGAATGGCGAACCCAATTCCCGGAGCCGCGCCTTCCCCCAGCGCGGGGTCCGTGGCTGCCAATGTCGGAATGCCGATGACTTCGCTGTCCAGATTGACCAGTGCGCCCCCGCTGTTACCTGGGTTGATCGCGGCCGACGTCTGCAACATGTTCCCGATGGTCGCCCCCGTGCCGCCGCCCGACTCACTCTCGGTGACCGTGCGTCCGAGGGCAGAGATGATGCCTTGGGTCACGCTGCTTGACAGCCCCAACGGGGAACCCATCGCCAGCACGATCTGCCCCACTTGAACCTTGGACGAGTCGCCGAACTTGGCTGGCTTCAATCCGGCCGATGCCTGATCCAGCTTGATGACCGCCAGATCCTGTTCCGGATACGAGGAGACCAGCTTTGCGCTCAGGGGCGCTTCTCCCGTCGCCACGGTCACTTTGAAGGATGACCCGTCACCCACCACATGCGCATTGGTGATCACATGCCCCTTGGTGTCATAGACGATGCCCGAGCCCAATGCGTCGCCCGCCTCGATCTGTACCACCGAGGGCAGCACGTTCTTGATCGCGGTCTCATAGTCGGTCTGAAGGTCGTTCGCGGCTTTGGGCGGTACCGCACGGGTGGAGGTCTCGGGCTGTGCGACCGGGGCGCTCGAACAACCCCCGATCAGGGTGGCCGCGCAGATCCCGGCGACGAGGAGCAGCATCCGGCGCATACGCCGGGTGGGGCGAGGGGATGCATCCATGCCCGGAGTATCCCTTTTGACCTAACTCGCCGGCATGCGCTAGGCCGCCGATCAGGTGGCGAAGGGTGATGAAATCAGTCCGGACACATCTGCCCTCGATTCCTCCACCGGATATGCCCCCCGGGTGCTGAGTGACCAGTCCTGGGCATGGGCCCCGCACACCTGCCCCCTTCCCAGCTCTACATCAGGGCAGGACAGGGCAGGACAGGACAGGCCCCAGGGTCAACGGGCACCAGGCTTGGGCGTGGGCCGCACAGTTTGCCCACGCCAGCTCTGCAGGACAGGTGCCTGGGTGCCAGG
>NZ_JAMQAW010000029.1:0-112730 GCF_023701525.1 Streptomyces albipurpureus
CGAAACCCACACCACACCAACCCACCCTGACCAGCTAACCAACCACCCCCACACAACGGGGGAACCTCACCCGGGTCAGGGGGCCGGGCTTGGGCTGGGCTTGGGATCTCTGGCCTGGGATCTCTGGCTTGGGTGGGGGCAACACGATCGCCCCCTTCACCCGGCTCCGGGTGACACGTACCACCGAGAACTGGGAAGCGGGGCGCCAACACGCCCGTTCCGGCATCTCCTCCAGGGGACACGCAACCCAGGACAAGGGACATCGGACTTCGGATGGGGGGCGCACAAGAGGTTTCCCGAGAGACAGGGACCAGGGCAAAGAGAGGCAAGGCTCATACGGAGACGCAGAGACCGTCCCCTTGCTTCCTCCAGAGGACGGGTACCCGGGGCAAGAGGAACCGGGCTTGGGCGTGGGGGCGCGCAGGGGGTGTCCCCGGAAGCGATCGACGGCAAGACCCGCACACCGGATCAAAGAAGCTCCAGGCCGTCGACGCTGAGGAGTCACCCCCGATAGCACCCCCCAACCCACGCCAACACAGGCTCCCCAGCCCCAAGAACCAAGGCCTCACCCCGGGCAACCCCCACCAACACAGGCCCCTGCCAGGAACCCACCTCAGCCCGTCCGGCGTTTGAGGACGGAACCCTTGGCCCTAGGCGGGGACGACTGAGACGGGGACGGTCGGCCCATGTACCCAGGGCTTCGACCACCAGCAGCCCGAGCAACAGAAAAGGCCCCACCCCCGGTGAGGACACCCAACACGAAGCCGCACAGCCCTGTGCCCAGAGCCTCGGGCACAGGCAGCCCACCCCACCGCAGGCACCCCGCCAAGGGGACCCCGGTGAGGACACAGACAGGAGCGCCCACCCCAGGCACCCCAAAACCTCGGGCGGAATACACCAAGGCGGCCGGCAGCACAGCAACCGGAAGGTGAAGCGGCTCAGTGGGCGCCGCCGCCGGCCCGCACCAGCCCCGTCTCATAGGCCAGCACCACGACCTGCACCCGGTCGCGGAGGTTCAGTTTGGTGAGGATACGCCCGACGTGCGTCTTCACCGTGGCCTCCGACAGCACCAGCCGGGCCGCGATCTCGCCGTTCGACAACCCCTGCGCGACCAACAGCATCACCTCGCGCTCGCGCTCCGTGAGCCGGTCCACATCCTTGTTCTTCGGCTCGCCGACACCGCTGGGGAGCATGGGCGAGAAGCGGTCCAGCAGCCTACGGGTGGTGGAGGGGGCGACCACCGCGTCTCCGCTGTGCACCGAGCGGATCGCAGCCAGCAGCTCGCCGGGCGGCACATCCTTGAGCATAAAGCCGCTGGCGCCGGCCTTCAGTCCGGAGAAGGCGTATTCGTCCAGATCGAAGGTGGTCAGGATCAGCACCTTGGGCGGATTGGGCGCCGCACAGATCCGTCGGGTCGCCTCGACCCCGTCCAGCCTCGGCATGCGTACATCCATCAGCACCACGTCCACGGCCGTCGAGCGCAGCACCTCGATCGCCTCTGCGCCATCGCCGGCCTCGGCGACGACCTCCATGTCCGGCTGGGCGGCGAGCACCATCCGAAAGCCGGTGCGCAGCAGCACCTGATCATCGACGAGCATGACTCTTACGTTTGTTGCGGGCGTTCCGGCCGTGGCGTCAGTCATACCGTCAGGGTACGTAGGTCAGGAAGCAGCGGCGTCGGAACGAGCCGTCGAGAGGTGTCGCAGCCGAGGAACCGGCCGCCACCAGCGCGCCAACCCCACCGGACCCCAGCCCTCTGGCGAGGGGATGCGATGCGAGGGCGGGGTCTCAGGGCGGGGTCTCAGGGCGCAGGGCGGGGTACGCGGAGCAGGGCCTTCAGGGCGCAGACATTGCTCCGCCGGTACGGGAACGGCCAACCGGGTCCGGGTGGACCCGACTTAGCGGGTGAGGACCAGGGGCGCCCAAAGGGCCCTGCCCCGGGCTTCGGAGGCTGTCAGGAGGCCTTCATCGGCAGCAGGGCGCTGATGCGAAAGCCTCCACCCGGCCGTGGCCCGGCGTCCAGCGTTCCGCCGACCATACCGATGCGCTCACGCATCCCGATGAGCCCATGCCCCTGCCCGTCCACGCCCCCGTCCTCGTACAGCTCATGCGAGGAACCACGGCCGTCGTCCTCCACCAGCAGACCGAGGCCGTCGTCGAAGTAGACCAGCCGTACGCTGGCGCCGACCTCCGGGCCGGCGTGCTTGCGGGTATTGGTCAGTGCTTCCTGGACGATGCGGTACGCAGTGAGCTCGACGCCGCTCGGCAGCGGCCTCGGAGTCCCCTCGATCTTGAAGTCCACGGTCAGACCCGCTCGGCGGACCTGCTCGACCAGATCCTCGATCTGCTGCACATCCGGCTGCGGCACATACTCCCCGCTCTCCGGGTCATCGCCGGTCCGCAGCACACCGAGGAGTCGGCGCATCTCGGCAAGCGCCTGGCGGCCCGTGGTGGAGATGGTGTCCAGTGCCTGTTTGGCCTGGTCGGGCGCGGCGTCGAGCACATAGGCGGCACCATCGGCCTGGACGACCATGACCGACACATTGTGCGCGACCACATCGTGCAGCTCACGGGCGATCCTTGCCCGCTCGGCCGCCACCGCGACCTTTGCCTGTGCCTCACGTTCCCGCTCCAGCCGGGTGGCGCGCTCCTCCAGCTGGGCGAAGTAGGCCCGGCGGGTGCGTATCGAGTCGCCCAGCACCCAGGCGAGGGCGAACGGCACGGCCAGGAAGATCACGAGGAATACGTTCTGCGTCGTCGTGGCCTCGGGCGGCGGCCAGCGCAGCTGCGCCAGCGGGGAGGCGACGAGACCGCCGGCGAGCGCGAGCCGGGACGCCCAGCGGGAGCGGTCGTGCGCGGCGACGGTGTAGATGATCACGAGCATCGCGAAGTCGGCCGTGTTGATCGGCACGTCCAGGACGAGCTGCCCGATACCGGCGACGGCACCGAGCACCAGCATCTGCTCCGGCCTACGGCGGCGCATCGCGACGACCAGGCTGAGCGCCGCCCCGAGGAGCAGGGCGGCCCAGGCGGGTCCGGTGCCGCCCGTACCGGTGGCTACCCACAGCATGGTGAACCCAAAGAGGACGACGCCCCAGAAGGTGTCGACGCCCGTTGGGTGTCTGCGGATGAAGTCATAGACGCGCTGCACGTAACCCAGAGTAGGGAACCTTGCAAGGTACCGGGGTCAACCGCCAGATCGATCCATACAGCGGAGGCGTACTCCGCAAGGTGGAGACTTACGCATGTGACGGACGAGAAGTGTGAATGGCGGGGCTGGCGGGAAGCTACGGAGGCCGCTCTTTACGGGCCTGACGGTTTCTACCTTCGCCCCGAGGGTCCCGCAGGGCATTTCCGTACCTCTGTACATGCCTCGCCCCTCTTCGCCGCGGCAATCGCCCGACTGCTGCGCACGACGGTGGAGGAACTCGGGACACTCGCGGATGATCCGGTGATCGTGGACATGGGCGCGGGGCGCGGAGAGCTGTTGAGCGGGGTGCTGGCGGCTCTGCCACCCGGCTTCCCGGTACGGGCCTACGCCGTGGAACGCGCCGCCCGCCCCGAGGGCCTGGACGCGCGGATCGAGTGGACGCACCAGGCCCCGCACGGGGTCAGCGGGCTGCTCTTCGCCAATGAGTGGCTCGACAACGTCCCGGTGGACATCGCGGAGGTCGACGATGACGGGGTGGTGCGCCAGGTCCTGGTCCACCCTGACGGCAGCGAACGCCTCGGTCAGCCGGTGACCGGCAACGACGCGCGGTGGCTGGCGCGCTGGTGGCCGCTGGAGGAGCCGGGCGCGCGGGCGGAGATCGGATGGCCACGGGACGAGGCATGGGCGGGGGCGGTGTCGACGCTGAGCGCGGGGCTGGCGGTGGCGGTCGACTACGCGCACACGGCACAGGCTCGCCCGCTGTTCGGCACCTTGACCGGTTTTCGCGAGGGCCGGGAGGTACGACCGGTGCCGGATGGGAGCTGCGACCTCACCACTCATGTGGCGCTGGACGCGTGTGCGCTGCCGGGGGCGGTGCTCACCTCCCAGCGCGAGTCGCTACGGGCCCTGGGAGTCGCCCCGCAGCGCCCCCCGCTCTCCCAGGCGACCACGGACCCGTCCGGCTACCTTCGTGCGCTGTCCGCGGCGACGGAGGCGGCCGAACTACTGCTCCCCGGCGGGCTAGGTGACTTCAGCTGGCTCCACCAGCGGGTTCCCACCGGGGCCGCGGGCGCCTGAGAGGCCCGGGCCGGCCTCTTCCTCACCGCGAATCAGCGCGAATCAGCGCGAAATCGGGTGACCGAGGGAGGGCTGGGCGCGGGCCTACGGTGTCGTACCGGGAACGCGGCTCGGGCAGTAGATGAGAGTGCGGCTGGGGACGTCGATGGCGTACGCCGGATGCTTTGGGCGGGTGAGCGCCTGCCAGGCGCGGGTTGAGTGGGTACGGGGATGGGCTGAGGTGGCCCCAGATGAGGTTCTGGCACTGATGAGCGGGCTGGTGTAAGGGGGCGGGGCGGGCTCCCCCCGGGGACCGGCCTCCGGGGGCGCCCTCGGAGCGGGGGATACTGATCCCCATGACGGAGACCACCCTCGGTATCGGCGGAGCCGCAGAAAGCACCGACATGGTGCTGAACATCGGCCCCCAGCACCCTTCCACGCACGGCGTCCTCCGGCTCCGTCTGGTCCTGGACGGCGAGGTGATCCAGCACGCCGAACCCGTCATCGGCTATATGCACCGGGGCGCCGAGAAACTCTTCGAGGCCCGCGACTACCGGCAGATCGTGATGCTCGCCAACCGCCATGACTGGCTTTCGGCGTTCTCCAACGAGCTGGGTGTGGTGATGGCCGTCGAGCGGATGCTGGGCATGGAGGTCCCCGAGCGGGCGGTCTGGACCCGCACACTCCTCGCCGAGTTGAACCGGGTGCTCAACCATCTGATGTTCCTGGGCTCGTACCCCCTCGAACTCGGCGGCATCACCCCCGTCTTCCACGCCTTCCGGGAACGCGAAGAACTCCAGAGCGTCATGGAGGAGATCTCCGGCGGCCGAATGCACTACATGTTCAATCGGGTCGGTGGACTGAAGGAGGACCTACCCGCCGGCTGGACAGGGCGCGTACGGCAGGTCGTGGCCGAGGTCCGCTCCCGTATGGATGTGTACGACCGGTTGGTGCTCGGTAATGAGATCTTCCGCGGCCGCACCCGCGATGTGGGCGTCCTCTCCGCCGCAGCGGTGCATGGCTATGGCGTCAGCGGACCGATCGCCCGGGCTTCCGGTGTGGACTTCGACCTCCGTCGGGACGAGCCCTATCTCGCCTACGGGGAGCTGCGGGACACGCTCAAGGTGGTCACTCGCGCGGAGGGCGACTGCCTGGCCCGCTTCGAAGTGCTGCTGGACCAGACACACAACGCACTGGAACTGGCTGACGCCTGCCTCGACCGGATCGCCCAGCTGCCGCCCGGGCCCATCAACCAGCGGTTGCCCAAGGTACTCAAGGCCCCCGAGGGCCACACCTACGCCTGGACCGAGAACCCCCTCGGCATCAACGGCTACTACCTGGTCTCCAAGGGCGAGAAGACGCCCTATCGGTTGAAGCTGCGCTCAGCCTCGTACAACAACATCCAGGTCCTTGCGGAACTGCTTCCGGGGACCCAGGTCGCGGACATGGTGGCGATCCTCGGCTCGCTGTTCTTTGTCGTCGGCGATATCGACAAGTAGCGTCGTCCAGCCGATGGGTCACAGCTGAGCGGGCACTCAAACAGGCTCGCCTCCTGCCGGTGGCAGAGGCGAGGCAGCGCTGTATCGGGCGCCGCTCCAGGGTGTCGCCATGGCTTTGGGGGCAAGGCCTGGCCACGGGCCCTCGGACGCGGAGCTCCATCGACTGCGCGGCTTCCGGGCATGTGGCCGGGGTCCGGGGTTGCTTGGGGAGTGCCCGATCGCCCGCTGAGGCCGTCCTCAGACCGTGATCCACGTCAGATCAGGGCTCCTGGCGGGCCCGCCCCGGGGACCCGGTGCGGGAATCGGGCGCCAAGAGCAGGTCTAGGAGCTGACGGCCCTGCGCAGTTTGCCCGCCGGCACTCCCTCAGGCTCCGGCTCCTCATGGCCCGTCAGATCGATGACATCGCCGACCGCACGCGTGGAGCCATCGCGCTGCGCGGCCATGGCCTCCTCACCCACCACATCGGCGAGGTCTTCCTCCTGCACACTCGGCACGGTCGCGATGGCCCGGCCCTTGGCGCTCTGAGCACCATTCGCGCTAGCGGTCGGGGCAGGCGCGGCGTGCCGACCGGCCGAGGGGCGAGGTCCGGTCGAGGGGCGAACGGGCGCCAGAGGGCGGGGGGCGTTCGGGTTCGCCACGGCAGCGGTCTGCGCATCCTCCGTCCGACCGGCCTCGGGCGGCTGTGACTCCTCCCGCTGCGAGGGAACCGTCTCGGACGGGTCCTGCGGGGGGATCGTCCCGGCTGCACGCTGTGCGCCGAAGAAGTTGAACCCGCCTTCGGTTCGGGAGTCGCCAGGGCGATGGCGCGGACCGTAGGGGGCGATCCCTCCGGGCCTTGGGGCGGCACGGAGGGCGGGGACGGCGGCCGCCGGACGGGTGTGCTCCTCCTCGGCGCCCGCCTCGGGCTTCCCCGGCGGCTCAGCCACCTCGCTGACTACTTCTGGGCTGACCACCTCTGGGCTTGGCTCACTGCTTGATTCACTGGCCGTGCTCGCCTTGTCGGCCGTGCTCGATTCATCAGCGGCCCCACTCACCGGCCCACTCGCCGTCCTGTTGACCGACTCGCCCGTGGACTTGACGATCGATGTGCTGGCCGGCTTGGTGGCTGACTTCGGTTCCGAGTCCTCTGGGGACTCTGAGGACACTGCGGACTCTGCGGACACTGGGGACTCCGCGGACTCGGAGTCCCGCTCCTGGGCTTCGTCGGCCAGGCGCTTCTGCTGTTGCGCCGCGGCATTGGCGGTCAGTTCGTCCAGAGCCTTGGTGGCACGGAGGTAGACGGCTGCCGTGGGCGTCTGCCCGACCGAGAGCAGTGCCTTGGGAGTGGTCGCCTCAATCGTGAGTTGCCGACGCTCTTCCAACGCTCCAGCGCGCTCGGTCTCCGCGGTGGCGTACCGCCGTAGAAGAAAGGCGTGTTCGCCGCGGAGCGCCGCCAGCTCCACCCTCTTGGCGCGCAGCTTCGCGTCAAGTTTGACCCGCAGATCGCGCGATGCCTCCGCGTCCGCCTCCAACTCGGCTATTCGTTCCTCGGTTTGCCAGGCGTCGTTGAGGCGACCGCGGGTGAGATCGGCGACCTGACGGCCCGCCTCACGGTCCCACATACGCATCATCACGGCGCCGGTGACGGCGGCTGCCGCAGCGGCGGCGACCAGGGTCCGAAGCATGACGGGATCTATCAGTGTCCACGAGCCGACGACACAGAGCGCCGAAGCTCCGGCGACCGCGGACGGCGGCAGCAGCTTGTGCAGGGGTGGGGAATGGCGGTGACGTCCACGTGGCATGGCCAGAAATTTACCGTGAGTAGACGTCAAATGGGATGGTGGGTCCTCAATTCGCTCGTCTTATCTTGTCAAGGATCGCTGAGCGCCGCTCAAACCACAGCGCACGCACGCATCAAACCGGCCCCGGAGCTTTCCAGCACAACTCGGCGGACCGCTCCGGGACGCACATTCCTACTTGTTGAGCAGGCCCTTGGACTCCAGATACTCCTTGGCCGCGTCCTTGGGCTTCGCCCTCTCGGCGTCCACCTTGCGGTTCAACTCCGCCAGATCGGCGGTCGTCAGTGCCTTGGTGAGCCTGCCGAGCACCTCGGCTATCTCCGCGCTTCCCGCGTCCTTGGCATTGACCACCGGCAGGACATTGTCCGCGTTCTGAAGTTTCTTGTCGTCTTCCAGAAGCACCAATCCATCGAGCACGGCGTCGGTGGTCGTCGTGAGCGCAAGCTGTACGGCCCCGTCCCTGAGTGCCTGCTTGGACTGCGGGGTGCCCACGCCCTTGGGGTCGACTCCGGTGACGTCGATGCCGTACTTGGCCTTCAGCCCAGGCGCACAGAACGGCCGCACTTCACACTCATCACCTGCTGCGATCTTGACCTTCAGTCGGGATCTGCCAAGATCAGAAAGCGTCTTCAGGTTGTTCTTCTCGGCGAATTGCCTGCTCACCGCAAAGGCGTTCTGATCGACGGCCTCACCGGGCGGAAGCACCTTCAGACCGCGCGGTTCGGCGAGCTTGGTGAGTGCGGCGACGGTCGCGTTCACATCGCTGGAGGCAACGGGCTTCTCCTCGGGCGCCTTGGGCCCGTTCGCCTTTGCGTTGAGGAATTCCGCAATCGTGGCCGCATATTCCGGCACGATGTCGATCTCGCCCTTCTCCAGCGAAGGTTCGTACAGTTCGCGGTTCTTCACCGTGGTGATGGACGTCTGGTAACCGCTGTGGGCCAGGATCTGGGCATACAACTCGGCCAGGACCCTGGACTCGGTGAAGGATGCCGCTCCCACGACGAGGGAGCCCTTCTTGCCCGAGCCATCGGCCTTCCCGTCGTCGTCCTTCGACTTCTCCAGGGTGTCTCCGCCACAGGCGACGAGAGAACCCGTCAGGGCAGCCGCGGCCAGTACTACTCCCGCGCTTCGAGAGGTCTTGCGCATCAGGTTCTCCGTCCAAGAGATCTATCAGAGGGTTGGTTCGGCGGAGGCGTCGTCAGGCCCTGCTCGGGCCGACGGGCCACCACGGTCCGATGGTTGACCGAGGCAGCGAAACGGAGTGGGTCACGGGTGATGGCTTGGTGAGCGGAGGAACAACGGGGACCGGCCCGTAAGCCCTGGAGACCGCCCACGAGGCTCAGGCAGCCGCCGTCACCCTCCCCGACTCCTTCCGTCGGCTCGCCACCGGCTTGCGGAGGGGGTTGCACAGCCGATCAGCTACCACGAGCGCCCCTTCCACCAGGAGCGCCAGTCCGGCCGCGAGCAGGGCGCCAGCCACCACCTGCGGGGTGTTGTAGGTGTTGAAGCCCGCCGTGATGATGCGCCCGAGACCGCCCTGGCCGACCATTGATGCGATGGTGGCGGTGGCCACCACTTGCACCGCGGCGGAGCGCAGTCCGGTCATCAGCAGTGGATACGCCAGAGGGAGCTCCACTCGGAAGAAGAGCTGCCAGCCGGACATCCCCATCCCCCGCGCCGCCTCCAGCACCGCACGGTCCACCTCCCGCATCCCGACATAGGCGTTCGTCAGCAGCGGCGGTACCGCGAACAACACCAGAGCGATGATCGTCGGGGCATAACCCGCGGTCCGTAGCGGAGTGAGCATAAAGAGGGCGAGCACCGCGAACACGGGTATCGCCCGGCCCGCATTGGACACATTGACCGCGAGCGCACCTCCCTTGCCCAGATGCCCGAGCCACAGGGCGATGGGCAGGGCGATGGCGCAGGCGAGCAGAAGCGCGACCCCGCTCACATACACATGCTCGCCCAGTCGGTGCCAGGCACCGCTCTCACCGTCCCAGTTGGAGCCGGTGGTCAGCCAGGTCCAGGCATCTGCCAGCACTCCCATCAGGCCACCCCCTCCGCCATCTCGGCGTCCGCCCGCCGTGTGGCGTCCTCCACCGGGCCGCCCCTGGCCGTCCGTATTCGGTCACCGCGCCGCGCCTTCCCCGAGCTCTGCCTTCTCGGAGGGCGTGCCCATGGCGTGAGCAGTCGCTGTACCGCCAGCAGCAGCAGATCCGCCACCACCGCCAGCACCACGCAGAGAACGGACGCGGTCAACACCTGTGCCTTGAAGGTCGTCTGCACTCCGTCGTCGATCAGATTGCCCAGCCCGCCCTTGCCGACCAGCGCACCGACCGTCGTCAGGGCGACCGTCGACACCGTGGCGATGCGCAGACCCGCCATGACCGCGGGCAGCGCCAGCGGCAATTCGACCTCCCAGAGCAACCGCCCGGGCCCGTAACCCATGCCCCGAGCGGCCTCCCGTGCTTCTGCCGGCACGGCCTCCAGGCCAGCGAGGATGTTCCGCACCAGAATGGTCAGCGAATAGAGCACCAGCCCGGTCACCACAAGTGCGGATGACAACCCGAAGACGGGCAACAGCAGTGAGAACATCGCCAGCGAGGGGATCGTGTAGAGCAGCGTCGTCAGGCCCAGCACCGCGCCGGCGAAGGCCGGCTTCGCACGGGCGAAGAGAGCCAACGGAAAGGCCACCGCGAGACCGATCAGCACCGATGCCACGGTGATCCAGATGTGCTCGACCGTCGCGTCGGTCAACTCCTGACCACGGCTGCGGAGATACTCCCCGCATATCCAGTCATTGGCCGCCAGACAGCCCTGTGCGGCCAGCCGCATACTCATGCTCCCCCTCCTCCCCACCACTGCCGAACGTATGTCTGCCGACCATAACCTTGGCCACTGACAATCGCTTGAGAGCGCCATACAGCGGCAACATGCCCTTCACACTGCACCCGTCACAATGGGGAATCATGATCCGTTTCGAGCAGGTAACCAAGCGCTATCCGGATGGGACGACGGCGGTCGACGATCTGTCGTTCGAGGTGGCCGAGGGCGAACTGGTCACACTCGTCGGGCCGTCCGGCTGCGGCAAGACGACCACGATGAAGATGGTCAACCGCCTCATTGAACCGAGCAGCGGGCGCATACTCATGGACGGCGAGGACGTCTCATCCGTGAACCCGGTCGAACTCCGGCGCCGTATCGGCTATGTCATTCAGCAGGTCGGTCTCTTCCCCCACAAGACGGTCCTGGAGAACACCGCCACCGTCCCCCATCTCCTCGGCTGGCAGCGCGCCAAGGCCCGGACCCGTGCCGCGGAGCTGCTGGATCTGGTGGGTCTGGACCCCTCGGTGTACGGCGACCGCTACCCCGAGCAGCTCTCCGGAGGACAGCGTCAGCGAGTCGGAGTGGCACGCGCCCTCGCCGCTGACCCGCCCGTCCTGCTGATGGACGAACCCTTCGGCGCCGTGGACCCCGTCGTACGCGAGCACTTGCAGAACGAGTTCCTCAAGCTCCAGTCGCAGGTCCGCAAGACCGTCCTCTTTGTGACCCACGACATCGAGGAAGCGGTCCGGCTCGGTGACCGCATCGCAGTCTACGGCCAGGGGCGGATCGAGCAGTTCGATGCGCCGGCCGCCGTCCTGGGCACTCCAGCCACCCCGTACGTAGCCGATTTCGTCGGTGCCGACCGCGGACTCAAGCGGCTGTCGGTGACCCCCATCGAAGAGAGCGACCTCGAACAGCCGCCGGTCGTACACCTCGATGACCCGCTGCCTCGGGAGCTCGGGGCGCGCTGGGCCGTGGTGCTGGACAGCGCCGGCAATCTGCACGGCTGGCTCTCCGCCGAGCACGCCCGCGCGGCGGGGTCCGCAGGCTCAACGGTCCGAGAGCACGCCCGCCGTATGGACGCTTGGCTACCGCTCGGCGCGTCGCTCAAACAGGCCTTCGCCACGATGCTCCAGCATGATGCCGGTTGGATCGCGGTCATCGACGAGGGGCCGGGACGCTTCCTGGGTGTGCTCACCCCGGCGAAGCTGCATGAAGCGCTGCGGCGTTCCATCGACGCGGACGCCCAGGATGTCCCACGTACCGCGGTCGAGTTGGACTCCATCAGCACGGTCCCCTCGGCTGCGGGGCCGGCATCGAGCGACGGGCGGGGAATCAAGCGCTGAGTCGCGCCGTGGGGTGCGGTCGAGCCGGCCGTCGCTCAGCCGCATGAGCGCGGGTGTCCAGCGGGTTGCCGGGAAGAGCTTGACGGCGTCCGCGCCGGCGGTGACGGCGGCGACGGCCTCGGTCGGTGTGTCGACGCCGGGGATGACACCGTCGCTCAGCCGCATGAGCGCGGGCGAAGTCTCCACCGCCTGGTTGTGGCGTCGCGCCCACCACAGCGGTCCGCGAGCGACCGAGCCCCGGGCCCGGACCGCCTGAGCTCGGGTGCTGCGCACCGCTCCCCGGCATGCACAACGCCCGAATAGTGGGGTCGGGGCGGCCCAGCCGCGGGAAAGCACAGGACCGGAGGCCGCGGCTGTCGGCGAGCGGGCCTAGGCTGGACGTATGAGTACGTTGCGCGGGTTGCCGGAGTGGGATCGCTGTGCGGTCATGGGGGTCGTCAATGTGACACCCGACTCCTTCTCTGACGGCGGTCGCTGGTTCGACACCACCACCGCGGTCAAACGCGGCCTCGATCTCGTCGCCGATGGAGCGGACCTCGTCGACGTCGGTGGTGAATCCACCCGCCCCGGCGCCAGCCGGGTGGACGAGGAGGAAGAGCTGCGCCGGGTCGTTCCCGTCGTCCGCGGGCTGGTCGCCGAAGGGATCACCGTGTCCGTGGACACCATGCGCGCTCGGGTGGCCGATCAGGCCGTCGCGGCCGGGGCCGTACTCGTCAATGACGTCAGCGGCGGGCTCGCGGACCCCGCCATGGTCCCCGCCGTCGCTTCCGCCGAGGTCCCCTTCGTCGTCATGCACTGGCGGGGCTTCAGCCACGACATGAACAGTCGAGCCGTGTACGAGGACGTCGTCGCCGAGGTCACCGCAGAGCTACGCGGCCGGATGGAGGCCGTCGTCGACGGCGGTATCGACCCCGACCGGATCATCATCGACCCGGGGCTCGGCTTCGCCAAGGAGGCGGTGCACGACCTGGCACTGGTCGCCCACCTCAGTGACCTGCGGAGCCTGGGCCGCCCGCTGCTGGTGGCAGCCTCCCGGAAGCGATTCCTCGGCCATGTACTGGCCAAGGACGGCACTCCCCCGCGAGCCAGGGAGCGAGACGCCGCCACCGCGGCCATCTCCGCCATCGCGGCACACGAGGGCGCCTGGGCCGTGCGGGTGCATGAAGTGCAGGCCACCGCGGATGCCGTCCGGGTCGCTCGCGCCGTCGAGGCCGCCCGGTGAGCCGTACCGACATCGAGTTGGTCGAAGAGGCCAACACCACGTTCTACGAGACGATGGAGCGGGGCGACTTCCAAGCCCTCTCAGAGCTGTGGCTGGAGGATGAGATCTCCTGCATCCACCCCGGCTGGCCGGTCCTCTCCGGGCGCGGTGAAGTGCTGCGTTCCTACGCCCTGATCATGGCGAACACCGAGTACATCCAGTTCTTCCTCACCGATGTGAAGGTGAATGTCGCCGGGGACACCGCCCTGGTGACCTGCACGGAGAACATCCTCAGCGGCGGTCCCGCCGAGGAGAGCGGTGAGCTGGGTCCACTGGTGGGACAGCTTGTCGTGGCCACCAACGTGTTCCGCCGCACCCCAGAAGGCTGGCGCATCTGGTCGCACCACGGCTCACCGGTTCTGACGGAGAGCGACGAGGAGGAGAACGGCGGAAACGCCGATGACGCCGACACCGCCGCCTAGGGCGCTCCCCGGCCAGCAGCGGCCCCGAGCCCGGCGGGGGGCACGGCCTGAGGTTTGGCCGATCATGCCCCGGGCAGGTGCCCGAATCAATCGCCCGGGTACCCGGCCACCGCACCCATGCGCGAAGGGTGTCAGTGGTCGCAGGTAGATTCGATGGGGGACACAGGCTGCTCGGAGGCGGTCCGGTGCCCGTCAGACCTACGACAGCAGGAGTGATTCGCGTGGATCGTGTCGCGCTGCGCGGCCTCAAGGCCCGCGGGCACCATGGCGTCTTCCCCCGGGAGCGCGAAGAGGGCCAGACCTTCATCGTCGACCTGGTGCTCGGCCTCGACACCCGCCCTGCGGCGGCAGATGACGACCTTGCGAAGACCGTGCACTACGGCGTCGTGGCGGAGGAAGTCGTGGCGGTCGTCGAAGGAGAACCCGTCGATCTCATCGAAACCCTCGCCGAGCGGATCGCCCGGACCTGCCTCAAACACGACGGAGTCGAGCAGGTCGAGGTGGTGGTCCACAAACCGGACGCACCCATCACCGTGCCCTTCGACGACGTATCGATCACCATCACCCGGAGCCGAGTATGAGCGACCCCACGGTGCAGCCGGTACCCGCGTCCGTCGTCGAGCAGGTGGACGCGGCAGACGCCACCCTCTCCAATCCCAAGCGTGCCGTGGTCTCCCTCGGTTCCAATCTGGGCAATCGCCTGGAGACCCTTCAGGGCGCGATCGACGCGCTGGAGGACACGCCCGGGGTGCGGATCAAGGCGGTGTCACCGGTGTACGAGACCGAGCCATGGGGCGTGGACCCCGGCTCCCAGCCCTCGTACTTCAACGCCGTGGTGCTGCTCAAAACCACCCTGCCCCCGATATCGCTGCTGGAGCGGGGTCAGGCCATCGAGGAAGCCTATGAGCGGGTGCGCGAGGAGCGTTGGGGGCCGCGGACCATCGATGTCGACATCGTGACGTACGCGGACATCGAATCGGACGACCCCGCGCTCACCCTGCCCCACCCCCGCGCACACCAGCGGGCCTTCGTGCTGGCGCCTTGGCTGGATGTGGACCCGGAGGCCGAACTGCTGGGACATGGGCCGGTCGCGGGGCTGCTGGAGGATGTCAGCCAGGAAGGTGTGCTCGCCCGCGCCGATCTGGAACTTCGGCTGCCGGAGTAGTCGTTAGGCTCTTGCGTTGGGTGTACACCGCGGGTGTTCCGCGGTGCTGCTCGGCATGGTCTTCGACAGGCCCAGGTCAGGTCCCTCCGCGGATCCAGCGGTAGATCATTTCGGTAGTCGGCAAGGTGAGGAAGGGCGTGCTCTCTCGGTGAAGCAACTACGGCTCGGTGTACTGGCCGGTCTCTTCGCCGGGGCCGGGGTGCTCTCCTGGGCGGCTGCCCGGCTGTGGGAGGCCTTTGGCAGTCTGCCCAGCGTGCCACTCGCCGCACCCATCGTGCTCGCGGCCATCGCGGCCATCCTCACGGCGACGGCGCTATCGCTACGAACCCGGTTGAAGGCCCAGCGCGAGCGACGACCAGGGGCCAAGAGAGTGGAGCCGCTGATGGCGGCGCGGGCTGTGGTCTTCGGGCAGGCGAGCGCATTGGTGGCAGCGCTCGTCAGCGGGATGTACGGAGGGACAGGGGTGTTCCTGCTGGGCTCGCTCGACATTCCGTCGCGTCGGGACCAGGCGATCTACGCAGGCTTCTCGGTGGTGGCGGGGGTGGCGGTGATCGCCGCAGCCTTCTTCCTTGAGCGCGTCTGCCGCCTCCCAGACGACAGCGACCCCACCAACCCCACCGGACCTGGACCAGCCCACGCCTAAGCGGTCTCCCCTTGGCGGGGTGCCTACGGTGAGGACGGCTGCCGGTGCCCAAGGCTTGGGTGCTTGGGCAGGGCGCCCCCGTGTTCCCCTTGGCGGGGGGCCTGTCTCGGTGGGGTGAGCGTGTGTCGTGGGCTTGGGTGCATGGGCCTAGCGACCCCGTTCCTGTGGTGCTCACCCGAGGTGAAGGGTTCCGTCCTCAAACGCCGGACGGGCTGGGGTGCCCCCTGGCGGGGTCTGTCTATTGGCGGGCTGCTGGTGCGCCGAGGACTTGGGTTTTCGGGCTGTGGGGTCTTGTCTTGGTTGGGGTTGGGGGGTGCTATCGGGGGTGACTCCTCAGCGTCGACGGCCTGAAGCGACTCCGAGCCACCAAGGCTGCCTTGCCGTCGATCGCTTCCGGGGACACCCCCTGCGCGCCCCCATCCGACGCTTGGTTCCCTGGTCCTGACGATCTAGTCAGCTGAAGGGGGCGCGTCCCCCTGCGGTGGCTGCTTCCCCTGGGTGGGTCGGGGTCTCGAGCCGTCGCCCTTGGCCTTGTTGCCGCCCACGCGCCGGGACTGGATCGTCGAACACCTGGCGGGTGATTGCGGGACCCACACCGCCTATCGCCCGGCTGATCGCGGCCGAGGTTCATCCTGAAGCCCGCCTGCACCTGTTGCCAAGAGGGATACCTCAGTGAAAAGAGCCCCCACGGTGCGCGAAGGCGTCCCCTCCGCCCCTCGTCATGAGTGTCCACACAGAAACGGATCCCCCGTGTCCGGCCGAGGGGACGCAACCACAGCGCGACGTCTTTCGCCTGTGTGAGACGTGAGTACAAGCAACCTGCCCCAGTTCCTCGCGGGCCACCGACACGGAGGCACTCTCGCCTGGTTTCTCCACATGACACGCCTTGGAGCAAGGTGACCGGGCTTGGGCTTGGGGGCGCGCAGGGGGTGTCCCCGGAAGCGATCGACGGCAAGACCCGCACGCCGGATCAAAGAAGCTTCAGGCCGTCGACGCTGAGGAGTCACCCCCGATAGCACCCCCCAACCACCACAGGACAAGACCCCTGAGACCGGGAACCAAGACCACACCCCGAGCAGCCCACCCCAAGACAAGCCCCCGCGCAAGGTCCCACCCCAGCCCGTCCGGCGATTGAGGACGGAACCCTCCACCCCAGGTGGGGACAACAGGAACGGGGGCGCTAGGCCCATGCACCCACCTGCCGAAGGGCCCCCGCCAAGGGAACCCTCAGCTCAGGCCCCCGCACGGGCAGACTCAGCGGGATCTGGCCATGATCAGGCTCATGGCCTCGTTGCGGGTCGCCGGGTCCCGGAGCTGGCCCCGGACTGCGGAGGTGATCGTTTTTGCGCCTGGCTTGCGTACTCCTCGCATGGTCATGCACATGTGCTCGCACTCCACCACCACGATCACTCCTCGCGGCTCCAGGATCTCCATCAAGGAGTCCGCGATCTGTGTGGTGAGTCGTTCCTGCACCTGTGGGCGACGGGCGAAGACATCCACGAGTCGGGCCAACTTCGACAGCCCCGTGATCTTCCCGTCAGTCGAGGGGATGTAGCCGACGTGCGCTACCCCCACGAAGGGGACCAGGTGGTGCTCGCAGCTGCTCATCACCTCGATGTCCTTCACCAGGACCATTTCGTCATGGCCGAGATCAAAGGTGGTGGTCAGCACATCGCGCGGCTCCTGCCACAGCCCGGCGAAAATCTCCCTGTACGCCCGTGCCACCCGCGCAGGGGTCTCCCTTAGGCCCTCGCGGTCCGGGTCCTCCCCGACCGCGATGAGTAGTTCGCGCACGGCGTTCTCGGCCCGCTTCTCGTCGAACTCGCCAGTCGTGCCGTCGCCGTCCAGCGTCACCGGGTCGGTCATCTGTGCCTCGTTCCTCTTGCTCTGGCCTGCGGTCATACAAATGCCGCGTCCCCCCAGGCTAAAACCTGGGGGGACGCGGCAGCCATCCTGGAGGCGGTGTGATCAGAGCGACACATCCGCCGGCTACATCAGCTTTCCGGACGCTCCTCCGGTACCGCCTCGACACTCGGGGCGGGATCGGTCGGCGTTGAGCCGTTCGCTGCGGTGGCACCGTTGGTCAGCGCCAGTTCCTTCGGCGAGAGCACCGGAGGCCGGGTGGAAGGCGTACGACGGGAGGAGCCGGTCCACGCCGGGCGGGCCGGGCGCTTCACGATCGTGGCGAAGACCTCCGCGATCTGCTCCTTGCCCAACGTCTCCTTCTCCAACAGTTCGAGAACGAGGTTGTCGAGGACGTCACGGTTCTCCACGAGAATTTCCCACGCCTCGTTGTGCGCGGTCTCGATGAGCTTCTTGACCTCTTCGTCGACCAGCGCCGCGACCTCTTCGGAGTAATCCCGCTGGTGGCCCATTTCCCGACCCAGGAAGGGTTCGGTGTTGTCGCCGCCGAACTTGATCGCACCGAGCCGCTCGGTCATGCCGTACTGCGTGACCATGGCACGAGCGGTGGTGGTCGCCTTCTCGATGTCGTTCGCCGCGCCCGTCGTCGGGTCGTGGAACACAAGTTCCTCGGCCGCGCGCCCGCCCAGCATGTAGGCCAGCTGGTCGAGCATCTCATTGCGCGTGGTGGAGTACTTGTCCTCTTCGGGCAGGACCATGGTGTAACCCAGGGCCCGGCCGCGGGAGAGGATCGTGATCTTGTGCACCGGGTCGGAGTTCGGGGAAGCCGCCGCGACCAGGGCGTGACCGCCCTCGTGATACGCGGTGATCTTCTTTTCCTTGTCCGACATGATCCGGGTCCGCTTCTGCGGGCCCGCAACCACGCGGTCGATCGCCTCGTCCAGCGCCATGTTGTCGATGAGCTTCTTGTTACCGCGCGCGGTGAGGAGCGCGGCTTCGTTCAGCACATTGGACAGATCGGCGCCGGTGAAGCCGGGCGTACGCCGGGCAACCGCGCCCAGATCCACGTCCGGAGCGACCGGCTTGCCCTTCTGGTGAACCTTGAGGATCTCCAGACGGCCCTGCATATCCGGACGGTCGACAGCGATCTGGCGGTCGAAACGGCCGGGACGCAGCAGCGCCGGGTCAAGGATGTCAGGCCGGTTGGTGGCGGCGATCAGGATGACGCCGCCCTTCACGTCGAAGCCGTCCATCTCGACCAGAAGCTGGTTGAGAGTCTGCTCGCGCTCATCGTGGCCACCGCCGAGACCCGCACCGCGGTGCCGGCCGACGGCGTCGATCTCGTCGACGAAGACGATCGCCGGAGCGTTCGCCTTGGCCTGCTCGAAGAGGTCACGCACTCGGGAGGCACCGACACCGACGAACATCTCGACGAAGTCGGAACCGGAGATCGAGTAGAACGGGACACCCGCCTCGCCTGCGACGGCGCGGGCGAGCAGGGTCTTACCCGTGCCGGGCGGGCCGTACAGCAGCACGCCCTTGGGGATCTTGGCGCCGACTGCCTGGAACTTTGCCGGCTCCTGGAGGAACTCCTTGATCTCGTGGAGTTCCTCGACTGCCTCGTCGGACCCCGCCACATCGGCGAAGGTCGTCTTCGGGGTGTCCTTGGTGATCAGCTTGGCCTTGGACTTCCCGAAGTTCATGACTCGGGAGCCGCCGCCCTGCATCTGGTTCATCAGGAACAGGAAGACCACGACGATCAGCACGAAGGGCAGCAGTGAGAGCAGCACCGAGATAAACGGGCTCTGCTTCGACGGCGAGACGGTGTAACCCTTCTCGATGTCACCGGCCTCGTACTTCGCCTGAAGCTTGTCGGCGAGGTCGGCACCCTGGGTGCCGATGTAGCTCGCCTGAATCTTGTTGCTGCCCTTGACCTTGACGTCGTCCTTCAGGTCGACCTTGATGATCTGTTCGTCGCCGGTGGTCAGCTTGACCTGGTCGACCTGGTTCTTGTCGATCGCCTGGACGACCTGGCCGGTGTCCACTGTCTTGTAGCCGCCCGACGAGCCGACGACATTCATCAACACGACCACGGCGAGGACGGCCAGCACGATCCACATGACCGGCCCACGGAAGTATCGCTTCACGTCCATCCATACGGAGCGGATTCGCCCCGTCCCTCCTGCCCGTAGGTAAATGCTGCTGTGAGAAAAGACTGTTCTTCGGACGGTACCCCAGCATCGTCACCGTGACCGCACGGTACGGCTGACAAACCCGCCCTCCCATGCTTCAACGGCGCGAGATGGGCCATGGTTCCCGTTGGCACTCGCCGCTCGGCTCAGCCGCCGTAAACGTGGGGCGCGAGGGTACCGACGAAGGGAAGATTGCGGTACTTCTCCGAGTAATCCAGCCCATAGCCAACAACGAATTCATTCGGGATGTCGAACCCGATCCACTTCACATCGATCGCGACCTTCGCCGCATCCGGCTTGCGCAGCAGAGTGCACACCTCGATGGAGGCGGGCTCGCGCGAGCCGAGGTTGGAAAGCAGCCAGGAGAGTGTGAGTCCCGAGTCGATGATGTCCTCGACGATCAGAACGTGCTTCCCCTTGATGTCGGTGTCGAGGTCTTTGAGGATGCGGACCACGCCGGAGGACTGGGTGCCGGCGCCATAGGACGACACGGCCATCCAGTCCATGGTGACGGTGCTGGAAAGAGCACGTGCGAGGTCCGCCATGACCATCACCGCGCCCTTGAGGACACCGACGAGAAGCAGATCCTTGCCCGCGTACTCAGCGTCGATCTTCGCGGCGAGCTCTGCCAGCTTCGCGTCGATCTCTTCCTTGGTGATGAGCACCGACTGAAGGTCGGTGCCCATGTCCTTCTCGTTCACGCGGTCGCTTTCTTTCGAGCGGGTTCCGGGGATTCCCCGAGTCAGCACAGCCTGGCGAGCCGGGGGGCCGGGCGCACCCCCGGGCCCAGCGCGGTGCCTGCCTGGGCCTGGGAAGCCGTCCCGGGTGACCTCAGCCGCTGTGCTTGCGCCGCGACTGCGTCAGCCTTGCCGGATGACAAGTCTGCCACTCTGCCGACGCGCCTCGACGCGGCCGGGCAGATTGATGGCCCCCTGCCCCCGCCAGCCGGTGATCAGCCGGTCGACTTCCTCAAGGTGACGGGCGAAGAGCGAACCGGCTGGTGCGCCTGCTTCGATCGCGGCCCGGCGCAGCACCCTGCGTCGTACGGCGGGCGGTAGCGCGTACAGCTTGGCGCACTCCAACTGTCCGGTCTCGTCCCGGACCGAGGCGTCCGCGTCGGCGGCCCAGGTGTCCAGGGCGTCCGCGTCGTCGCGAGAGAGTTGCGCGGTACGCGCCAGGGCCTCGACGACACCCTTGCCGAGCGCCTTCTCCAGGGCGGGCAGGCCCTCGTGGCGCAGTCGGGAGCGGGTGTAGGCGGGATCGGCGTTGTGGGGGTCGTCCCAGACGGGCAGCGACTGGACCATGCACGCCTTGCGGGCCGTCTGCCGGTCGATGTGGAGGAAGGGGCGGCGGTAGCGGCCCAGGACGCCCGAGACGGCGGCCATCCCGGACAGCGAGCGGATGCCGGAGCCGCGGGCGAGTCCCAGCAGGACGGTTTCCGCTTGGTCGTCGCGGGTGTGGCCGAGAAGCACGGCCACGGCTCCGTGACGCTCAGCGGCCTCATCGAGGGCGCCGTAACGGGCGTCTCTGGCGGCGGCTTCGGGGCCGCCCGCGCGTCCCACCTGAACGGTGATCGCTTCAACGGGGTCGAGCCCCATCGACGAGAGGCGGATGGCGACCTCGGCGGCGCGCAGGTCGGAACCCTCTTGCAGACCGTGGTCGACGGTGATGCCGCCGGCGCGGACGGAGAGTTTGCGGGCCTCGAAGGCGAGGGCGGAGGCGAGGGCCATCGAGTCGGCCCCGCCGGAGCAGGCGACGAGGACCAGGGGGGGCTCCTCGGCCCGGGTGGCACAGGCCGGGTGGGGCAGAGCTCCGGCCAGGGAACCCGGGCCAGGGGGGGCGGCGCCAAAGGTGCCGGAGCCGGCGCGCGCGGCCGAGCCGTCCGCGCCGGCGGGCACGGAGGCGGTGGCACAGGCAGCGGCCGTCGCATGGCTCAGGCGGGTGCCACGCTCCGCAGACGGGGCGTGCGACCCCTGCGGAAGGTGGGAGGAGTATTCGTTCAGTAGGTCGTGGAGTACGCGGCGGACCGCCAGGCGTATCGCCGCGACCGCTGGATGGGGACCCATGTCCGGTGCCCTTCATGGAGAGGATGGGGGGTGCCTCGGTCGAGTCGGAGCAGAGCTTCGGAGCTTCGGAGGTCTGGTTGTGTTGTGCAGTTCTGAGACTCGAACGCTTCCGAGCAAGGGAAAGTCACTCAGAGTGCGTCGATGGTGACAGAACTGAGCCGTTCCCCGAGCATCGCACGCCTAACTACGGGCTACGGTCCCTCGGATGGGTGATGCTGCGCCCTCCGGGGGGCGTCCCCCGGTCCCCTGAGGGCGCACTCCCATCGTCTGCTCAGGAGTCTGCTTTCCGATGCACCCGTGCAACCCAGTCAGCGGGTTTGGCGATCTCCGCCTTGGTCGGGAGCGTGTTGGGAGAGGTCCAGACCCGATTGAATCCGTCCATACCCACCTCGTCCACGACGGCCCGGACGAAACGTTCTCCGTCGCGGTACTGCCGCAACTTCGCATCGAGGCCCAGGAGCTTGCGCAGCGCCTGGTCCAGCCTGCTGGCACCGCGCGCCCTGCGCTGCTGGAACTTCTCCCGGATCTCGGCGACCGAGGGCACCACCGCCGGGCCCACACCGTCCATCACATAGTCCGCGTGGCCTTCCAGCAACGACATCACCGCGGTGAGCCGGCCGAGGATCTCGCGTTGTGCGGGCGTCTGGACCAACTCGACGATGGAACGTCCGCTGTCGTCCCGCTCGCCCTCCGGACGGGCCCCCGCGAGCGACTGGGCTGCCTCCCGTAGGCGCTCCAGGACCGTCATCGGGTCCATTTCGGTCTCACCGAGGAAGGCCTGGATCTCGGCCTGCAGGTGGTCGCGCAGCCAGGGCACTCCGGTGAACTGGGTGCGGTGGGTCTCTTCGTGGAGGCAGACCCAGAGCCTGAAGTCGTGCGGATCGACCTCCAGCTCGCGCTCGACATGGACGATGTTGGGCGCGACCAGGAGGAGGCGTCCACCGCCGTTCGAGCCGGCGGGCAGTTCGCGGCTGGCCGGCGCGAAGGTCTCGTACTGCCCGAGCACTCTTGAGGCCAGGAAGGACAGCAGCATCCCCAATTCGACGCCGGTGACCTTGCCACCGACCGCGCCCAGCATCGCCCCGCCGGGGCCGCTTGAGCGGCGGTCCTGCATCTTCTCCAACAGGGGTTTGAGCAGCTCGCGGAAGCCTGCCACATTCGCCTTGATCCATCCGGCCCGATCGACCACCAGGACCGGGGTGTCCTCGGGCTGATGGCTCTCGGGGATCATCCGGGTGAAGCCCCGTACATGCTCCTCGGAAGCCTTGGCATGGCGTCGTAGTTCGGCAACGATCGCGCGCGCCTCGTCCTTGCTCACCTCGGGCCCTGGCCGCACAAGGCGGGTCGCGGTCGCCACCGCGAGATTCCAGTCGACCATCTCGGCACCACCGATGCTCGTCATGCGTCAACCGTACGTGGTGGGCCCGGGCGGCGGTGAGGTGTTGAAAGCCGCCTGGTGGCAGAGGTAACCGGTGATGAGCGCGGATGGGCGGCGATTATCGGGGCCGGAGTGCCGGCGGAAGCTCTGCCCGAGGGTTCGAAGCGGCGATCGGTCCCGTCCGCTCCTACCGGGCCGGCGTCGATCCGGGCGCTGCTTCGACGCGTCCCTGCCGTGCCCTCACCTGATGCGCCCGGCGGGCGCCAGGCGGCTAGGCCACCAGGGCCGCCGCCAGTCGGTCCAGTGCCGGTTGGGCCTCGTCGCGGGAGGGGGTCTTCCCGGCGAGGAAGGCGAAGGCCAACAGCCGGCCGTCTGGCGACACCACGGTTCCGGACAGGGAACTCACTCCTGTCAGCGTCCCCGTTTTGGCGCGAACCAGCCCAGTCGCGGGAGAGGCGTCCGAGTAGCGGGATTCGAGCGTTCCGCTGAAACCGGCGACCGGTAGACCGGTGAGGACCGGTCGCAGCTCGGGCTTGGTCGGATCCGCCGCTCGGGTGAGCAACGACGTGAGGAGTCGGGCCGAGAGCCTGGCCCCACGGTCGAGGCCGCTGCCATCGGTGAACCGGGCCCCTTTCAGCGGAAGCCCGAGGCCGACGAGTCGCTGCTGCACGGCCCGGCCGGCGCCGGCGAAACTGGCCTCCTGGCGGGAGGCGATGGCGGTCTGGCGGGCGAGCGCCTCCGCCAGGTCGTTGTCGCTCTCGGTCAGCATCCGCTCGACCAGCGCGGAGAGCGGGACGGACACCACCCGGGCGATGGGTTTGGCGCTTCGGGGGGCTCGGGTAGCGGCGGGCTTGGTGATGACACTGATCCCGCGGGCCTCCAGCAGTTGCTCGAAGGAACGGGCGGCGGCCCCCGCCGGGTCGGCGACCCGATCGGAGTCACCGGTGGCGGTGGGGTCCTTCCGGCCCTGGTCGACCATGAGCGCGGTCACCGGTGCCAGATTGCCGTTCTCACCGATCCGGTGCCTGACCTTTCCCCGGTAGAGCGAGGTGTCGTAGGTCAGTCGTACGGCCGTTGCCGACCGCTCCCGCAAGACGTCTGCCGTGCGATCCGCGAGGGTGCCCAGCGCGGTCCGGTCGAGGCTGGCGTCGCCGCCTCCGACCAGGGTCAACTCCCGTGCGTCCGCGGAGAGTACGGCGGTGGTGGGGATGCGGTGGTCGGGCCCCAACGCGGTCAGTGCGGCGACCGCGGTGGCGATCTTGATGGTGGACGCGGGTGTCATGGGGTTCGCCGCACCCTGTCCGTACAGCTGACGGCCCGTGGACACATCGACGACGGAGGCCGTCCGCAGGGGACCGAGGCCCGGGTCGCGGAGGAGGGCGCCCAGTTCCTTCCCGAGGCCGGCGACGGCTTTTCCGTCGACCGGTGCCGCCGAGGACCGGTCCGCGCCGATCGCGGCGAGCACACCGGCCGCGCTGGGGGCGGGGGCGGGACCCCGGGCATCCGAACGGCGGTGATCTTCACCACCTGCCGTACTCCGTGCAGCCGCCCACTCCTTTTCGGCCTTACGCTGGCCGGAGTCCCAGGGACCGGCCACGGCCACCGCCCCGGCAGCGACCGCCAACCCCATCACGGCGGCGCCCGCGGCGAGCTGCCACGTCTTGACCACCGGCACCTCGACCAGCCCCTTTCGCGATCACACACCTGCGTGAGGGACACTTAATCACCAGAACTGCGTCTTGCCGCGAGTACGGCACCCCCGGTAAGGGCCATCGGCCACTCGTCTGGGGGTCCGGGGATGTCCCCGGAAGGGCACAGCATCACCGGACGTATGTGTTGATCATGGAGGAGCCACCCGTGGAGTTCGACGTCACCATCGAGATCCCGAAGGGTTCGCGGAACAAGTACGAGGTGGACCATGAGTCGGGTCGAATCCGCCTGGACCGTCGACTCTTCACCTCGACCAGTTACCCGGCCGACTACGGATTCGTCGAGAACACCCTCGGCGAGGACGGCGACCCGCTGGATGCCCTGGTCATCCTGGACGAGCCGACCTTCCCCGGCTGTCTGATCAAGTGCCGTGCCATCGGCATGTTCCGCATGACCGACGAGGCGGGCGGCGACGACAAGCTGCTCTGCGTACCGGCCTCCGACCCGCGGGTCGAGCACCTGCGGGACATCCACCACGTCTCGGAGTTCGACCGGCTGGAGATCCAGCACTTCTTCGAGGTCTACAAGGACCTGGAGCCCGGCAAGTCCGTCGAGGGCGCCAACTGGGTGGGCCGTACCGAGGCCGAGGCCGAGATCGAGGCCTCCTACAAGCGTCTTGAGGCGCAGGGCGGCGCGCACTGACGCCGTCGTAACCAACGCCACTACGGGCGGGGCACCCATGCGGGTGTCCCGCCCGTGGTGTGTGGGCAGCAGATCATCTGCGTACGGGCCAGCGGCGGGGAAGACCCGCATCAGCGCGGCCGCGGGTTCGCGCACATACTGAAGCGACACCGGCGATCAACGAGGGAGCGAGGGCGGCACGTGGTGGCGGAGCCGGAAGGCCGAGGCCCGCAGGGCCCTGGGCCGAGGGGTCCGAAAGACGCTGCCGGTCGAGATCGCGACGGCCGCGGGTCAGGCCGGCGCGATCAGCCGCCGAGCACGGACACCGACGGCCCGCCGGCCGAGGAACCACCGTCCGGCGCATCAGCCGCCGACGAGCAGCCCCCCAGGGATCAGGGCCCCGGTGGGTACCTCTACGACAAGCTTCCGCCCGACCGTCCGGGCTCCGAGAGGTACGGCGCCGAGAAGCCCCTCTCCGACGAGGCGCACTCCGCCTTCACGCCCCCTGCGGGCATCGGCATCCCCGAGGCGCCCGAGGAGGACCAGCCCACGTCGGAATTCTCCGCTCCGGCGGGTACGGCTCATGAGTCGCCCACGGAACCGGAGGGCTCCGCCTTCGCCCCGCCCCGTACGTACAGTGCCCGCCACTCACCGCCCGCCTTCACACCCGCACACGGTATTCCCCCGATTCGGCTGACCAAGGACGTGCCCTGGCAGGACCGGATGCGCACGATGTTGCGGATGCCGGTGGGCGAACGCCCGATGCCCGAGGGCGCGCAGCGACAAGAAGAGGGTGGCCCGGCCGTGCCCCGGGTGCTCGACCTGACCCTGCGCATCGGCGAACTGCTGCTCGCGGGCGGTGAGGGTGCGGAGGACGTCGAGGCGGCGATGTTCGCGATCACCCACTCGTACGGACTCGACCGCTGCGAGCCCACCGTCACCTTCACCCTGCTGTCGATCACCTATCAGCCGTCGCTGGTGGACGACCCGGTGACGGCCAATCGGACCGTACGTCGACGAGGCACCGACTACACCCGGCTGGCCGCCGTCTACCGGCTGGTCCATGACATCAGCTCAGCCGACCCCGAGATCACGTTGGAGGAGGCCTACCGCCGTCTCGCGGAGATTCGGCGGAACCGGCACCCCTATCCCGGTTGGGCGCTGACCGTGGCGGGCGGGCTGCTCGCCGGAGCAGCATCCGTCCTGGTCGGCGGCGATGTGCTGGTGTTCCTGGCAGCGGCGATCAGCGCCATGCTCGGGGACCGGTTGGCCTGGCTGTTCGCCGGGCGCGGCCTGCCGGAGTTCTACCAGTTCGTGGCGGCGGCCATGCCGCCCGCCGCCATGGGCGTCGCCCTCACCCTGTCGTCACTGGATGTCCGGGCCTCAGCCGTCATCACCGGTGGGCTGTTCGCGCTGATCCCGGGGCGAGCCCTGGTCGCGGGCGTACAGGACGGCCTGACCGGTTTCTACATCACCGCCGCGGCCCGGCTGCTGGAGGTCGGGTATCTGATCGTCGGGATCGTCATCGGGGTGCTGTGTGTGCTCTATCTGGGGCTGACCCTCGACGCCAGCCTCACCCCCGAGACCGCCGTGCACGCGGTGAAGCGCCCCGAGGTGCAGTTGCTGGCGGCGATGGCCCTGTCGCTCTGTTTCGCCGTCCTGTTGCAGCAGGAACGGGACACCGTGCTGCTGGTGACCCTGAACGGCGGGGTCGCCTGGGCGGTCTACGGGGCGCTGGCGGACACCGCGGGGGTGCCGCCGGTCGCTGCGACGGCCGCCGCGGCCGGGCTGGTGGGCCTGTTCGGGCAGATGCTCTCGCGTTTCCGGTTCGCTTCCGCGCTGCCCTATGTCACGGCCGCGATCGGTCCGCTCCTGCCCGGCAGCGCAACCTACTTCGGGCTGCTGGCCATCGCCCAGGGAGAGCTCAACACCGGGCTCGCCTCACTGTCCAAGGCCGCCGCGCTGGCACTGGCCATCGCGATCGGGGTGAACCTCGGAGGCGAGATCTCCCGGCTGTTCCTGCGGGTGCGCGGCGGTACGGACCCGTCCGAGCCGCGCCGGGCAGCGAAGCGGACACGCGGTTTCTAGGGCGTATCCGTTCTCGCCCACGCCGAGGGCGGGTACGACAGAACGACTCGTTCCGCAACGGTGGAGAGCACACTCCAGTCGGGCGGCGGTACGAGTCGTTCGTTGGCAGAGCGGTACGGAAGGGGCTCAGCGCTTGGCGTGTCGGCCGCGCTGCACCGGGGCGGCCGGGCCGTCGTCGGTCGCGGCGGCGGCCTTCTTGTTCTGGGAGCGGGCGCGCAGCACCTCGATCACGATGGGCAGTACCGAGATCAGGACGATCAGGATGAGGATCTTCTCGATGTGCTGATGCACAAAGTCGATCTTGCCGAGCACGGCTCCGAGCAGGGTGACACCGGCACCCCAGAGAACACCGCCGACGACGTTGTAGATGAGGAACAGCCGGTAGTTCATCCGACTCACACCGGCGATGATCGGCGTGAACGTTCGCACGATGGGCACAAAGCGAGCCAGGACCAGCGACTTGGGGCCGTACTTCTCGAAGAACTCATGCGCCTTCTCCACGTTCTCCTGCTTGAAGAGACGGGAATCGGGGCGCTTGAAGAGAGCGGGACCGACCTTGCGGCCGAAGAGATAGCCGACCTGGTCTCCCACCACTGCCGCGACCACGATCAAGGCGCAGATGGCCCAGAGCGGCAGGGTGTCGAGCGTGCCCGTGGTCACCAGCAGGCCGGTGGTGAACAGCAGCGAGTCGCCGGGCAGGAAGAAGCCGATAAGGAGACCTGACTCGGCGAAGACGATGACCAGGACGCCGATAAGGCCAAAAGTGTTGATCAGATAGTCCGGGTCCAGCCAGCTCGGTCCGAGCGCGAGGGTAGTCACGAGGTCCTGGCTCCAAGAGTCAGAGATCTGCCATAGATCGATGATCGGGGAATCGGCGAAGTCGGCCGTCGACCAACGCTATCAATGCATCAGCCCTGCTAGGCGTTCTAACGGCCCCCTCAGGATGCACTGTGCCAGCACCGGTACAAAGCTGTGCGGCAGACGTCTCTGAAGAAAGCTCGGAAAAATACCAGAAAGTCAGTAAAACGATAGAAAGACATGAGACGGCCCAGAAGGACAGGAAAAGAGCAGACAGGGCTCGTGCAAGGGCGAGGAAGGCGGATGAGATGGGGATCGAAGACTACGGCGGCGGACAGGGCCCGCACCCGGATGTCCTGGTCGTCACCACCAACGATGTTCCGGGATACCAGGTGCAGCAGATCATCGGTGAGGTCTTCGGGCTCACCGTCCGCTCCCGCCACCTCGGCAGCCAGATCGGAGCCGGACTCAAGTCCATGATCGGCGGCGAGCTGAAGGGGCTGACCAAGACCCTGGTCGAGACCCGCAATCAGGCGATGGATCGGCTGATCGAGCAGGCCAGGGCGCGGGGAGCCAATGCGGTGCTGATGTTCAGGTTCGATGTGACGGAGGCTGCCGACGTGGGTACGGAGGTCTGCGCCTACGGCACGGCGGCGGTGATCGCACCACGCGGCTGAGCTGAGCACGTTGACCGTCCCGGCCAGACCGGATGGCGTCACGCGGCTGGTCTGACCCGGGACCGCGCCGAGGCCTTACGGCCATCAGCAGGTGCCTCCCGGCTGGCCGTTCTTCCACCGGGACCGCCCTCTTCACGGCCGGCGCGGAAGAAGCGGCGGATCAAATTCGGATGACCGTGCCCGATGGCCTGTGTACGGTCCAGCCGTGGACCCACTCACCGAGAAGCAGATACGTACGTCCCTGGTGAACTGCTCGAAGGGCGAGGCGAGCCGGCTCAAACTCCCTGCCGAATTCGACGCGCTGCCCTGGCCGGACCTCGACTTCCTGGGGTGGATCGACCCGGCCGCGCCCCTCCGGGCGTACGTCGTCGTCCCGGGCGATTCCGGCCCGCTCGGCATCACCCTCCGCGTCCCTACCGCCAGTAGGACCAGCGCGGTGAAGTCCAGCCTCTGCAACATCTGTCTCACCACCCATGCCTCGTCCGGGGTGAATCTCCTCGTCGCCCCACTCGCCGGGGCCCGTGGACGCGACGGCAACACCGTCGGGCTCTATGTCTGCGCCGACCTGGCCTGCTCGCTCTACCTCCGGGGCATCCGGCAGCCAAAGCTCCGCACCACCAAGCACGACGAGCATCTGAGCGTCGAGGAGAAGGCCTCGCGGGCGCTTGCGAATCTGACCGCCTTCCTGGCGAAGGTCACCGCGGGCTGACACCAGCCGCCTTCCCCGGGTGGCCGTCCCGCGTTGCAGGTGGGAACGGCCCGTATGAGCCTTGCAAACGAGAACACCAGCGGGGCGCGTAGCGGAAGGCGGCGAGGCAATGCCACTCCACAAGGGTGCGGGAGGGTCAGCCGCCGCTCGGCCTGGCCCCGATGGCGAACCGCGCAAACTCGCGCTGAACCCGTTCTTCGGAGAGGCGGACCCGGTCAGCGGAATGACCTCCCCGCCGCCCAAGCACCGGCTGCCCGATGGCCCTCTGCCGCCCATGACCGCGTACCGCCTCGTCCATGACGAACTGATGCTGGATGGCAACGCCCGGCTCAATCTCGCCACCTTCGTCACCACCTGGATGGAACCCCAGGCCGGCGTTCTGATGGGCGAGTGCCGGGACAAGAACATGATCGACAAGGATGAGTACCCTCGGACCGCGGAGCTGGAGCGCCGCTGTGTGGCCATGCTCGCGGACCTCTGGAACGCGCCGGACCCCGGCGCCGTCGTCGGCTGCTCCACCACCGGCTCCAGCGAGGCGGCCATGCTGGCCGGAATGGCACTCAAACGGCGGTGGATGGCCCGCAACGCGGACCGCTATCCGGCGACCGCCCGGCCCAATCTGGTCATGGGCGTCAATGTCCAGGTCTGCTGGGACAAGTTCTGCAACTTCTGGGAGATCGAGCCTCGACTGGTTCCCATGGAGGGCGACCGCTTCCATCTCGATCCCCAGGCCGCGGCCGACCTCTGCGACGAGAACACCATCGGTGTCGTCGCCGTGCTGGGCTCGACCTTCGACGGCTCATACGAGCCGGTCCAGGAGCTCTGCACCATCCTGGACTCCCTCCAGGAGCGCACCGGACTCGACGTTCCCGTCCATGTGGACGGGGCTTCGGGTGCCATGGTCGCGCCCTTCCTCGACGAGGAACTGATCTGGGACTTCCGGTTGCCACGGGTCGCCTCGATCAACACCTCCGGGCACAAGTACGGCCTGGTCTACCCCGGCGTGGGCTGGGCGCTCTGGCGCTCATCCGCCGAACTCCCGGAGGAGCTGGTCTTCCGAGTCAACTACCTCGGTGGCGACATGCCCACCTTCGCCCTGAACTTCTCCCGTCCGGGCGCACAGGTGGTCGCCCAGTACTACACCTTCCTCAGGCTGGGCTGGGACGGCTACCGGGCCGTCCAGCAGGCCTCCCGGGATGTCGCCTGCGGGCTCTCCGACCGGTTCGCGGCCCTCGATGACTTCCAGCTGCTGACGCGCGGCGATGAACTACCGGTGTTCGCCCTGACCACCGCGCCCGGAGTGAGGAGCTTCGATGTCTTCGATGTCTCCCGGCGGCTGCGCGAGCAGGGCTGGCTGGTCCCGGCGTACACCTTCCCCAAGAACCGGGAGGACCTCTCCGTGCTCCGGGTGGTCTGCCGCAACGGCTTCTCGACGGATCTCGCGGATCTTCTGATGGAGGATCTGGACAAGCTGCTGCCGGAGCTACGCCGTCAGTCGGGTCCGCTGAACAAGAGCGAGGCCTCGGCCACGGCCTTCCACCACTGATCGAACGGCCCGGATCCAGGAACGTCCGGCCCGCGGGGAGCCGTCTCCCGGGGCCGGGTCGTACAACAACCACCGCCGCCCCGCACCGCCCGCGCCAACCAGCCGCCGTTCACGCGCTTGGTCGACGCTCCCGACCAGTACAACTAGCGCCCGTCCTCGACATGGACCTCGCCCGTCGCATAGGGGTTCTCCTCCCCCTCCCCCAGTACGGCGCGGAAGGGCTCCCCCTCCCCCTCGAAGGTGTACGCGCCCCGCTCGATCCGCTCGATCAGACCGCGGGTCCACTCGGCACCGAAGTCGGCCGAGCCCACCCAGAGGTTCATGATCTCGCCAATGTGACCGAGCGATTCAGGGCCCGCTTCGGGCGTGTAGTACTCGGTCACCGCCGACCGCCACTCCTCGATCCCCAGCACCCGCTGCTTCAGCAGCTCCACGGCCTCCGCGCGCGGCAGATAGACGATGAAGCCGACCGCTGCGGAGAGGACGTCGAGTTGCTGGTCATGGGCTGTCAGGGACTCCCGCAGCAGCCGGAAGAACTCCTTTGAACCCTGCTCGGTCAGCTCGTACTCGGTGCGCGGCGGGCCGCCGACCGTCGAGGGCGCGACCTCATGGGCACGCAGCAGATCCTGCTTCGCCATCTGCTTGAGCGCGTGATAGATCGAGCCGGGCTTGGCGTGGGACCACTCGTGCGCGCCCCAGAACTCCAGATCGTTGCGGACCTGGTAACCGTGCGCCCGCCCGTGCTGGCGCACGGCCCCGAGTACCAGCAGACGGATCGCTGACATCGACCGAAAACCCTTCTCTTCAACTTTGACTAGATTACTCAACTTTGACTACGCTGCAAGCATGACCGAGAAGACCATCCCGCTCCTCCCCTGCCGGACAGAGTTGATCCAGCCGGTCGTCGATTTCTACACCGCCCTGGGGTTCGAGACGACTTTCCAACAGAAGAGCCCTTACGCATACGTCGTCGTCGAGCGCGGTCCAGTCGAACTCCAGTTCCACGGAATGAAGGAGTACGACCCGACCGCGTCCTACTCCGGCTGCTACATCCTCACCGACGACGTCGACGAACTGCACGGGGAGTTCCGTGCCGGCCTCAAGACGGCATACGGAAGGATCCCCACTCGCGGCCTACCGCGCATGGGGCCCCTCAAGAACATGTCGTACGGCGTTCGGCAGTTCCTGCTCACCGATCCGACGGGCAACACCCTCCGGATCGGGCAGATGATCAGCGAGAACCAGCACCACCGGCCCGCCCCCAAGGACACCTTTGGACGGGCCCTGCACACCGCCGACCTCTTCGCCGACTCCAAGGAGGACCTTCCGGGAGCCGCGAAGATCATCGATCGGGCACTGGGGCTGGAGAACGAGCGGCCGACCCCCAGCCAACTGCTGCGGCTGTTGGTACTGCGCGGCGATATCGCCCAGCGGCTCGACGACGGGGAACTGGCGCGAGAGCTGCTGGAACGGGCCGCCGGGGTCCCGCTGACGGACGAGGAACGGCTGTCGGCAGCAGACGATCTCGCCCGTCTGGAGACCCTGCGAGCCTCAAGCGCCTACTCGGAGTCCTGAAGGTCCAGCACCGCAACGCGGCCAACCGGCCGGGCGACCCCTCTCATGCCCCGCACCTGCCAGGCCCCACCCAGGCCTTCTCGCACTGCCCGCGGCCTGAGGGGGCGCGTCAGCCGCGGGCATCAGCGGCCGGGACGCTCATCAACCGGCCGACTGCCGCTCCAAGGCGACCAAGTCAAAGGACGACTTGCCGTCCAGGGACTCACGGATGATGTCGGCGTGGCCGGCGTGGCGCCCGATCTCCTCCACGAGATGCAGCATCAGCCAGCGCATCGACACCCGCCCCTCCTTGGGGAACCAGGGTGCCTCGGGCAGCGGGAAGGTGTCATCGAGGCTGGGTACGGCACGAATGAACTCCTCGGTCTCCCGGGCGACCGAGTCCCAGAAGGCCAGCACCTGCGGAATGGACTCCCCCTCGACCAGACGGAAGCTGTCCGGCCAGGTCTCCCGCGTACGCTCCTTCTCGTTCGGCCGCTGCTGGGCCATCCGCAGCCAGTTCAGCTCGGTCTCGGCGACATGCTTGAGCAGCCCGGAGAGCGATAGCTCGCTGGCACTGGGACGGCTCGCGGCCTGTTCCTCGCTGATCCCCAGGATCGAGCGCCTGAGCGCACCGCGCTGCGCCTCGGTGAACAGCAGCAGAGCTCCGCGCTCGTCTCCCGGAGTCTCCGCGGGTACGTGAGTGACCATGGTGTCCGCCCTTCCGATCCCTGGTGGGGTCTCGGCCGTTTCAAGGTGAGGCTCCCGCCTCCCTTCCGACACCGCAAACGTAGAGGCCATTGAGGACAGATCCTGTCCTCAATGGCCTCTGGGCTGTGCTTGCTCTGTGCTGGCTCTGTGCTCAGAACGGGAAGTGGGAACGCCCGTGCTGGACAGAGATCCACTTCTGGGTGGTGAACGCCTCGATCATCGACTCACCGTTCAGCCGTCCGCTACCGGAGTGCTTCTCCCCGCCGAAGGGGACGATCGGCTCATCGTGCACCGTGCTGTCATTGATGTGGATCATGCCGGTGTTGATCCGCTTGGCGACCCGTACGCCGCGCTCGATGTTGGCGGTGTGGACCGCGCCGCTCAGCCCGTACGGAGTGTCATTGGCGATCCGCACCGCCTCGTCCTCGCCGTCGAAGGGCACGATCAGCGCCACCGGTCCGAAGATCTCCTGCCCCAGCACCGGGGAGTCGGTGGCGATGCCGGTCAGCACCGACGGCTCGACCAGATTGCCGTCGGAACCACCGTGCAGCAGGGCGGTCGCACCCGCTTCCACCGTCTGCTTGACCAGCGAGGTGACCGCGTCGGCCTGCCGCGAATTGATCAGAGGGCCGATATGCGTCGCCGGGTCGGAGGGGTCCCCCACCTTGAGTGTTCGCACCTTGGCGACGAACTTCTCGGTGAACTCCTTCTCGACACTCCGGTCCACCAGGACCCGATTGGCGGCCATGCAGACCTGCCCCTGATGCACAAAGCGGCTGAAGACCGCCGCATCCACGGCATAGTCGATATCCGCGTCATCAAGAACGATCAGCGCACTGTTTCCGCCGAGTTCCAGGATCGCGCGCTTGAAATTGGCCGCGCAGACCATGGCGACATGCTGTCCCACCCGGTCGGAGCCGGTGAAGGAGATCGCTTTGGGCACCGGATGCTCGATCAGCGCATCGCCGATCTCCGCTATGTCGGTGATGACGACATTGAGAAGTCCGGGCGGCAGACCCGCGTCTTCAAAGACCTTACCCACCAGCGAGCCACCGCAGATCGGGGTGTTCTGGTGCGGTTTGAGAACGACGGCATTACCGAGTGCGAGCGAAGGTGCGACCGATTTGATCGACAGGAGAAAGGGGAAATTGAAGGGGCTGATCACACCGACGACCCCGACGGGCAGGCGGTAGACGCGGTTCTCCTTGCCGTCAACGGGCGAGGGGAGAATCCGGCCCTCGGGCCGTAGCGCCAACTGGATGGCCTCGCGCAGGAACTCCTTGGCGAGATGCAGCTCAAAGCCGGCCTTGAGGTGTGTACCACCGAGCTCAGCGATGATCGCTTCGGTGATCTCCTGTTCCCGCTCCTCGATGATGCGCAGGGCATTCTCGAAGACGGCCCGCCGACTGTACGGGCTGGTCTCACCCCAGGCCACCTGCGCCCGCTCGGCTGCCCGGTAGGCCTGGTCCACCTCCGCGGCCGTGGCAACGGTAATGGAAGCCAGCTTCTCTCCGTCGTACGGATTGAAATCGATGATGTCCCAGGAGCCGCTGCCGGGCCTCCACTCGCCATCGATGTACTGGTAGGCCAGATCGGTGAACAAGGACATAGGACTCGATTCCTCACCCGTCGTCGGAACCTCACAAAGAACGTGCCTGATGTCACGTCACTATACGTGCGCTTTACGTCAGTTGGAGTAGACCACGCAGAACATCGCGGCTTCCAGCGGGGTCGGGGCTGTCTTCCTGGAGGCGCCTCATTACCCGGTCGTACTGAGCGACTTCCTCCCGCTTGTCCAAATAGAGCGCACTGGTCAACTGCTCCAGATAGACGATGTCGGACAGGTCCGACTCGGGGAATCGCAACATGGCGAAGGCGCCGCTCTCGCCCGCATGGCCGCCGAAGTTGAAGGGCATCACCTGAAGAGTGACGTTCGGCTGCTCGGAGATCTCGATCAAATGCCTCAACTGCCCCTGCATCACCGAGCGATCACCATAGGGTCGACGGAGCGCGGCCTCGTCGAGGACCGCATGGACCTCCGGCGCCCGTTCGGAGACCAGCAGCTTCTGCCGCTCCAGCCGGAGAGCGACCCGGCGATCGACGTCCGCCTGGCGGGCGTTGGGCTGGCCACGGGTGACCACCGCATGCGCGTACGCCTCGGTCTGGAGCAGACCGTGGACGAACTGCACCTCGTAGAGGCGAATATGCGACGCCGCTGCCTCCAGTCCCACATATGTCTGGAACCAGCCTGGCAACACATCGCCGTAACTGTGCCACCAGCCCGCCACGTTGGCCTCTTTGGCGAGGCCGAGTAGAGACTCCCGCTCCACTTCGTCGGCGACTCCGTAGAGCGTCAGTAGGTCTTCGACATCCCTCGCCTTGAAGCTCACCCGGCCCAACTCCATACGGCTGATCTTTGATTCCGATGCGCGGATCGAGTAACCAGCTGCCTCACGGGTGATCCCGCGCGACTCGCGCAGTCTCCTCAGCTGGGAGCCCAACAGGATGCGCCGCACCACGGAACCGCCACCTGGCCCTGCGGCCCACGACTCGTCAGTGGTCACGACTCCAACCCTCCCCATCCTTCGCCATCCATCTCAGTCCACTGCGGACCACCTACAGAGTGGGCCACCCCCGAGACCCCAAGTGCGGGATTCTGCCACCAAAACACTTCAGGGCGTACTCATTCGGTTACGGAAATGGAAAGCACTTGGGAAGACCATGAAAGAGTCGCGGGAAAGATATGACCAAGAACCCCCACGGAAGGGACAGGCCGGGCACGTGCACGTGCATCTGCCCTTGCATCTGCCCACCGCATTCGGAACCATGGTCTACACCGCACCTGCGTGCTCGTTCGTGTTGTAGCGCCACAGCCGCGATTGCCCCAGGGAGTGCCTCGCATGGGAACGAATGGATCGACCATGCTCAAGCCGTTAAGGCAGGGCCTTCCTCCAGCAGGCCCCTCGCGGGTGTCGAGTTCGGCCTCGTGCTCCCTGACCGCTCGCTTCGAAGCCGTACGCGGAGCGCGCCACTTCACCAAATCGACGCTCCACCAATGGGAGCTGAGCGACCGCTTCGACGATGTCTCCCTCGTCGTATCCGAACTGGTCACCAACGCCCTACGGCACGGCCTACCCGATGAGCCGCTCGATGACACCCAACACCCGCCCGTGCGGCTGCACTTGCTGCGCTGGCCGGGCCGGCTGGTGTGCGCGGTACGCGACCCCAGCCCGGAGACCCCCGGCACGCCGTTCGATGACGATGTGCCCTTCCCCGATCCGCGCGGCACCGCCGAATCCGGGCGGGGTCTGTTTCTGGTGGACTCCTTCAGCGACAGCTGGGGCTGGCACCCGCTCGCGGGGGCCATGCACGGCAAGGTCGTGTGGGCGCTCTTCCAACTGAGCTGATCCATCGCGCAGTCCAGGCCGATGAGCCGGGGAGCGGGCCCGGCTATCGGGGGGCGGGCCCGCTTCTCCTTTCCCGTAGAGGTGCGCCGCAAGCGAAAGCCGCGTGGGTCACTGGGCCCGTCTGGCACCGGCTCGTTGCCGGGTGCCGACCGGCCCATTCCGGCCGCCATTCCGGCCGGCCGCTCTGCCGACTGGCGCGTTGGGCCATGAGCGGTACTACCCGATCGCGCCTGGCCTATCTGGCTTATGGGGCGGGTGCCTTGGCGGGTAAGAATCCTGGAAGGCGTTGGGCGCTTGGTCGGGGGCCGGCGCTTGTCGGAGGCCGGGCGCCTGGTCGGGCCCGGTGCTTGGCGGGGCCGGACACAACGCCGCGCCATCGACTCATGGCCAACCCTGCCGGGCGGAGGGAAACACCGCCGAGCAGGCGTCGGGAATGGGGCTCGCTGAGTCGGCGGCGCCTCGCCCGGCAGGGTGCCGCCGATTCGCCTTGCTCACCAACCGCTGCTGTGCGGAGCCCAGTTGAGCTCCGCACAGCGGATGCGTCGGTTCAGTTCCCGGCGATCAGATGGTCGAACTCCCCGTCCTTCGCACCCAACAACATCGCTTCTATCTCGGCAGGCGTATAGACGAGCGCGGGACCGTCGGGGTGGCGGGAGTTTCGCATGGCGACACTCCCCCCAGGAAGCCTGGCGAACTCCACACACGATCCTTGGGAGTTGCTGTGTCGGCTCTTCTGCCAGACGACCCCGTGGAGCTCTGTGGCCGCCATGCCGTTGTACGCGTGGTGCACGAGTCGCTCCCGGGGTACAAGGTGCATGTGTCAACTGTCCCGGATCATAGCTGTGTTTCACGTGCGAATGCATAAGCGTTGGCACGAGCAGATGCACGTGCACGCGGGGTGTTCCCCCGGTTACAGCTTTAGCCCGTTACAGAAGGAGAGACGCCTACGGTGCCCGTCCGGATGCAGTGGTCTCCGCGATGGGTCTCCACGAGCCGGATGGGCCGAGAGATGGGCCAGACGACGGCGGTTGCCTTGTTCGGGCCTTTGGCCCAGCAGCGTACTCGTCCCGGCTTGACGGAATATGCACCGGGCGGCGGCTGCTGAGTCAATCCAGGTCGTTTTCCGGCCCACAACAGCCGAGTTGGCCACCCTCGGGTGAGAAAGCACACGTCCGATTTCTCCTGGGTGCACAAAACACGTCCTGATAGTTTGACGCGGTCTGTGAAGTGACCGAGGGGGCATTGACGTGCGTATTCGTACTTCCATGACCGCGGCAGGAGTTGTCGCGGCAGCCATTGTCGTACTGACCGGTTGCGGCGGTGGCGACAGCGGGGACAGCGGCGATTCGGGCAACGATGCCAAGGCTCGGTCCTCAGGGTCCCCACATGCGGGGACCGGTGATGGCCACGGCGATAGCGATAGCGGTGGAAAGGACCCGAGCGAGGATGCCGGCACCGGCGGCGTGGACGCTGCGAAGCTGGAAGGCGCCTGGTCGGGTACGACCGATGGCAAGAAGGTCGACCTGGCGATCACCGGCAAGAAGGCCGCGTTGATCTCCGGTGGCCAGGCCTGTACCGGCGAGGTGGCCGACCACGGCAAGTTGATGCTGTCGCTGAAGTGTGTGGACGGCAGCACCGGGCGGACCATGGGCACCGTGGAGTCCGGTGACGGCAAGACCCTGGTGATCAGTTGGGGTGCCGGTACCAAGGACACCCTGGTGAAGGCGGCGCCCGGGGTTCAGCCCGAGGGCATCCCGTCGGAGATGCTGAAGGACCTGCCGAAGTTCGAGCCCCCGCGGTAGCCGGGACCGTTCGACGGCCTCAGGGGCGTGACGAGTCTCGCGTCACCACCTGATCTTCCGGCTCCTTCTCACTGCCTGACCTGCCGGCTCCTCCGCACCGCCCGCCCTTCCACTTCTCCTCATCGCCTGACTCCTTCGTCAAGTGCCTCAGTCAACTCGTCCAACGCCTCGGCCAGGAGTGTCGTGCCACTTCTCAGCACGGGGTGATCGTCGTCCCACACCGCCAGCTCCGCGCGTACCCGATCCCAGTTCAGACTTCGGCGCTCCTTGACCGCTCTGGCCGCCTGCTCGCCGTCCTGCCGCAGCGCATCGGCGAGTGCGGCCGCGACCGGCACGGGGACGGCGCCACGCTCGGGAAGATGCGCCTCCATCAGCATGGCGCTGCGGCCGAACTGGCTCAGCGCGTGGTCAGCGGACTCCGCGGCGGCACGGGTCAGCCCTCTACTGCGTACCGGCTCATGGATCGCCCTGGCCAGTGCGTCCTGCCAAGCGATCCGGGCATCCCGGGCAGTCAGCAGTGCCTGTCGTAGGTCCTGCCCCGGGCGGTCGACGGGGTTGGCGTAGTGATCGACGACAGCCGCGGCGTAGCGAGAGTCCGCGACCAGCCATTCGGCGAGCCGGTTGCGGAGCCGCGGAGTCTCCCAAGCGGGGTAGATGGCGTAGGCCGACATCGCGAGCAGTCCACCGAGCAGGGTGAGCAGAACCCGGTCAGGAACGGTCTGGCCGGCGTCCTCGCCACCCATGCCCAGGAGAAAGACGACATAGGCGGATGTACAGATATTGGCAGCGACATATCCGGTGCGCATGACGAGGTATATGCCGAAGGCGCAGAGGACGGCGAGCGCACAGGAGATCACCACACCCGGGTGGGTGGTCTGCACGATGGCGGTGGCGAGGCCGACGCCGATGAGCGTGCCCCCGAAGCGGGCGACGGATCGGGAGTACGTCTGTGAGAAGTCCGGACGCATCACCATCACGGAGGTCATGGGCACCCAGTAGCCATGCCCGAGGGAGAGCACCGCGCCGAGAACGTAACCCGCGCAGACCACCGTGGCGACCCTGATCGCGTGGCGTAGGACCGGAGAACCCCGACGCAGCTCCCGCCGTACGGAACGCAGGGCTCCGGGCAGCAGCCTCAGGAGGGACGGCCGGTCACGGATCGGTACTTCGGTGGTGCCGTCGCCCTCGGCCTCCTCCAGCACATCGTCGAGGAGGGCAACGAGCCGTAGGGCGGCCCGGCGCGCTGGGCCGCTGAGGACGGTGACGGTGTCCGGGGTCTTGAGCGCGTCCATCGCTCCGGGGGGCATGCGTACGGGAACACCACGGCGGACGGCACGGGCTGCCGCGTCGAGGAGGGACGCGGCGGCGGCGAGCACTTCCCGTACCCGATCACGCTCCGGGCCTTCGGCGGAGGCACCGACAGCGGGATCGGCGAGGGAGGCGAGTACGGGCCTGATGCGCTCGGCAACCGCTCGGGTGCCATGAAGCTCTGCTGGTCTACGACGGGCCTGGCGGGGTGTGACGGCGGCGGCGCTGCGGGCGACCATCAGCGGGCCGGGGTCAAAGGAAGCGGTTGGGTCGTGACGTAGCCGCCGCGCATAGTCGGCTTCGGCCGCGAGGGCGTCGGCGAGCGCGTCGCGTTGGGCGCCCCAGCGCCTCAGGGGGAACAGGACGATCAGCGCGGCCTGCACGATTCCACCCATCGCGATCACGGCGGCATGCCCTGCGGCCGTCGCGACGGAGGTGGGGAGGGTGACGGTCACCAACATGATCGCCACATTGGACGCGGCGATGATCCCGGTGGTGGGGCCGATGGCCCAGGCGAGCCCGGCGGCGAAGGTCCAGAGGAAGAGGAGCGCGACGAAGAGAGCGAGTTGGAAACCGGTCAGATAACCGACGAAGGTGGAGATGGCGAGGCTGCCCCCGGAGATGAGCGCAAGGACGGGACGGGGACGCCAGCTGCGCTGGAGGGTGGCAATGGCCGCTTGGAACGCCCCAAAGGCGGAGCTCACCGCGACGACGGGCCCGAAGAGGGCAAGCGCGGTTCCCACGACGAGCGCCAGCCCGGCCGCCCCACGCAGGGCGACGAGGGGTTCAAGCCGCCGCCGTTCGAGCGTAAGCCCGGAGCGGGTGGTGTCCTTGAGGGCCCGAAGCCAGGTCATGATGTGAGATTAGCGAGCTTTGCTCTATATCCACCTATTTCATGCCGTGGAAATCCGGCCCTTCTCAGGCCCCGGGCAACACCGTCTCGACGGCGACGACCAGGGGACGCCCCTCGGGTCCGAGCAGACCGGATCGCGCCACGGCGGCGGGGGCATTGCTACGGGCCACTCGGGTCCGAGCGAACCGGATCGCGACCATGGTGGCGGGGGCATTGCTACGGGTCATCGGCGGGGCATCCGCCGACCGGGTGCCGGTGCGATCATTGCGACGGCCACCGCTGACGGTATGACCGTCTGACGCGCCGCCGGTCCCTGGATCCTCGGGGCAGCGGTGGCCTCGGCGCCGAGGTCCTGGGCCTGGCTCTCGTCCTGCTGCGGAGGTTCAGGCTGCCGGTTGGACTCGGAAGGCCGAGAACCGCATGCGATGGCCGTACCGGAACGGGAGTATCCGACGGACGGTGGGGCTTGCCGGACTGACGCTAAGAAGAACGCCCCAACAGGCCTCGGCTCGCGGCAACTTGGGCATTGTCTGCGGCTGCTCGACCGTGGCGCCAGCCCGCTTCGTCGGTGACGCCCCGCACACGTGTGGTCGTCGTGCGCGGGAACAGCTCCTCCGCATGGGCCGCGACCGCTATCTCACGGGTGGCCAGGACCGGAAGCAGGTCATCGGGGGCGGGCACGCTCTGCGCGGCCGAGGCCAGGCGCTCGCCGAGGCGGCCCGCGTACGACATCAGAAAGGACTGACGGAACGTCTTCGTCCGCCGACGACCGCCTGCTCGCTGGGCGCCTTCCGCGCGAGTCATCGCAGCCGTGCCCTGCACCAGCAGCGAGGTGTACAGCAGCTCGACCGATTCCAAGTCACCCTCGAAGCCGACCACGGTGGAGAAGCCGAGTGAGCTGTTCCACACCGCACGGCAGCGGTTCGCCGAGGCCACCGCGTCGAGCAGGATGGCCTTCGCCGTCTCGTACGGCGCATCCACCCCTATCCGGAAGGCAGCGGGCGTAGTCGACTTGGGGGCCAAGGACGCTTCGTCCACACTGTGACGGGACATCAGCTCCTGGGCCTTGGCCGTCAGCGCCTCGGCTTCCTCCGGGTAGGTCGTCGCCTCCGCCTTGGCCAGCAGGGCGCGTATCCGGGTCAGCATCCGGGGCTCGTATCCCGTCGGCGCCAGGAACGGCTGCCCCGGCACCGGGCCCACCGGTTCGATCGACGGAAGACGGACCAGGAGCCGATAGAGCTCCAGCACGGCAGTCGCGTAGGAGAACCGGTCGGCGCGCCAGTCCTCGCCGTCCAACTCTCCGAGCTGGGCGGACCAGCGGGGTGGCAGCTCCCCGTACTTCGCGGTCTCGGAGCGGATCAGGGAGGTCAGCAGCCGCAGATGCGGCTCGGTCAGGTCACGCCGTACGCAGCGGAGAAGATCGGCGGGCTGCCAGCCACGCTCCCACGCCCCCCGGATCAATTCCTCACCGCGCTGGCGCAGCGCCGCATCCAAGCCCGGATCGGCCGCCAGCAGAGAGGCACCCGTGTCCAAAGAGGCGTCACCCGCCTCATACAACGCAGCGGCCAACGCGTCATCGAGCGTGGTCATGGCGGTCACCTCCGTCTTTGGCGATCATCGCAGGCGGGCGGCCGGACCCATGCCAAAAGGTCCGCCCGGGGTTGGGGGCGGCCCTGGCCTGCGCTATCCACCGTAGACGGAGAAGTCAGAGGTCGGCGATTTCATCCACAGGCTGTGGATATCTTTTGGGGATAGCCACCCGCCGGGCAAATCGGGATTAATCCATCGCGTCCTTCAGAAAGAGGAACGAGCGAGCCAGCGCTGGGGGACCGGGAGCGAGGGTGAATGGCCCAGTGACAACCGCTCGGAGCCCTCCGCTCAGCACGCCGGAGATCGGGGAAATCTTGGAAGCGCGGGGAAATTCACCGAGCGCGCCCGACCACGGGCCGGACACCCACCCAAAGGACACAGACGCAAGGGACACAGACGCGAAGACTCGGACACCAAGGACACGGATCCGGGAGAAGCGGAGCCGGGGGAAGCGGGCGAAGGCGAGGGTACGGACAATGAGGAGGGCACGGACAACGGCGAGGGGCGGAGAACCCCTCGCCATCACGTATCAGTTGGCCTTGAGCGACTTCTTCGCCAGTTCATACGCCGGGAGCATCTCTTCGTGCTCGGCCGAGTCGAGTCCCCCGAGGTCGAACACCACCACACCCTTGGGCGTGGCAAGGGCGAACGCCCGCTCCTTCTTGGGGATTTTGATGAACTCATTGGTGTTCAGATACGTCACCTCGGCCATCTTGAACCCCCCTGCCTGGCCCTGCGTAAACACCTCGCTCTTTCGACTCTTCGCGTTCTCGGCGACAAACTCCTTCAGAACTGCGTTCGAATCTTCTCCCACCTTCGCCCCAACCCAAATGCGCAGGAAGCCGATGATTCCCGCAGGCTTGGCGTCGATCTCACACTTGAGCGTGACCGCCCCCATGGAGGTCAAGCCGAACTGGGTGTCCTCCACCACCGGCTTCGGGGCCCAGTCAGCCGCCAGATCAAAGGACACGGGCAGCTCACAGGGTGACCCCGGACCGCCTACCCTGCCTCCAACGGCAACCGTCGGCGAGGGTTCGACACTCTCCTTCACTTCGTTCTGCGGATTGCCCACGGGCTCGTCGGGCTTCGCCTCTGTCTTGAGAGAGCAGCCGGCCAACAGCCCTACCGCAGAAATCGCGACGCCCGCACCCCGTACGGCTCTGCGCATACCGCGCACCATGATTCCCCACCCCTGGTCACGTCAGACAGTCGTGTTCAATCCTAGGGATCCCCAGTAGCCACCGGGGACGGGATTTACGGTTCTGATGGCCCAACGGGGCGCGTGGTGCGGACAGTTCAACTATTGGGTTCGTTTTCGAGGCCGGGAGGCTCAAGGTGGGAGAGAACAAGCAGCGGATGCTCGCCGGGGACTGGTATCTGCCACGGGACGCGGAGTTGGCCGCGGACAATCAACGCCGCATCGAGTTGTGTGCCGCCTACAACAGCGATGGCGGGGCGAAGACCGAAGAGCGAACGGCGATCCTTGCGGAACTGCTGGGGTCGATGGGGACAGGGGTAACGATCCGGCCACCGTTCCAGTGTGACTACGGCAGCTATATCTCCATCGGTGACCACGTCTTCGTGAATTTCAATGCGGTCTTTCTGGACTCCGCACCGATCACGATCGGCTCCCATGCCCAAATCGGTCCGAACGTCCAACTGCTGACCCCGACGCATGAGCTGGATGCGCAGCGCCGCAAGGAGGGCTGGGAGAAGGGGGAGCCGATCACGATCGGCGACAATGTCTGGTTGGGCGGCGGGGTGATCGTCTGCCCCGGCGTGTCGATCGGCGAGAACACGGTGGTGGGGGCGGGATCGGTCGTGACCAAGGATCTGCCGGCCGGAGTCCTCGCGGTGGGCAATCCGGCACGCGTGATCCGTACGCTCGGCTAGTTCTCCGATTCGACCTGGGAAGAGCACGGACCCGCTCCAACAGCGGTCCGCGCCGACAAGGCGTACGGCCTCCGCGTCAACCGCTCCAACCCGCGCTGACACAGGGCCTGTTGCACCATCCGGCAGAAGTCGCGACCAGACCGGCCAACCGCGAGAACCGCGGCCCCTCGACGATCGGCCCTCGGTGCTCGACGATTGGTGCTTGGTGCGCGGTGCTTGGTGCTTGGTGCTCGGTGCTCGACAAGGACGACTGCAGGGGGCGCCACTCGGTGGGGTGCGGGATCAGTCGCCTCAAGCGCCACCGTTCAGTGGCCACCAGGTGCGACGGGCTCACCGTCCCCCACGAAGCCACAGTGCTGATCACGGCCGTCGACGAAAGGCTGTGCCCAGCGCTTTCAGGGATCAGTCGAGGACGGCGTCAAGCTCCAGTTCAACGAGCCATTCAGGATCGATAAAGCGTGAGACCTCAACGAAGGTGCAGGCCGGACGGACTGACGCGAACCGCTCCCCGTGCGCTCGCGCGGCTTCTTCCCAACGAGTCACGTCGGTGAGCATGACTCGGGTCCGCACGACGTCCGCCAGCGATGCCCCCGCCGCCTTCAACGCGGCGTCTGCGATATCCAGACATCTGACGGTCTGGGCGTAGACGTCACCTCGCCCCACAGTCGTCCCGTCGTCCCCGATGGGAGCGGTCCCGGCGACTGCCGTGTGCGCCCCTTTGCGGACTGCCCGGGAAAAGCCGATGCGGGGTTCGAGTGGTGAGCCGGAACTGACTGTCTGCCGAACATGATCCATCGCACCATGCTCCCAGATCGCCGCACTTCGCAGCAGACCTCAACGTGCCCCACCAACAAGGGTTTCGGCCGAGCGATCACTCCTTGAAGTGATCGCCGAACCTGAGGGCGGTGGCCACGCTCAGGCGCGGCGGACCCGCCAGAGCCATGCTGCCGTACCGGCCAGGAGGGCGACCGTCAGCAGGTTGGCCAGGTGGGCCGGACCGGCACCGGACGGGGCGACACCGGGCAGTAGCCAGATGCTGATGGCGACGGTCGGCAGGACGGCGGCGAGCAGAACGCCGGTGGTCTTCTGGACTGCCGTCCAGTGCACCGAGGTGCAGAGCAGTATCGCGCCGATCACTCGGAGCACGGTGCTGAAGAACTCCGCGGCGGAGATGTCGTCGGGAAGGATCGCCGCGACGAGGAACGGGAGGGTGAGCATCAGGAGCGGGACCAGGGGGTGCACCTTGCCCCGCCGGGCGGGTGCGCCGGCATCGCTCCGGACGGGGGCCCCGGCGGCCTCTCCCCCGGCCTCGACCAGTGCCGTGGCCGCGATCGTGCGAGGGTCTCCCAGCTCCGCCAGGACCTCGGCGATCGAGGCTTTGGGACGTTCGGCGAGTGTCACCTCGATGTGTTCGGAGAGGTCGGCGAGGAGTTCCTGGCGGCGGTCGGCCGGGAGCGCGGAGGCTTCGCGCTCGACGGCGGAGAGGTAGTCGCGAACGAGGTCGGCAGAAGTCTTCATACGAGGTCTCCGGTGGAGGGGTGCGGGGTGGTCAGGAAGGCGTCGACGGCGTTGCGGAAGCCGGGCCAGACGCGGGTGAACTCGTCGAGCGCGGCCCGGCCGCTGTCGGTGAGCGCGTAGTAGCGACGGGGTGGGCCGGAGACGGACTCCTGCCAGGTGGTGGTGACCAGGTCGTCCCGGCGGAGCCGGGAGAGCAGCGGGTAGACCGTGCCCTGGCTGGTGGCCAGGGCGCCGGAGTCCTCCAGGGCCTGCAGGAGTTCCACGCCGTAGCGGGGGCGATCCCGCATCAGGGCAAGTACGCAGTACTCCAAGACGCCCTTGCGCAGCTGGGCGGCTGCCCGGGCCTGCTTGGTCGAATCACCTGGTTCCATGCAATGCAAGATACCTGGTCTGGCAACCAGACGGGAAGTGGGGTGGCGATGATCGACTCGTCCAGACGCGCACCTGGTCCGGCTCACACCCGGCCCCAACGCGCGGCTGGTCACCCGACGCCCTAGGCAGAACAGGGCTGAGCAGGGGAACGGACCGGCGGCTGGGTGCGTCGCACCCGCATCAATGTCAGACCCGGCTGCCACACTCGAACCCATGAACGAACGATGGGCTCTGGGGGCAACGCAGGGGGACGGGGCCCAGCTGGTCCCGCTACGCCCCGACGGGCTGCCCGCAGGGCCAGTCGTACAGGAACCCGACCTGGTCAGGGCGGTGCGCTCACGACCGGAAGTCGGCCGGTGGGTATGGCGTTCGACGGCCGAGCTCTACCCACGGCTGCTGTCGGCCGGGGTCCGGGTGGAGCGGTGCTACGACATCGAGGACGCGGAGCAGCTGCTGCTCGGCCATGAGGGACGGCTCGGGGAGCCACGGTCGGCCGCCGCTGCGTTGGCCCGGCTGCAGAACCGCGCCGTTCCGGCCGATCCTCCCCAGCGGGCTGCCGAGCCGGGGTCGCAATCCTCGCTGTTCGAACCACAGGCGGTGCCCGTGCCCCTGGAGTCGCTCCTTGAGGTGTACAGGGACCAGTTGCGACGGCACGATGCCGCGGAGCACCCCGGCCGGATGCGGCTGCTGACGGCAGCGGAATCGGCGGGAATGCTGGTGGCGGCCGAGATGAACCGCACGGGGCTGCCCTGGCGGGCGGATGTCCACCGCCAGGTGCTGAACGAACTGCTGGGTGAGCGGTATGCGGGAGGCGGGGAGCCTCGGCGGCTCGCGGAGCTGGCGGACGAGGTGTCAAAAGCGTTCGGGCGCAGGGTGCGGCCCGATCTACCGGCGGATGTGGTGAAGGCTTTCGCCCAGGCCGGAGTGCGGGTGCGCTCGACACGACGGTGGGAGCTGGAGGAGGTCGACCATCCGGCGGTCCAACCGCTGATCCAGTACAAGAAGCTCTATCGCATCTGGGTGGCACATGGTTGGAGCTGGCTCCAGGACTGGGTACGGGATGGACGCTTTCGGCCTGGGTACCTCCCCGGTGGCACGGTCTCCGGGCGTTGGACGACCAATGGGGGCGGCGCGCTGCAGATCCCCAAGGTGATCAGGCGGGCGGTAGTGGCCGACCGGGGCTGGCGGCTGGTGGTCGCTGACGCGGATCAGATGGAGCCGCGGGTGCTGGCGGCGATCTCCCGGGACCCGGGGCTGATGGAGATAGCGGGCCATGCGGGCGACCTCTACGCGCTGCTATCCGATCGGGCCTTCTCGGGCGACCGGGACCAGGCGAAGTTGGCGCTGCTGGGCGCGATCTACGGCCAGACCTCCGGGGACGGTCTGAAGAATCTGGCGGCGCTGCGGCGAAGGTTCCCGGCGGCAGTGGCCTATGTGGACGACGCGGCGCGGGCGGGCGAGGAGGGTCGTTTGGTACGGACGTGGCTGGGGCGGACGAGTCCGCAGGCGGCCGGTGCGGAGGATGACGATGAGGCGGGCATTCCCCAGGAGGAGCCGTTGACCTCGGCGGAGCTGATGTCGGGATCGGCGTATGCGTCGAGGTCATCGATGTCCGAGGTGGAATCAAGCTTCGGGGCAGGGGCTAGAGGTGGATCGGGGGCCGGGTCAGGCGGGGAGTTCACACCCGGCTACGCCTCGGCGAACGCTCGGGCACGAGGTCGCTTCACTCGCAATTTCGTGGTGCAGGGCAGCGCGGCGGACTGGGCGCTGCTGATGCTTGCCGCGCTTCGGCAGGCCACCGCTGGGATGCGCGCCGAGCTGGTGTTCTTCCAGCACGACGAGGTGGTCGTGCACTGCCCACAGGACGAAGCCGAGGCAGTGGTGAAGGCGATCCGAGAAGCCGGGGAGTTGGCCGGCCTGACCGCATTTGGACAGACACCGGTGCGGTTCCCTTTCACCACGGCGGTGGTGGAGTGTTACGCCGACGCGAAGTAGGGCCCGCGCGCAGCGCACCAGCGCGGGCGGGCCAGGGACGGATCGCCCGCAGACCGGCGCCCGGCCATGGCAGACGGCGACAAGGAACCGGCTCAGGTGCACGGTCGGTCAGTACGACACCAGACCGATCGGTGCCGGTGGATAGGACACCAGACCGGCCGACGGCGGTCAGTACGACACCAGACCGGCCGGCGTCGGTTGATACGACACCAGACCGATCGGCGTATGGCCCGCGCCGGATCAGTGCCCCACCACCGGCTGCCAGGCCCCGACCGCGTCCTGTGCTCAACGGCCGGGCAGAAGCCCTCCCAAGGCTGTCGTCCGCGGCTCGCCGCCTGGCCGTGCGCAGACAGGTGCAGGCGGCGACGGCACTGGCCGTGGGCAGCCGACCGCCCGGCCGGACGCGACGGGATTCGGCCGCTCTCGACAGCGGCGCCCGCACCGGAATCCTAGGCGGCGGGCTGGATCAGCCCGAGCAGATTGCCGTCGGCGTCTTTCAGCGTGGCCAGGAGCTTGCCACCTCCCACATCCCGTACGCCTTCGACTTCCACCGCGCCGGCGATGATCAGCGTCTGCACAGTGCCTTGGATGTCATCGACATGCCAGTAGGGCAGCGGTCCTGTCAGGCCACGGTCATGGCCGTGGGGATCGAGACCAATGTCCTGACCGGCGACGCGAAATCCCACGTAGTGCGGCTCATCCATGGTGGGCTCGGCCTCCAGCAAGGCCCTGAACAGGGCCTTCGCCTTCGCCAGGTCTCTCACGGGATAGATCACCGTCTGGATGCCCTCGGACATGGCGTTCTCTCCTCGTACGGTTCGCGGCTTGTCGGCACAGGTATGCCCCGTGCGCCCGCGTCCGTGTGACAGCCACCGCGAAAGGAACCCGTGTGCCGCAACGGGAGCGGCGAAGCGGGCTGTGCAAGCACCGTGACGCATCGCTGTCCGGGCGCGTTGGCCAGACACCGATGACAGAGAACAGGCACATCGAGATGGGGGCTCGTATGGCACATCCGGAACCGACCGAACAACCAGAGCAGACGGGCACTACGAAAAGAACAGCACAGCCCGCAGGCCACCTCCCGCATCAGCAGCCCGCAAGCCAGCTCCCGGGTCATCAGCTCACGCCGATGAAGCCGACCGAGCCCAACCACCGGCCCGGGTCGCCTGACCCGACCGAGCCCAACGACCCCGCTGGCTCACATGACCCGACCGAGCCCAACCACCGGCCCGGGTCGCCTGACCAGGCCGAGCGCCCAGAGCAGAGCGAACAGCCGGCGGAATCAGCTCATCAGCCTCTGGGAGCCCAAGAGGCCCAGGCGATCCCAGAGACCGAGAATGCCCAGGGGGCCGAGCGGGACCAGAGCGCCAACGAGCAGGTCAAGAGGGCCGCGGGTGCCAAGCAGGACCCGAAAGCGCAAGGGCTCCCGAAGACCGAAGCCCCCCAGTCGACGAAGCAGTGCTCGGAGCCCGGGGAGACCTCGGAGTCCGAGCAGCTGCTCTTCGGTGGCCCACTGCGCCGTGAGACGGGGTGGAACCACCACGACGGATCGTTCCTCGAACTCAACCTCCGCTCGATGATCACTCGGACCCCACGGCTCATCGCCGCGGCGGTTCGCCTGGCACATCGCGCGGACCCCACAGCCCTGCGCCAGGTCGCGGTCGCCGAGTTAGCCGGCGGTATCGCACAGGCCGTGGGCTTGGTGGCGGTCAACCAGGTGCTCGTCCACCTCCTGGGGTCGGGCGGCACCAGCGAGAAGCTGGCAGCGGCCCTTCCGGCTTTCGCCGCGGTGGCCTTCGCCGCACTGATCGTGGCACTGATGAAGTCGGCCTCCACCGCGGGCACGGGCCAACTCGAACCCAAGGTCTTCCGGGTGGCCACGGAGCAGTACCTCCAGCGGGTGGCCCGGGTCGAGCTCGCGGCCGTCGAGGACGAGGAGTTCCACAAACTGCTGGATTCCGCCCAGTGGGGAGCGGAGTCCGCCCGCCGGATGATCAAGTTCTGCACATCGGTCACCGCATCCGCGATCTCCCTGATCGCGGCGGCCGGAGTGCTGACGGTGCTGCACCCGGCGCTCCTTCCGCTGCTCGCGCTGATGACACTGCCCAGCGCGTGGAGTTCGCTGACGATCGCCCGTCGTCGCTATCTCTCGTTCCACACCTGGGTCCAGCACGCACGTGCCGGGCGGCTGCTGAGCACCCTGCTCATCGACGCACAAGCGGCGCCCGAAGTACGGGTCCACAACATCGGCGCCTTTCTGCTCAGGCACTTCCGGACGATGGCCGAGACTGGAGAACAGGAGCAGACACGACTCGCGCGACTCGCGGCACGTACCGGTCTGATCGCCTCTGGTTGGACGGGGCTGGCCTCGTCAGCTACCTACGCAACGCTCGGCCTGTTGTTGTGGAGCGGCACCATGGATCTGGCCGTCGCGGGCACCGCGGTCATTGCCATCCGCACCGGCTCGGCCAACTTGGAATCACTGGTGGTGCAGCTCAACTACCTCTACGAGGAGAGCCTGTTCGTCGCTGATCTGGAACGGCTGTGCAAGGAGGCGGATGCCCGCCTGATCCCTGAGACCGGGAAGCCCCTGCCGGCCAACCCGTCTGCGATCCGCTTTGAGAACGTCTCCTTCACCTATCCCGGTGTCGCTGAGAGACCAGCGCTCGACTCGGTGAACGTGACGATCCCCAGTGGTCGGATCATCGCCATCGTCGGTAACAACGGCAGCGGGAAGTCCACCCTGGCCAAGCTGCTCTGTGGTCTCTATGTTCCCGATTCAGGACGGATCACATGGGATGACGTGGATGCGGCCGAGGCCGATCGCGCCCAGTTGTTCGACCGAGTGGCGGTGGTCGCACAGGACTTCTACCGCTGGCCCTTCACCGCGCGGATCAATGTGGCCATCGGTCGCCCCGACGCTCCCCACGATGAACCGCTGCTGGATGCGGCAGCGGAGTACGCGGGAGCGGACGAGACGATCTCCTCGTTGCCACGAGGCTGGGACACCCTTCTCGCCCGTGGCTACAAGGGCGGCCATCAGATCTCCGGCGGCCAGTGGCAGCGCATCGGCATCGCCCGCGCCCGTCACCGCAACGCCCGCGTCCTGGTCGTGGACGAGCCCACGAGCGCACTGGACGCCGAGGCGGAACAGCGGGTCTTCGATCAGATCCGCAGGCTGGCGGCCGAGGGGCAGACGGTGGTGCTGATCACTCACCGGCTGCATAGCGTCCGGCACACGGATGAGATCTATGTGATGGAACAGGGCCGGATCATCGAGCGCGGCACCTTTGACGAGCTGATGCGGCCTCAGGAGGGCGCATTCCGTCGGATGTATCTGACCCAGTCGCGCCAATACCACTTCGAGGGTGAAGAGTCCGTCTCTCTGCCTGGCCAGCCTGAGCAGGCAGAACAGGGAGCCCGCTGATGGACGGACCACCCGGTTGCAGAAGCCGGGCCCGGCCGGGCTTGTCGTAGATCAGTCGGGCGGCAGCGGCGGCAGCCGGGGCTTCTTGGACTTCTTCGCCGCCCGAGGGAGGCACGACCCCAGTCCGGTGCCCCAGCGCCATCGATCGGCCTCGTCCCGGCTCGGCCCCTTCGGATGTGTCCAGGACTTCGACGGTACGTAGGAGCTTCGGAGGTCTCCAAGTCCTCGTGAGTGACGTGGAGACTTCGGAGGTGTCCGGGACTGCGGAGCTATGCGGTTCTACAGAGGTGTCCGGGACTGCGGAGGTGTAGGGGGGCTGCGGAGGTATACGGGGGCTTCGGATGTGTCCGGGGTGGGGACCTCAACCAGTCCGGTGGCCCGGCGCGGTGGTCACAGTCGCGCGGTACGGCTGGATCGCGCCAGAGCACAGGGCGCTCCACGCCATGCGAGAGTGGCCAGGGGACTGCGCTCCCACTGCCCCGGGGACCGAGTCGGCCCCGCGCAACAGCCCCCGACCACGGGATTTCGCCATCAGGCCGGTAGGGCACCACTCATTTCCACACTCATCGACCGTTCGCAACTCGCCCCCCAGTAGCCTCATCCGTATCACCCGACTCACTGGTCAACCCGTCCGAAACTCATCACCGCGCATGAGGGCTGCTGTTCCCCCTCCGTACCTACGTGCGCCAAATGTCCAGCGCGATGAATTCCGCAACGCCGGACCGGAGTTGCAATTGAACTCACCCAACCGGCTATCATCACGGCATGATTACGGCACGGTCACCCATCGGTGTTCTGCGGCCTCCGGCATTTCGGGGGCCGTTGCGCATCCTCTGGTTGGCCCTGCTGGTATTGGGATTGGTGTCCACACATGGCACCAACGCGGAAGGTGTCATCCACCATCCCGCGAACACCACTTTCCTGACAGCACATTCCGGCCAGGTGCCACCCGCAATCTCCGCGCGTTCGAGTAGCGGAACCCCAGCCCTCCATGCTGTGGCACTCAGCCCAGCGGGTGCGCTTGAGGCCAGCCCAGCGGGTTCGCTTGAGGCCAGCCCGGTGGCTGCGCTCAGGTCCACACCAGAAGCCGCCCCGCCGAGCACCAGAGTGCACGAGAGCGGTTCTGCGCACCATGTCGAGCAGTGCATGCCGACTCAGCCGCAGCTGACATCCGCCTCACAAACGCCCTGCTCACAGGGCCCAACACAGAGCGCGCTCGACAGCCCGGCCGTATCGAAGCAGACCTTGGCGGGCATTCCAGGAAACCCGCCCTCCCGTGCCGCGCTGAGAACGACAGACGTTCTACGGACCTAGAGGCCAGAGACTCACGGGAGCCGACGGTAGTCGCTCCCGTAGCGGTCGAGATCGCATCAAGCAATCGCACCACCATTTTCACCCCTTAAAGCCATGGGGTTATTCGGTGCTGCCCAAATGCCCTCGACATCTCTTCCTCTGACCGATTCCCATCCCCTTCGCCGCCCTTCCTTGTGAGTTTCTTCAACAGGAGAATCGGCCGCACGGAGGAACTGTGTCGTTCCCCTTTCTTACGATTTTGGGCAGCATCCGGACGAGAATGCGCAGAGCGTTCATCGTGGGTGTTCTGGCCGCTCTGGCCATTGCCGCCGTGAGCTGCACTGTTCATTCTCGGGCAGCTGGGCACTCCCATGCCGAGACACCAGTACCGTCGGCCCAGCACTTAGTCGCCGCCGCCGAAGTCGCTTCGGGGCACACATCCCCCGCGTCCGGTTCTCCCTGTGCTCCGGACAGCCGCGCTCTCAGGGCCAAGCCGGCCGGCACCTCGGCAGCCCATCCGGTGACCGCGCCCATCACCTCGGCCAAGGGCCTGACCAGGACGGACACGGTCGAGCCCCGAGACACCCTGGGGTCTCCGCCGACTGCTCGTACCAGCAGAACCGGGCGCCTCACACTGCTTCGCGTAGGCCGGTGGCGCATCTAGAGGCTCGCTCGACCACAGCCGCAGATGACGCCACCGTTCAAAGGAAGCCGAGGAAATGTCCTCTCTGTCCGCAGGTACGACGCCCAGCGATGCCACCGCGATCAAGGTTCCGACCGCTGAGCATCCCAACCCGCCGCACGCCGGCATCAGCAGTGCCCCAGGCGCGATCGTCGATCCCCTGAGCGGCGATATGCCTTCCGCAGTTGCTCACCCTGTCCGCACAGCACTGTCCGGACTGGTCGGCAACACTCCGGTCCTGCGGGTTTCCGCCCCCTTCACCCCGGCTGATCGGGGCTTCTTCGCGAAGCTGGAGGGCTTCAACCCGGGTGGTATCAAGGACCGGCCCGGGCTCCACATGGTGGAACGGGCGCGAGCCCGCGGAGAGCTCAAGCCCGGCGCCCGAATCATCGAATCCACCAGTGGAACGCTGGGGTTGGGGCTCGCACTCGCCGGAATGGTCTACGGCCATCCGGTGACGCTGGTGACCGACCCCGGCCTGGAACGCTCCATGACCCGATTGCTCACCGCCTACGGCTCCCAGGTCAATGTCGTCTCCGAGCCCCACCCGACCGGTGGTTGGCAGCAGGCGCGCCGTGAACGCGTGACCCAGCTCATGGCTCGGCACCCGGGGTCCTGGTGCCCCGATCAGTACAACAACCCCGACAACACCACCGCCTACACCCCCCTGGCCCTGGAACTCGCAGCAGAGCTGGGCCATATCGACGTCCTCGTGTGCAGTGTGGGCACGGGTGGCCACTCCGCGGGTGTCTCCCGGGTGCTGCGCCAGCTCTACCCGGAAGTACGGCTCATCGGTGTGGACACCATCGGTTCCACCATCTTCGGCCAGCCGGCACGGCCCCGACTGATGCGTGGCCTCGGCTCCAGCATCTACCCCCGCAATGTCGCCTACGACTCCTTCAGCGAGGTCCACTGGGTCGCTCCCGGCGAGGCGGTGTGGGCCTGTCGACAGCTCGCCGCGTCCCACTACGCCACCGGCGGCTGGAGTGTGGGCGCGGTCGCCCTGGTCGCCGGCTGGCTGGCGCGGACCCTGCCCGCCGACTCCCGTATCGCCGCGATCTTCCCCGACGGCCCGGAGCGCTATCTCGGCACGGTGTATGACGACGACTACTGCGCTGCGCATGGGCTACTCGACGGACGACCCGCCGTTGAACCCGAGGTCGTAGGACAACTGGACGAGAAGGAGGTCACCCGCTGGACCCGCTGCCTGTCCGTGGTCGACCCCCTGACCCTCCAAGGGCCCGACCCCGCAAAGAGCGAGAACGCCCGAGCGCCGAGGGCTGCCAAGAACACCAAGGAGCCGAGGCAGGGTCGTCACAGCACAGCGGGCGCGGCGGACACAGCGGCGACCACAGCGGCGAACACAGCGAACCCAACGAGTACGGCGGGTAGGGCAGGTCCAGCGAAGACAGCGGACGCAGCGGACGCAGCATGGACCGCGAGCAACTCGGGCGCGCCCAGCACCGCAGCGGGCGCGGACCGATGAGGACGACCATCGGGCAGATGCGTTCGTATGACAAAAGCGTTCAACTTCTGATGGTCAATCAGTTCACCATCAATCTGGGCTTCTACATGCTGATGCCCTATCTGGCCAGCCATCTGTCCGGCACCCTGGGGATGGCCGGCTGGACCGTCGGGTTGATCCTCGGAGTACGGAACTTCAGCCAGCAGGGCATGTTCCTGGTCGGTGGGACTCTCGCCGACCGGCTGGGGTACAAGCCGCTGATCGTCGCCGGATGCGTACTCCGTACCGTCGGATTCGCCACTCTCGGGCTCGTTCAATCACTGCCCGCGCTGATCGCGGCGTCGGCGGCGACCGGCCTGGCCGGAGCGCTGTTCAACCCGGCGGTACGCGCCTATCTGGCGGCCGATGCGGGTGAGCGAAGGGTGGAGGCGTTCGCCCTCTTCAATGTCTTCTACCAGGCCGGCATTCTGCTGGGGCCACTGATCGGGATGGTGCTCACCGGAGTCGATTTCCGTGTCACCTGTCTGGTGGCGGCGGCCGTCTTCGCCGTGCTGAGCGTCGTGCAGATCCGTAGCCTGCCGGCCCGTCGGGCGGGCAACACAGAGTCCGAACCGAGTGGTGGGCCACGAGAGGGCGTGCTGGCCCAGTGGCGCGGCATCCTCCGCAACCGGCCCTTCCTGCTGTTCTCCCTGGCAATGATCGGCTCGTACGTCCTGACCTTCCAGGTCTATCTGGCGCTGCCGCTCGAAGTGCGTCGCGTCGGTGGGGACGGCGACTTCGGTACGGCGGCGGTGGCGGTGCTCTTCGCCGTGTCGGGGCTGTCGACCATCGCCTATCAGACTCGGGTGACCGCCTGGTGCAGGGCTCGCATGGCACCGGGCCGCGCACTGGCATACGGGCTTCTCGCCATGGCGGTCGCGTTCGTACCGCTGCTGGCGGCCACCGCCTTCCCCGTCCCGGGCGACGGGGTCGGCCGGTGGCTGTTCGCGGCCGTCCCACCGGCGCTGGCCGCCCTGCTGCTCGCGTTCGGGACGATGATCGCGTACCCGTTCGAGATGGACACGATCGTCCAACTCGCCGGTGATCGGCTCGTCGCCACCCACTACGGGCTCTACAACACCATCTGCGGCATCGGCATCACCCTGGGCAATCTGCTCACCGGAGTCGCACTGGACACCGCCCGCGCGGCGGGGATGTCCGCGCTGCCTTGGATCGCGTTGATCACCCTCGGTCTGCTGTGCGCCATCGCACTCCACACCCTGCACCGAACGGGTCGGCTCGCCCCAGCGGCCCGCGTCCCCCAGCCCATGGCCGAGCCCAAAACGGCTTGAGCCGGCCGGAACTTCGTCGCCAAGGGTTCCGCCCCCACGACAGCCACCACCGCCACGGGGTGGTTCGGCGGCCGCGCTGACCGAACTACCCCACGCAGGAGGTCGGGCGGAGCGCTCGAAGACCGTCCCCGCCGGAGTGGACCAGGCCCCTACGGGCTCGGACGCGGTCCCCTCCGGCGGGGACGCAGCGGGCGACCAGCGGCCGGGGCCCAACGCGACAAACCGGCGAGCGTTGCCCTACGTATCGCTCTGTGTACGGAAGACCCCAACAGAGTGAGTATCTCCTATGTCACAATTCGGACGCACCGCCCGCCATTCACCCCCGATCCAGCGCACGATGTCCCCAACAACACGAAAGCCCAGGGGGACCATGCGCACCACGACCACAACCACCCTCGCCGCCCTACTCCTCGTGTCGCTCACCGCCTGCGGCACGGTTGACGGACGCTCCACACCCGGCACTACGGCACCTTCCCCCGGAGATACCCGTACCGCCAAACAGCGCTTCCTCGTCGACGCCTTCAGTGCGAACTTCGAAGGCTGGACCGACTACGCGCCCAATGAAAAGGACCTCGCGCCCTTCCCCACAGCATGGTGCAAGGGGCTGAGCGAGGGACGCAGCATAGAGTCCTTGTTCGACAAGAAGGGTGCCGATCTGTACCCCTCGGGCTCCGACTGGGCCACGATCAAGTCCGATGCGAACAAGCTGCTGCTGATCGCCGTGGACACGCACTGCCCCGAGCTACACAATCAAGTGACAGAGGAGCTCAGTAAGCAGAGCACACCCTGATGGATTGACCCATGGCGGTGTGGCTGAGGCCCGTGCGAGCCGCACCGCCCACACCGCTTCCGCTTCGACATCCGGTCCTGGCCGACCCGGCGGCCCCGGGACCTCTTGGCGCGGTGGCACAGCGAATCGGCACGGGTGGGCAGCGGGGATGGCGCTCGCCCCCATGCTCCGGGTGAAGGTCAGTCCTCGGGTGAAGGTCAGTCCTCACAGCGCCAGAGGTCGATTCCGCCCTGCCCGCCCGCCGCCGCCAGGGTGCGTCCGTCAGGGGAGAAGACCACCGAGCGTGTCCACCCCCGGGAACTCGGCGCGACCCTGCCGTTGCGGTGGTGCGGCGCAGGCACATCAGTCACGCGCACACCACTCGTTCCCTCGCCGACCGGCTGGGCATCAGGATCGAGAACAGCGAGAGAACGGCCCGTTGCCACGTCCCAGATCCGGGCGCTGCGGTCGCTCCCCACGGCGAGCACTCGTTCGTCCGGACTGAACGCGAGGGAACGCACTTCGGCATAGCCCTCGAAGGCCACGGTCACCTCCCCCGTGGCCGCATCACGCACCAGTCCGCCTTCAGTCCAGGACCCGACCGCAAGCAGACCGCCGCCCGAACTGAAGGCGAGCGCCCCGCCCACGCCCTGCTGCCTCCCGGAGGCGACGGCCCGCCCGGACCTGTCCCACGTACGGACCCGCCCTCCACCACCGGTGACGAAGGTCATGCCATCCGGGGCGAAGCTCACGGCTTGCGTCAGATCTCCTACGTCCTTGAGCGTGGCGACAATTCGCCCTGTGGACACTTCCCACAGCCGTGCCTTCTCGTCATTGCTGCCCGTCACCAGCAGTTCCCCATCCGGGCTGAAGGCCAGAGCCATCACCTGGAAGGGGTGGGCCAGCGCGGCCGGGCCGTTGCGCGCGGCCCAGAAACGGGCGAGCGTGCCGCGTTCGGCCGGCTCGAAGGGCCGGCCCGAGGCCGCGTCCCAGAGCCGCGCGGCGAAGTCAAAGCCGCCGGTGGCAATCATGGAGCCGTCAGCGCTGAAGGCCACCGAAGTGATGAGGTCCTTGTGGACACAGGACTTGGTGAGCGCCCTCCCGGTGTCCGTCTCCCAGAAGTACAGGGTGTCGTAGCCGCTGGCGGCGATGGTCCCACCGTCCGGGCTGAAAGCGACGGAACGCGCCTCCCCACTGACCATCAGCCTCATGTCATGGCGCCACGACCGGTACGCCGGAGTGGTGGCCGATGGCGCAACCCGGGCGGTAGGGGTACGAGAGGGGGCGGCGACGGTTGTGACATCCGCCCGTGGGTTGCTGGGCCTGGAATCACGAACGGTCGCCGGATGCGGAACCGGCGCTGGCGAGGGAGCGGGTACCGGGGCGCTGCCTGCGGCTGGCGCCCCGGCCGAAGCGGGCGCAGCGGGGTTCCTCCGGTGCGCCGTTGGTGCGGAGTGGGTCTGCCGCAGGGCCCGCAGGCTCCCGATGGCCGTGGCCGCCGTCGAGCGTTCGGTGGGTGACTTCCGCAACAGCCCGGCGAAAACCGGCTGTAGCGATCCGGCTAGCCGGTGGGGTCGGGGCGACTGCGTCAGGATTGCCACGGAGAGGGCGGTCAAAGTGGCTGCCGAGAAGGGTGGTTCTCCCTCAGCCGCGTGCCAGAGAGTGGTGCCGAGCGACCAGAGGTCGCTGGCGGCGGTGGCCTCGTCTCCCTCCAACTGCTCGGGAGCCATATAGGCGGGCGTACCGATGAGTGTGCCGGTCACCGTCAGTACGGTCGAGACATCGGCGAGTCGGGCTATACCGAAGTCCGTGAGGACAGGGCCGCGTTCGGTCAGCAGCACATTGTCCGGTTTGACGTCCCGGTGCACCACGCCCTTGGCGTGTGCCTCGCCGAGCGCGTCGAGGAGGGCCAGTCCGATGTCGATCACCCGGTCGAGCGGAAGGGCGCCCAGGGCGCGGATCTCCGCACCGAGCGAGCGGCCTTCGACGTACTCCATGACGATCGTCGGGGCCCCCTGGTGCTGCACCACATCGAACACGGAGACGATGCCGTGGTGCCGCAGCCGAGCAGCCGCCCGGGCTTCACGCATCGCCCGCCGCATCAACGACTCGCGCTCGGTGTCCGAGACACCGGGCGGGAGCAGCAGCTCCTTGACCGCGACGCCTCGGTGGAGGACTTCGTCGTACGCCCGCCAGACGCGTCCCATACCGCCCTGGCCTATGAGCTCCACAAGCCGGTACCGGCCACCGATCAAGGCTTGGGGGATCTCGGTCATGGAGGACACCTTAGAGCGCAAACGGGCAGCAAAGGGCGGTCTCGGGGCGAACGGAAGGCACTGCGGAGGAACGGTACTGCGGCAGAACGGTACTGCGGAGGACTGAAGGCTGAGGCGCAGTGCGAAACACCACCGCCCACCTGCCCACCTGCCGGCCAGCCGGCCAGCGGACCAGCCAGCCAACAGACCTCGGACGTCGATGGGACTCAGCACGGGCTAGCCCGGCCCCACCACCCCGTCGCGCCCACCGGCGGAGACCGCGCGGGTCAGTCGGTCGTAGTAACCCGCCAGCGCCCCGCGGAGATCGAAGTGGCCTTCCGCCAGCGCCCATTGGACCTGTAGTCCATCGGAGACCGCCATCACTTCCTGGGCCACCTGTCGGACATCGGTGTCGGCACGGATCTCTCCGGTCGCCACCGCGGCACGCAGCGCCGCCTCCAGCACGCCCGCGATCTCCTGGTAGCGCTGGACGAAGTAGGAGTGTGCGGGATGGTCCGGGTCTCCCGCCTCCGCCGAGAGCCTGACGAACAGCTGGAGCCGGCCCGGATTCGCCACGTTGTACGCCGTCACCTCCAGCATCGAATCGCGCACCACCTGGAGGCTGTTGGGGCCAGCGGGCCCGAGGAGCTTGGCGACCCGTTCCTTGCTGCGCTCTTCATGGCGTTCCAGTACGGCCATGAGCAGTCGCTCCTTGGAACCGAAGTGGTGCAGCACGACGGTGGCCGAGGTGCCCGCGTCGGCCGCGATCCGGGCGAGGGAGGAGTTGAGGTAGCCGGACTGCGCGAAGCAGGCCCCGGCAGCCTCAAGGACCTGTTCGCGGCGCGCATCGGCAGCCGCGTACGTCCCTGGCCGGCGCCTACGGGCGGGACGGGGAGGGCGGGGGGCCTGCGGGGAGCCGGCGGTACTGGTCACCGACTGAGCCTATCTCCGGGACACACCCAGACCATTTCCGTGATCTAGATCACAAAGTAGAAAATTTAATGCGCGTTCAGTTTTAGCATGTGCCACGGCTACGCAAATCGGAGCATCACCGACCGATTGGCGCGTCGGCCCTTCCAGTCCCTCAGGAGCCACCGTGAACACACCCGTCTACCGCGATGCGGCGCAGCCGGTCGAGCACCGCGTCGAGGACCTGCTAGCCCGCATGACCGTGTCGGAGAAGGCCGGTCTGCTCTTTCAGACCATGATCACCATGAATGCCGACGGCACTCTGGTCGACGATCCGGCGCAGGCTCCCACCGCGACCGCGCGGCGAATGATCACCGACCTGGGGATGAACCACTTCAATCTGCTCGGCGGCGGTGGCCCTCGGCAGATGGCTCTGTGGCACAACCACCTCCAGGAACTGGCCGCGCAGACCCGCCTCGGCATCCCGGTGACACTCTCGTCCGACCCCCGGCACTCCTTCACGGACAACCCCGGCACCGCGATCATGTCCGGCGCCTTCTCCCAGTGGCCGGAGACCCTTGGACTGGCCGCCCTCAACGACTCCGAGCTGGTGCGCCGGTACGCGGACACCGTGCGCCGCGAGTATCTGGCCGTCGGCATCCGGCTCGCCCTGCACCCGCAGATCGACCTCGCGACCGAGCCGCGCTGGTCCCGCATCGTCGGCACCTTCGGCGAGGACGCCGAGCTCACCTCACGACTGGTGGGTGCCTACATCGAGGGGCTGCGCGGGCCGGGCGACGGCCTGGGAGCGGACAGTGTGTCCGCGATGGTCAAGCACTTCCCCGGCGGCGGCCCGCAGAAGGACGGCGAGGACCCGCACTTCGACTACGGCCGCGAGCAGGTCTATCCGGCCGGCCACTTCGACTACCACCTGCGTCCGTTCCGAGCCGCACTCGCCGCCGGCGCCACCCAGATGATGCCCTACTACGGAATGCCGGTCGGCACCCCTTACGACGAGGTCGGCTTTGGCTTCAACAAGGGGATCATCACCGGTCTGCTGCGCGAAGAGCTCGGCTTCGACGGCATCGTGTGCACCGACTGGGGCCTGGTCAGCGATGCCGAGGTGCTCGGTCAGACCATGCCCGCCCGAGCCTGGGGAGTCGAGCACCTCTCGCCACTGGAGCGGGCCGCGATGATCCTGGACGCCGGGGGCGACCAGTTCGGCGGTGAGCACGCCCCGGAACTCGTCGTCGAACTGGTCGAGTCCGGCCGCATCCCCGAGTCGCGCGTCGACACCTCGGTCCGTCGGCTGCTGGCGGAGAAGTTCCGCCTCGGACTCTTTGACGAGCGTCGTTACGTCGACCCCGACGCGGCCGAGGAGATCGTCGGCAGCGCCGAACTGCGCACCCTGGGCGATGCCGCTCAGCGCCGCTCCCTCACCCTGCTGAAGAACGGCGAGCCCGCATCCGGCAAGGCGAGCGAACCCGCCCGTCCGCAAGGCAGCACGCCACAGAGCGCTGGTGCACTGCTACCGCTCAGCGGACGCCCGCGGGTCTACGTAGCGGGCGTACAGCCGGAAGCCGCCGCCCGCTACGCCGATGTCGTCACCGACCCGGCCGCCGCAGACCTGGCGATACTGCGCCTGGACACCCCCTTCGAACCGCGTACCGGTGGTTTCGAGGCCTTCTTCCACGCCGGCCGGCTGGACTTCGCCCCCGAACGGCTCCGGGAGATCCTTTCGCTGCTGGAGTCCGTCCCCACGGTGGTCGCCATCCATCTGGAACGCCCGGCGGTGATCCCGGAGATCGCCGAACGGGCGGGTGCGCTGTTGGCCTCCTACGGGGCCAGTGACGCGGCCCTCCTCGACGTCCTCTTCGGGCATGCCCGACCCGAAGGCCGGCTGCCCTTCCAACTGCCCCGGTCCATGGCCGAGGTGGCGCAGGGGCATCCTGACCTGCCCCAGGAGAGTTCCAGTCCGCTCTACCCCTTTGGCCATGGGCTGCGCTACTCCCCCACGGCCAGTGCGGCAGATCCGCTCCCAGGGCCCGCCGAGAGCTCACCGCAGACCGACCGAACCGACCCCTGACGCAACGTCAGGCCAGTGCGTCAGGCTGCGCGATCCAGCTACGCCATCGCCATGGTGAATGAGGCCGACCCTCGCTGGGTCTCCCCACCTTGGGCCGTCCGATTCGGGGCTTCCCCTCCTGGAGACGAGCGGCCAAGCCCTGGCCATGGCATGGCCGTGCCAGCGCGTCCGCCCGCGGCGACCGTGGTCCCGCCCGGCCGATCGCCACCGACCGCATCCGGCGATCCGGTCGCGTGCTCCCCCACGCACCCGCCTCGCCCACCCTCGGCGCCCCCGCGCCTTGATCCAAAGGCATCCCTCATGAGTACGTCGAACGCCCCGCAGCTCAACAGACCCGCCGACTCCTCCCCCTCGGGCCCGCCCGCCGCCCGAAGCCTGCGCTCCCTGCTCACCTGGCTGGGGTTCGCCAACGCGGCGATGTACGCCATCTATCTCGGCCTCGGCGGCATCCTGAACCCCCTGCTCGTCGAGGATGTGGTCGGCAGCGCGGACAAGGTGACGGCCCTGGGCATCGTCTCCGGCGTCAGCGCCGTCTTCGCCACCCTGGCCAATCCGATCGCCGGCGCGCTGTCCGACCGGGCGGGCCGCCGAAACCCGTTCATCCTCGGTGGCGCGGTGCTCGCGGCGGTGTCCATTGCCGCCCTGGGCAGCATCAACAGCCTGCTGCTCATCGCGCTCTTCTGGTCGCTCGCCCAGATCTTCATGAACTCCTACCAGGCAGCGATCACGGCCATCGTGCCGGACCGGGTCCCGAAGGAACGTCTGGGCACCGCGTCCGCCATGGTCGGCCTTGGCCTACCGGTCGGCGGTCTGCTCGGCGTCACGGTCGCCGGTGGTCTCTCCGAGTCCCTGAACACCGCCTACCTGGTGTTCGGGGTGTTCATCGCCTTCACCGCGGTGCTGTTCACCTGGCGGGTCAAGGACGTACCCCTCAGCAGTGCCGCCGCGGGCCCGAGCTTCAAGCAGCAGGCCGCCGCCTTCGGTGGCAGCCTCAAGGCGCATGACTTCCGCTGGGCCTTCATCGGCCGTGCGCTGCTGGTGCTCGGCTACTTCTCGGTGCAGGGCTACCAGCTGTACGTCCTCCAGGACCATGTGGACATGCCGTCCGGGATCGGCGCGACCGCCGGCACCGGCATCCTGAGCGCCCTCGGCATGGTGGCGGCCGGTGTATCCACCGTGCTCGGTGGCACGCTCTCCGACAAGCTGGGTCGCCGCAAGATATTCATCGCGGCGGCGGGATCGGTCGCCGGACTGGCGATGATCATCCCGATCGCCACTCCGACCTGGCCCGGAATGCTGGTCTTCACCGTGATCAACGGTCTGGCCTTCGGCTGCTTCATGGCCGTGGACACCGCAGTGGTCGCCGCCGTACTCCCCAGCCAGGGCGACGCGGCTCGGGACATGGGAGTGCTCAACGTCGCGAACGCGGGACCGCAGATCGTCGCGCCCTTCGTCGCCTCGTTGCTGATCGCCCATCTCGGCGGATACAACACCCTGTTCGCCTTCGCCGGGATCTTCGCCGTCGTCGGCGCGATATCGGTCTACCGGATCCGGAGCGTCAACTGAGCCCGAACGCACACCGCGGTGGGATGGGGTACGGAAGCCGGCTCCCGTACCCCATCCCACCGCGTGCCGTTCAGATGTCAGATCCAGCCGTCGAGCGAATCCATAAAGCCCTGGAAGTCATCACGGTGGATACAGTGGCCGGCGCCGTCGACGGTACGGATCTCAAAACCGTTGTCCCGCAGTTCCTGGGCCACCTCCGGACTGATGACCAGGCTCGGGTCGGCCAGCTGGACCAGCGACGGAACCACTGCGCTCTCCGGCAGATAGGTGAGCGCGGCACCCTTCTCGGTGAGGGAGAGGAACTCCCCGTCGAACAGGGCGAATCCAGCCAACTCAGCCGCAACATCGGCATCCGACCAGCGCGGATTCCGCGCCCGCACACTGGCATCGGTCGCACTCTGGACCATGGCGAGCATGAACGTGGCCGAGCCCGGGGGCATGTTCTCCAGCCGGAAGCCCGGGTCGGAGTAGACAGCACGGGCCGGGAGCAGCCGATCGGCGGCGAGCGCGAGTGCCAGACCGCCCAACGAGTGCCCAATGGCGAGGTCCGCACCGGCCGGCAGGCTCTCCACCAGGTCATCCGCCAGCAACTCGGCCGTGTACTCACCGCGGGGGCTCACCCCGTGGCCGCGCAGATCGGGAGCGATGACACGGTAGCCGCGGGATATCAGGGCATCTTCCACGGCGTGCCAGGTGCGGTGGTCGGACATGCCTCCGTGGATGAGCAGGGCGAGCTTGTCGCCATCACCGCGGGTATGGACGTTGAGCTTCATGACTCTCCTACTTCCGGGCGGCCGGAAATGCCGTGCCACCGCCGGTACGCAGTCAATTGATCACAATGAATGTCCTGTTCAAGCTACCCGCGTTCACCCCAATAGTCAGGAGCCTAAAGTCATATAAATAAACTCATTGCTATCTTTCTCATCTGATCATTATGTAAATCATCTCCTTTCCCACTAAAAGGTATGCCCCAGATCAACACCCGCATCGGTTGACCCGACATCGAACACCCCTCGGACAGACCCCAATCCAGCCGGCACACCGCTACAGCGCCCGGGGGCGCTTCCATCCGACCGGCCGCGCGGCGAACGGAGTTGACCGGCGGAATGGGGACGAACCTCAACGCTTGGGGTGGGTCAGGGGTCGGCGCGGTTCGAGCCGCCGCGCTCGAAAGCTGGCGGTCCTCGCTGGAGCAGCGGGCCCAAGGGACGGCTCCCACCAGTGTGGGCATCCAGGAACGGACCGCGATCCGCCAGCAGTTCGCTGCCCAGAAGAAAAGGTACGAAGCGGCGATCACGCAGGCCGAGGGTGTGGCACGACGCAAGCGCGACCAGCTCCAGCAGCGCATCACCACCCGACGGCAACAACCCAACGAGGAGAAGCAGCAGCACCAGGTGGCCACCCTGCACGGGCACAAGTACACCCTCGACGCGATCGTGTCCGCCACCGATCTCACCAGGCCCTCTTCGCCTCCACCCGTTGCACGCGGGCGCGGTGGGGTCGGTACCGGTGTCGCGGGTATCCGACGCCGTCACCGAGACCTGCACCCGCACCCGGCGCCGCAGAACACCGGCCACCCGCTCCGTCCGCAGACCGGGAAGTAGTTCTGGACTCAGGTCTTGGGCGGGTTCACGTGTTGGGTCGTCGCTTTAGGTGGGGCGTTCGATCGACCTGTCCGTCAGCGGACACCGCTGAGCGGTCCGGGGCCGTTCTACGGCATCTTCCTCACTCCCGCCTACAGCCACTGCGCTCCTGCGCTACCCCTGGACGGCAGCGCACGGAGCAGGAATCGCCACCAACCGGGAAATCGCCCCCAAACAGCGAAAAACCCCAGGTCACGGCGAGTGAGTCCTGGGGTCCTTCAGAGCCGCCTTCGGGATTCGAACCCGAGACCTACGCATTACGAGTGCGTTGCTCTGGCCAACTGAGCTAAGGCGGCAAGCCACCGAATTACCGGCTCTCACGAGCACAGATCGGCATCAGCAGCGGTGATGAGTCTACAGGGTTGTTCTGAGTGCCCCGAACCACCCAGCAGTCGAAGCAAGGGCACTCGCCTCGCGCGCCCCGCTTGCACGTAGTGGAGTAAATCGCCACATACTTTACGAAGATCCATTCGCCCCACCTCAACCCTTTCTCGCCCCACCCCCACTACTGAGCTCCGATGAAGCGAGGCACCCATGGGCCGAGCCACGCAGCATGCTGCACCCGTCGCCCAGGGGCAGCCAGGGCGGGGGCGGTGGGCCATGTTGGCTGTGTTGTGTGCCAGCCTGCTGCTGGTGGCGATGGACGCCACCATTCTCAATGTCGCGCTGCCCTCCCTTATCGACGATCTAGAGCCCAGCGCGATCGAGCAGCTCTGGATCATCGACATCTACGGGCTGGTCCTCGGCGGTCTGCTCGTCACCACCGGTGCTGTCAGCGACCGCTACGGCCGCAAGCGGCTCTTCCTCATCGGGATCGTGATCTTCGGGTTGGCCTCGATCGTCGCCGCCACCGCCACCAGTACCTCGCAGCTCATCGGCGGGCGGGTGCTGCTCGGGATCGGTGGGGCCATGGTGATGCCATCCACCCTCTCCCTCATCCGGAACATCTTCATCAACGCGCGCGAACGCGCTCTGGCCATCGGGATCTGGGCCGCCGTCGCCGGGGCAGGCGCGGCGATTGGGCCGCTTGTCGGTGGGGTGCTGGTGGAGGAGTACGGATGGGCCGCGGCCTTCTGGGTCAATGTGCCCGTCGTCGTGCTCACCCTCATCGCCGGGGTATGGCTGCTCCCCGAGTTCAAGGACGCCGGACACACCCGGCTCGATCTTCCCAGTGCCCTCCTGTCCGTGGCCGGGGTCGTGGGCCTTGCCTGGGGCATCAAGCACGTCGCCAAGGGCAGCCCGAGCGTCGTGGACATCGCGATCCTGGCCTTGGGAATCCTGATTCTCGTCGTCTTCGCACGTCGCCAGTTGGGGCTACCCGATCCGCTGCTTGACGTGCGGCTCTTCCGCAACCGAGCCTTCACCGCGGCTGCGCTGGTCATCCTCATGGCCATGCTCGCGATCGGCGCGGCACTGTTCCTGATGTCGCTCTGGCTCCAGTACGTCCACGGGTACTCGCCTTCCCAGGCAGGTCTTCGCACCCTGCCCGCCGCGCTCGCCGTGCTCGCCGGGTCGCTGCTCGCGCCATGGCTGATGGAGCGGATCGGCATCCGCTACCTGATGGCGTTGGGTCTGGGCGGGGTCGTCGCCGGGTTCCTGGTACTCGCGTTGTCGCCCGAGCCGACCACGTACAACTACGTCGCCGTCGTCTTCGTACTGCTCGGCCTCGGCGATGGGCTGGCGATCACCACGGCGTCGTCGGTGCTCATCTCCGCGGTGCCAGCCGCGCGGGCCGGACAGGCCGGGGCGGTCTCCGAGACCAGCTATGAGCTGGGGGTGGGGCTGGGCGTGGCACTGTTGGGTTCGATTCACGGAGCCGTGTACGCGGATCGCATGGCGGGGCAGCCAGAGCAGGCCCGGGAGTCGATCGGCGGCGCGTTTGAGCTGGCTCAGAGCGAGGGCGAACGAATCCTGGACATGGCGAAGGTCGCCTTCGACAGCGCGCTGACGACGACCGCGTTTGTCTCAGCCGGGATCGTCGCGGCGGTCACCGTACTGGTGGCATGGTTGGTGCCCAGCGGGTTCAAGGCCACATCCGGGCACTGAACGATCGATGCCTTGGCGGCCTCACCTGCGAGAACTGAGGCCTCCGGCCCGGCCCAGGCTCCCGCGCGCAGGCGGAGTCAGCGGCAGCGCTTGTTCTCCGCCGGGACCGTGCCCTTCACCAGATAGGCGTTGATCACCGAGTCAACGCAGTCACTGCCCCGTCCGTAAGCGGTGTGACCATCGCCCTCATACGTCAGCAGTCGCCCGGCCGACAGTTGCCCCGCCAGCGCCTGCGCCCACTTGTACGGGGTCGCAGGATCCTTGGTCGTTCCGACCACCAGGATCGGGTCCGCACCCTTCGCCTCGATGCGGTGGGGCTTGCCGGTGGCCGGAGTCGGCCAGTACGCACAGTTCAGCGCGGCCCAGGCGAAGCTACGGCCGAAGACCGGGGATGCCTGCTCAAACTCCGGAACGGATGCCTCCACATCCTGTGGGCGACTGAAGGCGGCTGGTAGATCCAGACAGTTCACCGCCGCGTTGGCATACATGAGATTGGTGTACGAGCCGTCGCTCCCGCGCTCGTAGTAGCTGTCGGCCAGGGCGAGCAGACCCGCGCCATCGCCCTTCATGGCGCTGGCCAGACCCTCACGTAGCTGGGACCAGGCGTTCTCGTCGTACATCGCCGTCAGCACCCCGGTGGTCCCCAACGATTCGCCCAACTCACGGCTCTCGCCGGTGGGCACGGGGTGCGCGTCCAACTCGGCGAAGAACTTCTTGAGCCGGGCGGATGCGTCCGCCACCGAAGTGTTGCCCAGAGGGCAGCCAGCCCTTGCCACACAGTCCGCGGCGAAGGAGCGGAACGCCGTCTCAAAGCCCGCGGTCTGATCGCGGTTCACCTGGCGGGCGGGGAGCGCCGGGTCGAGCGCACCATCGAGTACCAGCCGTCCCGCCCGGTCAGGGAAGAGCTCCGCATAGGTCGCGCCCAGGAACGTGCCGTACGAAGCCCCCACATACGCAAGTTTCCGATCGCCCAGAACAGCGCGCAGCACATCCATGTCGCGGGCGGAGTCAACGGTGGAGACAAAGGGCAGAACCGTCCCCGAACGCTTCTCACATCCCGCCGCGAACGCCTGGAAGGACGCAGCGAGACGGGCGGTCTCGGCGGCGTCGTCCGGGGTCTGGTCGACTTGGGTGTAGGCGTCCATCTCCTTGCCCGTCAGACACTCCACCGGCTCGCTACGGGCAACACCGCGCGGATCAATGGCGACCATGTCGTAGCGGGCCCGGACCTCAGCCGGATAGCCGATGCCCGCGTACGCCTGGAGGTAGCCGATGGCCGAACCGCCGGGACCACCGGGGTTAACCTGGAGTGATCCCAGTCGGGAGCCCGGGCCGGTCGCCTTCTTCCGGGCAACCGCGAGCTTGATGGACTTGCCGGCGGGCTTCTCGTAGTCGAGCGGCGCCTTGAGCGTCGCGCATTCAAAGCCGGGAACTCCGCACTTACGCCATGCCAACTTCTGCGCGTAGTACGGCTTCAGCTCGGCATCGGGAGCGGAACTCGCCCCCGAACCGGGACCTCCGCCCGGGCTGGACACCGAGGAACCACTCGATGAACTCGCCCCCGTACACCCGGAAATCAGCAGCCCGGCCGCGGCCACGACGAGGACGGAACTGCGCAACATACGCCTTGGGTCCATCCCCGGAGCGTAGGCGACGGCGGGGAAAGATGCCCATCCATGCTCGTACGGGTGAATTCCACCGTTAGGGGAAGGTACGCAGCGGGATACCGCGCCAGGGCGGGGGATCGCCGACCTCGGTCAGCACGAGCCGATGCGCCGGAATCAGGCTGCGGACGGTACGCGCTTCAGCAGGCCATCAGTACGCGCATCAGCCTGCGCGCAGCGCCATCGCCATCGACTCCACCGCCAGCAACTGAGCCACACTGGTCTGCAGTGACTTCCGGCAGGCGAAGACCGCCTCAATCCGGCGCAGGGTGTTCTCAGGTCTGGACGAACGGGCGATCCGCTCCAGACCATCCCGTACGTCGTCATTGGCGATGGCGATCTCGGAGCCGAGCTGAATGGCGAGGACATCCCGGTAGAAGCTGGTGAGGTCACTGAGCGCGAGGTCCAAGCTATCGCGCTGGGTACGCGTCCTCCGGCTCTTCTGCTGATCTTCCAGTTCCTTCATCGCGCCGGCGGTACCGCGCGGGAGCCGCCCGCCCTGGGCCGCGCCGAGGGCTGCCTTGAGGTCCTCCGTCTCCTTGGTGTCGATCTCCTCCGCGACCTGTTTGGCGTCCTCAGCAGCGGCATCGACCAGCTCCTGGGCCGCTTTGAGAGCGGCTCCGATGTCATCCACCCGCAGCGGCAGCTTCAGCACAGTGGCCCGTCGTGAGCGGGCGCGCTCATCGGTGGCCAGCCGACGGGCACGGCCGATGTGCCCCTGGGTGACCCGGGCAGCAGCCGCGGCGGCCTCGGGCTCAATGCCATCCCTGCGGATCAGTACGTCGGCGACGGCTGCGACCGGAGGCGTACGCAGCATCAGATGGCGGCAGCGGGAACGGATCGTGGGCAGCACATCCTCCAGGGAGGGCGCGCAGAGCAACCACACCGTACGAGGGGCGGGCTCTTCGACCGCCTTCAGCAGGACATTGCCCGCTCCCTCGGTGAGCCGGTCGGCGTTCTCCAGGATGATCACCTGCCAGCGGCCGACCGACGGTGAGAGTTGGGCGCGGCGGACCAGCTCCCTGGTCCCCTTCACGCCGATCGACAGCAGGTCCGTGCGGACGACCTGCACATCGGTGTGGGTGCCGATGACGGCGGTGTGGCAGCCGTCACAGAATCCGCAGCCGGGCGCGCCACCGAGGGCACGGTCGGGGCTGACGCACTGCAACGCAGCGGCGAAGGCCCGGGCGGCGGTGGCCAGCCCCGAGCCGGGAGGACCGGTGAACAACCAGGCGTGGGTCATCCTGGAGGTGTCGGGGATGGTTTCCCCGGTGGCTTCGGCAGTGACCAGGGCATCGGCATCCCGGGCAGCGGCGCTGAGCTGCTTCTGCACCCGCTCCTGACCGACGAGGTCATCCCATACGGCCATCTGCCGTCACCTGCCTTTTGTGCTGGGGTCTCCCATTGTGGGGCAGCGGACTGACAACGCGGGCCAGCGCCCGGGTTCCTCTCCCGCTTCGGCCTCCGCTTCTGCTTCGTCAGCGGATGCGTGCGCTGAGGAGGTCCCCGTCGAGATTGCGGGCAGGACGAGCCCGCGAGAGGCCACGACCCCGCTCCGACGGCCAGCCACCCGACCCGCGTCAGCAACCCCGCGGGTCGCTACAGCTAGCGCCTACGCCGCCGGTTGGGGCCGTCACCTCGGTCGTCATCGCCGTCGTGCGGGCCGAGGAGTTCGTCCGCGAGTGTCGGCAGATCGTCGAGCGGGGTCTCCTCCGCCCAGTCCGAACGGCGGCGCGGACGGCCCGTCTCCGGGTCGACCTGGGGGAGCTCCCGGGTACGGTCATTCGGCCCGGAAAGGCCCGAACCCGAACCAGAACCCGGACCCGGCGTACGAGGGCCGGCAGCCCGCGGGCTGGAAGCCGAACCGGACGCGGCACCAGATCCAGCGCGGGGACGAGGCCGGGAACCCGCACCACCGTCACCTGATCGACCAGAACGAGCCGAGCCGGCGGAACCAGCCCGACCGGTTGAGCCAGTAGACGAATCAGCGGGCGAATCAGCGGCGCGCTCATCCCGGAAGATCCCCGGAGGCACTCGGTCCGCCGGGCGCTCATCGCGCACCGGCGGCAGCACGGCCGTCTCCTCCAGACCGCGGTCCCTTACCGGCGGTAGCACGGCCGTATCATCCAGAGCCCCACTCGGTGGGGTGTCCCCGGTGATCTTCGGAACCTGTTGGGTCTCGTCATTGGGCCCCACCACGGGCGTCGGCACGGTGATCTCATTCGCCGAAACGTCCTGGGTGTCCACCACTGGCGTCGGGACGGTGACCTCATTGCCCGAGGTTCCGGCCAAGCCCTCGGCCTCAGCCCTAGCGGCCTTCGCAGATTCGGCGGCCTTCGCGGCCTTCGCGACCTTCGCAGATTCGGCGGCCTTCGCGGCTTCAGCCTCCTCCGCAGCCTTCGCGGCTTCAGCCTCCTCCGCAGCCCTCGTAGCCGCGGCCTCCTCCGCAGCCTTGGCGGCCGCCGCTGCGGATGCCGCAGCAGCCGCAGCCTCCGCGGCCCGGCGTGCCTCTTCGGCCAGCAACAGCGCTTCCTCGGCCCTGCGCTGCTTCTCCAGCCGACGCTCTTCGGCCTCCGCCCGCAGCCGGGCCTGCTCCTGAGCCAGCCGGCGCAGCCGATCCTGCTCCTCCTGCTGCACCTTCTCCTCGGCCTCACGTCGGCGGCGCACTTCCTCGGCCAGGCGTTCCGTCTCTTCCGCGCGCTGCCTGGCCTCCTCCGCCTTGCGCTCCTCCTCGCGCTGCCGCGCCGCCTCTTCCTCGGCCTTGCGGCGGGCCTCCTCCTCGGCGCGGAGCTTGGCGAGCTGCTCCTCACGCTCCCGCTCCAACCGCTCCTCTTCCGCCTTGCGCGCGGCCTCTTCCTCCGCCTTGCGCCGCACTTCCTCCTCGGCCTTGCGGCGAGCCTCCTCCTGGGCCCGCACCTCGGCCTCGGAGAGGGGAAGCAGCTGGTCAAGCCGGTGACGTACGACCGTGGTCACGTCCTGCGGGTCCTGTCCGGCGTCGACCACCAGATAGCGCCCGGGGTCGCCCGCGGCCAGCGTCAGGAATCCCGATCGGACCCTGCCGTGGAACTCCGCCGGCTCCGACTCCAATCGGTCCGGCGCCTCGGTGAACCGCTCCCGCGCGGTGGCGGGCGATACATCGAGAAGAACGGTCAGATGGGGGACCAGTCCGTCCGTCGCCCAACGCGAGATACGGGCGATCTCCGTCGGCGACAGATCGCGGCCCGCGCCCTGGTAGGCGACGGAGGAGTCGATGTAGCGGTCGGAGATGACGATGGCGCCGCGTTCCAGGGCGGGTCGCACCACCGCGTCAACGTGCTCGGCACGGTCGGCGGCGTACAGCAGGGCCTCGGCGCGGTTGGAGAGCCCCGCTGAGGCGACATCGAGCAGGATGGATCGCAGGCGCTTGCCGACGGGGGTGGCCCCCGGTTCACGGGTGACGACGACCTCATGGCCCTTTGCGCGAATCCACTGCGCAAGCGCCTCCACCTGGGTGGACTTACCGGCCCCGTCGCCGCCTTCCAGGGCGATGAAGAAGCCGCTCGGGGCCACGGCCTGCGCCGGGTCGGCGCCACCGCGCAGCGCCTCGCTCAGATCGCGGCGCAAGGGCACCCCGGAGCGGTCGTCCGTCTTGGCGAGGACGATGGCCGCGACGGGCAGCAGCAGCGCACCGACGAGCATCAGGCTGAAGGACGCACCACCTCGTACGAACGCAAGATCGCCACCGGCCAGCCGCTGCGGCCCGATCGCCGCAGCGACCAGCGGCGCCGCGAGGGCGCCCAGGGCGACGGCGACCCGCACCACCGCCTGGAGGTGGCTGTTCATCCGGGCTCGCCGGGGTTCCTCGGACTCCTGCGCGATGAGGGCGTGCCCGATCTTCGCGGCGACACCGGCGGCGAATCCGCCGATCACCGCGATGAGGACCACGGTCGCCGTGTCCGGCACAAGACCCATCGCCAGCAGCGCGATGCCCGTGATCGCCAGTGCGAGTGCCAGCAGCCGGCGGCGGGAGAGCGTGGGCAGAACGGACTCGCCACCGCGGATGCCGAGGGTCGTGCCACCGGTCAGCGCCAGGACGAGAAGGGCGAAGAGCAGTGGCCCGCCGCCCAGATCGAAGGCATGCAGTACGGAGACGGCGACGGCCGCCGAAATCGCGGCCGCGACCGCGGCACAGGCGATGACGAAGAACGCGATACCGCCCGTACGCCCCTTCTCCACGCCATCGCCGCCGACGGCGGACGGCCGCCGTAGCCCTTCGAGCGGCGAACGAGGCCGTGGGGTCTGCGAGGACGGCAACTCGATGAAGGCGAGCACGGAGACCGACGCCCCGAAGAGACCGGCCGCGACATAAGACCCCAGGGCCGCCTGGTGCAGCGAGAACCAGTCGATGCCCAACCCCAGCAGCCTGCCGGCGAGCGTCGCCACGAGGAGCACGGCCGCCGCGATGGGGATGGCGACGAATCCGGTACGCAGCCAGAGCCTGCGCAGTGCGTCCAGATGGTCAGGCAGCGGACGGACAGCCGCGCCTTCCAGCGGCGGTGCGGGCAGCAGCGCTGGGGCCGCTCCGTCACGGGCGACGGTCCAAAACCGTTCGGCGACGCCCAGTACGAACACCGTGACCAGCAACATCAGCACCGCGTTGGCCGGAGTCCAGTCGAGCCACAGCGGGGCGACGATCAGCAGGGCCAGCCGTACCCCATCTGCCGCGATCATGGTCCAGCGGCGGTCGAGCGGGCCCTTGGCCGAGGTGAGGGAGGTCAGCGGGCCGAGGAGCACAGCGCCGAAGAGGAGGGTGGCGAGGATGCGGCCGCCGAGCACCGCGGCGACGGCGAAGGCCGCATCCCGGTAACCGCCACCGAAGGTGCTCTCCGCCACAGCGGCCTGAACGGTGAGCAGCAGCAGGACGAGGACGGCCATCGCGTCCCCGACCGCGCCGACCGCCTGGGCGTTCCAGAGCCGTCGCAAGGGGGGGACGCGCAGCAGAGAGCGCAGCGCCCGCTCACGGGAGTCCGCGGCAAGGGCGTCGGAGTCTGAGGCAGTCTCTGAGACGGTGCCCTTGACCGTCTGCTGCTTGGCTGGCTGCTCGGCTCGCGTCATCCGCCCAGCCTATCCGGAGCGCCCGAGTCACCGAGGGGCCCGCCCGAACATATGGGCGTTTCTGGAAGAGACGGACAGTTCTGCCGGAGTTCCCCATCGACAACCGGACAGATCCGGATTCCACGCCTCCGTAGCCGTCCGGGTGGACGGGTGACTGGGTGGACGGTGGCTGGATGACTTGGATGACTGGATGGGTGGCTGGGGTGGCTAGCCGGGTGCTGATGGGCGCTGGTCGGGGCGTCCGGGAAGGGCGCAGGGGCCCAGCGTGAGCCTTGCGGCTCGGCTGGACCCCTGCATTTGGTGTGACTCCCGGCGCGATTACTCGTCCGCCGCGGCCTTGGCCGAAGCCGCGGTCTTCTTCGCGGTGGTCTTCCTGGCCGTCGTCTTGGCCGCGGTCTTCTTCGCCGCGGTCTTCGCGACGGTCTTCTTGGCTACCGTCTTCTTGGCGGTCGAGGCCTTCTTCGCAGGGGCCTTCTTCGCCGTCTTCTTGGCGGGTGACTTCGCACGCTTCTCCGCGAGCAGCTCATAGCCGCGCTCCGGAGTGATGTCATCCACGCTGTCGTCGGTCCGCAGGGTCGCGTTGGTCTCACCGTCGGTGACATACGGACCGAAGCGGCCGTCCTTGACCACCACGGGACGCTCGCTGACCGGGTCGGTGCCCAGTTCCTTCAGCGGCGGCTTGGCGGCGGCGCGGCCACGCTGCTTGGGCTGTGCGTAGATCGCCAGCGCCTCGTCCAAGGTGATGGTGAAGAGCTGATCCTCGTTCTCCAAGGAGCGCGAGTCGGTGCCCTTCTTCAGATACGGGCCGTACCGGCCGTTCTGCGCGGTGATCTCCACACCTTCGGCGTCCGTGCCGACCACCCGCGGGAGCGACATCAGCTTGAGCGCGTCCGCCAAGGTCACCGTGTCGAGGGACATGCTCTTGAAGAGCGAGGCCGTCCGCGGCTTGACCGCGTTCTTGCCGGTCTTCGGGGTGCCCTCCGGAAGGATCTCCGTGACATACGGGCCATAACGCCCGTCCTTCGCGACGATCTCATTGCCCGACGCGGGGTCGGTGCCCAGGGCGAAGTCCCCGCTGGGCTTGGCCAGCAGTTCCTCCGCGTACTCAACGGTCAGCTCGTCCGGTGCGAGGTCCTCTGGCACATCCGCGCGCTGGTGGCCTTCCGTGTCCTTCTCGCCGCGCTCGACGTACGGCCCGTACCGGCCGACCCGCAGCACGATGCCATCGCCGACCGGGAAGCTGGAGATCTCCCGGGCATCGATCGCGCCCAGGTCGGTGACCAGGGCCTTCAGACCGCCGAGGTGATCGCCATCGCCGTTGCCCGCGGAGGCCGCGTCACGCTTGCTGACCGCGGCGCCCTCGCCGAAGTAGAAGCGCTTCAGCCATGGCACTGACTGCGCCTCGCCCCGAGCGATGCAGTCGAGGTCGTCCTCCATCTTCGCGGTGAAGTCATAGTCGACCAGCCGACCGAAGTGGGTCTCCAGGAGGTTGACCACGGCGAAGCTCAGGAAGGAGGGCACCAGGGCCGTCCCCTTCTTGAAGACATAACCGCGGTCGAGGATGGTGCCGATGATCGAGGCATAGGTGGAAGGGCGTCCGATCTCGCGCTCTTCCAACTCCTTGACCAGTGAGGCTTCGGTGTAGCGGGCTGGCGGCTTGGTCGCGTGCCCGTCGACCGAGATCTCCTCGGCGGCGAGCGGGTCACCCTCGCTGACCTGGGGAAGACGACGCTCACGGTCATCGAGCTCGGCGTTCGGGTCGTCAGCACCCTCGACGTAGGCCTTCATGAAGCCGTGGAAGGTGATCGTCTTACCCGAAGCGCTGAACTCGACGCTACGGCCGTCGGAGGCGGTGCCACCGATCTTCACGGTGACCGAGTTGCCGACGGCGTCCTTCATCTGGGATGCGACGGTCCGCTTCCAGATCAGCTCATAGAGCTTGAACTGCTCACCCTTCAGACCCGTCTCCGCCGGGGTGCGGAAACGGTCGCCCGAAGGTCGGATCGCCTCGTGCGCTTCCTGGGCGTTCTTGACCTTCCCGGCGTAGACGCGGGGCTTCTCGGGCAGATAGCTGGCCCCGTACAGCTGCGTCACCTGAGCACGCGCCGCCGACACCGCGGTGTCGGAGAGCGTGGTGGAGTCGGTACGCATATAGGTGATGAAGCCGTTCTCGTACAGCTTCTGTGCGACCTGCATCGTGGCCTTGGCCCCGAATCCCAGCTTCCGCGACGCCTCCTGCTGCAGCGTCGTCGTACGGAAGGGGGCGTACGGAGAGCGACGGTAGGGCTTTGACTCGACCGAGCGCACCGAAAACGTAGAGGTCTCCAGCGCGGCGGCCAGCGCACGGGCCTGGGCCTCGTCCAACTGCATGACCTGGGCCTGGCCGGACTTCAGCTGCCCATCGGGACCAAAGTCACGCCCCTGGGCGACCCGCTGGCCATCGACCGTGTTCAGCCGGGCGGTGAGGGTGGAGGGGTCGGAGGGGTCACCGGGGCGGCCGGTGGAGAACGTACCGGTCAGATCCCAGTACTCGGCGGAACGGAACGCCCTGCGCTCACGCTCCCGCTCGACGACCAGTCGAGTGGCGACGGACTGGACACGGCCGGCGGACAGCCGGGGCATGACCTTCTTCCACAGGACCGGCGAGACCTCGTAGCCGTAGAGCCGGTCCAGGATGCGGCGGGTCTCCTGGGCGTCGACCATGCGCTTGTTCAGCTCGCGCGGATTGGCGACAGCCTCACGGATGGCGTCCTTGGTGATCTCGTGGAAGACCATCCGGTGCACCGGAACCTTGGGCTTGAGGACCTCCAGGAGGTGCCAGGCGATGGCCTCGCCCTCACGGTCCTCATCCGTGGCGAGGTAGAGCTCATCGGAATCGGCGAGCTGCTCTTTGAGCTTCCTGACCTGGGCCTTCTTGTCCGCGTTGACGACATAGACAGGCTGGAAGTCATGCTCCACATCGACGCCGAGGCGGCGCACCTCACCGGTGTACTTCTCGGGCACCTCGGCCGCGCCGTTCGGGAGGTCGCGGATGTGCCCGACGCTCGCCTCGACGACATAGCCGGGGCCGAGATAGCCCTTGATCGTCTTCGCCTTGGCAGGCGACTCGACGATCACGAGGCGTCGGCGGCCCTGTGCGGTCTCGCTGGTCGGGGACAACTTCGCTCTTCTCTCCGGTTGAATGCTAAAGGGGCAGACACGGCAGTGCGACGCTGGTGACGCACGTCGTAAACACTGCTGCGGCACTGCTGGGCACTGCTCGACACTGCGGTGGTGCTGCTGCCGCTGCGGAGTGTGACGGTACAACCCGCCCCTGTGTCAAACGGCAAAAGCTCGCAACGGCCACTCGAACGGTAACCCGAGTCTGGGCATTCCTGCCGCCCGGACCGGCACGTCGGTGCTTCGGGGTCAAGCTGGGAGAGGACCCGGAGCGCAGTGCTCGGGGTGGTGGATCAGATACGGAGGCACCGGCACCGGGTCGGGTCGATGAGCGAGGCCAGTGAGCACGACCCGCGCAGCGCTCAGGGATTCGGAATGTGGTGATCAGTACAGGGTGAGCTTCGCTCTGGTCTGGTACCGGCCGTGCTCAGACAGGCGCAAAAGTCGTCTGAAGAACGCGCCTACCGGAGTCTCCCGGAGGCCTCCGCTCAGGGTGCCGGCTCGGGACTTCGCCCTGGAGCGTTCGCTCGGGACGGCCGTGGAAAGCCCTCAGCGCAGCACGGAGAGGCCAGGGAAAACTCAGGTAAAGAACTTATGGAGAGAGGAGATGCCCCAGAAGTTCTCGGACACCCGGGTGCGTCGTCTGGTCGAACATCCCGGTACGTGCCTGGCTCCGTCGAGCATCTTTCGTCGAACGCGCTCGATCAGCGCACTCGATCAGCGCACTCAGAGCTGGCTGAGGCGCCCTCCCGGTCGGCGCCACCGATCACGACCCTCCGCCCAGTGGCGCGGCGCCCTCAGATGCGGCTGAGGCACCACAACCCGAGGGCAAGCGAAGCCAGGGAGAACATGGTGGTGAGGGCGGCGGCAACACTGGGGTGCACCCCGTGGGCTACCGGTGCCCGGTGGGTCATCCGGACCACGGTCCACAGCAGCAGTCCGGCTCCGAACAGCATGAACGCCCCGCTGGCGAAGATCGCTGGCCCGCTCTCCATGCCCGTACCCCGTCCGTGTTCAGCTCGTCCAGGTCCTTGCTGAGAACCGAGGTGACCTGGGGTGACCTCGGGGCTGAGGCTGGCAGGTCCGGACGTCTGGAGCGGAAAATCCGGGTGAACGCCGCGTGGGTTCACCCGGGTGGGGCGATCGGTCCCTTCTGCGGCATCCCTTTCTGGCTTCCCTTTGGCTTCCTCTTTGATCCCGCGGGGCTGCTCTTGGTGATCTTCCCTGGCCGTTCTCACCTGAACAGGGGCTCAAGGGCCGCATGTTCTGCGGCCCTTCACCAGCACATTCGTCGACGCCCGACCCGGTACTGATGGCCCCCACCCGGTAGTACAGGCCTTCAGCACCACATTTGTCCCGCCCGGCCGGGTAGAGGCCCGACAGCCGTCCAGCCGCGATACCGCGGCGCTCCCCCAGGACTCGTCGGTCCGGGCCCGACGGGGCGGTTGCCCTCCGCCTAGGCAGCGGGCCAGGAGGCCGACGGAACAGGCTCAAGGAAGCCCTCCTCCACCAGCAGCCGCAGGGCCTGCGGGGTGCGATCCCTCAGCAACACCGGGTCCTCGTCGATCAACTGGGCAATCGCGTCCAGAATCCGCCCGGCACTCAGGGTCCCGTCGCACGCTCCCGCGAACCCCGCACCGACCGTGTCCACCTTGGTGGCCCGACGCATGCCGCGGTTCTGTCGGAGCACCACATGCTCGGGGTCCTCGGCGCCGGGCTGACCGACCTGTTCCTGCACCACATCGGCCGCGAGGGTGAAGTGATCAGCCAGCAGGGCCGCATCATCATGCGTACTCAGATAGTCCTGCCGGGCGAAATGGTCACGCACGCTGTCACCCAGCGGCTGTTCCACCGGGTGGGGCCACTCCTCCACGACGATCGACGGTCGCTCGAATCCGGACTTGCGCAGGGTGATCCAGCCAAATCCAACGGCCTTGGTCCCACGGCTCTCAAACTCATCCAGCCATCGTTCGTACCGTTCGGCGTAACGCGCGGGATCACCGCGGTGATCCCCGCTGTCCCGCAACCACAGTTCGGCGTACTGCGTCACGTCCTGTACCTCGCGCTGGACGATCCAGGCATCGCAGCCACGGGGAACCCAGGAGCGGAGCCGCTCCTGCCACTCCTCCCCCTCGACATGCTCCCAATTGGCCAGGAATTGGGCGTATCCACCCTGGTTCAGCCGATCACCCGCCCGCTGCACCAGGGAGCGGCACAGCTCGTCCCCGGCCATCCCACCGTCCCGGTAGGTCAGTCGCGCGTCCGGGCCGCTTGCCCCAGGGGAGATCACAAAGGGCGGGTTCGAGACGATGAGGTCGTAGGTGTCCTGGTCGACCGGCTCAAAGAGCGAACCCTGGCGGAGATCGGCCTCCGGAGCGGCGGACAGCGCAAGGGTGAGGCGGGTGAAGGCGAGTGCGCGGGGGTTGAGATCGGTAGCCGTGACCTGAGTGGAGTGCTGGGCGGCGTGGAGCGCCTGAATGCCAGAGCCGGTCCCGATGTCGAGCGCGGCGGACACAGGTGTGCGCACGGTGATTCCGGCGAGCGTCGTGGACGCCCCGCCGACACCGAGGACGACCTCATGGCTCTGGCCACTCGCACCGGCGGCTCCGCCCACCGCACAGCCCAGGTCGGAGACGATGAACCAGTCCTGCCCCTCGGGGCCGCCGTACGGCCGGACGTCCACGGTCGCCAGCACAGCGCCTTCCGACCGGACCAACCAACCGTCGGTGAGGCACTCCTCCAGCGGGAGAACGGCACTGACCTGCGCCTCCGGGACGGGCTGCTGAAGCAGGAACAACCGCACCAGCGAGTCCAGGGCGCTGCTCCCGCGAGTGGCCCTCAGGGCGGGCACCGTCTCACTGCGGGCGAGCGCGGCATACGCCGACGCGCCGAGGAGGTCGAGCAGCCCATCGACGGTGAAGGCACCGGCGAGTAGCGCCTCCCTCAGCTTGAGGGCGTGGACGGGCGAAGGCAGGTCGGATGAGGCGTCGGCGGTACTCACCCGTCCATTGTGGCGGTCGCCTCTGACAATCCCTGCCAACCGCCACCACCAACCGACGGCGAACAGCTGCCGACCGGCGATCCCCGTCGGCAGCCGTGCTACTCGTTCAGCCCAATCCTTCCGCCGCGGCGCGGTGACCACTGTTCAGCTGGGCGCGCTCAAGCGGCCGTTGCTCAAGCGTCTCCGCCCAAAGCCTCTGCCGCTCAAAGCCTCTGCCGCTCAAAGCCTCTGCCGCTCAAGACCTGCCCTGCTCGGGCGGTTCACGCCGTTTCCGCCCAAGCGGCCGTTCTCCACCCAGCAGCCGTTCCGGAGATCGCTCCGGCGGTGATCACCGGTGACGGTCTCCGGCGGCGATGGGGAATGCGGGCGGCCCGTGGCCCAGGCGGTCGCGAGCCGGACTCTCGTGGAAGGCTGCGACCCGAGGGCTGTGGGACTGGCCGTCGTCGCTCAGGTGACCGAGCCGGCCGCGGGGCTCGGCTTCACGGGCTTGCAACCCGGCTGCTTCGCCATGGCCGTACCGGTCTCCCCCGACCGCAACTTCTGCCGGGCGGTCTGGTTCTGTTCGATCTTCGCCAGCCCCTCGGCGATCGGCTTCAGCCCGTCCGCGAAGTTCTGCTGGTTCTGGATGTCGAGCGCGTCGACCTGCTTCTTGAGGTTGAGGTACGCCGTGGACTCGGCGTCGAACTCGGCGGCGGCGTCCTTCACCAGCTTTTCGCCACCGTCGACGGGCGGCGTTCCTGCGGCCCGCAGCGCCGCAGCGTGTCCCTTGTCCGCGTCCGAGAGGTCCTGGAATGCCTTGGAGTCGGCGGTCTGGATGTCTGCTGGCTTGCCGTCCGACGCGGTGGAGCGGATCAGCTGTTCCGCCTCGGCCCGCTTCTTGATCTGCGGTTGTGCCGCATCGCAGTACTTCTTGGCCCAGTCGTCGACCGTAAATTTGTCCTCGTCGCTGCTGCAACCCGACAGCGCCAGTACCAGCACCGCACCGCCGGACAGTGCGACCGCAAGCTTCTTGTTCACCGGATTGGTCCCTTCCAAGGCTCTCGGCCCCGGAACATACACGCCATGTAGCCGGCAGTAGTGCGTCACACATCCGGTTCATACCGCATTGGGCCATATGCATCATGGGAGAGAAGGCTCACGGCACAAAACTGACGCAGCCCAGGAGTGGGCGGACGAAGCGTCACCACGCATCGTCCGCCCACTCTTTGAGTCGCTCTGAAGTCGGCTCTGTTCTGTTTCTGAGTCGCTCTGTATCGGTATGAGACGGGACCGATCAGACGGTCGTCACGACACCACCGCGGGGTCGGGTGTCTTTGACTTGCGTTCGATCGGGCTGGGTTCGTCGTCCCCGACGGCGATGCCGCGCCGCTTGGAGACATAGACGGCTCCGACGATGATCAACACGGAGACCACCGCCACCAGCGCCCTGATCCCGGCACTGGCGTCATCGCCGTAGCTGAACTGCACCACCGCCGGGGCGATCAGCAGTGCGACCAGGTTCATCACCTTCAACAGCGGGTTGATGGCCGGCCCTGCCGTGTCCTTGAACGGGTCGCCGACCGTATCGCCGATCACGGTCGCGGCGTGGGCCTCGCTGCCCTTACCGCCGTGGTGACCGTCCTCAACGAGTTTCTTGGCGTTGTCCCAGGCGCCCCCCGAGTTGGCGAGGAATACGGCCATGAGCGTGCCCGTACCGATCGCCCCCGCGAGGAACGCGCCGAGTGCACCGACGCCCAGGGAGAATCCGACCGCGATCGGGGTGAGTACGGCCAGCAGGCCGGGCGTGGCGAGTTCCCGCAGCGCGTCCTTGGTGCAGATGTCGACGACGCGCCCGTACTCCGGCTTCTCGGTGTAGTCCATGATCCCGGGGTGCTCACGGAACTGCCGCCGCACCTCGTAGACCACCGCCCCCGCCGACCGGGACACCGCGTTGATGGCGAGCCCGGAGAAGAGGAAGACGACCGCCGCGCCGAGGATCAGGCCCACCAGATTGTTGGGCTGCGAAATGTCCATGACGAGGTTCATGGGAGCGCCGTCGCCGACCTTCTCTCCGACGTCCCTGGCCGCAGTCGCGATGGCGTCGCGGTACGAACCGAAGAGCGCGGCAGCCGCCAGTACGGCGGTGGCGATGGCGATTCCCTTGGTGATGGCCTTGGTGGTGTTGCCGACGGCGTCCAGGTCGGTGAGCACCTGAGCACCCGCACCCTGAACATCGCCCGACATCTCGGCGATGCCCTGGGCGTTGTCGGAGACCGGTCCGAAGGTGTCCATGGCGACGATGACACCGACGGTGGTGAGCAGTCCGGTACCGGCGAGCGCGACCGCGAAGAGCGCCAGCATGATCGAAGTGCCGCCGAGCAGGAAGGCCCCGTAGACGCCCAAACCGATCAAGAGGGCGGTGTATACGGCGGATTCCAGTCCGATGGAGATTCCGGCCAGTACGACCGTGGCGGGGCCGGTCAGCGATGACTTACCGATGTCCCTGACGGGCCTTCGGTTGGTCTCGGTGAAGTACCCCGTCAACTGCTGGATCAGGGCCGCGAGCACGATGCCGATGGCCACGGCGATGAGCGCGAAGATCCGCGGGTCCCCGTCGTGGGCCTTGACCGCGGCCTCGGTGACACCCTCCAAATCAGCGAATGAGGACGGGAGGTAGGCGAAGGCAGCGATCGCCACGAGAACGAGCGAGATCACCGCGGAGATGAAGAATCCACGGTTGATCGCGGTCATCCCGCTGCGGTCAGAGCGACGCGGAGCGACCGCGAAGATTCCGATCATCGCGGTAAGGACGCCGATCGCCGGAACGATCAGCGGGAAAGCGAGTCCGGCGTCACCGAAGGCCGCCGTACCGAGGATGAGCGCCGCGACGAGGGTGACCGCGTACGACTCAAAGAGGTCCGCCGCCATTCCCGCGCAGTCGCCGACGTTGTCGCCCACATTGTCGGCGATGGTGGCGGCGTTACGGGGATCATCTTCGGGGATGCCCTGTTCAACCTTGCCGACAAGGTCGGCACCCACGTCGGCGGCCTTGGTGAAGATGCCACCACCGACTCGCATAAACATCGCGATCAGCGCGGCGCCGAGGCCAAAGCCCTCCAGCACCTTGGGTGCGTCGGCCGCGTAGACGAGAACGACACAGGAGGCCCCGAGAAGACCGAGGCCCACCGTGAACATTCCGACTACGCCGCCCGTACGGAAAGCGATCTTCATGGCTTTGTGCGCGACGGCGGTGAGATCCTTTTCGGGTTCGCCCTCCGCGGGTGTCGCTTCACGCGCGGCTGCCGCCACGCGCACATTCGCCCTTACGGCAAGGCGCATCCCGATGTACCCGGTGGCCGCCGAGAAAAGCGCGCCCACCAGGAAGAACAGTGAACGCCCTGCACGCTGCGACCAGTTGTCGGCCGGTAGGAGCAGGAGGAGAAAGAACACCACGACGGCGAAGATGCCGAGCGTGCGCAACTGCCGGGCCAGATAGGCGTTTGCGCCTTCCTGGACCGCTGCCGCGATCTCCTTCATGGAATCGGTGCCCTCGCCGGCCGCCAGCACCTGGCGCACCAGCAGTTGGGCAACGACAAGCGCTGCCAGCGCCACGGCAGCAATGACAAAAATGATCAGGCGATTGTCATCCGTGAGTACCGCAGCTGCGAGAGAAGTGGGGTGATCGGCCAGTTCTGAGGTGTAGAGCCCCGCCATTCGTCCTCCTTGACGTCGTCCAGAGCTCAAGATGGACGGATTGTAGGGAGCGGAACCCGATCAAAACAGGGCGCGGCAAATTCGATTGACCTTCCCTTGCCAGTCATCAAATGATCGAGTTCTGAAAAATACTTCGAATGGAGTAATGGGGCAAAGGTGTTGACACCTGGTAAACGATCTACAGAAATCGAAAAATGCGCAGCTCAACACCTTCGACCAGGGGCCAAACCAAGAATCTCCCCAACGCCTGTCGATGTCCCTCCGGTATCGCGTGACGTCGAGAGACTGGCGGCCAAACAACTACCGAGGATGGCTGCCAGTGCACGTCTGTACCGGCGTGTTGCGCATGGTGCGCACGGTTTACATCCACTCGGTTATGTCGACTACCACCCATGGATGGATGGTTTTGACCACCCCTTCGCTCCCCGGTCGACGAAAGTCGGCGGGCCTACCTGCGGCCAGATGGATGACGGGGCGTAGGCGAGGGGTGTCTGCGGGATACCGGCCGGGGTGCCGCGGTCGTGTGGAAGCTCATCCACCACGCTGGGCAAGGTCATCGCTATCGCCCGGGAGAGCCGGGAGGCATTCGGGAACCGCTCCCGCCGGGAGATCCGGGGACGGAGCCGGGAGGCCGTTCGGCGGGCCCCATACGGGAGAGGGGCAAGGCTTCGCCCGCGTCCCAGTGATCTTGTGCCAGCTGACGAGCGGCATACACGAAAGGGGCGAGCCGGAAGGCATCACCGGGTACCAAGGGAAGCCCGCGAATGGGAGAGCGGACGGTAGCCGGCCGTCTGCCTGGCCCCAGGCAACCAGCCGTTTGCTCGGGCCCAAGGCTGCGTGACGCCCGCGTTCCCTACCTCCCGATCCCCCCGGGCCTCTCTCCCGGCCTCTCTCCCGGCCGGCGGAGCTCCCTCAGGCAGCGAGAGCCACAAACAGCGAGACCGCGTGCCAGAGGCGCCCCCAGCCCCTAAAGGGGTGCCACAGAGGGCGCGAAGGCGGAGCATGGGTCACCCAAACGGGACATGCCAAATGGGCCGCGCTGCTCACCAGAGCGACCGAAGGGGTCGCTCCAGATCCAGCGGGCCCGTGTCAGGCCGTACGAAATCCAGCTCGTGCGGTCAGCGCAGGGCGCTGACCGGAGCCGTCGGCCAGCTCATTCGGATCAGACCACCCACATCGGTGGAGCTGACCTCCATATCGTCGACGAGGCCCTTGATGACCGCGAGGCCCATCTCATCCTCACCATCCGCATCGTCTTCGACGCTGCGAGCAGCGCCGGAGGCATGGGAACCGTTGTCACCCAGAACGGGGACCTCGTCCCCGACCTCGATGGAGAACGTTTTCTCCTCATCGGTCAGCTCGACTCGGATGGGCGCCGTCACCCCATGGCTTCGGTGCAGCCCCACAGCCCTGCTGCACGCTTCACCGACCGCGAGGCGGACCTCGTCCAGTACGGCTTCGTCGACCCCGGCCCGGCGCGCCACGGCAGCGGCCACCAGACGGGCCGTCCTGACGTGCTCAGGCTGGGCGCTAAAGCGAAGTTCGACGGTCGCCATGCGATCCCCCTCGGACGTACGGGCGTGCATCTCAGGGGCCCGGGCTGGATGCCCGGTACCCCTCTGTTCTTCCAGCGCTTCCCGGAGGCTCCGGCCGTATCAGACCGGGGCCTCCGTCCGACATCAGTCGGTGGCCGCGACGGCTTCGTCGACCGTGGTGTGAATAGGGAACACCTTGGTCAGGCCCGTAATCCGGAAAATCTTGAGAATGCGCTCCTGGTTGCAGACCAGGCGCAGCGACCCTTCATGCGCGCGGACGCGCTTCAGGCCGCCCACCAGCACACCGAGCCCAGTGGAGTCGAGGAAGTCAACGCCCTCCATGTCGACAACTAGGTGGTAGCTGCCATCGTTCACCAACTCGACCAACTGCTCGCGCAGCTTGGGCGCGGTATACACATCAATCTCGCCACCGACCTCGACGACCGTACGGTCGCCTGCAGGCCCAGACACATTGCGAGTCGACAGGGACAGGTCCACGGATCCTCCAGCACCTTGCTATCGAGCGGCCGCCCCCAATTAGGTCTCCCCGGCGGAGCCGGAGGACGGTCGCCAGCCGCGATGGCATTCAATCACTTACCAGCAGCCATGCACGACGCCTTGGGACCATTGTCCGTCACGCCAGTGACACACTCGGTGCCGATGGCCAAGAATTTCCGTCCCAGTCGACCACCCGAGAGCGGGGAAACCCGCCCCTCCCCCGGTGCGATCCTTGACCGGCTCACCGCAGGGGCGGGCCGGGCTGCGCGCATCACTCATACGGAGCACTTGCCCCCGCGACCGGGACGCCATGCCCTCTGGCCCGACCGCATCCGGCCGGAAGTGATCAACGCCATTCACCAGGCGGGCATCGACCATCCCTGGGCCCACCAGGCGATTGCCGCCGAGCACGCCCTGGACGGAGAGTCGGTGGTCATCGCCACCGGAACGGCGTCAGGCAAGTCGCTTTCCTATCTGGCGCCGGTCCTCACCACCCTCCTGGACGGCTCTGAGGCCCCGAATGGACGTGGGGCCACCACGCTCTATCTCGCGCCGACCAAAGCACTCGCCGCGGACCAGTGCAGGGCCGTGAAGGAACTGGCGGCGCCGCTGGGCAATCGGGTCCGTCCAGCGGTCTACGACGGCGATACGCCCGTAGAGGAACGCGAATGGGTTCGGCAGTACGCGACCTATGTCCTCACCAACCCGGACATGCTCCACCGCGGCATCCTGCCCTCGCATCCACGCTGGTCCTCCTTCCTGCGCGCCCTGCGCTACGTCGTCATCGACGAGTGCCACACCTACCGGGGTGTCTTCGGCTCCCACGTCGCCCAGGTGCTGCGCCGTCTGCGCCGGATATGCGCCCGCTACGGTGCCGACCCCGTCTTCCTGCTCGCCTCAGCGACGGCGGCAGAGCCGTCGGTGGCCGCCGGACGGCTCACTGGAGTTCCGGTGCGGGAGGTCTCCGACGACGCATCACCTCGCGGTGAGCTCGTCTTCGCTCTCTGGGAGCCCCCGCTGACCGAACTCCAGGGCGAGAAGGGCGCTCCAGTACGACGTACGGCCACGGCCGAGACCGCCGACCTCCTCACCGATCTGACCGTGCAGGGGGTCCGCACGGTGGCGTTCGTTCGGTCCCGCCGGGGTGCCGAACTGATCTCCGTCATCACCAAGGAGCGCTTGGCGGAAGTCGACCGGTCGTTGCCCCAGCGGGTCGCCGCCTATCGGGGTGGTTACCTTCCCGAGGAGCGCCGGGCCCTGGAGCGGGCCCTGCACTCGGGTGAACTGCTTGGTCTGGCCGCCACCACCGCCTTGGAGCTGGGGGTGGATGTCTCCGGTCTTGAGGCTGTCCTGATCGCCGGCTACCCCGGGACGCGGGCGTCCCTGTGGCAGCAGGCCGGCCGCGCCGGGCGGGCCGGCGAGGGAGCCCTGGCCGTGCTCGTGGCACGGGACGACCCGCTGGACACCTTTCTCGTCCACCACCCCGAAGCGCTCTTCCAACAACCGGTGGAATCAACGGTTCTGGACCCCGACAACCCCTATGTCCTCGCCCCCCATCTATGTGCGGCAGCCGCCGAACTCCCGCTCACCGAAGCCGATCTTGAGCTGTTCGGTCCGGGGGCCGCTGCTCTGATGCCCCAACTCGAAGCCGCCCAACTGCTGCGCCGCCGTTCCACGGGCTGGCACTGGACCCGGCGGGAGCGGGCCGTTGACCTCACCGACATCCGGGGCGAGGGCGGCCGTCCGGTCCAGATCGTGGAGGCCGCCACCGGCCGACTGCTGGGCACGGTGGAGGAGTCGGCAGCCCACACGAGCGTCCATGACGGAGCGGTCCACCTCCACCAGGGGCGCAGCTATCTGGTGCGGCAACTGGACCTGGACGATCCGCATGGCCCTGTCGCCCTGGTGGAGGAAGCCAGCCCGCCGTACTCCACCACGGCGCGCGATACGACGGCCATCACCATCCTCACCACGGACACGGAACTCCCCTGGGGAGACGGGAGCCTCTGCTTCGGCTCCGTCGAGGTGACCAACCAGGTCGTCTCCTTCCTTCGCCGCAAACTGATCACCGGTGAGGTGCTCGGCGAGACCAAGCTGGATTTGCCGCCGCGCACCCTGCGAACCCGGGCGGTGTGGTGGACCGTCACCGAGGATCAGTTGGACGCTGCCCGGGTGAACCCGGAGCAGTTGGGCGGAGCCCTGCACGCCGCCGAGCACGCTTCCATCGGGATGCTTCCGCTTTTCGCGACCTGCGACCGGTGGGACATCGGCGGGGTCTCCGTGCCGCTGCACCCGGACACCCTGCTGCCGACGGTCTTCGTGTACGACGGCCACCCGGGCGGGGCGGGCTTCGCCGAACGGGCCTTCCACACTGCGCGTGAGTGGCTGACCGCGACCCGTGAGGCGATCGCCGTCTGCGAGTGCGAGGCGGGCTGCCCGTCGTGTATCCAGTCGCCCAAGTGCGGCAACGGCAATGAGCCGCTCCATAAGCGGGGCGCCGTCCGACTGCTCACCGAACTCCTCAAAGGCGCGCCTACGGGCCGGGAGCAGGCATCAGGGACGCCAGGGGGCTCGACTGCGGCCGTGGGCCCAGAGCGGGCGGCTACGGCCGGGAGAGGCCCAGGAGCCGGCGGGCCACCCCCGGCTTCCACGCCTTCGCCTTCATCCGAAGCCCCACAGAGCACCCCGCGCTCTCCAGCACTCCCAGCACCCCCCGACTCCCCCGACAGCCCCGACAGCCCCGACTCAGATGCCAGCGGCCATCCGAGAGATCCGGATACCGGAATCCCCGCGGATCGCGCTGGGAACCCAGACGGCCTGGACACCCCTGGCCTTCCGGACAGCGGGAGTACCCCAACCGGGCAATCCGGAGAGGGCTGATCGACTCGACAGCCCAAGTGGCCCGCGCCGCTGACAGCAGGAGGCCGCGCAATCGGCTTCTGCAAGCCCGTCAACAGTTGCGGAACCGTGGCATTGGATGATCTCCAAACCATGTGAGGGCAGGGCGTTTCCCCTGGATGGCGGGTCGTTCTTCCCTCCGCAACCAGCCCGCCCTGGGAGTCCGCAGGCTTCCCCACGGGCTCCAGGCTCTGCGGCGACGACCGCGACCTGCCACTGGTGCCGGCCCTGTCAGCGTTTCCCCAGGGTCCTAGGGTCTCCGGCGGCCCGGCCCGAGCTCTGACCTCAGGCCTGAACGGCCCGAAACGGACGCCGGCCGTCACCTCAGCGATCTCGCCCCGCACCGCGCACCGAACCAATCCCGCGCCCTGTGCCCGTGCCACCTCGGACGCCCTTGCACAGGCGGCTTCCGGCCCGAGCAGCGCCTGCGCCGCGGCGGCGAGAACGGCCAAGTCAGCTGCGGAAGCAGCCCGGTGACGGGCCACCACCGCCTGCCCCATCGCCAGGACCGCCGCGAACACCACGCACAGCGTGGTCGCCGCCATAGCCGTCCAGACGGTCGCCGAACCACGATCCCGAGCGTTGCCGCGCTTCTCCGCCGGTTCGTGAGAACACTGCCGATACGCCGTCATGGCGACGCCCCCCGCGCACCGGCTCGCTCGGATCCGGCGTGGGCCAGCACGTCCTCCGCATGGGCCACAGCCTCAGCCCTCAGGGTCAACCCCAAGCCGCCCGGGCCCGGTGCGGCCGCTTCCACCCGTACCCGCCAGAGCTCCCCCTCCCGATGCAGCGTCACCCGGGCGCCCTCCGGTGCTGCCGAGCGGGCGACGGCGAGCATCGTGGCGGCTGGCTCGGAGCGGGCGGCCGCGCGAGCCCCCGCCCGGGCCGCGTCCACACACTGAATCTGCGCAGCCGCGGCCATGAGTGCCCACACCAGCGAGAGCACGAAGATCACCAGCGCGGGCACCGCCACCGCGGCCTCCGCCGTCACCGAACCCCGCTCCAGCCCCGCCCCAGACGGCTCAGAACTGCGCATTGAGCGCCTTTCCGATCAGCGACTCCAAAGCCCCTGAGACAGCTCCGCTAGTGACGATCTTGTAGAGAACGGCGGCGAAGGCGCAGGCGGCGATCGTTCCCATCGCGTACTCGGATGTGGTCATCCCGCTGTCCTTGAGGACCTTGCTTCGCCGAAACCTGAGCCTCGCTTCGCGCCCGAGCCAACGCAGCCGTCGTCGTACCGTTTTCCCCATCTCAACCCCCTGAGATCTCTCCGTTCAATTGCCTTGCAGAAGCCCGCCCGCCAGGCCGACGACGACCGGGGCGACACCAACCGCCAGGAAGGCCGGAAGAAAACACAGCCCCACGGGGGCTGTGATCAGCACCTGCGCCCGATGTCCCCGAGTCGCCGCTATGCGCGCCCGGTCCGCTCGCAGGCGCTCGGCCACCCGTGCCACCGCCTCCCCCGCGGGAGCGCCCGTAGCGTCAGCCCGCTCCAGACAGCGGGCCAGCTCGGTGGCGCCCGGTGTCTGGGCGAGCCAGCCCCAGGCCACGGCCGGCTCGCCACCGAGCCGCAGTTCGGCCGCGGCCCGTGCCAACCGCTCTCCGACGGGGCCGCGTAAGGCATCCCCGACCGCCTCAGCCGCCTCACGAGGTCCCGCTCCGGCTGCGACACAGGCCGCAAGGAGGTCCCCAGCAAGAGGAAGCTGGTGATCAGCTTCCCCCTCGGCCCCCATCAGCGCCGGGGGACGAGCCCGCTGCCAGCGCCGGACGCCGTAGGCCGCCGCCAAGCCGAACGTGCCACCGAGGAATCCTTCGACCAAAACCCAACCGGCGATCGCCGCCACCGCTGGAGGCGCCCAGATCCTTGCCCGGACCGCTTTCTCTTCCGCATTCCACCGCGGGCGGACTCGTTCCCGCCCCAACAACCGCTCGGCTCGTCGTATCGCGCGCTGACGGTGGCGTACGGACACAGCGGCGCTCAAGACCACCGCGGCGGCCAGCGCGCACACCACCGCCCCCAAGGTGTGAAGCGAATCGGCGCTCATGTGCTGTCTCCAGGTAACGCGGGCAGCCCTTTCCGCACGATCCGCCCGGCCCAGCAGACCCCGGCAACTTCCAGAACGCCCCCGATCAGCAGGCAGAGCAGACCCGCCGGGGAATGCAGCAACACACGCAGGGGATCGGCACCCAGCGCCCAGCCCATCGCCAGTCCCACCAGGGGCAGCAGCGCAAGCAGCCCAATCGTCGCGCGCACTCCGGCCAGATGGGCTCTTAGGTCGGCCCGCTGGTCCCGCTCGGCTCGAAGGGCGGCCTCCAGCCGATCGAGGCCCGCGGCAAGGCCGGAGCCTCCTTCCACGGCGACCCGCCAGCAGGCAGCGACTCCGGCCAGTCCACCGGCGCCTGGCTCCTGTGCCGCCACTCGCAGCTCAGCAGGCACATCCCCGCCGAACCTGGCCGCCGCCGTCACCGAGGCCTCCGCGGCCCCGAGTGCGCCGGTGCTCCGGGCCACCGACAGCAGTGCCTGCCCCGGTTGCAGCCCGGCCCGCAGCTCGCCGGCCACAGCTGCGCAGAAGGCAATCACTCCATCAGCGCGCAGATCCTGCTGACGGCTCATCTCACGAGCCCGCGACCACCGCCGCACCAGAGGAGTCGCCACGGCCGCGGCGAGCAGCGGCAGGACCGACTCACCCGCCACGGCGAGCAACAGACCCACCGGGAGACACAGCCACTCACGGCGACGGCGTAGGTCACCGCGCGCTTGGGGCCACAGCCGCGCCCAAGACCAGCGTGGGGGTGGGTCGAGTACGCCACCCTCGGCCAGCAGGACTCTCGCCCGGGTCACCCTGGGGTCTTGGCCGACCACCAGCCACACCATGGCTCCCGCACATAGGGCTGTCGCCGTCGCCGACGTCAGGGGGCTCATGTCGCACCCCCCATACGGGAGCGCAGCAGGGGCCAGCCTCGCTCCAGAGCGAAGCCCGTGGAGTGCCAGCGCAGCGCTGGCACTGTCTTGACGAATCCCCCCGCGTCGCGTTCCAGCACATGCACCTCGGCAAGGCGCCGATGGCCGGTCCGATCCCTGGCGAGATGAATCACGACGGAGAGCGCCGCCGCCAACTGACTGTGAAGTGCGGCCCGATCGAGACCCGCCGATGTCCCCAGCGCCTCCAGCCTGGCCGGGACGTCGGAGGCCGCATTCGCGTGGACCGTCCCGCAGCCGCCCTCATGCCCCGTGTTCAAAGCGGCGAGCAGTTCGGTGACCTCAGGCCCTCTCACTTCCCCGACGACCAGACGGTCCGGTCTCATCCGTAGCGCCTGTCGCACCAGATCCCGCAGCGTGACCAGGCCCGCCCCTTCCTGATTCGCCGTGCGCGACTCCAGTCGAACCACATGCGGATGCTCCGGCCGGAGCTCCCCCGAGTCCTCGGCGAGCACCAACCGCTCGCGGTCACCCACCAGCCCCAGCAAGCTCGACAGGAGCGTGGTCTTGCCAGTGCCCGTGCCTCCGCTGATCAGAAAGGACAGCCGGGCTTCGATGAGCGCCCGCAGCACCCGGTCCCCTCCGGGCGGAAGCGTCCCCGCGTCGATCAGCTCATCCATGGAGAAGGCCCGCGGCCGGACCACCCTCAGCGATAGGCAGGTGGAACCGACCGCCACCGGAGGGATCACCGCGTGCATCCGTGTCCCGTCCGGCAGCCGGGCATCCACCCAGGGCCGGGCGTCGTCCAGCCGTCGCTCCGCTACCGCCGCCAGTCGCTGCGCCAGTCTGCGCACTGATGCCGCGTCGGTGAATGTCACATCGGTCAGTTCCAGTCCGCGGCCTCGATCGACCCAGACCCGGTCAGGCGCGGAGACCAGCACATCCGTCACGGCCGGATCGGCGAGCAGCGGCTCCAACGGTCCGGTGCCCACCAGTTCGCACCGCAGGGACTCCGTACCGCCGAGCACTTCAGCGTCCCCCAGCAGCCGTCCCTGGGCCCGCAGGGCCGCAGCGACCCGTGCGGGGGTGGGCTCGGCGCCACTCTCCGCCAGTCGCTGGCGTACGGCGTCGAGCAGACCGGCGCTCATGAGGCGACGTCCTTCGTCAGCGCCCGGTCCCAGAAGGCCGTGCAGAACCGGGACAGCGGACCGTGTGACCCTCCGGGTGGGGCGCCTTGGTCCTGATCGGTCAGCAGGCTCGGTTCGCAGGGCAGTTCGCCGGCGAGAGGCAGCCCCAACGATGCGGCCACCCACTGCTCGTCCAACCCCGCGGTGAACGGGCCCCGGGCAACCACCCGTAGATCCTGAAGCACCATGCCGACCACCGATGCCACCCGATTGGCCGCGGCGATCGCCCTCAGTTCGCCGGGTACGACCAACAGCCCGAGATCGAGCTGGGCGAGCGCCTCGGCAACTCCTTCGTCCACCCGGCGCGGCAGATCGACAATGACCACGCCGCCGCGCCTGCGCGCAGCGGCCAACACCGAGCGCATGGCCTCTGGTGGAACGACGACCGAATCGCCTCGGTCCCAACTGAGCACACGCAACTGATGCAGTTCGGGCAGCGATTCCTCCAAGGCGCCGCCCGCTACCCGCCCCTTGGAACCGGCGAAATCAGGCCACCGCAATCCCTCTGTACGCTCGCCGCCGAGCAGTACATCGATCCCTCCACCCAGCGGATCACCGTCGATGAGCATGGTGCGTTGGCCGATCCGGGCGGCCGTGACCGCGAGGGCGCAAGAGAGCGTCGACGCTCCGGCCCCGCCTCGGCCGCCGATGACTCCGACCGTCAGCGCGGGCGCCGTGCCCCCCTCGGTCACATCAGCGATGCGATCCACGAGCCAGCCTTCGCCACCGGGTAGGCGCAGCACGCTGTCAGCCCCGATCTCCACGGCCAGTCGCCAGACGTCGGGATCGTCCTGGTCGCGCCCGACGAGCAGAACGCCTCGCCGGCGAACGGCTCCACGGCAGCGTCCGGCCGCGTCGTCGCCGACGAGCACCAGGGGAGCGGACTCCCAACTTCCCCTTCGCTCCGGGACCGAGTGATGTACATCGGGCTCGACTCCGGCCGCGGCACACAATCGCAGCAGATCGTCCAGCAGATCCATGTCTTCCGTCACGATCAGCGGCCCATCGGATCGCCCTTCGACGACTGGGCCCGACTTCGATGTGATAGATCCAGCCACGCTCCACCCCCTGCCTACTTCGATCCCGCTTCCCAACGGGATCGGTGATTCCTGTTGTCCGCCGAACTACGCGGCTGGAATCACGGTGGGGCACACAGAAAATTCGTGTGGATCTTGCTTAAAAGCTGTGGACAACCAGGCGCTTGTGAATAACCCCGTAGTCCATACCAGTGACTCCAAGCCCGCACCCCTTCCACTACACAAAGTGACTATGCAGAGTGGTAGGCGGCTGCGCGCGACCGGACCCGGGAGAGGGGCAAGCGATCGAAGTTGATCTCACAGCGAGAGGAAAACCCGCCCGGACATGCGACGACCCCCGCCGGGGGGGAGAGCGGGGGTCGTCTCTCCGGCCGACTCGGGGGGGGAGGAGCCGGACCGGGTTAGCACGGTCGCGAACGATCCGTGACTTCCATGGTGTACCCGAGAGCCTTCTCAGGCAAACCCACACGCCCGGGCGTACGCCGAATGGCGGGCACCTATGCTCTGCTCGTGGAAAACCACTCCTTGCCTCGCGCAGCTGCGTTCTTTGACCTGGACAAGACGGTCATTGCGAAGTCCTCGACACTGACCTTCAGCAAGTCCTTCTACCAAGGCGGCCTGATCAACCGGCGGGCCGTACTACGCACCGCCTATGCCCAGTTCGTCTTTCTCGCGGGCGGTGCTGACCACGATCAGATGGAGGGGATGCGGGAGTACCTCTCCGCCCTGTGCAAAGGCTGGAACGTCCAGCAGGTGAAGGAGATCGTCGCCGAAACTCTCCACGATCTCATCGACCCCATCATTTACGACGAGGCCGCCTCGCTCATTGAGGAACACCACACAGCCGGTCGAGACGTGGTGATCGTCTCCACCTCGGGCGCCGAGGTAGTGGAACCCATCGGCGAGCTCCTCGGCGCCGATCGGGTGGTGGCCACCCGGATGGTGGTCGGCGAGGACGGGTGCTTCACGGGCGAAGTGGAGTACTACGCCTACGGGCCGACCAAAGCCGAGGCCATCAAGGAACTCGCCGACTCAGAGGGATATGACCTCTCCCGCTGCTACGCCTACAGCGACTCCATCACCGATGTACCGATGCTGGAGTCCGTCGGCCACCCCTATGCGGTCAACCCGGACCGGGGGCTGCGCCGTGAAGCGTCCGCACGGGACTGGCCGATTCTGGTCTTCAACCGGCCAGTCCGACTGAAGCAGCGACTGCCCGCGTTCTCCATGCCGCCCCGCCCCGCCCTGGTGGCAGCAGCAGCGGTGGGCGCGGCAGCGGCCACCGCCGGACTCGTCTGGTACGCCAGTAGGCGCCGAAGCGCAGCGGCCCAGGCCGCTGCCGGGGCCATGGAGGGAATAGCCCACCGCCTTGCCCGTATTTGAAGCTAAAAGTAAAGAACTGAGGCAAGGGGTTCCGCTTACCCTCCCCTCGGAGTACAAAGGAGTCAACGGCCCGCGAGACCAAGGACATCCGAGAGGATCACCTAGAAACGCATAAAGGCCCCACGGACCGAAGCATGAAAACCGGGTACCCACGCGACGTCGACCCGTCGAATACGGGCCAGCCGCACCAGGTGACGGGCAGAAGTTCCCGACCTGATGGGCACATCTTCGAGGACGCTTGGTAACCCGGTGGACATGCCAGCGGCGGTACCAATTCCGGTACCGCCGCATTCCTCTTCTGGAGCCGTATCCCCCGCGGATCCTTGAGCCGTATCCCCGCGGAAGAACCGTTTTAGGGGCGTGCCGACAACGCATGCCGTCAACCCCACCCACCCGACAGCCCACTCAGAGTTATCGTGCTGGATTCCCCTGGCGGGCGCACGACAACAACTTCGGCGCCCTCGCCCCGTTGTTAATGGATGGCCCGAATAGGACTGGTTTGAGGTATCGCTCCACCGGGACCGACGCACCGCGCCCGACGCAGTCGCTGCCCCACCCAGGCCACGGGACCGCCGTTAGGCCGCCCCCCGCTGCAGTGCCTCGCAGACCGCGGTCGACTCCCTGACACCCAGCTCCACCGCACGCCCGCAGTGCGCGATCCAGGAAGCCATGCCCTCCGACGTACCAGCGAGATACCCCTCGAAGGCCGCGCGGTAGGCGGTTCGCCCCTGCTCGGCATGACCGACCTCCGCGGGGCAGATGGACTTGGGATCAAGCCCGCTGCCGATCAGAACGATCCGTTCGGCAGCACGGGCCACCAGCCCGTTGTCCGAGCCGAAGGGGCGTAGCGCCAGCAGTTCGCCATGCACCACGGCGGCGGTCACCAGCGCCGGCGCGGAGGATCCCGCAATGATCAAGCGATTCAAGCCGTCCAGCCGCCCGGCGACCTCGTCAGCACTCGGCAGCGGCGCTTCGATCAAGGGCTCGTCCACTGACTCGCCGGCCAGCCGTGGTCGCCCTACGGACGCCCCCTCCGCGGCGCTTCCCGCAGCGACCAAATGGAGCCTCGCCAGTACCCGCAGTGGTGATTGCCGCCAGACGGACAGAAGTTGACCCGCCTCAGCGGTCAGCCTCAGGGCCGCCCCGACCGTACGAGCCTCGGGATCACCACTGAAGTCCGTGCGCCTGCGTACCTCCTCCAGTGCCCAATCCGCTCCGGCCAGCGCCGCGGAGCCACGGGCTCCGCGCAGCGCTGCCTCCGAGGTCACCTCGTGGCTCCGCCGTCGCATGACCCGGTGCCCGTAGGCGCGGTCAACGGCCTTGCGCATGGCGTCGACGGATTCGGCGACGCCCGGCAGCGATACAAGGGCAGCCAGCGGATCATCCCCTGATGCACCCGCCGAAGCAGAAGCACCCGACGGCGACGCCGAGGGCCCCGGCCCCACTCCTGCCCGCTCTCGCGCTCCAGACCCCGATCCATCGCCAAGGCGACTCCCTGGGCCGGTGGAGCCCCCGCCTCCAGGGGAATCACCGCGGCCGGAGAGCTGGCTGGCGCCGGAAGGAACAGCGCCGGCCAGCGAACCCGGCACGGGAACGAAAGGCGGCGCACCAGGCCCACCAGGCCCACCAGGAGCACCAGCGGGGCCGGACTGACCAATCGAGGCAGAAGCATCGGGTGAGGCAAGACGGTCAGGCAAGGCAGAAGCGCCAGATGAGGCGTTTGAGGCAGACGAAGCATTCATGCTCATAGCCAGCGAGGCTACGCGCCCACAGGCCGTACCCCACCTTGGAGTGGTCTTCTTCACCCAGCATGACAACACCGCGGGATCATGCCACTACCCTAGGTGAACATGAAGATCGCTTTCGTAGGGAAGGGCGGCAGCGGTAAGACCACGCTGTCCTCGCTCTTCATCCGTCATCTGGCCGCCAACGAAGCACCGGTCGTCGCGGTGGACGCCGATATCAACCAGCACCTGGGGGCAGCCCTCGGCCTCGATGAGGCGCAGACGGCCGAGCTACCCGCCATGGGCGCCCATCTGCCGCTGATCAAGGAGTATCTGCGCGGCTCCAACCCCCGCATCGCCTCGGCCGAGACCATGATCAAAACCACACCTCCGGGAGAGGGATCGCGACTGCTGAGGGTCCACGAGGACAACCCGGTCTATGACGCCTGCGCCCGTACGGTCACGCTCGACGACGGTGATATCCGGCTGATGGCCACCGGCCCCTTCGCCGAGTCGGACCTCGGCGTGGCCTGCTACCACTCCAAGGTCGGTGCGGTGGAGCTGTGTCTGAACCACCTGGTCGATGGGCCGGATGAGTATGTGGTCGTGGATATGACCGCCGGATCGGACTCCTTTGCCTCCGGGATGTTCACGCGCTTCGACATGACCTTCCTGGTCGCCGAACCGACCCGCAAGGGCGTGTCGGTCTACCGCCAGTACAAGGAGTACGCACACGACTTCGGCATCTCCCTCAAGGTCGTGGGCAACAAGGTCCAGGGCCCCGATGACGTGGACTTCCTCCGTGCGGAGGTGGGCGATGACCTACTGATCACGGTGGGCCACTCCGACTGGGTGCGGGCGATGGAGAAGGGCCGGCCAGGGCCCTTCGAACTCCTGGAGGCGGACAACCGCATGTCGCTCCAGGCCCTGCAGAACGCCGCTGACGACTCATACGAGGAGCGTGACTGGGAGCGGTACACGCGCCAGATGGTCCACTTCCATCTGAAGAACGCGGAAAGTTGGGGCAATGCCAAGACGGGGGTCGACCTAGCGGCCCAGGTCGACCCCGCCTTTGTGCTGGGAGAGCTGGCGGCTGAAGTCAGCGCTCCTCTTCCTGCCTGACTTCCGATTCGGCGACGGCTTGCGCCGCCTTCCCGGCGTGCGAGTCATCCGCAGCGGCGTCCCCGGCCGGCTTTCCGGCCGGAACGACGGGCTTGGCCGGCTTTCCGACCGGTTTCGAGGGCTGGGCGGCGAGGAATGTTGCCCAGCCGCTCTTCGGCGCCTCTCCCACCTTGAGGGTGCGCAGCTTCGCCAGGGCCTTCGGGTCCTGGGCGTCGAGCCAGTCGGCGAGCTGCTTGAACGAGACGCACTTGACGTCCTTCTTCACGCACACCGTGGCGATCGTGTCCTCGATGGCACGCATATAGGTGCCGCCGTTCCAGGATTCGAAGTGGTTGCCGATGATCAACGGCGCCCGGTTGCCCTGGTAGGCACGGTCGAACGCCTGCACCAGACCGTCTCGCATCTGGTTGCCCCAGTAGGTGTGGGAGGCCGGGTCGCCCTTGACCGTCCCGGACTGGTTGACCATGAAGTTGTAGTCCATGGACAGGGTCTCGAAGTCCCGACCGGGGACCGGCACCAGTTGGAGGGAGAGGTCCCAGACGTTGAGTTCCTTCTCCGGCCAGATCTGGTCGTTGACACCACTGGTGTCATAGCGCAGACCGAGCTCGCTGGCGGCGCGTACAAAGTTCCTACGGCCCTCAAGACACGGTGTGCGGGCTCCGATCAGTTCCTTGTCGTAGTCGAACGGCAGCGGCTGCTCCCGGGTGAGACCGGAGTTGGTCTTCCAGTTCTTCACAAAGGACTTGGCCTGGCTGAGCTCGTTCTTCCACTCGTCGACGGACCAAGTGCCCACACCGCCGTCCGCACCACAGAAGTGACCGTTGAAGTGGGTGCCGACCTCGTTGCCCTCCTGCCAGGCGCCGCGCAGCTCGCGCACGGTGTCCCGGATGCCCTCCTTGTCATTGAAGCCGATGTCCGAGCGGCCGGCGGAGTGTTGTGGCGGAAGGTAGAGACTCGCCTTCTCCTCGGGCAGCAGATACACACCACTGAGGAAGTAGGTCATGGTCGCGTCGTACTTCTTGCCGACCTTGCGGAAATGGGAGAAGAGCTTCTGGCTGTCCTCACCGGCGCCGTCCCAGGAGAACACGACGAACTGCGGCGGCTGCTGACCCGGCTTCAGACGCTGCGGCTTGAGCTGATCCGGCTGGGCCCCGGTGAACGCGGTGGAGCCGTCGCCGATGAGCCGGGGCGCGACTTTGGGGGCTGCCGCCTTCTTGGCACCGGGCGCGCCTTCCTGCTGGTCGTCCTCTCCACCTCCTGAGCAGCCCGCGACCGTTGCCATCAGCGCCGTGATGGCTGCGCCCATGGCGACCCTCTGTACGGCGGCCTTCATCCACCCACCTCATTTCATATGACTTTGTGTTTTTCCGACCGGTATCGATGGCCGACAAAGTCGCACCGAGGGGGTGTAAGGAGGTTCGCGCCGGGCCGCATTAAGCGCACTAATCACTGAAACGGGTGAAAGAATGCCCTATTTGCGCCTAAATTCATGCCTGAGTCTTTACTCTGCATTACGATCAATTTACTGAAAGTTGAGCTCCCGCCGCTTTTACGCCGTGACCCACGGCCGCGTCCCCACATTCCGCGACCGCGCTGCCCCGGAGGAGACGGGAACCATGTCCGCCTGCGTCCCCACCCGCACCGATGAACTGCCTCGTAAAACCCGAAAGGGCCATAAGCCGCGACAGACCCGCGGCGACGGTCCCCCATCGGGCGGAGGCCAATCCCGTTTCCGTATCGCGGGATCCGACCTGTCGGCGTCAGTCGCCGTCTTCCTCATCGCGCTGCCGCTCTCCCTCGGCATCGCCCTCGCCACCGGCGCGCCCCTCCAGGCCGGGCTGGTGGCCGCCGCGGTCGGCGGCATCGTCGCCGGCCGATTCGGCGGCGCCCCGCTTCAGGTCAGCGGGCCCGCGGCAGGGCTGACGGTCGTGACCGCTGATCTGATCCAGCAGTACGGCTGGCGGGTCACCTGCGCCATCACCGTGCTGGCGGGATTCGCACAACTCGGACTGGCAGCACTGCGCGTGGCCCGCTCGGCCCTCGCGGTGAGCCCGGCGATCGTGCACGGAATGCTCGCGGGCATCGGCGTCACCATCGCCCTCGCGCAGCTCCACATCGTGCTCGGCGGTACGCCGCAGAGCTCGGCGATCGACAATGTGCGGGCGCTCCCCGCCCAGCTGGCGCAGCTCCAACCGGCCGCCATCTCCGTCAGCGCTCTCACCGTCGCCGTGGTGCTGGCCTGGCCCAGGATCCCGGGCGCCGCGGGCCGGATCGTACGGACGATCCCGGCCGCACTCGCCGCGGTCGGGGCCGCGACCACCTTGGCCGTGGTGGCAGCGCTCCATCTCCCGCGCGTCGACCTGCCGTCATGGAGCAGCCATGCCCTCCCCGCGCTGCCCGATGGGCCGGTGCTCGGGGTCATCGCCGCCGTCCTCACCATCACCCTGGTGGGCAGCGTCGAGTCACTGCTGTCGGCGGTCGCCGTCGACAAGTTGCTGGCCGGGCGCAAGGAGCCCGACATTCGCATCCCCCGCGCCGATCTCGATCGGGAGCTGGCCGGCCAGGGCGCGGCCAATGTGGTCTCCGGGGCGCTGGGCGGTCTGCCCATCACCGGTGTGGCCGTGCGGAGTTCGGCCAATGTGTCGGCGGGTGCGGTAAGCCGCCACTCCACGATGCTGCACGGGCTGTGGATCGTCCTCGCGGCCCTTCTGCTGGTGCCCGTGCTCGATCTGATCCCGCTGGCAGCGCTTGCCGCACTGGTGATGGTGGTCGGCGTCCAGATGGTGAGCATCACCCACATGCGCACCGTACGGCGGAACCGCGAGATGCTCGTGTACGCCGTGACCTTGGCCTCCGTGGTTCTGACCGGGGTTTTGGAGGGTGTGGTCATCGGCGTGGCCGTGGCCGTCGCGGTTGCGCTGCATCGGCTGACCCGGACCCGGATCACCGAGGAGGAACACGAGGGCATCCATCGGGTGCGGGTCCGCGGTCAGCTCACCTTTCTGGCCGTCCCCCGGTTGAGCAGGGCACTGAACCATGTACCGGCGGGTGCGCAGTGCGTCGTTGAGTTGGATGGGTCCTTTATGGACCATGCGGCGTATGAGGCGCTGCACGACTGGCAGTCGTCCCATGTGAGGCAGGGCGGGACCGTGGAGTTCACCGGCCGGGCCGGTGGCCGGATCAGCGAGCCGGCGTCGGAGACCCATGGCTGCTGCCGCCCCTGGACTCCCTGGCGCAACCACCACTGCGAGGATCGGGTCCAACGCACCGACACCCATCAACTGGCCGATGGGCTGAGTTCGTTCCAGCGCGACACGGCTCCCCTGGTCCGGGATGAACTGGCCCGGCTGGAGCGGGAGGGGCAGCGGCCGTCGCAGCTCTTCCTCACCTGCTCCGACTCCCGGCTGGTCACCAGCATGATCACGGCCAGCGGTCCGGGTGATCTCTTCACCGTGCGCAATATGGGCAATCTGGTTCCCCTGCCGGGCGCCGAGAACAGGGACGACTCGGTGGCGGCGGCGATCGAGTACGCGGTCGACGTACTGCAAGTGGGCTCGATCACCATTTGCGGGCATTCCGGTTGCAGCGCCATGGAGGCGCTGTTGACCACCCCTCCCGGAGGGGCTCAGACGCCCTGGAAGCGTTGGCTCAGGCATGGCAGGCCGAGCCTGGAGCGGATGAGGAGCCGGCACCGTTCCTGGGCGCGGATCGCAGGAAGGCTGCCTACCGATGCCATTGAGCAGTTGTGTCTCACCAATGTGGTGCAACAGCTGGATCACCTACGAGCCCATGACTCGGTCGCTCGGCGACTCGCCGAGGGCACTCTGGAGCTCCACGGGATGTACTTCCATGGGGGCGAGGCGCAGGCGTACCTACTGGCCAGCAGCGATGAACACACCTTTGACGCGGTGTTCACCCGGGTTGCTCCCGCCTCATCGGCGCTGGTGAAGGTACAGGCCTGAGATCTGACGGTCACCTGGCTGCTGAGCTCGGGATCGCGCTGTGCTTACTTCGCACCGGCGCACCGGTACCGCGTCCGGCCGGGCCATCCGGAAGCCAGCCCCGGAGCAAGGAGGGCTCAAAAGTCCCGGAGGGGACAAGGGCCCGAGGGCCGGGCACCCGACAGATCGGCCATTCGTAGCGGAATCAGCCAACCGGAGTATTGTCTGAACCGACTTCGAGCCCCATCCGTGCAACCGTATGGCCCCTCCTTCCCGCCGCCCGGGAAGGAGGGGCCGCCTCATAGCATCAAGGGAGATTCAAAAGGTCTAAACCAATTTCTGGAAGGCTCTTGTCACCCGACCCTCCGGCCTGGTGAGCTATGGGCTCGGACACATACGCATATGAGGACGCCCTGGGAAAGGGAGATGTCGTGAGCAACGAGAGCCTGGCAAATCTTCTCAAAGAAGAGCGGCGGTTCGCGCCGCCGGCCGAGCTGGCCGCGAACGCCAACGTGACAGCGGAGGCGTACGAGCAGGCCGAGGCTGACAGGCTTGGCTTCTGGGCCGAGCAGGCGCGGAGGCTCACGTGGGCCACCGAGCCGACCGAGACGCTCGACTGGAGCAACCCGCCCTTCGCGAAGTGGTTCGCGGACGGCAAGCTCAACGTCGCGTTCAACTGCGTGGACCGCCATGTCGAGGCCGGAAACGGCGACCGCGTGGCGATCCACTTCGAGGGCGAGCCCGGTGACAGCCGCGCCGTCACCTACGCGGAACTCAAGGACGAGGTCTCGCGCGCCGCGAACGCCCTGATCGAGCTGGGGGTGCGGAAGGGCGACCGGGTCGCCGTCTATCTGCCGATGATCCCCGAGGCCGCGGTGGCGATGCTGGCCTGCGCCCGGATCGGCGCCGCCCACTCCGTGGTCTTCGGTGGTTTCTCCGCCGACGCCGTCGCCTCCCGCATCCAGGACGCCGACGCCAAGCTGGTGATCACCGCCGATGGCGGCTACCGCCGCGGCAAGCCGATGGCGCTCAAGCCCGCCATCGACGACGCCGTCGCCAAGTGCCCCCAGGTGGAGAAGGTGCTGGTGGTCCGCCGTACCGGCCAGGACACCGCCGTCACCGAGGGCCGTGACGTCTGGTGGCACGACATCGTCGCGCGCCAGTCCGCCGAACACACCCCCGAGGCCTTCGACGCGGAGCACCCGCTCTTCATCCTCTACACCTCGGGCACCACGGGTAAGCCGAAGGGCATCCTGCACACCTCGGGCGGCTATCTGACCCAGGCCGCGTACACCCACCACGCCGTCTTCGACCTCAAGCCGGAGACGGACGTCTACTGGTGTACGGCGGACATCGGCTGGGTGACCGGCCACTCGTACATCGTGTACGGGCCCCTGGCCAACGGCGCTACGCAGGTCATGTACGAGGGCACGCCCGACACCCCGCACCAGGGCCGGTTCTGGGAGGTCATCCAGAAGTACGGGGTCACGATCCTCTACACCGCGCCCACCGCGATCCGTACGTTCATGAAGTGGGGCGATGACATCCCCGCGAAGTTCGACCTCTCCAGTCTGCGCATCCTCGGTTCGGTCGGTGAGCCGATCAACCCGGAGGCCTGGATCTGGTACCGCGAGCACATCGGCGGCGGTAGTACCCCCATCGTGGACACCTGGTGGCAGACCGAGACCGGCGCCATGATGATCTCGCCGCTGCCGGGCGTCACCGAGACCAAGCCCGGCTCCGCCCAGCGCGCGCTGCCGGGTATCGCCGCGACCGTCGTCGACGACGACGCCAACGAGGTCCCCGACGGGGGCGGCGGCTATCTGGTGCTCACCGAGCCGTGGCCGTCGATGCTGCGCACCATCTGGGGCGATGACCAGCGGTTCATCGACACCTACTGGTCGCGTTTCGAGGGTAAGTACTTCGCGGGCGACGGCGCCAAGAAGGACGACGACGGCGATATCTGGCTGCTCGGCCGAGTCGACGATGTGATGCTGGTTTCCGGCCACAACATCTCCACCACCGAGGTCGAGTCCGCGCTCGTCTCGCACCCCAAGGTCGCCGAAGCCGCCGTCGTCGGTGCCGCGGACGAGACCACCGGGCAGGCGATCGTCGCGTTCGTGATCCTGCGCGGCACCGCGTCCGAGGACGAGAGCCTGGTGGCGGACCTGCGCAACCACGTCGGCAAGACCCTCGGCCCGATCGCCAAGCCCAAGCGAGTCCTGCCCGTCGCGGAGCTACCCAAGACCCGCTCCGGAAAGATCATGCGACGGCTCCTGCGCGATGTCGCCGAGAACCGTCAGATGGGCGATGTCACCACGCTCACCGACTCCTCCGTGATGGACCTGATCCAGTCACGGCTGCCGAGCGCGCCTTCCGAGGACTGACACCCAGCAATCCGTGGGGCGACCGCCGAGATGTCGCCCCACGGACCCAGGCTCACCGGGCACCCGCGTCTTCCGCGCGGGTGCCCGCGGCATGTGCGGGGCAGGCGGCGCCTCCAGGGCCAGATCCTCGACCGGCCATGCGCCGAGACCTAGCAAGCCGCGGGTGAAATGCCCGCTATGCACCTAAGGTAAGAACCGGCAAAGGATCACCGGATACCCCATCGCGTTTCCTTGGGTAAGGTAAGCCCGCGTCAACGCGTCAAAAACGCGCTAAGAAAACCTAGGTGCGCCGGGAAGTCTGGTCGGCATGTGCTTTGCCATGCCCGACCGACCGGAGGTACCTCCCGACATGACTTCGCCGAGCCCCCGCAAGTTCCTCGGCCGACTGTCGCTGCCGGAGCGCACGTTCATCACGAACGCACTGCGCACCGAGACCGTCGGCGGCGTACTGCTCCTCATAGCCGCCGTTGCCGCTCTGATCTGGGCAAACACCCCTCTGGCCGATGGCTATGAAGCCGTACGCTCGTTCCATATAGGCCCGGCTTCGCTCGGACTGGACCTCTCGATACAGCACTGGGCGGCCGATGGCCTGCTCGCGATCTTCTTCTTCGTCGCCGGTATCGAACTCAAGCGCGAACTCGTCGCAGGTGAGCTACGCGACCGCAAGGCCGCAGCCCTCCCGGTCATCGCCGCGATCTGCGGGATGGCGGTGCCGGCACTGGTCTATCTCGTGGTCAACATGGTCGGAGGCGGCTCCACCGACGGCTGGGCCGTCCCCACGGCCACCGATATCGCCTTCGCACTCGCCGTACTCGCCGTACTGGGCGCTTCGCTGCCCTCCGCGCTACGGGCGTTCCTCCTCACCCTCGCCGTGGTCGACGATCTCTTCGCCATCCTGATCATCGCGGTCTTCTTCACCAGCGATCTGAACTTCGCCGCGCTCGGCGGGGCCGTCGCCGGTCTCGTCCTGTTCTGGGTACTGCTCCGCAAGGACGTCCACGGCTGGTACGTCTACGTCCCACTCGCCCTCGGCATCTGGGGGCTGATGTACAACAGCGGTGTGCACGCCACCATCGCCGGCGTTGCCATGGGTCTGATGCTGCGCTGCTCCCGGCGCGACGGCGAGGATCACTCCCCCGGTGAGCACATCGAGCATCTGGTACGGCCCATCTCAGCGGGGCTGGCCGTCCCGCTCTTCGCGCTCTTCTCCGCAGGAGTCAGCGTCTCCGGCGGCGTACTCGGGAAGGTCTTCACCCAGCCGGAGACCCTGGGGGTCATCCTCGGTCTGGTGATCGGCAAGGCGATCGGTATCTTCGGCGGCACCTGGCTCGCCGCCCGCTTCACCAAGGCCGAGCTGAACGACGATCTGGCCTGGCCCGATGTCTTCGCGGTCGCCGCCCTCGCCGGCATCGGCTTCACCGTCTCCCTGCTGATCGGCGAACTCGCCTTCACCGGGGACCCGGCACTCACCGATCAGGTGAAGGCCGCCGTGCTGATGGGCTCCCTCATCGCCGCGGTACTCGCCGGTATTCTTCTCAAATTGCGGGTACGCAAGTACCGAGCGCTGATCGCGGACGAAGAACGCGACGACGACGAGGACGGCATCCCCGACATCTACGAGCAGGAGAACCCGGCGTACCACCTGCGGATGGCGGAGATCTACGAGAAGAGGGCGGCCGAGCACCGTCGATTGGCCGAATTGGCGGGAGTTTCGGCCGGAGGCGCGTCCGAAGTAACGGGGGCGTCGCGCGGAGACGGTGAACGTCCGGCATGATCTGATATCGGACCCCGGACAATTCAGAAGAGTCCCGGACTCCAGGACACCCCAGGAGAGCCAGGACCCAGTAGCAGAGCCAGGAAAGAGGGAGCAGCGATGAGCGACCCCGGCACCAGTGCAGAACGCAGCCTCGGCCAGCTGGTCGCCTCAGCGACCGCCGAGTTGTCGGCACTCGTGCACGATGAGATCGCCCTGGCCAAGGCAGAGCTCCGGCAGGACGTCAAACGCGGCGTCACCGGCGGAGTGGCGCTGGCCGTCGCAGGTGTTTTCGTGCTCTTCTCCCTGCCGGTGCTCAGTTTTGCGGCGGCGTACGGGATTCATAATCTGGGGCTCGGTCTCGCCTGGTCATTCCTGATTGTGGGCGTTGCGTTTCTGCTGCTGGCGGGGTTGCTCGCGCTGCTGGCCATCGGGAAGTTCAAGAAGGTCAAGCCGCCGGAGAAGTCCATTGCTTCGGCGAAGGAGACGGCTGCCGTCTTGCAGAGCGTCAAACCGCACACCCGTACCCCGCAGGAAGTCGTCCTGGTCAAGGCATCGCGCGCTGAGGTCGGCACGTCAGCACGCTGACGGAATCAACTCCGGCTGCTGTCGCGGCTACTACCCCGGCCCATCCACCTGACTTGAGGCCATTTCCACGGATTTCCGCTGCCCTTCTCCGGGGATTACCCTGGGCGTCCCCCGCCCTTCCCCCGGGTGGCTGGGCACGGCAAACACGAAATGCTCGGGTATGGCACGCTCATCAGCATGACCGCCCCTGATATCGGTAGTGGAAGCCCTGTACGCATCGATGGCCCCTGGACCCATCGCGATGTGGCGGCCAATGGCGCCCGCTTCCATATCGCCGAGATGGGCGATGGGCCTCTTGTGCTGCTCCTCCACGGCTTTCCACAGTTCTGGTGGACCTGGCGGCATCAACTGACGGCGCTCGCCGACGCCGGTTATCGAGCGGTTGCCATGGATTTGCGGGGCGTGGGCGGTAGCGACCGTACGCCCAGGGGATATGACCCGGCGAACCTGGCGCTCGATATCACCGGGGTGGTGCGCTCGCTGGGCGAGCCGGACGCCGCGTTGGTCGGGCATGACCTGGGCGGCTATCTGGCGTGGACGGCTGCCGTGATGCGGCCCAAGTTGGTGCGCAGGCTCGTGGTCTCCGCCATGCCGCATCCTCGACGCTGGCGTTCGGCGATGCTCTCGGACTTCTCCCAGAGCCGCGCTGGATCGTACATCTGGGGCTTCCAGCGCCCCTGGCTGCCGGAGCGTCAACTTGTCGCGGATGACGCGGCGCTGGTGGGGGAACTGATGCAGAACTGGTCAGGTCCCAAGCCGCCGGATGAGAAGACACTGGACATCTATCGACGAGCGATGTCCATCCCTTCGACGGCACACTGCTCGATCGAGCCCTACCGCTGGATGGTGCGGTCGATGGCCCGGCCGGACGGCATCCAGTTCAACCGCCGGATGAAGCGTCCGGTACGCGTACCGACCCTGCATCTCCACGGTTCGCTGGACCCTGCGATGCGCACGCGCAGTGCGGCGGGCTCCGGGGAGTATGTGGAAGCCCCCTATCGCTGGCGGCTGTTCGACGGTCTGGGCCACTTCCCGCATGAGGAAGACCCGGTGGCGTTCTCATCGGAGCTGATCAACTGGCTCAAGGACCCGGAGCCCGACCGCTGACCGGGCCGGCACTCCAGGGCGACGGATCGACACATGCGGCGATAGCGGACAGATTCGCAGTGCGAGGGGCGCAGACCGCGCCCCTGCGCCCCCCTGTCTCGACCGCCTCACAGAACACTTGTCCTACGAACAGCCAATTGCCCGGCGCATAGGCCAATTGGCCGCCCCCAGTACGGTTACCGACCTTGGGCCACGGGCACAGGTCCCGGTATGGGCTGGACGTACGACTACGGTGACGCCGCACGCAACCGTCGCTCGACCAATGGTCCGAGCACCTACAACAGTGATGGTCCTCAAGGTCAGAGGCCTGAGCACCCGGCGCAAGGCATCGGAATCCCACGGATTCTGAGGCGACGCGCGCGCTGGGTGTCTGCCCGCCTTCGGCATACGCGCGGCTGAAGCCTGTAGGGCGGAATCCAGCCATCCGCGGCCGCAGTTGCCACGGGCATAAGGACCCGCCTCAACAGACCAGCCGGTGAGCGCTTCTCACTGATGCCCTTGCCCTCCGGCAAGGGCATCAGCACGCCGCCACACGCCCCGCGGTCGCCCGATCCGGGGTGCCCGCGGTCCGGCGGATGTTCCGGCGCCTGCGCCAGCCGTCCGGGCTCGTGTGCGTCGACTGCCTGTGAAGGCACGCGCACCGATGGCGGATGCACATGCGCGGGTGGGGCCTGAGCGCATCACGTGGGTGCTGGCCGCTTCACGGCGCAACGTCCCGCTCTCCAGGCCCCGCGCACCGGCACGGTGGGAGAGAACCCCTATGTGCTCCCGTTACGCTCCTGTACGCCCGCGCGAAGCGCTACAACGCACAGCCCTGGCTGTCCACCTGCTGGTTTGCCGACAGCCCCGCGGAGATGTCCTCGGCGATCTCATCGACCGTCAGGGCATAGCCGGTCTTGGGGTCATCCAACGAGCGGGCAAAGATCACGCCGGACACCTTGCCGTCCGGTGTCAGCAGCGGACCGCCGGAGTTGCCCTGTCGAACCAACGTGTACAGCGAGTAGACATCGCGGCGGACCGTGCTGCGGTGGTAGATGTCGGGGCCGTTCGCGTTGATGCGGCCGCGGACCCGCGCCGAGCGCACATCGTAGTCGCCGTTCTCGGGGAAGCCCGCGACGATCGCGCTGTCACCGGTCTTGGCGTCGGGTTCCGCGAACTGAAGCGGCTTGGCCTTGAGGTCAGGCACGTCCAGTACGGCGATATCGCGCTGCCAGTCGTAGAGCACGACCTTCGCGTCGTACCGTCGGCCCTCGCCGCCTATCTGCACGGTCGGCTCGTCGACACCGCCGACCACATGCGCGTTGGTCATGACCCTGCGCTCACCGAAGACGAAGCCGGTGCCCTCCAGTACCTTGCCGCAGCTCTGTGCCGTCCCCACCACCTTGACGATGGACTTCTTGGCCCGGGCCACGACCGGGCTGCCCACCAGCGCCGGGTCCGGGGGTTCCACCTCGGTGATGGGCTCGTTGGAGAAGGGGCTGAAGACCTGCGGCAGACCGTTCTGCGCAAGGACGGAGGTGAAGTCGGTGAACCAGCTGGAGGCCTGGTCGGGCATCACCCGGGAGACTCCCAGCAGCACCTTTGAGCTGCGGACCTCCTTGCCGACCGTCGGCAGTGCGGTTCCGGCGAGTGCCGAGCCGATCAGCCAGGCGACGAGCAGCATGGCGACGACGTTGACGAGGGCCCCACCGGTGGCGTCCAGGGCGCGGGCGGGAGTCCAGGTGATGTAGCGACGGAGCTTGTTGCCGAGGTGCGTGGTGAATGCCTGGCCGATCGAGGCACAGACGATCACGACGACAACGGCGACGACCGCGGCGGTGGTGGACACCTCGGAGTCGTCGTTCGTCACTTCGGCCCAGAGCACGGGCAGCAGATAGACCGCGACCAGGCCACCGCCGAGGAAGCCGATCACCGAGAGGATGCCGACGACGAAGCCCTGCCGATAGCCGACGATCGCAAACCACACGGCGGCGACCAGCAACAGGATGTCCAGCACGTTCACCGTCATTTGCCTCGCAGATCCATCGGTTCAGCGCCGGACCCTGGGTCCGGTCGTCGCCGGCCATTCGAGCCGGCGGGGTTGGGAAGTCAGCCTGTCATGCGTGCCAGTCCAGCGGGACCTGCCGACCGCGGTCCCAGGGGCGCTCCCAGCCGGCGAAGTGCAGCAGTCGGTCAATCACCCCGGCCGTAAAGCCCCAGACCAGGGCTCCTTCGACGGTGAACGCCGGACCGAGGTGACCACTGGGGTGAACAGTCGTGGCCCGGTTGGCGGGGTCCGTGAGATCCGCCACGGGCACGGTGAAGACACGGGCCGTCTCGGCAGGGTCGACCGCTTGGATCGGGCTCGGGGCACGCCACCATCCCAGTACGGGTGTGACGACGAAACCGCTCACCGGAATGTAGAGCTTGGGCAGCACGCCGAAGAGCTGAACCCCCGCGGGATCGAGCCCGGTCTCTTCCTCCGCCTCTCGAAGGGCTGCTCTGAGCGGCCCGGTGGTGGCCGGGTCACCGTCTTCGAGGTCGAGCGCCCCACCGGGGAACGCAGGCTGTCCCGCATGGGCGCGCAGACTGCCCGACCGCTCCATCAGCAGCAGCTCAGGGCCGGTCTCCCCCTCACCGAAGAGAACGAGAACGGCGGACTGGCGTCCTCTGCCGTTCTCAGGCGGCAGAAAACGGCTCAGCTGCTCGGGCGCGACGGTGTCCACGGCACGGACGACCGGATGGAGCCAGCCCGGCAGACCGTCAGCCGTGACAAGTACCTCGCCGCCGTACCCGGCCTGCGGGCCTGATGGCGCCGTACGGCCGTACGACGCCCTGTGCGTGTCTTCTCCTGTGCGCATGGGCACCCCCTCGTTCACAACGCCCCAAGGCGCAGGGATCGTTCCGTCATCCGGCCTCCCGCAGAGCGGGGGCAGGCTTGCCCGGGTAGTCGGCCGGGGGGTTCAACCGCTGCCCCGGCTGCCCGCCCAACTCGTACTTGAGCAACTTCCTGGCCTTCTCCGGGTCCGTCTCCCCCTCCCCGTACGAGGGGCACAGGTGGGTGATCGGACAGGCGCCGCAGGCCGGCTTGCGGGCATGACAGACCCGGCGGCCATGGAAGATCACCCGATGCGAGAGCATCGTCCACTCGGACTTCGGGAAGATCGCGGCAACGGCCGCCTCGACCTTCACCGGGTCCTCCTGATCGGTCCACTTCCATCGGCGCACCAAACGGCCGAAATGGGTGTCAACCGTGATCCCCGGAACGCCAAACGCATTACCGAGGACCACGAACGCCGTCTTCCGGCCGACTCCGGGCAGGGTTACCAGGTCCTCCAGCCGACCGGGGACCTCACCACCGAAGTCGTCCCGCAGTGACGCGGAGAGACCGAGGAGGGATTTCGCCTTGGCCCGGAAGAAGCCGGTGGGGCGAATGATCGCCTCCAGATCTTCGGGGGCCGCCGCGGCCATATCGTGCGGCGTGGGGTACTTGGCGAACAGCGCGGGGGTGGTCTGGTTCACCCTGAGGTCCGTCGTCTGAGCGGAGAGCACCGTGGCGACGAGCAGCTCGAAGGAGTTACGGAAGTCAAGCTCCGGATGGGCGTACGGATAGACGTCGGCGAGCTCGCGATTGATCCGGCGCGCTCGACGGACCATCGCCAGCCGGGACTCGACCTTTCGCGAACCTGGCGTTTTAGTACTTTTTGCGGCTTTCGGAGCACCAGGTGCCGATTGTTCGCCCACAGCGGAATCTTGCTTTTCGGCCACTCTTCCAGCCCCCTTGGCCTGCGCTCTCACCGGCGAATTGGACACTCGGCCACCCTACGGTCCACCGCTGACATCCGCCCCGGCCACGGGTAATCAGGACCCAATCGGGCCCCTGCCGCACGAACAGACGCTCCAGTGCGTCAGACTTGTTGTGATTGATCGCACGAATATTTACTTGCCAGGGGTCTGCCGCAGCCACGCTGTCCCACGCGGTGTCCCCCGGACGGGCACCGCGCGGTCCGGCATCATGGGGGCCACGGTCCCTGAGCAGGTCGACAAGGAGAGAACTCGTGGACGACGTTCTGCGGCGCGCCCCGCTCTTCGCGGCGCTCGATGACGAGCAGGCCGCGGAGCTCCGCGGCTCGATGAGTGAGGTGACCCTTGCCCGTGGTGACGCGCTCTTCCACGAAGGCGACCCCGGTGACCGCCTCTACGTGGTCACTGAGGGCAAGGTCAAGCTCCATCGCACATCCCCCGACGGCCGCGAGAACATGCTCGCCGTCCTCGGCCCCGGCGAGCTGATCGGCGAACTGTCGCTGTTCGACCCGGGACCGCGCACGGCGACCGCCACCGCGCTGACCGAGGTCAAGCTCCTCGGCCTCGGCCACGGCGACCTCCAGCCCTGGCTGAACGTACGCCCGGAGGTGGCCACCGCGCTGCTGCGCGCCGTCGCCCGCCGGCTGCGCAAAACCAATGACCAGATGTCCGACCTGGTCTTCTCCGATGTCCCGGGCCGGGTCGCCCGCGCACTCCTCGATCTGTCGCGCCGTTTCGGTGTGCAGTCGGAGGAAGGCATCCATGTGGTCCATGACCTCACCCAGGAAGAGCTGGCCCAGTTGGTCGGTGCTTCCCGCGAGACCGTGAACAAGGCGCTGGCGGACTTCGCACAGCGCGGCTGGCTGCGGCTTGAGGCTCGCGCCGTGATCCTGCTGGACGTGGAGCGGCTCGCCAAGCGTTCACGCTGACCAGACGGCCGGCATACGACGACAGCGGTCTCGTACGCCGACGGCCGCACCGTACG
>NZ_JAMQAW010000029.1:112801-224699 GCF_023701525.1 Streptomyces albipurpureus
CCTCGCGCGTTCAGGTTCGCACTCGGTGTGCTTAAGGCCTGTCGTGTCTCAGGTCTGACGTCTCAGGTCTGACGTCTCAGGTCTACTTCTTGGTGCCGTCCACGATCAGCGAGTTCGCACCGGTACCGCCGCAGGGCACGGCGTACACGGGGTTCTTGGCGGCTGCGTCCTTGAAGGCGTCGATGCACTGGTTGACCAGGATCTTGTCCGTGAGCGAGTTGTTCAGGATCTTGTTCGCCCGGGCGATCCCCTCGGCCTCGATCCTGCGGCGCTCGGACTCCGCCGTCGCCGTGCGCGCGGCCTCGGTGGCCCGCTCGGTGGCCTGCTGCTGCTGGATCTTGCGGTCGATCTGCCCCTGGAGCTGGTCCGACGGTTTCACATTGCGCAGATTGACCGTCGTGACAGCGATACCGCGCGGAACCAGCCGCTCCGTGATCAGGTCACCGATCTCGGCGTTGATCTTCTCGCGGGCAGAGCTATAGCCCTCCTCGCTGGTGTGGCGGGCGAAGACATTGCGGATGATCTCCCGGCTGTCCGGGAACACCAGCCGCTGCTGAATCGCGTCCTCGCTACCGGCGAGCTTGTAGAGCTCGACCGCCTTGGCCGGAGTCACCGCCCATTTCACCGTGACCTCCACATACATCACTCCGCCCTGGCTGGAACGGACCTCAACCACGTCCTTGTCGGAGAGGTTGAGGTCGACGGGACGGGTGGAGAACGTGGTGATGTTGGTGAACGGCGAGGTGATGTTCACACCCGAGTTCAGCGGCGCACCCACCTTACCGAAGGTGACCGGGACACCGACCTCGTAGGCGCTGATGACATGCACGCAGCTGGTCACTCCAGCAAACAGGCTGGCTATCAGGGCCCCCAGAGCGCCGAGCTTGAGCCCTCGCTGCTCGGTGCTTCGGCCGACGAAGAAGAGTACGGCTGCCGCGATGAGCAGCAGAACAAAGAGAACGAACACGCCAGATCCCCCCAGGGTCAAATGTGAAATGTAGGGGGAGCGTAAAACACAACCCACGGTCTCAGACGCAGGGGGGCGGCCGATGGTTCTGGCGCTGCTTCTGCGCGACGAACGGGTGCGCACTGACCGGGACCGAACGAATGACAGAATGAATAGGGGTAGCTCGGCTGGTCACTCGCGCACAGCACCCAACGGCGACGGGACCTGGCGACCGGCCACTCTTCGCTGGCCAGCCTTCAGATCAGCCCGTGCTCCCGCAAATACTCCAACTGCGCCCGCACCGATAGCTCCGCCGCTGGCCACAGAGATCTGTCCACATCCGCATAGACCCGGGCCACCACATCCGGTGCTTCGTGGCAGCCGCTCTCCACCGCCGTCTCCACCTGGGCCAGCCGGTACGCCCTATGGGCCAGATAGAACTCGACCGCGCCCTGCGCATCTTCCAGAACCGGACCGTGACCGGGCAGCACCGTACTCACACCGTCGTCAACGGTCAGCGAACGCAGTCTGCGGAGTGAGTCGAGATAGTCCCCCAGCCGTCCATCGGGATGGGCGACGACCGTCGTACCTCTACCCAGAACGGTGTCACCCGTCAGTACGGCCCGGTCGGCGGGCAGATGGAAGCAGAGCGAGTCCGAGGTGTGCCCCGGGGTGGGAACCACCCGCAGTTCCAGACCCCCGGTCCGGATCACCTCACCCGCGGTGAGTCCCTCATCGCCGAGCCGCAGCGCAGGGTCGAGTGCGCGGACGTGGGTACGGGTCAACTCGGCGAAGCGTCCCGCGCCCTCGGCATGATCGGGGTGGCCATGGGTGAGCAGGGTCAGCGCGATCCGTTTTCCCGCCTGCTCCGCCATGGCGATGACATTGTGCAGATGCCCCTCATCGAGCGGCCCCGGGTCGATGACGACGGCCACATCCGAGTCCGGCTCGGCAACGATCCACGTGTTGGTGCCGTCGAGTGTCATCGCGGATGGATTGGGCGCCAGGACATTGATCGTACGAGCGGTGGCGGGACCTGAGAACACACCGCTGCGGGGCTGCCCGGGCAGGGCGGCAGCATCCGTCATCGCGACCCCCCTATCGAAATGTGCTTGGTGAACTCCTCATGGCCCGGCCAGCTGAGGACCAACCCACCATCGCTGCTCACCCGGGCGGTGGCCAGTACGGGGGTCAGATCCCGCTCCCTGGCCGCGCTGAGGGCATCGGCGGCCGTGGCACAGGGGATCAACGACCTCAGGGTGGAGATGGTCGGCGGCATCATCAGCAGTTCGCCCTGGTCATAGCGTTCGGCCGCGTCACCTGGACGAATCCACACCGTACGGTCGGCCTCGGTGGAGGCATTCCGGGTGCGCTGGCCTTCGGGCAGCGCGGCCACAAAGAACCAGGTGTCATAGCGGCGCGGCTCAAACTCGGGAGTGATCCAACGCGCCCAGGCTCCGAGCAGATCCGATCGCAACACCAGTCCACGGCGATCCAGGAAGTCGGCGAAGGAGAGCTCACGGTCGACCAGCGACTGCCGGTCCGACTCCCACGCATCGCCCGTCGTGTCCCCGACGACCGTGTCCGGAGTGACTCCGGCCAGCAGGACGCCCGCCTCCTCATAGGTCTCTCGGACAGCCGCGCACACGACCGCTTGCGCCGAGGCCTCATCCACACCGAGGCAGCTGGCCCATGCGCTGAGCGAAGGTCCCGCCCAGCGCACCGGGCGGGAGTCGCGAGCGTCCACTCCGCCACCCGGGTAGGCGTAGGCGCCTCCGGCGAAGGCCATGGAGGCGCGTCTGCGCAACATATGGACGGCGGGACCGTCTGCGGTGTCCCGCAGCAACATCACGGTCGCGGCCCGTTTTGGCTCTGCAGGGGTGAGTTCACCACTGGCGAGAGCCCGAATCCGGTCCGGCCACTCCGGTGGGTACCACTGACCATTGGACATGGCCGGATGCTATGCGCTCACGCGTGGATGTTCGAGTGGCACCGAGAACGAAGATCGGCCGAGAACGGCAGTCCGCTGCCCTGCTCTCTCGTACCCGTAACGGAGACACGGCAGGCGGAGTGGGGCTATCAGGGTGGTGGAGGGGCGGCGATGTTTCACGTGGAACATCAGCAGGAGGGCGAAATGCCGCTCCTGCACAACGCTCGGCTGGGAACTTCCCAGCCGAGCGCCCTATCCCCACAGCCCGCACCAAACGCACGGGGAGCAGCCGCGGTCCCGCGAGACCGACCGCGATGAACCTGCGGCTGAGCGCCCCATCGGGCGACTGGACCCGCTGCGTCGACTGCGTCTGGAACATCCGGAGTGGGACCGACCCGCTCTGGCCCGATGCGCCGGAGCACAGAGCGACCGGGTACGGGCAGCCAAAGGCGGCACCGGAAATCCACCAGGAGGATCAGTCCTGGACGAGCTCCACCAGAATCTCCACCTCGACCGGTGCGTCCAGCGGCAGAACCGCCACACCCACCGCGCTGCGCGCGTGCACACCCTTGTCGCCGAGGACCTCACCGAGGAGTTCGCTCGCGCCGTTGAGGACCGCGGGCTGCCCAATGAAGTCTGCTGCCGAAGCGACAAAACCGGTGACCTTGACGACACGCGCAATACGGTCGAGATCGCCGGCTACGGACTTCACTGCGGCCAGCGCGTTCAGCGCACAGGTCTTGGCCAGCTCCTTGGCTTCCTCGGCGGTGACCTCGGCGCCCACCTTGCCGGTGACCGGGAGTTTGCCCTCGACCATCGGAAGCTGCCCCGCCGTATAGACGTACACCCCCGAGATCACGGCCGGCTGGTAAGCCGCCAGTGGGGGAACCACCTCCGGCAAGGTCAACCCCAGTTCCGCAAGCCTGGCCTCAACGGCCCCGCTCACGAGGTCTTCTCCCGCTTCAGATAGGCCACGAGCTGCTCGGGGTTACTCGGGCCGGGCACGACCTGGACGAGCTCCCAGCCGTCCTCGCCCCAGGTGTCAAGAATTTGCTTGGTCGCGTGCACGAGAAGGGGCACGGTTGCATACTCCCATTTGGTCATGGGCCGACTGTATCCGCAGGGCGCGGCCCGTCCGCACCCCAGGCGGTGGACGACTCCATCCCGACGGAACCGGTCGTCGTATCCACCAGGCCAGGGCCCTACAGGGCGCTGCCCCACCCCCTCCTCCCAAGAGGGAGGTGGCCGCTCGACGGTAGAGCTGCCGCTGTCTGCCCGCGCGGGAGTCCGAGAATGACCGTGCAGGCGTCGCGAGCGCGACCGTGCCGCTGCCGCCACGGCCAAGTCGGGAGCCGCCCGGGATACCCGCGTGACGCAGCCCGCATACCTCCTCGTGCGTAGCACGGGGTTCAACTGGTTAGGCTCGAAACCGTGAGCAGGTTCCAGGTGGTCAGCGGCAAGGGCGGCACCGGTAAGACCACGGTTGCCGCCGCCCTCGCGCTCGCCCTCGCAACCGAGGGAAAGCGGACTCTCCTCGTCGAGGTCGAGGGGAGGCAAGGCATTGCCCAGCTCTTTGAGACAGAAGCCCTTCCCTACGAGGAGCGGAAGATCGCCGTCGCCTCCGGCGGGGGCGAGGTCTTCGCGCTGGCCATTGATGCCGAGCGCGCGCTACTGGACTACCTCCAGATGTTCTACAAGCTAGGTAGCGCGGGCCGAGCACTCAAAAAGCTGGGCGCCATCGACTTCGCCACGACCATCGCCCCCGGGGTGCGCGATGTGCTGCTCACCGGCAAGGCCTGCGAGGCCGTGCGCCGCCGTACCAAGCAGGGCTCCTACGCCTACGACTACGTCATCATGGACGCTCCGCCGACCGGGCGGATCACCCGCTTCCTCAACGTGAACGACGAGGTCGCGGGACTGGCGAAGTTCGGTCCGATATATAACCAGGCCCAGGCCGTCATGCGAGTTCTCAAGTCTCCTCAGACCGCGGTCCATCTGGTGACCCTGCTGGAGGAGATGCCCGTCCAGGAGACCGCGGACGGGGTAGCCGAGCTCCGCGGAGCCGATCTGCCCGTCGGCAGTGTGATCGTGAACATGGTGCGGCCGCACCTCCTCGATGAGCAGGCCGTCAACAGCGCCGCGGGCGACCGCCGGACGGAGATCGCCAAGACGCTCACCACAGCCGGGGTCAGCGGTGCGGCCAAGTTGGTCACCCCCCTACTCGAACAGGCCGCGGACCACGCTCAGCGCGTCAGCCTTGAGCGCGAGCAGCGGGTGGCCCTGAACCGTCTGGAACTGCCTTCCTATGAACTGCCCCTGCTGAGTGAGGGCGTCGACCTCGCCGGGCTGTACCAACTGTCGAAGGAACTGCGGAAGCAAGGGACCGGCACATGACCGTGGACGCGTCGGCAAAGCCTCTTGAAGTCGACCCGCTCATCGACGACCCTGCGACCCGCATCATCGTGTGCTGCGGCTCAGGCGGTGTCGGGAAGACGACGACAGCAGCCGCACTGGGGGTACGCGCCGCAGAGCGTGGCCGTCATGTAGTGGTGCTGACCATCGACCCGGCACGCCGACTGGCCCAGTCCCTGGGGATCGACTCGCTCGACAACACCCCTCGACGGGTGAAGGGCATAGAGGGCGACGGCGAGAGTTCGGCCGGTCAACTGCACGCCATGATGCTCGATATGAAGCGGACCTTCGACGAGTTCGTCGAGGCCCACGCGGACGGCGAACGGGCGCGCGCGATTCTGGACAACCCCTTCTACCAGTCGCTCTCGGCCGGTTTCGCCGGTACGCAGGAGTACATGGCGATGGAGAAGCTGGGGCAGCTACGCGCCAGGGACGAGTGGGACCTGATCATCGTTGACACCCCTCCGTCGCGCAGCGCCCTGGACTTCCTCGACGCGCCGAAGCGGCTGGGCTCGTTCCTCGACGGGAAGTTCATCAAGCTGCTGGTGACACCGGCGAAGATGGGTGGCCGGGCTGGGATGAAGTTCCTCAACGTCGGCATGACGATGATGACCGGCACGCTGGGCAAGCTGCTGGGCGGCCAGCTGCTGCGGGACGTGCAGACGTTCGTGTCGGCGATGGACACGATGTTCGGTGGCTTCCGCACCCGGGCCGATGCCACCTACCGACTTCTTCAGGCGCCTGGTACGGCGTTCCTGGTGGTGGCGGCGCCCGAGCGGGACGCGCTACGGGAAGCCGCGTACTTCGTGGAACGGCTGGCCGAGGAGGAGATGCCGCTCGCTGGGCTGGTCCTCAACCGGGTACACGGCAGCAGGGCGGTCCAACTCTCCGCCGAACGAGCGCTGGCGGCTGCTGAAATCCTCGCCCCGGAAATTACGTCAGAAAATAGTGACGGAGGGGGCATTGTCGATCAGAGGGGCGGGAAGACTGGTGTTCGTGAGGCCACGGGCGCCTCTCCCGAACCCCCGCCCGTGAGCCACGCACCGGCGCACAACCCCCAGCATGAGAAGACCCCCCAGGACACCGTGCGTACTGCGCACCAATCGGATGATGCCCCTGTGACCACCGAGGTTGTACCCCCGCCAGCGGACCACACCGCCGAGCATTTGACGGCTGGTCTGCTGCGGCTGCATGCGGAAAGGATGCAGGTGCTAGCGCGTGAGCAGCGTACGCGTGACCGCTTCACCGCGCTCCACCCCGAGGTGGCGGTAGTCCAAGTGACTGCCCTGCCCGGTGACGTACACGATCTCGCGGGCCTGCGGGCCATCGGCGATCAGCTAGCGGGGGCAGGGGAATCGCCCGCCGCGCCCTAAGAACCGTCGTTGCCTCACCCTGAGCCCGTCATGGTCGGCCAGTCCCGCTGGTACCAAGGTCAACTCTCCCCTGACCAACCAAGGCCAGCTGAATGAGCCGAACCCGAGCCGATGCGTGGAGAAAGCAGTAGACGATCTGCTGACTGCGTCTACCGCAGCTGATGGACCAGCACTTCACGGCAGACAGACATGTCGGTCCGTCCGTCCAGTCGCCTTGCGTGCCTTTTCCGTATGACGCATAGGCCACTGACTGAGGTGATCCGAATGGCGCACCCTCATGATGGCCGGGCGTCGATGTACCGCACGCCTCAGTCGATGCCACCACGCCTACGCGCAGTCGCACACGACAGCTCACGTCGGCATCAGGGATTGCGCACCCTAGGCCCAGTGATGGACGAGGACTTCGGCGAACAGGCTCCCGCAAGCCTGTCCTGCCCGTCCTATCCGTAGTGCCTGTGGTGCCTGTGTTCTGTCTTGTGCACTGGTAGTGCCTGGTCAATACAGGGTTGTGTACCCGCGGGGGATCGCCCCGCTGGAACTACCCGACTGCCGCATACGTCTCGTAGGTCTCGTCGTCATCGAGGCCTACCGGCAGAATGCCCGCACTGCGCTCGTACTCCGTGCGCGCGGTCTCCAGGAGTCTGCGCCACGAGGTGACCGTGGGACGCCTACGCAAGAGCGCACGCCGCTCCCTTTCGGTCATTCCGCCCCAGACACCAAACTCCACACGGTTGTCGAGAGCGTCGGCCAGGCATTCGGTCCGCACCGGACATCCGGTGCACACCGCCTTGGCCCTGTTCTGCGCTGCTCCTTGAACGAACAGTTCATCCGGATCGGTAGTGCGGCAGGCTGCCTGCGCACTCCAGTCGGTTACCCAGCCCATCCCGGCGCCGTCCTCTCCCGAATCGAGGCTCCCCCACGGCGGCAGCGGCATATTCACCGCTGCCAGTTGAGGACGTTACGGAAGGCGGGCACAGCGCAACACCCCCTTCGGGCCCAATCTTGAATGGCCCGAACGGACTATGTCCCCGTGGCAGATCACCCAGGGGAGTGAAGTGAGGACATGCGTGAGAATCCCGGCATACCGGGATGAAAGAACCGAGTCACGGCAGGCACCAGAGGGCCCATAAGGCGGATTGAATGCGAATTCGGACACGGACCCCGTGATTCCGCTTCCTCTGCTGCAGTCGCCGTTGTGACTAGGCGTTTTGCAACAGGCCTGCTGCGGAATCCGGGAATGCCTTGATACAAAACCGCACTGCTGTGACAGTTGAGAGCAGCTTAGGCCAAGGCCTATACGTATGTCCGGCGAATGAGAACGTAGGCTGCCTTCATGCCAAAAAAGCGCTCGGGCGGTGGTCTGACCGGGACCCAGCAAGCCGCCAAGTTCCTCGGTATCAGCGTGCTCTCCGGAGCCGTGCTGGCAGGCATCGCCCTGCCGGCCTTCGGGGCACTGGGGCTCGCGGCCAAGGGAACGGTGAAGGGGTTCGACGAAATCCCCGCCAACCTCAAGACACCCCCGCTCAGCCAGCGCACCACCATCCTGGACTCCAAGGGCGGCCTGATCGCCACGGTCTACTCGCGTGACCGCACGGTGGTGCCACTCAAGGAAATCTCGCCGCATATGCAGAAGGCGATCATCGCGATCGAGGACTCGCGCTTCTACGAGCACGGCGCGGTCGACCTCAAGGGCGTACTGCGCGCGCTCAACAAGAACGCGACGAGCGGTGGAGTCACCCAGGGTGCCTCGACGTTGACCCAGCAGTATGTGAAGAACGTCTTCGTCGAGGAGGCAGGCGACGACCCGGACAAGGTCGCCCAGGCCACCCAGCAGACGCTCGGCCGCAAGATCCAGGAGCTGAAGTACGCGATCCAGGTCGAGGAAGAACTCGGCAAGAAGAAGATCCTGGAGAACTACCTCAACATCACCTTCTTCGGCCAGAAGGCCTACGGCGTCGAGGCGGCCGCCCAGCGTTACTTCTCCAAGCCCGCCAAGGACCTTCAGGTCGAAGAGGCGGCGATGCTCGCGGGACTCGTCCAGTCCCCCAGCCGCTATGACCCGGTGAATGACATAGAGGAAGCGACCAAACGTCGCAATATCGTCCTCCAGCGCATGGCGGACGTCCGCGACATCTCACCCGAAGAGGCGGAGCGGGCCAAAGCTACCCCGATCAAGCTCAATGTGAGCGAGCCGAAGAACGGCTGCATCACCGCCACAAACGGCGCGGGCTTCTTCTGCGACTACGTGCGCAAGTCGTTCACCTCCGACCCGGTCTTCGGCAAGACCAAGGAGGAGCGCGCCAAGATCTGGTACCGCGGCGGACTGACGGTCAAGACCACGCTCGACCCGCAGGCCCAGAAGTCGGCTCAGAGGTCGATCAAGAAGCATGTCTACAAGTCGGACAAGGTCGCCACGGCGGTGACCATCGTCCAGCCGGGATCCGGCAAGATCCTGGGCATGGGTCAGTCGCGCCCGTACGGCTACGGCAAGAACGAGACCGAGATCAACTATTCGGTCGACAAGAAGCTGGGCGGCTCGAACTTCGGCTTCCCCGTCGGATCGACCTTCAAGCCATTCGTGGCGGCGGCAGCCCTGGAGCAGGGCAGGCCGGTGACGCAGGTGTACCCGGCGCCGTACAAGATGTCGTACCCGGACTCGATCTCCACCTGCAACGGCACCTGGCGCAATGACGGTGGCGACGTACTGGAGAACGAGAACGAGAAGGAGGTGGGACCGTATCCGCTGAAGAAGGCGATGGAGATGTCGGTCAACACCTACTTCGTCCAGATGATCGAGGACATAGGGATCTGCCCGGTCGTGGAGATGACCGACAAGCTCCGGGTGTTCCAGGGCAACGGCGACAAACTGCCGGTGGAACCCTCCGCGCTGACCCTGGGCTCGGACGGGATCTCCCCGCTGACGATGGCCAGTGCCTACGCGACCTTCGCCAACCGAGGCACGTACTGCAGCCCCACCGCCATCCAGTCGATCCGCACCGCGGACGGCCGGAGCTTGCCGGTGCCCAAGAGCACCTGCGAGAAGGTGATGAGCGAGCAGACCGCGGACACCATCAACACCCTGCTGGGTGGCGTGATCGACTCCGGCACCGGTCAGTCCGCGGGCCTGACCAGCCGTGACAACGCGGGCAAGACGGGTACGACGGACGAGCGGCGAAACGCCTGGTTCGTCGGCTACACACCGAACCTGTCCGGAGCCGTCTGGGTGGGTAGCCCCACCCAGCAGGTGAAAATGACGAACATCACCATCGGCGACGTCTACCACTCCAAGGTCTTCGGTGGGCAGGTGCCCGGCCCGATCTGGCGGGACGCCATGAACGGCGCTCTGGAGGGCTGGGACGCCCCGACCTTCAACAAGGTGTCCATCCCCGACCCGCCCAAGCCGGAGGAGACCCCGGACGGTGACGGCGAGGACAACGGCGGCGGGGACGGCAACGAAGGCCGGCCGGACGACGGTAAGCCGGGGGACGGTCGCCCGGGCGACAACGGCGGCGGCGGCAACGAGCCGTGGCCCGGGATCTCCGTACCCTCCGGCCAAACCGGAGGCGGCGACAACCGTGGCGGCGACAACGGCGGCGGGGACGGTAGCGGGGACTGACCGCCAACGCTGACAGACACGAGGGGCCAGGTCGCATGGACGACCTGGCCCCTTCGTCATCCTCGGAACATCCCGGCCAGTGATTCGACCCGTGCACCCGCTGAGGCGATCCGCGTTACTGAGCCAGGCGCCGGCTCGCACGATTCGGTGGCCGACAATCCCGACCCGCCGCTGCTCTCACCGCAGCTGCTTTCACCGCGACTCGATGCCGTGATCAGCTGCGGCCGTCGGCACCCGCCATCCGGAGTCCCCCGGTATCCGAGGGCTAACCGCCGGAAACGTGCGCTTCTGGAGCTCAGCCCGCCAGCAGTCGCTTCACGGTCGCAGCCACCCGCCCGCCCTCGGCCCGCCCTGCGACCTTCGGATTCACGATCTTCATCACCGCACCCATGGCCCGCGGCCCTTCGGCCCCTGCGGCCTTCGCCTCCTCGACCGCCTGCCCCACGATCTGCTGAAGCTCGTCGTCCGAGAGCTGCTGGGGCAGATACGCATTGAGCAGAACGCCTTCGGCCCGCTCGCGCTCAGCCTGCTCGGCCCGCCCTCCCTGGGCGAAGGCCTCCGCGGCTTCGCGACGCTTCTTCGCCTCCCGGGCGATCACCTTCTGCACCTCTTCGTCCGAGAGCTCCCGGGCGGTCTTGCCCGAGACCTCTTCGTTGGTGATGGCGGAGAGGGTCAGCCGCAGCGTGGAGGAGCGCAGTTCGTCACGCGCCCGGATCGCGTCGATGAGGTCGTCGTGAAGCTTCGACTTGAGCGTGGTCATACAGATCAGTGTGTCAGGTGGGGATACGGGCGCGCCCGATCATTTCGCGGCGCGGCAGTGGAACCACTGGCGAACGTCCGCGCTGGAAGGCCAGCCGAGTAGCCGCGTCATGGCAGCGACTCGTGGAACACCCTGCCTCTCGAAGACCCTGCCTGCGGGCCACCATCCCCGTGGAACACCATCCTCGTGGAACACCATGAAAGATCACTAGTCGTCGCCGACTCCGTCACCTAGTACCCCGTGTCTGCGACGATGGGTAGATGCGCGCACGGTATGGAGTTCCCTTGGCCATCACGGCAGTCGGCGTGGCCGGCATCGCCTACGCAGCGGGCTTCGAAGCCCGCTCTTTTCGCCTCCGACGGCTGACGGTCCCGGTGCTCCCCCACGGAATGCGCCCGCTGCGAGTACTGCAGGTGTCAGACATCCACATGGTCAGCGGCCAGCGCAAGAAGCGTGCCTGGCTCCAGTCCCTCGCGGGGCTGCGCCCGGATTTCGTCGTCAACACCGGCGACAACCTCTCCGACCCGGAGGGAGTACCAGAGACCCTGGACGCGCTGGGCCCGCTGATGGAGTACCCGGGCGTATATGTGTTCGGCTCCAACGACTACTACGGCCCCACCCTCCGCAACCCAGCCCGCTACCTGCTCGAAAAGTCCCAGGGCAAGCACGGTCTGAACGGCAACGCCGCGGCGGTCGGCGTGGTCCACAACCCCTGGGAAGACCTACGGGCCGCATTCGACGCGGCGGGCTGGGTGGGCCTGACCAACACGCGGGGCCGGCTGAAGCTGGAGGGGTACGAGTTGGCCTTCACAGGCCTGGACGACCCCCACATCAAACGCGACCGGTACGAGAAGGTGGCGGGCGGTCCGGAGAAGGACGCCGACCTTTCCCTGGCGATCGTGCACGCACCGTATCTGCGCGCGCTGGACGCCTTCACCAGGGACAACTATCCGCTGATCCTCGCCGGCCACACTCACGGCGGCCAGCTACGCATCCCCTTCTACGGCGCCCTGGTCACCAACTGCGACCTGGACACAGATCGAGCCAGGGGCCTGTCCACCTACGAGGCAGGGGGCCATGTCTCCTACCTCCACGTCTCGGCCGGCTGCGGAACAAGTCGCTACACACCGGTCCGCTTCGCCTGCCCCCCGGAAGCAACCCTCCTGACCCTGGTCGAAAAGGCCTGACCAGCACCATCCGAATCCCAAACAAGCACCACAGAAGCCCCGCCCCACGGCCACCTCCGGGCCGCGAAAACCAGATTTCGCCTGGGAGCGCGGGTGAGCTAAAGTAATCGATGTCGCCGCGACAGCGGTGACATCGGGGTGTAGCGCAGCTTGGCAGCGCGCTTCGTTCGGGACGAAGAGGTCGTGGGTTCAAATCCCGCCACCCCGACAGCCGTAAGACCAGGTCAGGGGCCTGATCCACTTAGTGGATCAGGCCCCTGAGTGGTTTCCGGGGGCGTCTTGGGAGCCGTTTGGGAGCCGATCTCAGGATCCGGCTCCCAGGAAACCAGCCGACGAGCTTGCCAGGTGGCCCAAAGAGAATCTCCGGGATTGATCAGATTGGGCTACCAACGATCCGAAGCGGGGACGTCCGTCAGTCGTCCGTTGGCTGTCCGTCCCGAGTATCCGTGGCTCGGGCAGCAGCAGGCCCTGCGGTCCAGCCTGCTGCGGGAACAACATGGATGCCGCCGAGTACCAAGAAGCCAGAAGCGACCCGGCAATAAATGGCACGCCCTAAGATCTTGCCCCTGTGCATCCCATCGTCGAAGGGCATCACGTGGCGCTCAACCCCCTCCAGTCCCCCATCGACGGCATGACTGGATATCTTCGTGATGCTCAGATGATTCACCGGGTGACTCAAGAACGACTGGCCCAGTTGACCGCTGCCAGACAAGCCCAGGGCAAGGGGGGCAATGGACAGCCCGGGGCGGAGCACTCAGCGTTGAACCGCAGCGTAGTCGTAGCGGCCGTCGGCGCCCTCGAAGCCTTCAACGAGGACCTGGCGATCACCGCCCAGAAGCACCATCCACAGGCGAGGCCGCGGCTGAACAACTGGTACAACATCGCTGGCGGAGGCGGGATGGTGCAGACGCCCAGTCCCAACAACCTGCGGAAGCTGTTCTGGACATTCTTCCGTTACGACCCGCCCGACGACTGGGACTGGCGAGTGCAGGTCGCGTCAATCGAGACTGGCGGAACCGGCACTTGGCGCATAGCCACCACTCAACTCGCCAAAATGCAGGCGTCTCAACTCTTGGACACCATGGTCAAGGTGCGGCACGGCTTCGCCCACCAAGACAAGGATCAAAAGCTCGTCCACTGTCCGGGAATCGCCAGTCAGACGTCGTCGGGAAAGATCGTCATACACTCGCACCACGCGACGAACGCCATAAGCGTGCTTGTGCAGTACGCCATGCTTACCACTACCGGGCTAGCCAAGAGCCTTGGCTTCAAAGACCAGCTCAGGTGGGTCAAGCCGATGGCCGATGCTGGCTGGGAAGACCTCCTCGTCGGCACACCTGCGGGGTCCCTGGTGTCGCGGACCTGGAATCGCGCCCCCGATCTGTAGGGCCGCAGGATTCTTGCGCTACTCAGTTTGCTTTTCCACTGGGGTAGCCAATGGCTAGTTCGCACCTGCGGTCGACCAGCGGTTCAGGTACACACAGCGACGCGACTCCGCGTGGGCACTCATGCCTGGGCACGGCGGGAGAGGCTCGCGCCGCATCAATGACTGCCAGGGCGTTGATCCCCAACCCTGTCAGACGCAGAAAGAATCGCCGGCTACGGGTTGTGCTACTGCGGGCACACACGGTACGACCGTGCCATGCACCGTTGGTCGCCACTCAATGATCGCCAGCTGGTCCTGCTCACCCGCATCGGGGAGGGGACGGAACCTGGTACCTCGGACAGCCCGGAACTTGCCGCCACCGCGCACGCCCTCAAGGGGCGGGGCTTGATCACCATGCCGAAGCAGGGCGGGAGGTGGCAGGCGGACATCACCAACGACGGGCGTTTCTACCTGGAGCACGGACACCACCCGGACCGGCCGGAGCGGACTCCACGCAGGCAGCGTTCGGCGGCCCTCAAGCTGCCACCACAGGCTGACCCTCCCAGCCAACAGACAGCACCCTCGTCCGCAGCTGCGAAGTCCTCGCGCCCCTCACCGGCCTCGATTGGCGCGGCCCTGGTCATCCGAGTGCAGGAGGCCGGCCGCTTCCTCCGCATCACGAACCCGAGCGACGGGGAGCGGGCCCGCTACCGGCGAGCATTCGATGCTGCGCGGCAATGCGCCCCCGAGGGGTACCACCTCAAGCACACGGGGCGGGAGAGGGGTGATTTCGTTCTCGGGCTACTCAGGGTGACCGGCGAGGACGACACCGAGTGGAATCGGATTCGCCTGGCGCGCAGCCGAGTGATCACCGACGTTGAGGACGTGGTCGCCGCGGTCACCGCAGACCACAGTGCCTTTGAGATCTCCGAGGAGGTCCTCCCCCGGGTGATTGCGCTGCTCCGTCTCCTCGCCGAGCAGGCCATCGTTCGTCATGGCGAGATCGCGGTGTCCAAGAAGCGCCGGCAGGCGCGCCCCCTGCTGACGGTCCACGGCAGGACGTACGAGGTCAGCTTCCGCGAGCGGCAGAAGCAGGTCAGGTACGTGCCCAAGCAACCGGGCCGGCGTACGTACGACTGGCAGCGGGTTGCTCCGGCGAACCGGTCCGAGCCGTCCGGCGAGCTGGAACTGCATCTCAGCCAGCAGTCGGGCTACGGATCCGGATGGAAGAAGGACTGGGCCGACACCGCCAAGAAGTCGCTGGAGGACCGGATCGGTTCGGTATTCCGCGCGCTCAAGGCACACGCCGAAGAGGAGGAACGGGCTCGGTTGGAACGCGAGGCTCAGCAGCGGCGGCTGCGGGAGGAGCGGGAGCGGGAGGAGAGAGAGCGCCGCCTACAGGAAGCGGAGGAGATGCAGCGCAGGCAGCAGGAGTGGGAGGCCGCTGTCAGCGTCGCGACGATCAAGGCCGTGGACGCGGTGCGGGTCGAGCTCTTCAGTACGGCCTTGGAGCACTGGCGGACTGCGGGGGAGATCAGGGATTTCTGCTCAGCGCTGGACAAGGCCGCTGCCACGTCGAGCGACGACCTCGACGCCGAAAGGCTGCGGGAGTGGTCGGCGTGGGGGAAGGCCGAGGCCGAGCGGCTCGACCCCACTGCGCGCGGCAGGGGACTTACCGGCCACGGCTTCCATGCGCAGCCGACGGGCGACCAGATGCGGCCGTTCCTCGACGGCTGGCACCCGCAGCGTCCCGAGAAAGTGGAGTCGGTGGAGAAGCCTCAGGTGGAAGTCGCGTCACCCAAGCCGGAGCCGGACCGGCGGCACGACTTCAGCGACGAACGTCTGGATCAAGGCTGGAGATATGGACGCCCAGCTCGCGCTCAATGGTGGAGGCGATGAAGCCGTGTCCGCGGTCACGTAGGGTCGTCACCGCCCGCTCGACCAGTTTCCCGAGCCGGATGACCTCCGCCCGCAGGGCGACCAGTTCGTCATAGCGCTCAGACTTGTCCTCGCCGCACCAGGCCCGCACGGTCCTCAGGACGGTCGCTTCGGCGTCCAGCTTGCGGTCATCGCGACGGCTGTAGGAGGAGTACCAAGAACCCTGGGCGCGTTCCTGCTCAAGGCTCTGCTGTTTGCGGTCCACCTCCGGCAGGATCGTGTCGGCGAGACGTTCGGCCACATGGCGGGCGAGACGTTCAGTGACTGGCCAACCTGCAAGGCAGTGGCCGTCGCGGTTCTCGTGGACCGCAGGATCGTCCCGCAGTTTCGCGGGGTCCATACCTACGAGCGGTGCGGTCTCATCCAGTCGGCCCATGTCCAGGATGCCAGCGTCCTGGACGCCTCGCCGCAGGCGCAGTTTGCTCTTCGGTCTGACGAACCCGAGGATCAGCCGCGCGGCCTCGAACTCCGTGCGGCCCCTCACGTGTCGCGACGCCTCGGCCAACGCCAACTCCGCCGCGTCGTCCGCGTGGAACTCTTCGGCCTCCGCCCACGGAACCACGAGGCACGTGGGGTTGACCCATTCCTGTAGCCCGGCTGCGTCCCCTTCAAGGAACCGCACGTGGACCCCGCCCGTCCTGCCGGGGCCGCCGACACGAACAATCTCTACCTGGTGAACCGCGCTGCCCAGGTCCTTCGGCCTCACTCGATACGCCCAGTGCTCACCCATTTCCATGCGCCTATTGAGCCAGGTCTGCTGGCACCAGCGCCCGCCGATTCGCCAAAACCACCAGAAGGAATCGAGTGCCCAGATCCCGTCGGCATGATCGGGCTCGGTGGGCAGGCACAGGTGTTTCGAGCGAGGCGAAAGCGCCTGTGACCCGTGGGGGTCACAGGCGCCACTCACCGCTGGCGTTACACCAAGCCACGCGCCTGCCGGCGAACGCGCAGAAGGTCACCGAGCACGCGCACCGGTGATGTAGGACACATGGCGAGCCGCGAGTCGAGAGCTGCCTCCCACTGCTCGGTCAGGCCGAGCATGAGGCGCTTGCGCATGCCAGGGGTGACATGGGCATAGCGCGCCGAGACGGAGCCGTCGATGTGTCCCATGCGCTGGTCCATGAGGACCTTCTCGGTGCCGAGGTCCTCCATCACCGTCCTATGGGCGTGGCGCAGTCCGTGAGGCGTGAGGCCCTTGGCGATCGGGAGCCAGCAGGCGTCAGCTCGTTGACCGGCGCCCCGCCCTCGCGCGGGGACTCCTGGCCACGGCTCGCCGAGTAGCGGCACGGGTCGTGCCTCCTGCGGGGCCTTCTTCGGGTACCAGCCCGATACCGCCGGGGTGAACAGCCACGTCGCGAAACCGTTCCTGCGCCAGTGGGCCGCAGGCTCCACCACCGCGCCGCCTCGTACGAACCCGAGGTCCGTGATGGCCTCCTCCACCCGCATTCGCGTCGCCTCAGCGACGCGATCGGGGTGGTTGAGGACGTTGGATACCGTCCCCGTGGAGATTTCGGCACGGCGTGCGACGTCGACGAGTTTCGCACCGTGGTGGCCGCCCGTACGAGCCGTGCCCTGCCCGCGGAAGACGTAGGTCCTACCGTGGCAGGGGCAGGGCGTCGGCTTCGTGCGGGCGACGTGATTGGCGACCAGGGCGGACAGCCAGTCCATCGAGTCGAGGGTGCGATAGCTGTCGTCCTTGGGCGGGCAGCGCACCATCTCGCCCGAGTCGAGTTCGTACAGCTGCCATTCGACACGGACGGAGCCAGGTCGAGTGAACTCGGTCTCCAGGCCGACTATTTCGCCCCAGCGCATGCCGGTGTATCCCTTGAGGACGACGGCGACGAACTCGTCATCTCGGCCGGACAGCAGTGCTGCTCGTTCGGCGATCAACAGGATGCCGAGCGGATCGGTGACGACCTTCTCCGGGCCTCGGTCACGGGAGCGGCCCGCGCGCTTGCCCCGCCCCCGCCGCCTGGTCGCCGGGTTCGACGTGATCAGCCCTTCGTCGATCGCGTCCTCGTAGATCAGGTGGAACGTCGAGCGCCAGGTCTTGACGCTGGAGGCCGCGTACAGAGCCCTTTCCTTCTTCTCCCACCGGTCGACGTCCGAGCGCAGGATGCCGGCGAGCGCATGGTCCCCGAAGTCGGGAAGCAGGTGCTCTTCGATGTGGCGCTTGTAGTTCTGCATGGTCGATGCGGCCAGGTCCTGGGCCTCGTACCAGCGGCTCGCGTACTCGCCGAACGTCTCCTGGCCGAGTGCCGGGTCACGCCAGTCGCCGCGCCGGTACTTGTTCTCGGCCTCGCTCGCGGCGCGCTGAGCCTCGCCCTTGGTGGCGAACTTGATCGCCTTGCCCTGCTCGTCGACGACCGTGAGGTGCTTCCCAGGTGCGGTCTTGTACCGGCCGCGCCAGTAGTTCGCGCGCTTCTCCGCGAAACCCACGCTCCTCCTCTCCCTTGGTACGCGGTCGTGTCAGGCGACGGTGCTGAACTGGCTCTGTCTGGCGCGGGCCGGAGGCCGCGCCCGCAGGCGGGTTGTGGGCGCGGCACGCTGGGGCGCTTCCGCCTGCTGGGCGCCGGTCTTGGCGACGGTCCGAGCTGTGACTGGCTGGTGTGCCCGTGCGGGCCGTTCCTCGTGGAGGCGGATGATCTCTGCGAGGTGTTCTGCGGTGAAGCGGTACGCGCGGCCGACCCGGGTGAAGGGGATCAGCCGTCGGCGGGCCCTGTCCTTGACCCACCAGGCAGAGCAGCCGAGAACAGCAGCGATGTCCTCGGGACGGTAGAGGCGGGGCGGTGCTACGCCGGTGCCTGGCTGCTCAGCCATGCGAGATCGCCTCCTTCGCGGTACGGAGGCGGAACGGCAACGGGGCAGGGGGAATGGCCTCTCGGCGCAAGGAGGTTCCTTCTCTGGCGCGGCCGTGCGGAGACGGGTACGCCGGTCTTGGTGGTTCAGGTACGGGCGGGGTGGTGCGCGTAGCGGCTGCCGGGTGTTGGCCCACCCGGGGAGCGCTGTTGGGGCTCGTTCGGCTAACTCGTCTCGGCGAGCAAGGCGAGCGGGGAGAGGCCGAGAGCGGCTGCGATGGCGACGATGTCGTCGACATCGCAGCGGCGCTGTCTGCATTCGATGCGGGACAGCATCGTGATGGTCATGGGCCGGCCGAGCGCGGTGACACGTTCGGCCAGCTGGCGCTGGGCGAATCCGCGCGCTGTGCGGGCACGGGTAATGGCGCGGGCGGCCAGCACGCCGGCCGGACCAATTCCCAAAAGGCTCTCAGGCATGGGTCAGTTGTAGCTCTGCATTGCCGGTTTGGGTAACCGGCGATGTGCTGCTATGTTTCGCATCTTTTTTGTCAGATCTGGTCCCCAGGCTCCTTGCGAGCGGCGGCGCAACATAGACCGGAATTGGCGGATGACCAAATCACCTGCTGCCCTCATGCTGGTAGCACCTACGTGGTCTCGACGTGGGCATCTTGCATCGCGCGCTCACCAGCGCCGCCCACGGATTTGCTTGCCAACTGCCCGATTTATGCGCCTTCTTGGTCAACCGGCGATTCGGGTCTACCGTTTTAAGGAAGCCGCGCACGACACGTTCGCCGAGAGCTGTTTGCTTTCCCGGCGGAATGCTGGACTTGTGCGGGAAAGATGTGGCTGTCTTGGCCATGCGCCCGGAAACCCCTGCGGTTCCGAGTACATGAAGAAGCCCCCGGCGGGCCAACGCCGGGGGCCAAGAAGTCCCTACCGATATCGCCCGTACCTGAACGATCAAGACGGTGGCGGTCATAACGCCACCGGGTGAGGAACTGTGCATGCCCCAACAAGCTACTGCCTTCGTGGCCGTAGTCGCATCCCCGTCGCCGAACTCGCCTGCTCGGCCCACGAAGGCGGGGCGATAGACATGGCGCGGATACGCACCATCAAGCCGGAAGCCTTCATCTCCGAGTCGCTGGCCGCGGTGAGCGTCCATGCCGAGCGGACCTTCTTCGGCCTGCTTACGCAGGCGGACGACCACGGCCGCTTCCGCGACCAGGCCGCTGTCATCGCCGGCGCCCTGTGGTCCCTGCGCCCCGAGCACGGCCCGCTGGAGGTCGAGGACGACCTCACGCAGCTCGACAGTGCGGGTCTGATCTGCCGGTACGAAGGCGACGACGGCAAGCGGTACCTGCACATCGTCACCTGGGCCCGTCACCAGAAGATCAACCGGCCCAGTGGCAGCCGCTGCCCGGCCTGCCCGCGCCACCAGGGCAGCCGGTCGGACGAGGCGGCCTCGCCTGTTCACGGAGCCCTCCATGAACAGACCGTGAGCCCTCACAGTGGACTCCCTGATGCGTCACGCGGATACAGCGAGCCCTCCGTGAACCGGGAAACTGCAGGTCAGAGCAATTTCAGTGAGCCCTCACCACAACGCTGGGAGACTGCGGTGAGGACTCAGGGTCCGGATCTAGGACCTAGGATCCTGGATCTAGGATCACCTCCGGTGGGGAGCGCAAGCGCCCCCACGCCCCCTGCCGTCTCGGGGTCGGTCTCGGCCAAGGACCTGGTCGCCGAGCACGTCGCCGCATGCCAACACCGCCCGCCCAGCGACGTCCTCGGCCGCCTCGGCAAGGTGGTCAGCAAACTGCTCGGCGAGGGGTTGTCCCCCGACCACATCAGGGCCGGGATGGACCGCATGCGTACCAAGGGGCTGTCCGCTGGGCTGCTGCCGAGCCTGGTCGACGAGGCCATGAACGCTCCACGGGCAGCTGCCGCCCCGCACCGAGCATGGACCAACCCGGCGCCCGCTGACGTCGAGGCGGCCTACGGGGGTCAGCTGTGACCACAGCCACCACCAGCCGGGAGCCGGAGCGCATGAACACCCTCGCCGCCCGCCTCGGCACGATCCTCGCCGAACGGGGCATCGATCCAACTACGTCACCTGCCGAGGCTCCTTCGGAGCGGGTGACCGCGCTGGACCTGGCCGCGGCCCGCATCCCGCCCCGTTACCGCCACGCGCTCGCCGGCCACCAGCAGGTTGCCGCCTGGGACGAGGTGGCGCTCGCCGCACGGCCCGGACCGAGCGGCACCCGGGGTATCGCACTCGGACCGTCCCTGCTGGTCGCCGGGCCCACCGGCACCGGCAAGACGCACCAGGCGTACGGCGCGGTGCGCTCGCTGCTGACCGCCGGGGTACGGCTGCGGTGGGAGGCGGCCACCACGGCCGACCTGTACGCCCGCTTGCGCCCACGCCCCGGCCACGACGCCGAGCGCGACCTCGCCACCCTCAGCACCTGCCCGCTGCTGATCCTGGACGACCTCGGCGCAGCCAAGCAGTCGGAGTGGACCGAGGAGATCACGTACCGGCTGATCAACCGCCGCTACACCGACCTGCTCCCCACCCTCCTCACGACCAATCTGCCGACCGCCGCGCTCCGCGACGCCGTCGGCGACCGCGTCGCCTCCCGTCTCGCCGAAATGACCACCACCGTCGTCCTCACCGGCGCCGACCGCAGACGCCAGCTCTCCGCCTGACCGCACGGCGCCGCCCCGCACCAGCTCACCTTCACCACACCGCCTGACCGCGCCCACGCCTGCCCACACGGCGCGGCGGGCCCTTGGAGACCCCTGCATGACGGAACTTGCCATGCCCGCACTCGGGTACTGGAACGCGATATCTATCGCGCTCGCCGCTCTCCTGGCCACCTGCACAGTGCTGCTGGTCAGCTGGCTGATCTACCGACGCGCTCCCCGAAACCACGCCAAGCGACAGCCCGGAACGCCCGCGGTCAGGGTCGCCGCGCTGGCTGCGGTCGGATGTACCGCCTACAGCGCCGACACCAGTTGGCGGTTCGCCGCCGACTACCTCGGCATGAGCGGCACCACCGAGCGCGCCTCGATGTTCGCCGCCGCAGAACTCGCCCTCTTCGCCACGGCCCTGCTGGCGCGGCAGAACCTGCACGGCCCCAAGCAAGCACCCGGCCTGCCCGGTGTCCTGACCTGGGTGATCACCGCTGTACAGGTGATCCCCGCGTACGCCGAGTCAGGTGTGGTCGGCGGCACGGTGCGGGCCTTCGTGGGACCGGTCATGGCCGCGCTGCTCTGGCATCAGGCCATGGGCATCGAACTGCGCATCCGCACGCCCGAGGCGGCCTCCCACAGCCTCCTCGCCCGGATAGGTCGCGAAGCACGCGAACGCGGCATCTCGCGCCTTGGGGTCACCGAACACGATCGTGACGCCGCGCAGATCAGCCGCGACCGTGCCACCCGCAGGGCCGTCGCCCTGGCCGCGCACCTTGCGGAGCGAACCCCGAAGCAGCGCGCCGGCTGGCGAGGCCGGCGAACCGCGCGACGGCTTTCCCGCGCCGTCGCCCAAGCGTCTGTGGGAATCGACCAGCGCCAGCGCGAAGTGCTGTTGCACCAGCTTGCCGTCCGCCGTCACGCGACAGCGCTGGCCACGATCGAACTGCCATCGCCTTGGACCGCCTTCACTCCGAACGAAGGCGCCACGCGCCATGTCGAGACGACTCCGCCGCGCAGCCGATCGGGTGCAGGTTTCGACTTGGCGAGCGAGGAAGCCGGGGAGCACGCCGACTCCAACCTTCGTCTTGAGTCCCTGCCTCCTCGATCCGTGCAGAGCCAACTTCCCCTGCACGACTCGGTTCCCACCCGCGAGACCACCGAGCCGTCCCACGAGGACGACGTCCCTGCGGCGCAACGCTACGGACGTCCTCCCGGTGCCGAGATGGACGAACTCCTCGCGATCGGCCGCGCGGCCATCGCCATGCACGGAACAGCCACCCGCGCCGTGCTACGGAACGCCATCCGCGAGGCCGACCTCCCCATCTCCGAGGACCGGCTCACCGAACTCAAGGCCCTCCTGGCGGCAGAGCAGGGTTGCGAGACCGCCGTCCCCACGGGCTGACCGGATATCCGGTCAGCCCTGAACGCCGAACGGGGGCCGTGGACCAGCACCCCGTCTGGTCCTGCGGCCCCGCCCCATTGGCACCGCTTGACTAGGCACGCACGGCCCTCCCTCGCGACTCACCGCTCGAACCAGCGGGCGTTGGGGACACTGCCCGTACGTCGACCTGGTCCGCTGCCCTCTCCCCTCAACCAGGAGCTGCTCTCCATGCAGGATTCGTGCACCCACAGCCCAGAGCATCAGAACGCGCCCCAAGCCACACCAGCCCAAAGCGGAGCAAGTTGGAGGTTCGGAAACTCCCCCGCAAGGGGAGCGTCCAAACCCGACCCCGCCCCAGGGGTGGCGGGGCCCGACCAGCGCCAGGGGGCGCCGGACGGGAGGGCTGCGACCGAGGGCGGTTCGCAGTCAAATACGGCCGGCCACACGCGCCTGACCAAGGGGAAATCCCGCCCGCGCGACAAGAAGCAGCGCTCCGCCCACAGCGTCCGACTCAACGAACGCGAACGCACCCTCATCCAGGCCGGCGCCGATGCCGTCGGCATGAGTATCGCCGGCTTCCTCGCCCACTCCGCCCTGGCCGCCGCCCGCGACCAGACCCGCACCGCCGCCACCATCGCCGCCGACCACGACGTCCTCACCGAGCTCTTCGCCACCAGCCGCAAGCTCGGCTGGGCCGGCAGCAACCTCAACCAGATCACCAAGACACTCAACTCGGGCGGCGACATCGACAGCGCCCGCATCGAGGAAACCCTCACCTACGTCCGCCGCGCGGCCACCGCCACCAGGGCGGCCGTTGAGCGGATCAACAACCGCCAGATGGACGAGGCCGCTTGATTCCCCGCATCCACAAGCAAGGCAGCAGCACCCGCGGCCTGCTCAACTACCTCTACGGCAAAGGCACCCGCGAAGAGCACGTCGACCCGCACCTGGTCGCCTCCTTCGACGGCATGGCGCCTGACCCCGGCCGCGACCCCTCCGCGACGAAGGAAGACCTCCAGCGGCTTCTCGACCAGCCACTGCACCTCCTTGACGCAGACCAGCGGCCCGACCAGCACGTGTGGCACTGCTCCGTCCGCGCAGCACGCACCGACCGCATCCTGAGCGACGAGGAGTGGGGCGACATCGCCCGCCGCATCGTGGCCGCCATAGGCATCGACTCCGGTGGCCCAGACGACGCCGGGTGCCGGTGGGCCGCCGTCCGCCACGCCGACGACCACATCCACATCATCGCCACCCTCGTACGCGAGAACGGCCGCCGCCCCGACCACCACCGCTCCGGCCAACGCGCCCAGGCCGCAGCCCGCCTCATCGAAACCGACTACGACCTACACCGCGTGACCCCCGGCGACGGAACCGCAGCCAAACGCCCCACCAGCGCCGAGCGCCACAAAGCCGAACGCCAAGGGCGAGAGCGCACGGTGCGGGAGGAGCTGCGCGAGACCGTGCGCGGCGCGTCTGCCGGCGCCGCCTCCACAGATGAGTTCTTCGACCGTCTGGCCGCCGACGGTCTTCTGATCCGCAAGCGGATCGCACCCTCGGGCGACCTGCTCGGCTACAAGGTCGCGCTGCCTGGTGACCGCAACAAGGACGACGAGCCGGTCTTCTATGCCGGCTCCACCCTCGCACCCGACCTGTCCCTGCCCCGCATCCGCGAACGCTGGTCCCTCCAAGCAGAAGCACTCACCGAGGGTGGGCCTGAGCCGGTGCAGCCCGCCCTGCCGCAGGTGACCCTTCCCGCGTTCGCGCAGCGCCGGGCGGCGGCTGCCAGCTGGCAGGCCCTACTGATCATCGACCACGGCGACGCCGGCATGGCGGCAGCGCAGATCGCCGCAGCGGGTGAGGTCCTGGACGCGCTCGCCAAGACCTCTGCGGCCCACACCCGTGCAGAACTGCGGGAGGCGGCCAACGCGTTCGAGCGGGCCAGCCGCTCCCACGTCCGCGCCGTACGCGGGCACGACCACGCCCTGCGGCAGGCCGCCCACGATCTCGTCCACAGTGGCCCCGCGCTCGGCTGCGGCGAAGACGGAGCCACCACGGGGATGGTCATCGACATGGCCATCTTCCTCGCCATCGCCGCAGCGAACTGGCACGCCAAAAGGCACCACAACCAGCAGGCAGCCGCAGCCCAGCAAGCCGCCGAGCATCTGCGCGCGGCCTACCAGGCTGCCGCGGCCCACCCCATCGCCGCCCTCCGCCGGCAAGGTCAGCGAATGACACCGCGTATTCGAGAACACCAGGCCGATCTCCTGCACAAGGCACTGCCAGAGCTCGCCGAACGGATCCAGGCCGAGCCCGGCTGGCCCGCCCTGGCCGCCACCCTCGCCGACGCCCGACAAGCGGGCCACGACCCCGCCGCCCTGCTCACCGACGCCGCCCGGCGACGCGAGCTCGGCAGCGCCGACTCCATCAGCGATGTCCTCGTCTGGCGCCTGCGCCGCAGCGCCCACCTGCCCGCAGCAGCACCCGAAATCCTCCAGACCACAGGCGCCCGAGCCGGCTGGCACATCCCGACGCCAGCCCTCGCCACACCGCCTACGGCTCAGGCGTTGAACCACTCCAACCGCCGGCACTGACCCGGGGAAACGGGCGCAACATAGCCGACGATCGCCGGTTAGCCCAACCGGCGATTCGCCAGACGATTGATGCTCCCCATCCAATCCCACAAGGAGCGTCACACCCGTATGACCGCGCCCTCATCCCGACCCGACATCATCGCCCTCCTCGCCGACGCGGACTTCAAATACCGAGCCGACACCAACACATGGAGCCATCGCGACGGACGGCCGTTCAGCAAGGAGGAGCAGGCTCATGCCCTCACAGCGACTCGAAGCGAATTCCTCGCCTTTGAAGCGCAGTTCAAGCGCTTCATGAAGTACCGGCAGGAATGGGCTGACGCCCCGGAAGCTCTGCAGGACTTCCTCGCCCCGTTCATGCAGCAGCTCACGGTGAAGAACCTTGGCAACGCCCACGACCTCATGAGCGAAGCTGACCGAGACGAGTTCAATCGACTGCTCGGCCTCGTAGCCAAACCCCCGCGTCCCTTCACCGCCAACACCTTCTGACGAAGGGTCGCCTCGTTGTTCGACCAGGGCGAGGAATGGACCCTGCCAGAGCGCCTACCAGCCTCAGCGATCGGAGGGACGAGAGATCCGATAAGCACCATCTCGCATCGGTGCCAACAAGCGGGACATAGCACCCAGTGCTGACACGGTCCCGCCCCAGTAATCACAAGTCCGCTGCACACAAGCCCTGCTAGAGCAGCACAAAGCCGGGCCACCCAGACGGGAGGCCCGGCTTCGTTACGCGGGGGCGCTTCTCAGCTGGCGGGGGCACACAGGAGCTGGTCCCGCGTGCATTCCGGCAGCACCCGGCGCAGTACCGGAGCCGTGTCGCTGAGCGAGGAGGCGAACGCAGCGACCAGACGGTGCGGCACGCTCGCGCTGAACGAGGCAGCCCACAGGTACGGAGCCCCCATGGCAGGCTCAGCCCACGCCTGCCAGCCCATCGCCACCTGCCCTTCCCCCTCGGCGGTCAGCACGCTGGGGTCGGCATCCTGGATGAGGGGCGGCACCTCGCCGAGGCTGAGGCGGGCGGTGAAGGTGGGGTGCATCGCCGCCGCGTGGGGTTGGTCGGCGTCGCGGAGCCAACCGTGCCCGGTGGCCGCAGCGAGGACCAGTTCGGGACCGTCGTACAGGGTGGTGGGCTGGCTGCATTGGCCGAGCGCCAGGAGAAACTCGGTGATGGCCTCTCCCGGCACGCCTGGGGTGAAGTAGGCGGACCAGTCCGCGAGCGAACTGGTGGTGTCCGAGCGGGCCGAGACCTGCCACGCGATCGGCAGGCCACCGAGGTGGAACGGCTCGTCCGCCAGCACCCACTGTGCCCACCGAAGGGCGTCGGGACTGATGTGCAGGACGGTGCTGCGCACCACCTGGTGATCTCCCAGCTCATCGAAGTCTCGCCGTCCTCGCACGGCTGTCAGACTCGCCCAGCCAAGACCGGCGAGGCTGTCCGCGACGACATCGCAGAGACGACCGTCATCGCCGGCCAGGTGTCGGGGGCTGACCCAGTACGCGGGAAGAGCGCCAGCCTCAAAAGACGGATCGAACGGGTAACGCGGATTCAGGAGTGCCTCCAAGGCCCGGGTTCGGGTGTACTGGTCGTCGGCAACGCGGCGCGGCAGCGCCTGGATGGGAGCCTGCCGGTTCAGGGCGACGGCTACCTCGGGTGGCAAGCGCCCGAGCCCGCTGTCGGCGTCGCGCCGCCAGCTAGACAGACGAGTGGAGAAGCTGCGGCCAGGGGGAGCCGCAGGCGCGCCGATCAGCACTCTGACCTGGGCTTCTGGCGGGTCGTCTACGTTGACATCCCTCTGCCCTCGCTGGCCAGTCTCTCGTGGCTCTTTCCTGTCTGCCCCCGGCGAACTGGCGTCCGCTGTCATTCAACCCGGTCGTTTGACAGCGAACGTAGCCGCTTCGCTTGGCTGCGGTTGTTAACGGAATCGTGCGGTGAAAGTACTGGTGGGCAGCCCAGCACGAGGGCACTCGCGGTAACACACCCTCCATGCACTGGCCGTCCCTACAGGTGATCGAGGGGTTCGGCGGCGTACGTGCCGTCGCCGAGCGGCGCATCGGTTAGCTCGAAGCGTTGAGGCAGGCTGCCGACCCGGCGAGTGACGACGCTGCCGGGGGCCCGGGTGGTCTCGTAGTACAGAGGAGTGCCGCCAGCGTCGGCGGTTCCAAGCAGACTGAAGCGGCGCAGCACGCGGGGTGGTGTCGGGGTGGTCCGGCGACGCCGGTAGAGCCAGCTGGCTGCGGCAGCGAGGCCGGTGACGATCAGGCCAACTGCAGTCGGGATCAGAAACTTGTCGAAGAGCGCGGACACGGCGGCATCACTCCTGCGAGGCGGGTAGGGCCCGCCACTGTGACGGGCCGCGCCGAGGATGCGTCAGGCGGGGGTTAGCTGCGCAACCCCGATCACCATGCTTCTCCGTCCGGGGAGTTGGGGGCGGTCGGCGGATCGTCGTACAGCGCCCTCGGTGCGTCAGCATCGGCCGCCCAGCCTGGATGCACGGCGAAGGCGGAGGGTGCCTCCTCGTCCCAAGGGGGCCGGGATGTGGTGGCGTCGTAGTGAGCTAGGGCGGCGCGGAAAACGGGTAGATCCTCACCGGACATCTCGTAGGCCGATGCCTGCCGCCATCCGTCCTGTGGGCCACCGCCGTAGACCACTGTGACTGGCGCCTCGGTACCTTCGGGCCACCAGCCGTGCTTGTAGCCGCGCTTGAGGGCGTAGGTCAGGGCCACTGTGGGGCCGCGCAGTCCGCGCGGGAACGCCTCGCGCAGCACGACAGCCTCCAGATGGCCGTCGGACTCGACGACCAGGCGCACAAACTGGCGGGCGTCCTCATTGAGTGTGTTCAGGAAGACCATCGCCCGGTCGGCACCCCATGCGGTGTCGACGGACACGGCCAGTTCGTCTCGGTGCTCGGCGATCAGGGCGAGGAGTTTGCCCTCGAACTCCTCGCTCGCGCCTTCAATGGTGAACCTCACAAGGACCCCCTCAGCACTCTATGTGATCTCTATCGATTGCTATAGGTAACCGTTACGAAATGGGGTCTGGGTTGTCTATAGAGAAGACGTAGCGGTCTATGGGGCGTCACTATTTTGCGGGTGGGGGCATGCCGGATTCGGCGGGGCTCGGTTCGATGGCAAGACGACTGGGTTGGATGCCAACGGACAACTGGGACACGGCCGACGCTCGTACGTCGGCGGAAGCACCGCGTAGGAGCCGTGACCTCCATCTCGCATCGATGGCAGAGCAGACGGAGGCCAAGGCCACGACCTGAGACCATTCGCCGACTTCTTGCCCGCAGGCACGGGCCCGCTGGCCTGGCGACACGCCAGATGGAGCAGCAGTCTGCCCCTGGGGACAGCCCTGCCGTATCCCCGTAGAAATCCGGTGCGCACGACAGACAGAGTGCTGAATAGTTGCTGCATGGATGCGATCGACGCCGCACGTGCCGTTATCAAGGAGCACCACCCTGACGCCCGGGCCGCCTTCCTGGGAGGCAGCGTCGTGACGGACCGCCGCACGGCGATGTCGGACCTCGACATCGTGGTGCTCCTCCATGGATCCCCAGCCCCGTACCGGGCAAGCCTCCAGCACGGTGAGTGGCCAGTGGAGATGTTTGCGCACACCGAGGCAACGTGGCAGGCATTCGTCGAACGGGAAGTACGAAAGCGCAGATCACCGCTGCTCTGGATGTGCGCCGACGGGATCCTGCTCTTCGACCACGACGGGGTCGGCGCCTACGTCGCCGCTGAGGCCCGGAAGCTGACCGCAGCGGGACCGCCCACGGTGTCAGCTGAAGAGATCGATGATCGCCGCTACGCGATCACTGACCTTCTCGACGACCTCGCAGGGAGCGAAGATCAGAGCGAACGGTTGTTCATTGCCACCGAATTGGTACGACGCACTGCCGAGTTGGCGCTGACCGCCGGCGCATCCTGGAACGGAGGCGGGAAGTGGCTGGCGCGCCGTCTTGAGACCACGGCGCCGGAACTCAGCATGCGCCTTCACGACGGCCTTCGTGACGTACTGGCCAGGCGGATTGAGCCGCTCGTGGAAGTCGTGGACGAAGTGCTGGAGCAGGTCGGCGGTCGGCTGTGGGTCGGCTATAGTCGCGGTGGCACTCCGTGAACGAAGTCGCCGTGGAGGGCAGGCGCGCGTTGGAGCGGTTGTTCGTGCGCATGAATAGATCGACCTCACGGCGTCCCACAAAGGCCAACTGACCCACCGCCGACCCACCACCGGGGGCCGGCGCTCGGTCTCCATCTCAGACGCCGATGCGGGCCACCTTGCGGCCAACCTTGAGGTACAGCTCGACTCTGTCGAGCGCACCCGCCACACCAACCACCGCACCGAGCGCCTGCTGGACGGAAGCCTCCGTGAGCTGAGTGGTCTGCTGCTCTCCCTATGGCGGCCGCAGCTCCAGAGTCAGTTCGGAGCAAGCAAATCCCGAACCTCCTCGGCGCACCCCCACGACAGAGTGACACCGGCACCCCCGTGACCGTAGTTGTGCACGACCAGCGCACCGCCCTCCCCCCGCTCCGCCTCCACGCAAACCGTGGATCGGGTCGGCCTAGCGCCGATCCGGTGCTCCAGGACACGGGCGCGGGCGAGGCGGGGTTCGACCTTGGCACATCGAGCCAGAATGCCAGCCGCCGCCTTGTCGTCTGGGACGAGGCCACCTTCACCGTCAATGGCTGTGCCGCCCAGGACGACGGTCTCTCCATGCGGGTAGAAGCACAACAGATCCGGTGACGTACCGGTGTCCTCGGAAAAGAACTCGGTGACCCCCGGGTTGGTGACGACTACGTGCTGGCCGCGAATCGGCCGCAGTTCTTGATCCAGGACCAGGTCGCGGGCTCCCAAGCCCGCGCAATTGACGATCACAGAGACTGGGCCGACTTCCGCGAGCGAAGTCAAACGTCGCTGCTCGACCGTTGCGCCGGCCGCATGCAGCCGGCGCAGGAGGTAGTCGAGATACGCGGGCATGTCGATCAGCGGCACTGTGAACCGGTACCCGGCGGTGAACCCGGTCGGAAGTTCGGTCGGCTCGCACGGCCGGAACCCTGGCAGAGCCGTAGCCCAGTCCGGTGGAGACTCGGCCGTACGCGATGCCTCGATGCCTCTGGTGAGCCGGACACCCGTGGCCTGGTCCTCGGCCAGCTCCCGGAATACCTCCAGGGACCGCTGCCCCCACCGATCGACCTTGTCCTTCGGCTCCACCAGGTACGGGCCCCACATAGCCCCGGCGGCCAGCGAGGTGGCGCCGGGCACCTGCTCGGCGATCACTCGCACCAAGGCCCCGGCCTCGGCGAGTACGACGGCAGTGGTCAGTCCTGCCACCCCAGCCCCGACAACAACAACGCGCTCCCCTGCGTTCATGATCTCGACATTAACGGCCGGGTGGCGTGGATGGAGCATGTCGGGCGAGGGCGTCTTCGAGGACCGGCAGGAAGCTGCGGACGTGTGGGTTGCGCTGGCGGCGGCGGAGGTCCGCGGCAAGCTGGTGCAGTAGGGCGGCGCTCCTCGGTGAACGCACGGCGTCAAGGCGGTCAGCCGCGATCTGTCCGATCTCGCAGGCCGCCTCCAGGTCTCCGTGAGCGCTGTGCCCCAAGGCCAGCCAGGCACCTTCGAACATGGCCCTCCGTTGGCTGGGATCGCCACGCGGAACGTCGTATGCCCCGGACCGGAGCATCTCGGTCCCCTGCGCGAGGAATCGTCGATCCTTCGTGCTGCCGTCGGCCTTCTGCCGCGCGCGCCCCATCTGGATGAAGCCGTAGCCGGCTTGGCAGTCCAGGTGGTTGTCGGTCAGGAAGTACATCCACCGGGGCTCCTCCTGGCTGCCGTCCCGACTTGCGATCAGTTCTCGGGCAGAGCCCCGGGTGTGCGCGAAGTCGTTGTCACGGCCGGCGGCGGCATACGCGTAGGCGAGCCGGGAAAGGACGGATGCCCGGGCGGCGGGCGGAGCGGCTTCGCTGGCGCGGCGGGCGGCCTCGCCGAGGGCGATTGCGTCCGCTGGGTGTCCTCGGCTCGCTGCCTGGAAGGAGAGGTCGCCGAGGATATGGGCGCACAATGGAAGGTCGTTGGCCTGATGCGCGGCTCGCAGTGCCGTGGCGAAGTAGCGCTGTGCCAGGCCGTGATCGGCCGCGTCGAAGGCCATCCAGCCGGCCAGCTGGCCGATCTCCGCGAGTGCGCGGATAAGCCTGCTTGTCACGACGGGCGAGTGACCACCATCGTGAATGAGTAGTCCCACCGCACGGAACTGAGCACCTACGTAAGGGAGATGTCGCGCTCCTCCGTGCTCGTCGTCAAGCAACTGGAGCATGGGCAGGTGCTGCTCAACCTGGTCGACAAGTGGATCGGCGCCGTTCGACGGAGCTATCCGGGGCGCGTACTGGCCTCGGCCTGCCGTTCCGTCAAGGTACTGGGCGACGATCGCGAGTAGCCCCGCGCCCGAGATCGCAAGGAATCGGCGTCGGTCGACGAGCCCTCCCATCACCCAGTCCTCCACGATCGCCTCCATGCCCTGTACGGTCCAGGGCCGTGCGAGATCCGTGTCCGCAGGGACGAGAGCCGAGGAGTCGCCCGCGCGGCCTTGCCACAGTGCAGCCACCGAGATGGCTCTACCCAACTCCTGGGAAAGCACGTAGGCAGCCATCATCGGTAACGGCGAACGCGGAAGGGAACCGCCGTCCCTCCAGTGGTACGGCGCCGACTCGGCAACGGTGCCCGCTCCGAACACCCTGTTGAGCTTGCGAGCAAGCGCCTTGGGGCTCCATCCGAGTTCGTCGAGGCAGCCCGACAGCACGGCGTTCGGTCCCCCTGCCTGCTGTGCCACGTGCGACCACCTCGCGTCCCAGGGGTTCGTCGACCACTTCGCGCTCCCCATGGTGGGGAAGGCAGCTGCCGAATCTCCTGCCTATCAAGGAAGTTGACCGAGTTGACCGACTGATCGGGTGCTGCACGACCGGCCTCCTCCGGTGTTCTTGAGTCACGGCGGAAGGCGCCGCCTTCGACGCCGGCGGAGAAAGAGGTGGGCTTTGAGAAACCACACGAGCACCTCCCGAGACCGTCCGGGCAGTGTGCTGGAGCGCGCCATCGGGCGACCGGTCTCCGCACCCTCACACGGGTACGCCGATGGCGGCGGTACGACCACGCTGATCACGGACCTGCCATACGGGCCGAGGGCGGCCGCGGTCGCTCGGGAAGCCGTCGCTGTGGCACTCCTCGGCACCGAGGCGGACCTGCTCGACGACGCCCGACTGATCGGGTCGGAACTCGCAACGAATGCGTTCGCCTCGGGGAACCCGCCCCTGGTCCTGTGTGTAGACCGCAGGAGCCCCGTCATCGGTGGCCTGGAGGTCGAGATCACCGTGACCGACGGTGGCTGCCTTCGACCCGCGCCTGCCTCTCACCCGGCGCCCGAGGAGCAGGCCGAATCGGGGCGGGGCCTGGTCCTCGTCGAGGCACTGGCCGACGCCTGGTCCCTGACGACCGGCGCCGACGGCACCCGCGCCTGGTGCCGGCTGACGCGCGTCCAGCTCTTCGCCTGCGAGAACGCTCTGATGCCCGCGCCTACAAGATCCTGTCTTCGAAGGAGGCACCACACGGTGCGCATCGACCATGCGACCCCGCCGTCCCCGTCCGCTGAAGTGCCGACGGCCGTTCGCTATCCGCGCGTAGTCGTCGCCCTTCACGAGGGCCTGTACGGCGCCGAGTCGGGCACCGGCTTCAGTAATCGTGCCTTCCTCACGGCGCTCGCCCGCCTCCTGCCGACGGGCCGCCTCTCCGTGATCTCCCCACCCGTCTCTGTAACAGCGGTCGCACACGATCGGCGGTGGATCCGCGAGGTCCAGCTGATGCTGGACGAGGCGGAGGCCGAGGTGATCACGATTCCCGAGGTCCGGATGCCCCCGGACTCGGTCCGCGGGTCCACGCAGCTGTGCGCTATGGCGGGGAAGGCTGCCGCACGCGTCGTCGATCGCACGAGCCGCTGCCTGTTCGTCGGCCTCGACATTCCCTTCCTCGGCCTCGCGGCTTACACGTCACCGACCACGGACCTGCTGCTCGTCCCGCGCTCCGCAGCGGCCCTAACGCGGCCTGGAGACCTGTCCCGAATCCGCTGGGAACGTGAGGCCCTGCGGGCCGCGACCGCCCAGGGCGGTCGTATCGGGGCCATCTCCACCCACATGCGAAACCACCTCGTCACGAACTGTGCCATCCCGCGGGCGCACATCGTGAACATCCCGAACGGGCTGATCCGAGAGGAGATGGCCAGGCCGACGCATGTTCGGCCCCTGCCCTTCAAGGCCCGAGCCGGCTTTCTGCTTGCGATGGGGCGCGCGGTGCCCAGCAAGGGGTTCGAAGACCTCCTGGAGGCGCTGCACGTTCTGAAGGAACGAGGGGTCCGCCTTCCGCATCTGCTCCTGGCGGCCGTCACGTCAGGTGAACACGAGCACCTGAGCTCGTACCAGAGGCACCTGGCAGCAGGTATCCGCGCCTCCGGCTTGGACGCGACGCTGATCACCCGCTTCACCCCCTCCATCCGCTCCTGGCTGCATAGCCCCGCGCTGCACGCGGTCGTCGTTCCCTCGCGCGAGGAGCCCTTCGGACGGATACCTCTGGAGGCGTTCGCGGCGGGGGCGGGGCCGGTCGTCGCGACCAGCGCCGGCGGACTGGCCCAGACCGTCATCGAAGGCGAGACCGGCTTCACCGCCGCACCCACGGACTCCCAGTCCCTGGCGTCCGCCCTGCACCGAGCCCTGACCGCCCTGCCCCGAGAACGCGAGCGGCTCCGGAACGCCGGTGCGGCTCTGGTGCGTTCACGCCATGACTACGAGGCCACCATCGGCTCCGCCATCGGCCGCATCGCCCCCTGGGCTCTGGCTCCGTCGCCCACCGGGGAAAGCAGGAGCCAGTGACCCGGCCGGTGGTGCTCATCAACCTGGAATCCCCGCATTCGTTCTGGCGGTTGTCTGCCGAGCACAAGCGTTCCCTTCGTGCTTCTTTCCCGGGTGTGGATTTCCGTACGGCCGCCGAGGAGGACGTGCCGTACCGGATGGCGGAAGTCAGCATCTACTTCGGCTGGCGGTTCGAACCCTCCTGGCTGGTCGGCGCGCCGCGTCTGAACTGGATCGCATCCCCGGCCGCCGGCACCGACCATCTGCCCGTTGCCGAGGCGCACTCCGCCGGGGTGGCCCTGACCCGCTCGTACGGGTTCCACGGCCGTCCCATGGCCGAGCACGCCATGGGGCTGGTCCTGGGCTTCTCTCGCGGATTGTTCACGAGCCAGCGCGTTCAGCGGAACCGGACCTGGTGGAAGGACGACCTCGCCGAGGAGTTCTTCGACCTGGCCGGGTCGACGATGACCATCGTCGGCTGCGGCAGCATCGGAGGCCACCTCGCGCGCACCGCCCGCGCCTTCGGTATGGACGTGATCGGAGTACGCCGGACGCCGCCTGTGGCAGCGCGGGACGGGATCACCTGGATGCACGCCTCGGCGGTGCACCAGGCCGTTGCCGTCGGCGACGTGGTGGTCGACCTGCTGCCGGCCACCCGGGCCACGAACCATCTCTTCGACCACGCCCTCTTCGCGGCCTGTAAGCCGGGAGCCATCTTCCTCAACCTCGGCCGTGCGGCAACCGTCGACCAGTCGGCCCTCCTGGCCGCCCTCAATACCGCCCACCTGCGGGGCGCCGCGCTGGACGTATCCGACCCGAGGCCCCTGCCCCCTCGCCATCCTCTGCGGCTCCACCCCCGGGTCGTGCTCACGCCGAAGAGTTCGACGCTCTGCCACACGTACATGGACGGGGCGGTCGCGTTCTTCGCCGAGAACCTGCGCCGCTTCCTTGCTGGCCAGCCGCTCAACGGCCTGGCCGAAGTACCCGACGCCCATTCCCCCCTCGCAGGAGGCTGACCCATGCCCACCACCCGCCACCGTGACCTGATCGCAGCCTTCGCGGCTACCGGCCGCAACCACCCCTACCTGGCCTTCACCCTGAACTCGTTGTGCAACCTGGACTGCGTGTTCTGCAAGCCCCGCTGCATGCCGGACTACGGGCACAAAGACCGCCCCCTGACCACCGCCGACTACGCGGCCATCGCCGCCGAGGCCGGGGTCTGGAAGATCCGGAAGGCGCACTGCTCCGGCGGCGAACCGACCCTGCGGGCGGACATCCTCGACGTGATCGAGGGCCTCGCCGACGGCCTCGGGTGCGACGCCGCGATCGGCATGACGAGCCACGGCAACCTACGCCGCGGGCTGAGCGTGGAGAAGCTGCACCGCGCCGGACTGACGTACCTCAACCTCAGCCTCCACAGCCTCGACCCGACGCGATCCGCCACGATCATGGGCGGCGGCGATCCGCGCACGACTATGCGCACCCTCGACGAGGCTCTCTCCCTCGGAATGCGGGTGAAGATCAACTGCGTCCTCCAGCGCACCTACCTGGACGACGCCTTCGCCGTGGCCGAGTTGGCCCGCGACCTACCTGTCGCCGTCCGTCTGATCGAACTCCAGAACATCGGGCCCGCACAGGCGCTGTTCGACACCGAGTTCATCAACGAGGCGGACGTCCGCAGTCGTCTCCATGAATGGTTCGCGGGTGCGGGGGAGGTCTCTCGTGAACAGCTCGGGGTCCGTAGCCCCGGGCAGTATCTCCGTCCCGACGGCTGGGCGGGCTCGATCGGCTTCATCTCCAACTCCAGCTGTGCCACCTGCTCCGACGCCAATCGCATCAAGATCACGCCCACTGGTGTGGCCCGCCCCTGCATCCTCCACAACCGTGACATCCCCCTGAAGCCCCACCTCGCCGACAGCACCCTCGGCGACGCCTTCGCCCACCTCTTCCAGGCCATGCTCGAACGCAACACGAACGACGCCTGGCAGGGCTTCCATTACGTCGACTACGACCTTCGCTGGGACCGGATGGAGCGTCCCGAGGGCACCCCGGTCCTGCTGCCCCTGCTCCCCGTCCTCCCCTCGGCCGCGGCCCAGCCCTGGTGCACCCGAGCCTCCAACGGAGAGCGGTGATGGTCGCGGCCGAAGCGCCGCCGCTCTACCCGGGTCTCGGAGCGCTGTACGAACACGAGCTGGATGCCCACGGGGTCGGGGCCGTGATGCTCACCCACAAATGGCAGCCGGCCGATCTGCTGGCTCCCCACTCCGACATCGACGTGCGTGTCCTCCTTCCCGAGGCCCCCGCTAACTGGGAGGAGTGGAATCACCGTCTGGCCGCGGCGCATAAGTCCGCGGTCCGCCGAGAGGTCTCCCACGGGCGGCTTCTGGAGCACCCTCCCGGGTTCGCATTCACCGTGCCCGAAGCGGACGGACGGCTCGTCTGCGCACCTGAGCTCGCGACCTGGTCGCTGATCAGCGGTAGCGCCCGGGACTTCCAACGCTGGAGGTCCCGGGCCCAGATGGCCCCCTGGTGCGAGATCGACGAACGCTTCTACCGGGCAATCCTCCAGTCGAGGCTCGGAGGCCGGTACCAGCTCGCTGCGGACAGTACGGACAATGTGGTCGAGGACATCACCGCGTACCGGCGTCACTGCGTGGCCTGGCACTACCTCGCCCCCTGCTGGTTCGCTGCCGCCGCACTCGCGACACGGACGCGCTGCCCCGGCAAGACCGCCGCGCTCACCCAGTGGCGCCCGGACGGGCTGGACGCGTACGCCGAGCTGTTTCTCCGGCACTCCGAAGACGGACCCAACGGGCGACTCCGCAGCGCGCGCCACCTGCTCCGCGCGGCACACGTCTCCCTGGAAGCGGCCATGCGCCGCATTCCGCAGGCAAGCCACCCTCCCGACAAGGGCAAGGAGTCCACTGCCACCGACTGGGCAATGACCGCCGGAATGCTCCGCGTACGTGTCGCCCGCTGGCTGTACTACCTCGATCCGCCGCACGGTGTCGCGACCGAGTACCTGATCCGGCGGGAGGCAAAGGAACTCCGTTCCGCCGCACAGACCCTGAACGCGCTCGCGGAAGACGGTGCCACTCCCGCCCAGCGCCTGGCCGCCCGAATGGCCGGGCTGATCCCCACCGGACCGACGACTGTCGACACTCTGCGCACCACCCTCGCGCTCTGGCACCGGCAGAAGTCCACGGTGCAGGACTTCCTCAGCCTCCCGCCCGGTGCCATCCACCTCTGACACAAGGAGCCCCGCCATGCCCGCGCGTGCGTCCCAGCCCCGCGCCCTGAAAACGGCGAAGATCAAGATCACGACGAAGTGCAACCGTTCCTGCGACTTCTGTATCTTCGCCGACGGCGCCCAGGGCGAGAACATGGCCCCAGAGCTGTTCTCCACCATCCTGACCCGACTGGAGACGATCCCTTTCCAGCAGTTGCACATCAACGGCGGCGAACCCACCGTGCACCGGGACTTCCCCGCTCTCAGCGAAGCCGCCCGGACACGCCTGCCGGACAAGGTCATGGTTCTGGGCACGAACGCCATCACGCTGGCCCGCAACCAGCGGATCATGGAGGCCACGCTCCGCTCATACGACCAGATCCTCATCGGCTGCGACGACGAGCACGAGAACTACGCCGAAGTGCACGCCGTCGTGCCCCGTCTCCGCGAAGCCGGCAAGACCGTGGTAGTCAACAGCGTGCTGGAAGGCATCAGTTCCTCCCGTCTCGTGGAGCTCGCGAGGCTGTGCGACACGTACGGCGCAATCCACGTCACCAACCACGTGCACCACGTCGACGTCGGCCAGCCGGCGAACGAGCTGCGCGGCATCTGCGACCGCTACCTCGACCAGCACCTGATGATCGAGATGGACGGCTCCTGCTACCGCTGCTTCAACGCCATGGCGAAGGACGACAGCGAGTTCAGCATCTGGGACGAGGACCTCGCGGCCAAGGTGTTCGCCCCCCGAGGCCATCACTTCCGGTTCTGCCTTCGCTGCCACGAGTACACCGACTCGGGCGCCGCTCTCCTGCCTGCCCGCATTCCCACCGCATGACTCCAGACCGGAGGTACACGACCATGCCCGCAGTCCTCGGGCTGAACTTCCACCACGACACCGCCGCCGCCTTGATCGTCGACGGCCGCCTCTACGCGGCAGAAGAGGAACGCTGGAGCGGCGTCAAGCACAACCACCCCACCCGCAAGGGCACGCTCGCCGCACCGGTCCGTGCCCTTCAGTGGTGTCTGGAGGCCGCCGGCGTCGAACCGCAAGACATCGACGCCGTCTGGGCCGCCTCCATGCGCCCCAACCCCGCAGCCGGCTGGTGGCTCACCGAGGAGCGGGACGAACTCGCCGCTCTCTTACCTGCCCCGCTCGGTGACCATCTCCGCCTCCTCTCCCACCACACCGCCCATGTGCTGTCCGGGTACCTGCTCTCCGGACACGCCCACGCGGCGGGCCTCGTCATTGACGCCGGCGGCTCCTCCCTCGGCTCCGACTTCGGTCCGGGGCGGGAACGCATCACCGGCTACGACCTGCGGCCGGATCGCATCGACCGCATCCACCAGAGCATGCCGACCGTGGTTCCCGGCCCTGTCGGCCCTCGGCGCGTTCACTCCTCCCTCGGGCACTTCTACCGAAACCTGGCCCGCAGAGTGATCCCACCGGGCGACGAACCCGAGGGCAGCATGATGGCGCTTGCGGCGTTCGGCGACCCCCAGCGTTACGGGCCGCAGATCCGCGAACTCGTACGGCTCGGCGACGACGGCGAGGTCCGGATCGGCCACCCATGGGGCTCGGCGGACAGCAGCACACCGCTGCTGCTCCGTGGCCGCGTCTGGACCGCTGACAACGTCGTGGAGCAAGCCGACTCGGATCGGGCCGACCTGGCCGCCGCAGTCCAGGATGTCTTCTCCGAGTCGGTCATCCACATCGCACGCCATCTTCAACGGCTCACAAGAGCCTCGGCGCTGGTGTTCTCGGGTGGGTGCGCCCTGAACTCCCACCTCAACGGCCGGCTGGCCGACGACAGCGGCTTCGACACCCTCTTCGTGGCGCCGGCACCGCACGACGCGGGCACCGCTGTGGGCGCAGCCTTGTACGTCTGGCACTACCAGCTCGGGCAGGAACGTCTCCAGGTGCCGACCGACGCGGCCTGGGGCCCGAACCCGGGCACTCTGAAAGCGGGTGCGATGCCATCCGGGTACCGCGCTCTGACCGGCCTGGGGGCGGACCAGGCACCGGCGGCGGCAGCAGCGCTGCTCGCTCAGCACCGCGTTGTCGGCTGGGTACAGGGACCGCTCGAATTCGGGCCCCGGGCCCTCGGGCACCGCTCGATCCTCGCCCACCCGGGCCACGCCGCCACGCGGGACCGACTCAACGCGATCAAGCAACGAGCTGCGTACCGCCCGTTCGCCCCGGCCGTCCTCGCCGAGCACGCCACGGAGTGGTTCATGTCAGCGGGCGACCCCTTCATGAACCGCGTCGCCCACGTCCGCCGGTGCCGAGCCGACCGCATAGCCGCAGTCACCCACCACGACGGCACCGCGCGCGTCCAATCCGTGGCCACAGACCACCAGGGCCTGCACGAACTCCTCCAGCGATTCCACGAGCACACCGGCCTGCCGCTGCTGTTGAACACGTCCTTCAACCTCAAAGGCACGCCGATCCTGCGATCCGCCGAGCAGGCCGTACAGGCGGCAGCCGGCCTCGGACTCGACGCCCTCGCCGTCGGAGACACCCTCCTGATCGCCGACCACGTCCCCGACCCCCGGGCTCTACCCCAGCCATCCTTACGAGAGGGGTGACGGAAATGGCCGTTGCCAATCTGCCTCACATCCTGACCACACTCGCCACCAGCACATGGGCCGACCGGGACCGTTCCCGCGCCCGTGTGGCTGCCGGTCTGGCCCTCGCGATCTACGCTGGGCATACCCGAGATCAGGGCACCCCGTACGTCCAGCATCCGCTCGCCGTCGTCACGGTTCTGCGGTCCGAGCTCGGCGTCACACAGCCCGAAACCCTCCTCCTCGGCCTTTTGCACGACGCCCTGGAGGTCGATCCGGGCTCAGAGGCTCTCGTCACCCACCAGCTGGGGGCACCCTTCGCTGAACGCCTACGCGCGATGACGCCCGACCATCGGCTCGAACGCCGGCCCAAGGTTCCGGGCGACGAGAACCGATGGCGCGTGAAGACAGCGGCCCTCCCCGCAGAGGAGCTCCTGGTACGGCTGGCCGACCGCATCCACAACCTGCGCGACCTGGCCGCCTCGCCGAACCATGAACGCCGGCGGAAGTTCGTACGGAACCTCACAGACTTCCACCTCCCCCTGGCCGCCGCCGCACGCCGCCTCAGCCCTCACCTGGAAGCCGCGCACACGCTGCTCAACGCCGAGCACATCCACCACCAACAGGAGATACGCCCGTGAGACGGATCGTGTACTCGATGGAGCCGGTTGGTCGGACCGGCGGCCGGGTCTACCTTCGGATGCTTCACGAGGCGACCGCCGACGATGTCGAGTGGCGCACGGTTCCGGACCACAAGCGCACGTACCGCGTCCGCCGCTGGCGGAAGATCCGCCACCTCGCCCGACTGGCCCCGACCGTCCGGGGGCTGAGTTCCGCCGCCACCGGCACCTTCGTGTGGGACGACCTCAGCCTGCTGCTCTTCACACCGGAGATGCGGGCCCGCACGGTGTTCCTCCTGCACCACTACGAGCCGTTGCAGCACGACTCCACTCCTGTGGAGGCCATGCTCTGGGAGCGTCTGTTCCGGGTGCTGCCGCAGTGTGCGGCCGTGGTGTGCGTATCCCCGTACTGGGCTGACTTCCTCCGGTCCCGCAGCGTCCACAACGTACGGGTGATCTACAACGCCTTCGACATGACCGAGATCGAACGGGCACGCGCCCTTGACCGGGCCGAGTGCCGCGCCGAATTCGACCTGGCCGCGGACACGATCGGCGTGTACGCGGGCAAGGCCGTCCACTGGAAGGGCACCGCAGAGGTCGCGGTGGCCCTGGCCGGCGCACCCGGGCTTCAAGTGATCACCAGCGGCAGCAACACCATCGGCTTCGGCGGTGCGCACTACGACGTGGAGCGCGAGCGATACCTGCGGCTGCTGCGGGCATGCGACGTCGGCGTCTTCCTGCCCCGGATGCGGGAGGGCTGGAGCCGCTGCGCAGCCGAGGCACTGCTGCTCGGGCTGCCCTGCCTGATCCGACCGGTCGCGGGCCTCCGCGATCTCGCGGCCCTGACCGGCCAGCCGGCGCCGGACCTCGACCGTCTGTCGACGCAGGTCCGGGAACACGCTACGGCGCGCCGAACCGAAGCCAAGGCCGCGTACGAGGCCCTGGCCCAGTTCGACCTGCACTACTTCGGAAACGCCTGGGGCGACCTTCTCGCGCAGGTCGCCTGACCGGGGCCGCTTACGCCTGCGCGGCCAGCTTCTCGGCCGCGGCGTCCAGACGGGCCAGCACGCGGTCCCGGCCGAGCAGCTCCATGGACTCGAACAGCGGGAGTCCGATCGTTCGGCCGGTGACCGCGACCCGGATGGGCGCCTGGGCCTTGCCCAGCTTCAGCCCGTGCTTCTCTCCCACGGCGAGCGTGACGGCCTTCAGGCCGTCCGCTTCCCAGTCCGCGACGGTGGCGAACTCGGCGCGGACATCGGCCAGGATGCCGTCGGCGCCCGCCTTCATCGCCTTGTTCCACGACGCCTCGTCCTCGACAGGCGAGTCGAGGAACAGGAAGTCCACGTTGTTAGTGATCTCGGACAGCAACGCCAGCCGGGTCTGGGCCAGCGGTGCCACCGTCTCGAAGACGGCCTGGTCGAACGCCTCCGGCTGCCACGGCGCGTACGGGGCGACGAGCCACGGCGCGCAGGCGGCTGCGAACTGCGCGGGCGCCAGGGCACGGATGTAGTCGCCGTTGAACGCCGTCAGCTTCTTCACGTCGAAGAACGCCGGGGCGGTGTTGACGTCCTCGATTCGGAAGAGCTGCTCCAGCTCCTCGTACGGCATGAGCTCCCGGTCACCGCCGGGGCCCCAGCCGAGGAGCATCAGGTAGTTCACCATCGCCTCGGGAAGGAAGCCCTCGGCGAGATAGTCCTCCAGCGCGACCTTGTCGCGACGCTTGGACAGCTTCTGCCGCTTCTCGTTCACGATCACCGGCAGGTGCGCCCACACCGGCGGCTGGGTACCGAGCGCCTCCCACAGCAACTGCTGCTTCGGCGTGTTCGACAGGTGCTCCTCGCCGCGGATGACCTGAGTAATGCCCTCGTCCAGGTCATCGACCACGTTCGCGATCAGGAAGACGGGGGACCCGTCACCGCGGGCGATCACGAAGTCCTCGATCGCACTGTTCGGGAACGCCGGCTCCCCGCGGATCAGGTCGACCACGACGGTCTCGCCCTCATCCGGCGTCTGGAACCGCAGCGCCCGCCCCGCCTCGAAGGCGAGCCCCCGGTCCCGGCAGAACCCGTCGTACCCGAGGTGCTCCGACCCGGTGCGCTCCTTCAGCTGCTCCCGGGTGCAGTCGCAGTAGTACGCCTTGCCCGCCGCGTACAGCTGCTGGGCGGCCTCGCTGTGCCGGGCCGCGTTGTGCGACTGGAAGTACGGCCCCTCGAAGGCCGCGTCCTCGCCGTGGATGCCGATCGCCGCGAGCGCGCTGATGATGCCGTCGATCCACTCCGGCTTGTTCCGGGCCGCGTCGGTGTCCTCGATGCGCAGGACGAACGTGCCGCCGGACTGTCGTGCCACGGCCCAGTTGTAGAGAGCGGACCGCGCCCCACCGACATGGAACATGCCTGTCGGAGACGGGGCGAAACGAACGCGAACCGGGGCAGTAGACATGTGGTCCAGGGTACCGACGCTGGGCGCTCGCCCCGGCCACTCCACGTACCGAAGGCGTCGACCATTTCCGGCCGTCCTCCACTCCCGCGTCCGACGCGCCCGGGTCTGTGAAGCTCATGCTGAACGAGGCTGAAGGCGCCCAATGGGTCTCATGGCGCAGCCGGTGGGTCCGGCTTCCGACCGAGCCAGGTGGGCCGGCCGAGCCCGACTTCGAAGCAGTGCTGCCCCTGCTGGATGAACCAAAAACGTCTGGTTAGCGGACACAATCTTATGACCGCACCGAACCACCGTGGCTGCAACGACTGCTCTCCGCTAGCGGAGGATGAAATTGGGAGCTCGCTGCCTCCGGCCTGAGCAAAACATCTCGCACCCTAGTGCCCGCCGTCAGCAGGACAACTGGCCCCAGTCCCCGGCAGACCGGCTGCCGTTCTGACTCACGGAATGTCGAGATCTAGGTATGTATCCGTAGGGGGGTGGGGCCATGGGAGTTCTTCGTAGTCGCTCACCTGCTGCGCGATGTGAGCCTTGGTCTCTATCGCTAGCTTTTCAATGTCATGAACGACACCACCATGAGTGCGCCGACGCCCATCATGCACCGTGTCCCACTTACTCTTCTTGCTCTGGCGGGTCGTCGCTCCCTGCTCTTTGCTGCCGAAGCCCTTGAGCTTGCTGTTCCAGACTGGCGTGTATCCGAACCTCAGCGCGTTCTCCCCCAGATCGGCGTGAACATCAGGCAGCAGGAGGGCCCGAAACCGGAACTCCGCGATCGGCAGGCTGCCTTCCATGATCGACAGACGGTGTTGCTTAAGCCTGCTGTGAAGGGGGTATCGTTCCCGAACCCTCTCCCCAGTAGCGCTGTTACTGGAAAGGGCCTGCCCCGCGTAAACGGGGATTTGGAGGCTGGCGAGGGGCAGGTACAGGTCCACGCTCGCACCGCGGTAGTACAGGGCATACAGCCCTGAACCCTCGAACCTCGAGATCTCGTGGGTCATGGAGACCAGAGGTTGCCGCTCGAAGGTCTCGCAGATGGTGTTCGCGATCTGCTCGGTTGACAGAGGGTCGAACCACGCTGGGGCGTACTCGGCAGGCATGGCTTCCTGATCGGTGATCGGCCCGTCTGCGGGAAACCCCGCTGGAGCGGACTATGTCGACTACTACGTGTCCTGCTCACCCGTCGGCGACGAAGAGGGCATCCTCGGCGATCCCCGGGCGGCGTCTCGGTAACTCTGCCAGACCGGCAGTACCGCCAGGCGCTCTTGTGCTCGTTCGGGAACTCCGGGTACTCGTGAAGCCTCACTGCGCGGGCCAGTCGATCACCAAGAGCCTTGGTGACGCTCAGCCGAAAATCATCGTGGTAGGCGCCCGGACCGACCGACCTGGCCGCCTGCGCCATCCCCCTGACCCCTCCGCCGTGTTGATCACCACGAACTCTATGGCCTTGCTCACTTATAGGCGACCCATTCGAGTGAAGGTTCGCCATGATCACCAACTCCGCGGTATGGTTTCGCCATGGTTGACCTGCCTGAAGAAGCAAAGAAGCCGCGGACCAGCGTTGAACTGTTCGCGGGTGGAGGCGGCCTTGCCATGGCGGTCCACCAAGCAGGCTTCCGCCCGCTCCTGTTCAACGAGTTCAACAACCGCGCCTGCGAGACGCTCATCTCGAGTGCGCGAAAGACCCTCGGTGTCGACGGCTTGAAGCGCACCGAGGAGAAGAACCCTCAGCCGCCAAAACCGGGGCAGCCCGCTCCCCTCTACCCGGGCGACGTGCGCGACCTGGACCTCAGCGCCTTCCAGGGCGAGGTCGATGTCCTGGCAGGAGGCCCTCCGTGTCAGCCGTTCAGCGCCGGCGGGGTCGCCAAGGGCGATGAAGACAAGCGCAACATGTTCCCGGCCATGTTCAAGGCAGTGCAAGAGATGCGGCCGAAGGTGGTTATCTGCGAAAACGTCCGCGGACTCCTTCGGCCGTCTTTCGTCGACTATTTCCAGTACATCCAGAACGAGCTGAGTCTCCCGTTCGAGAAGCGCGACGATGAGGTCAAGTGGCAGGTTCACAACGATCACCTGACGCGGATTCTCGATCAACTATCTGACGACGACAGCGACCCGGATCACTACAGAGTCGTGATGGTGCCGGTCAACGCCGCCAGCTATGGCGTGCCACAGGTACGCAATCGGGTCGTACTCGTGGCCTTCCGGGCCGACCTCGGCGTGGACGTCGACGGCTTCGAGAAGTACGTGAAAACGGAGAGATTCTCCGAGGCGGCCCTGTTCCGGTCCATGCGCGACGAGGACGGACCCTACTGGAAGCGCCACCCAACCGTAGAGGACCACGTTCGCGACCGAGTACGTGCGCGCCTCCCGAAGGTGATCAAGGAAGACGACTGCCAGCCGTGGCGCACAATGCGCGACGCCATTCAAGGATACGGCACGGACGTGAAACTCCCGGCGCTGCCCCCTGTCGATAGGAACCGACTTTCGGAGAAGTTCGACTTCGGGGAAGAGATCGGAGCCGTCGGTCACGTCGGTTGGCCTGGAGCCCGTATCTACAAGGGGCACACCCCGAACGAACTCGATCGTCCCGCTAAAACGGTCAAGGCCGGCGTTCACGGCGTGCCAGGCGGCGAGTCCGTGATGCTGCTGGACGAGCGGGTCCGCGACGTCTCAGCACCGGGTGGTTGGACCTACTTGCACCGCTACATGACCGTGCGCGAAACCGCCCGGGTAATGACGTTCCCGGATGAATGGCATGGCTCAGGCCCTCGAGGCGAGCAAATGCGACAGTTGGGCAACGCCGTGCCGGTCGCTCTCGGTGAGTTCTTCGCCAAGGCCGTCTCCGACGCCCTGGCTGCGGCGGGGCACTAGCTTTATGCCGCAGACAGGGATCGGGGGGCGCTGGAAGGACAGGCTGCCTCCGGAACGCGCGTATAAGCGTCGAGCTGGCGCGGTCGCGCCAGCAGTTGAGCAAGACCGTGCCGCCGGCGGTCGCAATCGGCGCAACGTCGACCTGGGTGACGGGCGTCTCGCACGCGCCTCCATCACGCTCCGCCTCTACCGGAGCACACGTCGCGTTCGCGCTTATCTACGGTGGTCACGAAACGGCAAGACTGAGGAGCGCTACGTCTGCGAAGTCGAGTTCGACTCACGCAAGCAGAACCTTGCTGAGGCATGGCGACAAGCCCGAACAAAGGGACTCTTGGCGCAAGAGACGCTGCCGCCCGAGTCGACCGCGTCGTCGCTCGAGGTTCGAGCCTCAATGCGCGGCAACCGCGGCAAGGACACCAAACCAGAACTGCTGCTCCGCAGCCTGCTCCATCGCCGCGGCATGCGCTACCGGGTCGACACCCGGCCAATCGCCGACGTCCGGCGGAGAGCCGACCTCGTGTTCCCCGGCGATCGCATCGCGGTATTCGTGGATGGCTGCTTCTGGCATGGCTGCCCGGACCACTACAGGCCCGCAACGAGGAACGCAGACTTCTGGCGGGAAAAGATCAACGGCAACAGGGCGAGGGACACTCAGACCAACGACACCCTGACGGCAGCTGGTTGGACAGTCATCCGAGTTTGGGAACACGACGACCTCGCCCGAGCAGCGACCCGAATCGAGAACGCCGTCCGGCGAAAGCGCGGTGCAGCGCATCTCGTCGCTACAGCGGGCGACCACTGATCAGATCACTGACAGCTTCTTCTAGACGGCGCAGGACAATCTGGCCATCCCCGTCGCTGAAAGCCAGCAGCGTCTCACCAAGGTTGATCCCGGCCTCGGCCAAGATACTCATGGGCAAGGCAACCAGGCCGTCGGCGCCTACGGTGACTTCGGATGGGCTTCGAATCATGACCCCAGTTTTCCACGCGGGGATGAGCGGGACCGGGCGCATCGGGGACGCAGCGGCAGCGGCGAGCGAGGCAGCTGTCACACATGGCCATAGCCGACGCGGACGTGGATGGCCGCGGCTTGGGTCGACCGGGCGGGCATAGGGGCTGTCGAAGGAGCGACCGTTGGCGGTCGCACCGTGGGCGTCATCGTCCTTGATAATGCCCACGATGCGCAGCGATCACGGCAAGGACATGACGCCAGAGAAGACCATACGTCACTGCTGCACTGGCGGAGTCTGCGCTACAAGTCACCGCGCGGCCCGCGCCAACACCGCGACGGAGCCGACCGCGTTTCCAGGAGGACAGCATCCCATTCTTCGTAGACGGGATTTGTCTGCGGCTGGTTACGACCAACGCGTGACGCGACAAGATCGCAGCCAACTGCATCCAGGAAGCCGAGGCGAACCAGCTCCTCGCCGAGGAGGGCTGGGGCGTCCCGCGGTTCTGGAAACACGAGGCCCCGGAGGCCGCTGTGGAGCGAAGCACGGACCTGGTGCGCGTCAGAGTTCCGGGCCGCGACGTCCACCCGCCCCCTGGCCAGCCGTGGCGGGACCATCAGTGCTCGCGAGGTTCAACACCTTCGTCCCGTACCGGTGACTGCACGATTCGCCGTGGTTCGCAAACTCCGGCCGGATCGTCAGTGGCTCCCTATACGCTCGAGGTCGAACGCTCGACTCATGCGAGTTGGGCGGCTTCGGCGTGTCCACGCACGCCGCGGGCCGCCGTCACAGCGTTCCGATCCTTCAGGAGGGTTCCGCCGGAGTGAAGATCACCCCTTCCGCCCGCGTGCTGAGCATGCTGGGCGAGATCGATTTCGACGAGTGGCAGTGTGTCGCCGAACTCGTCGACAACCCCTTCGACGACTTCCTCGACATCCTCCGCTCAGGGACGGAGTGGCCGGACGGCTTCACTGTCAGCGTCACCTTGCCGTCTTCCCCACAAGGGGTCCTGGAGGTTCGCGACACCGGGCGGGGCATGTCGTACGACCGGCTAACGCGCGCGGTGCGGGCTGGCTGGTCCGGGAACGACATGCACGACAAACTCGGTCTGTTCGGCATGGGCTTCAACATCTCGACCGCCCGCCTCGGCAGGCGCACCCGCATCCTGACGACACGCGCGAGCGACATGGAATGGATCGGCGTCGAGATCGACCTTGACCAGATCAAGGACGACTTCGAGGCGAAGGACATCACAGAGCCGAAGAGCGACCCGACCCAACACGGCACGAGGATCATCGTCGACCGTCTGCACCGGACGCGTGCCGAGTGGCTGCGCCGCAACGGCGCCTCGCTCCGCAACACCCTGGGCTCGGTGTACTCATGGATCCTCACCGAGCACCCTTTCGACCTCTACGTGGGCGGGACCCGCGTCAAGCCGGTCCGCCACTGCCGCTGGGGCGAAGAGCGTTACGTGCTCTTCAACGGCAAGGAGCGGATTCCCGCCTACATCCCAATCGATGAAAGGCTCCAGGACGGGATCGCCTGTCGGGACTGCGGGGAGTGGCAGATTGGTTCGGCCGATGTCTGTTCGGTCTGCGGCAGCGTCAACCTGTCCGTGCGCGAGCGCCGGATCCACGGCTGGCTCGGCGTCCAGCGCTACCTGGACAAGACCGAGTACGGGATCGACTTCCTGCGCAATGGCCGGAAGATCAGGCGCTGGGACAAACAGCTCTTCACCTGGAACAACCCCGATGGGGTCGCGGGGAACGAGGAGCCCGAATACCCAGTCGAGCTCGCCCACCAGGGCGGGCGCCTCATCGGTGAGATTCACCTAGACCATGTCCCCGTCACCTATCAGAAGGACGCCTTCGAGTACGGAGACCGCAGCTGGCTCACCGCCATGGAGTTGCTGCGCGGCTTGGCGCCACTCCAGCCTCAGCGTGCCCGCAAGCTCGGCTACCCAGAGAACGAGAGTCCGCTGGCTCTGCTGTTCAAGGGCTTCCGCCGCAACGACGCGGGCTTGCGCTACCTCGTCCCCGGCGACGGCCACAAGCCGGTCCACGCGGATACCCGGGACTGGGGCCGGAAGTTCCAGGCAGGCGTCTCTGAGTTCCAGACCGACGAACACTGGTGGCAGACGGTACTGCGGCACGAGGAAATCAAGAAGCGGGGCAAGGAGGCCAAGACGACCGCCAGTGTGCCGGCCCAGCCCGACGAGCAGGCCGTCTTGGGCGCCCTCGGCCTGCCGGCCGACATCCCCGCCTCCGGCGCCGCCCAGCTTGATACCAAGTCCGGGGCTGTCTCCACCATGCCCGCCCAGGCCACCGTGGCGGTCAAGGAGAAGACTGAGACCCGTGGCGAGCGCTTGGCACGGTACGAGAGCGCGGCGTCACCGCACGCGTACCTGAGCCGGTCGTTCGGGCACCCTGAGCTCGGCTACGTGAAGGTGCGGACCCTGCTGTTGAAGCCGGGCGAGCGGCTCCTTGACGACCACGGGCTGTCCGCCCCGGTCCTCCTCGACCAGAGGTCCGGGAACGAGCTCACCGCCCTCGTCGACCCCGAGCACTACGCGTTCCGGCGGTTCGGCGCGGACTACGCCGACCTCCTCCTGGTCGAACTGGCCGCCGTCCTGAAGGTCCGGGCGCGCTCCGACTGGAACCCGTCCCAGCTCGTCGCCGCGATCCGCGCCGAGTCCCTGCAGGACAGTGTGCTCGACGGCGCCACCGTCGGCGCGGAGGCTCGCGACCTCCTCGCGGAGATCCGCGAGCGTGTGGCCGAGGTCCTCGACGAGAGCGGTGACTACACCGCCGCCTACGGCCACCTCTCCGACGAGCAGAAAATCGCGACCGAGGAGGCGATGATCGCTGCCGGACGTGTCGGCCTCGTCGGTCGTCTCGGCCTGGACTCCGGGTTCGTCCACCACGTTCCCGCGCTGGCCCTGGTCCGCCTCGTCGAAGTGATGCCCGCCTCATTCATGGACGGCACCGTCTTTCGTGGCCCGTACGTCGGGGTGTCCTCACCGTCCGGGAAAGCCCTGAGTCTGGCCCGGGTCACGGGCTGCCTCGCGGACGTCGCGACGCTCGGAACCTTCGCCGGGGAGGCCACCGCGCCGCAACTGCGGCGCGCCCGCCTCAGCATCGCCCTCCTGCGCGACGAACTGGCGGGGGAGGAGTGAGCGCCGCGTTCCTGACGGCTGCCGAACTGCGGGACGGTGGCCCAGAGGGGCTGACCAAGGCGCTCGAACGGACCCTGTGGCACCTGGGATTCCAGGACGTCCGCGTCATCGACGGCGCCCACGACCATGGTGCCGACCTGCTCGCGGTCCGCGACCGGGAGCAGTGGGTGTTTCAGAGCAAGTGGAAGGCGCACGGCACAGCCGACCACGCGGGCGTCGACGACCTTGAGCGCGCTCGCACTCACTACCGCGCCGATAAGGCCGTCCTGGTGACCAACACGACCATCACCGCGTCGGCTGAGGCACGGCGTCGGGCGCTGGCGGGGATCGGCGTCGACATCAGCCTGTGGCATGGGGCCACCTTGGAGGCCATCGGCCAGAGGATGCCCGACCGTGTGCCCGCCCCCTACAACCTGCGGCCTTACCAGGAGTTGGCCGTGTCCGCGATCGAGCGGGACCTCGACGCCGCAGGAACGGCGCTGCTGGTCCTGGCGACGGGGCTGGGTAAGACGGTCGTCGGCGGCGAGGTCATCGGCAATCTCCTCGCCTCGACTCCGGACGCGCGCGTCCTGGTCGTCGCGCACATGCGCGACCTGGTCGGCCAGTTGGAGAAGGCGCTGTGGCGGCACCTCCCGAAGGGTGTACCCACCCGGCTCCTCACTGGTGAGAGCAAGCCCGAGGCCCTCAACGGTGTCGTGGTCGCGACCGTCGAGTCGGCGCTGTCCGCCGTACGCGTGGGCTACGAACCCGATCTCATCATGATCGACGAGACCCACCACGTGGCTGAGACCGGCAGGTTTGCGGAACTTCTCGATCTGTGTGGGGCTGCGGGGCGATTCGGAGTCACCGCCACCCCTTGGCGTGGCGACAAGTTCGACATCACCGCCCGCTTCGGTCAACCCAGCTTCAAGATGGGCATCGCCGAGGGCATGGCGGCGGGCTATCTGTCGGCCGTCGACTACAAGCTGTACGCGGATGGTGTCGACTGGGACGCCGTCCAAGACATCAGCCGTCACGGCTACTCGATCAAGGACCTTAACCGGCGTCTGTTCCTCCCCCAGCGAGACGAGGAGATCGTCGAGCACCTACGGGCGGCGTGGCGGGAGACCGCCGAACCCCGCGCCATCGTGTTCTGCCAGACAATCGAGCACGCCGAGCACATGGCGGGCCTCCTCGCCGTCTCAGACCCGGCGTGGGTCAATGCCTCCCACTTGCATAGTGGTCTGTCGAAGCGTCACCGCGACGTCCTACTCAACGAGTTCCGTCTCGGCCGTGTCCCAGTGATCACCTGCGTGGACGTGTTCAATGAGGGCGTCGACGTGCCGGACGTGAACCTGATCGCCTTCCTGCGCGTCACTCACAGCCGGAGGATCTTCGTGCAGCAGCTCGGCCGCGGGCTGCGACTGAGCCCCGGCAAGAAGGCTTTGAAGGTCCTCGACTTCGTAACCGATATTCGCCGCGCCGCAGCGGTACTGAACCTGCGCCGCACGCTAGAGGCTGAAGACACCGAGCACCTGGAACTCCCGCACGTCTCCCGGATCGAGTTTCAGGACGAGACGGTCGGCTCCCTGATGGACATGTGGATCCAGGACGCCGCCGACCTTGAGACCGCGGCAGACGAAGTCCGCCTCCAGTTCCCCCTGCCGAAAGGAATTCTGTGACCGACTACAAGATCCCGCCCGTCGTCGAGAAGGCCGTGGTCACACGGATCTACGCCCAGGCCGACGATGCACAGTGGCCACACCTCCAGGACACGGACCGCACCCGCCTTTACCGGGAGTGGACGGAGGACCCGGATATCGGCGGCCGCCTCCTCGACTTCGTGGGGCAGCGGGCCAACATCCGCCCCTGGCTGAAGGACTGCCCCATGAAGGAGTACGAACGGGCACGGCGAGGCGAGGGCAAGTACGCCAAGTATGTGTCGCGACCGGCTGCGACGCTCGAGCAGATGGTCGCAGCGACCCTCGGCCCTGGCTGGGAGGTCATCCCGGGGACCACCCAGCAGAAGCCGATGCGCGCCAAAATCCGCGAGGTCGGGACGGAGGACGAGGAGCAACACTTCGTGGCCGGCACTGCGGCGAACCTCAAGCACCTCGCGTGGCCCGCGATCCTCGATCGGTCCACCGGGGAGACCTGGCCCTGGACGATCTGCGTCGTCGATCCGTTCCGCGCTCCCGTGCCGCCCGAGAAGAAGGGGGAACACCGGCGCGTGGCCGAGTTCCTCGGCGTGCGGGTCGTCTATTTCAACGAGATGTAGGGGAATTCGATGGGGGACGAGTGGTCGATGGGCGAGTGGCTCGCCAGGGCGTGGGAGACCGGAGCCCTCGACGAGCGCGAGCGGGCCGTCATCGTGGGCCGGTCTGAGGGCCAGACGCTGGACGAGGTCGGGGCTGCGCTCGGGCTGAGCCGCGAGCGCGCGCGCCAGATCCAGAACCGAGCGCGGAAGCGCCTCGCAGCGATGGCGGACGTCATCCAGGATGGTTGGCGTGAGTCGGCCCGCGCCGCAGGTGCGGGCCCGGCCACCTCGCGAGGCGCCTTCGCTGCCGCACTCGGGGTAGTCGACCACGTGGCGCTGGGGGAGCTGCTAGCCGCAGCGGGCCTGGACGCGCCACGGACGTGGGCGGGGCCTCTGCGCGGGTGGTGGAGTACCGACCCCTGCGCGCTGGGTGGAGCCCTGCGCCGTCTCGTCGACGCCGCGCCCTTCCGTGGCGACGACCTCGGCCGGGCAGCCTCCGAGGCCGGACTACCTGCAGATATCCCCCTGATCTGGCTCCTGAGCCACTCCGAGTCTCGGCTAGCCCTGAGCACTGACGGGCACTGGGTCCGCCGAAAGGCGCGAGGGCGCGACGCCGCGTATCTGTGGCTATTGGAGACTGGACGTGCCTGCCGGCCAAACGAGTTGCTCGCCCCGATGGCCGCGACGACCGTCGCTGCCGTGCGGGAGGCGCTACGACGTGACGACCGGTTTCGGCAGATCCGTCCCGAGGGCACCTGGGCCCTGGCCGAGTGGACGCACCTACGCGCGTCCACGTATACCACCGCTGTGGACGCGGTGGTCGCGGTGGTCACGGAGTCGGGGCCCCTATCCCGGGCGCGGCTCTTCTCCAAGGTGACGGAGCTTTACCCGGTCACCCCGTGGCGTCTGAAACAGTGCCTGCTCAGTAGCCAGCTCGGCGAGACCGGCAATGGCCTCGTCGACCTCGTTTCCCGCGGCGCTCGCCCCTTCGAGGAGGAAGAACCGCCCCGGCCAAACACGATCGCCGCCGAAGGCGAAATCGTGGGCGTGCGGATTCTTGTGAACCCGGACGTCCTGCGCGGCAGTGGCGTCGCTGTACACACCTGGCTGACCTGGCGACTTGGGCTGCGCCGGGCCCCGATGAGCCGCACGTTCACGACTTCCGGCGACTGCTCGCCGCTCGTCGTCCGACGCGGCACCAGCAGCGCCCAGCTCTCCAGCCTCCGCCGCCACGCGCTCGAACTCAAGGTCGTCGACGGCTGCGTACTTGCCGTCCTCCTCCGCCTCGACGACGGCACCGCGCGCGTCGGACACGGCTGCGTGCCGGACACCTGCCCGGCACGGCAGACGCAGGGAGCGACTCCGTCGACGGCGAACGTCTGATGCGACTCGGCGCCGATGACCGCACCCCCTCGAAGTGGCAAAGCGCCAGAGGGGTCACAGACCGAGCAGTTACCTCAAAGCGGCTCCCAATGACGAGGGGAACATGAATCAACTCGAACTGCGCGGTGTAGAGCACCAGCTCCGCGAAGCGCTACAAGACACTGCCCTGAGTTGGGTGCTCGACGATGTAGACGCGGCAATCGCCGCAGGAGTGCCCGAGGAGAAGATCCTCCGCCGACGCCAGCAGCGCCGCGGTGATGACTCCCCTGCCGCGAGCCCGGCCGCAGCAGCAGCTCGATACGAGGTCGTGGACCGCAGTGTGCTTGGCCTCGGCGAGTACGAGGCATCGCGCAAGCGGGGGACGCTGGTCATCGCCACGCGATCCATGACGGATGAGGAGCGCGTCCAGCTCCTCCTGGATGCCGTGAGGCGAGTCCTCGTTGAACTGCCTGAAATTGAACTGGAGGTGCTGAAGACGCTCTGGACCGAGCCCGAGGGTGACACTGGCAGCCGGAGCATCGTCGAGGCGGTCGTGTTCGAGCCGGACGAAAGCGCTCGATCGCGCCGTAGTCGAACAGAGTTCCAGGGAAATCGGACGCCGACTGAACGACGTATCCACGTCAGCCAACTGCTGGCCGACGTGACGAGGGAGGTTGTCAGTTGAGCACGGTCGACCGCCTAGTCAACGAAATCAAGAGCCTGCTGGCGGCAGGGGCGGTGTCGTACGACTCTGCTTCGAAGCCGTCCGACGTCTATGAGGGCTTCATCTTCTCCCTGATCGTCGCCACAGCCAGTCGGCACGGTGCCACTGTCACTTACGAAGACGTCTACGGGGTGAAGGCCAGCAGCCTTGTCTTCCGGACGGGGCCCGGCCACCTATACAGCAGAAGCCAGCCCTTCACTCACGCTGTGATCGAGTTCGACGGCGCTCCCGCCCTTGAAGTCCACCTCGGCGTCTACGTGACCGGCTCGTCGGGCGTCCTGCACGAGTGCGATGTGCTGGTGTTGCCAGCCGAGGAAGCCGCCCTGAGCCGGGCACAGGGCATCGCACCACGAGGCAGTCAGAGCGTCCTCGTCGTCGAGTGCAAGTACTACGTCTCCAACCTCGGCATCGGTCTCGCGCGGAACTTCGAGGGACTACGCGCCGACATTCGCACCCAGAACGAACTCTTCGTCGCCAACACCAGATCATCGAGCATCGTGCGGTACCTCGATGCCCGGAAGAGAGGATTCGAGCCGGACGTGGTACCCAACTCGCCGCAGGCAGGCTATCTACAGGCGGAGATCAGGAAAACCTTCAAGAGCTACCTGAGCAAGCACTCACCCTCAACGGTGATCTGAGCCCGCCGATCGAGCGCCGCGCGCCAAGGATTCCGCGCAAGCCGATACTGCGGGACATGCGGCCTCAGCAGCCGTCGGCTGGGAGCCATCTGGGAGCCAACCCGCTCTCCATCCCCCTTCGGCACCAACCGAGACCACCTCACCCCGACACCCTGAACAGGCAAAACGACAAACCAACCGGTGATGATCACGCCCGGCCCTCATTCGGGACGAAGAGGTCGTGGGTTCAAATCCCGCCACCCCGACAGCTAAACAGCAGATCAGGGCCGGTTTCCCTTCGGGGAGGTCGGCCCTGGCTGCGTTGAATCTGGGTGTTGGGTGTCGACTGGGTGTGATCTTGGTCGGCGGTTCACGCCTCGGTGGCACGCTGCTGCAACAGGCAGTCGAGGACCAGCACCGCAGTGCCCTAGCGGCGGGGACGACTCCTTCGGAGCCTTCACGCCGAGATGGGCGTTCATGTCTCCGAAGCCGGGCGTACAGTCGAGCGAGTCGACCGCATCTCGACCGAATCGGCAACGCTCCCCGCACTCTGTCGCTCTCCACCCAGTGCTTCCTCTACCCGCACAAGTCCGAGGCACTGTCCCGCGACGGCGATCACCAGAGGGCCAGCACAGCCCTCAACACGACAGACGGTGGGTGATGCCCGGGCTGGTTCGGCGAGGCACGAGGGAAGTCGGCGGAGGGCAAGTTGCTGCTCCGCACGGGGCAGGTGGAGCGAGCGACGCGTTCTCTGGGAACTTGCCGACCGGGGAACCTGACCGAGTAGGCCGCATGGTGTACCCGAGGCCGCACGTCGACCTCACAACCGTGCCCGGGGAATCGATCCCCAAAGACTGCCGCGCACTCGTGGCGGCCTGGCGCGACCCGAACTCGCTCAGCAACAGGGCATACGCGGTCGCCGACCCGAAGAACATCGACTTCAGCTCCCCCGATGTCCAGGCCGCGGAACTCACCTCGTCCAACGGCATCGGCACCGCGCACGCATTGGCCCGTACGTACGCCGCGCTGATCCGCGAGGTGGACGGTGCTCGCCTGCTCACCCCGGAGACGCTGGCCTCGGCATCCGAGGAGCAGGTCGGCGGAGAGGACCAGGTGATGGTAGCGCCGAGCCGGTTTGGCATCGGATACATGCTGCCCACCAAGGCCATCCCTATGACCGGCCCGGCCGCCTTCGGCCACACTGGACGTGGTGGCTCACTCGGCTTCGCCGATCCGGAGCACGGCATCGCGTTCGGGTACGTCATGAACCACATATCCGGAGGGCCCGACGGCATTCGAGCGACAGCACTGGCCGAGGCGGTGCGGGAGTCACTGGCCTGATTTCCCGGGAGCCTTCTGCGAGCATGGTCTCTCCCGCTCAGCCTGGGCCGGGCGAAACGGGGGGCACGCGATGGAACCGAGAAGTGCTGCAGCGGTTGGACGGGACTTCCCCTACACCGCGCGAACCACGTGCTACGTCGAGATCCACAAGGACGGCCACGTCACCCACGGCACGGACCGGGCGACGTACGAGCGGGTAAAGGCAGGCGAGTCCAAGCTGTACGCGGTGTGGCCCGGGGAGTGGTCCAGCCATCTGTTCGTGATCGATGACCTGGACGAGTACGCCAAAGCCCACGGCATCAAACATGACGTGCAGCGGACAGGGCTGGCCGAGCATGTGCACCAGGTCCGCTGGACCGAGTCGGGCGGTGAGCAGAACCCTCGCAGCCCGTACATCGGCATCAGTGTCTCGTTGGATTGCGGGTGCAAGATCCAGAGCCTCGCCGTGTTCGCCGCGCAGATGCGAGAGCAGAAGGGCTGGGCTGTGGCCACCTCGGGCGGGTGGGGCAGCAGCAGCGGACCTGAGGGCGCCACATACTCGCTCCGGGTCCGCCGCAAGAGCCTGACCGCCTGAGCGATCATGGTTAGGTTCCCGCACGGCGCTGTCGGGACAGTCAGCGGCGGAATCCGCGATGTGGGGCTCGGCGCCACGCCGTAGCCGATACCGCGGGGCGCGCTGGTGACGATCGTGGAGCGCCAGGTCGGTGCCGGGGCCGACCGCCCGGTTGAGCGGCATGGCGAAGCCTAGCGCGGTGTGGCACAGGGCCCGCAAGCCCCCCATCGCTGTAGCGCGGCTGTGGCTGTGGCTGTGGCTGTGAGGAATCGGTGGGCGACCCAGAGTATGGATGTAGGCCGGCGGGGTGGCGTCGGCGAGTTCTGCGCGGATGTTGGTCCGGTCGAGGCCCATGGCGGTCTGCGTTGGGGAGCGGCAGGCGCTTGGCCGCCTCAGTCCCCGTAGACGGCGAGGGCGCGCGCGGCTCCCAATCGGCGGCGTCCGCAGGCGTTGGGGTGTGGCGGGCTCATCGTCGGTGGAGTCGTTGGGCGAGTTCGACGAGCCAGCCTCCGGGGGCATAGTGCTCGGGTGGGTCGACCTCCATGCCGAGCTCGGCCAGTGCGAGCGCGTAGTCGGGCTCGGTCAGCGGGAGGGTCAGCAGGTCGTACAACTCGCCGGTCAGCTGGGCGATCAGGCCTGGGTCGGTGGTGTCCAGGTAGTCCTGCAACGCGGCGTCATGGTCGTCGAACTCGTCGGGCATGTCCTGGGAGAACCAACCGCCGAGGAACTGCGCCAGCTCCGGGAAGCGGGCGTGCCACTCCCAGTGGGTCTGCGGGGTGGCGGGCGGCGGCGCCTGGCCGGTTTCGACGCTCTCCCTGAGCAGGTCGGCGAGGCGTACCAGCCATGCCTGGATCTCGGAGTCGGGCAGTCCGACGTCCGGTACGGGGTAGAACTCGCCGAGGCGCAACCGCAGCCTGCCCGGCGGGTTGTCGGCGTACTCGCGTAGTTGCTGCTCCGCCGTGGCGATGGCCCAGGGGCGGGTGCGCCAGGTGTGGCGGAGGTAGGCCGTCAGTGGCTCGTCGTCGTGGGCCGTGCGGCCCAGGTAGGACCGGACTACATGATCCAACTCGCCGTACTTGCGGTCGTGTTCGAGGGGCTTCAGGGACACGGATGCCACCTCTAGAGGTAGATGGGGAAGGTGGCGTGCACGGTGAAGCCGTGGGGGCTCTCGGTGCTCCGCCTGAGGACGACACGAGCGGCACGCACATCGACGGGTTCAAGCCCGGCGAGCATCATCGCCTGGAGTAGTACGCGCCCGACCGGTTCGGGCCGCGAGGGCCAGGCCGCCTCGATGGTGAGGCGCAGCCGTGTCGACTGGGCCAGCCACCGGTGAATGCGCTGCTCGTTCGCGGTCACGACCTGCTGGGTAGCCCACTGGGCGGTCTCCCGGTCGGGATAGGAAGCGGATCGGTTCGGAGTCGACACGGTGCGACCTCAGTGCTGCTCTGTGAAATGGACATGGATGGCCCGCAGGATGGCTTGCAGGATGGGTACGGAAGCCCATGGAATGGCCGCACCGAGACCGGTGCGCAGGGCCTCCGGTGTCGGGAAGAGGAGCAGGGCCACCTGCAGCTCGGCGGCCAGGCGTGATGTCTCCTGGTGGCAGCCGTGTGGATGCTCGCTGGCCGCCCCGGCCCGCAGCCCCTCCTCGAAGTCGTCGTATTCTCCGGAGTCGACCCAGTACGAGAACTGCCGGATTCTGGGAAACGTCAATCGCGCCTCCCAGGGAGCCATCGGCAGACTCTCGAAATCCGGCATCACCTCTTGGTCCTGCATGCGGATCAAGCCGGCCAGCAGTCCGAGGAACTCCGGTCCATCCACATCACCGGACGCCTCGTTCAGTTTTTCACTGAACCCGGTGGGAACGGCCGGTGGATTCGCAGGGTCGAGCTGCTCGGACAGGAGGTCGAGAAGAGCCGCCACCGTCGCCAGCGGTATGGCCCATTCGGCTTCGGGAGAATTCCGGATTGTTCGGCAGAACCGGGCGAGTTCGTCCTCAAGCGAAGGGCCGCCGGTGCGGCGGCAATCGATGGCCAGGTCGAGAAGTCTGCGGATCGATCCGTTGTTGAAGACGGCTCCGGTGTAGGCGGTCACAGAACTCATGCTAAGCCTCCGGCATGGAGGTCAGCACGATGAAGGGCGGATCAAGGCCCTGGACGTACTTGAGGGTCACCTTCACACCGTGCACATCGTGGGCGGGGGCCTGGAGGCCGTGCGCATCGTAGTCCGCCCGGCTTGTTGATCTCCCTGTCACCTCGTTGGGGAAGTCCAATTCATAACTCGGCTTCGAATTGGGGTTGTAGTTCGCCTCCTGCCGGGCAATCCATCTCTCGATCAGTACGGCATTGTTGACATCGTCGAGAACCGCCTGGGTGAGGCGCTGTGCCGATGCGTGGTCCGCAAAGGTGGAGATCGCCCTCGGTGCCACGGTTCCGTCAGCACGGACCGTCTGCTGATCCCGCAAACGCTGGGCCAGTTGTTCGTCGGTCTTTCCCACGTGTTTGTCGATGGGGTGGCTGCCCGCTATTCCCTCCTGGCCAGCCAGGTCTATGGGAAAGAAGTGATTCTTCTCGTCACCGTCGATGGTGTACTTGTGCACCGGCTTGAAGTCGTTGAGCGCTCGTGCACCGAACGACTGGGCCCGGGCTTCCTCCGCTTGGAAGGTCGGCGCGCTGCGGTGCGCCTCGTTCAGCGGTTCCATCAGCGCGTCCAGCTTCGGCACCATGGCGTTCACCCGCGTGTTGTACGCCTCCACCACGGAGTTGATCGCGGCGGTGTCGATGTTCAGTGTGATCTTCAGGCTGAGTTCGGCCGCACCCGTGACGAGCCCCTTGATGAAGCGCCCGGCCGACTTCACACCTTCCTTGACATCGTCCGCTCCTACGCCATCGCTGAGGTTGATCTTGCCCACGGCCTCACGCACGGCGTCCATATAGATGTCCCGCACCTTGCCGTTGAGGTCGGCAGCGGCCTCGGCGAACTCGTACAGCAGATCACTGACCTTCGTGGCCGTGTCGAAGAGCACGGTCATCACCGGATGCGTCGCTCCCGCGGACGACGATGCGCTGTCGTGCTTCCACTCATAGCCGGCGGTGGACTTGCCCCAAGCCGTGGTGCCCCAGAGCGAGCTGCAGAACTGGCGCATGGCGTCGTGCCATTCGCTGACGCTCTGCTGGGTGATGCTGCTGACCTGACCGGTCAGCGAACTCTCCGTCATGGACAGCGCGATCGTCATGTCCCGCCAAGCCTTCGACAGGTTGTTGAGATAGTGCTGCTGGGGGTACGGGTACACATCGGCGACCTTGCCCCAGCGGAACGCGTGCTTCAGGACCGGCCGGAACAGATCGCGCAGGACCTCGGGTATCCACTCAAGGATGCTGCGCAGCCAGCCGTCACCTCCGTCGTCGTCGCCCCACTTCAGATCGGGCACGCTGCCGTATTCGGGAGCCTTGTCGATGACCTGGGGCGCGGGCTGGACAACGGGCTGTTTCTGACCGGAAGGGTCGGCTGCCGCCTCTGCTTTGGAGTAGTTGTTCGCTGTGGTGGTGAAGCCGACGGCCGCGCCGCCCATGCTGACCACGCTCTTGGCCCAGACTTCGAGGAAGCGGTTGCCGACCTTCACATAGGCCGAGGCGAAGGACTGGGCGGCGGTGCCGTAACCGCCCGCGTCCGGATGTTCCTTCAGCGCTGCGACCAGGCCCTTCGCGGCCTGGTTGTACATGGGCTGTTGGCTCGCGAAGCCACCGGATACACGGTGCAGATCGGACGGCCTCACATCGATGGTGCCGTTCTGAGACGGCGGAGGAGGGCTGCCCATCAGGCCCCGCCCCAGCCACGGAGCACGGCCAGGTGAGCCGCGGAGTAGTTCGCGTGGCCCGTGGTGATGATCTCGTGCAGCCAGGCCTGGGCGGCCTGTAGGTCCTGCATCTGCTTGTCCCACTGGTCGAGTTCCTCGACGAGGGCGTCACGAGTGTCGCCCTTCCATGTGAGGACGACCTTCTCGGTGCGGCCGTAGAGGGTCTCCAGTCGCTGGTTGAGCTGCTTGAGGATGTCCTCCAACTCGACCGCGGCTTCCTGGAGCGTCGCGAAGCTGACACCTATGTAGTCGTCGGCCATGTATGCCCCCGTGGGTGATCGCCGCTCACATATCGGCTATTCGGCTGGCGGGCGCGGTGGTCGTAGTGGTTCCCTCGGAGAGAAGGCTCGCCTCACGTGCCACGTCTACCTGGCTCTCGGCCTGGCGCATCCGACGGAGGGTGTCCAACTCCCGCTCGGTGAAGCCATCCCGGCTCAACCGCATGGCCTCTTCAAGGACCTTGAGGATCTCCCGAATCCGTACCGCGTCCTCGGCCGCTCCTCGATGCAGAGCCCGGTACCCTTTGGCCGCCGCGCCCTTCCAGCCCGCCTCGATGCCGTCGACTATCGCGTCCATCCGCCGTACCTGGTTGTCCAAGTGGCGCTGCATGTCGTCGAGGTCGCCGGCCAGCCGGGTCAGGTCCTCCTCGGAGACGTCAAGATGCGCCTTGTCCACCATGGCTCCCCCTCCATGCGTTCCTCAACTCCAAGAACCGTAACAACGCCCACTGACAGCAGGCCAGTTGCGATGTCCCCCCGGCCGGAATGGGGTCGGGCATGGGCTATCGACTGTCCGTAGACGCCTCTATTTCCGCCGAGTTGTTCACTCCGCGTCCTATGGAACGCGGAGTGTCGGCCAGTCGAGGTGCCATGCCCCTTCGGCCATGGGTCGCACCGCGGGATGAGCAGGGCCCACCGCAGAGCTCTGGTCTCCGTGGGCAGGGAGTGGATATCACCGATCAGCACGGCATTCGGGCGGTGATCGGTGTTGGTTCGACGTTGCCCGCCGATCAGCTCAGTCGGCGTAGGGAGCGCGTCGCCCAGGGTCTCGACGCAAGGCGTCAGCTCTAGGGCGCGTACACAGCGCTGTCGTTGGATGCGCACCGCGCTCAACGAATGCGCCCGGGCTGAGATACCCGTACAGGAGCGCCCCCAGCCGGTCCGCGAGCTGTTCCTGGCCCCCCGGGGCGTACGAGATCCGCCATCAGCCGGCCGTCATCGCCCCGCACGACGTCGCGGAAGCCGCCCGTACCGCGTTCACCGTCCTGGGAGACACCCGAGACCTGCGCCAGCAAGGCCCGGAGGTCGGCGAAGACGCCTACGCGCGGCTGGAGGCCGGTTTCGACGTGGCGGTGGCCGAGCTCCGGAGCGTCCTGCGTCGGGGTCTTGGCGCGGTCGACTCCATGAGCAGGTAGTGCGGGCGGACCACTGGCTTCCACCGTCCGAACCGCCTGGGTGACCGGCCCGCACCTGGAGGCATGGCGGTCCTCACATCCAGCGCCGGGCATCCGTACCGGCGATCTGCGACGGATCGGCCACCGCGTTCCTCGCCACCGGAACGCTTCCTGATCTTCGTCTCAGGCCTTCGGCCGACTGCTGGACCGTTCGGGCGCGGAGAGGCGGGCCAACGTGGATCAACCGCTCACGCCGACCGCGATGCCCGTATCGAGGACCGTTGCCCAACAGGGCGAGACCCCTCCACGGCGAGTGGCTCGGCGCCAAGGGAACCGCCCTGAAGCGGCTCCGGGCTGGTGCGAGGGGGCCGCTGCCTGGCGCACGGCTGCTTTCGCGGTCGTACGGGGGATACGGTCGACGCTTGAGACACCGCCCCCACTCTCCGCTGCCGCGGGTCACGCTTTACGGCGCTGCGGGTCATGGGCTGACTGACGTCGCCCGCCGGAGCGATGACCCGGCCGCCGACTTCTCGGTGGAGGTCATTCATCTGGCCGACGATGTCGCTCGTCATTGCTCCGCTGGCCCTGTTGCCCGTCGCTCAACGCCGGTCTTCTCGTGCGCTCTGACTCGCGCGCCGCGCGGCTGCTCGGTGCCGAGTGCGTCCAGCCGCTGTTCCCAGAAGCTCCGAAACTGATCCAGCCAGAGGGCCGCCTCATGGAGGGGCTCACTTCCGACGGCATAGAGCCGTCGGGTTCCCTGGACCCTGACTGACGCGAAGCCGGTCTCGCGGAGCACCCGTAGATGCTGGGAGACGGCGGGCTGGCTTATCCCGAACTCCTTCTGGATCACCGAGCTGACCGCGCCCGAGGACTGTTCGCCAGCGGCCAGCAGCTCCAGTATTCGGCGCCGTACCGGATCGCCCAGGACATCGAAGGCGTGCATGACCCAACCCTGCATTCCATGCTTATATAAGTCAAGATTTATATATCGAGTTTTGGGGTAGGGAACTGGAGAGCTCGGCTGGTCGTTGGCCGGGTTGGGCAAGGAAACGTCAAATAGAGGCGCGGCCCGCGCCGGATTGCGCAGGGGATTTCCATGGGTGTCAGCCTGTCCAAGGGCGGCAATGTCTCGCTCAGCAAGGAGGCCCCGGGCCTGTCTGCGGTTATCGTGGGCCTGGGCTGGGACGTCCGGAGCACCACCGGAACCGATTTCGACCTGGACGCCAGCGCACTGCTGGTGGATGCCAACGGCAAGGTGCTCTCCGACCAGCACTTCATCTTCTTCAACAACCTGAAGAGCCCCGAGGGCTCCGTCGAGCACACCGGCGACAACCTCACCGGTGAGGGCGAGGGTGACGACGAGCAGATCAAGGTGAACCTGGCCGCCGTCCCCGCGAACGTCGACAAGATCGTCTTCCCGGTCTCGATTCATGAGGGTGAGAGCCGCGGCCAGTCCTTCGGGCAGGTCCGCAACGCGTTCATCCGTGTGATCAACCAGGCGGACAACAACGAGCTGGCCCGTTATGACCTGAGCGAGGACGCCTCGACCGAGACCGCGATGGTCTTCGGTGAGCTCTACCGCAACGGTGGCGAGTGGAAGTTCCGCGCGGTTGGCCAGGGGTACGCCTCCGGTCTGCGTGGAATCGCCCAGGACTTCGGCGTGAACATCTAAGAAGTCAACGTTCCACAGGTGATTTCGCGTCTGTCCGGGCGGACCGGCAGTCCCACCCGGACGGGCGCGAATCCCCGTGGGTCCTGTGTCGTGCAGGCCCGAACCCTCTGAGCGCGTCCGCAGCTGCGACGCGCTTTTTTCAGTAGGAGGAGCTGCCGAGCCTTCGCATCACCGCCGAGCCTTCGCACCCTCACAGGGCCCGAAGGCCAGAAAACTCCTCCTAGCCCTCCGGGGTGCACTGGATAGTCTTACTGGCCCCAGGAGAAGGGCATCGCATGGCGACCGAGGCACCCATCAGTGGCGGACAGCGGACGCCTCCACCGGGCGTGGAGGTGCTCTGGATCGCACGGGTCGGGGAGCACGCAGCCGATGCGATGGCCCACCGCGATCTCCTCGACGCCGAAGAGTCCGCACGGCTCGACGGTTTTGTTCGCCCCGGTGATCGGGATGCCTACGCCGTGGGGCACGTGGCATTGCGCCGTCTCCTCGGCGACCGGCTCGGACGGGCACCTGAAGCAGTCGTCCTGGGACGGAACCCCTGCACCAGCTGCGGCGATCCACACGGCCGACCCATCGTGCCGGGCGATCCGGTGCACTTCTCCCTCTCCCATACGAGGGGGATGGTGTTGATCGCCCTGGCCTCAGCACCGGTCGGCGTCGACGTGGAGGTCCTGCCCCGGCCCGAGACGGTCGCCGACATAACTCCTCAGCTGCATCCAACGGAGCGTCTGGAGCTCGCAGAGCTACCCGCGGAAGGGCGCTCCCTCGCCTTCGCTCGCTGCTGGACCCGCAAGGAGTCCGTGCTGAAGGCACGAGGCGTCGGGTTGAACGAGGAGCTGTCCCGGACCTATGTGGGCGCTGGTCCGCAACCTGCTGTGGACCCCGTCTGGTTGCTTGCCGATGTTCCTGTTGACCCCGGCTTCGCTGCTGCCGTGGCCGTACGCCGGGTGCCCATGCCTCCCGCCGATCCTCTGGCGGATTCAGTCGGAGATATCGGAGAGTGACCGTATGGAGTTCATCGTCTTTATGACCCTTCCGGGGTTGGTGATCCTGCTCGTACTCATAGCCTTCGCAGACCAGTTGCTACGGGCGACCGGGCTGGGGAAGCGGCAGGGACAGATCTCCGCGACGGGGTTCGAGCAGTTGCACGCGACGTTCTCGGCGGGGAAGCAGAACGAACTGCGGGAACGGCAGAGCGCTCTGCTGTTGAAGGACGACGACGAGGATGGCGCACCACCGCATCGCTCCACGGTGGACCTGGACGGTGGCCGTGCAGTCGTGCGTCTGCCCCGCCCGACCAAGTCTTAGGCGGTGGAAGGGCGTCCACCGAGCTCACCCCCTGTGGAGCGACAGGGCACGGACGAGGAGCAACGGGATCAGTAGCGCTCGACCAGGTGTTCGCGGCCCGGTGGTGGTTCGTATGCCTCGGGCCAGAACTCCGTGATGGACGCGATCCTGCCCTCCTCATCACCGGTGAAGAACGTGACGGCGTACTTCTGCTCGAACCCCACCGTGGCATGGGACCACGTCACCACCTGTCCGCTCGCGTCGTCTGCGATCAGACGGTGGACACGGATGTGCCAGTCCCCGGGATACTCACAGTTGAACTGGACGAATCGCTTCCGCCCTCGTATCCGCTCCCGGGTCTGCGGCAGGTCGAAGAGAACGTCCTCGGCCAGTGTGTCCCCGAAAGCGAGCCAGTGTCGCGCCTCCGCCGCTGCCCAGTAGCTTTCGACTGTCTCACGCAGTTCGGTCATATGGAGAGTGTGCACCCCGGCACTGACATCGCCCTCGCAGAGCTCTGACCAGCGAGAGCCAGCGCCGAATCGGCGGGGAATCAGCCCGCGGTCGACCCAGGACCGGCGTGGACTCAGCCCGCGGTCGACCCAGGACCGGCGTGGAATCAGCCCGCAGTCGACCCAGGACCGGCGTGAAGGGGGTGTGAACCGCGGCTTCCCGAAGGACTGGGGGCGTTGTGCAGGGCGATCAGGGGCGGGGTGGCCGCGTGGCCTTGAGGGAGTACATCAACGGGATGCGGGGGCGGTCTGGCGGAAGACGGAAGTACCCGTCCTCGCCCCGCTGGAAGGACTCGAAACGCGGGAAGAGCGATACGTCGTGTTCATGCAGAAACTCCAGCCGGAGCCCGGTCGCGCAGAGAGCCGAGACGACCTCGCCGATCGGATGCTGCCATTCGACACTGCGGTTGTTCACCGTCTCGGCGTCAAGGTCGGCATAGGTCCCCGGGGTGTCGTCGATCCAGGCCTCGCGGGAGAAGTAGTCGTGCACGACACGTGACCCGGTCTCGTCGTCAAGGACATCGGTGAGCGGATGGAACTCCGCGAGATAGAGGAAGCCGCCAGGTGCCACCAGCGAGGCTGCCACCTCGGCCCAGCGTTCCACGTCCGGCAGCCAGTTGAGCGCGCCGGTACCGGTGTAGACGATGTCGTACGAGGTGTCGGGGACGGCCTCGGCCGCGTCATACACATCGGCGGCGACGAACGAGGCGCGGTCCGGACCGAACCCGAGCTCCTCAGCCAGGGCGCGGGCCGCCTCCACCGCCGGTTCCGAGAAGTCGAGGCCCACCACCTGCGAGGCTCCACGCCGGGCCCAGCTGAGTGTGTCCTGTCCGATGTGGCATTGGAGATGGAGCAGGGTCCTACCGCTGACGTCCCCGACCTCGGCGACCTCGAAGTCGCGCAGCGCGTCGTTCCCGGCGCGGAAGCCCTCCAGATTGTAGTACTGGCTCGCGATGTGGATGGGTACTCGTTCGTCCCAGTTGGAGCGGTTGGCGGCCCGCCAGTCCGAGGGCAGAGGGTGATCCATACACCCGAAGTTATCCACAGGCTGCGGATGACGCGAACGGTTTGTCGGGGGGTCGGCGCAGAATGGGGGCATGACTGAGACCACTGACTCGATGCCCGACTGGGAGAAGCGCTTCCGTGCGCCGCGCGTCTCCCTTCCCGACTGGGCCGAGGACGCGCCCGACCGTTCGCTCTTCGTTTCGAACGCCACCGGGACCTATGAGCTCTACGCCTGGGATCGGGCGACCGGTGAGCAGCGGCAGGCCACCGACCGGCCGAGCGGCACCATGGATGGGGTGCTGTCGCCCGACGGTGAGTCGATCTGGTGGTTCTCGGACACCGATGGGGACGAGTTCGGGGTGTGGCTTCGGCAGCCCTTCGGCGGCGGGGAGGATGTGCCCGCCGCGCCTGGCCTGGAGCCGTCGTATTCGGCGGGGCTCGCGATCGGACGGCATGGTGCGTCGGTGGTCGGGCGGTCCACCGACGAGGAGGGCACCACGCTCCATGTCGTGCGGCAAGGCGCCGAGCCCGCCGAGATCTATCGGCACCGGGAGTCCGCCGGTGTTGGTGATCTTTCCCATGACGGGACGCTGGTCGCGATCGAGCACACCGAGCACGGCGATGCGATGCACTCGGCGCTGCGCGTTGTCCGACTCGATGGCAGCGCGGTGGCGGAGCTGGATGACACCCAGGGGGGTACGGAAGAGCTGGGCCTGGGTGTGTTGGGATTCGCCCCGGTCGAGGGGGACACCCGACTGCTCATCGCTCATCAGCGGCGCGGGCGCTGGGAGCCGATGATCTGGGACATCACATCCGGCGAAGAGACCGATCTCGCCCTGGACCTGCCGGGCGATGTGCACGCGGAGTGGTATCCGGACGGATCGGGGCTGCTGGTCGCGCACAGCTTTGAGGCCCGTGGGGAGCTTTGGCGGTACGACCTGGACACGCGGGAGCTGGTCCGGATCGACACACCTGCCGGTACGGTCTCGGGTGCCACGGCCAGGCCCGGCGGCGAGGTGGAGTATCTGTGGTCATCGGCCGCGCTCCCACCGCAGGTGCGCTCGACGGCGGGCACGGTCGTGCTGGATCCGCCCGGAATGAAGGCGCCTGAGTCCGTGCTGGTGGAGGACGTCTGGGTGGAGGGGCCCGGGGGCCGAATCCATGCGCTGGTGCAGCGGCCAGCGGGTGCCACGGATCCGCTGCCGACCGTCTTCGAGATTCACGGGGGCCCGACCTGGCACGACAGCGACGCGTTCGCGGCAGGTCCGGCCGCCTGGGTCGACCACGGTTATGCGGTGGTACGGGTCAACTACCGCGGCTCCACCGGATACGGACGGGAGTGGACCGATGCGCTCAAGCACCGGGTCGGATTGATCGAGTTGGAGGACATCGCGGCAGTTCGTGAGTGGGCGGTGCTGTCTGGACTGGCCGACCCCGACCGGCTGATCCTCGCGGGCGGCTCCTGGGGCGGGTATCTCACCCTGCTCGGTCTCGGCACGCAGCCCGAGGCTTGGGCGCTGGGTATCGCCGCCGTTCCCGTCGCCGACTACGTCACGGCCTATCACGATGAGATGGAAGCGTTGAAAGCCATGGACCGCACCCTGCTGGGGGGTACGCCGGAGGAAGTGCCGGAGCGATTTGAGGCTTCCTCACCGCTGACCTATGTGGACTCGGTGCGAGCACCGGTCTACATCTCCGCGGGTGTGAATGACCCCCGCTGCCCCATCCGTCAGATCGAGAACTACGTGGAGCGGCTGGCAGCACGCGGCGCGGTTCATGAGGTGTATCGATATGACGCGGGTCATGGCTCCCTGGTGGTGGAGGAGCGCATCAAGCAACTCGGTATGGAGATCGCCTTTGCGGCGGCGCACCTGGAAGGGGGCGGTAGCGAACCAGAGCAGGGCTAGGCACTGGACGCGGGGTCAGCCCCGGGGAGCCCACCGCGCGCAGTCAGCCGAGGAGCCGGAAACGGGAGTCAGCATCCGGGGCAAGGATCTCTGCCCGGCCGGCTCAGGAACGGGAGGTTCTGCCCGGCCAGCTCTGGAAGGAGAGATTCTGCCCGGCCGACTCTGGAAGGAGAGATTCTGCCCGGCCGACTCTGGAAGGGGAGGTTCTGCCCGGCCGGCTCTGGAAGGGGACATGGGGAGTGGGGGCGAGGGAGAAGTCCTCCAGGCTTGGCTGGGAAGCCAAGAAGAGTGCGGCTGAGGCGGCTGGGGCTGCATCCGCGTCCCGGGTCGATTGGGGCGCGGTTGGCGACAGGTGTACTGGTGGACGCGGCGTGACGGAGGGGGGGTGGCAGGGAGTAGCGGAGTCGCGTTCCGTACCGTGGAGGGGTGTACCGGTTCCTGCTGACGCCCCGCTGGCTGGGTATCAACGTCCTCGTCGTGCTGGCGATCGCCTTCTGCATCTTCATGGGTTCCTGGCAGCTCGGAAAGTTCGAGGATCGGGTTGAGACCCATCAGGAGGCCAAGCGCGAGCCAACCCCGGGTGAAATGGCCGTCAAGCCGTTGGAAGAGCTGCTGCCCGTCGACAAGAAGACTTCGGGTCGGCAGGCAAGGGCCACGGGGATCTACGGGGAGCAGTTCATCGTTCCCAACCGACAGGTGGACGGCAACAACGGCTCCTATGTGCTGGCCCTCCTCAAAACGGATCGAGGTCCGGCGCTACCGGTCGTGCGGGGATGGCTGGCCAAGGGCGAGCCGGTCCCGGCCGTTCCGGACGGCAAGATCACGGTCGTCGGCGCACTTCAGGCGAATGAGAACGCGGGCACCGACGGGGTGCATACGGGCGGCGGACTGCCGAGCGGTCAGCTGGGGATGATCAGCGCCGCGTCGCTGGTCAATTTGGTGCCGGACGATGTGCATGACGCATGGGTCACCCTGTCCAAGGCGGACAGCGGATTGGTCGCGGTGCCGGCGGCCATCCCGGAAGGCAGCGGCCTGGATCTCAAGGCATTCCAGAACCTGGGGTACACCGGGGAGTGGTTTGTGTTCGCCGGTTTTGTGTTGTTCATGTGGTTCCGGTTGGTACGGCGGGAGGCGGAAGCGGTCCGCGACCGCGAGCTGGGTCTGGAGCCCGCCCCCGTATAGCCACGGGAAACCCCAACCCACCGCGCAACCGCAACAACCCCACACCAACAACCACAACCCCGCCCCGAGCCCGCTCCCGGATAGCCACGGAGACACCCACCCCGCACCAGGACGTCCCGACCGAGCGCTGACCTCGCGTAGCCGCGGGCCTGCGCGCTCAGCAGGTCGGCAAGCACGCAAGCCCGGTGGAATCCACCCCGGTGGGATCAACGGCGGTGGGATCAACGGCGGTGGGATCAACGGCGGTGGGATCAACGGCGGTGGGATGGATCAAAAGCGGGGTGGGGTCGAAGGCGGGGTGGGGTCAAGGCACAGTGTTCAGTCAGCCGGCGCTGAGGGGATCTGTCCGGTAGAGGGTGCCGGAGCAGGCGTTCGCGATGGTGGTGTCCGCGCTCGGAGCGCCCGGGTCCGGAGTGTGGATCACCGAGATGCTGCCCTCCTGCGGCACGCTCTCGGTGCTGAGCTGGGTCTCCGTATTGTCCGGGCCCGTGCCCTGGCCGCCGCCCGCGCCCGTTGAGGGCTCTTGGGAAGTCGACGGGGACGTGGGCGACGTAGGACCAGTGGGACAGGACTCGCTCGGTACCCAGGCGAACTTCACCTCGTAGGCCTGGTCAGGCTTCAACAGAAGGCGGGTGGTTTCCCCTGAAGGGTCCGGAAGACCGGTCGCCGGGCCTCCCGCGGTGTGATCCGCCACGGTGATCTTGGCCTGGTCAGCCGCGCCCAGTGCCTGGATGTTGACCTGCCCCGGACCGCCGACCGTGCAGGTGACGCTGGAGGAATTGGCGACCCTGAAAGAGCCGTAGACCTTGCCCTCGCCGTCCGCTCCGGCCGCCTGAGCGGCGGTGAAACGGAGCTGATCGGCGGCACAGACCGAAGCGCCACTGGGCACATCAGACGAGGTCTTCTCCGGTGAACCGGACACTCCGCCGCTGATGTCCGTACCGGGCTTGGCACTGCGGGACGGGCTTGTGCTGGCGCTGCCCTCAGGGGTGCCCGAGCTGCCGACGGTGGGGCCGGTGGTGGTCTCCTTGCCCTGCGATTCACCCGATGAGGACTCGGTGCCGCCGTGGGCCTGTTCACCGTGTCCGGCATTGATCGGGAGAGCGCTGTCACCGCTCTCCGAGCCGGCCACATGGACGAAGGCGGGGATCGCGGTACCCATCAACACCACCGCGGCGGCGAGTCCGACCATCGCCTGCCTCTTGCGGGCCCGGCGGGCCGGGACCGCTCTCCGCAGATGATCGAGTGCTCCGTCCGCGGGGTTGAGGTCCTGCACGGCTCCCTGGAGGAGCCGGCGGAGAGCCTCTTCCTCGTCTCCGGGGCCTTCGCCGTGCCCAACTGCTCCAGCGGCGGGACCACCCGGTTGGCCAGGACCACCAGCAGAACCGGAACCGGAGCCATAGGAACCAGAACCGTCAGAACCCGAACCCACGAGAGCCGCCAACGCGGCAAGCCCCCCTGAGCCACAGGAGGAAGTCAGCTCACCCGCACCACCGAAACCGTCAGAGGCACCCGCACCACCGAAACCGTCAGAGGCACCCGCACCACCGAAACCGTCGGAGGCACCGGCACCATCCGGCTCGCCACCACCGTCGTGCAGTTCATCGGAATCGACCGGCCCGTCAGCTCCACCGCGGGCACGATCGGTGCGACCCGTAGCGTCCGCACGGTCCTCAGCGCCACTGGGGCGCTCGCGGGTCTCACGATCTTCGTGGCCGCTCAGCTCGTCATCCGGCCCGTTACTCACAATTCCGTTCCCAGTCCGGTCGTCACTTGGCCCGTCCGGCCCGTCCTGCCCGGCGCTCTTGCGGTCGCCGCTTTTCCTGTCGCCGCTCATTTCGTGGCCTCCATGACGACGCGCAGCGCCGCGATGCCCCGTGAGCCGTACGCCTTCACCGATCCCAGGGATATACCCAGCGTCTCGGCGACCTGTGCCTCCGTCATATCGGCGAAGTACCTCAGGACGAGGACCTCGCGCTGACGGCGCTGGAGTCCGCGCATCGCCTTGATCAGGGCGTCGCGCTCCAGTTGGTCGTACGCGCCTTCCTCCGCGCTCGCCATGTCCGGCATCGGCTTGGAGAGCAGCTTCAGCCCCAGGATGCGTCGACGCAGTGCCGATCGCGAGAGGTTGACCACCGTCTGCCGTAGATAGGCGAGGGTCTTCTCCGGCTCGCGCACCCGATTGCGCGCCGAGTGAACGCGGATGAACGCTTCCTGTACGACGTCCTCACAGGAGGCCGTGTCGTCCAGGAGTAGTGCGGCGAGTCCCAGCAGCGATCGGTAGTGCGCGCGGTAGGTCTCGGTGAGGTGGTCGACGGTGGTACCAGCGGCCATCTGTCCGTCAGTGCTCTCGCGCTGGGACGGCAGACGGGTGGTACGGGGTGTGGGCATGGGTGCGATCACCGGCATGCCGCCGGGCGCCCGTGTACGGGGCTTGCGGACCGGACGCACCGAAGCGCCGCGGATGGGGGCCGTTGAACTGCCCTGGACCAGGCGCATGGAAGCGCTGACCGGGACCACCCCTGGGATGTCGAGTACCTCTGCCACATCTGTTGGACACGCTTCCCCCCGTTAGGGTTGTACGCGTACGCCACCGCTTTTGGCGATGTTCCTGCAGGCTTCATGCGTACTCGCTCTTCCCCAATGCCCCATTTTTCGCGGCACCGTATAGCGGCGACCGCAAAGACGCCTTCCGTCGGACTGCTGGTTGCAGGCCGGGGAAGGTGATTTCTGGATGTCCACACAGCCCGGACCAAATGGTACAGAGCTTCAAGTTCTGCACAGGTTGCTCACAGCTCGCGCACTGATCCTACAAACGTCAGGTGTGCTCGTGTCCAGGGGTAATTGGCTACTTTGATCATCGCGGATCGCCCGAGGAGGATCATCCGAGCCGAGGTCAGAACCCAGCCGGAGCTCGACCAGCGGTCAGAAGGGGAGCTCGGCCGCGATGGCCTCGGCTATCTGCGCGGAGTTCAGCGCGGCCCCTTTGCGGAGGTTGTCACCGCAAACGAAGAGGTCCAGCGCGCAGGGGTCATCCGGGGAGCGCCGGACCCGGCCGACCCAGGTCGGGTCGGTGCCGACCACATCGGCGGGGGTGGGGAAATCGCCTGCCGCCGGATCGTCGTAGAGCACCACCCCTGGCGAGGTGGCGAGGATCTCGTGCGCCCGCTCCACCGTGACTTCGTTCTCGAAGCGCGCGTGGACCGCTAGCGAGTGGGTGGTGACGACGGGCACCCGGACGAAGGTCGCCGCCACCCGAAGCCTGGGGAGTCCGAGGATCTTGCGGGTCTCGTCGCGCAACCCCAGTTCCTCGGAGGACCAGCCGCCGTCCTGGAGCGTTCCTGACCAGGGCACCACATTGAGGGCCAGGGGCGCGGGGAACGGCTCCGCCCGGTCACCGACGGCCCGGCGCACATCGCCCGGCCCCGTGCCCAGTTCCGTACCGGCGACGAGGGACAGCTGATCGCGCAGTGCGCTCACCGCTTCCCGTCCGGCGCCGCTGGCGGCCTGGTACGAGGCGACGACCAATTCCCGTAGCCCGAACTCGGCGTGGAGCGCGCCGATGGCCGGGATGAGAGCGAGGGTGGTGTCGTGGGGGCTGGCGACGATGCCGCGCGGACGGATCCGAGCCGCATGGGGGTTGACCTCGGGGACGACCAGCGGCACATCGGCGTCAAGCCGGAAGGCCGCGGAACTGTCCACCACCACCGCGCCCTTGGCTGCGGCGATCGGCGCCCACCGCGCGGAGACTTCCGCGGGCACCAGGAAGAGGGCGACATCGACACCCGTGAGCGCTTCTTCGCTCAGCGGGATGACTTCGCACACCTCCCCACGTACGACCAGCTTGCGGCCGGCCGGACGCGGGGAGGAGACAAGGCGAATATCGCCCCAGATGTCCTTGTGCTGAGAGAGGATCTGGAGCATCACCGCACCGACGGCCCCGGTCGCTCCGATGACCGCGAGCGTCGGTTTACCGGCCATCGTCCCGGCCACCGCTCATCTCCGTGGTCACCGGTCGACGCTCCAGTCGCGGGTCATCGCCCGGTTCCTCCATAGACGACGGCCTCATCGGAGTCGCTGTCGAGACCGAAGGCGGTGTGGACCGCGCGGACGGCCTCGTTCACATCGTCGGCGCGGGTGACCACCGAGATACGAATCTCAGATGTTGAGATGAGCTCGATATTCACTCCCGCGTCCGAGAGCGCCTCGAAGAAGGAGGCGGTGACGCCGGGATTGGTCTTCATCCCCGCGCCGACCAGGGAGATCTTGCCGATCTGGTCGTCGTAGCGCAGTGAGTCAAAGCCGATCGAGGACTTTGCCTTCTCCAGTGCGTCGATCGCCTTCGCGCCGTCCGTCTTGGGAAGGGTGAAGGAGATGTCGGTGAGGGCCGTGGTCGCCGCCGAAACGTTCTGGACGACCATGTCGATATTGATCTCGGCGTCCGCGATGGTGCGGAAGATGGCCGCGGCCTCGCCCGGCTTGTCGGGCACCCCGACGACCGTGACCTTCGCTTCGGAGACGTCGTGGGCGACTCCCGAGATGATGGCGTGCTCCACCTGGTCTCCCTGCGGCTCGTTGCTGACCCAGGTACCGCGCAGTCCCGAGAAGGACGAGCGGACGTGGATCGGAATGTTGTATCGGCGTGCGTACTCGACGCAGCGGTGCAGCAGCACCTTGGAACCGGACGAGGCCAACTCCAGCATGTCCCCGGAGGAGATCCAGTCGAGCTTGCGAGCCTTGGGGACCACCCGGGGGTCGGCGGTGAAGACGCCGTCCACATCGGTGTAGATCTCGCAGACCTCGGCCTCCAGCGCCGCGGCCAGTGCGACGGCGGTGGTGTCGGAGCCACCACGGCCCAGGGTGGTGATGTCCTTCTTGTCCTGAGACACACCCTGGAAGCCGGCGACGATGGCGATGTTGCCCTCGTCCAGCGCGGTACGGATCCGGCCCGGCGTCACATCGATGATGCGCGCTTTGTTGTGGACCGAGTCGGTGATGACGCCTGCCTGGCTGCCCGTGAAGGACTGGGCTTCATGCCCCAGGTTTTTGATCGCCATGGCCAGCAGAGCCATGGAGATGCGCTCTCCCGCGGTCAGCAGCATGTCGAATTCACGCCCGGCAGGGATCGGGGACACCTGCCCGGCAAGATCGATCAGCTCATCCGTCGTGTCACCCATCGCCGACACCACGACGACCACCTGGTGGCCGTTCTTCTTGGCATCCACGATCCGCTTGGCGACGCGCTTGATGCCCTCGGCATCGGCAACGGAGGAGCCGCCGTACTTCTGCACGACAAGGCCCACGTGCGCTCCTCGCTCGGTTTTCTCCACCAACAGCCGGGTGCTGCGGTCGGCTCAGTCTAACGAGCGGCCGTGCTACGTCCCGGGGCAGTCACATGGTGAGATGCCCCGCTCAGCAGGTGATCACGGTCGCTCTGGTCCGACTCATGCCCGACAGCGGTGGACCTACGCGGGATGTGCGGCGGGTCACAGCCGGCACCCGTCGCACCCGGCACCCGCCGTCGAAGGCCTCAGGTGGTGCGCAGCCCCAGCGGGACGGCGATCTCCTCGGCCATCACCCGGCCGGCTTCCTCCGCCAGGGCCTCCTCGCCCAGTTCCTCGTCCGTGTCCAGCCCGTCCAGCTCCTGAAGCGGCTGGTCGAGACGGACGTGGGAGACCAGCGACTGCAGGGCGCGCAGGGTCGCGGAGGCGGTCGGTCCCCAGTTGGAGAAGTACGAGAACTGCCACCACCACAGCGCCTCGCTGGTACGACCCGCACGGTAGTGGGCCAGGCCATGGCGTAGATCAGTGACGATGTCGGCGAGATTGTCGGAGATACGGAAGGCAACCGGCGCCTTACGCGGCTCATAGGGGTCGAAGACCTCGGAGAACACGTCCACGGGGTCGAGCAGGACGGCGAACCGTTCCCGCAGCTCGTCCAGATCGGGCTCCGGGCCGGTATCCGGCTCATAGCGCTCGTCCGGGACGATGTCCTCGTGTGCGCCCAGTCGTCCACCGGTCAGCAGGAGTTGTGAGACCTCCAGCAACAGGAACGGCACGGCGCTATCGGGCTCGTCGCCCTTGGCGACTTCCGTGGTCGCCACGATGAAGGACTCGATCGAGTCCGCGATCTGGACCGCGAAATCGGCGGGGTCATGATTCACCGCGTGCAGCATGGCATCAGACATCGAGAAGTCGTCTCCCCTCGAAAGCACGCCCAAGCGTGACCTCGTCGGCGTATTCCAAGTCTCCCCCCACAGGCAGACCACTGGCCAGCCGAGTGACCCGCATACCCATGGGTTTGATCAGGCGAGCCAGATAGGTGGCGGTCGCCTCGCCCTCCAGATTGGGGTCCGTGGCCAGGATCAGCTCGGTGACCACACCATCAGCGAGACGCGTCAGCAGCTCACGGATGTGCAGGTCATCGGGGCCGACACCCTCGATGGGGCTGATGGCCCCGCCGAGGACGTGATAGCGGCCCCGAAACTCCCGGGTCCGCTCGATCGCGACCACGTCCTTCGACTCCTCCACCACGCAGATGACGGAGAGGTCCCGACGCGGATCGCGGCAGATATTGCACTGTTCCTGCTGCGCGACATTTCCGCAGATCGCACAGAAGCGGACCTTGTCCTTCACTTCCAGCAGCGCATGAGCGAGACGACGCACATCGGTCGGCTCCGCCTGGAGGATGTGGAAGGCGATCCGCTGCGCGCTCTTGGGACCGACGCCGGGCAACCTGCCCAATTCGTCGATGAGGTCCTGAACTACGCCTTCGTACAACGGATTGCCTCTCCCATTCCTTCGGCTGCCGCACTTCTACGGTTCGTACGTACGGTAGTTGCTCATGCGCCCCATCAGAAGGGAAGTCCCGGCATCCCGCCGAGTCCTTGTGCCAGCGGACCGAGCTTCTGCTGCTGGAGCGCGTGCGCATTGTCGTTCGCGGCCTGGACGGCGGCGACGACGAGATCGGCGAGCGTCTCCGTGTCCTCGGGGTCCACCGCCTTGGGGTCGATGACCAATGCACGCAGCTCACCGGAGCCGGTGACGGTCGCCTTCACCAGACCACCGCCCGCCTGTCCATCGACCTCGGTCTCCGCAAGCTCTTCCTGGGCCCGAGCGAGTTCCTGCTGCATCTGCTGGGCCTGCTGGAGGAGCTGCTGCATATTGGGCTGGCCACCACCGGGGATCACGGGTCACTCCTGGCGCTTCGACAACATGGTTCGTACGCCGAGCCTACGTGGTCACCGGACGGCTCGCTGCATGCCGAGACGGCAACTCTTTCGTGTGAGTATCCTGCGGGTCCTCTACCTGATCACGGCATATGTGTGTGCGGAAATACTGGGATTTCCGCCCCAGTGCCCACCATTTGGCGGTAGGAAAGACATGCGCACCAGAACGTGCGCTGCATACGCCAGGCGCGTCCGCACCTATTTCACACCACCAGATAACACAGGGCAATAGAAAAACCACGCCCAGTAGTCATCATGGCGGCCATATCGCTACAAGAGGAGTGCCCCGGTGAGCCAGCCGGAGATGCAGCCCGGGGGGCCGGCCCGGGACGAGCGCGGTGAGGTAACGCGCGGAGACCTGGCTGGAAGGCCTTTTCCGCTCGGAGACTGGGGAGAGCCCGCGCAACGGCTGGACGAGCTGTACCGGTGGGTCGAGGCGGGTGCGCTGCGTACGACGGAGTGGTACCTGGTGGACCGGGTATGGAAGCGGCGTACGGGACGGGTGTTGCGCGGAGGTGCGGCCCTCGGGGTGGCGGCCGGCGCTACGCTCCCGCTGCTCGACCTCACCGAAATGGTGCCCGGAGCGGCCGGCTGGGGCTATCTCTCCCTACTGCTGGGCGCCGCCTGCCTCGCGGTCGACCGGTACTTCGGGGTGACCTCGGGCTGGATGCGGAATGTGGCGACAGCCCAAGCCGTGCAGCGACGATTGCAGCGGTTGCAGTTCGACTGGGCGTCGGAGAGCGTACGGGAGATCCTGGGGCCGACGGAGGGCACCGCGAGCGAGGCCGCCGAGCGCTGCCTGGGCGTGCTCAGAAGCTTCTCGGAGGATGTGACCGAGTTGGTGCGGAGCGAGACGGCTGACTGGATGCGCGAATTCGCGGGTGCCCCGGCGCCGCTGGTGCTCCAGTCGCTTCCGCTACCCGCGAGCGGGAGCTTCCGTGCGGTGGAGAGCTCCACGGCCGGAGGCCGGGCGGGGTTGCCGCCCGGGACCCGGCCGAACATGCCCAGACAGCGGCCCCCGGAGACGCCCCGCTGACGAGCGCGCCCACGGACGACGGCCGCTGCGGGTGCCGGCTCATCCCTCCAGCGGCTCACTCCCCCAGTGGCACCCGGCGAGCGACTTCTCGGGCCCACTGAAGGAACGGGCGATTCCGCAGGCCCGCAGGAGGAACGGGCGACCCCTCGGGCCCACAGGAGGAAACGGAAGGGCGGCCGAACACCGCGGCCGCAGAACAGAGTGGAGCACCCGTCAGCTAAAGATGATCATGGACCCTTGACTCAGGCTGCGTATGGCTGCCGTGTGCAGGCCAAGCCATACGTGCCGCTCCCTGGCGAACGGGCTGTCGTCCGATATCGGCCCGGCCGGCTCCTCCAGCTCCGTGGGGCGCACCGGTGGCGTGGGAGGTGCCGGAGGGTTGGCCGGATCGATGCCGATCGACGGTGCGACGAACTCCAGCTCCCGCAATAGCCCCTGAGCGGAACCGAGCGGCCCACCGCCCGCGAGTAGCTCATCGCTGGAGAGCGGGGCCGCGAAGTCCACGGGCACATACGCGCCCGCGTGGTCGTAGTGCCACACCAGATGGGAGCCCTGCGCCGTGGATTCGAACATCTCCAGCAACTGTTCGTAGTCACCGCCGAGTTCGTCCACCGGAGTGACGGCCAGACCGCATAGCTGGAGCAGATAGGCGCGCCGCAGGAAGTGCAGCGCGTCGTAGTCGAAGCCGGCGACCGGGGCGACATCGCCGGAGAGCCCGGGCATATAGGCGAAGACGGGAACGCTGGGCAGCCCGGCTGCGGTGAGCACCTTGTCGTAGGAGGCGATCTCCTCTGCGAAGGGGTTGTCGGGGCTGTGACACAGCACGTCGACGAGGGGGACCAGCCACAGGTCACAGGCCAAGGAGGGCTCGCTCTCCAGTAGTTCGCGCGCCGCGCGCGCAACGGTCAGGGCGGGACGGGCGGGGCGGTTGACGATGGCGATGGCGTCGGGGGAACCGTTCGCCCTCCGTCATCGGTCGACTCCTCCCGTCAGGTCCGGTCACCAGCGGTTGTCTCTGGTGCGGCGCCCGGCCGGTGGCCGGGGTGGTACCCGAAGGGTGCGTGCCGCCTTTCACCCACTGCATGCCCTCTTCGGAGTTGCCGAAAGCGTAATGCCGTGGCCATCGGGAGGCGACGGCCGCACCCTCTCTCCCGACCGATTTCCATCCGTCACGGCCAGTCGCCCGGCCCGTCGGGAGCGGATACGAGGCGAGGTCGCGCTCGCCGCACCGCTGGGAGCGGATACGAGAGGGGATCCCGCACTCCGAAGGGTTCGGCCCTTCCTGACGGGTGGTCCGCTGAGCACGGGAGGAGGACCTGTGCGCCCGGGGGATGGGGATGGCCCACCCGCCCTTTGGTGTGCCGAATGCCCGTTGGTGTCGTCGAGTCGTCGCGTCGCGACAACCAGTCTCGCGCCGAGCGCGCAACGCCCAACCTCCCCTGGGTGCGTTCACCGCTCCAATCGATCGGCCCAATGGAGCGCCTGTTCGTTGTAGTGACCGATCGTCGCTCGCGCCGCCGCCATGTCCCCCAGGCTGACGGCGTCGATCAGATCCTCATGACCGCACCACAGCCACTCCCGACGGCTGCTGTCCGCCCGCAGATGCGGTACGGCGAACACCCAGCTCTGCACCCTCAACTGATGGAGGAACCCGGAGATATAGCAGTTGGCGGTGATGGAGCCGAGTTCGGCCCAGAACCGCAGGTCATAGCCGATGTGAATGTCCAGGTCGCCGCATCGGGCGGCGCGTGCCGCCTCCTGGGCCCGACGTCGCACCGGCAGCACCGACTTGGGACGGACACGGGTGTGCCCACTGTGCTCGGCATGGCGGATGATCCCGTCCATGACCAGGGCGCGGGCGTCGACCATATGGCGGTAGTCAGCGACCGAGAACTGATGAACCTTGAAACCCCGGTGCTGATCGGAGTCGAGCAGTCCCTGGGCCGAGAGGTCGACCAGGGCCTCGCGCACCGGCGTCGCGGAGACCCCGTACTGCTCGGCGATCTGTTTGACCGTGAACTCCTGCCCGGGCAGCAGCCGCCCGGCCAGCACCTCGTCACGCAGCGCGTCCGCGATCTGCTGCCGCAGCGTGCTGCGGGTGACGGAAGTGCTGCCGGGGCCGGGCATCGATGGCTTCTCCTTCGCAGGGGTCCCGGACACGATAGGCCAGTCGGAACGAGACAGGTGAGGTCCAGGTGTCTGAGGAATTGTTCGAGGCGGCAACGGGAGACGGCCCGCCGGTACCGCAGGAGGGCTCGGACCGGGCTACTGAGGTGCGCAAGGCCTTCGCCGGGCTGACGCAGATACGACGTTTGACGGGTACGGCTCCCGCCGCCTGGGAGCTCAACCAGATGGTGCGTGCGGTCGCCTTGGCACTGGAGGCCGCGGGTATGTCGCCGTCCGCGGTCGGCGCCGACGGTACCCGGGTGGCCACCGGGTACCGCGTACGGCCCGGGGATCGGCCCGGCATGGTGTGCGTGGACTGGTTGGGGCCCGCCGGCAGCGGCGCGGCGCAGGAGGAGGAACAGCGCCTCGGGGAGTGCGCCGAGGCGCTGGGCGCCGCAAGCTGGGAGGCCCTGCTCTACCGAGGCCCACGCCGCCGGCGCTTCCTTGAGGTGGAGCCGGCACCGGCGCGCCCCTGAGGGAGCACCGCCCTGGCGGGGAGAGCGGGGAGCCGCGTCGAGACACCCCGACACCCGCCCCTGGTCCCTTACCCGCCCCGCTACCCGGGCCCCCACGGGTTGACGGAACCCCTAGGGGCACCCCCGGGCCCAACGCAGGATGCGCCAAGCCCGGATCGACGCGCTCCGACTCATGTCGACCAGCCGCATCCCACACCCCGGACGTACACACTGATCCGCGCCTGCCCCTCGACCCTCTCCCCGCACAGGACAAAGGCATCGCGCAGCACCTCCCGCTTCACCCGCTCCCCCGCCACCTCGTCCCATGGCTCCCCCGCCAGGTCCTGGACGACCACCACCCGGCCGTGGTGTGCCAACATCCCGGCCCTGATGTCCCGGGGCTCCAGCTCCGTCCCGAACAGCGTTCCGGACTCCCTCGGCGCCTGTTTCAGGGAGAGGTCCCTCAGCCCGGCGAACTCCCCCGGATGCACCAGCGTCCATGCGCGCCGCCGCATCGGGGTGAAGAGCAACCCGTCCCCGGCCCGGGATGTCTCGGCCACCGCCGCCGCGACGGCCCCCACATCACTCTTGCGGCTCTCCGGCGTCCGCAGGTGCGGCCCGTGGGAGACGAGTACCAGCAGCGCCGCCGAAGCGCTGGCCGCCGCGAGGACCCGGGACCAGTAGCGGTCGAGCACCGCGCCGACCAGCAGGGCCAGACCGATGACGTACGGCAGGACATAGCGGTCCACGAACAGCGGATGCACCAGCGATACAAGAAGCAGTAACCCCATCGGCACCACCAGGAGCGGTAGCGCGACCGCGCGCACCCGGGCCCCGCCCGATGTGCTGGCGCAGCCCCAACCCACCAGGGCCAACGAGCCGTAGGCGGCCAGCTCCGAAACGTTGGGGCGGCCGATCCAATCGACCTGTGCGGCCTGGGTGGTGCTGAAGAGCGCGAGCGGCGCCAGCCCCGCGATGACGCATCCGGCCGCGACCCGCCAGCCGCGCGGCCAGGGCCTACGGACCGTCAGCGCGTGGGCCGCCAACACCAGCACCGCGAACTCGTGCAGCAGACAGGCCGTCAGCATCGCCCCCGTGTAGGCGGCCCAGCGGCGTTCCAGCAGCAGCCAGGTCGCGCCGGTGACCAGCGCGCACACCAACGTGTAGGAACGCCCCTCCTGGGCGAACCGCTGCACGACCGGCAGCAGCGGCAGAAGGAGCCCGGCCAGCAGCCCGGCCCGTGGACCGGCGAGCCTCCGACCGATCAGCGCCACTCCGGCCGCCGTCGCGCACATCGCCAGCACCGACGGAAGCCGCAGCGGTACCAGTCCGGGCCCGGTGACGGCGAAGACGCCGTGCATCAGGAAGTAGTACAGACCGTGAACGGCGTCCACCGAGCCGAGCGTGTGCCAGATCTCCGGCACGGTCCGCTCAGCCATCTCATAGGTGACCGCCTCATCGCCCCAGAGCGTGCCCTCGCGGCCGATGCCCCACAGCCCCAGTACGAACATCAGCGCGGCCGGAGGCAGGGCGATGAGCGGCGCGGACACGGGGCGGGCGGCGGGCGGCTGCCGCTGCCGGGGCAGTGCGCGAACGAGCGGTGACGCGATTTCGATCATCTGGCGAGTCCACCGGCCACGCCGTTGATTGGCAGGCCCCCCACGCCGTGTCAGTCAATTCCACTACGCTCCGAAACCGGGAAAGCCGCCGGTGGGGACGGGAGGGGCCATGGGGCGCCAGGAGAAGCCGTTGGACCCAGGGGCCGGACCCGTGCAGCGATTCGCCCATGACCTGCGCGAGCTGCGCCGGGCCGCGGGTGGACCCACCTACCGCGAGATGGCCCGCACTTCGGTGTACTCCGCGCCAACCCTCTCCGCCGCCGCGTCCGGGGTTCGGCTACCCACCCTCGCGGTCGCCCTCGCGTACGCGGCCGCGTGCGGTGCGGAGCCGGCCGAGTGGGAGAAGCGCTGGCAGGAAGCGGCCGACTCCGACCCCGGGCCAGCGCCGGACGATGGTGGCAACGCCCCCTATCCCGGCCTCGCCCGCTACGGTCCGGAGGACCGCCACCACTTCTTCGGGCGCGATGAGCTCATCGCCGATCTGGTCGCACTCACCCGGCGGGCGCCCTTCGCCGCCCTGGTCGGGGCGTCCGGCAGCGGTAAGTCATCGCTCCTGCGGGCCGGGCTGATCCCCGCCCTGCGCGAGATCCGGGGTGATCAGTCACCGGCCGGTTCCCCAGAGCCGCCGTCGGTGATCCGCATCCTCACCCCGGGACCGGCCCCCGCCCGTACCCATCGGGCACTCTTCACCGAAGGTGCGCTGGTTCTGGTCGACCAGTTCGAGGAGGCCTTCACCCTCTGCCATGACCCGGCCGAACGAGCCGCGTTCATCGAACTGCTGGTGAACTCGGCAGCGCGGGTGGTCATCGCGGTACGCGCGGACTTCTACGGTCGGTGCGCCGAGCACCGAAGCCTGGCGGCGGCGCTGAAGGAGAGCGTCCTGCTCGTCGGACCGATGGCCCCCGAGCAGCTGCGCGAAGCGGTGGTGGGCCCCGCGACGGCCGAGCGGCTGATAGTCGAGCGCGGTCTGACCGCGCGGATCGTCGCCGATGTGGCCGATGAACCGGGCGGGCTGCCGCTGATGTCGCACGCCCTGCTGGAGACCTGGCGACGCCGGCGGGGACGGACCCTGACCGAGACGGCGTACGACGCGATCGGCGGTGTGCAGGGCGCGATCGCCCACACCGCCGAGGAGGTCTTCGCCGACTTCACCGAAGCGGAGGCGGCGACGGCCCGGCTCCTTCTGCTGCGGCTGATATCCCCGGGCGACGGCGGCCAGGACACCCGCCGCCCCGCGGACCGTACCGAGCTGCTCCATCTGCCAGGCTCCGAACGCGTCCTGGAACAACTGGTCCACTCCCGTCTGCTGACCGTCGACGCATCGGCCGTGAACCTGGCGCACGAGGCCCTGATCACCGGTTGGCCCCGGCTGCGGCGGTGGATCGAGGACGATCGCGATCTGCTGCGACTGCACCGCCGGCTGATGGACGCGGCCCGGAACTGGGAAGAGCTCGAACGGGAGCCGGGAGCGCTGTACCGGGGCGGACAGTTGGAGTCCGCTCGCGAGGCCTTTGGCCTACCGGCGGCCATATCCCGGCTCCCCCAGCCGTCGGGGGGTCCGGCCCGGCTGCTGGCCCGGGTGCGACGCGGGGCACCCGCCGAAGCCGCTTCGTCCGATGTGGCGCAGCGGAACTCCGCCTCCCGGCTCACCCCCCAGGAGCGCGACTTCCTGACCGCCTCCCTGGCCGCGTACGACAGCGAGCTACGCGCCTCCGCCCGCACCACCCATCGCCTACGGGCCCTGACCGTCGCGCTCTCCGTCCTGCTCTGTCTCGCCGTCATCGCCGGGTTGGCGCTCTGGGAACAGAACCAGGCGGGTGAGCGCCGGGCCACCGAGGCCGAGGCCCGGCGCACCGTCCAGGTGGCGTCCGTACTCCGGGAGTCGGACCCCCGGGCGGCGATGTGGCTGAGCCTGACGGCCTGGCAGTTGGCCGACCTGCCCGAGACCCGGCAGGCGCTGCTCGAAGCGGCGGCCCAGCCGGAGGTGGACAGCTTCACTCCAGCCCTTCCGGAGTCCGATGCCCCGGAGAACAGCGTCTGGGTGCGCTACAGCGCCGATGGCCGGACCTATCTCAGGGTTTCCCCCGACCGTGTCGACACCTGGGATGTGGAGTCTCGGGAGACCAAGGAGGAGTTGCCCGGGCTCGGTGACCACGCGGCACGGATCGTGGAGATCGCTCCGGATCTGCGTACGGTCGCCGTCCGCACCTCGCGGGGCATCCGGCTGTGGGATCTGGCGGCCGGCGGACTGGTCGGCCCGGCGTTCGGGCCGATCGGCCGGGACATGGAGGGATACTTCGCCCCTGGCGGGAGACTCTTCGCGGTCTACGCTCGCGGTGGTCGGCTCCAGCTCTGGGACACCCGCACCGGCCGCCGGCTGCTGGACACCGGGGACGGTCAGAGCATCCGCCGGGCCGCGGTCTCCGCCGATGACCGGCTGCTGGCGTACTGCCCGGACGACAAGCCCCTCCAGGTCTGGGACGTTCGCGAGCAGCGCCGACTGTCGGTCCCCTGGCTGGGGAAGGCCGGAGCCTGCGGGGACGGCGAGTTCGCCTTCACCCCGAACAGCCGGTCCATCGCGGTCACCTCGGCAACGGGCGTGCGTACCTGGGAGGTGCGATCCGGCCGTGAACTTCCGGCCATCGTCCTGGACGGTATGCCCCGGCTGGCGTTCAGTGCCGACGGCGCCCATGCGGCGACCCTGACCGGCAACACGGTGAGGATCTGGCGTACCGCGCTGACCGGCTCACCGATCCATGACATCCCCGTCAGTGGTTCCGGGTTGTCCGATCTGAGGCTGGACATGGCCTCGGGGGTGTTGCGCTACACGGCGGGTTCGGAACCCAGCGAGAACATACGAACCGTCGCCTTCGACAAGCCCAAGACCGAGACCGAGACCAAGGCAAGGAAGTGGGAAGCCACCCCGTTCATCGGTGCACGGTTCGGCCCGGACGGTACGAGACTGGTCACCCTTCGGCCCGGGGTCTATGAACTGCGCGACGCCAACGGCCGATTGCGCACCCGGTTCCCCGGGCCCCGGTCCGCCGAGAGCCCGTACGACATGCCCATGGCCATCAGCTCCGGCGAGGACTTCCTCGCCCGGCTGAACCCCAGGGGCCGGCTGGTCGTCCACCGGATCGGCTTCCCGAAGGACGATGTGACCTTCCCCGCGCGCCCGGACATCAGCGCTCTCGCCTTCACCGCCCACCGGACGGTCGCCGCCTCCCGTTCCTCCATGGCGGCCAAGTCCATCGATATCGCGGATGCCGAGAAGGGTTCCTGGCACACCCTGCGCCGAGGAGCGGACGGAAGGATTCTCACCTCCTCCTGGGACGGCCTGCTCTTCACCGATGAACGCCAGGTGGTCGCCGCTGAGGACGGCACCGTGCGCCGGGCCATGAACAGCGAGCAGTGGCCGGTGTCGATGGCCGTCAGCGCGGACGGGCTCTACACGGCCATGAGCGATCATCTGGGTCGCACCACGCTCTGGGAGAGCGGTGGACACCAGCTGCGCGCGGTTCTCGTCCCCGCCCGGGAGAGCGGATCGACCTCAGGCCAGGCGCCGGCCCTGGCGTTCTCCCCGGACGGCAGGACCCTGGCGATCGGGGGCGCGGACGGCTCCATCCGGCTCTGGGACACCTCCGAACCCCGCTCCAGCGGTTCACCGCTGCCCCGTGCCAACGGCCCGGTCCTGGCCCTGTCCTTCGACCAGAACGGATCACGGCTCCAGGTGACCACTCCGCACCTGGCCTCACGCTTGTATCCGCTCGATGCCCGGCACGCGGCGCAGACCATCTGCGAGCGGCTGTCCGCCACGCCCCTCTGGGAGGTGGATTGGGAGCGGCATCTGCCGGGGGTGTCCTATCGGCCGCGCTGCCCTTCCTAGAGGGGTGCGTCGAAGTCCGCGAGGGCGGGTCGGCGGGGGCCGCGGGTGGGCGGACGGACAGGTTCACCCCCCACAGACCGGGCACTTCACCAGGCTCACCCATCGACTTCACCGGGGACTCTTTGTCAGCATGTGCCCCATGACCCAGATCATCAAAGGCGCCAATGTGCTTGTCCCCACGTCCCGGCTACGGGTGGCGGTGGGCCGGAGCGCGGCGCCAGGGGTTCCCGGTGTGGATGCGTCGGCCCTGTTGCTCGACGCTTCGGGGAAGGTGCGTGGGGACGCTGACCTGGTGTTCTACAACCAACCGCAGCATCCATCGGGTGCGGTGCGACACAGCGGGACCGCACAGGGCAACGGGCAGCTCGCGGAGTGGCTGGAGTTGGACCTGGTGGGCATCGAGCCCGCGGTGCAACGGGTGGTGCTCGCCGCGTCCTGCGATGGCGGAGTCTTCGGAGCGGTGCCGGGGCTCTTCATCCAGGCGCTGGGGCCGGACGGGGTGGTGGTGATGCACTACGCCGTGACGGACGCGACCACCGAGACGGCCTTCGTACTCGGGGAGTTCTACCGGCGCAACGGGATGTGGAGGTTCCGGGCGGTGGGTCAGGGGTACGCCTCCGGACTCGCGGGGCTGGCAACGGACTTCGGCATCACCGTGGCGGAGCCGACCGCCCCACCCGCGCCGCAGCCGACAACACCGCCGGCACCGGTCCCCTACCAACCGCAGCCCGCACCGCCCCCGGCCTTCCAAGTCCCCTCCGCGCCGCAGGCGTTCCCACCGCCCGCCGCACCGGCGGCGTACGCGCACCCGGCTCCGGCCCCGTACCAGCAGCCCGCGCCACCGCCCGCACCCGCGCCCTTCCAGCCCCTGGCCGGGCACCCCGCTCCCGCCGCGTACCCACCGCAGGCGGCACCAGGGGGCTATCCGCCCCCCGCCGCGTATCCGGCATATCCGCGGCCCGCCGGACCGACCCCGTACCAGCAGCAGCCGTCGCCACCACCCGCGCACCAGCAGCCCGCGCAGCCCGCCCCGGTCGCTCCCCCGCCGGATCCCTTCGGCACGCTGCCCAGCTTCCACCCCTTCACCCGACGCGGGCATGGAACGGTCACCGTCAGCGTCGATGTCCCGCTACCGCCGGGGCCCGCGTTGATCGAGGCCTGGCGACAGGGCGACGGCTACTTCTCGGTCAAGTCGCTCTCCCACCGCCATGAGCCGGAGGACCGCTATTTCAGTACCGGTCTGACCGATTTCCGGGGCCGGGCGATCACGCGTATCCCGACCCAGGGTCAGCTGCGCCTTCGGGTCGAGGCGGACGGCAACTGGACCGTGGTGATCCATCCGCTCTCGGCGATACGCCGGCTGGACCGTCTCGCGGTGCAGGGCAGGGGCGACGAGGTCTTCGCCTACACGGGACCGCCCGCGGAGCTCGATGTGTCGTTCCGGGGCGACAGGTACGACCATGACGACATCACGATCACCACCCGGGCGCTGTTCGGCCCGGAGGATTCCTTTGACCACCCCGAACCGCTTCTGCGGGATGCGGTCGGCCCGTTCCGGCAGACCGTCCCCCTCTTCGAGGGACCGCTGTTCCTGACCGTGCAGAGCGAAGGGCAGTGGTCGCTGCACATACGCCCGCCCAGGACGTGACGGGGCCCGTCAGCGCCCGGTCCCGGACATGACGAAGGGCGGGCCCGTATCCCCAGGGCCCGCCCTCGTCGGTCTCCACGAGGCCGGTGCGACAGCGCTAGCGGTCGGCTCAGCCTTCGACGGTGTACCGGTCCGCGACCGTCAGCGCCGAGTCCAGGATCGCCAGGCCTTCCTTGGCCTCCGCCTCGCTGACGTTGCACGGCGGCACGGTGTGGGTGCGGTTCATGTTGACGAACGGCCAGAGGCCCTGCGCCTTGCACTCGGCGGCGAAGGCGGCCATCGGGGCGTTCGCCTCACCGGAGGCGTTGTAGGGCACCAGCGGCTCATGCGTCGCCCGGTCCTTGACGAGGTCCAGCGCCCAGAACACTCCGGTACCGCGCACCTCGCCCACGCTCGGGTGGCGCTCGGCCAGCTCGCGCAGGCCCGGGCCCAGTACGGTCTCGCCGATGCGGGCCGCGTGCTCGACGATCTTCTCGTCCTCCATCACCTGGATGGTGGCGACGGCCGCGGCACACGCCAGCGGGTGGCCGGAGTAGGTGAGTCCGCCGGGGTAGGCGCGGGTCTCGAAGGTGGCCGCGATCTCCGCGGAGATCGCCACACCGCCGAGCGGCACATAGCCCGAGTTCACGCCCTTGGCGAAGGTCAGCAGGTCGGGCACGACATCGAAGTGCTCGGACGCGAACCACTTGCCGGTACGGCCGAAGCCCGCCATGACCTCGTCGAGGATGAAGACGATCCCGTACCGGTCGCAGATCTCGCGCACGCCCTGGAGATAGCCGGGCGGCGGAACCATGATTCCCGCGGTGCCCGGGATGGTCTCCAGCACGATCGCGGCAATGGTGCCCGGACCCTCGAAGGCGATGGTGTCCTCCAGGTGCTGGAGGGCGCGCTGGGCCTCTTCGGCCTCGGTGGCCGAGTAGAAGGGCGAGCGGTAGAGGAACGGCGCCCAGAAGTGCACCACTCCGGAGGTGCCGTTGTCGGACGCCCACCGTCGCGGGTCGCCGGTGACATTGATCGCGGTGGTGGTGCCGCCGTGGTACGAGCGGTAGGCGGAGAGCACCTTGGGGCGGCTGGTGTGCAGCCGGGCCATCCGGATGGCGTTCTCGATCGCCTCAGCGCCACCGTTGGTGAAGAAGATCTTGTCCAGATCGCCCGGGGTGCGCTCGGCGATCAGCCGGGCGGCCTCCGAGCGCGGCTCCACGGCGAACGCGGGCGCGAAGGTGGACAGCTTGCCCGCCTGCTCCTGGATCGCGGCCACGACCTTCGGGTGCTGATACCCGATGTTGGTGTAGACGAGGCCGCTGGTGAAGTCGAGATAGCGCTTGCCCTCGTAGTCCCAGAAGTACGAACCCTCAGCGCCGGCGACGGCGAGCGGGTCGATCAGCCCCTGGGCGGACCACGAGTGGAAGACGTGCGCGCGGTCTGCGGCCTTCACGGCGGCGCCGGCCTGGGGATCAACGGGATGGGCTTGAGCGGTCATGGAAGAGAGCGTAAGGAACACCGCCGGGGGCTGACATCACCATCCTGTCTGTCCTGCGCCGCTTTCCTCGTCGTTCTGTCGGGTGCCCGAGGGAATTTTTGACAGCATGCTGCCACTATGACAGTCTTCTGTCATAGCTACTGAGGGCATACCCACCGAGGGAGAACACGATGAGCGGCACCACCATCCATCTCGCCGTCTACGACGACTTCGCCGACTGGGAGCCGGGTTACGCCACCTCCCAGCTCACCCAGCACGGCTTCACCGTCCGTACCGTCGGACTGACCACCGACCCCGTGACCACCATGGGCGGCATCCGCGTCCAGCCCGACCTGACCATCGACGAGCTGACGCCCGAGGCCATCGCGGACAGCGCGCTGCTGCTGCTCACCGGCTCCACCCGGTGGGACACCGGCGATGACCTCGCCCCCTTCGCCGCCAAAGCGGGTGGCTTCCTCGCCGCGGGCGTCCCGGTCGCCGCCATCTGCGGGGCCACGCTGGGCCTGGCCCGCGCGGGGCTGCTCGATGACCGCGACCACACCAGCGCCGTCTCCTTCTACCTCGCGGCCTCCGGCTACCAGGGCGGCGAGCGCTACCAGGAAGCCGACGCCGTCACCGACGGCGATCTGATCACCGCGGGTCCGACCGAGCCCATCGCCTTCGCCCGGGAGATCCTCGGCAAGCTCGGTGTGTACGAGGAGAGGAAGCTCGACGCCTGGTACCGGCTCTTCCATGACTCGGACGCCTCCGCCTACGCCGTTCTCCAAGGAGCCGACGAGCCGGCCGAAGGGGCAGCCGACGCGGCAACGGCCGATTCGCGCGGCACGTCATGAGCCGGTCGGAGCAGGACCTGCTGAGCCGGACGGCGCTGGGGATCTTCCGGTTGAACGGCCAGTTCCTCGCCGCGTCCGAAGAACTGGCCGCGCCGGCCGGGCTCACCGCCGCCTGGTGGCAGGTGCTCGGAGCCGTACTGCACGAACCGCTCCCGGTCGCCGGGATCGCCCGCGAGATGGGGATCACCCGGCAGAGCGTGCAGCGGATCGCCGATCTGCTGGTCGAGCGGGGGCTCGCGGCGTACGAACCCAATCCGGCGCATCGACGGGCCAAGCTGCTGCGCCCGACGGACGAGGGACTGGCCGCGGTGGAGCGACTCGGGCCCGGCCACGCGGCGCTGGCGGCGCGACTGGCCGAGGTGCTCGGTGCCGAGCGGTTCGCGGAGACCGCCCGGGTGCTGGAAGAGCTGTCCAAGGCGATGGACAGCGTCCAGAAAGGGTGACAAGAGCACTATCCTCAGCCCGGTCCGCAGATGTCGCGACTGGGGGAGGACACGCGGCGATGGATCAACTCACGCCCGGGGACCCACGGAGTATCGGTGCGTATCGGCTGCTGGCCCGGTTGGGGGCGGGCGGGATGGGCCAGGTGTATCTCGCCCGCAGCGACCGGGGGCGTACGGTCGCCGTCAAACTCGTACGGCGGGAGCTCGCCGAACAGGAGGAGTTCCGCGACCGCTTCCGGCAGGAGGTGCACGCGGCCCGCCGGGTAGGCGGCAACTGGACCGCACCCGTACTGGACGCGGACACCGAAGCAGCCGTGCCCTGGCTCGCCACCGGCTATGCCGCCGGTCCCTCACTGCGCTCGGTCATCGCCCAAGGGCCGCTGCCAGAACGTTCGGTACGCATCCTGGGAACGGGGTTAGCCCATGCGCTCACCGACATCCACGGCGCGGGCCTGATCCACCGCGACCTCAAGCCCTCCAACATCCTGATCACCCTCGACGGCCCCCGGGTCATCGACTTCGGCATCGCCCGCGCCCTGGAGACCGCGTCCGACGGAGGGCTCACCCGCACCGGCTCGGTCATCGGCTCCCCCGGTTTCATGGCCCCCGAACAGGTCAGGGCCACCCGGGTCACCGAGGCGTCCGACATCTTCTGCCTGGGCTCGGTACTGGCGTACGCGGCCACCGGCCAACTCCCCTTCGGCTCACCCGACAGCGGCCAACACGCGGTGATGTACCGGATCGCCCAGGAAGAACCGGAACTGACGGGAGTACCGGACGGCCTGGCCGATCTGGTCCGGGACTGCCTCCGCAAAAGCCCGTCCGAGCGGCCGGGGCTGACCGAGATCCTGGAGCGTACCCGGACGGAGGAAGGCGACGAGCCCTGGTTGCCGGCGGCACTGGTGGCCCGGCTCGGACGCCATGCGGTGAGCCTGCTGGAGGTGGAACAGCCACCGGAACGCACTCCTACGCAGGTCGTACCGGCCCCGGGCACACCACCAGGACCTGATCCAGGGGCCACCCCTCCCCGATCCAGTCCCACGCCACCCACTCCTCCGACCTGGCCCGCTTCCCCAGCGTTCACCCCCGCCCCCGCCGCTCCGGGGGCGAACTTCCCCACCGCACCCGGCTCCCTACCCACCCCCACCCCTGGGTCCGTACCACCGCCCGGCACCCCAGCGGGCTTCCCCCCGGCGCCCGGGGGGCCGCAAGGGCCTCACCCGGGCATGGGTTCGGCGGCCTCGCCCACCCAGTCAGCGCCCTACCTTCCCCAGCGACCGTCCTACCCCCACCCCCGGCCCCCGGCCAGGAGCACCCGGGCGTCGCAGTTCAGCGTCATCGCGCTGGGGGTGGCGGCCGTGCTGATAGCGGTGGCGTCGGGCAGTTGGGTGTACTACGCCCTCAAGGACCCGGACCAGGGTCCCCCAAACCCCCAACCGAGCCCCACACTGGCCGGCCCATCCCCCGAAGTGAGCACGACTCCCGCCCAGTCGCCCCAACCGAGCGGCGATCTACCCCGTCAGTACATCGGCACCTGGCGCGCCACCTTCGACTCGGGCGACGGCACCCACACCCGCCTGATGAAGATCAGCCAGGGCGCGACGGGCGAGAAGACCATGGTCCTCACCGGAACCGGCCCAAGCTACGACTGCCGCTGGTCCGCCACCCTCCAGAAGGCAGGGCCACCCCTGGAGTTGGGACCGACCCAACTGGACAGCGGCGACACCGGCAGCTGCTCGCCCGGCCAGTGGAGCCGACTGGAGTTGACGGGCACCTCCACCCTCATCCGCGAACTCGTCGGATCGGGCGGCACACCGCTGACGTACACCCGTACCGAATGAACTCTCAGACGCCGCAACTCCCGAGCTAGCATGGGCATTTCGCAGAAACGAACGCGGCATCGGGGGCAAGGATGACGTTCGACAGCGAATGGGCAGCCATGCTGTCCGACGCTCAGGAAAGGCAGACCACAACGCGGTTGAACCAGCTCGCACCTGATCCCGGCGGCTCTGGTAGCGGCGGTGGCGGCGCACCCGATCTGATGGTCGCTCAAGACGATCTCGGGGCGGTCGGCAGTGAGGCGTTCAGGGCACATGACCAGCTACGCAAGAGAGCCGACATCGCGGGAGCCGGCAGCGGTAGGAGCAGTTCAGGATCGACCGCCCAAGCCGCGAAGGAGTGCTCGGACCACCGCTTGGCCATGGGCGATGAACTGCTGGTGACACTCTCTCTTTGGGACACCCAAGTGAAGACGGTTCTCCAGATGTGTGCGCACATCTCCAATCACCTGAACTACACCAAGAAGTCCCACGCCAACGAGGAGGCCGAGATTGAGGCCAGCCTCCGCCACCGCAATGGGACAGCCGTACCGGTGTCCGACATCGTTCGGCTCATCAAGTGACTTAGCGGAGGAGACATGGCGGCATTCGGCTACTCGGATCTCATCGCCCTGGACCTCGGCAAGTTGAACACGGCGGTGGGCGACTGGCAGACCATGGTCGGTGAGTTAGCAAAGCTCAAAACTGAGGTCACCGACGGAATGGTGAAGAAGTCTGCGGCAGCACGCTGGGAGGGCGTCAACGCCAGCGTCACCAAGGAGTTCGTCGGTAGCACGGCAAAGGAGTTCGGCGATCTGCACGCACAGGCGCAGAGCATCCACAGCGTACTGGCTGACGCCCACGGCGAGCTGACACGAATACAGAAGCAGGCCAGGAAGCTGACGGAGGAGGCCCGGCGGGGAAACCCAGAGCGGTACCCAGAAGCCGACCCTGGACTGCTGATTTCGGACGGCAGCAATGGCACCGTGAAGGTCGTCTCGACCATCTGTGACGCGCAGGGTCCATCTCAGCGAACCCAAGACATGGTCCAGTGGTACGCCGACACCCTGACAGGGCTCGTGGCGCACGCGGCTGAAGTCGATGCCGCGGTCACTCGGGCGCTGAAAACGATCCATGGAGGTGACCCCTTCAACGCCGGTCATGCCACCCACACCTCACTCGACCAGGATCAACTGCCGCGCGCAATGAAACTCGCCGCGTTGGGTGGAGATGCAAACGACCGACAGCAGGACGAGCTACGGAGGTTGTGGCAGTCCTTGAGCCCCCAGGCACGAGCAGAGTTGTGGATGGGGCAGCGAGACAACCTCCTCGCTGCTGGCCTGTTGAGTCCCACGGTAAAGAAGGTGGCGGCGGACCGCGGGTCTGGACGCTTCGACTCGGAGGACCCCGGCGGGGACGAATGGATCACTCGCGAAAAGATGCATCTGCTGATCACAGGGTCGGAGTGGTCGGGTATGAACGACGCCGGAAAGCACATGATGCACTACCTGGACAGAAGCGGCGATCCATTGGAACTTCCCGTCGACAGAATGCTCTCGGACGACGAGGATTTCAAGAATCACATCGATAATCAGATCCGGCGCCGCCAGGACGAATGGCGTGAACAGGCACTGGCAGAGTTTCATAGGAACGGGGGAAAACCGATTGCGATCCCAGTTGAAACCGTGAACCGGGATTACACTTTCGATCAAGAAAAGGAAGGCAACTGGTACTACGCCGTGGGGTCCACTCGATCGAATGTGACTGGAATAGTCACCGTCACCCCGGATGCTACCGGACAGCCCAGGGTCGGTCTCGAATATCAGGCCAACGCATGGGATCGCTATAACTGGGACAAAGGGAAAGGCGTACAGATCGGCCCCGTTGACATTCCAGATGGAGAGATGGGACGGCAACACACAGTGGGCCACGCCCAAGAATTCGATATGGCGGGCAGTAGCTCAGTGAAACACTATGACCTCGGAGGGGCTACTCCGAACACCGATCCCCTGCCCAAGCCCCCAGACCCAGGCCGGGATGGCGGACGGACGGATCCGGGACGGTGACCGCTTCACTCGATCGCTCTGAGCGGCTCTCGCTGCCTGCCCGGTCACTCATTGTCGTCGCCACCCTCGTCGTTCTCGTGGGTGGAGCCTTCCTCGTCGTCAATCAACTCACCGACAAGGTCACCTCGGATCAGGTAAAGAAGGAGAAGGACTGCTGCTGGGTAAGTGGCGCAACGCCCGCTTGGACGATCAAGCTCTTCGGCTTGCAGGTTCCCAAGACCGCCACCGACCAGCGCGCCGGCTACAAAACCGGCCGGATCGATATCGCCCTCCTCTCCTTTGTCTTGCCAAGACCCGATGCAGAGAAGTACTTGAAGGCGTTGAGCCCGGAAGGTACCAAACTGATCGGCAACGACCACCCGAAGGAGAAGGGATACAGGCCGACGGCGCCATTTTCCCACTTGGGACTCCCGGAGCCGGAGACCATCGTGACGGGGATGCGCCAGGGCGGTGTCTGTGAGGGGGATGTCTCCACGCCCGAGGGCAAGATGGTCAGCCGCTGTATCGACATCTTCGCCCAGGTACTGGGCTCGGGCGGCACCCGGATCTATCTGCGGTCATCCATCGAACCGAGCGCCACTCCTCCCGCAGCCGAACCGGCCGGGAGTTGACCACCGGCTCACCGGGGAACGCGGTCAGCGCGATGTGCGCCCTTGCTTCCAACTCCCCCCAGGGGGCGGTTTGAGAGGGTTTCTTTTGGCGTGTCCGGTGTTCTCGTGGCGCTCTGGGAAGTGTCCGCTCTGGTAGGTGTCCAGAGCATCCGGAACGAATGGAGAGATCTAGTGATCCTGCGCAAGCTCGGAGTGTCGCTGGCAGTCGTGACCGTCATGATGACCGGAATCACGGCGCTGGCCACCAGTCCCGCCGCTGCCTCCGCCGCGATGAGAAGCCAACCGACCGCAGCGACCTCGATCCCCGTGCCCGCCGTCTACTGCGGCTACCACGGAGCCGTGACCCCGCCCACCGTCCGAAGGGGCAGCTCGGGCAATGCCGTCAGAGAAGCCCAGTGTCTGCTCCAACACTGGGGCTTCGACATCGGTCCATCCGGGGTTGACGGTAGCTTCGGCGCCCGCACCGAGGCCGCGGTGCGGGATATCCAGGGTGCCTGCGGGATCGGTGTCGACGGGATCGTCGGTCCCGTCACCTGGAATGTGCTGCGCAACGGCTGCTGAACCAGCGTTTCCCACGGGCCCGGCCCAGCCGCCCGGGCCCGTTCCGCTGCCCGGCCCGTTCCGCTGCCCGGCCTGTACGGCCCCTGGGAGCCCGCCCGTCGCGCCGGCGCCAGCGCGGCTCTTGGGCGTACCGGGTCAAGGCGCCGGTACGCCCGTCCTGGCGCGCACCGACCGTTCCTACGTCAGGCCTGGGTCATGGCCTCGCGCTAGCGACAGAGATCGTCGATGGTCTGCTGGAAGCCGGGGAACTCCTTCGCCGCCGCGGCGAGCACTTCATGGGCCGAGCGGCGAGGGAGCTGGGCGTGACGCTCGGCTATCGCCGTGAGCTCGTCATGGGGTTGCGGATCGCGCTGCGGATACTCGACGGCCTCGAAGGGGCCGAACCCGTCGGCCAGCAGCCACAGGTACTCGCTGAGATCACGGGCGACCACACCCGTCTCCCCTTCCGAGCCGAAGAAGGCCACCGGCTGCCCGGTGAGTTCCGTATCCGGCCGCACCAGCCAGAGCGCTACATAGCCGCCGGTGCCGTCCTTGCCGAACAGCCGGAACCCGTCGCCGTCGAGTTCATGGTTGCCGGTCCAGGAGCGCAGCCAGTCCGTGGTTTCCTCGGCGGAGACAGAGTCGTCAAAGGGATAGAGATCGACGCCGTCGCCGTCGGCGTACTCAAACTCGACCTCGGCCACGGCAGCGAGGGCGGCGGGGAAATCACGATCATCGATGAGAGACACAGCCGCAGGCTAGCGCTCTGAGCGAGGACATCGGAATGTCGGCCAGATCCGGCCACAAGGGCAGAAACGTGCCGCCGAGAAATCACTCGGGCGCCCCCTGCACCCGACTGCTCATGGGTGGTGGGCCCGTTGACCCGGCCCGCACAGCGAGTGGCCGACTGACAGCACTGTGCCCGGACGGGTGGCCCCGCCCGGGCACAGCCGCGTCGAGTGCCACGACTCCTTGAAGACCGGACCGGAGATCGGACCGGAGACAGGCCCGGGATCGGGCCGCTCAGGGTGCTTTGGCGCCGCACCCTGAGCGGCCCGATCGTGGAGACGGCCCGTGGAGACGGTTGACGGCCGCCGGTGGTCCTGGTGGTCCCGGACAGGGACCAGCCCGGTGGAGGTGGACTAGAGGAACGAGTTGATCTCGATCGTCTCGGTGCGGCCGGGGCCCACACCGATCGCCGAGATCGGCGCACCCGACATCTCCTCCAGCGCCTTCACATACGCCTGGGCGTTCTTCGGCAGGTCGTCGAAGGTCTTGGCCTTGGTGATGTCCTCGGACCAGCCGGGCAGCATCTCGTAGATGGGCTTGGCGTGGTGGAAGTCCGTCTGTGAGTAGGGGAGCTCCTCGACGCGCTTGCCGTCGATCTCGTACGCCACGCAGACCGGGATCTGCTCCCAGCCGGTCAGCACGTCCAGCTTGGTGAGGAAGAAGTCCGTCAGCCCGTTGACCCGGGTCGCATACCGTGCGATGACCGCGTCGAACCAGCCACAACGGCGGTCGCGGCCGGTGGTGACACCCCGCTCGCCGCCGATGCGGCGCAGCGCCTCGCCGTCCTCGTCGAAGAGTTCGGTCGGGAACGGTCCCGCGCCCACCCGGGTGGTGTAGGCCTTGAGGATGCCGATGACCCGGCTGATCTTCGTCGGACCCACGCCCGAGCCCGTGCAGGCACCGCCCGCGGTCGGGTTGGACGAGGTGACGAAGGGGTACGTGCCGTGGTCGACGTCGAGCAGTGTGCCCTGGCCGCCCTCGAAGAGGACCACCTTGCCGTTGTCGATCGCGTCGTTGAGCAGCAGCGTGGTGTCGGCGACGTACGGCCGAAGCTGCTCGGCGTACTGGAGCATCTCCTCGACCATCCGGCCGACCTCGATGGCCCGGCGGTTGAAGACCTTGGCGAGCAGCTGGTTCTTGGACTCCAGCGCCGCCTCGACCTTCTGCTCCAGGATCGACTCGTCGTAGAGGTCCTGGACCCGGATGCCCACGCGGTTGATCTTGTCGGCGTAGGTGGGGCCGATGCCCCGACCCGTGGTGCCGATCTTCCGCTTTCCGAGGAACCGTTCCGTCACCTTGTCGAGGGTGACGTTGTACGGAGTGATGAGATGAGCGTTGCCACTGATCAACAACTTTGACGTGTCCACGCCACGGTCGTTGAGCCCGCTCAGCTCGGAGAGCAGGACGGCCGGGTCCACAACGACACCGTTGCCGATGACCGGGGTGCACCCCGGTGAGAGAATCCCGGAGGGGAGGAGGTGCAGCGCGTACTTCTGGTCGCCGACGACGACCGTATGGCCGGCATTGTTGCCACCTTGGTAGCGCACTACGTAATCCACTGATCCACCGAGCAGGTCGGTGGCCTTCCCCTTACCCTCATCACCCCACTGAGCACCGAGCAGCACAAGTGCGGGCACAGGCGTACACCCCTTCCGGGCGGGGCATGTCCAGGATCAGGGGGCGTGAGCCGTGCCTGAGTCCGCGGACCGGTTGCCCCGGAATAGACGAAGCCCCTGGCGCAATAGCGCAAGGGGCTCTTGCACAAAGATGCTACCCGAGGAAGGACCGAGGTGTCGGCTCACGACCAGCTGCTGGTGGTCATCGACCCGGTCGCCCGCCGAAGTGACGGCGAGTCCGTGCGGATCGCGAAGGATGTTCTGTGCGGTGGTTCGGAGGCGAAAATCCTCCTTCCAGAGGGTCCCGAGGACTTTGCGCGGGCCCTCGCTCGCAGGGGCTCCCGACGGCCCGTCGTGGTGGGTGACGACCGGGCACTACTGCGTGCCGTGGCGCTGTTGTACCGGGATCGCTGGCTGGGAAACGGGGCACTGTCCCTGGTTCCGGTGGGGCCGGCGCCCGCGATCGCACTGGCGCACTCGCTGGGGGTGCCCAAGGGGGCGGTCGCTGCGGCGCGAGCGGTGTTGGACGGGTCCGTTCGGCGGCTTGACCTGCTGGTGGACGAGAGCGACGGGGTGGTGGTGGGGGATCTCACGATCCCCGCGGTGGGCTCGGGCTACCCGGCCGGGGCGGGGTCCCTCCGGGAGGTCTGGCGTTCGCTGGTGCGCGGCCTGGCGAGACCGATGCCCGCACCACTGGCGCGCCCGCACCGGCTGCGGGTGGAGGTGGACGGGGTGCTGCTGACCGATCTGGACCGGGAGGTGGAGTCGGTGACGATCCGGGCGGTCGGTGGGCGGGCCGAGGTGGTGGTGCGACCGGCGCACCCGTTGCGTCCCGGCCTGCTGGTGGAGCCGTTGACCGCGAAGGCGCTGACGGTGACGGTCGCCGGACCGGACTTCCGCTATCGCGCGGACACCACCATCACGGGCCCGGTGCGCACCCGGACCTGGACGCTACGAGCGGGGGCATGGGGACTGACGCTGCCGTCAGCGACGGGCACCTAGCCGGCGCCCGCCCAGCGGGCGCGTCCGCCGCGAGGACCCAGCCGACAGCCACATCAGCCTCGGGAGGCCCGCGTCGCGGCGAACATCGGGCGCGGGCTCAGGCAGAACCGCCGTATGTCCGCTCCCGCTCCTCGCGCCAGCGTTCCAGCAGCAGGGGCAGTTCCTTCCCCAGGAACGCGAAGAATTCCTGGGTCTCCGCCAGCCGCCGTCCCGCAGGGGTGTCGGGCCCGAGTCTCGCCACGCCCTCGCGCATGGTCTCCTCCCAGCTCTTGACGATCTGGTCGCGGTTTCCGAGCGCCTCGTACCACTGGTCGGAGTGCACGCGGTAGCGGTCGCGCCGCGACCCCGGCTCGCGCTCCCGGGAGATCATCGTGACCTGGGAGAGATAGCGCACCGCCCCGGAGACCGCGGCCGGGCTGATCTTCAGCTGCTCGCTCAGCTCCGCCGCGGACATCGCCCCGGAGTCGCAGGACAGGATCGCCGCGAAGACCCGGGCCGGCATCCGGACCATGCCCGCTTCGGTCAACTGGGCGGCGAACCGCTCGACGAAGGCCGACACCACCGCCTCATCCCGCTGCGGCTTGGCCGTCGCGGGCTGCTTTTCGTTCATGGCACCGATCCTCTCCCCTGGTCAGGGCACTCAGCCCAACTTTATACGGTTCCTTAACTTCACAAGTTTGTGAAAACAACGTATGTTCTGAAGTATGACAAGGGCGATTACCGTCTCCGGGCTCCATAAGTCATTCGGACGCACCCCCGCGCTGGACGGCCTTGATCTCTCCGTTGAGCGTGGCGAGGTCCACGGTTTCCTCGGTCCCAACGGCTCGGGAAAGTCCACCACCATCCGGGTCCTGCTCGGCCTGCTGCGCGCCGACTCCGGGGCGATGCAAGTCCTCGGCGGCGACCCCTGGCGGGACGCCGTCACCCTGCACCGCCGCATCGCCTATGTGCCCGGCGATGTCACGTTGTGGCGCAACCTCTCCGGAGGCGAGGTCATCGACCTCTACGGCGGATTGCGCGGCGGACTCGATCGCGCCCGGCGGGCGGAGTTGATCGAGCGATTCCAGCTCGACCCCACCAGAAAGGGGCGGACCTACTCCAAGGGCAACCGACAGAAGGTCGCCCTGGTCGCCGCCTTCGCCTCCGATGTGGATCTGCTGATCCTCGACGAACCGACCTCCGGGCTCGACCCCCTGATGGAGGAGGTCTTCCAGGGTTGCGTGGCCGCTGAACGCGATCGCGGTCGGACCGTACTGCTCTCCTCCCACCTCCTCAGCGAGGTGGAGACCCTCTGCGACCGGGTCAGCATCATCCGCAGGGGCCAGACCGTGGAGACCGGTTCGCTCGCCGAGTTGCGGCACCTCACCCGCACCAGCGTCACCGCCGAACTCGCCACCGCCCCCGGACCCCTACGAGAGCTCCCCGGCGTCCATGACCTCGTCGTCCAGGGCAACCGGGTCAAGCTCCAGGTCGAGACGGACAGGCTCGACGCCGTACTGCGCTCCCTCACCGACTCCGGCGTGCGGTCGCTCATCAGCACCCCACCCACCTTGGAGGAACTGTTTCTGCGGCACTACACCGATGACCGCGGCGGTCAGGCGGTGCCCCGGTGACCACCCTGGCCGAAGCCCCTCACCACGTCCCCCCGCGCACCGGCAGCCGCCCCTTCGCCGGTACGGGAACCCTGCTGCGGCTGGCCCTGCGCCAGGATCGGCTGATGCTGCCGGTGTGGGTACTGGTGCTGGCAGGCGTCACCATCAGCGGCGCCGGCACCATCGAGTCGTTCTACGACACCGAGGCCGAGCGGGCCGAACTACTGCGGTCGATGACCACCAACGGCTCACTGCGGGCGATGTACGGGCCGCTCTTCAGCGACTCCGTCGGCGGACTGGTCGCCTGGCGCTTCGGTGGCTTCAGCGCGCTGATGGCAGCGGTGATGAGCCTGCTCATCGTCATCCGGCACACCCGCGACGAGGAGGAGAGCGGCCGTCAGGAGATGCTGTCAGCGGCCGTGGTGGGACGGCGTGCCCCGCTCACGGCCGCACTGCTCACCGCGCTGATCGCCAACACCGGTATCGCCCTGCTCATCGCCATCGGGCTGGCCGGCCCCGGCGGCTCGGCGGCGGGAGCCCTCGCGCTGGGGCTCTCCATCGGTGGGATCGGGATGCTCTTCGCCACCATGGCCGCCCTGATGGCCCAGCTCACCGAGAGCGCCCGCCTCGCCCGCGGGCTGACGGCGGCCGCGCTGGGCGGCGCCTACGCGCTGCGAGCCGCGGGCGACGCCGCCACCCACGCCGGTTCATCCCCGCTGACCTGGCTCTCCCCGCTCGGCTGGGCGGAGCACATCCGCCCGTTCGGCGCGACCCGCTGGTGGGTGCTGGCGCTGCTCGCCGCCGCCGTCCTCGTACAGGGAGCGCTGGCGTACGCGCTCGCCGGGCGGCGGGATGTGGGGATGAGCTTTCTGCCCACCCGTCCCGGGCCCGCCGCGGGCAGGCTCACCACCACCACCCAACTGGCCTGGCGGCTTCAGCGCGGCGCCCTCCTCGGCTGGGCCGCGGGCTTTCTGCTCGCCGGGCTCGCCTTCGGTTCCATGGCGGACGGGGCCGCCGAGCTCGTCGGTGAGAACGAGGACGCGCGGGAGATCTTTCAACGGATGGGCGGCCAGTCCGGTCTTACCTCGGCGTTTCTCGCCGCCATCGTCGGGATCTGCGCCATGGTCGCCGCGCTCCATGTCGTCTCAGCCGTACTGCGGCTACACGGCGAGGAGACCGCGCAGCGGGCGGAGCCCGTCCTCGCGAACGCGGTCGGCCGTCTCCCCTGGGCCGCCGGCCATCTGACGATCGCCTTCGGCGGAGCGATCGTCATCCTCAGCTGTCTGGGCCTTGGCCTGGCGATCGGCCATGGCGATCAGTTCGGTCCGATCCTCGGGGCGGCACTGGCCCAACTCCCCGCCGTCTGGCTCCTTGGCAGCGTCGCGGTCCTGCTCTACGGGGTGTTCCCCCGGGCCGCGGCGGCGTCCTGGGGTGTCGCCGGAGCGTGTCTCGCCATCGGCTGGATCGGGCCCGCGCTCGACCTCCCGAGCTGGGTACTGGACCTCTCGCCCTTCGGACAGCTGCCCAAACTGCCGGGCGGCTCGCTGGAATGGGCGCCGATCCTGGTACTGACGGCCCTGGCCATCGCCCTGACCAGTGTGGGCCTGGCGGGACTACGGCGCAGGGACCTCCAGACATGAGGTCGGCGGACAGCAGCCGCGTAGGCAGGAGGTCATGGGACCCCGGGCTCTGCGGGCCCCCTTGAGGGCTGCCCCCAGGGCCGACCCCGTCACCCTTGTGGTGCGCGGGCGCTCGCTCACTCCCGCACGGCGGGAACAGCCCCAGAGGCAGGAACCGGCTACAGCTCCACCGGCAGCTCGTACACACCCCGGATCACATACCCCGGCTTCCACCGCGGCTCCCCCACCAGGCGCATCGTCGGGGCGCCTCGCAGCAGCTCACCGAAGGACGCCGCCAGTTCGATCCGGGCCAGCGGTGCGCCCAGGCAGAAGTGGATGCCCGCGCCGAAGGTGATGTGAGCGTTGTCCTCGCGGGCGAGGTCGAGGAGGTCCGCGTTCACAAAGCGGCCCGGGTCGCGGTTGGCCGAGCCGAAGAGGAGCGCCAGCTCAGAGCCGCGGGGCAGGACCGTTCCCGCGATCTCGATGTCATCGAGCACCCACCGCTCGAACATCTGCAACGGGGTGTCGTACCGCATCAGCTCCTCGATGGCCGTGGGGAGCAGGGAGTGGTCGGCCCGCAGCCGCGCCAGCTGCTCGGGATGGCGGAACAGGGTCCACCAGCCGTTCGCCGTGGTGTTGACGGTGGCCTCATGACCGGCGTTCAGCAGCAGCACACAGGTGGAGATCATCTCCTGCTCGCTGAGCCGGTCGCCCTCCTCATAGGCGGCGATCAGCGCCGAGATCAGATCGTCTCCCGGCTCCTTGCGGCGCTCCGCGATCAGCTCCCGCAGATACGCCGAGAACTCCACCGACGCCCGCACCGCGCGATCCGCCGTCTCCGGCGACGGATTCAACTCGAACATCCCGCAGATATCCGCCGACCAGGGCCGCAACAGCGCACGGTCCGCCTCCGGGATGCCCAACATCTCCGCGATCACCGCAACCGGCAGCGGCTCGGCGACATCGGCGAGCAGATCGCCACCGCCCGCCCTGATGAGGTCCGCGACCAGTTCGGCGGCGAGCCGCTGCACGGTCGGCTCCAACCGGGCCACGGTCCGCGGAGTGAACGCCTTGGTGATCAGCCGGCGGATACGGGTGTGGTCCGGGGCCTCCAGATCGAGGATGCCGTTGTCGTTCAGCGTGTGGAACGGCTCGTGCTCGGCCAGCGGAGGCGTACGCCCGAACTCCTCATGGGAGAAGCGGTGCAGATACGTCCGTCCGAGGCGACGGTCACGCAGTAGCGCCGACACATCCTCGTAGTGCGGTACGAGCCACTGCCCGGTGGGCTCGAACCAGTGCACCCGCCCCTGCGCCCGCAGCTGCTCGTACGCGGGGTACGGGTCGGCGACGAAGGAGGGTGACCACGGTTCGAAGAGTGCGCTCATATCCGGACGCTAACCCTCCGCGCCCTGCTGTGACCAGTGCTGATCAGGAGGCTCAACCCGTTTGTGACCAGCAAAGACACCTCATCCGTGCCACCGTCGCCAACCGGACACCCGTCCGCGAACAAGGCGCCGGACTAGCCCGGTGTCACCAGCCGCGCCTCATACGCGAACACCGCGGCCTGAGTCCGATCCCGTAGCCCGAGCTTCACCAGGATCCGGCTCACATGCGTCTTGATGGTGGATTCCGCGACCAGCAGATGGGAGGCGATCTCCGCGTTCGACAACCCCTGGGCTATCAGCACCAGCACCTCGGTCTCCCGCTCGGTGAGATCCCCGACATGGGAGAGCGAGGGCGCCTTGGGGGCCTGGGTGAGCTTGGAGAACTCGGTGATCAACCGCCGGGTCACCGTCGGTGCCAGCAGCGCGTCACCCGCCGCCACCACCCGCACCCCGTCCGCCAGCTGCCGGGCGGACGCGTCCTTCAGCAGAAAGCCGGACGCCCCGGCGCGCAGCGCCTGGTACACGTACTCGTCCAGATCGAAGGTGGTGAGCACCAGCACCTTCGACGAGCTGCTGCTCGCGACGATCTCGCGGGTGGCCTCGATGCCGTTGAGCTCGGGCATCCGGATGTCCATCAGCACCACGTCCGGGGCGAGCTCGGCGACCTTGGTGACCGCCTCCCGGCCGTTGACGGCTTCCCCGATGACCTCGATGTCAGGCATCGCGTTCAGCAGGACCGAGAAGCCCTCACGCACCATCATCTGGTCGTCGACGATCAGCACACGAATGGTCGACGTGGTGGGGGTGGCGGTCATGCCTGCTCCTCGGTGACTGCGGCGGGCACGGGGATGAAGGCGGTCACCTCATACCCCCCGTGCTCGGTCGGCTCGGCGGTCATCTCGCCATTGAGCATGGTCACACGCTCCCGCATCCCGGTGATCCCGTGCCCCGCCCCCGGCGACGGCTTCACCAGACCCTGGGGTGCGGTGTTCACGATCCGCAGCCCGAGCCCGCCGAGCACATGGGAGACCTCGACCTTGGCCGTCGATCCGGGTGCGTGGCGCAGTGCGTTGCTCAGCGCCTCCTGGATGATCCGGTACGCCGACAGTTCGATGCCCGGGGGAAGCTCCCGCACGGCGCCGGTGATGGTCTTCTCCACCGTCAGACCGGCCTCCGCCACATTGCGCAGCAACTGGTCGAGATCGGCCAGCATCGGCTGAGGGGCGTCCGGGGCCTCGTAGTCCTCCGCGCGAACGACTCCGAGGATGCGGCGCAGCTCGGTCAGGGCGGCCACCGCGTTCTCCCGGATGGTGATGAAGGCCTGCTCCAACTCGGGCGGCGGGTTCTCCACCCGGTAGGGCGCGGCCTCCGCCTGGATCGCCACCACCGACATGTGGTGGGCGACCACATCGTGCAGCTCGCGGGCGATGGTGGTGCGCTCCTCAAGGAGGGTGCGCCGATCGCGTTCCACGGCGGTGACGGTCTTGTGGGCGGCGACTTCTTCCCTGGCGTCCTTGCGGACGAGGTAGGTGGTAGCCAGCAGCATCAGCACCGCGGCCGCGAAGAGCAGCTGCGAGGTGTTGGTCGAGGCCCAGCGGTCCAGCAGGGACTCGGTGAAGTACCCGGCCAGCGCGGTGATCAGCCACATCCACATGGCGCTGCGGGGCCGGGTGCGCAGGGTGACGATGGTCAGCACACAGAGATGGCCGAAGAAGAGGGTGGGCGGCCAGGGCCATGTCCCCCCGTCGTACCCGCCCGTCGCGTTGACCAGGGGAACGGCCGCGATCGAGATCCAGAACCCGCCGACGGGCCGTACCAGCGTCATCGCCAGGGCGAGGATGGGCACCGCCACGCTCAGCGTGGAGCTGAAGCCGGTGACCCTGGAGGCCCCCCAGGCGAACAGGGTGAAGAGGCAGAGCATCCCCACGGCGCCATGGGGCGCCCATACGGCCAGCCGCCGTATTCGTGCCGGTAGCCGGCGGATCAGCGGGCCGTCGGGGCGCAGTGGTGGCAGGGGTCGGTAGGCGAAGGCATGGAGGACAAGGTCCTGGCGGAGGCCGCCCAGGGCCCCCATGGCCAGGCGGTACTCGGGAGGTCTGGTCTTCTCGGTCACCTACAGAACGGTAAGGGGAAGGACGGACGCGGTCGTCAGCATCACTATGGACTCCGCCGCGTCCGCCCTAAGGACTACCTGGGGTTCCCTCGGTAGGACAGATCAGCCGCGAAAGGCGTCCGCGTGCTCTTTCGCCCACTGTGCGAAGCTCCGCGGCGGGCGCCCGGTGACCTTCTCCACGGTGTCCGCGACGGTGCGTCCGACGATCGGGGTGTCGCGGTAGACCATCAGCAGGAACTCGATCACCTCATCCGACTGCCCGGCCGCCCGCCACTGCGCCAAGGCCTCCTCCTCGGTCAGTTCCACCAGCCGAACCGGCTTCCCCCGGGCGGCGGCGAGCGTCTGTGTCTTGTCCTCGACGCTCAGCGCCTGCGGGCCGGTGACGATGTACTCCTGCCCGCCGTGCCCGTCCTCGGTGAGGGCGACGGCGGCGACCGCGCCGATGTCCGCCTCATGCACCATGGCGCTCAATCGCGCCACGAACGGCTCGCGCACCTCGTCCCCGGTGCGGATGCCCTCGGCCCATTCCAGCGCGTTCGACATGAACTCCACCGGCATCACCACGGTCCAGACGAAGTCGCTCTCCCGGACCGCGGTCTCCAACGGGGTGGGTCCACCGCCGTGGAGGACGGAGATCCGCCGCACCCCGGCGGCCCGAGCCAGCTCCAGAATCCGCGGGCCGGTCTCCAGCGGAGCGAAGTAGGGGCCGCCGAAGGTGATCAGATGCAGACCCGTCACTCCCTCCAGGGCGGGTACGAGGGACTCGGGGTCGGTGAGGTCGCCCCGCACGGTCTCGACCCCGGCGGGGAACCGGGCCTTGGCGGGGTCACGGGTGAGGGCGCGCACGGAGTGGCCGCGTTCCAGCAGCTGCTCCACGATCTGCCGGCCTACGGTTCCGGTTGCTCCGGTGATGAGATGAGTCATGGGAGGAACATAGAAAGACTTGCGGTCAGCTTCTGTCCTCAACCAGGAGGGTCCGCGGTGGGTAGGTCCGCATGGGTAGGTCCGCGTTGACAGGCCACCGACTCCGACCGCGAGCCACTACCGTCCTGACCTGACTCGTCCTGGCTGCCAACCTCGCCGGGGCCGGGGCCGTCCCCCGAACCTGTCCGCGGCGACCCGAGACCAGTTCTGTCCTCGGCCGATCGACCCCGGCACCTCGGTCCGGGGCGCCGAGCACGCGGTAACCGGGTACCGGGTGCGGGCCGCTCACCAGGCCAGTTGGGCGATCTCCTCGGCCGCCACCGCACAGGCGTCCGCCGCCGGATCGATCAGCGGAAAGTGCCCGATCTCCTCCAGCAGGGTCAGTCCCACCATCTCCCCGGCCTTCGCCGCGGCGTCCACGAACGACTCCGCGAGCCCGTACGGCACGGTGAGGTCATCGCGCCCCTGCACCACGGCGGTCGCGATCCCCGTCGGAAGCAGCACCGCCGGGTCGACCTGCGCGGCTCGCTCCGCCAACTCCGCCTCGCCGCCCAGCAGCTCGCGCACCGCCCCACCGCACACATCGAGCTCCACCGCTCCGGTGAGGTCGGCGATCGGCGCCAGCGCCACCACCCCGCGCAGTGGCGGCGGAGCGGCCAGCCGCCACGGCGAACCCACCGGCAGCACATGCCGGGCCGCCGCCCAGAGCGCGAGCTGACCGCCGGCGGAGTGCCCGGCGAGTACCGTGCGCCGGACATCGGCCTGGGGCAGTGCGGTACGGGTGAGTTCCGGCAGCGCGTCCAGTACGGCGGCGATGTCGTCAAAGGTCTCCGGCCAACGACCGGCGACCGGCCCGTCGCCACCCTGCTGGGGCAGGCTCCGGCCGCGCCGGTACTCGACATTGGCGACCGCGAGTCCGCGCCGGGCCAGGAAGTCAGCGAACGGGGTCATGTACTGCCGGTCATAGGGCGCCCGCCAAGCCCCACCGTGCAGCAGAACCACCAGCGGCACGCTGCCATCGGCGCCTCTGGGGGCGTAGAAGTCAACGACCTGATCGGGGTGTTCGCCGTACGCGAGGGACACATCCGGGGCCACTGCGGGATGGGAGAAGGCCGACTCGGTTTCGGCGGCGTCACGGGCGACGGGGTCCGACATGCGGTTCCAACCTTCCGAAGCTGTCTCGGAATTGACCGCGGGACCAAACCAGGCTCCCGCGCAAATGTGCTGACCAGCGGGGACGCTATCAGTCCCCGCTGGTCAGGTTTAAACCTTAAGATCAGGCCAACGTGCCGCGAGGGACTTCCGCCAGGACCTCGACGAGCGCGGCAGCAGCCCTTTCGACCTCCGCGAACGAGGTGTACAGCGGGGTGAATCCAAACCGCAGCACGTCCGGCCTGCGAAGATCCCCCACCACTCCACGCTCGATCAGCCGGCCCATCACGGCCGGCGCCTCGGCGCAGCGCAGCGCCAACTGGCTACCGCGCTCGCCGTGCGCGACGGGAGTCAGCAGGGAGACCCGGGAGCCAGGCCCCCGCACCCCGCCCGCCACCTGGGCGTCCGCGCACTCCAGGAAGAAGTCGCTCAGCGCCAGACTCTTCGCCCGTACGGAGTCGATGGAGACGCCGTCCCAGACCTCCAACGCCGCTTCCAGGGCGAGCAGGGAGAGAATCGCGGGCGTACCGACCCTGCCCCGGACCGCGCCCTGGCCCGGGATGTGGTCGGGGGCCATCGCGAACGGGTCGACATGCGAATGCCAGCCGGGCAGCGGGCTGTCGAACGCCCCTTGGTGCCGCTCGGCGATATAGATGTACGCGGGTGAACCCGGGCCGCCGTTCAGATACTTGTAGGTGCAGCCGATGGCGAGATCCACCCCATGCGCGTCCAGATCCACGGGGAGCGCCCCCGCACTGTGGCAGAGGTCCCAGACCGCGACCGCACCCGCCCCCTGGATGGCGGCGGTCAACGACGGCAGATCGTGCAGCCGCCCCGTACGGAAGTCGACGTGGTTGAGCAACACAACGGCCGTGGCCGGCCCCAACACCGAGGCCAGCGCTCCGGGATCGACCGGCACGATGGTGCAGCCGGTCATCCGGGCCACCGAAGCCGCGATATAGCCATCGGTGGGGAAGGTGGTGGCATCGACGACGATCTCGGTACGGCCCGGCCTCAGCCTGGCCCCCGCCGCTACGGCCTTGAAGACATTGACACTGGTGGAGTCGCCCACGACCAACTGTCCGGGCGCCGCACCCACCAGCGGCGCGATCCGGTCGCCCACCCGCTCGGGCGCCGTCCACCAGCCGCTCTCGTCCCAGGAGCGAATGCGCAGCTCACCCCACTGCCGCTGGACCACATCAGCCACCCGGGCCGGCACATGCGCGGGCAGCGCGCCCAGCGAATTGCCATCCAGATAAATGCCGTCGTCCAGACTGAACAGCTCGCGCCGCGAACTCAGTACATCCGCCGCGTCCGCGGCGGCGGCCTTCTGCTTGAGCGCCTCAGACATAGCTACGCGCCGTCCACAGCTCGGGGAAGACGTTCTTCCGGGCCCGCTTCTCCAGCCAGGCCACACCCGCCGACCCTCCCGTACCCGCCTTGGCCCCCATCGCCCGCCGGGTGGCCACCAGATGGTCATTGCGCCATCGCCACACCAACTCGCCCACATCGGTGAGCGCCTCACCCAGCCGTACCAGCTCGGCGTTCTGGTCCGGGTCCCCGTAGATCCCCGACCAGACCTTCTCGACGGCCTCGGAGGGCTCGTACTTCCGGGTCAGATCGCGCTCCAGCACCGTACGGGGTACGGGCAGACCGCGCCGGGCGAGCAACCCCAGCACCTCGTCGTACAGGCTCGGCTGAGCCAGCGCCTTCTCCAACTCGGCGTGGACGCGCGGTGCGCCACGGTGGGGCACCAGCATCGACGCGGACTTGTCCCCGAGCAGGAACTCCATCCGCCGGTACATCGCCGACTGGAAGCCCGATCCCTCGCCGAGGGCGTCACGGTAGGAGTTGAACTGTGCGGGGGTCAGTTGGCCCAGCGGCTTCCAGGAGGCGTTCAGCGCCTCCAGCTCCCGCACCGACCGCTTCAACGCATCCAGCGCCTCGGGTACGCGGTCCTCACCGAGCGCCTGGATCGCCGTCTCCCACTCATGGACGATGACGGTGAACCACAGCTCCATCACCTGCGTGGTGACCAGGAAGACCATCTCTCCCGGATCTTCGGAGAGCGGGTGCTGCAGATGGGTCAGAACATCCGCCTGGACATAGTCCTCGTACGGAGTGGTGCCCGCGAAATCCAGATGCGGGGCAGCGTCATGTGACATCGCTGTCTCCTCGACGTCCGGGTAGCGGTCCGCCCCTTCCTGTTGGTGTGGGACCCCGGTCCCCACCCGCATCATAAGCCGCGGCCCACACCCCGCGATCTCTGTGGGGCGTGGGCCGTCGTCTGGCTCATGGGCTCCCGCGGCTTGCCACTAGCCGCACAGAGCATCAAAATCCCAGGTCAGTGGCTTAGCCCAGGGTGTCAGCCGCGGTCGGGGACGAGTCGCGCAGGAAGGTCGCGCAACGCTCGTACTCCGCCTGCTCCCCAATGGACTGCGCGGCCCGGGCCAGCGCGTGCAGGGCACGCAGGAACCCGCGGTTGGGCTCGTGCTCCCACGGCACGGGACCGTGCCCCTTCCAACCGCTGCGGCGCAGCGAGTCAAGGCCACGGTGATAGCCGGTACGGGCGTAGGCGTACGACTCCACCACACTGCCGCGCTCATAGGCGTCGTCCGCGAGCCGCGCCCAGGCGAGTGAGGAGGTCGGATACTTGGCCGCCACTTCGGCGGGGGACGTCCCGGAAGCGAGCAGCTCACGCGGCTCCGGGTCGTCGGGGAGATGAGTCGGGGGCGGGCCCCCGAGCAGGTTTTCATGGATGCCCATACGCCAAGTGTCCCAGGCCCGGCCCGCTACGACCGCGGACCCCGACCGGATCACCGAAACGAGCCCACCCCGGCCTCAGCCACCCGCGGGCGACTCCTTGGGCCGGGCCTCCAGCGGGGGTGCGCCAACCCCGCAGTTCATCCGGCATTCCGGACGTACCTCCGCCCCCTCGGCAGGCGGTACGGGGCGTCGCACCGCCACCACGGCGATCAGGGCCCCCAGCACCAGCACCCCCGCGCACATCGGCATCGCCCGCCGAAAGGTCTCACCGAACTCATCCGCCGAGCGGTACGCCTCCGGCCCCATCCCCGCAAGCAACGGCAACGCGGCCACCGCAAGCAGACCACCCGCCCGGGCGGCGGCGTTGTTGATACCACTGGCGATCCCGGCCCGTGCGGTCTCCACCGACGACAGGACCGTCGCCGTCAACGGCGCGACCAGGGTCACCATCCCCAGCCCCATCACCACCAGCGCGGGCAGCACATCCGCCATGTACGAGGCGTCCTCGCCCACCCGCAACATCAGCAGCATGCCCGCGGCACACAGCAGCGGGCCCACGGTCAGCGGGATCCGCGGGCCGATCCGCTGCGCCAGCTCCCCCGACTTCGCCGAGAACAACAACATCAACACCGTCGTCGGCAACAGCGCGAGCCCGGCCCCCAGCGCCGAGTACCCGACCACCACCTGAAGCTGGAGCGCCACCAGGAAGAAGAAGCCACCGAACCCGGCATACACACAGAGCGTCACCAAGTTGATCGAGGTGAACAAACGCGAGCGGAAGACCGACAACGGCAGCATCGGCTCGGCCCGCCGCTTCTCCACCCCGACGAACACCACCGCGACCACCACCCCGGCGACCCCGGCCACCCACTGCGACCCGATCAGCGCATACGTCACCAGGCCCAACGCCAACGCCCCCAGCACGGCCCCGAGCACATCGAAGCGGTGGTTGTGCGCCGCCGGATCACGCGACTCGGGCACATGCCGCAACGCGATGGGAACACAGAGCGCGGCAAGCGGCACATTGATCAGAAACACCCACCGCCACCCCGGCCCATCCACCAGCCAGCCCCCCACGAACGGCCCGATCGCCGCCCCCACCCCACCGAGCCCCGACCACAGCCCCACCGCCCGCGACCGGTCATCCGGGTGAAGACTCGCCTGGATCAACGCCAGCGACCCCGGGGTGAGCAGCGCCGCCCCCACCCCCTGGAGCGCCCGCGACAGCACCAGCATCTCCCCACTCTGCGCCAGCCCGCACAACAACGACCCACAGGCGAACCAGACCACCCCAATGACAAACACCTTCCGCCGCCCATACCGATCCCCAAGCGCCCCGCCCAACAGGATCAGCCCGGCCAGCGACAGCATGTAGGCGTTGATCGTCCACTGAAGTACGGCCATATCCGCGTTGAGGTCCTCCCCGATGCGCGGGAGAGCGACGTTGACCACGGTCGAATCCAACAGGGCCATGCTGGAGCCGAGCACGGTGGTGAGGACCACCCATCGCCCTGTGGGTGTGGATAGCCGGATGTCTCCCGGGTGGGCGTCCATAGAGGGATCATCGCAGCGCTCGGGGCAGGGTGCTCCTTGGCGAGGTGGTCCCCCTTGGCGGGGGTGCTGGTGCCTGGGGGCTTGGGTTCTCCGGCTGGGCGGCCCTGTTTTGGTGTCCTCACCTGGGGTGGAGGGTTCCGTCCTCAAACGCCGGACGGGCTGGGGTTGTCCCTTGGCGGGGTGCCTTGTTTGG
>NZ_JAMQAW010000029.1:224730-266232 GCF_023701525.1 Streptomyces albipurpureus
GGGGCTGCCTGTGCCTCGGGGCCTTGAGCCCAAGGACTGGGCGCTCCCGTGTTGGTCGTCCTCACCCGGGGTGAAGGGTTCCGTCCTCAAACGCCGGACGGGCTGAATTGGTCCCCTCGGCGGGGTGCTTTTGTTTGCGGGGGCTGCTGGTGGCCGAGGTCTTGGGTTACCTGGGCTGGGAGGTCTTGTTCTGTTGTGCTTGGGGGGTGCTATCGGGGGTGACTCCTCAGCGTCGACGGCCTGGAGCTTCTTTGATCCGGCATGCGGGTCTTGCCGTCGATCGCTTCCGGGGACACCCCCTGCGCGCCCCCACGCCGAGACTTGCATCCCCTGCCCTCAGGGTCCTGTCCTCCTGAGGAACCGGGGGAGGCAGATCGTGGCTACGGCGCACGCGAAAGCCCCGCCACGTTCCCGAACCGGAATGAGGCGGGGCTTTCGATGTCGGAAGTACTGCGCTGGGCGTGCTGCCTCGGCCGGTCAGATGGTACTGAACTCTCCGGCCTTGACACCCATCACGAAGGAAGCGAACGCACCAGTGGGGATATCCAGTACGGGCCCGCTCAGGGTCTTGGAGTCACGGACGGGGACTATGCCGTGCGAGGCTGCCAGATTGACGGCAACCTCAACGCACTGCCCCCCGCCGCCGCTGTATGAAGACTTGATCCAGATATGAGGTTCGGTCGTCACGAAGTGCCCTTTCGTACCAGTTCGATCATGGCCATAGAGCCCGACTGCGGAAGCGCGTGCTTCTGCAACTGATGGTAGGCCGTCAGCAGGGGCAACACGGAGTTGGTCTCACGGTCTAGATGCCCACGGGTGGCGGACTCGGCATAGGACATGAGGGATCGGTCGGCCATAGTCAGCACCGTTATCGGCAAGCTGAACGGCCGACGAACCCCCATCGCGAAGTCTGCGACTTGCAACGTGACGTTCGGCTGCTTGGCAAACGCGATCAGTTTCGCCAACTGGTCTTCCATTACGTCGCGTTCACCAACTGGTCGACGGATACAACTTTCGTCCAACACCATATGGATCAACGGCGGTGGATTCCGAACGAGCGCCGCTTGCCGCTCGGCAACAAGTGACACCCGCTCGTGCGCCTGCTCGGCGGTGCTCGCTCCCCGCTCGACGTGGCCCGCCTCGATCGCTGCCGCGTACTCAGCCGTCTGAAGCAACCCAGGGATGACACCGACTTCGTACACCCTGATCTCCGCAGCCCGGCCCTCGTATCCCACGTACTCCGGGAAGCCTTCCAGCAGGGCGCCGTGTCGGATCTCGCGCCACGCACGTTCGAACGTATCTGCAGTGCCCGCCATGCCAAATGCGGAGTCAGCACTGCGCGAGAAACGCAAAGTGGGAAGCTTGCGAGCAGTTTCGACGGCGGAAATGTGCCCACTGGAGAACCCCATCAGGGCTGAAAGGTCGTCTTGCTTCCAGCCGCGTGCAACGCGTGAGCTGCGTAAACGCGCGCCGAATGCTGCCTGCGGGGAGCTGTCCGGGTTTAGCTCTTTGCGGTTCAACAGGTACCACCAACTTATCTAGCGGATATGCCACGTTGATCGGACTTCGACTCTAGGCCACGCTGACTCCACTTGGTAGTGGAATCACTACGGAGAGGAGCGATGGTGTCCGGGAAGAACATTCATCCGAGCGGCAGAACCGCCAAATTCCCCCGCCCGCTGGGGCACTCGTGATGTGTCAAGAGTTCGCGATCGGGGTTGTGGTCCGTGACACCGATGGCAAACGGGTGGGGGAGGTCATGGACTACTTCGCCGGGATCTACTTCCTGCGGCCTCTTGGGGGTGGGCAGGAGTGGAGCGCGGGTGGCGAGAGCCTCAGTCCCTGGGCGCGTTCCGATCGGCTCAGTGCGGCCGAGGTCGCTGCTAACGCCAACAGCACTCGGGGAGCGCTGTAACGCTGGTGAGTTGCCAGCGTTGAGAACGTCCACCCCCTGAATACCCGGCCATGGGAATGCAGCGGGATTATCAAGCGGGGTGGCGAAACAGGCCCGTCCGACCGTACCCGGACAGCGACGGTCGGACGGGCCACCCAACCCAATCTCCCCTGGTAGGTGCCAATCCCCCACCAAGGGACACAAGGGGCAACCACCAGCCCCTGGGCCCCGGTCGACTCAGCCCCCGATGGCCGGGGCCACCAACACACCCCGAAGAACACAACATCGGTGCACGCACCCGATGCGCACACCCAGTAGGGGACGCGAAGAAAAGCGCCCCAAGGAACCGGTCCTACCCAGTTCCTCGGGGCTCACCGAACAGCTTCGAAGGAGCTGAACGACGTATGTGTGATCGTATCGCCCGGGCACTCGTATGGGTGCTGAACACACTTCACTGGACCCGCCGCCCCCAGCCCGGACGGCACTCCGCCAACTACCTCACCACAACAGCCCCGGAACCGAACTCTGGTCCCAACTCCTCCGCTTGGTCACGGCCGTGGACCGGGCCGAGTGCGGAGCTCGCGCGCTCGATCTTCCGGGCCGAAGAGGCGCAGTTACTCATCCCCGAGTGCCGAGAGCGATACTTCGCCACCGCATGGGCCGAGCGCGGCTACGACTACCCCTACACCGCCACCACAGGCGTCCACCAAGTCCCACTCAGTACAGCGGCGGTAGCCGCATGAACATCGACGAGCTCTTCCCCGACATCTCACCCGACCCAGCTGAGCACTGCTGTGACTGCGGCAAACTCACCCGAGCCCCCATCGCCATCCGCCACCTCCACACCACCAACGGGCCGGGGACCACCCTCTACACCTGCCCCCACTGCTTCCCCAACCATGATCCCGGCCCCACCCCCGGCGACCTGATCTGGAAGCAGTAGGAAAGCACCTACCGGCCGGCAACCTCCCCCAGGCGCCTACCGGGTGACGTGAACCCCAGGGGCAAGGGGATGCAAGTCTCGGCGTGGGGGCGCGCAGGGGGTGTCCCCGGAAGCGATCGACGGCAAGACCCGCATGCCGGATCAAAGAAGCTCCAGGCCGTCGACGCTGAGGAGTCACCCCCGATAGCACCCCCCAACCCCAACACAACAAGACCCCCAGCCCCAGGAAACCCAAGCCCTCGACCACCAGCAGCCCCACGCAAACGAGCAGCACCCCATGCCAAGGGGACCAATTCAGCCCGTCCGGCGTTTGAGGACGGAACCCTTCACCCCGGGTGAGGACGACCAACACGGGAGCGCCCAGCCCTTGGGCTCAAGGCCCCGGGGCACAGGCAGCCCCGCCAAACAAGGCACCCCGCCAAGGGACAACCCCAGCCCGTCCGGCGATTGAGGACGGAACCCCCACCCCAGGTGAGGACACCAAAGGCAGGGGCGCTCCGCCAAGAGACAGCTTCAGCCCGTCCGGCGATTGAGGACGGAACCCCCACCCCAGGTGAGGACACCCAACCCCAAGGCCCCAAGTGCCAACGCAAAAGCGGGGGCGCCCAGCCCATGGACTCAACGCCCAGGGCACAAGCACCCCCGCATGGGGAAGGCCCCCGCATGGGGAAGGGCTACTTCAGCCGCGTCCCGGTCGACCGCAGCGCGGCACACGCTTCCGTGACGCGCGCAGCCATCCCCGCCTCGGCCAGCTTCCCCCAGGTGCGGGGGTCGTAGGTCTTCTTGGAGCCGACTTCGCCGTCGACCTTGAGGACGCCGTCGTAGTTGGTGAACATGTGGGCGGCGACGGGACGCGTGAAGGCGTACTGGGTGTCGGTGTCGAGGTTCATCTTCACGACGCCGTTCTCCAGCGCGGTGGCGATCTCCTCGGTGCTGGAGCCGGACCCGCCGTGGAAGACGAAGTCGAAGGGCTGGCTGCCGTCGGCCTTGCCGTACTTCTGGCTGACGCCCTCCTGAAGGTCCTTCAGGAGCTCCGGGCGCAGGACGACGTTGCCCGGCTTGTAGACGCCGTGGACGTTGCCGAAGGAGGCTGCCAGCAGGTAGCGGCCCTTCTCGCCCAGGCCGAGGGCCTCGGCGGTGCGCAGGGCGTCGTCGACCGTGGTGTAGAGCTCGTCGTTGATCTCGTGGGTGACGCCGTCCTCCTCACCGCCGGTCGGGGTGATCTCGACCTCAAGGATGATCCTGGCGGCGGCGGCCTGCGCGAGCAGCTCCTGGCCGATGGCCAGGTTGTCGGCGAGGGTCTCGGCGGAACCGTCCCACATGTGGGACTGGAACAGCGGGTTGAGGCCCTTGGCGACGCGCTCGGCGGAGACGGCGATCAGCGGGCGGACGAAGCCGTCGAGCTTGTCCTTGGGGCAGTGGTCGGTGTGGAGCGCGATCGTGACGTCGTACTTGGCGGCGACGATGTGCGCGAACTCCGCGAGCGCGACCGCTCCGGTGACCATGTCCTTGCTGTGCTGGCCGCCCAGGAACTCCGCACCACCGGTGGAGATCTGGATGATGCCGTCGCTCTCGGCCTCCGCGAAGCCGCGGAGTGCGGCGTGGAGGGTCTGGGAGGAGGTCACGTTGATGGCCGGGTAGGCGAACTTGCCTGCCTTCGCCCGGTCGAGCATCTCGTTGTAGACCTCGGGGGTTGCGATGGGCATCTGTCCGCTCCTTGTATGTGCGGGTTGGCGATATGGGCCCTGACCTTGGGGCGACGTCATCGTCAGCCCCTATCTTTCCAGACTCCCCACAGGACCCGGGCACCCCGGGGGCCGACCAGGCGAGACGATCTTGCCGTTTCTGGCAGGAAAGCAAGATCTATTGCATCACCGCAGGTCAGAGTCGGTCTTATCCCGAGGGAGGCGGTGTGGCTTGATCAGATCCCTGACCTGATGGTGCCCGGAGTCGCTCCGAGCCCGCAAGGGACCTCGGTGAGTGCCCCGGTCAGCTCAGACCCAGCTCGGCGAGGGAGTACGCGTAGAGGTACGGCACCCCCGCCGTCTGGCTGATCTTCTCGCCGGCGCCGGTCGCCCGGTCGACGATCGTCGCCACGGCCACCACCTGGCCGCCGGCCTCGCGCACTGCCTCCACCGCGGTCAGCGGGGAGCCACCGGTGGTCGAGGTGTCCTCGACCACCAGACAGCGACGGCCCGCGATGTCCGGACCCTCCACCCGGCGCTGCATGCCGTGGGCCTTGGCCGCCTTGCGTACGACGAAGGCGTCCACCCGCCGGCCGCGGGCGGCGGAGGCGTGCAGCAGCGAGGTGGCCACCGGGTCGGCGCCCAGGGTGAGGCCGCCGACGCAGTCGTAGTCGAGCTCCCTGGTCAGATCGGCCATGACCTGACCCACCAGCGGGGCGGCCGTGCCGTCGAGCGTGATCCGGCGAAGGTCCACGTAGTAGTCGGCCTCAAGACCCGATGAGAGGGTCACTCGGCCGTGCACCACGGCCTTGTCCTTGATCTGCTGGAGCAGCTCAGCGCGTACGTCAGTCATGCCCATGAGCTTAAGCGGCTCACAGCCGGCGCCAGCGCCAGGTGGTCGAGAGCTCCAGGGGGTCGATCGGGGTGACGAACCTCGGGTCGGTGTTGAGCCCGTTGGGCGGCCCGGACTGCGGCTCCACACAGACCGCCTCGCGCTGCTCGTCGTAGATCACCAGCCACTCGGCGCGGCTGGTGACGGTCAGCTCCAGCCGCTGGGGCCAGGTCAGGGTGACCGATACGCCTTCGGGCAGCCCGAAGCAGTCGTCCCACGGCCCGGGCTGCGCTTCGATGCGGCGGCCGGTGGGCAGGTGGTCCTCACCGCGCTCTTCCTGCCAGCCCGGGGAGAAGTCGACCTGTACGTCAGCGCCGCCGTCGCCGAGGTCGCGGAGGAACCAGGGGTGCCAGCCGAGCTGAGCCGGGAAGGACGTTTCATACGCCTCGACGCCCAGGGTGAGGGTGAGGGAGTCGGCGGCCAGCTCGACGAGTTGGGTGACCCGGCCGGGATAGGGCCAGGGGTCGGCCAGTTCATAGGTGAAGGCGGCCTGGTCCTTCTCGGCGCGGGCGGTGCGCCAGCCGGTGTCGCGGCCGGTGCCGTGGATGGCGTGCGGCGGGGAGTTCAGCGGCAGTTGGTGGACCTTGTCGCCGTTGCGGAACCGCCCTTCGGCGAGCCGGCCGGCCCAGGGGACCATCGGGAAGCAGCCGTATCGCTCCCCTTGGCGCAGCAGCTCGGTGCCGCCGATGGTCAGGCCGGCGATACGGCAGCCGTTCTGGGGGTGCACGGTCACTTCGACGTCCGAGGCTGCCAGCCGGACGCTCTCTTCGCTGCTGCTCACCCTTCGAACCCTACTGTCGCGGTCCGGGGACCACCCGGCGGCCTCCGGCTTTCTCACGGCATCGTGCCGCGGGTTCTCATAGACCGCCCGCCCCGCTACCGCCGTCGGCGCAGGGCGCGGCTGACCACAACGGCGGAGGCGAGGGCGAGAGCGGCGGCGGGGGCGACCCAGCGCAGTGGTACGCCCGCGTTGCTCCCGTCGGGTGCGGGAACGGGTGCGTACCGGCCGCGCGGTGGGGCGTGGTCGACCTCTTCGGCGCTGCGTCCGATCATGGTGCGCCGGGCGTGGGCTGCCTCGGCGGGTGGTTCCTCCGGGATGGGGCCGAAGTCTTCGATGCCTTCGAGCGCGAGCCCTTCCAGATCGACGAACTCGGCTTCGGCGCCGGCCTGCGGTGCGGAGGGGGCTGCTTTGGTGGTGTCCGCGTTCGGCTCGGTCGGTTCTTCGGGCTCGTCCCCGACGATCCCCAATCGCTCGGCGTCCTCACGGCTCACCGGGCCCGGGCCTTCCACGCCCGCGGCCTGCTCGGACGGTGTCGAGACCTCCGGTGCGGTCCCGGCAGCGCTCTGCTCGTCCGCGACCTCCGCCACCAGGCGTTCGGCGAACCGGTCCAGAAGCCGGTGCGCGGCGTGCAGTGCCGCTTCGTCCGAGAGTTCGCTCAGCCGGCCATCCGCTTGGACGCAACCGCTGAAGTGCAGTGCCGTGCCGCCTTCGGTGTCGGTCACACCGACCGTCAGTTCCGTCTGGGCCGAGCCCGCGCCGCGTACCTCCACGCCCTCACCGGTCAGGACGAAGCCACCGTCTCGCTCGGTGATGCGCAGGGTGCCCCGGTAGGTGATCGAGTGATTGGCGACGCGGACCTTGAGCCGGCCGGACAGCGAACCGCCCGGGGCCTCGGGTTCCGCGGTGGAGTCGGTGGCTTCCTGCTGGAGCCCATGGACACAGCGCGCAACCCGCGCGGGGTCCCTCAACAGCTGCCGGACGGTCTCTGCCGGAACCGGAACGAACACCTCATGGTCCATGGCAACCGAGCGTACCCAGGGCGGCCTGATCCGTCTTCGATTCAGTCCGTGTAGCGCGGATGGACCAGGGTCGAGGGCGCGAGCCCGGGCGGCCGGGTGTGCTCGGCGTTCCCGGCGGCGGTGGCGAGCGAGACCGGGGTGAGCGACCGCAGTGGGGGCGCTCCTGGGGTGAGTCCCAGTGCCGGGGTGCGGCCCGGCGCGGCCAGCAGGAAGCCCCAGTCATGGGGTGCGGCTTCGGTGTCGTGGGCGCGATCGGGGCCGGCGGCGAAACTGGAGCGCCGCCCGGTGGCGCGATAGGAGCTGGTGCCGTATCCGGCGGCCCGCAGCGTCGCCTCGACCGTCCAGTACGTACGGGGGCGGGAGACCAGCGGCCCGGCGTGGACGACGATCCGCCCGCCGGGGGCGATGGTCCGTGCGGCCAGTCCGTAGAACTCCTGTGAGTAGAACTTGGTGCTCTGGGTGATGCCGGGGTCCGGGAGGTCCACGATCACCACGTCGTACGGGCCGTGCGGGATGCGCAGCCAGCTGAAGGGGTCGGCGTGCACCACCCGTATCCGCCGATCGCGGTAGGCGTGCCGGTTGAGCTCGGTCAACGCGGGGTCGGTGCGGGCGAGATGGACGACGGCGGGGTCGAGTTCGACGATGGTCACCGCGGCCACCCGGGGGTAGCGCAGAACTTCACGGGCCGCGAGTCCGTTGCCGCCGCCGAGGATGAGCACTCGGTGGTGCGGACCTGCCATGGCGGGGTGGACCAGTGCCTCGTGGTAGCGGTGCTCATCGCGCCCGCTGACCCGTAACCGTCCGTCGAGGAAGAGTTCCAACGGCCCGGACCGGCTTCCGGTGAGCACTATCTCCTGGACGCCGGTGTGGACGGCGACCCGTACGTGGTCGCCGTAGACCGCGGTCCGCGCGGCCTCCTCGAAGTCATCGACCAGGACGGTCGCGATGCCCAGGAGGCACAGCACGGAGAAGTTCGCGAAGAGCAGCCAGCCGCGGGAGCGAGGGGTGAGCTCATGGCGGAAGAGCCAGAGCACCAGCGCCCCGCCCGCGAGCGCGTTGACGGCGCCGGTCAGCAGTCCGCTGGTGAGCTGGCCGAGCCAGGGCAGCAGCAGAAAGGGGAAGGCCAGGCCGCCGACCAGGGCGCCCACGTAGTCGGCGGCGAAGAGATCGGCGACCGTGCCTTCCGCGTCCCGTCGGGAGATGCGTTGGATCAGGGACATCAGCAGGGGGATCTCGGCGCCGATGAGGACCCCGATGGCCAGCGAGAAGCCCACCAGCACGATGCGGGCCTCCCCGGCCCAGGCGAAGGACGCGTAGAGCACCAGTGCCGAGCAGCCCCCCACCAGGGCGAGGGTCAGCTCCAACACACCGAAGCCGACGGCTGCCCGGCAACGCAGCCGCTTGGCGAGCAGCGAGCCGATGCCCATCGCGAAGACCATCAGCGACAGCACCACGGAGGCTTGGGTCACCGAATCGCCGATGAGATAGGAGGCGAGGGCGACCAGCTCCAGCTCGTACACCAGTCCGCAGGCGGCGCAGACGAAGACCGTCAGCAGGACGAGATAGCGGCCCGCCGCAGGGCGCACCGGCAGCCGCACCGGCCCCTGGGGCGGTGACAGCTGCTGGGGCCGGTCAATCATGCAGTAACGCTATGTCACGTCAAGTGCACATCTCGTCACCCACACGTGTGCACCTGGCGGACGGCGGGGCGGCACTCACCGCCCCACCGACTGCGGGACCCGCTCGGCGCGAGCGCCTCGGGGGACCGCGCCCACCCGCGTACGGGTGACGACGAGCCGCCCCTCCTGCGGATACGCGTGCCAGGTACGCCAACGGACCTGGCCCCCCTGGTGCTGCGCCATCATCGCCGTGAAGGCGTGCGGCGAGCCGGGGAAGGTGCCGGCGAGGGAGTTGGGATGGTCGGCGACGAGAGCGAGCAGCTCTTGCGCACGGCCGGCGAAGGAGCCTCGGGAGAGGGTCTCAACCCGGGCGGCGAACTCGTACTCCCAATCACCGAGTCTCTTGGCGACGCCCAATGGTAGCGGTGTACTGCTGCCGGGCATACAGGCGACGGTTTCGGAGCAGCTGCCCTGCTCCTCCTCAAGGAGCACCTGATGGGAGGCCCCGAGAAGTCTGAGCTGGAGTTTCGCCCCGGAGAGTTCTAGGTCGAGAACGGCCAGGGCAGGAAGCGGCTCCCGACCGAGGGCCCAGGCGAGGTCGTCGGCACGGGTGTCGGTATAGGCGGTACTGAGGGTCGTGAGCATGGGTCGGCTCCGCAAACACGCTTCGGCGGTGGACACGTGGACCTGGGCGCCCCTGGCGGAATGACAAGAAAGTGGGGGGACCGCCTGCTCGGGCCCAGAAAGCCGGTCCGAGGGCTGGATGGTTCCAACAGGTTCCGTCAGCGAGGGAATCACGAAGTACGCCTCGCTCACAGTGTTTTTACCCAACTTGAAGGGGTTTCCATCCCCTGGGGGGCCTTACGGTTCAACTGTTCAACTAAGAACCCCGGTAAAACCCGATGAAATCGGTGCGGGTTGCATCGGAAACCTGCGAAACCGTGGGAATCCCCGGAAATCATCCCAAGAAAAGAGGCGCCTGACGGAGCGTGAGCCCCGTCAGGCGCCGTGCAGGGTCACGGATCGCCCGTGGACCGGCTGCGGACCTGCTGCCCCGTGTCAGCAGCCTCCGCCACCGCATCCACCGCCCCCACCGCAGGACGACGAACTCCCACCCCCGCAGGACGATCCCCCGCTGTCACCACCCGACACCCAGCCACCGCTGGAGCTGGAGGACGAACCGCCCCCGGCCGCGGCGGCACGCCGCCCCCGGCGCCGACGAGCCTTCTTCGATCCCTGTGTGACCTGCACCAACAGGACCACGAGCCCCACGAACAGGGCGCCCGCCAAAATGAAGAAGAACGCAGCCATCGAACCCACCCCTCTTCGTCTCCGGAACACCTCCGGAGTCCCCCGAAGCAAGCCCCCCGCACCCTTGCGTAACCGGTTTCCCGGTCCGGCCGCTTCTCGTGTGTCTGAAGAATCCCCAAGGCCCAAGAACGCCAAAGCAGACTTGAGCAAGTCCAGAGCTTCCGCACAGGATGGCATCCATGGCAACCACGGATGCACCCCCGCCCGGCGGACGGCCGCTGCTCAACCGGCGGCTCACCGAGTTCGGCACGACGATCTTCGCCGAGATGTCGGCACTGGCGAACCGGACCGGTTCGATCAACCTCGGCCAGGGCTTCCCTGACACCGACGGCCCCGAATCGGTGCGGGAGGCAGCGGTACGGGCGCTGCGCGACGGCCGTGGCAACCAGTACCCGCCGGGGAGCGGAGTTCCCGAGTTGCGCGAGGCGATCGCCGACCATCAGCGGCGCTTCCACGGCATCGGTCTGGACCCCGACACCGAGGTACTGGTCACCACCGGCGCGACGGAGGCCATTGCCACGGCCCTGCTCGCCCTGGTGGAACCGGGCGACGAGGTGATCGCCCTGGAGCCCTACTACGACTCGTACGCGGCCTGTATCGCCCTCGCCGGCGGGCGGCGTGTCCCGGTGACACTGCGTCCACGGGACGGCGCGTACCACCTCGATCTCGATGAACTGCGGGACGCGGTCACGCCCCGCACCCGGCTCATCCTGCTGAACACACCGCACAATCCCACCGGCACCGTGCTCACCCGCGGGGAACTGACCGCGATCGCCGAGCTCGCGATCGAACGCGATCTGCTGGTGATCACGGACGAGGTGTACGAGCACCTGGTCTTCGAGGGCGACCACATCCCCCTGGCGTCGCTGCCCGGGATGCGCGAGCGCACCGTCACCATCAGCTCAGCGGGCAAGACGTTCTCCTTCACCGGCTGGAAGATCGGCTGGGTGACGTCGACCCCGGAACTGGTCACGGCGGTCCGCTCGGCCAAGCAGTTCCTGACCTATGTCTCGGGAGGGCCGTTCCAGTACGCCGTGGCCGAGGCGCTGCGGCTGCCGGACAGCTACTTCCGGGAACTCCGCGACGATCTGCGGGCCAAGCGCGACCTGCTGAGCGCCGGGCTCGCCGAAGCGGGCTTCACGGTCTACCGCCCGGCCGGCACCTACTTCGTCACCACCGACATCCGCCCGCTGGGCGAGAGCGACGGCTTCGCGTTCTGCCGCTCACTCCCGGAACGCTGCCAGGTGGTGGCCATCCCCAACGCGGTCTTCTACGACCACCGGGCCGAGGGCGCGCCCTTCGTCAGATTCGCCTTCTGCAAGCGGACGGACGTCTTGGACGAGGCGGTGGCCCGCCTCAAGCGGCTTACGCCCTGACGGGCGACCGGCGAACCCGCCCACTCGGTGCGGGCCGGCATGGCCCGCCGGCCCGCACCCGGTGTCCTTCGGATGCCGTGGCGGGGCGTACACCGGGATCACCGTGGAGGTCTCCGGGCTGACCAGGTAACCAACCCGGCCGCCACTGGTCTCGTACCCCCACTGCTCCAGCTGGGACCCCTTCCACTCCTTGGCGGCATGCCTCCCCCGGAGTTGATGCCGACGATCCCGGTGGGAGCGGGACTGCGGACCGGTGCGAAGCGCTTCCAGGCACCGACGCGCGTTCGCCATGCCTCGTCCGCGGCGGCGCGGGAAGAGGGACGGCGCCGAGCCGGTCGATGCTCAGGACCAGCGGGTGGGCCTTCAGCCGACCGGGTGGGAACGCGGGCCTGTCGGCCGGTCTGCGCTCGCATGAGACGGACGGTCAGCCCATGGTCGGGTTGTCCGACTCGTATGCCCGCCCGGAGGTGCCCCCTGTCCGCCGAGACGTCCGCCGATCCCGCCGCCACCCTCGCCGCCACCGTGGGGGCCGACGGCCGGTACGTACCCCCCTGGCGGGCCGCGCTGCTGCGGGCGGCCCCCGCCATCGGGCTGTTCGCCGCGGCGCGCCTCCTCGGCCTGGTGGTGATGGCGCTCTGGGCCGGGCACATCGACCGGCAGCCACGACGCATCCTCGCCCGTGCCTGGGACTCCGACTGGTACCTCCTGATCGCCGATCACGGCTACGGCCGCGTCCTGCGCTGGCCGGACGGCGCGGTCCAGAGCGATCTGGCGTTCTTCCCGCTCTATCCAGGGCTCGTCCGGGCCGTCACCTCCGTCGTCCCCGTGACCAGCGGTAGTGCCGGACTGCTCATCTCCTGGACCGCGGCCGGGGCTGCGGCCTGGGGCGTCTACGCGATCGGCGAACGGCTCCACGGGCGGCGCACCGCCACCGCGCTGGTACTGCTGTGGGGGCTGCTACCGCACTCGGTGGTGCTCTCCATGGCCTACACGGAACCGCTGCTCACCGCCTTCGCCGCCTGGGCGCTCTATGCGGTGCTCACCGGCCGCTGGCTCTGGGCGGGCGCCCTCTCCGCGCTCGCCGGGTTCTCCCGGCCCAACGGCATCGCGGTCGCGGCCGCGGTGATCGCGGTCGCGGGGTGGACGCTGTGGCGCGCGTACCGAACCCCGGACGGCCGATCCCCGGACGGCCGAACCCCCAAAGGGCGTGCCCTGCGGGGGCGGGGCGGCTGGCGGATCTGGACGGCGGCGGCGCTGGCCCCCACCGGTTGGTGTGGCTATGTGCTGTACGTCGGGGTGCGCACCGGCGATCCACTCGGTGGGTACTTCGCCGTGCAGCGCGGCTGGACATCGAAGTTCGACTTCGGCGCCGGAGCGCTGCGGGTGGTGCGGGACATCGTGTTGCGGCCCACCCTGCTCTCCTTGGTGATGGCGCTGCTGGTCGTGCTGGTCTCGCTGGTGCTCTTCGTCCTGCTGGCCCTCGATCGGCCGCCGATGGCACTTCTCGTCTACACCGGGGTACTGGTGTTGATCACCGTCGGCGGCTCGGGCTTCTTCGAGTCCAAGCCGCGTTTCCTGCTGCCCGCGTTCCCCCTGCTGATCCCGGCGGCCCGGGCGCTGGCAAAGGCCCGACCGGGGACGGCGGCCGTCCTTGCGATCGCCCTCGCCGGGCTCTCCTTCGCCTATGGGGCCTATCTACTGACGCTCTCCCCCATCGCGCTCTAGCGGGCGGGCCGGCACCGGGCACATGAATCACCATCCGGGCACCAGCGCAAGAGCAACGCCCGGGGAGTTCTCAGAACCCTTGAATCCCGCACCCGGAGTCGTCTCGCCCACGGACTGACCCGGGTCTGCGGAGCTCGTTCAGCGCGTCAGGGCGACGAAGGGCGTGCCACGACAGAAAGGTCCCCAGGGTCCGATACGACCCTGGGGACCTTCTGGTGCGTGGCTGCTCAGGCGTCGTCGGCAGGCTTCTCGTCCTCGGGCTTCAGACCGAGCTGCTCGGCGAACCAGTTCTCGAACTCCATCGCCGCGCGCACCCAGCTGACGGTGGACGAGACGAAGTGGTCCAGGCTCACACCGGTGCCGATGAGCATCTGCACCTCACCGATGAGCCGGATGGTGGCGCCACCCTCCTCGTCCTCGTGGAGGTGGGTGTAGACCTTGGGCCACAGGGTGCGGCGGTTCCAGTCGTCGATCAGATCGAGGATCTGGGACCGGTCTTCCACCGGCAGCGGACGGTCATAGAAGGTCCGCACCGAGAAGACCTGCTGCTCGTCCTCGCCGCGGAACATGAAGTACGTGCGGAATTCCTCCCACGGCGCGGCGAGGTCTCCCTCGTCGTCGACGACGTACTTCAGCTCCATCTGGTCGAGGAGCTGCTTGACCAGGTCCTGGTCGGGAACGACGGGGCCCGCCGGTCCTGCGGCCTGAGGCTGGGGCTGGCCCCCGAAATTCGGAATCGAGGACGGATCGATGGTCACCGTGGATTTCCCTTCGTACGGATAGCCGCCATCCTCCCCCATGGCGGGGCCGGGGTGGCAACCCCGGCCCCGCTATCCACAGGTATCCGCTCCGAGCTGACCTATTTGCGACTGTTACCACTGTCTGCCCCCTGAAAGGGGCCATGGCCCGGGCGGCGGGCGGCGCCGGCTGTCAGTCGGTCCCGGCCGTGGCTGGGCCCACGATCAGCCCGTCCTCGAAACGCTCCACCCGTACGGTGTCACCATCGGTGACCTCGCCCGACAGGATCTCCTTCGCCAGTCGGTCGCCGATCGCCGTCTGCACCAGCCGGCGCAGCGGACGCGCCCCGTACGCCGGGTCATTGCCCTCGTCCGCCAGCCACGCCAGCGCGGCCGGAGTGACTTCTAGGGTGAGCCGGCGCTCGGCCAGCCGCTTGGCGAGCCGATCGATCTGGAGCCCGGCGATCAGTTCCAGCTCGTCCCGGTTCAGCGCCGAGAAGACCACCAGGTCGTCCAGCCGGTTGAGGAACTCAGGCTTGAACGAGGCGCGTACGACGTCCAGGACCTGCTGCTTCTTGTTCTCCTCGCTGGTCAGCGGATCGACCAGATACTGGCTGCCCAGGTTGGAGGTGAGGATCAGGATGGCGTTGCGGAAGTCGACCGTACGGCCCTGGCCGTCCGTGAGCCGCCCGTCGTCCAGCACCTGGAGCAGGATGTCGAAGACCTCCGGGTGCGCCTTCTCGACCTCGTCGAGCAGCACCACGCTGTACGGGCGGCGGCGGACCGCCTCCGTCAGCTGGCCGCCCTCCTCGTAGCCGATGTAGCCGGGAGGCGCACCCACCAGCCGGGCCACGCTGTGCTTCTCGCTGTACTCGGACATGTCGATACGGACCATGGCCCGTTCGTCGTCGAAGAGGAAGTCCGCGAGTGCCTTGGCCAGTTCGGTCTTGCCAACGCCCGTGGGGCCGAGGAAGAGGAACGATCCGGTGGGGCGATCCGGGTCGGCGATGCCCGCGCGCGTACGTCGCACCGCGTCGGAGACCGCGCGTACCGCCTCGGACTGCCCGATCAGCCGGCGGCCGAGCTCGTCCTCCATCCGCAGCAGCTTCTGGGTCTCGCCCTCCAGCAGCCGACCGGCCGGAATGCCGGTCCAGGCACCGACCACATCGGCGATGTCGTCCGGGCCGACCTCCTCCTTGACCATGGTGTCCTTCGCGGCCACCCGCTCCGCCTCGGTCGCCTCAGCGAGCTCGCGCTCCAACGCCGGGATCTCCCCGTAGAGCAGCTTGGAAGCGGAGTCGAAGTCGCCGTCGCGCTGGGCGCGTTCGGCCTGCCCGCGCAGCTCGTCCAGCTTCTCCTTGAGCTCGCCGACACGGTTGAGGCCCTGCTTCTCCTTCTCCCAGCGGGCGGTGAGTCCGCGCAGTTCCTCCTGCCGGTCCGCGAGGTCACGGCGCAGCTTCTCCAGACGCTGCTTGGACGCCGGGTCGGACTCGTTCTTGAGAGCCATCTCCTCCATCAGCAGCCGGTCCACGGCCCGCTGGAGTTCATCGATCTCGACGGGCGAGGAATCGATTTCCATCCGCAGCCGGGACGCGGCCTCATCGACGAGGTCGATGGCCTTGTCGGGGAGGAATCGCGAGGTGATGTACCGGTCGGAAAGGGTGGCGGCGGCCACCAGCGCCGAGTCGGCGATCTGAACCTTGTGATGGGCCTCGTAGCGGCCCTTGAGACCGCGCAGGATCGCGATCGTGTCCTCGACGGTCGGCTCGGCCACCAGCACCTGCTGGAAACGGCGCTCCAGCGCCGGGTCCTTCTCGATCCGCTCGCGGTACTCATCGAGCGTCGTCGCGCCGACCATCCGCAGTTCACCGCGGGCCAGCATCGGCTTGAGCATATTGCCGGCGTCCATGGCGGAGTCGCCGCCCGCGCCCGCGCCGACGACGGTGTGCAGCTCATCGATGAAGGTGATGATCTGGCCGTCGCTGTTCTTGATCTCGGACAGTACGGTCTTGAGCCGCTCCTCGAACTCACCCCGGTACTTGGCACCCGCAACCATTGCGCCGAGGTCGAGCGAGACCAGCCGCTTGTTCTTCAGCGACTCGGGCACATCGCCCTTGACGATGCGCTGGGCCAGCCCCTCCACCACGGCGGTCTTGCCCACACCGGGTTCACCGATCAGGACCGGATTGTTCTTGGTGCGCCGGGAGAGGACCTGGACGACCCGCCGGATCTCCTGGTCACGGCCGATGACCGGGTCGAGCTTGCCCTCCCGGGCCGCCGCGGTGAAGTCCGTACCGAACTTCTCCAGGGCCTTGTACTGACCCTCAGGGTCCGCGGTGGTCACGCGCCTGCCTCCCCGTACAGTCTCGAAAGCGTTCAGCAGTCGCTTGGTGGTCGCGCCCTGCCCGGCGAGCACCTCGCCGGCCTGTCCGCCCTTGGCGGCCAGGCCCATCAGCAGGTGTTCGGTGGAGAGATACTCATCGCCCAGTTCCTTGGCCTGCCGGGCGGCTTCGGCGATGACGGCGAGGAACTCCCGGTTGGGCTGCGGCGGTGCCACCGTGGAGCCGGTGACACTCGGCTGCCCGGCGAGCAGCCGCTCGGCACCCGCCCGCACCGCGGCCTGGTCCGCTTCGACGGCGGCCAGCAGGTCGATGATGTTCTCGTTCTCCTGGCCCGCGAGCAGGGCCAGGAGAAGATGCGCCGGCGTCAGATCGGGGTGTCCGGCGGCCACGGCCCGATTGGTGGCGTTGTTGAGGGCTTCCCGACTCTTGTTGGTCAGCTCGGCGTCCACGCGTGCTCTCTCCTCCTTGCAGGCATTGCTTCTTCCTTAGAGTGACTCATTCAACCTGCATAAAGTTGAGCCTATTCCACTCAATCTCTCTGCGCCACCCACATGGTGCTCCCACCGTGGACGATCACCGAGCGCTACTAGGGTGAGCCCATGGCCCATGATCTATCCCATCTCAGCCCCGAGTATCTGGCGTTCTGGCGCGAGCGCCATCTGTGCACCCTGACGACCCTGCGGGCGGACGGCAGTCCGCATGTCGTACCGGTGGGCGTGACCTATGACCCCGACGAGCAGATCGCACGGGTGATCGCCAACCGTCACAGCAGAAAGATCGCCCACATCCTGCAATCAGCGGATACGGGCGGGGCTCGGGTGGCGGTGTGCCAACTGGAACGCAGGCGCTGGGCGACCCTGGAAGGGCTGGCCCGGGTGCGGACGGAGCCGGAGTTGGTGGCGGACGCGGAACGGCGGTACGCGGAGCGCTATGAGCGCACGCCGAGGCCCAACCCGGACCGGGTCGTGGTCGAAATCGCGGTGAATCGGGCGTTGGGCCGCCCCTGACCGGGACGCCGGCACCCTGTCGGGCCGCGAATATGAACGCCCTGCCCGCCCGGCCCGTGCCAGAAGACAGGACCGCCGGGACTACCGCCGGCTCACCTCAGGGGTCGCATGCACGCGAAACCGCACAGATGCCGCCACCCTCACGGACCCTCGCGGCCGTATGCACGGGGGGCGGGCACATACGGCCGCGAGGGCGAAACCGGCGCGGGGACGGGGGCGCCTTCAGGGCCCCGCGGGCAGGCGCCTCGCGGGGAAAAGCACAGTGGTGCCATCGCGTTTCAGGTCCGCGATGGCACCACTGTGTGGGGGAAGTACCCGAGCGATCTTTTTCGACGGGGGAATCGCTCAGGCACTGCGGGGGGTGGCGGTGGTGGTGTCAGGCTCGACCATCTGCTGGTCGCGCTGGTCGAGGTTCACAAAGATCATTCCGTACCGGATGGCGCACCGGACGGGCTGCGGCGCTCCACGGGGCCTGCGCAGGCACCGGTAAGCGCGGACGTCCTCGTCCTCCTCGCGTGCCACGACGATCGGCTCTCCGAACAAAGTGACCATCAACGAGTCGCCACGGTGGGGGATTGCCGTGACGAGGTCGATGAAATGCCACCCCGAGCGGTATGCCGTTGCCATTTCACGCCGGAAGACCCGGTCGTCCGGTGGAACGGTCATGCTTCTGTGCCGTTGTTCGAAGTGACGCTCCGGGAAGACTCACCGACGACGGCCGGCGAAGCGCCACCCCAGGAGGGCTCACCAAGAGTGACCGCACCACTGGATGGAGCGGCACCCCATGAGGGCTCCCCCTGGATCATCGCCATGCCAGGCTTGTCCCAGGAATATTCACCGGAGGCCACCGCGCCTAGCGTGGCCGCCGTTATGGCAAGAGCACAAAGAGCACGTAGCGTCCTAGACATGGGTGATCTCCACCTCTTTTGATCATTCCTCCTCCCCCGCGCATAAGACGATGTCTCACTCCGAACGCTTGCACCAGCGACGGCAGGCATCATGTTCCTGAATTGCAGGAGCCTGAGGGGGTGCATATGACGTCGAATGGGGGGGAATCCGGACACCCTCACGCAGACGGTGAGCTGTGCGAGGTGGGGAAACGTCTGTACATCACCGCTCTTCGCACCGGGAGAATCGCCCGGTCAGAAGCGGAACCCACACCTTGTCTCTTCGATCTCGCCCTACTGCATCCCGACCCGGACGACGCCCAGTGGCTGCGTCCGGTCCCTCCGACAACAGCGCTGACACAGCTGATACACCCCATTGAGCGTGAGATCCAAGAGCGGCGACGACGAACTGTCGCTCTGACCGATGCTCTTGAGCCATTCATGGCCTTCACCGCTCAGAATTCCACCGTGCCGCAGGGGATAACCGTCCTTGAAGGCCTCACCCGCATCAACACGACCCTCGACCAGGTCACCGCGGACTGCACGGAGGAGCTGCTGACCGTCCAACCCGGCAGCGGACGACAGCCGCACATCCTGGAGAAGGCGCTGCGCAGGGTGGAACCCCTGATCGAGCGCGGGGTGCGGATGCGCACGCTCTACCAGCACACCGCACGCCACCACCCCGCCACGCTCGCCTACATGGAGAAGGTCGGGCCCTCCGGCGTGGAGGTTCGGACGCTGGAAGAGATAATCGACCGCCTGATCATCGTGGACCGCAAGGTGGCTTTCATCCCGGCGAGCAGCGACCGGCTGTCGGCACTGGAGCTGCGGCACAAGGGGATCGTCGAGTACCTGGTGGGGGTCTTCGAGCAGTTCTGGCTGCATGGACTGCCCTGGGAGGAGCCCGTCTCCTACGGCCCCGACCTCGACGGCATCACGGGCGTCCAGCGCTCCATCGCCAAGTTGCTGGTGGAGGGACACGTCGATGAGGCGATCGCGCGCCGGTTGGGGATGAACGTTCGGACCTGCCGGGCACATATCGCCAAACTCGGGTCATCACTCGGGAGTGGCAGCCGTACCCAACTCGGCTATCTGATCGCCCAGTCGGGGATCTTGGAGCATGATTCCTAACGTATGTCCGATATACGAGTGCGCTAGAGGAGGACAAGGCGCTCGTAGTTCGACCTGAAACCATCGCACTCCGGCTTAAGAAAGCCGGGGGCGAGGTGAATGGCGGTAGGCCGTTTGGCGGAAGCTCCGACGCGACGGCATGAGGGCTGGCGGGGGGCCTGGGGGCGGGGCGCAAGGCCACCTCGCCCCACTCATCCATACCTCTCTGCGCCTATTCAAGCCGCTTCATACGGGTTCTGACCGATCATCACCGATCCTCACGGATCCGTTCAGACTTGTGGGGTCTGTGCAGATCCCTACGACCCCGTGTCGTCCCGTGCAGTTCGGTGCAGTTCGGTGCGGTCCCGTGGAGTTCCGCGAAGGGCCATGGAGAGACTGCGGGAGCCATGGGGACGCGGTGGGGGCGCGGTCGGGATCGGTAGCGGTGGTAGCGGTCCGTGGCGACCGACGGGATTCGCGGGGCCGGCCACCGCTCCTGAGCCATCGCGCCACCCGGGTCGCGACGGGAGTCTCCCCAGGCCCGGGACACCCGCCGGCGGGGCGAGGCACCCGTACCGAGGGGGACGGCGAGCGAGGGCCGGGGCATAGAGACACACACCCGCTCCTACCGGCAGCCAGCGGGAGCTTTCCGCTCGGAGGTTACGGAGGGCCCTTAGACGCCCGTCTAAGGGCCTATGGGACGGCAATACGACTCCGGGGTGACCCAAGTAGGGGGAAACGCGGCAGGGAGCGGCGTAGGGCCATTCCGTACGGCCCTCTCGGCGTCAGTCACCGAGCAGCGCCGACCCGCTGGCCTGTGCTGGGTGGCTGGGCGGTGCGGGACCGCTGCCGCTTGAGCGGATCGCCGTGGGCACTCCGTGAGCGGGCCGGGCTCGTTCCTCGCCGCACCCGCCATCCGAGGTACGGCAATCGGTGGGTGCCGGGTCCACGGGCGGGCCGGCAACGGAAGTGCCCCCGGATGCGCCGGGGAGCAGAGGCTGGGGAACAGAGACCCGGGAGCAGAGACCGGGGCACGCCTTGGCGGGGCAGTCAGCGATGCCCGCAGCGACCGGTCGAGGCCGGACGACAACACCGGCCCCAGCAGTCCAGCCGACATCATCAGCCAGTGGACCCAGGAGACCGAGGGCCTCGGCCGACGCCGAGACAGGCTCAGGGCCAGACGCGGTGACAGGCACCGAGAACGGCCCGGAGACTCCGGAGATAGACAGAGAAAGACGGAGAAGGACGCAGAAGAGGATCGATCCAGCGGACGCAGAAGCCCGGCTCCTACGGCGGATTCTGGTGAATCCGCGCGGAAGACCGGGCAGCCGCTGGCGGAGAGCGCCTCTGAAGCGGTCCGGCGAGCGTGGGCTCCAGGAGGGCCGAGCGGGCCAGGGCGGTTCGGCGACCGCCGCCCCCAAGCGTGGCTACTCGCCGCGCTTGGGCCGCCACACCACCAGAGCGCTCGCCTGCTGAACATCCTGGTAGGGCACGAGATCCCGGCGGTACGAAGCATGGACCTGCGCCTCGCGCTGCCGCATCGCGGCCGCCGCGCCTTCCACCGCGGCCGACAGCTCGGCGACGCGCGACTGCAGGGCCGCTACCTGGTTCTCCAGCTCGATGATGCGTTTGATGCCCGCCAGGTTGATGCCCTCGTCCTGCGACAACTGCTGGACGGTACGCAGCAGTTCGATGTCGCGGGCGGAGTAGCGACGACCCCGCCCGGCCGTGCGGTCGGGCGAGACCAGGCCCAGCCGGTCGTACTGCCGCAGAGTCTGCGGATGCAGACCGGAGAGTTGGGCTGCAACGGAGATCACGTATACCGGTGACTCCGCGGTCAGCTCGTAGGGGTTACGACTGCGTCCGGACCGGCCATCCATCTCATGCTCCCTTCGCGGCCTGGAAAAGCTCGGCCCGCGGGTCCTCGTCCACGGTGGCTTCGCGGTAGGCCTCCAGCGCTTCCTTCGCCTTGTCGCTCAGCTCCTCGGGAACCGCGACCTCAACGGTGACCAGCAGGTCACCGCGGGTGCCGTCCTTACGGACCGCTCCCTTGCCGCGAGCTCGCATGGTCCGCCCGTTCGGGGTACCCGGGGGCAGCTTGAGAGTGACCGGGGGCCCACCGAGCGTCGGCACCTTCACCTCGCCGCCGAGTACCGCCTCCGGATAGGTGACGGGCACGGTGACCGTGAGGTTGTCGCCCTTGCGCCCGAAGACCGAGTGGTCTCCGACGTGCACCACGACATAGAGATCGCCCGCGGGGCCGCCCCGCTCGCCGGGTGCGCCCTTGCCGCGCAGCCGGATGCGCTGCCCGTCGGAGACGCCCGGCGGAATCCTGACCTGCATGGTGCGCGAGGAACGGGCCCGTCCGCTGCCCTTGCAGACCTCGCAGGGGTCCTGGGCGATCAGCCCACGTCCCTTGCAGTCCACACAGGGGTCGGTCAGCGAGAAGGAACCGCTGCCGCCGCGGGAGACCTGTCCGGTGCCGACACAGGTCGGGCACACCCGGGGGGTGCCGTTCTTGTCGCCGGTGCCCGAACAGGCCTTGCACGCGGCGGAGCTGGACATCCGCAGGGGAACCGTGGCCCCGTCGACCGCCTCGGTGAAGCTCAGCGTGACCTCGGACTCGATGTCCTGGCCGCGCCGCGGCTGGACCCGGGGACCGGGCCCCGTACCGCGGTTGAAGAGGCCCCCGAAGACATCGCCGAGCCCGCCGCCGAAGCCGCCGGCCCCGCCGGCCCCGGGCTGCGGACCGCCCTGGGCGCCTCCGAAGAGGTCGCCCAGGTCGAAGTTGAACGAGCCGCCGGCAGCGCCGGGCCCGGGTCGGAAGCCACCGTTGCCGAAGAGGGCGCGTGCCTCGTCGTACTCCTTGCGCCGCTTGGGGTCGCCGAGGATGTCATTGGCCTCGGAGATCTCCTTGAAGCGCTCCTCCGCCTTGGCATCGCCCTTGTTGGCGTCCGGGTGGAACTCGCGGGCGAGCTTCCGGTACGACTTCTTGATCTCGGCTTCGGTGGCGTCCTTGGGGACGCCGAGAACCTTGTAGTAGTCCTTCTCGACGAAGTCCTTCGTGCTCATCGACGTCCCTCCTTCCGGACTGTCACTGGTGTCTGCGCGTCAGCCCTCGTCCGGGCCACCGCTCTCCTCGTCGTCCGTCGCCTCATCCTTGCCGCTCGAACCCGCGGCCGCACCCGGCTGGGGCTCGGCCACCGCGACCCGAGCGGGCCTGATGGTCCGCTCGCCGATGCGATACCCAGGCTGGAGCACCGCGACGCATGTGGTTTCGGTGACGTCCGGCGCATAGCTGTGCATCAGCGCTTCGTGGATCGTCGGGTCGAAGGGCTCGCCCTCCTTGCCGAACTGCTGGAGACCCAGCTTGGCGACCGAGGTCTCCAGGGACTCGGCGACGGACTTGAAGCCGCCCACCAGTTCCCCGTGTTCACGGGCGCGTCCGATGTCGTCCAGCACCGGAAGCAACTCGGTCAGCAGGGACGCCGTGGCGATCTCCTTGACCGTGATCCGATCCCGGTCCACCCGGCGGCGGTAGTTCTGGTACTCCGCCTGGAGCCGCTGGAGGTCGCCGGTGCGCTCGCTGAGCGCCGTACGAGCCTGGTCCAGCTGCGCCGTGAGGCTTGTGACCTTGGCCGCGTCCCCGGACAGGGCCGACTTGTCCTCCTTCGCGGAGGACTCGTCGGATGCCGCACCTTCAGTCGCGGCACCGTCGGACGCGGCGCCATCGGATGCGGCACCGTCGGCGTTCGCCTCGCTCGGGTCGTTCACTTCGTGCTTGTCCTGCGCGTCGTGCTCACCGTGCTTGTCGAACCCCGGAGTCTCCTCCGTCACGCGGCACCACCCTTGGCGTCCTTGTCGTCGTCGATGATCTCGGCGTCAACAACGTCGTCCGCGCTGTCAGCAGGCTGACCCGCGCCGGCGTCGCCCGGGGCGCCCGCTGCCTGCTGCGACTGGGCGTCCGCGTACATCGCCTGGCCCAGCTTCTGCGAGACGGCCGCGACCTTCTCCGTGGCGGTGCGGATCTCGGCGATGTCCTCGCCCTTGAGCTTCTCCTTCAGCTCGGTGAGCGAGGTCTCGACCTCGGTCTTCACCTCACCGGGAACCTTGTCCTCGTTGTCCTTGAGGAACTTCTCGGTCTGGTAGACCAGCTGCTCGCCCTGGTTCCGCGTCTCGGCGGCCTCGCGACGGCGGTGGTCCTCCTCCTGGTACTGCTCGGCCTCCTGGCGCATCCGATCGACCTCGTCCTTCGGCAGCGAGGAGCCACCGGTGACGGTCATCTTCTGCTCCTTGCCCGTGCCCAGGTCCTTCGCGGTCACGTGCATGATGCCGTTGGCGTCGATGTCGAAGGAGACCTCGATCTGCGGGACCCCGCGCGGGGCCGGCGGCAGACCGGTGAGCTCGAACATCCCGAGCTTCTTGTTGTACGCGGCGATCTCGCGCTCGCCCTGGTAGACCTGGATCTGCACGGACGGCTGGTTGTCCTCGGCCGTGGTGAAGATCTCGGAGCGCTTCGTCGGAATCGTGGTGTTCCGCTCGATGAGCTTGGTCATGATGCCGCCCTTGGTCTCAATGCCGAGGGACAGCGGGGTCACGTCGAGGAGCAGTACGTCCTTGACCTCGCCCTTGAGGACACCGGCCTGGAGCGAGGCGCCGATGGCGACGACCTCGTCCGGGTTCACACCCTTGTTGGCCTCCTTGCCGCCGGTCAGCTCCTTGACGAGCTCGGCGACGGCGGGCATCCGGGTGGAGCCACCGACCAGCACCACGTGGTCGATCTCGGAGAGGGCGATGCCCGCGTCCTTGATGACGTTCTGGAACGGGGTCTTGCAGCGGTCCAGCAGATCCGAGGTCAGCTGCTGGAACTGAGCCCGCGTGAGCTTCTCGTCCAGGTGCAGCGGGCCCTCGGCGGACGCCGTGATGTACGGCAGGTTGATCGAGGTCTCGGTGGACGACGACAGCTCGATCTTCGCCTTCTCCGCGGCCTCGCGGAGACGCTGGAGCGCCATCTTGTCCTTGCCGAGGTCCACGCCGTGACCGTTGGCGAACTGCTTGACCAGGTAGTCGACGACGCGCTGGTCCCAGTCGTCACCACCGAGGTGGTTGTCACCGTTGGTGGCCTTCACCTCGACGACGCCATCGCCGATCTCCAGCAGGGAGACGTCGAAGGTGCCACCACCGAGGTCGAAGACCAGGATCGTCTGGTCGTCCTTGTCGAGGCCATACGCGAGAGCGGCGGCCGTCGGCTCGTTGACGATGCGCAGGACGTTGAGGCCCGCGATCTCGCCGGCTTCCTTGGTGGCCTGACGCTCGGAGTCGTTGAAGTAGGCCGGGACGGTGATCACCGCGTCGGCGACCTTCTCGCCCAGGTAGGACTCCGCGTCCCGCTTCAGCTTCTGCAGGATGAAGGCGCTCATCTGCTGCGGGTTGAACGTCTTCCCGTCGATCTCGATCTTCCAGTCGGTGCCCATGTGGCGCTTGACCGACCGAATGGTCCTGTCGACGTTTGTGACCGCCTGGCGCTTGGCTACCTCGCCTACCAGCACTTCACCGTTCTTCGCGAAGGCGACGACGGACGGCGTGGTCCTGGCACCCTCGGCGTTGGTGATGACGGTGGGCTCGCCGCCCTCCAGAACGCTGACGACGGAGTTAGTCGTGCCCAGGTCGATGCCGACCGCACGTGCCATGTCAATTCCTCCAGCTGACTACTTGAGTGGATCTCGCTCAAGGATGCATGACCAAGACTCCCGCGTCAACAGAGCTGAGTCGACCCCACTCAACTTTTATCCCACCCTTATGTGCACCCTCACCCCCGAGGCCCCCCACGCGTGGCGCATCCACCACACCAGCACCCCATCTGCAAGAGTCATGCCCGTAATACCCCTAAATGATCCAATTGGGGGTAGCGCATGGCCGGTGCGGGCGCGACCCGCTGAGGCCACCCCAGGAGGTGGCGGGCACCCACCGGCACCGCCCCGATGGATCACGAAGAGCCGCCACCACAGGGCCGAGAGATGACGCAGGTCCCGTCGGGATCCCCCTGGATCCCCCGGGACCCCGACGGATGAGGAACGCGCGCCATGCCCGATGAGCGAACCGCCGCACCCGCGAAGCGAGTCATCGACCTCATCGGAGCCAGCGCCCTCCTCCTTCTCCTCGCCCCTCTGCTGCTCACTCTCGGAGCAGCCATCGCCGCCACCTCCCGGGGCCCCGCCGTGACTCGGCGGGAACGCCTCGGCCTGGGCGGAACACCGTTCGCGATGTTCACCTTCCAGACCGCCCCCTCGACCGCGTGGGGACGAAGGCTGCGTCACCACTTCCTTGACCAGCTGCCCCAACTGATCAATGTGATCCGCGGCGAGATGTCCCTGGTGGGCCCGCGGCCACTACCGCCCGAGAAGGCCGCGGGAGCCCCCGACCGCGCCAGGATGGCCGTACGCCCCGGAATCACCGGCCTCTGGCAGATCGGCGGGCGCTCGGGGCTGCCCTGGGAAGAGATGGCCGTACTGGATCTGCACTACGCGGAGGAGCACTGGCTGGGCATGGACCTCCTGATCCTGGCGCGGACCGTACCCACCTGCGTACGCGGTCGGGGTCCGCGCATCGCGCCCGACCGCCGGGAACACGGCCCGGCAAGGGTCACCTGAGCGACAAAGATCACCAATCCGGTAACTACAGTGCGACGGCAGAACTGGATACGCTCAGCACAAATCAAATAAGTTACCGCTTAGTAGTACGCGGGTAGCTGTCCGGTCGGCCACCCGTCTGAGGTCGCCCTGCTGGACCTTTCCCAACCTCGCAGGCCCGAGGAGCCCCGAAATGCAACTCGCCGCGATCATTGTGTCGCTGGTCTTGACCGTGGTCGGCGTTGCGCTCATCGCCCGAGCCGTCACGCAGATCTACCACTTCGTCAAGCTCGGCCAGCCCGTGCCCGCGGGCAGCCGCACCGACAGCCCCCAGCAGCGCACGATCACCCTGGCCAAGGAGTTCCTCGGCCACACCCGGATGAACCGGTGGGGAATCGTGGGCTTCGCCCACTGGTTCGTCGCGATCGGCTTCCTGACGCTGCCGCCGACCCTGGCCCAGGCATACGGCCAACTCTTCCAGGCCGACTGGATGCTCCCCGTCATCGGCGGCTTCGTACCGTTCGAGATGTACATCGAGTTCATCGGTCTGATGACCGTGGTCGGCATCGTCACCCTGATGGCGATCCGGCTGCTCAACCTTCCCTCCCGAGCCGGCCGCAAGTCCCGGTTCGCGGGCTCCAAGGCCTGGCAGGCGTACTTCGTCGAGTACGTCATCCTCACCATCGGCATCGCGATCCTCGTCCTGCGTGGACTCGAAGGCGCGATCCACCACGTCGACGGCTACGAGGCCGCGTACTTCGTCTCCTACCCCCTGGTCCTCGCCTTCGACGGACTGAGCGTCGCCACCCTCCAGACGCTGATCTACTTCACCGCGATGATCAAGATCGGCACCTCGCTGATCTGGATGATCACGGTCTCGCTCAACACCAACATGGGTGTCGCCTGGCACCGCTTCCTCGGCTTCCCCAACATCTGGTTCAAGCGCAACGCCGACGGCGAGTCCGCGCTCGGCCCGCTCCAGCCGATGGTCTCCGGTGGCAAGGAGATCGACTTCGAGACCGTCTTCGACGACGAGGAGGGCGCGGAGGAAACCGTCTTCGGCGTCTCCCAGGTCGAGCACTTCTCCTGGAAGGGCATCCTCGACTTCTCCACCTGTACCGAGTGCGGCCGCTGCCAATCCCAGTGCCCCGCCTGGAACACCGGGAAGCCGCTCTCCCCCAAGCTGCTGATCATGTCCCTGCGCGACCACGCCCACGCCAAGGCCCCCTATCTGCTGGCCGGTGGCGGCAAGACGATGGAGGGCGAGGAGAAGGCATCCGCCGAGGCGCTCAAGGACGTACCCGCCGCGGCACTGGCGGAGGCCGAACGCCCCCTGATCGGCACCCTCGAAGAGAACGGTGTCATCGACCCGGACGTGCTCTGGTCCTGCACCACCTGCGGCGCCTGTGTCGAGCAGTGCCCGGTGGACATCGAGCACATCGACCACATCGTCGACATGCGCCGCTACCAGGTGATGATCGAGTCGGCCTTCCCGTCCGAGGCCGGCACGATGCTGAAGAACCTGGAGAAGAAGGGCAACCCCTGGGGTCTCGCGAAGAAGCAGCGCGTCGAGTGGACCAAGGAGGTCGACTTCGAGGTCCCGATCGTCGGCCAGGACATCGAGGACCTCACCGAGGTCGACTACCTCTACTGGGTCGGCTGCGCCGGAGCCCTGGAAGACCGCGCCAAGAAGACCACCAAGGCCTTCGCCGAACTCCTCCACATGGCGGGCGTCAAGTTCGCCATCATGGGCGGCGAGGAGAAGTGCACCGGTGACTCACCTCGGCGCCTGGGCAACGAGCCGCTGTTCCAGCAGCTCGGCCAGGAGAACGTCGCGATGCTGAACATGGCCTTCGGCGAGGATGACGAGGACGACTCGACGCGCAAGCCCAAGTCCGCGAAGAAGATCGTCGCCACCTGCCCGCACTGCTTCAACACCATCGCCAACGAGTACCCGCAGCTGGGTGGCGAGTTCGAGGTCATCCACCACACCCAACTGCTCCAGCATCTGATCGACGAGGGCAAGCTGATCCCGGTGACCCCCGTGGAGGGTCTGATCACCTACCACGACCCGTGCTACCTGGGTCGGCACAACAAGGTCTACACACCGCCGCGCGAGATCATGTCCGCCGTCCCCGGTCTACGTCAGCAGGAGATGCACCGCCACAAGGAACGCGGTTTCTGCTGCGGTGCCGGTGGCGCGCGGATGTGGATGGAGGAGCGGATCGGCAAGCGCATCAACAACGAACGCGTGGACGAGGCCCTCTCCCTCAACCCGGACATCGTCTCCACCGCCTGCCCGTTCTGCCTGGTGATGCTGAGCGACTCGGTCAACGGCAAGAAGAACGCCGGCGAGGCCAAGGAAACCCTCCAGGTCGTGGATGTGGCCCAACTCCTCCTGGACTCGGTGAAGCTCCCTCCATCGGACCCACCGGCCGCAGCGGACTCACCTGCGGACGCCCCGCAGCCGGAGCCGGTGAAGTAGCCGACCGGTCACCGATCAACCCGCCGCAACCTCAGGTGGCGGCACGGAGACACGGCGCGAGGAAGCGGTCGGGACTGCCTCGGGGGCAGGACCGGCCGCTTCCTCCGTCTACTACCGGCGACTCCGGCTGCCCGGGACCGCTGCCCTGCCCCCTGCTACGGGACACGAAGAAGCCCTGGCCCTTGCCCTGGTCCTGCTCCCCCTGTTTCTGTTCTCTGTCCTGCTCCCGCTCCTGTTTCTGGTCCTGCTCCCGGTCCTGGTCATCAGGGGGCGGACCGTACCGGACCAAGCGCCATATCCCGCACACTCCACCCGAATCAGATGCCCTCCGCCCAGAACGCCCAGCCGCCGTCCGTCCCGTCAAATTCCGGCTGTACGAGGGTGACAGGACAGAGCATCATGGGGCGGCCGAATGGAGATGGGACGGATGTTGTGGCAGCAGGCGCAGGGAAGAAGTGGACCTGGGTTCGGGTCAGAGAGCAGCGATCGGCCACCGGGTCCCGAGTGCTGATCCACAACTTTTCCGCCCCCCTGTCATCCATGCCAGGCACCCTCCGCGCTCTGGTTCCGGCCGCCCTCTGCCTCACCCTGCTGGTGGGCTGCTCGGCCGCCGACGACTCCGCCGAGTCGGCCAAGAACGGCGATGCTCCCCCCACCGCGAGTCGGGCCCCCGCCCCTCAACTCCCGGTCCCCTCGGGCAAGGGCAGCAAGCTCCCCGATGACTTAAACGGTGATGGCCACCGTGATCTCGTACTCAACGACCTGGTCAAAGATCCCAAGGACAGCCATGGCGACGACGCGGGCATCGGCATCGTCTACGGCACCGCGGGCCCACGCGCCCTCGACCCGGCCGTCCACCGGCTGCTCACCGTGCGCCAGAACGCGGCGGCAACCGAGGGCGCGCTGCCCGCGGCGTTCGACGCCGAGGTCTCCTGCGACCTGGACGGGGACGGCTTCGCGGACCTCGTGGTGACCACGGACCCGCCCTACGACGGAGTCGGCCGTCCGCCCGTACCCCTCCAACTACTCTTCGGCTCCCCGAAGGGGATCGGCGGCAAGGCCGTCGTCCTGAAAATCCCCGAGCGGGCCCGTTACGGGGATGAGTGGCCGGACAACCCGGTCTGCGGCGACTTCGACGGCGACGGCAGCGCCGACCTCGCCATCACCGCGTCCGCGGGCCGCATCAGTTATCTGCGCGGACCCTTCACCAGGGCGGGCGCGCCCAAGGCGGCGGGCGCCCCGCTGCCAGACGGCGGTGCGGCGCTGGCAGTGCCGGCGGGCGACGCCGACATCAATGACGACGGCTATGACGATCTGGTGATCACCGAGCGCCCGCCACGGGTGGGCCAGGCATTCCGGGGCACCGTGCTGCTGGGCGGCCCGCAGGGGCCGGGCAAGGCCGGCGGCACCTATGGAACGAAGGCCCTGAAGCCTCCCGGAGAACCCCCGCTCGCCGACGGGGTGACGGACTTCCTGCGCTACGCGGACTTCGACGGCGACAGACGCCGGGACGTGGTGACCCGGACCCACCAGGACGAACGGGTCGATGTGGTGGCGGTGTACGGGACCAAGCGGAAGGGAACCAAGCCGCTGCTGACGTTCAGCACGGCGATCTTCCTACGGTGATGCGGCCCAAGGCTGCCCCCGCGACAAACCCAGGGGAAAGGAGTGCACCCATGTGCCCTGACAAGAAGGACCCTGGCTAGAAAGGCCCTGGCCGGGACATGGGTGCTGACCCCCCAGGGTTCCCCTAGGGGATGTCACAGGTCGGCCGCAATGGGGGCGCTCAACACCGTGCGCCCGTACTTGACCCAGAGAGAACGGGTACGTTCAAGGCGTGGCTGGATTCAGGATCGGACGCGGCCGGGACAACCGCACGCAGCAGCAACCTCGGCAGGCACCACCGCCCTACGCGGGTGGTGGCGGCCAGCCGCCGTATGCGCGGCAGCCACAGCAGCCGCCGCAATGGCCCCAGGGGGCTGGTGGCCGTCAAGGCCATCAGCCGCAGTACGGCGAGCCGGAATACTTCGGCGACCCTCACCAGGGCGGCCAACCGCATCACGGCGGCCCCACGCCGCAGGACCCCTACGCAAACAACCCAGGTCATACCCAGGCGTTCAGCGTCAATGACCCCTATGCCGACGGCGCGACCTACCAGGCGGGCAATACACCCGCGCCACCGGCCGGCCCGCGACTGCACTGGAAGCAGTTGCTGAGCGGAATCGTGCTGCGCCCGAAGGCGACCTTCTGGCAGATGCGGGACTACGCCGTCTGGGGCCCGGCGCTGGTCGTCACCTTCCTCTACGGCCTGCTCGCCATCTTCGGCTTCGACAAGGCGCGCGAAGAGACGATCAACGCAACGATCTCATCGGCGATCCCGTATGTGCTGACCACGGGCGTCGCGTTGGTGGTCGCAGGCCTGATCCTGGGCGCGGTGACCCACACCCTCGCCCGCCAACTCGGCGGCAGCGGGGCCTGGCAGCCGACCATCGGCCTCTCCATGCTGATCATGTCGATCACCGATGCGCCCCGGTTGCTCTTCGCGCTCTTCCTGGGCGGCGAGAACTCGCTGGTCCAACTGCTGGGCTGGGCCACCTGGCTGGGTGCGGGAGCCCTCTTCACCCTGATGGTGAGCAGGTCACACGACCTACCGTGGCCCAAGGCGCTGGGAGCGTCCTCCATCCAACTGATCGCACTGTTGTCGATCATCAAGCTGGGCACGCTCTGACGATTCGAAAAGGGAGAGGGCCCGTCCGGTGACCGGACGGGCCCTCTCCCTTTTCCTCAGTTCTCAGGAATCGAGAACCTGCCCCTGCCTGCGTACGACGGGCTTCTCGACGCTCCAGGGGAAATTGATCCACTCATCGGTACGCTTCCAGACGTACTCGCACTTAACGAGCGAGTGAGACTTCTCGTAGATAACGGCGGACCGAACCTCGGCAACATGGTCGACACAGAAGTCATGGACCAGCTTGAGGGTCTTACCGGTATCGGCGACATCGTCGGCGATCAGAACCTTCTTGTCGGAGAAGTCGATCGCGTTCGGTACGGGAGCGAGCATGACCGGCATCTCCAGGGTCGTCCCCACCCCGGTATAGAACTCGACATTGACCAGATGAATGTTCTTGCAGTCGAGTGCGTACGCCAGCCCGCCGGCCACAAACACCCCGCCTCGGGCGATGGAGAGCACGACGTCGGGCTCGTATCCATCATCGGCGATGGTCTGCGCCAGTTCCCGAACCGCACCGCCGAAATTCTCGTACGTCAGGTTCTCGCGTACCTCAGCCATGGCTCACACCTGCGTCCGATGGAAGTTCTGGAACGAACGGGAGGCTGTGGGTCCGCGCTGCCCCTGATAACGAGAGCCGTACCGCTCACTGCCGTACGGGAACTCAGCGGGGCAACTCAACCGGAACAGACAGAGCTGCCCGATCTTCATTCCTGGCCAGAGCTTGATCGGCAGAGTGGCGAGATTCGAGAGCTCAAGGGTCACATGCCCGGAGAACCCGGGATCGATGAATCCCGCGGTGGAATGCGTGACGAGCCCGAGCCGGCCGAGAGAGCTTTTCCCCTCAAGCCGTGACGCAAGATCGTCCGGCAGGGAGATGACTTCATAGGTCGAAGCCAGGACGAATTCACCGGGATGAAGGATGAACGCCTCATCGCCCTCGGGCTCAACGGTACGAGTGAGATCAGCCTGCTCTACGGCAGGGTCAATGTGGGGGTAGCGGTGATTCTCGAACACCCGGAAGTAGCGGTCGAGTCGTACATCGATGCTTGAGGGCTGCACCATGGATTCGTCATAAGGGTCGATTCGTACACGACCGGCGGCGATCTCGGCCCGGATATCCTTGTCTGAGAGAAGCACCCCCCGAGGATACGCAGAGCGCGCGGACCCGCCCCAATCGGACGGCTCCGCGCGCCACCTCATGGGCAACTACCGCTTGGCAGCACCCACCGGCACAGCACTGCGAAGCCGCGCACACCGCGGACACCGCACAAGCCGCCCGGGCCCGATCCTGGCAGCCCCAAGGTGCTGCATCGGAAACGAGGCAGTAGCGAAGACGTGCCCGTCGGCACAGCGGACGACGGTGCGATCCATCAAGTCCATCGAGTCCCTTCCCCAAAGAATGTGGACGAACGACCACATTAGGGGATCAACCACCCCGCACCGCACCCGGCACTCCGCCCCCCAACGGTACGCCCCAACTCCCGCCCACCGCACCCACATAGCCACCCGACACACGCGAAAGGCCCATGGGCTTCATACGCCATGGGCCTGGAATGGGGTAGAGTGAGCGTCGCTGCGACTGCCTATGGGCGGTCATTCGCGGGTGTAGTTTAATGGTAGAACATGAGCTTCCCAAGCTCAGAGCGCGAGTTCGATTCTCGTCACCCGCTCCAAAGAAAACCCCCAGGTCAGAGACCCGGGGGCTTCATGTTGTCTAGACCTCTCTAGGGCTCCCGCACCACCTGCGCACCGCCTGAACCCTTTTCGCGCTCCTCGCGCCCCTTCTCACGGGTCAGCCGCACCATCCGGTCCAGTCCGCCCGCTACCTCCTTCTGCCGCTCATGGTCAGAGTGCTGATAGATCAGCGCGGCCTTCTCCGACGACTGCCCGGCCCGCACCATCGTGTCCTTGAGCGTCGCGCCCGACCGAGTCGAGAGGGTGTGCCCCGTGTGACGAAGATCGTAGAAACGAAAGTCGTCCGGCAGCCCGACGTACGCCCGAGCCTTGCGCCACTTCCGCCCGAAGGTGGAGCGCCGGAACGGCTTGCCCCGCTCCCCCACGAACAGCAGCCCGCTCGGGCCCGTCTCGGCGTACCAGTCGAGATGCCGCACAAGGTCGGTCCGCAGAAAGGCCGGCAGGGCGACGAGCCGCTTACCAGCGTCTGACTTGGTCTCGCCCAGAGCGCGACGACCGGTCGCCAGTTCGGGCGCTGCCATGCGCACCCGAATGGTCATCGCATCGAGGTCGACGTCTTTGCGCCGTAGTTCGGCCAGTTCCTCTGGGCGCATCGGACCGTACGCGCCGAGGTACACCATGAGCCGCCAGCGAGGCCCGACGGCATCAGCGAGCGCATCGACCTGATCCACTGTCGCCACCTGGCCCGACTGGGAGACCTCCTTTCCAGCGCCGCGGATGCGGCAGGGGTTGCGGCGGATCAGCTCGTCATCGGTCGCGGTCTCCAGGATGGCTTTCAGTAGCCGGTAGGACTTCGCCACGGTCGTGGCACCCGTAGTGGTCAGACGCTCCGCCCTCCACTCCCGCACGTGCGGTGGGGTGATCTCGTCAAGGTCGACCGCACCAAATGTAGGGAGGAGGTGGAGCCTGAGCAGCCGGGTGTACAACTCCTCAGTGAGGGGGGCGACATTCCGTTCCACCACCCACTTCTTCGCGTACTCCGCAAAGTTCACTGCCCCTGCGTCCGGGTTCCGCCACGTGTCGCGGGTCATGTCCGCTTCGACCTGCGAGAGCCAAATTTCGGCATCGGTCTTCGTCTCGAAAGTCTCGGGCGCACGGCGCCGTTCCCCTGTCGGGTCCAGGTACGAGGCAGTCCAGCGCCCGGACCGGTACTGCCTGACTGCCCCGAACCGACGCATCGTCATCTTCGTCTTGCTCTTGTTGCGCTTGGCCATCAAGCGGCCCTCCTCATGCGGCGCCGCGGCCGAATCGGTTCAACGGTGTTGGCGGCAAGGAACTCTTCGACAGCGCTCGCAGGGAAACGCACGTGAGTACCGGCCTTGAGGTACCGGATGCGTCGCTCAGCTACGAGACGGCGCGGGAATCGCTCAGTGGTCCCCAGCAGCTTTGCGAGCGCTGGAACGTCTAGGTAGGTCTCCTCCAGCGGCGCAGGTCTGACCGTGGTGGGCACGGCTGTGAGCCTGCGGCCAGCGTGAGCAAGGTTGCCCATCAGGCGTGACTCCTTGTCAGTGAGGCGGTGGGGTGGAGGCCCCGTTTCTGTCTGCGGGGAAGCGGTATCGGTCTCTCGCGTTGGCTGTGTTGTCCGAGGTGCGGATTTCTGCGTCACCGCGTCATCTGCGTCACTGATGTGGTCTGAGCTGGGGTTTTGGGGTGACGCAGGGGTTCGGATCTGCGTCATTGGTGACGTAGGGCGTGCGTCATTGGTGACGCAGGTGACGCGGGGTGACGCAGGCTTTTGGCGTCTGCGTCACCCGTGAAGCCGCAGGTCATTGACGGTCTTGGTACCGGTGGTGACGCAGGTGACGCAGGGTCTTCTTTCTTCGGACAAAAGAGGGTGGTGTCTGTTGTGGTGCGACCCGTTAGAACGTGAGGAAGGAGCCGCTTCGCGGCACGACCTTTGGGCGGCGCACAGCGCCGGATAAGCAAGAGGAGCACCGCGGCGCCGGGGTGCTCCTCTTGCTTGTTCAGCAGCGCAGCGGATGTCTGTGGGTTAGAACGCTGTCTGTTGGTCCGGGCTGGGTGGTGGGGGGCAGTCGAGTTCGATGTAGCGGGCGGTTTTGGTGCGGCCCCACTCGATGACGACGCCGCGGGCTGAGAGGGTGGGTTGGAGGCGTTTGAGGCGGTCTGAGAGGACTTTGCCGGTGGTGGGCCATCCCTTAGGTAGGGGGCGGCAGTCTTCGCCGCTGTAGAGGCGGGTGAGCGCGTGGAGCCACTCAGCCGACGTCATCCGGAGCACGGCGCCGGGTTCGAGGGTGGCAGCGTGCTGAAGGACGGTCTGCGCGAGCAGGTCACCTTCGATGACGTCGTCATTGAGGTCGTCCAGAGTGGCCCGGTAGGCGTTTAGCGCTCCGAGACCGGTCGCCGCGTCCAACTGGGCGCACAGGTGGGCGAAGTCGGCCATACGTAGGTCGGTGGGGATGTCGGTCTGCGCGGCTCGCACCTGGACGGTCAGGTCCAGCAGCGAACCGAGGATCACGGGCAGGACCTCTTCGAACTCCCGCCACAGCTCGGCCTCGGTGCGGCGGATGGTGGGGCGTTCGAGCCGTAGTGGCAGGAGCCGTTCGGCGAGGTCGGGTCGGATGACGCCTACGTCGATGCCGGTCATGAGTAGGGGGCGCCGGTAGCGGGCCCGGTAGACGTCTCCGTCGGTGAACAGGGCCCTTTTCAAGGTCTCGGCGCCGGTGACGATGCAGCACATGAGGTCGGACAGATCGGGGCCAAGGTGGGACAGGTTGTCGAGGGCGGTGATCCATCCAGCGGCCACGGCTGCTGTTAGGGATTCTTCGTCTTTCGGGGGGCGCCGTAGGTCTGCGCTCATTCCTTCGATGACCCGGGTGAGCATCCGGCCCGACGTGCTCTTGCCCGCCCCTTGGGGGCCGGTGAGGAAGGGGGCGGGGACGGGGACGGACGGGCCCAGGCAGCCGATCAACCACGCGATGGCAAGGCACTCGGTTTCCGCGGTGGCGAAGTTGTTGAGCCGCAACAACAGGTCGATGCCTTTGCCGTTTGTGCCCTTCACTGGGAGGGGTAGTTCCCCGGTGAGTTGGGTGCGTCGCCAGCACACTTCCCGCGGGTCGGGGGTGAGGATGTCCCAGCCGGTGGGGTGGATACGGATCGACTGCCCGTCGTTGCGTCCGAGGTCGAGCCAGGTGGCTCCGTCGGCGCCGGGGGCGACGCGGATGTGCACGGCCTGTACCTCCGTGTTCAGGGCGAGTGCTTCGATGAGGTCGAGGGCTTCTTTGAGCGCGGTTCCGTTGAACACACCACGCCCGTCGTTGTAGAGGCCGACCATGAGTTCCTGTCGGTGGCTGCCGGTTGTGCCTTGTGAGCGGATCGGGCGGGCGACGGGGTGGCCGTTCTTCTGCGCGTACACGGTCCCGTCCGCGGTGCGGAAGTAGCGGAAATGCTGGGCTGCGTAGTCGGTGATGACTTCACGGCCCGGGGTCTTCTCGTCGTCGCTCATGGCTCACAGCCCCAGCGCAGTTTGGGCGTTGGCCCACGCATCAGAGCAGTGGCGGGGTGATTCGCCCTTGGTCTGCGCGGCGGCGAATAGCCGGTCGATGTGGGCTTCGGTGAGGCAGCCGCACCGGCCATGCGTCGACAGGACAGCGAGGAACGTGCGGTACACGGTCGCGTGAATCGCGCTCTGAGCTTCGGTGATGCACTGCTCGGCCATGGCGATACCGCGGGTCAGGTAGGTGGGGGTGCGGTGCCTGCACTCCCCACCACCGGCCGACGTGGGCACCGGGACGGGCCGCACACCAATGGAGACAGGCTCGACTTTGCTGGGGACGGTCGCGTCCTTCAGCACCAGGGCACGCAGGGTGTCCGGCAGTGCGGTCATCGTTCCGGTACCGGGTCCGAGCCACCGGGCATAGGCCATGGTCGATTTGATGTCGACACCGGCCCGGACAGCGTTCGCCGATCGCATGGCCCCCTGGTAGATCCAGTGTTCCCCGCGGGTGGTGGACACGATCCGGGTGGCGGGGAGCTCCCGACGGGCCCACGCGACGGCGGTGGGGTTGTCGAGGTCCACGACGGTCAGCTCTGTTCCCCCGGGGTGGTAGGCGATGCCGTCCGCGTGGCGCCAGTCGGCTGCCCACTGGGCAGAGGTGAGCACACGGGTGTCGGTGGTGGCAGCTGCCCACGCGTGGCAGGGGAGCGGGCACCCGCACGGGCCGGGACGCAGCATGTTCGGCCTTCCCCCACACACCATGTCCCGGCAGGATCGGCAGTTCGCGGGGGGACGCTTAGCCCGTAGCGGCAGCACGGGAACCCCGTGCTGAGCGAGATTCAGCGCCGCGGATAGCAGCGCGGTGGTGCGGTCATGGGTCATGCTGGTATCTCCAGTTCTCTAAGTCGGTGCTGGAACGAGGGCGGCCCCGGACTTTGGCGAGACGGGGGCCGCCCTCGGTGTGTTCGGGTTAGGCGTGGTGTTGCTGGGGGCGGTGTTCGGCTCCGAGCTGGATCAGCCAGGTGGGCCAGTGCTGCGGTTGGTCGCGGTCGAAGAACTCGGTGAGGTGGCGGATGCCGTCGCTGTGTGGCTTGTTTGTCTGTGCGCTGCGGGCGGGGCCGGTCACTTCGGCACGGACGGGATAGATCCCGTTGATGGGCCCGGGACTGTCGAGCCGGTAGATGAGCCGCACGGTCTGGGGCGTGATGATGCTCTTGCCGAGATCGCGGACATCTGGTTTTCCGTGTACCTGCCGCGTCACGGTGACGGTGTCGACCATTGAGGTCTCCTTAACTGGTTGTGACGGGGAGGGAGGCAAGCTAAGGCCTGGAAGAGTGCGAAAACCGGGGCCCACGGGGTGTGTCTGGGGCGCCTCCCCTGCCTCCCCAATCCGGGGTATGCGCTGATCAGGGGCGGGGAGGCGGGCTAGGGGAGGCGGTAGGGGAGAACTCCCCACCTCCCCTCCGAGCTCCCCTTACGAAGCGTTACTTTCGTCGGTGCCGGTGGCGCGTTCTTCGATGCCTTCCAGGACCCGGGAGAGGCGGACGGTCATGATCCCGCCGAGCTTGCGCGGCTCGGCCCCGACCTCGGTCAAGGCGCCGGTCAGGTCAGCGAACGTCCACTTGCCATACAGCGCCGGCCACGTCGCGATGAGCGCGGCCAGGACTTCGGTCGACCGCATGGTGGGCTTGTCTCCGAGGACGGTGACGATGTTCGCTAGGTGGTCGACCGGCCCGGCTTCCGCGACCGGGGCCACGGTGAGGCCTTCTCGTAGAGCGCGGGCGCGGGTGACCACCGGGGTGATCTGGTCGATGGTCGAGTCTTTGCGGACGTAGTAGGCGCGGACCAGTTCGAACGGGTTCTTGGTGAACCCCACGGTGAGGGCGGTGCCGACGTTTTCGGCGGGGTTGAGGGTGGTCGCGGTGATCCCCGCCTTGTGCTTCCCGGTGCCGAGTAGGCCATCGTTGGCGACGTGGTCACCAACCGCGAACGCCACCCGGTGGGAGGTGTTGCGGGTGACGTCCTTCGGGATGCTGTCAGCGGTCGGCGAGACGGTGACCCAGATCAGCGTGATGCCGACCTTCCTCGCCTTCTTCATCACCTTCACGGCCAGTTCAGCCGCTTCGGGGCCGTGCTTCTTGTGCATGAAGAGTTCGTGGCACTCGTCGAAAACGACCACCTTGGGCCGCATCCGCACGTCCCGCTCGGCGATGCCCCGGGTGAGGGCGACCTCTTCCCCGCCCATCTCATCCAGGAGCTTCCCGCGCTGGGTGACCTCATCCCGCAGCCCCCGCAGCGCGATCAGCGCGGCCTCGATCTGTTCGTCTTCGTCGCCCTTGACCAGGGTCCGCAGCCGCGGCTTCATGACGTCGTAGTCGACGTTGTAGGCCATGACATAGACCTCGATCTCTACCAGCCGATCGAGCATGGCACCCAGGAGCAGGCCCACGACCAGGGACGATTTACCCGATCCCATGATCCCGCCGACCATGTAGTTGGCGGCCATGAGCTTGCCGAACACCGGCTCACCACGCTGGGACACACCCAGCGGCACGCCCTTGAAGTAGTCGGCCTCCCCCTCCACCAGCAGCGGCCAGTCGGGCACTGTCCCGGACAGGGACCCCTGATCGGCCACCCACAGGTCAAGGACACCGGGTTGGTTGTGCGGTTCGGTGGGCCAGACTTCCACCGGCTTGCGCAGCAGGTTGTGTGCGAGGACGGTTTTCTTGCCGTTGACCATCTCCACGGTTACGCCCAAGGGGAGTTGGAGTTGGGTGTGCCATCCGTTGCCCAACCGGCCGGTACCGGACACCCAGCGGGGTTGCCACCCTTCCTTGACCGCCTTGTTCAACGGGCCGATACCCAAATGCCGCAGCGCATCGAGAATGGCGCCTTCATCGGGGACAACATCCCCCTGGCCACCGGCACTTGGGGGCATGGACCAGGCAGGAGCCGCCCCACGCGACCGACCCACCGCCCACAACGCGACCAGGGCAAGCCAGGGACCGAACGCGACCAGCGGCCCCCACACGACGGAGACGATGACCGCGAGCCAGTGAACCAACTCGATCACGCCCATGGTCGGGGCGATCACGTTCGATACATCCTCGGTGGCAATCGCCATGGTCGTACCCAGAGCGAGGAGACCGCCGACACCCAGACCGGTACCCCACAGGGCCGCCTTGGCCGCACGCTGCGGAGCCGCCAACAGATCCATGCGCCGCTGATGACGCGCGGACCGGAACACCGCCGCACGCTGTTCCCACTCTGCGGCTTGTTCGTACTGACCGGCCAGTTCAGCGCCCCGCATCATCCGCTCATAGCGTGCGGTCGTACGGCCGTCCCACGCGCGGCGGGCAACGATGCGGGTGCCACCGAGGGTGTAGGCGCCATGTCGGGCGACCAACGCAGCCGCGGTACGGGTGCGTTCGTGGGTGGCAACCCGCTTCACCGACCGGGCCGAACGCCGCAGCTTCCCCGCTCGCTCGGTCGCATCGACCGGGGCCGGGATGGAGACCGGTGGATGGGATGGCATGGGCGGAGCGTCGGGTGGGGCCTTGAACAGAGGAACGACGTTGGCGTTGTCCGTCATGCTGGAGACCTCCTGAGGTCTGATTCGGGACTGATGGGCCGGGGTGACCGCGCATCTTTGGCGAGACCGGGCGGTCACCCCGGGGCAGCTACTTGCTTGCCTTGGCGGCGCGTTCTTCGCGCTTGCGGGCACCGTCGATGACCCGCTCCACCCCGCGTTCCAGGTCAGAGAGATCGACCGTGCCGCGCTGCCGGTCAGGGTCGGCGATACCGCGCTTAGCCATGCGGGCGACGTAGTACACGACCCGCGCTTTCTCGGCCACGGTCAGCTGGGGTTCGTCGCGGTTCATCGACGGGCCTCCTCGGTGTGCTCGCTACCGGTGTCGAGGGAGGCGGAGAGGGCGAGGCGTGCATAGACGTCCGCGAGTCGTACGGCGTCGAGTGACGGCATCGGCCGTCCGGGCAGAGGCGTGAGCAGCTGCTCAGCGCGGGTGCGGTATTCCTGGCTGGTCATGGCTCCCGTTTCTGGCGCCGGGTCTGTCCCGGCTCCCCACCCCGCCCGCGTGTGGCGGGTAGGGCAGGCAGCCGTCAGGCCGGTTGCTCTTCCTCGTAGAGGCCGTAGAGGGAGGGGTCGAGCACTGGGTGACCGGGAAAGTCGTGGACCTGGGCGCCGTATTCGATCAGCGCGTCGCACAGGTAGTACTCGGCTTCCGCTGCGCGCATGGGGTCGGCGGTGTCGGCTGCGGCGGCGAACGTCCAGCCGTTGAAGTAGGCCATGGCGTTGGGGTCGTCGCGCAGCAGCTTCCGCAGCCTGCGGCCAGCGGCGGCGGTGTGAGCGGCGAACGCGTCGGCGGGCACATCGACGGCGTTGCTCATGTACATCAGCCGCTGAAGCCTGTGGGGCGTTTCCTCGGCCAGATCCTGCCGGGCCTCCAGACACATAGCGGTCCACGCTGGCAGCGGCCGGCCGTCCTGTCGTGGGTATGAGGTCATGCCACCTTCCTGGTGCCGGGACTGTCCCGGCTCCCCACCGCACCCGGAACGAGGTCCGGGTGCGACTAGGCAGCCGTCAGCCGCGACGGGCCTTGCTCAGGTTTTTCGCAGCGGCCTTGCCATCCGGACCGCCCACGGATCGCACGACAGTGACCAGGCCCCAGGTGATCGCGATGATGACCAGCGCGGCCACGGCAAGCGAAACAGCCATGGACGTGATGGCGGCGACCAGCAGCGGACCGAAATAGACGCTGGCTCCGACTGCTCCGGCCCCGATCCCGGACCCCAATGCGACCCGCTGCACGGTGCGGTCCGGGGGCGCCTGGTGGATGTGCTGGTGCACGATCTGCGGTTGGTGAGCGGTGGGTAGGTCGGCGGGGTTGATGTAGGCGTAGACCTGGCTACCGTCCGGCAGCCGCACCCGGGCAGGCTCGGGCAGGGACTCCATGCGGGGCTCCTCAGGAGGGTCAGATGGGTTCACGCGGCGGCCCCCTGCACCTGGTGGGTGAGGAACTGCCGACCGATCCACTGGGTGTAGGCGGGTGGGACGGCTTGGCGGGCTTCGACGTTGGTCATCCAGGTGCAGCCCATTGTTGAGCGTCATTGAAAATGCCTATGAGTGCGGCAGTTTGGGCAGCTTGGTGCCGACAAGATCG
>NZ_JAMQAW010000003.1:0-281993 GCF_023701525.1 Streptomyces albipurpureus
TCGTCCAGTCGTTGCAGACCGTGGCCGAGGAAGTGCGCGTTCAGCTCATCTGACCGCGATCACGACACCTGTGGCTCCCGGGACAGCCCCAACACGCGCTCCGCGATGATGTTCTTCAGGATCTCGTCCGTGCGCCCCCGATCTGCAGTCCGAGACTGCCCAGCACGAACACGGTCCAGATGTTGTCGAGCAGCGCCTCCTCACCCAGCGCGAGGAAGGCCGTGTCGTCACCCGCGTCGTCCAGCACTCTGCGACCAGCAGCCGCACCAGCTCATCCAGCCGCTGCCCGGTCTGCTCCCACAAGGCTTCGGGGGCTTTCGGCGCGTGCGCCCTCAGCCACTTCTCCGCAGCCTCCTCCACGCTGAGCGACGCCTCATAGCCGGCAGCCATGGTGTCGATCAGCGGCGCCAAGTGCGCGGGCGGCGCCTGGAACGGGCTGCGCGCCACGTCGCCGAAGTATTCCTCGAAGAACCGCTCCGCCGCCTCCCACTGTTGCGACTGCTGTGCCTGCTCGACTCTGGGGGAGTGGGGATGCTCGTCGTCCTGGCTGATGGTTGGTACGTCCGCCCGGCGCGCGGCCGAAACGTCAGATCCGCTCCCACCGAGTCCCGTGGAAGCCTCGTGCCCATGCCCGATGAGGGGGGCTTTGGGGCGGATCATCACGTCTGCCGAGGGGGATCCCCTGTGAGGGACCGGATCGAGGACACCTTGCCTCCCGTGCCGTCGGCTGCGTGCGTGTCAGACCCCACGCCTACTATGCGCCGATGACCTCTGAACCCCATCTGCTTCTCGAAACCCCACTGCCACCAGGCCGAATGATCGCGTCCGATGACGTCAGCGGAGCCAGTCAGCCCCTCTGGCTGAGTGACGGGCCGGCCTCCGCCGGACTGTGGACGCGGATACGTGCCGAACACGTCCGCACCGGGCTGTGGCCGCTCCTGCTCGATTCCCAGAATCCTCGCGATGATGAGTTCCCGCCCTGGGGCTCGGGTGAACTGTCCCCCGAGCGCATGTCTTCACCCGGAGCCCACGACCCGGCCGAGCTCCTCGCACAGTGGTGGCGCGAGCACACTGCCGTGGACGAGGACGACGACACGCCTCCGCCCGGCGAGCGGCTGCGCGTCACCGCGCCCTTCGGGCAGCAATGGCCGGGCCTTGCCGCCGGCCGTCCGGCCGCATCCGATCCCGACAAGGAGGCCGACGAGCACGCTCACTTCTTCGTCTCCCTCCGGTCGCGAGTCCGGCTCGGGCTGGTCCCCGCAGCTTCAGGTGCTGACGCGCTCGCCGTTGTGGGATGGGAGGGGCCCGTCAACTATGACAACGACACCGCGAAGTTCTCCGCCGTACTGCGCAGTTGGGAGCAGCGCTTCGGCGCACGCGTCGTCGCCGCAGGGTTCGACACCCTCCACCTCAGCGTCGCCACACCCCCGACGCAGATGGAAGACGCCCTCCTCATCGCCGCGGAGCATTTCGCGTTCTGCCCGGACAACATCTGGCAGAGCTCCCATTTCCACACGCTGACCTCCTATGCCGAACGACTCGTCGACACCTACTTCTGGGACTTCTGGTGGGACTGACCCCACGTCAGGGGTGAGGAGGGCACCGAGCCGGGCACTCTGCGGCGGGGGAGGGGCGCGACGCTCCGGGGGCGGGGGCGGTCGGCCCTGGCTGCGGAGTCAGTAAGGGGGCAGCCACGGCTGTCGGCATCGGGTGCGGGGCGCGTCGACCGTCCTGCGGTGGCAGGGGCGTGTGAGGTGGGGCCTGGGCGGCTCTGTGTACGTTCGAGTGGTCTGCGGGGAGCCGGGCCCGTGAGAGATGACGGCACGGTAGGTGCGTCGTCTACCTTGACCGCCGTATCCCTATCGACCCGAATGGTGATAGATGAGACGAATGTGGACGGGAGTCGGAGTAGCGGTCGCGCTCGCCGCCGGAGCCGTCGTCTGGGTCGTCACCGCGACCCATTCGACCCCGGCATCGAACCATGACGCGTTCGACAACGCGAACGGCAACAGGCTCAGGGTCGACGTTTTGTTGGAGTCCGGTCTGTTGCTGGTCCGCCACCAGGACATCCCCAATGCCGAGATCACCTTCACAGGTCCTGGCCCTGGACCCGAAGAGCAAGTTCGCCTGGTACAACCTCGGTGTCCTCGCCCAGAACGAGGGCCGCCCGGGGGACGCCCATTAGGCGTACGACGCCGCACTGAAGACCGACTCGTCGTACACCTCGGCGCTCTTCAACAAGGCACTGCTGCTGGAGAAGAGCGACCCCGACGCGGCACTCAAGCTCCTGCGGAGAGCCGTCGTCGTCGTCGACCCCAAGGCGTCCACCGCCTACTTCCACATCGGCGAGACGCTGGCCCGCAAGGGCCGGGGCGAACAGGCGCGGGAAGCCTACCGCCAGGCCGTCGAGCTCGACTCCGCCCTGCGCTCCCATGTGCCGCAGGCGTTCAGGGAGTCGGTCGCCTCCAGCACCTCACCCGACGAGAGCACCGAAGCCACCGTGAACTCCGAGCCCCCAGGCAGGTAGCGCAGATGACGTCGACCACGAGACCCAAGTTCTCCATCTTCACCCCCAGCCACCGGCCACGGTTCCTGGACGAGTGCCTGGCCACGCTCCAGGCGCAATCCTGCCGTGATCGGGAGTGGATCGTCCTCCTCAACAACGGCGCCCGGTGGCGGCCCGAGCAACCCGACGAGCGGATCCGCGTGGAGATCGCCGACGACATCCGGGGCGTCGGAGCGACGAAGCGCAGGGCGTGTGAATGCCCCGTCTGTCGCTGAAGGCGTCGCTCGGCAGATCCTTGGAGCGCTCAGCCTGGTCGGTGCGCACCAAACAGAGCCTGCACGCCCTGGTCGCCACTGAGCTGTGGCTGACGAACTTGCCAAAGCTAGTCGCGGATTGGTGGGAGCCGACACCGGCCCGGGAGACCAGCCGAACGTGGAGGCGCTCGCCCATGATGTGAACATGTCCGCCGGGCACCTGAGTCGGCAGTTCCGGGCCGCCTACGGTGAGTCGCCGTACGCGTACCTGATGACGCGTCGCATCGAGCGGGCGATGGCGCTGTTGCGGCGGGGCGACCTCAGCGTCACCGAGGTCTGCTTCACGTTCGGCCGCGCGTCGCTGCGCACGTTCTCCACCCGCTTCAACGAACTGGTCGGCATGCCGCCCGGGGTCTTCCGCCGCCAGGCTGCGGATGCGGCGGCCGACCGGGCCGATACTGCGGGTACGGCCCGCGATGGGGGGCGGCGATCAAGGTGGAGGGGATGCCGGCGTGCGTGGCGAAACACGTCGCAAGTCCGGTCAGGAATCGAGAAGCCCCGGCCGCCGCGCAGCCCCTAGCGTGATGGTCATGGCAACCACCACTTCCATCGCAGCCAACATGTCCCTCGCGTCCGTCACCCTTGAGGTGGCCGACCCCGAGGCCGCCCGCCGCTTCTACAGCGCCTTCGGCGTGGACACCTACATACGCCTGCGGGCGTCGAAGGCGCACTCCACCGGATTCCGCGGCTTCACCCTGGCGCTCACGGTGTCCGGGCCAGCGACTGTCGACGGCTTCGTCGGCGCCGCCGTGGACGCCGGCGCCACGGTGCTGAAGCCCGCCGCGAAGTCGCTGTGGGGCTACGGTGGCGTCGTCCAGGCCCCGGACGGGACGATCTGGAAGATCGCGACCTCGGCGAAGAAGGACACCGGCCCCGCCACCTTCGAGATCGACGAGGTCGTCCTGCTGCTCGGCGTCGAGGACGTGAAGGCCACCAAGCAGTTCTACGTCGGCCAGGGCCTGACCGTAACCAAGAGCTTTGGTGGTAAGTACGCCGAGTTTGCCCCCGGTCAGTCCAGTCTCGTGAAGTTGGCGCTGTACAAGCGCCGTTCCCTTGCCAAGGACCTCGGCGTCCCCGCCGACGGCGCCGGCTCGCACCGCATCGTCCTCGGCAGCACCGCCGATACCTTTACCGACCCGGACGGGTTCGCCTGGAGCGGGCGCTAGCCGGGGCTCTGCGCTGTGCACCGGCGAGTCGGCGCAGTGAAGATCGTCCGATGCTGCTGTCGATGCCCGGAACCCTGTCGATGCGGTCCCGGCGCACGGGACACTGATGGGTATGAGAGTTGAGGTGGTCCCGGCCGCGGAGCGGGACAGGGATGTCTTGGGGAACCTGCTGCAGTTCTATCTGTATGACTTCTCTGAGCTGCGGGATCTCGATGTCACCCCGCAGGGTGGGTTCGCCTACCACTTCCTCGACGATTTCCTTAAGGAACGCGACCGGGAGGCGTGTCTCTTCAAAGCCGGTGAAATCCTTGTGGGCTTCAGTATGACCCGGCAACTGGACGACAGTTCACGGGAGATGAGCAAGTTCTTCGTACTGCGCCGCCATCGTCGCCATGGCATGGGCAAGGCCGCCGCCCAACAAGTCCTGCGACGTCACCCAGGCCATCGGACACTGTCCTTTGACCGTGCCAACCACGCCGCAGCCCACTTCTGGCCCCCACTCGTTTCCCACCTGGCCTCCGGACCCGTACAGCGCCGCGAAATCTATCCGCCAGATACCGCGTACGCCATGTCCTGCCTCCGGTTTCAGGTCCCTCAAGCTCCATGACACCGCAGTGCCGCTGGTCGCCTAGCTGAGCAGCGTGTGCGGCTCTCTTGGCACCTGAGGAGGATGTCGGCGAAGCCGAGGGTGTTTCCTCCCGCCCCGACGGTGATCACGTCCGTGCCCGCGCCCGCCGCCTCAACCTGGGGCGGCACCGGCGGGAAGGGGTAGTCGGGGCCTTCAGAGAAGGGCGGCACGTTACGGCCGATCGACTGCTGGCCCGGAAGGTGACGTCCCCGATCGTGGCCGCGCCGCAGCTGACGTTGGTCAGTTCGATGAGCGAGCTGAGGTCCCGGTCGATGACCTGGGGGTAGGACTGGTCGGTGCGCTGGCAGCCGTTCCTCGGGTACTCGAAACCGTCAGGCGGAGTCAAAGCACGGCCGGCCTGCCGCTGATCAGCCAGAGCTCTTCGAGGCAGGTGAGGAGATCGCCCTAGCCGTCACGGACATCGAATTGCCACAACGACGGCTGTCCCTCTCCAGGACAGAGAGCGTCCGGCCAGCGCCGCGCCGTCCATGTGACTCCTGGGCACGCTGCTCCTTTTTTGCCCAGCCCTCGGTTCAACACCTACCCGCCCACAGCACACGCCACTTCTTCCCAGCCTGCAGACGTTCCTCGTCTCGGTCCGGACAGATCCTGGACCGTCACATCGCCGCGACGTCCAGGTGATGCCAGTTGTTCTGGCATCAATACACTCCTCTCATCAGTGCTTATGGCGGGTGCTGCGACGGAGGACTGGGGGGAATGCGGTGTCGACGGCCGACATGCAGAGGGTCTGGAAGCCGTCTGCAACGGACCTCTGGGCGGGACGACGTCCCTTGTGGTGGACCGCTGGCCCGATGGGGGAGTTGGCTGTTCTCCTCGTTCATCGGCGGTACCTACACCGAAGCCGCCATGTGAAGGGTTGGGTAGGATGGGGCCCGCAGGTTCCGTTCGATGCGGTGCTGGTGATTCGCCAGGCTGACGGGTCGCTTCAACGCCGACCGATCAAGGACGTCCCGGTCAGGCCGAGCCACATCGCATTTCTCCCGGATTCCCGACTTCTCATGGCATGCGGTCGGGCGCGCAAGGAGGAGTTGGGGGCGTGGGGCCCGAACGTTGTGGTGTTCTCTCTGGACAGTGGTGAACAAGAGGCCACTTTCTGCATCGGCGACGACATCCCTGCTCTGGTGACCGATCGCGGGGGATCGATCTGGACAGCCTACGGAGATGAAGGCATCTACGGAGGGCATCCGGAGTCCGCTGCCGGTCTTGCCGGCTGGAGTCCCGAAGGTCAGGCACTGTGGGCCCCGGGAGGTCGCCTTCCCGACGTCCCTCTGGAGGGATGCACCGCTGCCACCGAGGGGGACCAGGTCTGGCTGATCTGGTATTCCGGCAGCCAGCGGGGAGGCACGTTCTTGACGCGGATCACCCCTTCGACGGGTGAGGTGACCAGTTGGCCCAGCCCCGTGGGCGCCCCGGACGGGTTCGCCGTGCGCGACCGTCGAGCAGTGCTGACCAAGCGCGTTCACAACCAGCGGGCAACCGAGGTGGTACGAGCTGAGTTGGATGGTGATACCTGGAGCGCGACCGAGCGGCGCAGGGTTCGAGTGCCAGGGAGGGTGGTCCTGCGCTGCGGTCAGGGGCGTGACGGTCTTCTGTGGCTCCGCGCGGGCGACACGTGGCTTCGTATCGACGCCTGACAGCGGCCGAAGCTGTGCGGGTCTGATCGGCGGGCTACGTCCGGCATCGGACGGGAGGCCCCGATACTTCACAGACTGGTCGCGAGCCTGCTGTTAGTGCTCATCCGAGACGTCGATTCGGGAAGCCCGTGGCTGTGCACGGAGGTCGACGAGTTGCAGGACATAAGCGTCCTGGAGTGGGTGGCAGCACGAGCGGTGTTTCGCTGATGCGCAGCGCGACGCACACCGCCGCCCAGCACAATGCGTGAGAGGTGCCGCGCAAGGTGATCGCCCACGGATAGCATCCAGCCGTCAGGCTGGGGGCGGACTCGTTGCGATCGCCGCACCCAGCTTCCCCTTGCTCCATCGCTGAAGTGGAATGAATGCCCTGTGAGCATCGCTCGGTCTGACGGCCGGTTGCAGCCCGCCCGTGCTGGTGACCCCACCCGGGTCGGTCCCTACCGGGTCGTCGACGGCGGGCTTGGCGAGGGTGGGTCCGAAGCGGGCGCGCGCCCGGTCCACGGCGGCTTCGAGGTGCAGTGCGCGGTCGTCGGCTGGGTCGAGGGTCATCTGGAGGGGTGTCGTGGCGGCGGGGCGCAGTGTTTCGGCGCGCAGGGTGAGTGCGCGGACGCGGGCGCGTTGCAGGCCCCGCGATGTGCACGGGACCACCTGGCTGACCTGGGCCGAGCTGGACACCACGGACTGGCAGGAGACCGACGCCTCAGGCACTCGAACCCGCGCCTCAGCCGCGGGGATCGACACTGACTGGGGCCGGGTCTGGAGCGTCATGCGCATCCTCAGCGAGGTCCACGGGGCCGAGAACGTACGCCTTGTCGTTTGGTTCCGCTGACTCGTGGTGGCGGTAGTGGTATGTGATGTCCGGCAGGTGCTCGCCGGCGGTATTGCCTGTGACCGACAGGACGTACACGTAGTCCTCCCCCTTGGTCAGCCCGCCGTGCCCTGCGTAGGCGCGGGCGATGGCCGTCCGGGTGAGGAGCATGGTGTGGCCCATGGGTGGCTTGCCGCTCTGGGGAGAGGGCCAGTACGTCCACCGTCGCCGGGGTCGTGGAGCCCCACCGGGGTGGCACAGTCCCACAGGGCGAGGTCGCCGTTCTTCACCAGGTCGGCGGACATTCCCGCGACCCAGCCGAGGCCGGTTTCCACCGCGCGCTGGTAGCGGACCGCGAGGGAGTGGGGCGGCAGGATGTCGTCACCGTCCGCATAGCAGACGTAGGGCGCGTTCTCCGGGGGGCGTGACCGTTGGTGTGACGTAGTAGATGGATGCCTCGTTACCCCTGTGTCTGGAGTTCTCAAGGGGTGGCGCTCTGCGGTGGACCGTTGTGATTGGTTCGTCGGGAGAGGGAGCAACGCGAGCGTTCTCGACGGCCGTCACCACGTACCGGTTGTTGAGGCGGACCAGCTCTGGCAGCAAGCTGTCCGGGCTCCCGGCCGCCCCGGCCCCGGCGTCGCCGGGCGGCGTGATCAGCCAGTCGGTGTCGAGGTAGAGCCGCAGCTCGCGCTCCGGGTCGCTCTCGGTGTCGAGGAAGGGCCACGCCTGGCGCTCACCCACCTCGACGACCAGCTTCCCCGGCAGGTGCTCAACGGTCATCGGGACCATCCCTTGCAGAAGTTACGCGTACGGGTTGGGGTACGGGGAGAGGCGCGGCTGCCGGTGGCGCACACCGCGCGGATGCGCGTGCGGAGGTGCGCCACTCTTTGTACTGGTATGGGGCTGCACGCCACCATTGTGCGGGGCTCGTCGTGCTCCGCTGCCGGAGGGAGATGTGCGCCCGCTCCCCCGCGGGCTGCCGGGGAGTGCTCGCCGCTGGTGAACGAGGCGAGCAGAGGGCGTTCGCCGTCCGGGCGGCATGGGTGGTGTGGGCTTCATCCGGCGGAGGGGTCGGCTTCGGGTACAAGGGCGGGGGGTTTTGCGCCAACTCGCTTGTTCTAAGCCCGAGTTAATGTGCGACGATCTTATGTTCAAGGGGTTCACAGCGGGCCCACAGCGGGCTCACAGCCGATGTCGGCGCTTCACCGTTCCCTTTCCGCTTCCGCGGTCTGCCCAGGAGGTCCGATTGCAGCCCAGACGTATCCCCGCTCTCCCCCGAGCGTTACGCCGTTCCCCTCTGCTCATCGCCTTTGCCCTCGGCTCGTTGCTCGTCGGGGCCACGCCATGGCTCGGCGTGGCGAGTACCGGGCCGGGCGGCGGCCCCGACGGGGCAGCGCTCCGGCCGGCGTCCGCACCAGTCGGCCAGCAGGCGGCGAAGGCGTCGCCGCACCACGCCGTGGCCCCGGCGAACGCCATGGAGCCCGCGGCTCCGCTACTCGACCGGACCGGATGGACCGTCACGGCGGGCGATGAGGAGACCGCCGCCGAGAACGGCCGCGCGGCCAACGTCCTCGACGGCAACGCGGCCACCATCTGGCACAGCAGGTACGCCGGCACCCCGGCCCCGCTGCCGCACAGCATCACCATCGACATGAACCGCACGGCGGTCGTCTCCGGCCTCGTCTACCTGCCCCGCACCGACGGCCCCAACGGGCGCGTCGGCGAGTACAGCATCAGCATGAGCGCGGACGGGCAGAACTGGGGCAGTCCCGTCGCCACCGGCACCCTCGCGGACGACGCCGCCGCCAAGACCCTCGGATTCGCCCCGACGGGCGCCCGGTTCGTCCGCCTCACCGCCGTCACCGAGGCCGGCAACCGCGGCCCGTGGACCACCGCCGCCGAGCTCAACCTGCTCGGCGACCCGGGAACCCCGGCAGCCACCGTCGACCTGCCCCGCACCGGATGGACGGCCACGGCGGGCGATGAGGAGACCGCCGCCGAGAACGGCCGCGCGGCCAACGTCCTCGACGGCAACGCGGCCACCATCTGGCACAGCAGGTACGCCGGCACCCCGGCCCCGCTGCCGCACAGCATCACCATCGACATGAACCGCACGACGGCCGTCTCCGCCCTCGTCTACCAGCCCCGCAACGACGGCCCCAACGGGCGCGCGGGCGCGTACACCGTTACCACCAGCACCGACGGGACCACCTTCGGCACCCCGGTCGCGGCAGGCACCTGGCGCGACGACGACACCGTCAAGACCGCCACCTTCACCCGCACCGCGACCGCCCGCTACGTACGCCTGACCGCGACCGGCGAGGCCGGCAACCGCGGGCCCTGGACCACGGCCGCCGAAATACGCCTGAGCGGACCGGCCAACCCGGCCACCCACGGCGCCTGGGACCGGATCACCGGATTCCCCCTCGTACCGGTGGCCACCGCCGTCCTGCCCGGCGACAAGCTCCTGGCCTGGTCGGCGTACGCGGTCGACCGCTTCGGCGGCAGCAACGGCTACACCCAGACCGCGATCCTCGACCTGAAGACGGGCAAGGTCACCCAGCGCCGCGTCGACAACACCGGCCACGACATGTTCTGCCCGGGCATCGCGATGCTCGCCGACGGCCGGGTCCTGGTCACCGGCGGCAGCAACGCGGAGAAGGCCAGCATCTACAACCCGGCCACCGACACCTGGTCCGCGACCAGCAACATGAACATCGCCCGCGGCTACCAGTCGATGACCCTGCTCTCCACCGGCGAGGCCTTCGTCCTCGGCGGGTCCTGGAGCGGAGCCCCGGGTGACAAGGCCGGCGAGGTCTGGTCCCCGAACACCTCCACCTGGCGCAAGCTTCCCGGCGTCCCGGCCACTTCGACCATGACCGCCGACCCGGCCGGCCCCTACCGCGCCGACAACCACATGTGGCTGTACGCCACTTCGGGCGGCAAGGTGCTCCAACTCGGCCCGAGCAAGCAGATGAACTGGATCACCACCGCCGGGAACGGCAGCATCACCCCGGCCGGCACCCGCGCCGACAGCCAGGACGCCATGACCGGCAACGCCGTCGCGTACGACATCGGCAAACTGCTCACCCTGGGCGGCTCGCCCGCGTACGACAACGTGCCCGCCACCCGGCGCGCGTACACCGTGAGCATCAACGGCGGCCAGGTCCAGGCCGCGCGTACGGGCGACATGGACCAGGCCCGCGCCTTCGGCAACAGCGTCGTCATGCCCGACGGCAAGGTCGCCGTCTTCGGCGGCCAGTCGTACCCCGTGCCGTTCAGCGACGCCACCTCCGTGCTGACCCCCGAACTGTGGGACCCGGCGACCGGCAGCTTCACCCCGCTCGCCACCATGGCCATCCCGCGGAACTACCACAGCGTGGCGAACCTGCTGCCCGACGGCCGGATCTTCTCCGGCGGCGGCGGCCTCTGCGGCGACTGCGCCACCAACCACGCCGACGGAGCCGTGTTCACCCCGCCGTACCTGCTCAACGCGGACGGCTCACCCAAACCGCGTCCCGCCATCACCGGCGGCGTACCGCCCCAGGCCCCCGCGGGCACCTCGCTCACGGTCACCACCGGCGGGCCGGTGGCCTCCTTCGTGCTGATGCGGGCGGCGGCCGCGACCCACTCCACCGACAACGACCAGCGGCGCGTCCCCCTGACCTCCACCCCCGCGGGCGCCAACACCCATACGGTCTCCATCCCGGCCGACAGGGGCGTCGTCCTCCCCGGCACCTACATGCTCTTCGCCCTCAACGCCCAAGGAGTCCCCAGCACCGCCCGCTTCATCACCATCCCCTGACCCCCACCACTCCCGACCACCACCTGAAACCCCCTCGCCCCGCCCCGCCCCGCCCCGTCGGGTTCCAATGAACGTCGCAACACCCGGGGCGGGGCGGGGCGAGCCCACCCCCGCGTGCCCGAGAAGGTGTCCTTCCCTTCCTGGGGACACCGAGGAACGTTCTGGACCATCCCCGCCCACACGGCCGCAGCCACCGAGGAACAACGTCGCGGGACGGCGCAGCAGGCAGCCGAGGAAGCCCGTTGGGAGGCAGAGCAGGCAGCGAAGAAGGCGAAGGCAGCAGCGTATGGGCGGTTTTGGAAACGGACCGGCATCGGCTCGCCATGGTGGCGGGCCTTCGAAACGATCGTGCGTGGAGCAATGGGCAGGGCCACGACACATTCTTCGGAGCGCCCTCGCACACGTACGGGGACGGCCGGCCCCTCTACGAGAAACGAGACGGCAAGCCGCATGTTGTAGCGGTGGCGCTCCCCGCCCGCCTTGGCGCGTGGGCAGAGACGACACCAGTGGTCGTGGACGACCTTGCTGGTCTTGAGCGTATGGCGCAGCTCGCCTTCTGCGACGTCAAGGTCTTCCTCGCGGCCCCGCCGACCGGGGCGTTCGAGACGCTCTGGGTGGGGCCTGGCACCGTCTACTGATACCGGCACCCGGCGACCCCGGCAAGGACACAGCAGGCCCCGTCCGACACGTCCTGGGTCCCGTCCAGTCCCTCCGCTCCGGCCAGCACCACCAGCAGCCGGGGCGCGTGGGCGCGGTACAGCTCGGCCACTGCTCCGGAGACAGCGATGAGCCACCGCCCAGGAGAGGACTGCGGCGAAGATGACCACGGCTGCTGGGCAAAGGTTCAACTCGGCCTGGGGAAGTGGCGCACAGCCGGCGAGCAGCAATTCCCGCGCGTGGGCTGGTCCGCCAGGTGCCGAAAGGGGCTCGCCCGCGGTGACCATGCGCCAGGTGGTCCTGTGGGCCTGGGCGAATGCGCGGATATGGGAGAACGGCGTTTCACGTGTGAGTCGTCCTTGCCGCTATCCGGTAGCTCCTGGCCCCAGGCCCCGGTGAGCGCGGGAGACCGTGTGGGAGTTGAGGGGCCTGGTCCCGTCCGGGGTGGCTGCCTGAGCGGGCCAGCGCGCCAGCTGGTGACCGGCGTGGTCGGAAAACGGCTGGGGACCCGTGGCTGCTCCAAGAAACGCCTTGTAACCCGAGGTTGTCAGAGACATCAGGCACACTGCGCCGTATGAAATCGGTGACCGCGCACGACTACGCCTGAATCCGCACCTCTCCACTTTTCCGCCAGATGATGGAGAGCGGGTACACCCTGACCCTGATACGGGGGCGTACCCCGCGCGAAGTGCTGCGCGCGATGGAGGCGGAACCGCGCGGCACGGGGGAGGGAACGGCCGGGCTGATCGAGGCGGACGAAGCTCACCGCGACGAACCAGAAACGGCGGATCTTGAAGGGATGGGCAGCACCTTCCCGAAACGGACAGACGCTCCTCCACCAGCCCCACTTCCCTGACCGCCGAGGCCGCCAGGGAAGTGGGACCCGCCGGGGAACGGGGGTCTGAGCGACGGGATTCAGTCGGTGCTGTCGGGGAGGTCGTGGAAGCTGGCCCGGGCGAGTTCCACACTCACCCGGACAACTCCCGTGCGCCCGTACCGGTTGTGGGGGACATGCAGTTCGGCGTGTTGCACGGCCGGCTCGGGCAGCCCATGCCGGGGGAAGAGGTGCGCGGGGTACTGGTCGGGATCGGGGGAGCGGGTGTAGCGGCCCGTTTTGGTGGCGGGGGTCGTGGAAGGCGGGCCGGTGCAGCATGACGACGGTCTCGGCATGCGCGAGGAGCGCCTTCTCGTGGACCCTGTCGGTGAGTTGGGGCCGGGGGTCGTCGCGGTAGAGCGGGGCGCGGGTGAGCTGCTCCACGACGACGACAGCCGCCTGCAATCGTCCGGCGAGCTCGTGGAGCTCTGCCACGATGTCGGCCATTTGCGCCGCCCGGTCCATGGCCCGAGTTCGCAGCGGTCCGTTCATGAGACCGAGGTAGTCGACGACGAGGAGGTCTAGGCGGCCGTGGTGTTGGAGCATGGGACCGCAGGCTCGTTCGATGTCGGCGACCGTGGGGGTGCTGCTGTCACCGCCGAGGGAGAGCAGGTGGCTGCGGTCGCGGATGCGGGCTGCGAACTCACGGATCAGGTCCCGCTCGGCCTCGTCCAGTTCGTGCTGGCGGACCTTCTCGGTGAGCAGGCCGGTCTCCGCGGAGATCAGCCGCTCCATGAGCTCGGCGTTCGACATCTCCAGGGACGCGACCTGCGCCGGACGGCCCTGGCGGAAAACAACATCCCTCGCAATTGCCAGGGAGAGCATCGATTTACCCATCGCTGTGCGCGCGGCGATCACTGTGAGCCGGCCGGGACGCAAACCGCCGCCGAGGAGAGAGTCGAGGGCGGTGAGACCGGTACGGACACGAGGACGGGGACTCTGCTGCTTGACGGTGCGCCGGTGGCTACCTTCACCAGCACGGCTGCGGCGTCGCGCATCAGCTTTGCGGGCATGATCTCGGACCACGGCGAGGCTTCCGTTCCTGCGGCACGGCCCGTGGTCCGCACCGCCGTCGGTCGCCCAAGGGCACACGGAAGGAGGGGCTCGTCGGCGTTGATGCGCAAGCACCTGGGGCTCAGCGCCCTCACCGACCACGGGACCGAAAGAGGGCTCGCACGGGCCGACACCAACGCACGGCCACCGCAGCGGATTCTAACCCAGCCCAGCACCTCAGCCCCGAACCCGAGCCGGAACGCCCACCTCACCAAGTGGTGTCACTGGGTGCCGGAGGCGCCGAGCGGTGGCGAGAGGCGGACGGTGACGATGTCGCCGTCATCCGCCTCGACCAAGCCCCGGCCGGGCTGGAAGCACTCGAGATGGGGGCGTCCGCAGGATGCCGGGGGCACCGGGTGCGTGCGTTCGGGTTCCCCGATCAGGCACCGCCCGGAGGGCACTTCGGGTACGGCATTGTCGGGGACACGCTGACCGCGGCCGATGGTGAGGGCAGGGGGAGTTGCTGCAGCTGACCGGTGCCAACGATCTGACCCAGGGATTCAGCGGCGGTCCGGTCATCGACCAGGAGACCGGCCTGGTGATCGGCATGGTCACTTCCATCACCTCCCCCGACGACCATCTCCGGGGCCTCGCAATCGCCTATGCCACACCGACCGAGGTACTGCGGCGGGTGGTCCCGGAGCTGGAAGTGTGGGGAGGTCGAGCCTTACCGGGGGCTGGAGGCGTTCACCGCGGACGACGCCGTCTGGTTCCACGGCCGGGACACCGCGGTGGAGAGTGCGCTGGCAACGCTTGCGGGACTGCCGCGAGTTCTGCTGCTGTTGGGACCCTCCGGGGCGGGCAAGTCCTCCCTCGTCCAGGCGGGTCTCCTGCCCGTCCTCCGCGACGGGGCGGTACCCGGAAGCGACCGCTGGCTCACGGTCTCCACCCGGCCCGCTGGTGACCTGCCCGCCAGACTGGAACACGCCGGGCTACCGGGCGCGATGTGCGACGGCATCCCCGCCGCGGCCCGGCACCGGCTGGCCGCCGAACCAAACGCGGAGCGCCTGCTCCTGATCATCGACCAGTTCGAGGAACTCCTCACCCAGCCCAGCACCGGCTCAATGCCGCGCTCTAGCACGGCACAGTCCCCCGCCGGAGGGGATCGGCCCCCTATCTGCGGCACTGTCCTAGCCGGACTGCTCGCCCTCGCCCTGACCGCAGCTGGTCTGGCCTGGCGGCAACAAGAGATCGCCACCACCGCGCAGCACGAGGCCCAGTCCCGGCAACTCGCAGCCCAGTCTGACACTCTGATCGGCACCAACCCCGACCTCGCCTCCCTCCTGGCCGTCCAGGCATACCCCACCAGCCCCACCGACGACGCCACCGCCAGCCTCTACCGCGCCGCAGCCCTCCCCATCAAGCAGATCCTTGGAGGCGAGGAGTATTGCGAAGTGTTCAGTCTCAAGGGCGGCATCCACGCCACCGACACCTCGGACAAGACGGTGCGGTTGTGGGACACGGTCACCGGTAAACACCGCCACACTCTCGCCGGCCACACCGACACGGTGAACGCGGCCGTGTTCAGTCCGGACGGCGCCACCCTCGCCGTCATCGGGAGTGGAACGGTGCGGTTGTGGGACACGGTCACGATGACCGGTAGAGACGTGGGCATCTCGTCGGTGACCCAGGCGAACTCCAGGGCTGAGAGCGTGGCTCCCTGGTCCGTCCATACGAGGATCTCGCCGACGTAGGCGCCGGACGGGTCATGGACTTGTGCGTCTACAGGCACGAGCTCTTTCGGCAGTGCTGCATGCTCGCAAGGTTCCCGGACCTGCAGGTCGACGCTCACGGAGTCGGGCCCCCAGACAGCGATCACCTCGGTGTGGTCCAGCTGACTCCGCAGTTGCGACGCGCCGACGAACTCCGCTGACAGGACGTGTTGAAGTACTGCGCGCTCGTCGGCGTTCAACGGGCGCGGGTCGACGGAAGGAGGAGCCATGTGCCCATTCTGAGGTGGCGGGGGCAATCAGCCCAACGCCTACACCGACCGTCGCCGGGGGCCGCCCGGCAGCGGCATCATGATCGTTCATGGGTGGGGATCTGTCGCAGCGGCTCGTGCCGGATGATCTATGGGCCATGGTCGAGCCGGTACTGCCGTCCTTCCGCTCGCGCCCGCAGGGCGGTGGCACCGCGCCGATCGACCAGCGTGCCGTGTTCACGGCCGTCGTGTACGTGCTGACCAGCGGGTGCGCGTGGCGGTATCTGCCACCGACGTTCGGAGTGTCGCCGGCGACGGCTCACCGGAGGTTCTCCGTCTGGACCGCATCCGGAGTGTGGCGTCAGCTGCACCGGGTGGTTCTGGACGAGATCGGAGCCCGCGGCGGACTGGACTGGAGCTCCGTGATCGTCGACGCGGCCTCGGTGCGCGCGAACGCTGACGGGTCCGAATCCGGTCGGCCGAGGCGAAGCGGGCAGCAAACTGCACGTTCTGACCGACGCGCAGGGGCTGCCTGTGGTCGTCGGGGTGTCCGCCGCGAACGTCAACGACGTCCAAGCGCTTCGCCCGCTCATCCTCGGAATCCCGGCCGTCCGCTCACGCCGCGGCCCCCGTCGGCGACACCCCGACAAGGTCCGGGCCGGCAGGGGTACCACTCGGCCGGCAACCTGGCGTGGCTACGCGAACGCAACATCACCCCACGGATCGCCCGGCCGGGCGTGGAGTCCTCCGAACGCCTCGGAAGGCACCGATGGAAGATCGAGAGGTCGATCTCCTGGCTGTTCGGATACCGCCGCATGACCGTCCGCTATGAACGCAAGGGCGGTCACTTCCTCGCCTTCCTCGGGCTCGCCGCAGTCATGACCTGCTACAAGAAGCTCTCCAAGATCGCCACGTGAGACACCGTCTTAGACGCCGCAGGGTGCGCCCTTCCCGCGCCCGGCGGCCTCCCGCAAGGCGTACTCGGGGGTCATCGAGAAGACCCGGCGGTAGGAACTGATGCCCGCTCCCGTCTTGTTGAAAGCCGTCACCCGGAAGGGGCGTCCGTTGTTGTCGATCGTCACCATCTTGCGTTCCCGGCCGATCACATAGGTGACCAGGAGCTGGAAAGAGACGAAGCTTCTTTTTGTCACCGCTCGCACCGCAATGGTCTCCTGCCCCTTTCCCTCCAGGTCGATCGTACTGCTGTAGAAGAAAGGTGGGCCGACTTCTTCCATTGTCGCGTCCGTCGAGCGGGCGACCGGCTTCGCGGTATCCAGGTCGAAGAGCATCTTCATATTTGGGCCGCCTGCTTGAGGGCCGACGCAGAAGAGGGTTCCGGACCAGGGACTGCCGCGCTCCACGATGTCGATTTCTATGTTCACGATCTTGATCTTCTGATTCCGCTCATTGGTCAGGAGGATGCTCGACGTCACTGACTCGACCTCGATGGCTTCCGCCGAATTTCTCACGATGTCGAAATATCTCTGAGTACCGATCGTGTAGGGAGTGGAGAGGAATCTGCGTTCGCTCGGCGAGGGAATGAATTCGTGCTTCGAGGCTGTGATCAGACCTTTGTCCGGCTGATCGAGGAGTTCGGTGTACACCGCGATGTTCCGGTCGACGCCATCCTGCGGTCCGCCGCCCGCGCCGCGACGGTCGTCCTGCACCGTCAGCGCACGATATCCATACAGAAGGACGAGGCCCATCGAGAAGGCCACGGCGCCGACGATCAGCACGCGGACGGCGCGGTGGGGGCGAGCGGATTCCGGCGGGGTTCTTGAAGCGGTGGCCGGGGGAGAGTCCGGAGAGGCCGGGTCAGGTCCGGCCGAACCGTCCTCGATCCGGGGCGGCTCGGCCCGGTCGGGGTTGTTCCGCTTCTCTCGCGCCTCCCTCGCGGTGACCCATCGGATACGGCACTCGTCTGCGAATCCGCCGTCTCCGGAAATGGCCCTGACGAGCTTCTGGGCATTGTCGTACGAGGGTAAGTGCCTTCCCCCGAAGGCATTCGAAATGGTGGACGTGGGTATGCCGGTCCTCTTGCGGAGATCCTTGTAGGTCAGCCACTCGTGGCTGGCGCGCACTTCACGCAGCCACTTCGCGAATTCTTCCTCGGCCCTGCTTGCGCTGCCGTCCATCCCCCACCCCCGACGCTCCGAAAAGGTACTGCACCCTACCGGCGGAGGTCCGGGCCCGTCCGAGGTTCGCCGGACTCGTCCGACCTGCTCGATCCGAGGTGCCCCGGCGCGGCTGACTGAAGGCGTTTCCGCCTCCGCGCCGGGCAGTGCGCGCTGCCCGGCGCGGACAGCCTTCGAGGAGAGCCAGTCCATGAGTCGACGGCGCCGTGCGCACCGACCTCCCGCTTTTCCCTGTTCCGCCGCCGAAATGATCGAGTTCCTCAAGAGCCGGGGATTCCGTATGGTTCGCGATGGCACGCATTGTGTCCTTCGTGATGGAAATAGCCGGACGGTGAGCGTGCCCAATCATGCGCAGATAGCGAAAGGGACCCATTATCAGATCCTCCGGAGCGCGCTCGATCCGTCGTAGTGATGCCGGGGTGATCGGCTCGTGCGATCTGCCCGTGGCGCGGTGCGGACCCGCCGGATAGACTGCCGCCCCGGCCGTTTCGGTGGGCCGGACGCGGGCCGGGTACGCCGCCGGCGGTCCCGGACTCAGTATCGCTCGCGGTCGGCGGCGCATGCCCTTCGCGCATCGGACCCGGCCATGGCTTCGGCGCCTCGATTCCCGCGAAAGGCCATGGAATCGAGGAGAGGGAATTGTAATGGGGCGAAGAAGGGGGATTTCCCTTGTTCTGGTCGTGCTCGCCGCCGGTCTCTTAACGGGCCATTTCGTGTTCCCGGCCGCAGAGCGCGACCCCGATGCCAAGCCGCCGAAACAGCGTGAGAAGGCTCGCCCCGCGGCCGGAGAAAAGCCCCGGGTGTCCGTGGGTATCCGCCTCGGTGAAACGGGCAAGGACGAGAGCTGGACCCTGATGGCCTCCGAGGAGATCGCCCGGCGCGATCCTCCCGCCAAGGTGGCGGACTGCCGTGAAATGCGCCGATGGGCGCTGGCCCAGGGAGCCGTCCCCACTTGGCGTGTGCTGCACACCCTCGACATCTCCGCGAACTTCGCCACCGACGTTCGCATCTCGTCCATGGCTCTGGAGAGGGACGATTCCTACAAACCGCGAGATCCCGCCCTCGCTCCGGTCGCCAGGCTTTCCTGTCTCCCGCGTCGCAGTTCGCGAATGTCCTGGCGCGACCCTGAGGCTGTATCGGTCGTCGACGGCGAGGAATACCTGCCGAACCCCAACGCGCGCCGGAAGTACAAAGTGAGCCGGTTGAAAGGAGCCCGCGAGAACGTCCTGGTCGACCTCGCCGGTTCGCCCGGCTCCTTCACCTACCGGCTGAGGATCGGTCTCGTAACGAGCGTCGGGCTCCATGAAGTCGTCGCCTCCGGCGACGCCGGCCCCCTGGTGGGCAGCGAGGACGGGGCGGGCATGGGGTACTGGCCCGCTCAGTACACCTGGACGATGGCACCGACACGCACGCTCAAACAGTGCCCGGAAGTGCGGGACGTCCGACCCGGTCAGGTGGCGAAGTGCTTCTGATCCCGGCGCCCGAACGCATGCCCATGATCCGGTGAACCGCCGTTAACCCGGAAGATGTCCACATGCCGCGGCAGTCCGAGTCCGCGTCTCAGCCCGCCGAGCGGGCTCCTGCCGGTCCGGCAGGAGGAGGGGTTACTACGGCGGTGGCGCCGCGGGGCTCTCCCCGACTGGCACGGGCCGGGCGGTGACCTGAGGTGGACCCGAGCGGGGATGGTCCTCCTCGATGGGGTCTGCGGGCGTCCGAAGCGCACTCCACCGGATTCCGCGGCTTCACCCTGGCGCTCACGGTGTCCGGGCCGGCTACCGTCGACAGCTTCGTCGGCGCCGCCTTGGAAGTGGGCGCCGCGGTGCTGAAGCCCGCCGCGAAGTCGCTGTGGGGCTGCGGAGGCATCGTCCAGGCCCCGGACGGGACGATCTGGAAGATCGCGACCTCGGCGAAGAAGGACACCGGCCCCGCCACCCGCGAGATCGACGAGGCCGTCCTGCTGCTCGGCGTCGAGGACGTGAAGGCCACCGAGCAGTTCTACGTCGGCCAGGGCCCGACCGTGGCCAGGAGCTTCGGTGGTAAGTACGCCGAGTTCACCCCCGGTCAGTCCAGCCCCGTCAAGCTGGAGCTGTACAAGCGCCGTTCCAGGAAGGCGGAGCCGTTCAGGCTGCCGATCTACATGACCGCGCGGCCGAGCGGGCTGGGACGGCCCTGGCCCGCGAGGACGGGCAGTATCTGGGAGGCGCGTACCGTTCCCTCGCGCAGGGAGCCTGCCAGACGCAGCAGGTCGTCCCAGTTCTCGGTGATGGTGCGCGTGCGGATGCGGCCGGTGGTGAGCGGGTTGAACGGGCCGTAGTCGGCGGCCGGGTCGGCACGGTAGCGCGGGGTGTGCCCGGCGTCCGCCAGACGTGGGGAGAACTGGTAGCCCAGGAGCCGGAACAGCCCGAAGATCATTGCGGAGGCATCTGCGGTGTCGGTGGCTGTCTCGGTGGGGTTCAGCGAGGTGGGCTGGTCGAGGATGCCGTCGAGCAGAGGGAGGCTCTCACGACGGGTGCCGGGGATGACGACGTGGTTGAAGCCGCTGTACTGGTCCCAGAGGTAGTTGTAGAGCGTGATGCCTCTTGCGGCGAAGTGCTTCGGGTTCGGTCCGGAGTTGAGGACCCGTAGGGGGGTGGCGAAGCGCAGACCATCGGCGGAGGAGAGTTCGCCGCCGCCCCAGTTCCCCGACGATGGGCAAGGTGGCCTGGTAGTCGACGAGGACGGCGTTGGCGAGGCGGAGTGTTTCGTCGCGTGGGTAGCTCTGCTCGACCCGGAACAGCTGGTCGCGGGAGCGGCCGGGCTCCTCCTCGCAAACCATCGGGAAGCCACCGCGGAGGCCCGGGATCTCGTGGAGGAGTCGCGCACTCAGGGACATGCAGGAGCGTTGCAAGCAACTGGGGGAGGGTGTTGGGTACGCCCTGAAGATGTTGGGCACTCTGCTTCAGGGTGACCCGCTGCTGGGCAGTCCACTGGGTGTCCCGTCCCTCTACATCGAGCAGGTCGACGGCGGGACCCTCGAAGGCTGCCCGGAATTGGGGTCCGAGTAGGAACGGAACAGAAAACCGGTGTAGCCGTCAAATCTTTTGACGGGCCGTGAGGTGGGCTTCGGCTTCTGCGCTCACGAGGCCGCCTCTGCCTCCTGCTCGGCTTCCGCGAGTGCCCGGTACACCGAGGCGACCGAGGGGTGCTGGTCCTTGTTCTTGCCGGTCTTGATGGTGAGCTTCTTGGCGATCTCTGGGACGGGGATGCCCTTGTCCTTGAGCGCCTGGGCGAAGGTGAGCATGTCGTCGTCGATGACTTTGGGCCGTCCGCCGTGGTTGCCCTTCGACGCGGCGGACACCTGGCCTTCGAGGGTCTTCTCCCGGATGTAGTTGCGCTCGATCTGTGCGGCGGCCGCGAGTACGGCGAAGAACATGGCGCCCATGCCGTTGGGGTCGTGGATGCCGGTGAGCGGGCCGGTGAGGAGTTCGAGCTGGACGCCGGCCGCCTGGAGCTGGCCGGAGAGCGTCATCAGCTCGGCGGCGTTCCGCGCGAGGCGCTTGAGCTCGTGGACAGCGAGGATGACCTCCTTGTCGGGGGCGGCCTCCTTGATGTCGTACGCCAGCTTCAGCGCCTTCTCCAGCTCCGGCCGCGTCTTGATCCTCGTGCTGATCTTCTCGGAGTAGACGCTCTTGCAGTCGGCGCGGGCGAGCGCGTCGAGCTGGGACTGCAGTTCCTGCGTCGCGGTCGAACAGCGGGCGTACCCGATCCGGATGGGCCTGGCCGGCGGGGCGGCGGGCATCTCCTCGACCGGCGGCCCCGGCTTCCACGCTCGTCCAGGGCCGCGGTCTTCGGGAACAAGAACTTCGAGTTCCTCGCGGAGCGCGGGCACGAGGATGAAGCGGGCGGTGTGGTACTTCGTGGTGGTCTTGCCGCCGCGGGTGCGGCACGGACTCCCGCCGGGCACCTCTCACTTGGGGTAGTCGTGGCGTTCTGCCGCATTTGCGGCTTGATCGGGCGTCAGCTGCATGAGATCAGACTCTCAGAAGTGCTTCGCAGAACGCCCAGATTCTGACAGGAGTTGTGCGAACGGCGACCTGCGGAAACGTGGTCGCTCCGGGGGCGTTCTCAGAACTCTCGCATCTGGTCATTTGTGAGAATGCCCTTGTGTCACGCGGACGTGACGGCCTGGTTCCGCGTGACCGCGCCGGACGTGGCACCCCGTGTTAGGGGTCAGGCGCGGCGGGTGGCCCAGACGGTGCGTTCGGTGCGTACCGTCAGGTCGTCGCGGCGCAGGATGCTGTGCGGGCTGGTGGTGTCGAGGAGCCGGTCGAGCGCGGAGAGGTCCTCGGGGGAGAGCCTGTCGGCGATGACGCTGCGGATGCGCTGCAGGACGCCGAGGGCGTAGCGGCCGATCGCTTCGCTGCGGTCGCCCTCGATGTCCACGGCGATGGTGCGTTCGTCCTCGACGGTGAAGCCGGCGGCGGTCAGCATCGGGCCCCAGTCGGCGCCGCGGTGGGGCATGCGTTCGGCTTGGCGGCGGTCGGCTGCGGCGTGGACGCGCTCTTCCAGGCCGGGCCGGTCCTTGGGGGCATTCTCGGGCAGGAAGCGGGGGTGGCCGGCCAGTTCGACGACGGCGAACAGGCCGTTGGGCGCGAGCGCGTCGTGGACGGTGCGCAGCGCGCGCTCGGGGTGGGCCATGTGGTGCATCGATGCCGATGCCCAGATCAGGTCGGGCGAGCCGAGGTCGGGCCAGGCGTCGTCGTCGAGGTCAGCCTGCACGGTGCGCACGCGTCCCTCGACGCCGCGGGTGCACGCCTTGGTGTGCAGGCGCTGAAGGTGTTCGGCGGACGTGTCGACGGCGGTGACGTGCGCGTCGGGGAAGCGGTCGAGGAGGGCGAAGGTGCCCGCGCCCGTGCCGCAGCCGAGGTCCACGATGTGGCCTGGGGCGGTCTTCAGTGGCAGCGACGCGGTGATGGAGGCGGTGTGCTCGGCGAGGACCTCGGCGTCCAGGTCGAGGATCTCCGCCTGACCGCTGGTGTCCTGCTCGTGGTGGTGGCCGTGCGAAACGCCGTGGTGGGGGGTGTGCGTGTGTGCCTGGTTCATGCTCTTCACCCTAGGTCGACTATGCGTCAGAGGCTCACTGTCTCCCTATTTGCGCAAGGCGATGGCCGTAAGTGCTGCCTGACGCGCAAAAGGCCACCACTGCGGAGGTCGTCGTGCGGCTCGCGCCGTCATTCGGGAGCGCCTTGAGCGTCGCTGCCGTCGCCGTCATCGCGCTGGTGGCCGCGGCGGGCGTCGTGGTCGAAGAGGCCCAGGATCTCGCAGGGTCCGCCCTCGGTGCCGATCGCGTGCGGCATCATCGTGGGGAACTCGGCGGCCTGGTTGGTCTCGATGCGGAAGCGGCGCTGGCCGAGCATGAGGATCGCAGTGCCGGACAGTACGACGAGCCACTCGCGTCCCGGGTGGGCGCGCATGCGGGCGGGGTTGTCGGGCGGGGGGGCGGTCAGGCGCTGGCGCACCACGCTCATGCCGGGGTCGGCCTTCAGGGTCCAGCGCATCCGGCCGTGGGCGCTGTCGACCGTGGGGCTGGTGATGACGTCGTCGGTGGCGGTGTCCACGAGCTGGTCCAGCGTGGTGTCCAGGGCGCGGGCGAGGGTGACCAACTGGTCCAGTGCGAGGCGGCGCTGGCCGTTTTCGATACGGCTCAGCGAGGACTGACTGAGGTGGGAGCGGGTGGCCAGTTCTTCCAGTGACAAGCCCTGCGCCACCCGCAGGGCGCGGATTCGTTTGCGTACGAGGCTGTCCAGCTCTCCACTTTCTTGCGTCATGGGCAACATTGTATGCCTTCGGTGCAATGTGGGGTTAGCGTCGTGTGCAGATGGTCCGCACCCCCTGGGACCACGCACGACGAAAGCAGGAGGACATGGCTGTGACGACTTCTCCGTACGCGAGCGACGCACTGCCCGGTGGGACCGTCGACGCAGTGGTGATCGGCGGGGGTGCCGCAGGGCTGAACGGTGCGTTGATGCTGGGCCGCTCCCGCCGGTCGGTTGTCGTGATCGACGGCGGATCCCCGCGCAACGCGCCAGCTGCGGCCATGCACGGCTTCATCGTGCTGGACGGTACCGAGCCGCGCGAGATTCTTCGGCGGGGCCGGGAGCAGGTGCGCCAGTACGGCGGGCGCATCGTCTTCGGCGAGGTGGCCTCTGCCGCCCCGGCCGCCCCGTCGGCCGACGAAGACTTGCGTTTCACCCTCACCCTTGCCGACGGCCGCAGCATCACCGCGCGCCGCCTCCTGGTGGCCACGGGTCTGCGGGACGTGCTGCCCGAGGTCCCCGGGCTCGCCGAGCACTGGGGAGACAGCGTGGTGCACTGCCCGTACTGCCACGGCTGGGAGGTCCGCGACCAGCCCATCGGCGTCCTCGCCACCGGCCCCGCCTCCCTCCAGCACGCACTCCTGTTCCGCCAGCTGACCGAGGACCTGACCTACTTCACCCACGGCACTGCCCTGGATGAGGACACCCGCGCCCGCTTTGCCGCCCGCGGTATCCGCATCATCGACACCCCGGTGCAGGAGGTTGTCGACCACGAGGACGGCACCCTGGCCGGGCTGCGCCTGACCGGCGGCCAGGTCGTGGCCCGCCGCGTCCTCGCGGTCGCCACGCAGATGCATGCCCGCACCGAGGGCCTGGACGCGCTGAAGCTGCCGATGGAGGACCTGCCCGACCACATGGGTCGCCGCTTCGCCTCCGGCATGGCCGGCACCACCGAGGTGCCGGGCGTGTGGGTGGCAGGCAACGCCACCGACCTCTCCGCCCAGGTCGGCGCCTCCGCCGCGGCCGGCGCCCTGGCCGGCTCCCACATCAACGCCGTGCTGGTCACTGCGGACACCGACGCCGCGCTCGCCGCCGCGCGGGGTGAGACGCCCGCCCCCTGACATCCCCCTGGGCCCGGCCGGCTGGCCGACCGAACCCGCCCCGCGCCCATTGGGCCCCCGCCCACTCCGTTCACCGCCGACCGGCCCTGCCCGGCGTCGGCTCGGCATGCCCATTTTGTGAGGAATCCATGAGCACACCCCAGCCCCCACACGCCGCGCCGGCCAGTGGCGAAGGCGGCCCGGACGCGCGTCAGCTGCGGACGGTCCTGATCGCCGTCTCCCTCGCGCTGATGTCGGTCATCGCCTCGGTGTCCGGGCTGAACGTCGCGCAGACCCACATGGCAGTGGAGTTCGGGGCCTCGCAGAACACGGTCCTGTGGATCATCAACATCTACACCCTCGCCCTGGCTGCCCTGCTGCTGCCGCTCGGCGCCATCGGCGACCGCCTGGGACGCAAGCCCATGCTCCTCGCCGGACTGGGCTTCTTCGGCGTCGCCACCGTCGTCTCGGCCCTGGCCCCGACGGCAGAGGTGATGATTGCCGCACGCGTCGCCAGCGGTATCGGCGCAGCGATGATCATGCCGATCACCCTGGCCGTCATCACCTCTACCTTCCCCGAAGAACAGCGCGGCAAGGCGATCGGCGTATGGACCGGCGTCGCCGGCGGCGGCGGCATCCTGGGCATGTTCCTCTCCGCCCTCCTCGTCGACGTCGCCTCCTGGCGCTGGCTGTTCGCTCTGCCGGTGGCCCTGATCCTCGCGGCCCTGGCCATGACGGCGAAGTCGGTTCCCAACTCCCGCGAGACCTCGGCCCACCGCTTCGACACCGCCGGCGCGCTGCTCTCCACCCTCGCCGTGACCGGCCTCATCTTCGTCCTGCAAGAAGGCCCCGAACGCGGCTGGACCGCCCCCGTCACTCTGATCAGCCTCGCCGTCGGTCTCCTCGCGGCCTTCGGCTTCGTGGCCTGGGAGCTGCACCGCCGCGACAGCGCACTGCTGGACGTACGGCTGTTCCGCGAGCGCGGCCTGAGCGGCGGCTCGATCACACTGCTGGTGGTCTTCGGTGTCCAGGCGGGCATCGGTGTGGTCCTCTTCCCGTTCTTCCAAGCCGTGCTCGGCTGGTCCGGGCTGCTGTCCACGGCCGCCATGATGCCCATGGCCGTCATGATGATGGCCACCTCCGGCCTGGCCCCCAAGCTCGCCGCGGGCATCGGTTCCCGTACCACCATGGAGGCAGGCATCGCGCTGGCCGGACTCGGTCTCGTGCTCATGGCCCTGCTCGTCTCCGCCAAGGGCGGCTACCTGTCCATCCTGCCCGGACTGCTCGCCATGGGACTGGGCATGGGCCTGTCGATGACCCCGTCCACCACCGCCATCACCGCGTCCCTGCCACGCGCCAAGCAGGGCGTGGCCTCCGCCCTGAACGACATCACCCGCGAGTTCGGCACCGCACTCGGCGTCGCTCTGCTCGGCGCACTGCTGGCCAACGGCTACCGCAGCGCCATCGACAACCGGCTGCACGGCATCCCGCAGGGAACCGCGGACACCGCCCGCGACGGCGTTGCCAACGCCGTCGAAGCAGCCAGCAACGCCGGCCCGCACGCCCAGGATCTGCTCCACGCAGCCCAGCAGTCCTTCGTCGACGGCTGGCAGCAGTCCATGTGGGCAGGCGCCGCCGTCATGGGCGCCCTGCTCGTCTACCTCGTCTTCCGCGGCCCCAAGAACACGACACCTGCGGTCATCGCCGAGGCAGAAACCGCCGAGACCCTCGCCGCCCGCTGACCGCACACGAGCCAGACGCACACCAGACACACCGCTCCGTGAACATCGTGTTCGCCGGCGCACGATCAGCCGACGGATCCCGGTCCGGCTGGAACGCGCCGCCCGTCACGTAGAACCCCACCCGTCCCATCTATCACATGGGGTGATGCTCAGGGCTGGAATCGGCGATCACCTCACGCACCGTCAGCCAGCCTGGCACCGTCGCGCGAATCACGCCGACGGATCAAGGAGCGGGCCGGTGCCCACCAACTTTCTGAGTGACGAACAGCGCAGACGTTTCGGTCGCTTCACCGAGGACCCGGACGAGGGACAGCTCGCCGGGTCCTTCCTGCTGGATCAGACCGCCCGGCGCCGGGCGATGGCCGCCCGCAGCGCGCGGAACCGGATCGGCTGGGCTGTCCAGCTCGGCACCCTCCGCTGCCTGGGAACCTTTCTGGAGAACCCCGAACAGGTGCCCGCCGTGGTGGTCGGCTACGTCGCCGAGCAGCTCGGCCTGGACCCCCGGCGAGCTCGCCGGGTACGGCGCGGGTGAGGCCCGCTGGGACCATCAGGAGCAGATCCGCAAGGAGTACGAGTACACGAAGTTCGAGTTCGACCAGTGGTTCGCGCTCGCCCGCTGGATGTACCAGCGGGCCTGGATCGGCAACGAGCGCCCCACCCTGCTGTTCGACCTAGCCGCCAAGCGCCTGGTGGACAAGAAGGTGGTGCTGCCCGGGGTGACCGTGCTGGAACGCCTGGTCTCCGGCACCCGCGAGCGCGCCGAGAAGCGCCTGTGGTCCACCCTCGCCGCAGCCCCGACCGCCGAGCGGGCCGCCCGTCTGCAGCAACTCGTCGTCGTCCCCGCCGGCAAGCGCCTGTCCGAGCTGGACCGGCTGCGCTCCGGCACCATCAAAGCCTCCGAGGTCCTGCGCGTCCTCGCGCCCGGAGGCAAGCCCACCCCCACCGGCAAGGCCGTCATGGAACTCGGCCGCCTAGACCGCAGCGCCTACCTGTCCACGTACTTCACCGACGAACTGCTGCGGCGCCGGGTCAACACCCAGCTCAACCGGCAGGAATCCCGCCACGAACTCGCCCGGAAGATCTACCACGGGCAGAAGGGCGAGCTCAGGCAGTCCTACAGAGAGGGCCAGGAAGACCAACTCGGCGCGCTGGGCTTGATGCTCAACATCGTTGTCCTCTGGAACACGGTGTACTTCCAGAAGATCACCGGCGAGATGCGGGCCGAGGGCATCCACGTCCGCGACGAGGACATCGCCCGCCTCTCACCGCTGAAGTTCGCCCACATCAACTTCCACGGCCGCTACAGCTTCGCCCTGCCAGCCGAGATCCAGGGCGGACAACTCCGCTCCACCGCCAAGCCCGAGAAGACCACCACGGTCTAGGACGGCTCCCCGGCCGGCTCGTCCTCGTCCGCGGCCTGGGCGAGCCGGTAGCGGACCTTCTCGTGCGACAGGCCCACCTGACCGCCGATCTGCCGCAGTCCCCAGCCCTCCGCCTTCGCCGCGGCCATGCCCTCATCCAGTGCCGCGTCCGTCACTTCGTCGAGCGCGGCCCGCAGCTGCACAAGCAGTCGCAGCCGGATCGCCGGGGCCAGTTCATCCAGCCCGGCGCAGAACCGCGCCACGTCCGCCTTCAGGAAACCGATCGTCGGGTCGTCACCCATGGGCGCACCCTGACAGCCCACCTCACGGTCCGTCAAAAGATATGACGGCTACACCGGTTTCCTGTTCCGTTCCTACTCGGACCCCATCCCCTACCGGAACGTGTAGCAAGGGGGTCGGCCCGTCTTCTGGCAGTCCGGTGTTCGGGCAACGGGCCTGCCCTGCAGAAGCCAGGCAGGCCCCTGAGTGACTTCACGTCAACCCGCGGAAGGGGTCCGCAGTGCGTCAGTAGTCATTGCAGGGCGTTGTGATCGTCTCCTCTCCGGAGATGTTCCCTGCGTAGATCCAGCCGTAGGGCGCCGCGCCTCCCGTGCTGACGTAGTACCACCAGTATCCCGAGGACGGGTTCCTGTACCGGCACCAGCCGCCGAGTCGTTGCCCCGCATAGAGCCTGGGGGAGACATCGGCGCAGGCGCTACTCGGGCCGGACCTGAGAGCGATGGAGCGCGTCACGGTCGCGCCTCCATAACCATTCGACGTGGGCTGGGCGTTGCAGGCCAGGGCGCCTATGGGGGCGTCCGATGGCGTGAAGTTCGGTGCCTTGTTCGCCATGCCCGCGGGTGGATTCTGCGCTGCCGCAGAGGTGGGCGCGACCATTGCGCCGAGAGCGAGCATGCTGCTGAGTGCAGCAGTCACGAAAGTATGTCGTGCACGCATGGGGAAGCTCCTTCATCTGGGTTTCCGGTTCGGGTCCAGCCCGCTGCGTGGGAGGGCATTCATCGACACAGCGGGCCGCGCCGTGGCGACTGTTCGGCTGACCGGGCACGACACAGACTGTTGGCCATCGGCAGGTGGCGCAACGGAAGCTGGCTGTCCCGGACAGGCGCCGACTGTCCGTGCTGGTCCGTGCTTTGCCCGGACCGCGTCCCGGACAGAACTGCCGCAATGGATGCCGGGATCTTCGGTCATCTCAGGGGGCGGTTGGTGGTTGCATGCCGGGTGAGGATGGTCGGCGGTTCGTGCCGGATGGGTGGTGGGCGTTCTTCCAGGCTGACGGACTTGTTCACGGAGGTCGCTTTTGCGGGAAGCCAATTCGCTGCCTTCACCGGCTGGGCGGCGTCCGCTCGGGCGTTCAACCACATCCGGCCCGGCAAGGCCGCCGACGGAGCGGCCCCTACCCCCTCCACCGGATCCACTCACCCGTGAACTCGTCAAAATCGATGGTCTGCCCGGTCCGGCATCCCGGCTAGAGTCGACCGATGAATGACGCCATGGACACCCTCGCGGATGAGCTGGCGGACGTCTTTTCCGCCGTGCCGCACCAGGGCAATCAGCTCGCCGTGGTCCATGAGGGGGCAGACCTCGATGGCCGGCAGATGCAGCGCCTGGGGCAGGAGTTCAACTTGTCGGAGACGGCCGCCGTCCGAGAGGTCGAGGCCCATCCCGGTGGGCTGCGTGCCCGAGTTCGGCTGTTCACGGCGACGGTCGAGTTGCCGATTGCAGGTCACCCGCTGCTGGGGACCGCCGCGCTGCTGGCCCATCGGCACGGCCAGGCACGGAAAGTGCTGCTGGAGGCTCCCGCGGCCTGGTCCCGGTGACCGTCACCCACCACGGCCAGGGCCGGTTCACCGCCTGGATGCAGCAGCCCCGCCCCACCGTCAGCGCCTACGACCGCCCAGAGGAGCTCCTGGAAGTGCTCGGCCTGCCACCGAGCCGGTTACCGGTCCTCACCTACGACGCGGGAATCGCACACGTCTACATCACCGCTCCCAGCGTCGAAGCGGTGACCGCGCTACGCCCGGACTTCGCGGCCCTGCGCGCGATCGTGGGACGTCACCGGATCAACGTCTTCGCCCCTGAGGGCCCCGGGCGGGTCACCACCCGTATGTTCAGCACGTTCGACACCGCGCTGCCCGAAGACCCGGCCCGCGGTTCGGCCGCCGGCTCACTGACCGCCCACCTGGTCCGCCATGGACTCCACGACTCCGGAGCCGAGCTGACGCTCAGCCAAGGCGAAAGCGGGCAACGTCAGCCCCTACTACCGTCCGCGTCCGCGTTCGTGAGCACCATGGTGGCTGTCCCCCACCACCCGAGCCATGCGCTGATCGACCGCTGGGTCCTCAAGGCCCCTCACTCAAGGGACTCCTACGGGTGTTCTTGAGCCGTGACTGGTCCAAGAGAAAGCCGCCGCGGCCACGCAGAGGCTTGCCCCAGCTCGAGGAGCCTGCGGCCAGGGCTAGTCGACCACTGCTGCGACGTCTCCATGACGAACGTGCGATCTGGAATCGCTACTGAAATGACCACCAATACCCCCGATCTGCCGCTCAAGTTCGACACCCTCGCCCACGCCTGTACCTTCCCGGTGGGCGGACCGGCCCAGGTCGCCGCTGTCGCCTACGAAGTCCGTACCGTGGCGACTGCTGTCCGCGGGGCTGGCACTCCGCACGGCTTGGATGGCATGTTGGCCGGTCTGGGCTGGCTCGGTGTGTCAGATGGCCGCGTGCGGCCCCGAGGCGACGGAGCACGCTGCCATCAGGCAGTCCGACGTCCTCTCCCCCGCTGAGGTGATCAACGAGCTGGCGGGGGTGCGGTCCTGTGGGCCCTTCGATGTCCATGCCCGCTTCGACTCCGTCGTCACCTAGAAGGTGCTGCCCGTGCACTGGTCGACCGTCCGCGCCAACTAGCACGCCCACCACCCGGACCTTCTGGAGGGCTTCGTCACACGGTCTTGCCCTCGCCCGGGGCAGTTCCGGAAGGTCCGGAGTCCTTGCGGAACGCGGACTTGGTGCCCTTCTTCAGTAAGCCGGTGTCGTGCCCGATCAGGACGGCGTTCTTGTCGCCGATGGTCTCCACGACGTAGTCGCGCAGATCATCACGGACGGCGTCCTCGTCCCACTCCGCATGGTTCAACAGACGCTGGACGCCGTCCGGCCGGAGCTGGCCGACCTGCTGAAATGACGGGCGAAGCGGGCATGGAACCCCGCTATCCCCTCGGACCACGACTCGACCTGCTACATCGTCAACGCGCCAGCACACAGTCACATCAACGGGAACGATCGGTCTCCGTCACGCCAGATGCGGTTGCAGTACTACTGATCCTTTCGTAAGTCCGATGGGTGTGGTGGTGTGGGTGGGAGGGTGTCGGGTTGGCTTATCAACTTGCCCCTTCGGTTGCCGGCTCTTTCCTTCCTCCTTTGTCGCGGCCTCAGTTGGCGGAGGCGCGGCGTGTTCGGGCAGTCGAGTTGTTCGAGGGCGGTGTCTCGAATGCGGGGATCGCGCGGGCGGTGGGGGTGTGTGCCGAGGGTGTGCGGCGTTGGCGGCGGGTGTGGGAGGAAGGCGGTGTTTCGGCTCTGCGTCGGCGTTCGGCCACGGGACGTCCGCCCAAGCTGGACGACACTCGGGTCGAGATGGTCCGGGCGGCGTTGGGGCAAGGTGCCCAGGCTCATGGTTTCGAGGCTGACCTGTGGACCTTGGAACGGGTCGGCGTGGTCGTGGAGCGGGTGACGGGGGTGGTGTTGTCGAGTGCGTCGGTGTGGCGGTTGCTGACCGGTCGGCTGGGGTGGAGTTTGCAGCGGCGCGAGCGTCGGGCTGTCGAGCGGGACGAGTCGGAGATCGCCCGCTGGATCGCGCACGCGTGCCCGCGGATCAAAAGGGGGCCGTGAACACATGTGCCTGGATCGTCTTTCTCGACGAATCAGGTGTCTCCCCGCTGCCTCAGATCCGCCGCACCTACGCTCCCCGGGGTCGGACCCCGCTGCTGCGGCACCGGCTGAACTGGAAGCGGGCGTCGATGGCCGGAGCCTTGGGATACCACGCCACCGACCCCGGTCGAGGGGCCCGGCTGTGCTTTCACCTCAAGCCCGGTAGCTACGACACCACGGCCCTCATCGCGGTCCTGGAGTAGATGAAGGTGTTCTACCGCGGTGAGCGGGTGGTCCTGGTCTGGGACGGCCTGTCCGCCCACTGGAGCCGGGCGATGCGGGCCTGGGTAGCCGAGCAGGACTGGCTCACCCTGGAACGACTACCCGCCTATGCTCCCGAGCTGAACCCGGTGGAGTTGTTGTGGTCCTCGCTCAAGAAACGTGAACTCGCCAACCTCGCCGGCGACCACCTCGCCGATGTTGCCGACGCCACCGAGCAGGGCATCCACCGCATCAACCACAACCCACAACCCACAACTGCCATGGTCCTTCCTCACCCACACCGGACTCACCATCCACCCACCACACCCACCGAACTTACGAAAAGATCAGTAGTGTCCTGAGTCAGAGATTCGGTGGCAGTAGTCGGCGACTCTGTTGAGGATCTCGATGTAGCTGGTGGCGTGGGCTTTCGGCCCGGAGGCAGTCATCCGGCCGAATCGGTATCCGGCTACCCGATATGTCTTGGACAGGCCGTTGAACGTCAGGCACAGCAGATCGGGGCGAGGGAGGCAGCGCAGGTGTGGACCCCGTCGTCGTACAGGATTTTGTCGTAGATCTCGTCCGAGTAGACGATCAGCTGGTGGCAGCTGCGATGTCCGTGAGGCCGTGCAGCAACTCAGCTGAGTAGAAAAATTCGGTGGGGTTGTTCGGATTGGTCAGGACGACGACGGCCCGGGCCCGGCGGGCGATCTTGGCTTCGACGTCGGCCAGGTCGGGGAACCAGTCAGCCTGCTCGTCGCAGCGGTAGTGCATCGTGCCGCCGGCCAGGGAGACCGATGCGGTCCAAAGGGGGTAATCGGGTGCGGGGATAAGCGACTTCGTCGCCGTTGTCGAGCAGCGCCTGCCTAGACATCTGGACCGGCTCGGAGGCTCCGTTGCCCAGGTAAACGTCTTCGGCCGTCAAGCCAGCCACACCGCGCTCCGGAAGAGGTCTTCCCGCGAAGCTCGACGATGGTGCAAAGGCCGGTCCAGTGGCGTGGTGCCAGATCTCGGCCTCTGCGGCCTGGACGACTGAGTAAGCGTGATCGTCGCGGCTCCGGCGCCAGCCGCACCCACAAGCCCAAACCGGGCAGGGAGGCGCCAACCGGATCCTCGCCGTCGGACCGGAAACCCGACGGCATAGGAACACTGGCCGCCCTGACCGCGCTGCTGTGGGTAGGCTTCTCCCCGCGTCCTGACCGTGCTCGCCCGATGCCTCATTTGCCCAGCGCCCCCAGGCGTGGGCGGCACTGGTCTACTCCTCGCCCGTTTCGTGCAGGGCGCGTTGTCCCTATGCAGTGAGCTGTTTGGTGGCTGTGGCCGATCGTGATCTCGCGGGGTTCGAGCGCACTCGACCGCCGCTAGATGGCCTAAGGACTCGATCCCTCAGCTTGCCCTTGACAGGGCGCGGCTGGCCATCCAACTGGTGAGTGGCCGGTCGTTCAGTGCGAGCACCCAGTGGTCGGCCATGGCGAGACTCTCGCGATCGGGTAGGGGGCCGACGCCCAGGACTCTCAGGCCCGCGCGTACTGCTGATCTAATGCCGCACAGGGAGTCCTCCACGGCCAGGCATTTTGAGGGTTCGGATTGGCATGCGGCGGCGGCCGTGAGGTAGACGTCGGGGTGAGGCTTCGGGCGCAGGTTGTGTTCTGGCACGACCACGTGCGAGAAGTGCCGCAGCAGGCCGGCCGCAGCGAGGCAGTCTTCGACCACGTCCCGGGGACAGTTGCTCGCGACAGCTAGAGGGGCGAACTCTGCCGCGCGAGCGACCAGCTCTGCCGCGCCGGGTGTGGTCTCGGGGGACTGCGCAACCAGCGATCTGAAGGTGTCCAGGAGATCGGCGGTCAACACTGCTTCGAGGTCGGGCCGTTGGATTTCAGCGGCCATGAGCTGGCCGCACTCTGTGTAGTGGACTCCTTTGGTCAGCTCGGCGAAATCATCGCTGACAACGATGTCAAACTGTTGAAGGACTCGATCTCTAGCCATCTGCCAATGGCGTTCGCTGTCCATGAGCGTGCCATCGCAATCGAATACGATGGCTGTAGGCGTCCATGGGAAGATTTCTGGCATGTTTCTTCCTTTTCCTTGCGAATCCAGGTGCGGTAGACCCCAGGGGTAGGCTTCGCTGGGAGCGACTACGAGCACATAGGGGAGCTTGAGCCGCAGGAGTGTGCCGCGAGACTTCTGGCCGCTGAGAACGGCTTCGCGAGCAGGTAGATCTAGCGCGTTGAGGATGCTGCGGTGAGGTCCGCAGCTGACTTCTTGTCAAGCTAATTGCGCTGAGGAGCGGCGTCAATAATCACAGTGTTATCCATATTAAGTGACCTATCCGACGTGACGAGGCAGTCTGAACTGCCACGGTCGGCGGATTGTCCTCGGGAACGCCTCTGTCGCACATCAACCTGTGCCTACTGGGGTTCAGGCAACGACCCACTCGAACCGTCAATCGGGTGATCAACGAACTGTTCTGATTGATGGCGTGTAGGCAGGTAGCGCTGCGAGAAGGTGCCACGTCACCCAAAGGCCAACTGCTACCGCTGAGCGCCCTCAGTGAGGCTCGCCAGAGCCCGATTCTCCGCCCAGGTGATCAGGGCGCGATCGCCGAGCGAGCGAACCCAGTGCTCTGCCAGAGCGCGGCTTTCGGGATCGGGTGTGGCCCCGCGCCCACTACCCGCATGCCGGCTTGAATGGATCCCCCGATGCCAGTTGGGGAGCTTTCCACGGCGAGGCATGCAGCGGGATCAGCCCCGCATACCTCTGCACGCTTTCAGGTAGAGCCCGGGGTTCGGTTCAGTAGGAGCCTCCAGAGGGAGCACTGACATGAGAAAGGCGCTCGCTGAGGCCATGAGTGGCGAGATACCTCTCGAGAACGCCATGAGGCCCCTCGGTGACGACGGCCACGGGAGCGAACGCGGCCACGAGTACGACGAGTTCAACCGCTCCGGGGAGCGTGAGCGGCCCTCGGCGGCGAGTAGGACAAATACACGCTGGAGTGGCGGTGATCTCTGGTGCCAGATCGACATCACCCTACTTCCGACGCTAGGAGACGACCGGAATCGGCAGGGCGGAGTCCTCTGGCAAGCGCAGCGAACGCGTTGCTCGGTGTCACGGCGTATTCGCTCAGCACGAGATCTCTGGCACCCTTCCAGTGCAGTTCGGTGTCCATCAGCGTGCTATCCCAGTTGAAGATCACTGCTGCAGGAATCCATGGAAGGATTTCTGGCATATTGCGCCCACCTCTCAGGTCGGAGACCGAGCCGGCAGTCAATAACTTGGAAATATCCTAGCCCTACGACTGCGGAAGTTTAGAGGCTGCCAGTACATGCCGAGTCATCAGGCTAAGGCGAAAAGTGAGCGACCAGAAGGAGTATGGGGAGGGCGCTATTTATCCGGATCGGCATCACAGAATCATGACTGGAGATAGGGAGTACCTAAGGATATGAACTCATACTTCATGGCGCCCAGATCGACAGCAATGCGACTACTGATTAATTCTCTATCGGAAATGTGGATCACACCGCCCGGACGCTGAACACACCGATCGTCCTTGTGGGCCCTGCGGTAGTGCGGCAGGCTTCGGTGCCGGCAGCGAGCCGAAGAGCACCCCACTAGGACTGGCGGACTGCGACGTAGTGGCGACGGGTTGGACACTGGCCGCTACGGCAAGGACGCGTGTCCGACCAGTAGATCAACCACTACGCTTGCTGAGTAAAGGCATCCTGCATTGCAGCCTCGTCGTTCAGTGCGGGAATGCTGACATGCAAGGTGGTAACTCTCTGGCCCGACTCGGACTCGAAACAAATGTCGCGGGCCGCCGCATAGACACCGTAGCCGGAGATGTCGTAGCCGGACATCTGGCCGACCCGACCGAAAGTGAGCGCGGGTTCCAAATCCTCAAAGAACACCCATGTCTGCGACACACCCTCCCCCTCTAGGCCCGCGAACCCGGCTGCGAAGCCACGCATAACAAGGCGCGCTCCGAAGTCCTGTTCTTCAGGAAGGTCTCTGACAGGATGGATGTGGTCGTAATTGGGCTGCTGACCGGACCACTCCCAGCCCTTACACACGGAGCAGATCTCAGCTGGCTCGCTCATTGATGTGCCCTTCTGGTAGCTCGCCACTGTCGGCGAAACCCCACTTTTCTGGAACGTTCGAAGCTGCGGAGTTCCCTTGCTGCTAGTGCTTGTGAAGGAACATGCTCACCAAACATCGAAGGCGGGTTCCCCTTCGCTGGGCTGTCAACGAACAAGCCAACGGATCCAGCCACCAAGAGGGAGAACCGGTCGAGCTGCCTTCAGAACGCGGCGAAGGCCGCTTCGGCTACCGAACGGTCTTCGCCGATGGTGCCGCCGCTTACTCCGACTGCTCCGGCGACCCTGCTCGCGTGGACTAGGGGAATCCCGCCAGCGAAAATGACCACCCTTCCTTGATGTGAATTGGCTACTCCGTAGAGAGGCGCCGCAGGCTGCCCATCACGCCCGAGGGCCTCGGTGGACCTTCGGTAGGCACAACTCGTGAACGCTTTGTCGATGGCGTGGGTGATGCTCCCCAACTGGGAACCATCCATCCGAATGTGGGCCACGAGGTGAGCGCCGGCGTCGACGACTGCGATGTTGCATGGGACACCGATTTCCTCAGCCCTGGATTCTCCAGCCGCCATGACACGTCGTGCGTCCCCTGGAGTCACTGATTCACACTGGATCACACGGTCAGACTGCTGCTCGCCTTGTGGTTCTCGGCTCGACCACGCCGCCCAACGTGGAAGAAGTACCCGAGTGACGCAGAGGCGCGTGGCGAATCGGTGACATCCGGGCGGCCCAAGGTGTTCCTATTCAGTGGTGCAACGCTGGACCTGGAATGGCGGCTCGATCACGCTGGTGGACGCTGACGGCTCGTCTCCCCTCTGCGACTCTGATCCGGTCCACGTGGGAAAGAAGCGGGTACCGGAAGGTACCAGGGTGGAGATAACGGTCTGCCGCCGCGACGGCGCCAGCGGCCCCAAGAGAGACTGCGGTTACAACATCGGCTACGCATGACCTGAACAGCCCGGGAAGCGGCCGCGTACCATGCGACCGTCCCCGGGCAGCCTCACTACAGTGGGCGGCAGGCCGGTGTCCGAAGTGCTCGTCGTCGGTGAGAAGGTGCGAGCCTCGGTCTTGTCTTGGCCTCTGGGGGGAGTTTGATTCCGCTGGTGAGGCGGCGAACGCCCTTACCCCTTGGCGTCGTGTGGGATGTGTGGCATGTCAGTCCCGCCGGGTATGCGTGCAAGATCCGTGTCCGACGCTGGGACGTGGCCGATCCGAACATCGGACCGGTGAGTTGCCCGGTCACCACCCTTTTGGTGGGGGAGACCGTCACCTGCAGGGCGACGTCCACAGTCACCGCGCAGGACGTGGTCGGGGTGCGATAGTCAACACCGCCACCGCCAACGGCACCTCGGGAGGCAATCCGGCCGTCTCCCCGCCCTTCAGTGAGGCGACACCCACCGCCCAGCTTGCGGGGGCTCAGCATCGAGAAGCAGGTCACGACCTCGGGCCCCTACCTCGTGGGCCCCAGGTGCAGTATGCCTACACCGTTCAGAACACCGGTGGCCAACAGCTGACCGGCAGTCAGATCACCGACAACCACGTCACGGGAATCACCTGCGACGCGACCACCCTGCAACCGGACACCATCACCACGTGCCGCGTAAGCTACTTCATCCCCGAGGCGGACGGACAGGCTGGCGGGGTAACCCACCGCGCCCAAGCCGCGGCGGAGGACCCCGCCGGGAAAACCATCGCGGACGACCCGGCGACCGTGACGATCACCTCCAAGCAGCGCGAGATCAAGATCCGCAAGATCGACGCGAAGAACAGCGGGCCCCTGAGAGGTGCCCAATTCGAAGTGTGGACGGAGACCAACGGCATCGACGGAATCCAGACCCGCGCGTCAGCCACCGTCCTAGCCGACACCGAGACCGGCAACGACTGCTCACCGGCCGTGTCGGGGCCTGCGTCTTCAGAAGCCTGGCCGTCGGCGAGTACTACGTGCTGGAGCCACCCAAGGGATACGTCCTCCCCGACAACCCGGTCAGCGGACCCTACGAGATCACAGCGGAGAACGCTGACTTGCCCGTCGCCATGAAGATCGCCAACAAGAGCGGTTCCGACGAGGGCAAGAAGGGCAAGTACTGACACCATCGGCACACGGTGCGGGCACCCTTCGGGCGCCCGCACCACGCACCTCGAACAGCGCGTCGGAACATCCCGGTTGAGGAGGCCCGAGCACAGAACATCCAGCTTGCGAGCAGGGGGCCTTGCGCAGCAGGACACGTCCGTCGGGCCACTGTCAGGCGGGCGGTCTCGCGGTTAGCGGGTGATGGTGAGTGGTTCGGGGAGTTCTGCTGCGGGGTGGGGTTCGTGGACGCGGGCGAGGGCGATGAGGACGAGGGCGATCGCGACGGCGCCTGGGTCGGGGCGGCCGACGGAGCGATGGCCGGTGTAGCTGGCTCGGCCTCTGCGGGCGGTGAGCTCGGCGGTGGCACGGGCTCCTTCGACGGCTGCCAACGCCGCCGCCGTCAGAGGTCGTCGTGAGTCCGCGAGGTTGGTTGCGGCCATCGCTTCGGACGCGGGGGCAAGGGCGTCGATCAGTGTGCAGTCGCCCGGGGACGCGCCTCCGATGGCGGCGATGCGGCTCAACGCCCGGTGCAGCGCAGCACCGATGGCGGGAATGTCCGGCGGGGTGTGGTCGGCGCCGGGAGCCAGCGCGGAGAAGAGGATACCGAAGAGGGGGCCGCTGGAGCCTCCGACGCGGTCGCGGAAGGTGTCGGCGAGCGCTGTGATACCCGTGATACCTGCTGCGGTGGCGTGGCGGACTGCGGTGGCCACGCCACCGCAGAAGTTGTCGCCGAAGTCCCCGTCTCCGCTCGCCTGATCGAGTGCGGTGAGGTCGCTGTGGGCCTGGGCGCACAGCCGCGCGAGTTCATCGAGAAAGGCGCGGCTGCCTTGTCCTAGTTCCGGCTCTCGGCCCTGATGGTCGAACGTCGTGGTGGGAGGTGTGAGGGCGGTGGTGCGGGAGGCGGCGGGGCCCGGGAGGCGCAGGGGTGTGTCCGTGGGCAGGTCCCACAGGGCCGGCCAGGCGGGGGCCAGGGCGGTCAGTGTGATGCTGAAGCCGGCCATGTCGAGGGCGGAGACGTAGGTGCCCGCGGCCAGGGCGTGAACGTGGATGCCGCGGGTGGTGAGGTGGTGGTGGAGCAGAGCGCCGATGGCGTGCAGTTCGAGGTCGCTGGTTCCGCCGAGACCGGATACGAGTGCGATCACTCCGTGCTCGCCCGGTGCCACAGTGCCGAGGAGCTCGTCGACCATGCGAGTGACGACACGGCCGACGGTGTGGGGTTCGGTGGTGGTGTGGGCGGCACGCTCGCCGTGGATGCCGATGCCGTAGTCCAGCTCGTGCGGTTCCAGCCGGAAGGCGGGGGTTTTGGTGGCGGGGGCGGTGTGGGCGCGGGCGCAGACGGCGAGACTGCGGGAGGCGGCGGCGACCTGGTTGCCCAGTGCGGTGAGGGTGTCGAGGTCGGCGCCTTGGTCCGCCATGGCGCCGAGCAGTTTCTCCACCACAACCGTCGCCGCTGTGCCCCGGCGCCCGGCGGCGGCTCCCTCGGTGGCAAGGTCGTCGTCGATAACGACCTCGGCCACGGGAATGCCCGCCGAGCGGACCTGTTCGGCGGCGAGACGGAAGTTGATGCGGTCACCCGTGTAGTTCTTCACGATGTGCAGGACGCCGTCGCGCTGGCCGAGAGCGGCTGCCGCCTGAGTGGCCGCGGCGATCTGTGCACTGCCGGGTGAGGTGAAGACCGGGCCGGGTATCACGGCGTCCAGTCCGCCTCGGCCGAGGAGCCCGGTGTGCAGCGGTTCATGCCCGGCGCCGCCTCCGGTCACCAGTGCCACCCTGCGTGGGGGCGCGGGCCTGGTCGCGAGCAAATAGAGGGGCTCGACGCACAGGCCGATTCCGGGATACGTCAGCGCCAGCCCTTGGCATGCCGTGCGCACCGCATCGTCTTCGGGGAGGAAGTAGCTCATCGGACCTCCACTGGTGGGTTGGAGTGCGGTACTGGCTCGCGGGTGGCCTCAGAGAGCGGCAGGGGACGCCGCTGTTCGACACAGGCGGCCGCAGCGCTGCGGAGCGTGGGCGGGACATCGGCGAAGCAGGAGCGCCTCGCGGCGGTTGTGATCATGACACCTCCTCGCTTAGAGGATTTTATGCCAGTACGACCAAATGAGGGGGGGCGGATTCGGGTCCATCGAGGTGTCCGTCCGTGTGGCCCGGCCCCCAGCGTTCTTCTCGACGCGCGGGCGCACTCTCAGCGTAAGGAACCGCGCTCGAACCGGGAGGCCGGCTCGTGATGCGGCGGGCACGAGAGTGTCGCACCATCGGAGAGATGTCCCTGGTGGCGAGGAGGTGCCCCATGGTTTTGACGCCTCACCCCGCTGCGCTGCGTGATCTGGTCGAGCGCTACGACTTTCTGCGGGCACGTGCTGCTTTGCAGGGCGCCACCACGGCACGTGAGTGCTTGGAGGACCTTGTTTACACCCTCTGCGTGTGTACGGGAACACGACACGAGCAGGCAGCAGTCGCCGCCGCCCGACGCTTTCTCGCCGAGTCCGACGCATGCGCTGGCGTGGACAAGCACATCCTCCAGAGCATCACCAGCTGAGGGGCTCGCACAGGCTTGCGCTGCTTCACCGCTGGTCGGCCTGTCACTGCCCCGGCTCCGCGAGGTTCACGGGGCAAACGCCTACGGGCCTCAGGCTCGGTGGTCTCCGACCAGGACACCTTGTTCCTCACCTCGGCCACCGCGTCATCCGGTTCGCCCACATCTACTGCCTACGAAGATCCTGCCGGAGTCGCTTCGCGCGGAGCCCTCGACGCGGCAGCCGCCTAGTTCACCTCGTCCTCGGTGAGGTGTTCGTCGGTGTCGTCCGTGCCGTCGTGATGCCGAAACCGTCGTACGGGCGGCATCATCGGCCGTTGCTGCTGCTCCGCACCGAGAGATTCGAAAGCGCCGCCGTATAGAGTCCTTTCGGGCGAGCCTTGCCCTCTGGGGCCGAACGCGGCTCCGAGCAGTCCGCGGGTGCCGGTCTCTACGAGTGTCATAAGGCGCACCAGCGGGTACCCGGTCAGGCCGTGCCGGTTGCGGGGCTTGCCCAGCCAGCTTCGGTTGCGTTCCGCGTCCGGCACCTTGATGGAGCTACAGCCGTCGAAGGCAACCGTGCGCCAGCACCGGTAGCGGACACCCGGCGTCGTAGGCTGGGCCAAGGGGCCGGCGACGACTTTTGAACAGCGCCTTCAGCGGTGCTGGCCCGACGCGGCGGCGAAGGTCACGCAGGGCCTTCTCCGATGGAGTCGGCACCTGCACCTCGCTCAGGCCGGCGACGGGCTTGCTCCAGACATTGGCGTAGCCCAGGTGCGGGAACATGCCGAGCGTGAGCAGGAAGTAGACGCCCACGCGAGACGCTAACGCCCGTAACCGCCGTTGGACGCACCCGGTCTCCTCCAGTACGGCGTCGACGAGTTCGACGGGATGTACTTGGTCAGTTCTCCCAGGTGGCCTGGAGCGAAGAGACCCTGGGGAGCGGACGGGGTACGCGTGAGCGAGCTGGTGGCAGACTGGTGGCGCAACGGGACCTCGGAGAGCTGGGCTGATCTTGGCGGATCATCCTCTTACCAGAGGCTTCGTTGCCCTCGCCAGCGCAACCACCAGTCTCGCCAAGCCGCTTGACATGGGCAGATCCCGCCTGACTTCGCGGCCTTGAGAAAACGACCTCAGGAGGCTGCCTTGGCAGCCGGCGCCGTCATGAGTCCGTTCTCCAAGCCCACGACAGCTCGGCGGATACGCCAGAAGCACACGGCTGCAATGACCAGTTCGAAGGCCGAGTAGACCGCCCAGATGACGGGGAGGAGTGACTCGTCGCCACGGTTGGTCAGGGTGATCAGACAGATAGTGGGGACGCTCACTCCCCACATGACCGCGACTCTGGCCAGGAATCCAAACCGTGCGAGGCCGAATGAGTCCAACACCGCGGTGGCAATGGCGGAGAACATGAAGGCCACCGCGTAGGTCCACAACATGCGAGCGGCATCCACGGCACTGGCGGCGACCGCCGTGTGTGCGTTGCCGAGGCCGAACGGATGCAGCAGCAGTTCTGGCGTGGCGATCTGAAGGATAGCGATCAGACCGACGTACACGCCCGCGACGGCGAGGGTGACACGGATGATGCGCGGCACCTTGTCGTGGCGTCCTTCGCCGATCGCGTTGCCGCATAACACGTTGCAGCCAAGGGCCAGGCCGATGGGCGGAACGACAGCCGCGTAGTTGAGGGAGACGACGACGTTGTTCGCGGCCAGGGCCACCGGGCCGAGGACAGCGGCCAACCAGACGAACGAGGTATTGCCTAGTTGGTCGAGTCCAGCCCCGCCGCCCGACGGAGCGCCCATGCGCAGCCGCAGCCACAGCCGCTCGGCATTTCTGTGCACACCCTGTCCGAGCACCTGGAAGAAGCTTGTGAAGAATCCTGCGGGCAGACAGATCGCGTACCCGGCGAGCATGGTGCTGACCGCCGCGAGCGTGCCGAGGGCCGAGCCGCGCATCCCCATCTTCGGCAACCCGTAGAACCCGAACACCAGGCCGGGTATGGCCAGGACGCCCACGCCCTGGCCGATGAGCGCCACGGTCATGGGGACCTTGGTGCGGGCCGTGCCGTTGAAGTACGAGGACAAGGCCATGTTCAACGCCATCACCGCGCCGAAACTCGTGGACAGTATCAAGAACTGCGACTGCAGCTCCTTGATGTGCGGCGGCTGACCATTCAGTTCGGCAATCCAAGGCATCAGCGGCGTGGCGGCGAGGAGCGCGACCGCGAGGAGCAGCGCTAGCAGCAGTCCATTGACGCCTTCCTCTGTGGTGGCGTTCCGGTCCTTGCGGCCGTGGGCCTGCGCTACGTAGGACCGGGTGATGCCCACCGTGCGAGTGATCACTACGATCACGGTGCCCGCCGCGAAGACTGCGGGTCCCGAGGCCCTCAAGGTGTCCTCCGAGTAGCGGGCCAGGCAGATCCCATTGACCAGCATCATGATCAGGTTGCCGCCCATGCCCAGCATCAGGGGCACGGATACCCGTACGACCTCACGGGTGGTTCCCAGGTCAGCGCGGACCCGTTGTGTTGCCATGAACTCACCTCAACCAAACGTCAGGGCTCAGAGCGTGTGCAGAACGCCGCGAACAGCCTTCATGAGCAGGCCTGTTGATGTTGTGGGGTCATGCGACGCCCGAGGGGACCTTGCGGTGGGCGGCGTTGTCCTCCTCGCCTCTCAGTAGCGGCCGGCCGGGCCGTTGCGGTGCGGCACGAGCGGGTCGGTGTTGATGTAGGCGGCGCTCGACCGGTGTGATGTCGCTGAACTCATGTCGCCACCCCGTGACACGTTTGACTCCCGCGGTCGGCTGTCCACCGTGAAACGGTGCGGCAGCACTGCGCGGAACCGCTGACCGGTGGTTGCGACATGGTGTGGGCAAGGCGGCTCCTCCGTGTGGTGCGCGGGCACTGCTTCGTATCGTTCGCTGCTTGCCTGACGAGGGCGGATCGTTCCGAGGCTGGCAGCCGCAGCGGCTTGACCCGTGTGTCCCGCTGTTGGCGTCCCGCCCTGAGGCGGTCGGCAGGCCCCGGGCGGGAGTGGCCCGGTCGGGCTCGGTGTCTGCCGTGGATCTGCCGCTGGGCGGGTTCTAGCCCACGGTGAGGCTGCCGTCGGTCAGCGATCTGTGAATGTACGGGGGCCAGTCGGCGTTCAGTTGTCCCGCGAAGGCATCGCGCACGGCCTGGCGTTCTTCAGCGGTGAGGATCTCGGACCTGCCGTCGGTGTAGTACACGCGGGCGACGCGGGCGGTGTCGATCAGATGCCGGTAGGCACGCCGGTTGATCGTCAGGTACAGCATGAGGAGGGGCTGCTCGGGAATGTCGGTTAGGGCCCGTTCCCAGTCGATGCCCAGCGATATCCAAGACAGGCCCTTCTCCCATTCCAGCCAGCGGGTGACGTCTGTGAAGAAGATGATTTCCTGGTCCGGGTGCTCGTCCGCGTACTCCTGCGTCCAGGCCAGCACGCCCAGTATGTGGTCGGGCAGCGCCTCTAATAAAGTCCTTCCGGCTATCAGGGGTGGGGCGATGACAACCGCGGCTTCGGCCTGCGGCTCGTCGCTGGCGTCCTCGGGCCAGGGCAGGGCGTAGACGAGCCAGTGCTCCGGGTGGCACAGGGTGTTGACGATCTCGGCATCGTGCATGCGCTTCGCCTCCTCGGTGAGTCCGGGGACTCTAGCCCAAAACACCGACGCACCCTACCCGTTCAGGACGCGGCGGACGCCCTCGGCGAAGCGGAGGGGCACGGCCCTGTGCGCTGGAGTACTGCCGGCGATTGGCATGGTGTGGCGGTTTGCCGCTGTGTCGTCAACGGGGCTTGATCAGCGTCTGCCTTGCATGGGCGAAGGCGTCTGCGACGAGACGGTTGAGCCGCTTGCTGGGTTGAGGTGTCGCGGCGCTGGTGGCGTGCGGGCTCTTGGCTTAGGGGTGTAGGTGAGGTTTGCAGGAGTGGGGTGTGGGTGGAGAGGCGGATGGCCCTGGTGGGTTGGCGGGCGGTGTTGCTGTCTCTCAGGGTCCGCGTTGGGAGTGCTCCGTTGCGCGTTGGGGGGAAAGGGATCAATCTCCCGTGCCAGCAGGCCAACATCAACCGAGTGCTGCCTGATACATGTCTGACGCACGACTGCTGCCTTCACGTACCAGCCTTGTCCAGCAGCGCGGAAGAGGGCTTGCCTCCAGGCGGGCATCCGGCTCGTTTACGGTCGCTGCCCTGTGATCGCCGCCAGGAATTCCTTGAGAGAGACCTTTCCACGCTCCCCGCACACCGCGTGGGGACGGATTCCAGCCCTGCCCCTGCCTGAGGAGGCGCCAGTAAGACGAGGCCCACACAAACCGCGAAAATGACGAATAAGCTGTCATCCTTCCATCGAAGAGGTCTAGACATCGTGCGGTATTTGACCCTCTCATCGCTCGCAGTCGGAATCAGCGTTGCCGCCTCACTTCTTACTCCGACAGCTGCTCCCGCAGGCGCGGCTTCATCCGCCGCCCCGGAAAGCGTCAAGTGGGAACTCTGTCGAGATGCGGCGGAGGACTGGAATCAAAAAGATAAGCGAAGCGAGTGCGCTCTCGTTCCGGTTCCGGTGGACTACGCCAAGCCGAAAGGCAGGCAAATAGACATCGCGGTGAGCAGGATCAAGGCCACTGGAAAGCGCAAGGGCGCCCTGTTCAGCAACCCCGGAGGGCCTGGGCTAGCCGGAACTCCATCTCCCTACGGGCTCCTCGATAGCCAACTGGCACCGATGAACGACAAATTCGACTTCATTGGTATTGACACTCGGGGGACGGGCTACAGTGCCCAGATTTCCTGTGATGCGCCCGAATCCAAGGAGGGAGAAACGGAAAAGGAGGCGTTTGGGCGATACGCCGATGAGCGTCGCAAATGTATCGCCAAGGATCGAGCGCTGGCGCTCTCCATCAGCATGGAAAATGCGGCCCGAGATATGGATCGAGTCCGGAAGGCGTTGGGTTTCCGTAAGATAAACTTTTATGGCAATTCCGGTGGAACCGCACTAGGTGCCGTCTATCGATCAATGTTCGATAGTCGTGTTGATCGCATGTGGCTGGATTCGATCATGTCTCCGATCGGCGGCAATGCGGCGATCACCGCAGAAACGGCTCAGTATCATGCTGGATATCGCCGATTCTTCGAGTGGCTGGCCGGCAGGGATGCGACTTATCATTTCGGAAACTCGCCTCGGAAGGTCGAAACCGCACTGAAGGCATTGCAGGCGAAGGTCGGTCGCGAAAATTTCACCCCCCTTCTCGATCCCAACTTTGAAGCGATACCGCACAGATGGAAGCGATCTGCCGCAAAACTGATGGAACTGCAGAAAAGCGGTGTGGAGGGGGTCTCCAAGCCGAAGAGGGTGAACCGGAGCGCCTTCGGCTTCGGAGAGATGGGCCGCAACTACGGGATCACACATGATGCCTTCATGTGCAATGCAAGTGCGGATGGGCGGAAGTACTCCGATCTCATCAGGCTCAGGAAAGAGCGGCAGAAGACGTACCCTTTCTCTCCGGATTGGAATGACCAGCCAATCGCGTACTGCGCTGGCTGGCCGGCGGGCAAGCCGTGGGATCTGAAGCCCGGAAAGAGCCAACTGCAATTGTCCGGCCATAAGTTCGAGATCGTCACGCCCTACGTGTGGGCAAAGATGATGCAGAAGAAGATCGGCGGATCCCTGCTGACCGTCATGGATGCAACGCACTCCACTATGAAATCCAAAGAACTCGCTTGCGGTTCCAAGGTGGTCGACTTCTTCCGCAACGGCACAACGGCGAACAGTAGCTGCCCCGGGTTCCCCGCCGAACAAACAGGACCTCCAGGACCTGCTGGAAATCTGGCTGGGACGGTAAAACTCCAAGCCTGCTCCGCTTCGCTGGTCCGCCCCAGCACCGCCCGCGATGAGGACAGGGCGTTGTTGCTCACGAATGGGCATTGCCACCCCGAGGGACGGCCGAAGCCGGGCGAAGTGATCACTGACCAGGAAGTCCAGATCGAAGGCACCGTGTTGAGCCCAGCAGGCCGCGAACTCGGCCCGGTGACGGGGAAAATCCTCTACGCGACCATGACCGGAACCGACATCATGCTGGCTCAGCTGGACTCCACATACGCGGACATCCAACGGACGTACAAGATCGAGGCGTTCCCATTGGCCTCGTCCGGTCCCGTTGCCGGGCAGGAGATCACGGTGGCGTCCAGCTATCTGGAAAGCGTCTGGTCGTGCCGGGCCGAAGCGGTGATCCCCACACTCAAGGAAGGGGACTACACCTCGAACGAGGCGATCCGGTACGCGAAGGAATGCAACACTCAGCCCGGTAGCTCCGGCTCGCCAGTCGTCAATTCCGAGACCCGGGAGCTTGTTGCGGTGAACAGCACCAGCAATCGTGACGGGAAAGAGTGCGAACTCAACAACCCGTGCGAGGTGGACTCGAAGGGCACCACAGTCCACCAGGGACGCGGATACGCCACACAGACCGCAGAGATCGCCGCATGCATCGGATCCGGCAACGTCGTGGATCTCAAGCGCCAAGGCTGCACCCTGCCCAAGCCCTAAGTTCGACTCTTAACGTCCGACCTGGCCCTGTGGTCCCTTCTTCGAAGCGACCACAGGGCCGAAGGACGGGTCTGCCCCTGGTCGCGGACGTGCCACCACACGCCGACGGGGCAGGCTTCGGACCGTCCGAGACGACCCGCGAGTGCCGCGGCAGCCTGCGGCGAGCCGGGCCGCCAGTTCCGCGGTGATCTCGTCGAAGCGGTCGGTGTGGTCGGTGGCCAGGAACCCGCGCGGTGGCACGGGCAGAGGGTAAGCGCCGGGAGAGGGGCGCTGTGTGGCGAATCGAGACGCGCCGCTGTCCGGTTGGGAGGCCGGTTCAGCCGGCGGGATGCCGGTACCTGTAGGGGCGCGCCGATCTCCGCCGGGTTCTCGACCTGCTCCGGAGTGGCACGGGTGCTAGTTGTAGATGTGGAGAAGATCTGCAACGGCCGCGGCACACCTGGGGCAGGGGGGCGCATACACCCATTCATCGAACAGGGTGTGATTTGGGCGTTCCACCTCCCAGCTGGCGCCGCATCGGGCCGGGGCAGGCGCAACCGGCCTGCTTGGCCAGCTGCCAGCAGTTGCTCCGCTCAGCAGGCGGCAACAGAACCAGCAGGGAGGTACGGGCTGCGGCCCAGGGCTCAATGCGCCGGAACCGGCCCGTGATCCGGTCCGTGACCTGGTCGAACATCGCCCGCCATCGGGCGTCGTCCACGTTGTCGCCTGCGGCCACTGCACGATCTTGAGGAGTTCGAACATCCTCAGATGATCATGCCGTACCCGTACCCGTACCCGTACCCGTACCCGTACCCGTACCCGGCCGGCGCCGGCGCGAGATCACGAAATCAGGCTGGGGTATCAGTGGGTGATCACGATCTTCCCCCGGGCATGGCCGGTCTCGCTCAGTCGGTGCGCTTCGGCTGCGTTCCCCAGGGTGAAGGTGGCCGCGATCGGCACGGTGAAGCGGCCCTGCTGGCGAGGGCCGCGGCCGCGGTCAGTCCTTCGAGCGCTTGCGGGTCTACGCCCGGGCCCGCTGAACGGGTCAGATGAACTCCGTGATCAGCGGCGTACATGTCGGCGATGGTCACCACCCGGTCCGGACTTCCAGCAAGGCGTATCAGATCAGGCAGTGAGCCGGACCCGACGCAGTCCAGGACAAGGTCCACTCCGTCGGCTGCCATGACGCCGACCCGCACGCCCGATCCGGGACCGTAGGTCGTCGGTTTTGCCCCGAGTCCGGCGAGGGACTCATGGTCGTGTGCACTGGCGGTGCCGATGACGGTCGCGCCACGGGCCACCGCGAGCTGGACGGCGACCGTGCCGACCCCCGGCCGCTCCCTCGATCAGCAGGGTCATGCCGGTGCCGACCTTCAACCGATCGAGCGCGCGGGTGGCAGTCTCAGCGTTCGCGGCGCCGCCGCCCGCGACGCCGGTTCACGGAGATCGTGGGTCAAACCGGCGGCACGTGGAGCCGATACGCCGCTGGAGATCACACACGGTCACCAGCGTGCTGGGTTCCTCGGAAAACTGGCGACATTTGAATCTGGCGACATTTGAATACGGTCCCGTCCCATCACCTTTTGGGTGCGTCCAGCCGGCCAGGCTCGGCGGCGGCGTAGCGGCGGGCGAGTGTGGCGCAGGCTTCCTGGAGGGCCGGCGGGCCGATGACGTGCAGGTTCGCGTCAAATCGGCCAAGGCTGGCAGCAAGGGCGATCCAGGACCAGGATCCCGTGATGACGCGGCATCGTGTGGGCCCGAGCGGTTCCACCATGCCGTCGGCGGTGTGGGGTACGACTTCTGAGGCGGGAAGATCCAGGATGGCCTCGCCCTGGCACGGCCAGGCGGCTTCAGTTCCGTCGGAGCCCCGGAACCGGCTGGTGACGAACGCGGAGACGCCCCCGCCAGGCAGCTGACGCACGGTGAAGCGCGGACCGGTCGGCGTGCGTGGGGTCATGCGGTCGGTGCGGAAGGTGCGCCAGTCGTCGCGGTCGAGGTCCCAGGCCAGCAGGTACCAGTGGGTGCGCCAGGCCACGAGGTGGTGGGGTTCCACGCGGCGTCGCTGTGGTGCGGCCTCCTGGTACGGGGTGTAGTCCAGGCGCAGTACTTCGCGGCGCTGGATCGCGGTGCTCACGGTGGTGAGCAGATCCAGGGCCTGGGCCGATGGGGCGCCGGGATCGGCTGGGCGCACGGTGGTGACGTGGAGTGCGTCAACGCGCTGCCGCAGGCGCGGAGGGAGGACGTTCCGGATCGTCGCGAGCGCCCGGTCGGCGTCCTCCGCGATCGCGGGGTGGGCGGTGCTCTGCAGCGCGACGGCCAGAGCGATGATCTGCTCGTCGTCGAAGAGTAGCGGTGGCATCTGCGATCCGGGACGTAGACGATATCCGCCGCCCGGGCCCTTGTCCGTGGCGACCGGGTAGCCCAGGGCGCGAAGGCGGTCGATGTCACGGCGCACGGTGCGCACGGTGACTTCCAGTCGCTCGGCCAGGTCGTCTCCGCTCCACTCCGGTCGTGCCTGGAGCAGGGAGAGCAGGGCCAGGAGCCGCGAGGACGTTTTCTGCATGCCTCCATCATGCGGCAAGTACAGGACACAAGCTGTCCTGTATGGGTGTCATGCTCCATCACAGATTCCAAAGAGTGGCATTTCGCCCGTCGTTCATATGTGCCTCATACGGCGCATTTCAAGGTAGGAGCAGACCATGTCCGTCACCACCACCACGCATGTGAACTTCCGCGGATCGGCCCGTGAGGCGCTGGACTTCTACCAGTCTGTCTTCGGCGGGCACACCGTCGCGGTGACCTACAAGGACGCCGGCAACGTTCAGGACGAGAGCGAGGCGGACTGGGTGATGTGGGGCCAGGTCGTCGCCGACAACGGCTTCCATGTCATGGCCTACGACGTGCCCTCGGCGATGCCGTACGAGCAGGGCGCCAACCCGTTCTTCGTGTCCGTGCGCGGCGAGGACGCCGACGAGATCAGCACCCTGTGGCGGCGACTGGCCGACGGCTCGAACGTGCTGCGCCCGCTGGAGCCCGCGGCATGGGCCCCGCTGTACGGCATGCTGACCGACCGCTTCGGCGTGACCTGGGTCCTGGACGTCACCGCCCCCTACAACGGCTGACCCACTCCGGGGCGGGCACCCGCAACGGGTGCCCGCCCCGCTCACTTTGCCATCAGCACGCCGACGGCAGTCGGCCCACATGGAAGCGGACCCTGTTATGCGCATGCGTCAGCTCGGCCGGACCGGTATCGAAGTCAGCACCTACTGCCTGGGCACCATGATGTTCGGCCCGAACGGCAACCCGGATCACGACGCATGCACCCGCATCGTGCACCGGGCCCTGGACGGCGGCATCAACTTCATTGATACAGCCGACGTCTACGGATACAGCGAAACCGAGCAAATCATCGGCCGCGCCCTCAAGGGCCGCCGCGAGGACGTGGTCCTGGCGACCAAGTTCAATGGCCCCGTGGGCGAGAACCCCCTTCACAGCGGCAGCTCACGCCGCTGGATCATGAAAGCGGTCGAAGGCTCACTGCGCCGCCTGAACACCGACTACATCGACCTCTACCAGATCCACCACCCCGACCCACACACCGACATCGAAGAGACGCTGTCCGCCCTCACCGATCTGGTCCGATCCGGCAAAGTCCGCGCGATCGGCTCCTCCAACCTCCCCGCGAGCGAAATCGTGCAGGCTCACTGGGGCAGTGAACGCCGGGGCCTGCACCGACTCCGCACCGAGCAGCCCACCTACTCCATCCTCAACCGGGCGATCGAGCGCGAGATCCTCCCCGTCGCCCACCGTCTCGGCATGGGCGTGCTCGTGTGGAGCCCACTGGCCATGGGCCTGCTCACCGGCCGCTACCGCAAGAACGACGCCCCGAGCAGCAACGCCCGCATGCACTGGGTCCCCAGGCATCTGACCGATCCCCGCAAGCTCGACGCCATCGAGCAGCTGATCCCCCTCGCCGAACGGACCGGCCTGCCGCTCACCCACCTGGCCATGGCCTTCGCCACCGCCCACCCAGACGTCACCTCGGCCATCGTCGGCCCCCGCACCCTCGACCAGCTCGATGACCTGCTGGCAGGCGCCTCAACCCTGCTCGACGACGCCGTCCTGGACCGCATCGACGAAATCGTCCCGCCGGGCACCGGCATCGGCCCACTCGACGTGTCCTACCAACCCCCCTCCCTTACCGACACCGGCAAGCGGCGTCGCCCCGGATGCGAGCGTGCGGCAGCCTGAGACCATGGGTGTCCTGACCCAGCGCGACCTCAACCGGGCCACCCTCGCCCGCCAGTACCTCCTTGAGCGCGAGGACCGCACCGCCCTCGATGCCATGTCCCACCTGGCCGGACTGCAGGCCCAGGCCCCGCAGGAACCGTTCACCGGCCTGTGGTCGCGCGTCAGGGCATTCACCCCCGCCGACCTGGACAACCTGGTCATCGGCCGCCAGGTCGTACGCACCCACCTCATGCGCCGCACCGTCCACCTCGTCACCGCCACCGACGCACTCGCCTGGCGCGCCCGCCACGACGCCATGCTGCGTCAACGCGTCCTGTCCACCTACCGCAGCGAACTCGCCGGCATCGACCTGGACGAACTGAGCGCAGCGGCCCGGGCCGTGATGGCCGACGACCAGCCACGCGCCATGGGCGAACTCGTCGGCGCACTCCGCGGCCGCTGGCCCACGCCGCCCAGCCGGGTGCTGGGCGAACTCCTTGTCGCCGCACTCATCCCCATGGCCCAACTACCCCCCAGAGGGCTGTGGAAGAGGACCGCAGGCGTCCGCAACCTTCCCCTGTCCACATGGCTGCGTCAGCCCATCCCCCCTCTGCCCGCGGACCCGGACGATCCGATCGGACAGCGAATCGTCCTGCGCTATCTGGCCGCCTACGGTCCCGCCACCACCGCGGACATCCGCGCCTGGAGCGGCCTGGCCGGACTGCCCGCCGCGGTCAAAGCCCTCCGCGGCGACCTCATCACCTACCTCGACGAGTACGGCCGTCTACTCCTCGACCTGCCCGAAGCACCCCGCCCACACGCCGACACCCCCGCACCCATCCGCTTCCTGCCCGCCTTCGACAACGCGATCCTCGGCTACCACGACCGCAGCCGCATCATCGACGACCCGCACCTCGGCCTCTCCGTCGCCGGACAACGCGCCGTCCTCATCGACGGCCGCGTCGCCGCCACCTGGACCACCGGCGACCGCCGCCTCACGATCAGCCCCCTGCGCACCCTCACTCGGGCCGAAGAGCGAGAACTGGAGGCTGAGGGCCAGAACCTGGCCACCTTCATGGACCAGGGCATCGACTCGATCCATATCGCCGAATCCACCTGAACCGCACCCTGCCCGCAGGGGTGTCACAGTCGGACGCCGCGTGATTCTCATCATTGACCAGTTGAGAGAGTTCTGCGAACACCCCCGGGACAGTCACGAATCCGCAGTTCGCCACTTACGGAACACCTCTCAGACCGGCTCGATACGAGGGGTCGCTTTCGGTAAAATTCCGTGTCATTGAGTCAACATAGGACGGTCAACGGTTCGTCACATTTGTCGACGTGACCCGATGTAGCATCCCAGCGGAAATGAAGACTGGAGATCACATCGAGGAGTTATGAGGCATGGTGAATTCACGAAACTCCCGTTTCGGGCGAACCAGCACCGTTGGCATCAGTATTTTGGGCGCGACAGCCGGTTCCGTTCTTCCGGCGGGAGCCGAGGCGCCAGAACAATCTCGGAACCTTCGTTCGTTCTACGAGCAGAAAATCCGCTGGAGTCCTTGCTCGTTCGACCGGGAAGTCGAGTGCGCGTCCGTTGGGGTCCCCTTGGACTACTCCCATCCGCACCACGAACGCATATCTGTGGCTATCAGCCGTCAAAAGGCAGCGGACAGCAAGGCTCGGCGAGGCGTCCTGTTCTACAACCCGGGCGGTCCCGGAGTGTCAGGGCTGACGAACCGGAACGGCAAGTCGGCACCCAAAGAGCAGTTCAAGGACACTCCGCTCAACGCCGCCTATGACCTCATCGGATTCGACCCCAGGGGTATCGGGAAGTCGGCGCCGCTGCGGTGCGAGAACTTGGATCTACCCAACATCACATCGCGACCGTCCGACAAGGACTTCGATCACTTCGCGACCTGGGCGAAGGAAGTCGAGAAATCATGCGACAAGCTGGACGGGCAGCGCCTTCACGGCTTGCCGATAATCCCGTCGACGACTGGGACCAGAACGCTTTCGACGCATTCTTGGGCTTCGACGCTGAAGATATCGCCAAGTGGCAGGAGTTGGCGGAACGTGTAACCGGGCTGAAGTCGGCCAGCAGCGGTCAGTGGCTGCGCAAGGTACCGCCCGTTCCGAAGGCAGCAGCCGAGCGTGAGGTCATCGAAGACGCCAAGTACACGATCCTGGCCGAGGGCGAATGGCCGCAAGACATCGAAACCGCGTTTTTGCAGGACACGCCCTAGCGGTCTTTGACGCAGCGAGGGTCGGAGGACAGAGTTGGCGTAGGCGGGCACAACCGCCTTCCGTCTGATGGTCACATCATCCGCCGTCGTATTCCTGGACGGTGCGGTCACGGTGCTTGCAGGGTCTTTCGCAGGCGCCAGATCGAAGGACGCGCGGGAAACCACAACACACCTAGGGGAATCGTGGCAGACGAAAAGGCGCCGATGGAGGCGAATGACGAGTTGCTTAAGGGGCTCGAGATCACTGAGGATGATCTTGAGTGCGCTAATGATGTGGCACGCTACACTACAATGTGTGGCACTTTTAGGGACACGGTCGTCCGATTCAAAGAGACGGATATCGACAGGCTGTACTCACGACCGGTCGCGGGCATCACCACTGAATTCAAATTCGCCGATGAGGCGGTGGAGGCCGAGCGCCGTGAGGCCGACATGACGGACGACCGAGGAGAGGAGAAGAAATAGAAGACACCGGTAATTGGAGTGAGTGGCCGCAGGATCGTCGTCCACTTTCCATCCGAGGCCGGCGAAGTGCCGGAACTATCAGTAGGCCGATCGTAACCAGATCGGCCTACTGATTGCGAATATTGGTACGGCACGATGCCGATGTGTTTCTTCATCTACGACTGAACCCGATCTTGGATTGTGCTTGTATTGGCAATGCCGACTCGCCGACCCGATTATAGATCATCAAGGCAGCTTGGTAGCGGCGCGCAAACACCTATTCGGCCGCTGATATTTCGGTGGTGTTCAATGCTGATGACGCTGAGATTTGGAACGGCTGCGCGAGGCGGACGCGAACCTCGATCGCGACGGTGCTTGCACGCTGATCTGACGGCGAATGAGCTCTCGTTGGGTCCACGTGGTCGAGCCCGCTGAGTTCTTCGTCGCCCGCGTTCCGGCGCTGCCGTTCTCCACGCTGACCGATTGGTCGGCCGGTGTGGAAGCGCCGGGGGCGGCCGCCGCCGAACTCGATGAAGCGCTGGCGCGCGATCGAGCGTTGCTGGGGTCACGATTGCAGGCCTTGTGTCGGCGTACTGATATCGCCCGTGCCCTATTCGAAGCGTCACCCGATCTGGTGCGCGCCACCACTGACGGCGGTGCGCCGCCACTCAGTGACGCTCCTGGCACGTTCCCTGCACGCGCACAGATCGCGCTGGTGCGGTATCTGTTCCGGATGGCGTCGCGGCCGACGCCGTTTGGCCTCTTCGCCGCCTGCGGCGCGGGGACGATCGAGCCGACGACGACGTCGCTGTCGATCCCGCCACGCGACCGTTGGCGCCAGAAAACGATGCTCGACGGCGCATATCTGGACGCTCTGCTGATGGCACTGTGCGACTCGCCCGTGCTGCGAGACCAGCTCACGCTGCGACCGAACGAGACGATTACCCGCGTGTCCGGCAGGCTTAGGCTGCATAGGAGACGTCCCGCCGGAGACGATCGCCAGCACCAGACGATCGAGGTCAGGCCCACGCTCGAGTTGGAGCGTGCGCTGGATGCTGCGGGCCCGGGTGCATGTGTACCGGAGATTGCCTCCGCTGTGGCAGCCCCCAGGCCGATGACGCCACGACAGCTCGACTTCGTGCGGGCACTTGTCAAGGAGCAGATCCTGGTCGCCGACCTCCAACTCCAGGTCACCGGGGCAATGCCGATGGACGCGCTGATCGACGATCTGGAGAACGTCGGTGCCGGGCTCCCGACGGCCGGGGTCCTGCGCGCCGTGCGTGACGCGCTGGACCAGCTCGACGACATCGGCGGGCTTCAAGATCTGAAGAGTCACCATGGGATAAGGGACCAGCTCGCCCAGATTCGCGCTGTGGCTGCTCCGACGCAACCGTTCCACACAAGTCTGTCGCTCCCGCGCGGCGGCTTGAACCTGGCTCGCGCAACAGCGGCAGAAATTGAACACGGCGTGCGGCTGCTAGCGCGGATTGCACCCCCCTCAGCTCCCGATGAGCTCGTCAACTTCAAGCTGGCGTTCGCTGAGCGCTACGGCCGACGGGAGGTGCCACTCGCCGAGGCGCTGGATGATCGGATCGGCGTTGGTTTCGGCGTTCCGAGGCCAGAACGGGCGTCACTACTCGACGGACTGCTGCGCAACGATCGGCCAGTGGCGCCCCCGCCCTCCACGAGGCGCGACGCGGCGCTGCTCGAGATGGTTCTGCGCGCCGCCGAGTCGGGAAGCCACGAGGTGGAGCTCAAGCCGGCTGACATCGAGGCGCTTGCGGCCGAGTCGCCGCGTTCGGCTCCGGCAAGCTTCGCTGTGGTCGCCAGCCTGGCGAACACGACGGGCGGACCACGGATCCTCTTCAGCTCGTGTGCGGGCCCCTCCGGGCTCGGGGCGCTCGGCCGCTTCTGCCATGCCGATCGCGACCTCGCCGGTCTCGTTCAGCGCCACCTGCAGGTTGAGGCTGCCCTCGATCCCGATGCTGTGTTCGCCGAGATCGTCCACCTGAGCGGGAGCTCCGACATCAACTTCCTCGCCAGGCCGTTGCTACGCGAGTGGGAGATCGAATGGCTCGGCCGATCGGGCGCGGCGCCGGACCGGCGGCTATCGGTCGCAGACCTCCTTGTGTCGGTCCGTGACGATCGGGTCGAGTTGAGAGCGAAGAGTCTGGGTCGCCGAGTAGTCCCCCGCCTTACCTCGGCTCACAACTGGACATCATCCCGCACCCTGCCGATCTACCGTTTTCTGTGCGCGCTCCAGGAGCAGGACAGCGCCAGCCTGCTGTACTGGGATTGGGGCCCCCTCTTCAGCACCGCCTTTCTTCCTCGGGTGAGGTGGGGCCGTGTGGTGCTATCGCGGGCTCGTTGGTTGCTGGCCTCATCAGAGCTGGATCCGGGCGAGCGCGAGCCGTGGCGTGCCGTACAGACGCTGCGCGCTATGCGCGGCCTGCCACGGTGGGTCGTGGCCGTCGAGGACGACAAGGAACTCGTGGTGGACTTCGACAATGTCCTCAGCGTGGATTCGTTCGCGCAGCTGTTGCGAAGCCGTGGCTGGACGATCGTCAAGGAGATGTTCCCCAGCCCGGATGAGTTGGTGGCACGAGGCGCAGACGGTGCCTATACCCATCAGCTGATCGTCCCGTTCATTGCCAAGGCCGCTACCGCGTCCGAGTCGGCACGTGCACGCGCCGTGGACTCGGGGGCGACATCTCCGCCTCCGCGGATCTTCGCCCCCTGCGGCGAATGGGTTGCGCTCGAGCTCAACTCGGGGATGGCGCTGGCTGATCGCCTCCTCCTGGAGATGGTTGCGCCACTGCTCGGTGCCTTGGCTGCGGACGGCACCACCGACTGTTGGTACTTCGCCCGGTTCAACGGGCGTTCACCCGGTATCGCGGTGCATGCCCATGGCAATCCCGATGTGCTGGTGCCCGCCCTGCGGGGTCTGGCGGCCCAGGCCCTCGACGTCGGCATGGCCCGCGACGCAAGCTTCAGGACCCATGTCCAGCAGGCGGGCGTCGGCGAATCGGTCGTCGACCCGACCGCTGCGGGCCGACTGGCCCAGGCCGACTCGAACGCCGCGGTCGACCTGTTGTCGGTGCTCGGCGCGGACAATAGACGCCAGGATGACCGCTGGCGAATCTGTCTGGTCGGCGTCGACCGGTGGTTGCGCGATGTCGGACTCGATCTTGACCAGCGGCTGGCCCATGCCAGGGCGATGAGCCGTGCGCTCGCACGGGGGCAGCGGCTCGCTGACGGTGCGTCCCGGCGGCTGGGCGAACGCTTCCGCGCGGAGAGGCACACGCTTGGTCGATTGCTCGCGGCACCGCAGGAAAGCGATCCGCTCGCGCCATGTATGGCCATCCTGGACCGCCGCACGGCGGGGACGGCGTCGATCCTCGCACAGCCCGCCGACGCAGGGGATCCGACCCAGAATGTGCGCGCCCGGCAGGAGTTGCCTGCCTCGCTCGCGCGCGACTGGGTCAACCGCGTGATGCGCTCGCGCGACCGCGCCCACGAGTGGGCGATCTATGAGCTGCTCAGGCGTTTGTATGAGGCGTCGGTACACCTTCGATCAGCCTCGGCGCGTCCTGACCCGAAAGCCGCGCAGGGATGAGTGGATGACCCCTTACCCGGAGTCGACGCACGAGAGCGTCGCGACGCCGTCGGTTCCGACTCGCAAGCTTGCCGCGGCCGTGATGGAAAGCCTCACCGCGCCGAACCTGGAGCGGGTCGCAGCGCAGGCTGATATGCCCGTCGACGTGCTAGTGGCTGCCCGTGACGCCTTCATTTCAGGGGGAACCGCCGCGATCCACTGTCTGGACCGCCAGCAGCGATGGCTTCAGTACTCGATCTCAGTGGGTCCGGACGGTTGGCAGCGGATCGTGCGCAGCGACATCGGCACTCGGATCCTTGCGTGGCTTCGGGGCGGGCCCGGCCGGGGATTCTTCTACATGCACAAGCCGCCGGGGCTCAGGGTCAGGTTCTGCGGCGTCGACGGTCGGTGTGCCGACGTACTGGAGGAGGCAATGGACGTCTATGTGGCCGAGGCAACGATCACATCGTGGTCTGCCGGTCCGTACGACGCGGAGGTCATGCAGTTCGGCGGCGCCACCGGACTGTCGTTGACTCACCGATGGTTCACCGCCGAGAGTCTCGCGGTACTCGAGCACCACCGCCTGCGCCTCGACGGCACCGCGCGGATAGGATCGGAGCTCTTCTCACTGCTGTTGATCGACCGTCTCCTCCGGCGCCTGTGTGACGATTGGGAGCGCTGGGACGTCTGGTGCAAGCTGGCGCTCACCGGGCGCCTGGTTGACGACGCCGCCGGCGCGGTCGATCTGTCGCGCTCGCGAGCCATCCGCTTGCTGCTCTCCCACCAGGCCCGGATCCTCGGCGACGCCAGCGAGCCGGAGCGCACGCTGTTTGCCCAGTACGACGCGGCTCTCGACGAGCTCTGTCCGGAGATTCAGGCCGCAGTGGACGCCGGTCGACTGCTATGGGGCTTGCGCGAGATCGTCCCGTTCTGGATGGTGTTCCACTGGAACCGGATGGCATTCGACTTCGAAACGCAGAAGCGGCTGGCGGCCACGGTTGCGGCCGCCCTGTCGCCGAAGCTCACCCCTGAAGCCGTTGACTGACCAGCGGGTAGTAGCGGCGTGCCCGCAGCGCCGAGCCCTCCCCGGGCCGCCCACTCCCGCGCGGTAGAGTCACGCCCGTCGAGGGCGAAGAAGCGGGGCACCGACGGCCCGTGGATCTGATGCGACGATTCACCCCCGGCCGTGGGGCTCGGCGACTCGCTGCTGGCGTGAAGGCGCTCGCCCACGAATGTGCCGGTGCGATTGCTCGCCCTCCCTCTCGAGCGCCTCCGCCATCACGTCCATCAAGGTCTTCACTCTTAGTCGGCAGGTCATCGTCTCGGTGCCGGTCACCGTTCCCAACTCGCTGAACTTGTTGCCCGGCGCGCCACCGCCACACAGCCCGAAATACTCACACTCGCGTGCGCACGCCGCCACCCCGACGGCGAGGTCCTCATAAAGGGCAGAACCGGTTACGCGCTCGACGAACGTAGAAAAATCGTCCTCAGCCACGTGCGCCCAGGTGAAGCTCCGATACCGCGATGTGGGCGCAATCGTGAGCAGCTCGGGTGAGAACGTCGAAACTCGACCGTTCACGTCGAAGTTCAGGATCGACCCGAGTGCGTTCTCCTCGTTCACAAATCTGCAAGAGGTCGGCCGTAGAAGCAGATTCCGCGAATCGACGATCTCCCGGATCCTCACCTCTGGGTGAGTCTTCGTAAACTCGTAGAGAGTGGAGAAGAACTGGCGATACAACGCCGTCGCGTCATCACCGGCCAGCGTGGAGGTCAGATGCGCGCCCTCTACTTCCTCCACGTTGAAGCCGATGCTGGTGATCCCGCACTCTTCGATCCACTCGCAGACCAAGTCGGGCCGCATGAGCGAATCAACACTCAGCACGGATGTCACCGAGAACTCGATCCCACTCTTGGCCAGCAGTTTGGCACCCGCCATGGCGCGGTTGAACGTACCGCGTCCGTGCCGGTCCTTCCGGTGCCGGTCGTGCAACTCGGCCGGCCCGTCAATGCTGAGACCGATGAGCATGGTGTGCTCCCGCATGAACTCGCACCACGCCTCGGTGATCAACGTGCCATTGGTCTGAAACTGGTGAACGCACCGCACACCTCGGTCACTCAGCCGGGCGAACTCAGCAAACGCGGCCCTGTAGAACGAGCGCGGAACCACGAGCGGCTCACCGGCGTGCCACGCGACGTCGACAACCGGCGCAAACTCGGTGACACCGAAAAGGAACTGTACGATCGACCGCACCGACTCCATTGACATCCGCGTGCGATCCAGCCGCGCCGGCAGGTAGCAGTAATCGCAGTCAATGTTGCAGAATGGGCTGGGCTGGACGATGACGGTCGACGTCGGTAGAACAACGGCGGGTCGGCGGCCTTGAATTCCGGACCACATAACTAGCCACATCCCCTCACGATGCTGAGCGGAGCCAGACAAACGCTGCAGCACTTTGATCGAGGGCTATCTGATTCGATAGCGTGTACAAGGACGTCTGATGATTTCCGGCCGCCACGATCTGCACAACCGGCAGCGGGCGCGTCGATCCGGCGGTCAGGCCGGCTCCAGCACACCTACAGGCCAGCTACCGAGCCAGTAGGCGACGATCGACGGAAGCCTCGCGTCCAGCGTCGAGCCGTCGTGCACGAGCAGCTCTGTCGGCGCGACGTAGGCCTGCCCCGGTTCGAGCACCACCGAGTAACAGCGCAGACGTTCACCGTTCGCCACGAACGCTCGCACGTCGTCGGTATGCGGGAGATGCTCGTCCGGCCTACCTAGACTGCGACAGATGTGACACGCACTCGGGCTGGCGAACAGAAGCGCCCTACTCCCGGGTCCGAGGTTGACGGTGAGGCGCCGACGACTAGCAGCTCGGGTGCGCATTGGCATTTGGTCCCAGTTGTCGACGTGGAGCCCTAATCGTTTGCCACTGGGACGGCGTTCAGTGGTGGTGAGCTGCCCTGGGGCGTCGAGGCGGATGGCGAGGAACGCGCCGTCACCGAGCGGGCTGAGATTTTGCCGAGCCAGCTGTCGCACGGACTGGAGCGTGTCGTCAGAACTCCACCATTGCCTGATCTGGTCCGGACCGCCGGTCGGGAAGGTGTCTTTGATGTAGGCGCGGGCTTCGTTCAGCCCGGCTGGAGCACGCACGAACTCGATCGCCTCCGAGTGGAGTGTTCCGCAAGCCGACAACGGGAGTTCGGAGAAGTCGATCTTGATCCACGCCCCGTCCGGCACGACCGCGCCCGCCTCATAACGCTCGTCATTGTCAGCAACCCGCCGCACGCTGTCCGCGATGCGGGCGGTGACGGCCGGGACCTTAGCCAGCACCGGGTGTTTCATGCGGTTTTTCTATCACTTCTGGTGGTTACAGTAGGCTCACGCCACGCCCTTCTCTCACGCTCGCTGGCCTAGACCGCGACCCAGTGGGACCTCGTCACCCCAGACGATCCGGGACCAATGCGATCCCACACTCGCCGAGCTGCTCGACCGAGCCACCCGAAAGCTCGTGCCGGCCGAACCTGGCTACCCCCGTCTGGTCCGAGGTGTCCGGGCCGCTCAACCCCAGAGGCGAAACCTCATGTTGAACCTGACCCTGCGGGCGCGGGGGCTGAACCGCGCTGGGTTCCGTAGAGGCTCCGTCCGGTGGAAGGATAGAGCCGTGTCACGTGCGAGTAAGTGGCCGGCGGAGGCTCGTGCCCTACTCGAAGATCGGCGAGGCCAGTAGCGTCCGGTCCCACGATGGTGGCATCGCGGTGGCCGCGGCAAGCAAGGCCAATGCCACTCCGGTCGCGCCGGTCAGCAGTGATGAGCCGTCGCCGTCCCACGGATCTGGCTTGGGATACCCGGCGAAGTCGCCGCCACCGGGCTCGTGAAAGTCGAAAGTGCGCATGAACCAGAACCGAGCCCCTTCGCCAATCTGCCCGTCACCAGTCGCTTGCCACATCCGGTTGAACACGTGGGCCAGGCCTGCGCTGCCGTGGCACAGCCACGCGTCGGTGACGCCCGTGTCCTCAGGCGCGCGGACAGCGGCGGCTCGCGCCAGCACGGTCGCCTCGGCCTCCCAGGCCGTCACGCCCAGAGCCCGTGCCGCGACCAGTACCGCCATCGCCGCGCCCGCATCGCCGTAGCACCACGCGGTGCGTGCCGGTACGGTGGATCCGTCGGTGTTCAGCCAGTACGGGAGCCGCGACGGGGAGGTGTCGTCCAGACGCTGCGCGAGCAACCAATCGACGGCTCCAGACACCATCACAGCAGCCTGAGGTCTAGCCACCCCGGCCGCGGCCGACAGCGCCAGGACCGCCAGCACGCCGGGCACCCCGTGGGCCACCCCCAGGTTGTGATGGCCGTCGGGGCTCTGCCTGCGTTGGTGATCCCGCAGCAGCTCGGGTCCGGTGTGCCACGTCACGCCCTCGGGTGTGTGGATCGCAAGCTCGCCCAGCTGCCTCACCACCTCTTCGAGGCATTCGCGTGCCCCCGGTGTCGGCAAGCATTGGAGCGCGTACACACCGTACCCAGCGAGGCCGGATACGAGATCGAAGGGCGCGCACCAGGGCGAGCGCGCGAGCCGCGTCAGGAGCGCGCGATTGATGTGCGTTGTCGGGTCGAGAGACTTCGCCTCGAGCCCCAGCAGGTGCGTTACGTGCGAGGCGGCCCATCCCACGCCTGCGACGCCCGCGAACAGCCCGGCCCTCGGCCGGACCCGGAGCCCCGCCATCGCACGCCGGAGCCACGTTCGGGCGCGCTCAGCGGCCGCGGCATCGTCGAGCGCCAACGCAAGGTAGGCGTTGAGAACAGCGAAACCTGCCGCACCGTCGCACAGCGAGGGGCCGACGTCGGCGGGGGGAAGCGCCTCCACCGCTTCGGCGACCTCGACCGCGACGGTGACGGCCTTCGCCGCCGCCGGTCCTGATAGCAGCGCGGTCCAGCGTCCCGGCTCGACGGGCCGGATCACCCGAGGTACGCCGCGTCCGCGACCTCCGCGGTTGCCTCGCCGTAGGGCCAGGCGAAGTCCTGCATCCTCTCGATCCGCGGTTGCGGCCCCCCGGACACGATCGAGTCTCCCGGTCGCATCAGCAGTACGTTGACCGTCGATCGATGGACCCCGTAGCCCGTCTTCGTCCTAGTCGCGGCGGCCGCGATGACGCGCTCGGGGAAGGGGTCGAAGGCGGGGTTCTCCGACGCCGCCTCGTCGAGACGAGGACCAAGACCCATCTGCCAGTACCACGGCGCGCCGCCATCCGCATAAGGGACCAGATGCGGGGCTTTCCAGATCTCAGCGATGTCGACGGCCTCGTCAGCAGTCGTCATGAGGCGTTGCCGCACACCCCACGACTCTTGCGGCACAAACGGCAGGTAGCGGCCAACGGACGAGGTCAGTAGCTGAACCGGATACATCAGCCATCCGCGGTACCCGACAAACAAATAGTCAGGGCTGCCGAGGTCACGACGGGCGCGAGCCGCTACCTGACGGACATCCCCTCCGGCGTCACGGCCCGAGTCGGCGAGAAACGCCGCCGAGCACCGCGGCGTACGGACGAAGTAGGTGTTTCCTGCGTTTCGGATGTCGGGATGCAGCTGGCTGCCGTCGGTGGGCTGCTCCCCGTGAAAGGGAAGGGCCGTCACCTCGATGTCCTTCACCTGGACGCTGTCCCACCATTCGAGCTCGGTGATGTCGTCAAAGCCCAGCTCGTGGAGGCGTTCGTACATCCGAACGGACAAGAACGTTTCGCGCTCCAGTTTCGGCACGACGATCCTGGTGTCGCAAGGCAGTTGTAGCAGCGTGCCGGTATCGAAATGATCGGGATGGGAGTGGGTCAGTACCACGGCGTCGATGCGACCGAGGTCGCGCAGCTGCAACGGCTGGTAGTTCTCCGGGTAATGGCCGCAGGCGGGACGGACCCATGGATCGACGATGACTGCCGCGGTGGCCGAGCGAACCACCACCGTGTTATGCCCGAGGAACGTCACGTCCGCGTGGTCAAGGTCGACCGCTGGGTCAGACACCGGCTCGAGCAGGCCCTCACGGTCCATCGCAGCCAACAGACGTGCCACCGCGCCCGCCGATCGGTCGACGTCGACGCCGGTAGTGGTCAGCTGCACGATGAGCCGATGCACGTCTGGCCAGGTTGGCATCGGGACGGGCTGGCTGAGCGTCCGCATCCGGTCGCTGTTGGCCAGCAGAAGACGATGCGGGAAGCAATCCGACACCGCGGGGAACAAGACTTCGTCTCGGATCGTCCAAGAACCATCAGCCGTGGGCTCCGCGATCTCCCGAAATCGCCGCCCCGCCACCACGTCCGCCAGCATCGCAGGACCGGCGCCGATCAGGTTCGCCTCACCGTGCTCCTCGACGTAGGACATGATCGGTTCGTAGATTCGGCGCATGCTCCGCTCCGGTTGTGTCGTCACCGGGCTGCCGAACGTGGTCCGATCGCTGTACTCGACACTGATTCGGACATGACGACCCAGTCGCCGCAACATCAGATACGCTCGCTCGATTCCATGTCAGAGGCGGATTGGCGACCGGAGGGAGCTCCTGGTCAGCTGTAGAACTGCAGGGGCCTTGTCCCCTCGTGGAGAGCGAAGGCCTGCAGCGTCACGCGGGTGCCTGCCGTGAATCCTCGGACCGCGTGTGGTCGCCCCGTGTTCAGGACGATGAGGTCACCTGCGCTCGGAGTGAGTGTGACGGGGGCAGGAAGAAGGGCGTGCAACTGCCGCTGGATGCGTTCGCGGTGAACGGGGTCGAAAGAGTACTGGAGGAAGTAGGCGACGACGCGGACGAGGCTCTGAAGGTGCTCGGGCTGCTGCATCGCGACCGGGAAGATGTTGAGCTCGCCCCCGCTCGTCGGGACGTCGAGGTAGATGTTCGCGCTGAACACGCCGCGCTCGGCGTCGAGGAACATGCTTGAGTCGGTGTGGATTGTCCCCTCGACGCGCGTGATGCCGTCGAGCAGTGTTTCAGGCCGCATCACGCGGGCCAGACCAGCGAGCATCTTTCGGCGGTACGGGTTGTCCCGACTCACCGTCGCCCCCGAGGGCCAGAGCTCGTCGAGCTCGAGTCGGAGCTTGTCGAGCGGAGAGAGACCCTTCGCGGCGCCTCGGATCGCACGCATGGCCGGCAGCGCTTCCTTGAAGTAGGCGATCGCTTCGTCGACTGACGAGGAGAGGGCGTTCACCGGGATGCCGGCAGTGTAGGCCGTATCGGTGCCACCCCAGGTGTGGGCGGGTCGATCGGCGAGCCAACGCGCAAGCTCCGTGCACGTGCCGACGTCGCCGAACCCGGGCACGTGCAGGGCACACGTTCGATTGGCGAAGAGGTCCTGCAGCGCGCTGGGCGTCAGCTCGCCGCACGTCGCGACTCCGGCGCCGTCGGACTTGAGGCGAACGTCCTGCACCGCCTCGAGTTGCGCCAATACGTCGGTAACGCTTTTGGCCGGCGTCTTCGCGGAGGGCTTCGCGTCCTTCTGTCGCTCGAACTCGGCGCGCAGTTCCTCGTCGCTCATGGGATCAAGAGCGTCGGCGAGCGCTCGCTTCGACTCTTCCTCGAGTGTGGTGGCCGCTTTCGCCATGGTGCTCTCTTCTCGGTTCAGTCGAGGTCGCCTTTGACGGACGAAGCGTAGAAGCGCAGAGGTCGTCTGCGGTCCGCGAGGAAGCCGGTGGCTGCCGATGTGGCGGCTTGTTGTTGATTGGATCACGCCATCGTCGATATCGGGACAAACACGCCGAGTACGTCAGGGCTCAGGGGTCGCGGAGGTGTCCGATCCATCCGACCTACCATCATTCCTTCACTCGGCTGCGAGGAGGCGAGTTCGGGTGGCACATGCCCGAAGGGCTCAGTCCAGGAGCGCGGTCGCCTCGACCTCGACGAGGACGTCCGGCTCGAAGAGGTACTCGACGCCGATGAGGGAGGCCGGAGGCATGGGAAGCCGGAGGCCGATCTCGTCGGCGACGGCCTCCACCCCCGTCATGAAGTCGCCGATCTTCTCCGGGCTCCACTGGGTCACGTAGAACGTCAGACGCAGTACGTCCGTGAACGACGCTCCCGCGCCTGACAGCCCGATGGCGGTGTTGCGCAGGGCCTGGGCGACCTGCCCGGCCAGATCGCCGGGCGCGACGGGAGTGCCGTCGGCCCGGCGGGCGACCTGGCCGCTGACGTGGACGTGCTTCGACCCGGTGCCCACGGCAACGTGGTGGTACGGAGCCGGCTGCAGCATGCCTTCCGGGGTGAAGTGCTGAACGGTCATGGTTTCTCTCCTCCGAACTAGGTATCTGTAAGCTACCTAGTGGCAGGAAGACACTTCAACGAGACCAGGTTTCGCCATGGATACCGACGACGAACTCACAATTGACGCGCCGCACCGCGAACTGCTCGACCAGATCCTCGACAAGTGGTCGCTCAGCATCCTCAACGAGCTCTGCGAACGCCCCTGCCGCTTCAACGAACTGCGCCGGGCCATCCCCCAGGTCACACAGAAGTCGCTGACCGCCACGCTCCGGCGACTCGAACGCAACGGCGTGATCGAGCGCGAGGTCGTCTCCACCCGCCCCGTCGCGGTCAGGTACCGGATCACCCCCCTCGGCAAGACGCTCCGGCACCCCATCGACGTGCTGCTGACCTGGGCCGCACAGAACATGCCCGCCATCGAACGCGCCCGCGAAGGCTTCGATGCGCGGGGGGAGGGGGCTGACCTCTGACCCCTCGTGATCGGCATGCTCACCTCCATCACCTCCCCGACGCCCACCATCGGGGCACCAGGATCGCCTACGCCACCCCACCGACGTGTTACGGACGGTGTGGCCACAGCTCACCGAGCGAGCGATACGCCCCTACCGCGGTCTCGAACCGTTCACCGCGCACGACGCCCAGTGGTTCCACGGCCGGGACCCGCAGTAGAGCGGGTCCTCACCGCGCTGCGGGAACGGCCCCGGGCCCTGCTCCCGCTCGGCCCTTCGGGTGCGGGCAGATCTTCTCTGGTCCAAGCCGGTGCTCTGCCCGCACTCAGCCAGGGTTCACTGCCCGGGAGCGACCGGTGGCTGCCCCTACTGGTGCCCCGCCCTGGACAGGACCTAACACTTGAACGACACAGCCTCCCCGCAGCGAGCACCATCGGAATCGACCGCGCGATCCGAAACCGCCTGGCTTCAGAAGACGGATACGAGCGACTCGTGCTGGTCATCGACCAGTTCGAAGAACTCTTCAACCACCCAGCAACGCAGCACACTTCCCTCGCTCACCCTGACGTTTCCCGACGGCGGCCCGGTCGTCGAGTTCATGCTGCACATCCACGACGACGGCACCGCCAGCTGGCGCTGGCACGACGAGCCCTTCGACGCGGTGAACCCGTGACGCGCTGGGTTCGCTGCTTCTGGAACGAGGAAGCCGTCTGTTTCTACTTTGAGCTGGACGCCGATGGCTATGTGATCCGGCAAGTCGAGTTGCAGGAGCCCGGAAGCAAGGCTCTGACCGCCGCCTCGCCGGCAGAGTGGCAAGAGGCCCAAAGAGACGGTCGATCAGCTGAATACGAGAGCGTCTACGGTCTGACCGCGGAACCGCCCATCTCCGAGTGGGAGGGGCACGACCCGCAGTGGTTGTCGGCCGATGAGTTCGAGATGCCCGGTCCCCGGGACGACCACCGCGAGCGGGCCCTCCCTGCGTCTGGGCGGGGTTGGTGGCCCAAGTGTTCACCGCTGGCGACAGCAGCCTGACGGGGTTCGGCCGCATCACACGCCCGGGCCACGGGGCCGGCGATGGAAGTGCCATGTGCGGGTACCGCGGTGTGCGTGGGTGATCCCGGTCAGCGGCGGCCGGTGGCCAGGATGACGAGGAACTGGCCGCCGCCCGCCTCGATGCCGGCGGTCACCGGCAGCCCTGGTACCAGTCGGGAGAACCGGTCCACCAGCCAATCCGCCGCTTCTTGGGCATCCTTCCTGGTGGGACAACGGCCTACCATCTCGCGGCCCCCCTTGCGCTCCAGCCTGTCGGCAACGGCGATCAGCGGCGCGGGTTCGACTACATACAGGCGCTCCGGCCAGGCGATGATCACCTTGACCGCACCCTTGCGGGTATTGCACCCACGGTGCGCGAGCCGCTCGGCGACCTTGGCCTTCCGGTCGGTGGTCCGGCTGTCGACACTGGGCCCCCGCGGGTCGTTGACCGACTCGTCGGGGTCGACCGGTTCGTCACACACCCAGCACCGCCAGCCATCGCGCTCGGCCACATCATCAAGAAGACTCATCCGAGCAAACTAGCCTGCCCAGCCGCCATCCCGCACCTGGGCCCGGCAACGTCGGCACCTCGCAGTTTGGATCCATCATGACTGACGGTCAGTGGGCTTGCTCCCCGCCGTGAGGAGATGGCCGCTGACGCCGAGCAGCGACGGCACGGATTCGGTTAGCCGCATGGCCCGCAAGACCAGTTCGCGTCGCTCAGGATTGTCCAGCCATGAGGAGACATCTCCCATCAGCCAAGCGGTACCTTCCAAGCAGTACTGGCCCCTTGGGGTAAGTCCAGCCGCCGAAAACTCGGTGCGGACCTGTGAGGGTTCGTGGAGGTAGGCCGTGGTGAACAGCGACGGATCTCCTTGCGGGGGATTCAGCAGTCCGTCTCGGGCCGAGGCTTCGATATACGGTCGCCGGTCGGGCGTGAAGTAGAGGCCCTTGGCGAGTTCGCGTTTCTTGAGCGATGACCACGACAACTCCACCGGGTTCAGCTCGGGAGCGTGGGCGGGTAGTCGTTCGTCACGTCGTAGGCCATGGTGGTCTGCCGCAAGTGGTTCTGGTCAAGCCGCACCGGGACCAACTGGGCGTGAACCTGAGAAAGGTCGTGCGGGGCAAGTCCTAGCCCCAGGATCCACTCCATGGTTGAACGTGTTCAATAATGGAGTCACGTGGTGGGCCCGTGTCTCCTCGCCGGGATGCGGGCCCGTCCTTCGCGCCCGACCGCACTGGAGAACGCAGACATGATGAGCTGGGCTTGCACCCGCCGCACGGCTTGGACCGTGGCCGCTGGCTACGTCGGACTGGTGATGATCTTCGGACTCATTCTGGGCCTCTACGAAGACTCCTCCGTCGGCCTATGGGCGGCCTACCTGACCTACCCCGGCTTTGTGCTGGTGTACATCCTCTTGGCACTGCTCGGAAACAGCTTCGATCCCTCTGGTGAGGCGAGCGTGGCCGACCCCTTTGGGACGATGAGCGTGTATGCGCACGGAGCTGTGGTAAATGTCCTGCTCGTATGGGCTGCCGTGTCCTTCTGCCGGGTAGTCAGGTCGGAATGGCGCCGTTGATGCCAAGCAAGGCCACGGCGCAATTCAGTATCAGAGCGGGCCTCGATCGAGCTCCCCGTGAGATCTCACCGTCAGCCAGTCCGGGCTGGACCAACGTTCGCCGCGGCGGCGAACGAAACGGTCAACGACAAATCGTCCGCACGGTCCAGGTCCTGCCCGTCGGCACGATCACAGTCCCGGATTCCCGCACGGGGACACCACCCCGCGTCAGGCGCAGTGCCTGAGGGTGCCAGCGAAGGCCCGTACCGCGGCCTCGCCGGGTTACCGTCCGGGCGCCGCCCCGTCGCCATGACCTACACCTACGGACTCTGGGACCCACCACGCCAGCCTCGCCATGCGCAGGTCTTCCGGAGCGCCAGCGAAGTCCGACTCGGCAAGTACGGCGTCGAACTCCGTACAGCGCTCGGTGGGAAGAGTGGCGCGGATGTCAGCGGCCGTAGTGGGCAACGTGACGGTCCCGCCTCGGACAGGACGCGAACGGGGTTCAGTAGGTTGGGTACTGCTCATTGCTCTGCTCTCGGATGCTGCTGCGGGTCGCTCTGGGTTGGCGAGCCAGCCGGCCACGGGACCACCAGACCGGCGAGACCGATAGAGGCGCTGACCGCGGGTGAGCCCAGTGTGTCCAGGATCCCGGCCGCCGGGCTCCGGGGCTGTCCAGGCAGGAAAGATCCCCCTCTCCAGTCACCACGTCGGGGATCTGACAGATTTCGAATGGACGTCAGGTGCCGCGCGTGGGCGGAGTGATGTCGTCCCAGATGTGCGGCCACACTGCCTCCCTCGTCTGAGGGGGACCCGGACTTCTGCGGGTCCTTCCCTCGGCCGCGCTTCGGCTCCATGGCGGAAGGCAGCAATGCGCTGAGAAAAGGCGGCGAAAGGTGCACAACGACGATGCGCCGTCGGCCATCGGGCACGGCGCCCACCGCGGCGACTGGCCGCCGAGGCCTCCCGATCATCGAGGTCGGCATCGTCCCGAACGGCGCTCATTCTCGTCCGCGAACTCCGCTCCCTTGGCGGTCTTCGTGCTCGGTGTGCTCCTTGAGTTCGTCTGTGCACGTCTCTTGACACCTCCGATTTTTCCTCACCATACTCTCGAATCAGACAAGTTGGAAGCGCTTCCAATTCGAGTCGGCAGGGAGAAGTGGATGTCTGAGCAGGATGCCAACGACAAGTCCGAGCACACATCGGCGACGATCTACGAGGTCGCCCGGCGGGCAGGTGTCGGGATCGCGACGGTGTCGCGGGCCCTGCGGGGGACCGGCTCGGTCCGGCCCGCGACGCGCGAGCGGATTCTGGAGGCGGCGCGTGAGCTGAACTTCATCCCCAGCCGGCTCGGCGTCTCCCTCGCGGAGGGGCGGCATGCCGCCAACGGCATTGTGTTCCCCTCCCTCACCGGTCCCTACTTCGGGGAGGTCCTGCTCGGTTACGAGGAGGCCGCCGCCGAGCTCAAGCGGTCGGTGATCGTTGTCGCGGCGGACGGGCTGGACTCCGCGCAGGACCACATCAGGGACCTCGCGGGCCGGGTCGACGGGATGGTGATCTACGGCAGTACCGCCGAGAGCGAGGTCGTCGCGGAGCTCATCGCCGAGCGCAAGCCGACCGTCCTGCTGTCCCCGCGCGTCCTGGTGGACGGGCCCGACGTGATCACCGCGGAGAACACCCGTTCCGCCGGGGAGTTGGCGGAGCACCTTCTCGCCCATGGCCACCGCACCTTCACCTTCCTCGGCGGGCCGACGGGCGGGCGAGACATCGATGAGCGCTGGGCCGCCCTCGTGGACACCCTGGCCAAGGCCGGCGCCGCCGCACCCCGCCCGGTCCCTTTAAGCGGATACGGCAGGGCGGAGGTGTACGCGGCGGCCCGCGCCGTCCTCGCCCAGGACCCGCCCGACGTGCTCGTCTGCTCCCATGACGAGGTCGCCCTCGCCGCGCTCCGGGTCGCGCGTGAACTCGGGTTGAGGGTGCCGGACGACATCGCCGTCACCGGCTGGGACGACGTCATGGCGGCCGAGCACTCCTGGCCGCCGCTGACCACCGTGCGCCAGCCCATGCGCCGCATGGGCGAGATGGCCGCCCGCGCCCTCGACGAACTCATCACGGGCACCCGCACCGGGCCGCTCCGGCAGGTGCTGCCCACCGAAGTGATCATCCGCGAAAGCTGCGCCCACCATCCGTAACAGCTAGGAGTCACCAGTGCACAGACGCCATGCAGTACGCCTCGGCATAGGCATGTTGGCCGTCGCCTCCCTCACGCTCACCGCCTGCGGTCGAGACGCGGGCGGCAACGAGGACACCGCCAGGGACGTCAAGGGAGGGGCGGCCAAGGGCACTCTCACCGTCTGGGCCATGGGAGGGGAGGGCGAGAACCTGCCCGAGCTCGCCGCCGGTTTCGAGGCCGCGAACCCGGGGGTGAAGATCAAGGTCACCGCCATGCCGTGGCCGGCCGCCCACGACAAACTGGCCGGGGCCATCGCCGCGGGCACCACCCCGGACGTCAGCCTGGTCGGCACATCCTGGATGGCGGAGTTCGCCGGGACCGGCGCGCTGGAACCCGTACCGTCGCTGATCGATACGGGGAAGTTCTTCCCCGCGGCGATGGAGCCCGTGACCGTCGGCGGGAAGGCGTACGGCGTGCCGTGGTACGTCGACACCCGCAGCCTGTTCTACCGCAGCGACCTGCTGAAGCAGGCCGGGATCAGCAAGGCTCCCGAGACCTGGGACGAGTTGAAGGCCGCGGCGAAGGCGTACAGGGAGAAGGCGAAGACCAAGTACGGAATCTTCCTGCCGCCCGGCAAACAAGGGTCCAGTCAGGTGCTGCTGCCGCTGGTCTGGCAGCAGGGCGGTGAAGTGATCAGCACGGACGGCAAGAGCTTCACCCTCGACACACCCCAGATGGTCGAGGCGCTGACCTACTACAAGTCCTTCTTCGACGAGGGGCTGGCGCCGAAGTCGTTCCAGCAGGGCGATATGGAGCGCTGGTTCACCCAGGGCGAGATCGGCATGGTGTTCACCGGTTCCTGGATGGTGGGGCAGTTCAGCACCATCGGCGGCGTCGGCTTCGACAGGAAGTTCGCCGTGGCCAAGGTCCCGGGACAGACCGCACGCACCTCCTTCGCGGGCGGAGCCGACCTGGTGGTCTTCAAGAACTCCAAGAACCGCGACACGGCCTGGAAGTTCATCGACTGGTTGACCGAGCCGAACGTCCAGACCAAGTGGTACGGAATCCAGAAGTCCCTGCCGAGCGTGCGGGGCGCCTGGCAGGACCCGGCGCTGAAGGGCGACGCCAAGATGGCGGGCTTCGGCGACCAGATGACCGACGCCAAGGCGGAACCGGTCGTCACCACCTGGGAGCAGGTCAAGCAGTTGATCGAAGACGAGATCGAGAAGATCGTCATCGGCGGTGAGAAGCCCAAGGACGCGGCCAGGAGGATGCAGCAGAAAGCAGACCAGATCGGAACAGGTAGCTGACGATGGCCTTCCTCGCACCGACCAGGACGCGTTCCCGGTCCCCGGGCGCACGGGGGGTCTCGGCCCGCAGGCGGCAGGCCGTGGCGGGCTGGATGTTCTCGCTGCCCTTCCTGGTCCTCTACGCCCTCTTCGAACTGGTGCCCGTGGTCGCCTCGATCGCCATCAGCTTCACCGATATGCGCTCCACCGACATGCAGAACCCACTGGCCGTCGAGTCGGCGGGCCTGGACAACTACATCCGGATACTGTCGGACGACGTCTTCTGGCAGGCCGTGCTCAACACCGTCTACTTCACCGCGGTCAGCGTCCCCTTCACCCTCGCCGCGGGACTGGCCCTGGCCCTGGCATTGAACCGTGGCATGGGGCGGCTCCAGACCTTCTTCCGCGTCGGCTACTACCTGCCGGTCGTCAGCAGCGTGATCGCCGTCGCCGTCGTCTGGAACTACCTTCTGGCACCGGACTCGGGCCTGATCAACACCGCCCTCGGCGTGGTCGGCATCGACGGCCCCGACTGGCTCAAGGACCCCGACTGGGCGATGCCCGCGCTGATCGCCATGGCCGTGTGGCGGCATATGGGCTTCGCCATGGTGATCTTCCTCGCCGGACTCCAGGGCATCCCCGGGGAGCTGTACGAGGCAGCCCGGCTGGACGGCGTCTCGCGCTGGCAGTCCTTCCGCCACATCACCCTGCCCATGCTGCGACCCACGGTCCTGTTCATGGTCGTCATCTCGGTCATCGGCAACCTCCAATTCTTCGAGGAACCCTTTGTGATGACCCAGGGCGGGCCACTGAACAGCACCACCTCCATCTCGTACCAGATCTACCAGACCTTCGGCTCCGGCCAGTACGGCTACGCCGCCGCCCTCTCCTACGTGCTGTTCATCCTGATCGCGCTACTGGCGCTGCTCCAGTTCCGGCTGCTGCGGGAGAAGCCATGACCGCGAACACACCAACCCCACGAGGATCGGGCGCAGCCCCCTACCAGGGTCAGCGCTGGGTGTACGGGGTGCTGGCCGTGGGCCTCGCGGTGGTCGTCGCACCGTTCGCCTGGATGATCGTCAGCTCGTTCAAGAACGCCCAGGAGATCTACGCCTCACCCCCCAGCTGGCTGCCCGGGTCCCCAACCATGGCCAACTACAGCGAGTTGCTGGACAAGTTGGACATCGGCCGGTTCTTCTTCAACAGCGTGTTCGTCGCCCTGGCCACCACCCTGGGCAATCTGCTGTTCTGCTCGATGCTCGGCTACGCACTGGCGAAGATCGAGTATCCGGGGAAGCGGGTCGTCTTCGGACTGGTGATGTCCAAGCTGATGATCCCGGGGATGGCGCTGCTGGTGCCCACCTTCGTGGTGGTCGCCCAACTCGGCCTCGTCGACACCTACGCCGGGATCATCCTGCCGGGGCTCGCCGCTCCGATGGGGGTCTTCCTGATGCGGCAGTTCATCCTCGGGCTGCCGGACGACCTGATCGACGCGGGACGGGTCGACGGCGCGGGGGAGTTCCGGATCTTCTTCCAGATCATCCTGCCACTGTGCCGGCCGGCCCTGGCCACGCTCGGCATCCTCAGCTTCCTCGCCTCGTGGAACAGCTTCCTGTGGCCGCTCGTGGTGGCCCAGAGCGAGGACAAGTACACCCTCCCGGTCGGCGTCGCGCTCTTCGCACTCGACCACCAGAACCAGGACTACGGACTGCTGCTCGCCGGCTCCACGATGCTCGTGCTGCCGATCATCGCGGTCTTCGTCTACTTCCAGCGGCACTTCGTCCAGGGCATCGCCACCACCGGGCTCAAGTGAGCCTGTGGTTGGACCCGTATCGCACCGAAGCGAGCCCTTCGGCGCGACCCAGCACCCCGTCTCGCACTGCAGTGGAACTTCGGTGCGACTCGGATCGGCTTCACCGCACACTCCCATGTCAGGCACCACCAGACCGCACTGAGAGGGACGACTGACCCATGAGACGACGCACACTGATCCAGACCATGGGCGCCACGCTCGGCGCCACCGCCCTGACCCCCGCCCTGGCCGGCCCAGCGCTGGCAGACGGGTCCCCGCAGCCGGCCGGGCACCGGGGCCGGCCCAAGTGCGACGAACGGCTGACCCGCAGGGACCGCGCGACCCTGCGGCGCTACGCCGCCGACACCTGGCGCTCACTCGACGCCCTGGTCTCCCCGGAGACCGGGCTGCCCGGCGGGTTCATCGACGCCGAGCTCACCACCCGCGGCCACCAGACCGGACCCACGCCCTTCGGCACCTATCTGTGGTGTGCGACCGCGGCCTGGAAGATCGGCCTGATCACCCGCCGTCAGGCGCGCGACAGGGTCCGGCGCACGCTCACCGCACTGTCCCAGATCGCCTACCACGCCCCCTCGGGGATGTTCCACCGCTGGTACGACCCGTACACCGGCGACTTCAAGGACGACACCCTCGCCTCCCGTTTTGTGTCCAGCGTGGACAACGCGTGGACGGCGACCGGGCTGATGGTGGTGGAGAGGGCCTTCCCCGAGCTGAACGTACAGATCCGAGCACTGCTGGACCGGATGGACTTCGACTGGTTCTACGTCCCCAACGCCCCCGGCGGAAACGTCGGCGGCGGTCTGATGCGCGGCGGCTTCTACGACGTGCCCACGGGCGGCACCCCGCCGACCGTGCACGACCCCGTCCGCGGTGTCTACTACACCCCCGGCACCTACGGCGCGATGGGCGAGACACGGCAGGTCACCTATGTGGCCATGGCACTGGGCCAAGTACCCGACCAGGCCTACTTCGGGCAGAATCGTTCCTTCCCGCCCACTCGCGTCGACCAGGAGACCAAACCCTCCGGCTTCTGGCAGACCTACCGCGGGGTGCGGGTGTGGGAAGGCGCGTACGAGTACCGCGGCATGAAGGTCATGCCGACCTGGGGCGGCTCGATGTTCGAGTTCCTGATGTCGAACCTCTTCGTACCGGAAGAGGTCTGGGGCCCTGACAGTTGGGGCGTGAACCTGCCCCTGGCCGTGCGGTCCCAGATAGAGCACGGGCTCGAAGAGGCCCAGTACGGCTACTGGGGCTTCTCCCCGTGCAACAACCCCGCCGGCGGCTACCGGGTCTACGGCGTGGACGCCATCGGCATCAACCGGGCCGGCTACTCCTCCGACCAGGAGAACACACTCGTCGACCCCGGCTTCGATGGCCACCGCCCACCCGCGCCGCCCCCGGCGAACTACGGCGACGGCGTCGTCACCCCGCACGCCGCCTTCCTCGCCCTGCGCTACGCACCGCGTGAAGCCATCGACAACCTCCGCAAACTGGAACGCGACTTCGACTGCTACGGGCCCGGCGGGTTCTATGACTCCATCGCGGTCCGCTCCGGGCAGATGTCCCGGGAGCACCTCACCCTTGACCAGGGCATGGTGATGGCCGCCCTCGGCAACGCCCTCGCCGGCGACGTACTGCGGGACCTGTTCACCGCCGGGCGCTCGACCCAACTGCGCTCCTGCATCGCCGAGGAGCGGTTCGCCGCCGCACCGCGCGTCTGACCCCGGAGTGACCCTCGCCCACGCACCCTCGTACGCTTCCCGCCACTAAGGCCCCCCGCTGTCGCACGGCGCATCCACCGCTGCCGTTCCGGTGTCCTTCCCCGCCCGGGATGCAGCGGGGGCAGAGGCGCACCACGCCATCGGCTCCCTGACGAACAGCGACCAGTCCGCCACTTCCACCATCAGCCAGGGTGCCCGGGAGAGCCGGACGGCCCTTCCTCACAAGCCATCGAAGGCAAGCCCCCATCAGCCATGTCCGGCCCTCCCGGCCGCCCGACAACACCCACCGGAGCACCCGATGCCCCAGCGGCGCCCCAACATCCTGTTCATCATGGCCGACGACCACGCCGCGCACGCGGTCAGCGCGTACGGCAGCAACATCAACGAGACCCCGCACATCGACCGTATCGCCGAGGGCGGCATGCGGCTGGACAACTGCTTCTGCACCAACTCCCTGTGTGCACCCAGCCGCGCCACCATCCTCACCGGCACCTACAACCATGTGAACGGCGTGCAGACCCTGTCCACCGAGTTCGACTCCAACCAGCCGGCCGTCGCCCAGCTGCTGCGCGACGCCGGCTACCAGACCGCCATCGTCGGCAAGTGGCACCTGGGTCACGGCAAGGGCCACGACCCGCAGGGCTTCGACTACTGGACCGTGGTGCCCGACCAGGGCCGCTACCACAACCCGGTCTTCCTGGACATGGACGGCAGTCAGCGGGTGATCCCCGGCTATGCGACGAACATCATCACGGATCTGTCCATCGAATGGCTGGACCAGCGCTCCTCCGACGACCCGTTCTTCCTGATGGTCCACCACAAGGCTCCGCACCGGAACTGGGAACCGGACGAGAAGCACCTCGACATGTACACCGACGGAGATCTGAGCGTCCCCGAGAACTTCTTCGACGACTACTCAGGCCGTGCCTCGGCAGCCCGGGCCGCTCAGATGCGGGTCGCCGACCACCTCCGCCTGGACGACCTGAAGAAGCTGCTCCCGCCGGGGATGACCCAGGACGAGGAGGCGCTCTGGAAGTACCAGACATACATCAAGGACTATCTGCGCTGCGTCGCGAGCGTGGACGACAACGTCGGCCGCCTCCTCGACTATCTCCAGGAGCATGGCCTGGTCGACGACACCATCGTCATCTACAGCTCCGACCAGGGCTTCTTCCTCGGGGACCACGGCTGGTACGACAAGCGCTTCATGTACGAGGAGTCGCTGCGGATGCCGTTCCTGATCCGCTACCCGCGCGAGATCCCGGCCGGCTCGGCGAGTGACGCGCTCGCGATGAACGTGGACTTCGCGCAGACCTTCCTCGACTACGCCAACGTGGAAGCGCTTCCAAGAATGCAGGGCGCCACCCTGCGCGAAGTCCTCAAGGGAGAGACCCCCGACGACTGGCGCAGTTCCGTCTACTACCGCTACTGGGAGCACGATGACGGCATCCACCATGTCTGGGCCCACTACGGCGTCCGCACCGACCGCTACAAGCTCGTCTACTACTACGCCGACGGCCTCGGCCTGCCCGGCACCTCCGAGACGGTCATGGAGCCCGAGTGGGAACTCTTCGACCTCCAGGAGGACCCATGGGAGATGAGGAGCGTCTACCACGACCCGGCCTACGCCCAGGTACGGCGCGAGCTGGAGGCCGAACTGGCTCGCGTACAGGAGGAGATCGGGGACAAGCCGTACGTCAGGGGCCAGGCATGAGCGCGGACGACGGGCGCGGTGTGAGTTCCTCCGAAGCAGCCCACGCGGACTGGCGCGAGCGCATCTACCGGCCGTCCGGCCAGACCGCCGCCCCGGTTCCGGATGCCACCCTCACCGTCCCCCACCGGGTGCGCACCCGGGTCGGCGCCGGCCACATCACCCTGGAGTGGGAGCCGGTGGACGGAGCCATCGGCTACCTCGTCCACCGGGCCGCGGGCGGCGGGGAGTTCACCACCACCAAGCAGCGCGACGTGGACGTTCCCCAGGTCCCCGCGCCCCGCTACGTCGACACCGACCTCAAGCCGGGCGAGCCGGTCCGCTACATCGTGGCCGCGATCGCGGGCATGGACGTGACCGGCCCGTTCTGCGACCCGGTGTCCGCCGTGGCCGCGACCGAGTCCGCCGACCGGCCGGCTGCGGTCGCCGTGACCGTGCACGCCGACCACGTCACCCGGGAGCTGCCCAGGCCCTGGCGGCCGATGATCGGCTCCGAGCACCTGTCGTACGCCCTGGCCGAGGGAACCACCGGCGGCCGTCCCATCGGCGCCGAGCTCACCGCCGCCCTGCGCACGGTCCACGAGGAACTCGGCGTACGCACGGTGCGGGCGCATGCGATCCTCTGCGATGACCTCGGCGTCTACCGGGAGGTCGACGGCGAACCCGTACACGACTTCTCCGGAGTCGATGCGGTCTACGACAACATCCTCTCCTTCGGCCTGCGCCCGATCGTCGAACTCGGCTACATGCCCCACGACCTGGCCTCCGACCCCGCCAAGACGGTCTTCGGCTATCGGGCGATCATCTCCCCGCCCAAGGACTACGACCGCTGGGGCAACCTGGTGCACGACCTCACCCGGCACCTCGTGGACCGATACGGCCTTTCCGAGGTGCGCGACAACTGGGCCTTCGAGGTGTGGAACGAGGCCAATCTGGAGGTCTTCTGGTCGGGTACGCCGCAGGAGTTCTTCCGGCTCTACGACGTCACCGCCGCCGCCGTGAAGTCCGTTCACCCCGGGCTGCGCGTCGGTGGTCCCTCCAGCGCCGCCAACGGCTGGGTGAACGAACTCCTCGCCCATATCGACGAGTCGGAAGCCGCTCTCGACTTCGTCTCCACCCACACCTACGGCAACGCGCCCCTGGACTGGCGGCCCGTCCTCGCCCGGCACGGCCGAGAGGGCGTGCCGATCTGGTGGACGGAGTGGGGCCCCACTCCCACCCACTTCCATGGAATCGGTGACGGCCCGTTCGGCGCCGTGTTCCTGCTCCACGGTATGAAATCCGCGGCCGGACGGATCGAGGCCCTCTCACACTGGGTGGCCTCCGACCACTTCGAGGAACTAGGCGCCCCACCGGCCCTCTTCCATGGCGGCTTCGGCCTGCTGACCGTCGGCAATCTGCGCAAGCCCCGCTACTGGGCGCTCTCGCTGGCCGAACGCCTCGGCGAGCACGAGTTGGCCGTGGAGGCGGCCGGGGACATCGGCGGCGTCGAGGCCTGGGCGGCGCGGCACAGCGACGGCCGGATCGGAATCCTGGTGTGGAACGGCACCCTCAACCAGGCGAGGGCGGAGGGGGACACGGCGCTGTCGCGGCAGGTCAGGGTCGAGGTCACCGGGCTCGGTGACCGCCCGTACCGGGCGACCCACCACCGTATCGACGAGCGGCACACCAATATCCAGGCGGTATGGCGGCGGATGGGCGGCGGGAACTGGCCCGAAGGGTCCCAGTGGGGCGAACTGGAGCGGGCCGACGCCCTCGACGCGTATGAGCCTGAATGGTCCTTCACCGGGGAGCTGTCGTTCGAACTGCCCATGCCGGGTGTCTCGTTCCTGGAGCTGACTCCCTGGCCCTGACGCATCCGCCGCGGATCGCGACGCCGGTCATCCCTGACGGCTCCCCACCCGCGTCAACCCCGCGGGTGGGGAGGCGCGGGCCGCGGTGGGGAGTGACGAATCGCCTGTCGATGGCACTTGGCCGTCGGGACGTCTGGACCGCCAGTCGGAGCAGGGGTCGGAACCGTTCCTGTCGTCTTCTGTGAGGCGGCCCACGAGCCGGTTCTCTCGGCGCGTCGGCAAGGGCTTCTGCTCGTCGACGCGCCGAGCACCCGGCGACCTCGGGTCCGCGTGCTGAGACTTCGGGGCCGGTCTACGCGGTGTAGCCGCCGTCGACGATGAATTCCGAGCCGGTCACGAAGGATGCGTCGTCGCTGGCGAGGAAGGCGATGACTGCCGCGACTTCCTCGGCCTGTCCGAGTCGGCCGATCGGGTTCAGGCCGATCAGTTCTGCTTTGTCGAGGTCGCCGAGCATGGGGGTGTCGATGATGCCGGGGTGGACCGAGTTGACTCGGACGCCTTCCTTGCCCCAGGCAAGAGCGAGGTTCTTCGTGAGGATACGGACGGCACCTTTCGCCGCGTGGTAGGCGGGGTTGATGCCGAAGCCGCCGACAATGCCGAAGATCGAGCTGACGTTGACGACAGAGCCGTTTCCGGATGCCTTGAGAGCGGTGCCGGCCGCGCGTGTTCCGAGGAAGACGCTGGTCTGTGTCACAGCGATGATCCGGTCGTACTCGGCCTTGCTCGTGTCTTCGATCGAGGCTTTGCCGGCTATGGCTGCGTTGTTGACGAGGATGTCAAGGCCGCCGAAGGCCGCCTCCGTGTCGTGGATCGCAGCGGTCCAGGAGTCTTCGTCACTGACGTCGAGGTGGGTGAACCGGGCGGTGAGCCCCGCTGCGGACAGTGTGTCGACGAGTGACCTGCCCGCGTCGTCCTGCACGTCGGCGACGACAACCGAGCCGCCTTCCTCCGCGATGCGGCGCGCGGTCGCGGCACCGATGCCGCTGGCGCCACCCGTGACAAGGGCGGTCCTGCCTTCGAACCTGGTCATTGCTGCCTACTTTCTTGTGTTGATCGTGAGTGGGGCAGGGGGAGTCGGGCGCCGTTGTCAGCTGAGGCGTGTGCCGGATTCGTTCAGCCGCTGGTGCAGGTGGGAGGGGTCGATCACGGTCTCGGGGAAGTGGAGTCCGGCCGTCGGGGCCGGGGTGCTGGTCAAGCCGAGCAAGTGCTCAAGGGCAACGGCGGTACCGAGGGCGGTCAGCGATGACTGTCCGGCGGGGTGGGTGAGGTCGAAACGGCGGGTGGTGGGGACCCCGTTGCGAAGAGTGCCGGTGATCTCGATGAGGATCTCGTGACTGGGGCCCTGGCCCGCACGGGTTCCCGCGGAGTCGGCGACCAGCAGATCGACACGGGCGGATGCGGCACCCGTTGCCTCGGCCAGGCTGAGGACGTCGAGGCTTCCGTAGCCGTCTGCCTGATGCCGGGCCGCGTCGGCTGTCGTGATGGTGCGTACCCGGTCGGACTCCTCCTGAGCCCATACCCACGAGCCGTTCCTGCGGAACAGGGGCAGGGGGTTGGCCGCCTGCACGGCTTCCTGCGACTCGAACCCGGCGGCGGGCCCCATCTCTTCCTTCGGATCGAAGACAAAGGCGAGGGTGACTTCCTCCACCGCCGCGAATTCCTTGGCGTAGTGGGCGGCCAGTATCACCGGGACGCCTGCCATCCAGTGGCTGGCGAGCACTACCGGGGAAGCCTGGGGGCCGTGGACGTAGGCGGTGAGGTCTTGACCCGCCTCGACGAGGCTGCCAGTGACCGCGTGGAAGGGGATTCGGTGGTCCTGAGCGAACCGTTGAGCGCTGAATCCGCCGTCACGCGGGAAGACCGCCAAGGCCCCGAACTGCTGCTGCCCGTCCAGTCCCAGGTCCGGGCGGCCCAGATCGATGCGTACGCCGGTGGCGGCGCCGAGCTTGTCGGCGGTGGCCTGTGCGCGGTTCAGATCGCGACCACCGATGACGAGGGGCAAGTCCGGGTGGAAGCGGCGAAGGAAGGCCGCGGCCCGGGAGCCGACACAGCCGGAGCCGCCGATCAGTAGGACGGGGAGAGTCATGGGATTCCTTCACGCTGGGAAATGAGGTGGGAAACGGGACCCAGGAAACGGAGGGCCCTCCGTTAAGGTCGACGGTACACTAATCGGAGGGTCCTCCGTTCATGTCGAACGTAGGTCGAACACAACGGATCAAACCGGGAGAATCTGATGGCCGGCGCAGACGAGACCACGCCTGCCCGGCCGCTGCGCGCGGACGCCCGGCGCAATCGAGACCGCCTGCTGGCCGTGGCCACCGAACTGCTGGCCGACTCGCGGGGGCAACTGTCCCTGGAGGCTGTCGCCCGCCAGGCCGGCGTGGGCATCGCCACCCTCTACCGTCACTTCCCCACCCGCGAAGCCTTGGTCCTCGCCGTGTACAACCACGAAATGGAGCAGCTGGGGCAGAGGGTCGACGAACTCCTGGCCTCCCACGGCCCGGACGAGGCGCTGGCGCGGTGGCTGGGAGAGCTGAGCCAGTACGGGATGACCCGACCCGGTGTCTCCGACGCGTTCCGCGTCGCCGCTGCCTCACAGGATGAAGTGGTCCACCACACCTACACCCACATCACCACCGCCCTCACCCGCCTCTTGGAGGCTGCCGCGCGGGCGGGGTCCACCCGGACCGACATCGGAGCTGACGACCTGCTGCCGGCCGTCTGTGGCACCTGGGAGCTACCCGACACCCCGGCGGCGCGGCAGCAGGCCGACCGCCTGGTGAACCTGCTGCTCGATGGCCTCCGCGTCATGCGTCGGCCCTGACCGACGCGACTGGTCGGCCGGTAGGCGGGTCCGTGCCGATGCGTGCGAACACTCGACGGACGCGAAGGTAGTTCCGTCGATCTGCGGGCGCTCGGCCTGGCGATGGCCGCCGGGGCTGGTCTACGCCCCACGGGCGGTCCGGCCCCGCGTCCAGGGAGTGCGGGCTAGGCGCGGGGGCGCGGGTGATGCTGCCGCATCAGGGTGTCTCGATTTGTTGCGGGTTCGCTGTTGACAACGCCGAATGGCCCGTTGAGTATGTTCGGAAAGTTCCGGAACCGGTTCCGGAAACGGATCAGGCATTGGCTTCGATGGCGAATCCAGAAGGCGGACCCCATGAGCACCGAGGACAGCGCGCCGCGTAAGCGCCCCACGATCAATGACATCGCCGCAGCGGCCGGTGTCAGCAAGCCCACCGTTTCACGGGTCCTCAACGGGCACCCCGATGTGAGCGCTGCCACCCGTCACCGCGTTCAGGAGGTCGCCGCCGAACTGGGGTATGTACCCAGCGCCGACGCCCGCGCCTTGAGCACGGGGCGACACGGCGCTCTGGGCCTGCTCATGCCCGCCTTCAGTTGGTGGGGCTTCAACGAACTCCAGTACGGCATCGCTCATGAGGCCGAGAAGCGCGGACTCCGTCTGCTGGTGCAGGCGCTTCACCCCGGAGACGAGGCCGAGCGCGAGTTCGTCACCCGCACCCTGCCCACACTGCCCGTGGACGGTCTGATTCTGCTGATGCCCGAGGGAATGCTCCGCTACGTCGGCGACCTGGCCCGCTCCGGTCGGCCGGTGGTCGTTGTCGATGACCGCGGCAATCGTCCTGGTATCCCGTATGTGGAGACCACCAACCGGGACGGTGTGCGGGAGGCAGTGGCGCACCTGGTGGGGGAGGGGCGTCGGCGGATTGGGTTTCTGGCCGGACAGATGGGGTCGGCCTATGCGCGAGCCCGTTTCGAGGGCTACCTCGACGGTCTACGGGAGGCGGATCTCCCCTATCTCCCGGAGTTGGTGTCGCTCAGTGAGGACGCTCCCGTCGAGCCGCTGCCCGAAGACCTTGACGCCGTCCTGGACGCCGAACCGGATGCGGTCGTAGCCGCCTGGGACGAGATCGCGTTCGCCGTGATGAACGCGGTGCACGCGCGTGGGTGGCGTATCCCTGAGGACGTTGCGGTGATCGGGTTTGACGACAGCCCGTTGGCCCGCGCGGTACGCCCCTCGCTCACCACGGTCCACCAGCCGTGCCGTGAAATGGGCGAGGCCGCGGTGCGGATGCTCGCCGATGCGATCGAGCACGGCACCGGCCCCGCCAACGCCTCGGTGCCCACCCGCCTGGTGATCCGCGAATCGACCGGCCCCATCACCACTGCCTGAGCCACCGGTCACCGTAACCCACGCCCGCCCAAGGGAGAGTTGTGTCCGCCACCAGCCCCGCCGCCGACCAGAGCCCCAACGATCTCACCGGCCCCAGCACCGTCAACGCTGACGCCACCCCACGTATCGCCGACCAACGCCCCATAGTCCCGGGCCGTTTTGTCGCCGTGCTCTTCCTCGCCCTCTTCGGGGCCTGGCTCGCCCTGCTCGCCCCGACCATGGTCAGTCTCGCCGTCAAGATCGAGCAACTCAGCGGCGATTCCAAGGTCACCGCCCTGTCCTGGACCCTCGGCCTGGGCACCCTCGTCGCGCTGATAGCCAACCCGCTGTTCGGATCACTCAGCGACCGCTGTACCTCCCGCTTCGGTGCCCGCCGCCCCTTCATGGTCCTCGGCGCACTGGGCGGACTGGCCGGCACGATGGTGATCGCCCTCGCACAGAACACCTGGCAGATCGTCCTCGGCTGGTGCATCGCGCAGGCCATGTACAACGCCCTGGTCTCGGCCATCTACGGGACCCTGGCCGACCAAGTGCCCGCAAGACAGATGGGCACCGTCTCCGGCACTCTCGCTCTGGCCAGCCCGATCGGCATCCTCGGCGGCACCTACCTCGTCGACTTCTTCCACACCAATGCCCTACTGATGATCCTCGTACCGGCTCTACTCTGCGTGGTCTTCCTCGTCCCGTTCCTGTTCTTGGGCCGAGACCGTCGCATCACCCCCGGGTCCATGGACCCCGTACGCGTGCGGGACCTGCTGGGATCGTTGTGGACCAACCCGGTCAAGCACCCCGACTTCGGCTGGGCCTGGCTGAGCCGCTTCCTGATGTACGGCGGCTACGCGACCGCCGCGACCTATATGGCGTACTACCTCGGCGACAGCCTCGGTATGGCCGACGGCGAGATCACCAGGGCGGTATTCATAGCCGGCCTCATCTTCACCGGCTGCGTACTGATCTCCACCGTTCCCGCAGGCCGGATCTCGGACCGAATAGGCCGCCGCAAGCCCATCGTCTTCGCCGCATCCATGCTCATCGCCCTCGGCATGGCCACCATGGCCATGGCGGGCACGGTCACACTCTTCTACGTCTCCCAGGCCGTCATCGGACTCGGCATGGGCGTCTACTTCGCCGTCGACATCGCACTGCCCGCCGATGTGTTGCCGGACCGGGCCAGCGCTGCCAAGGACCTCGGAGTCATGAACATCGCAGCCACCCTGCCCAGCAGCCTGGTCGCCCTCGTGGGCCCAGCCCTGCTCGCCCTCGGCGGCGGCAACAACTACAGCGCGCTCTTCGTCTTCGGCATGGCAGCCGCGGTGCTGGGATTCCTCGCGGTCCTACCCGTACGCCGCCGCTGACCGCCCCCACCACACCTGTTCACATCGCCCCGTCAGCACTTCTGGAGATGCCCGATGCCAGCCACCATCCCCTACCTGGACCCCGCACTCCCCATCGAGCGGCGGGTCGATGACCTACTCGCCCGGATGACCTTGGAGGAGAAGGCGGGGCAGCTCTTTCACACCGCGAACGTCATGAACGACGACGGCACCCTCCTTGACCGGTTCGACCACGCCAACGGCATACGCCCCACGGCCGAGTTGGTGAACGACCGGCACATCACCCACTTCAACCTCCTCAACGGCGATGACCCGGAGGCCATCGCCACCTGGCACAACCACCTTCAACGCCTGGCCGTCGACACCCGCCTCGGGATTCCCGTCACTCTTTCCTCCGACCCTCGCCACGGCGTCTTCTCCTCCCCGGCGACCGGCCAGACCATCGAGCGGCTATCCCGTTGGCCCGAGCACACCGGTATCGCCGCGATCGGTGACGAACGCACGGCCAGGGAGTACGGGGACGTCGTACGCCGTGAGTACCTCGCCCTCGGTATCCGCGTCGCCCTGGGGCCGATGGCAGACCTCTTCACCGAACCGCGTTGGACGAGGGGATACGGCACCTTCGGCGAAGACGCCGACACGGTCGCCCGGATGACGGCCGCCTTCATCCGCGGCCTCCGTGGCACGGCGACCCTCGGCCCCGGCAGCGTCGCGGCCATGGTCAAGCACTTCCCCGGCGCCGGCCCGCAGCAGGACGGCGAAGACGCCCACGACCACAACCACCCCGAACAGGTCTATCCGGGCCACCGCCAGGCCCTCCATCTACGTCCCTTCGAGGCCGCCTTCGACGCCGGCGTAACCCAGGTCATGACCTACTACGGCATGCCCATGGGCACCGGCGACTGGGAAGAGGTCGGCTTCGCCTTCAACCGACCGGTCGTGACGGACCTCCTGCGCAGGCACTACGGTTTTGACGGCATCGTCTGCACCGACTGGAACGTCATCGACTCCACGGCCCTCGCGGGTGAGCTCTTCGGCCCCAACGCCTACGGCCTTGAGCACCTCACCCCCGCACAACGAATCGCCCGCGCGCTGGAAGCCGGAGTCGACCAGTTCGGCGGCGATATCTCCACCGAACTGGTCGTGGAACTCGTCCGCGCCGGTGACATCACCACCGACCGCATCGACATCTCCGTACGCCGCCTCCTCCGCGAGAAGTTCCGCCTCGGCCTCTTCGAAAACCGCTACGTCGACCCACAAGCCGCCGCCCGCACCGTCGGTTCACCCCCGCTTCAAGAAGCCGCCCGAACCGCGCAACGCCGCTCCCTCGTCCTCCTGAAGAACGACGCGTCGATGCTTCCTCTGAGCGGACGCCCCAAGGTCTACGCGGAGGGCTTTGATCCGGCCGTACTCACCCACTACGCCGACGCGGTCGCCACCCCCGAAGAGGCCGATGTCGCACTGCTGCGCCTGGTTTCCCCCTGGGAGGAACGCGACGGAGTGCTGGGTGCCTTCTTCCACGGCGGTAGCCTCGACTTCCCAACCGAACGCGTCGACGAGGTGCGGGCAGTCGCGAAGACCGTCCCCACAGTCGCTTGCGTCTATCTTGAACGCCCCGCGATCCTCACCCCCATCGACTCCGAAGTAACCGCCCTCATAGGCGACTTCGGCTCCCACCCCGACGCGCTGTTGGACCTGGTCTTCGGCCGCACCAAACCCGAGGGCAGGCTCCCCTTCGACCTGCCTTCCTCATCCGAGGCCGTCGAGGCCGCCCGCGAAGACGTCCCCTTCGACACCCACAAGCCGCTGTACAGGTTCAGCCACGGCCTCACCTACTAGTTCTGTTGTCAAGCGGTCGCGGTGGCGGCGAAACTGGGCACCGACAAGCAGGAGAACGGGACCGTACTGCGCATCCGTCCCGGATCATGAACATCGACATACAGCACCACGGGTGGTTGGCCGAGTAGCCGCCGCGGCAGCGCCTGTCGGGGTCGCGTCACGTGTACAGCCCGCAAGGGTTGGACACTGTCCTGGCAGCGTCGGATAACCCAGCAGCCGCCTTCCGAAGCGAATGGGACCGCAACCGCTCCTCCGGACGCGTACTCAAGGTGTGTTGCTGGTGGAGGTCGGCCCTTGTGGCTTGAGAAGGGCGCGACCCGGACTTCCTTTGATACTCAATCAACGGTGAACGCTGGGACATGGCCAAGCTGTGACCGGGCTGGGCGCCCAAGCCGGACACGGGCCGCAGGGGCGCTGAGGCGATGGGCGCAACCAGGCTATGCCGTGCCTCGACTGGTTGTCGACGGCCCTTCTCCCCGCTCCGCGTCACCACTGCCCCACTCGCCTTCTGTGCGCCGTCGGGGTCAGTACTCGCTGTGAAGAACGGCAACGCTGCGCAGGCCTGCCCACGGATCTGGCTGAGCATGGCGGACATGGGGCAGCTTGAGGCGGGGCTGAGTGGGTGGTGGCTTCTGCCCGACCCTGCTTGGCGCTCTGGGGGATCGGAACAAGCGGCCTGGAGTCTGAAGCCGTCCTGAAGCGGAGGCCCGCTGGGCCAAACGTCGAGACTTCGTGACGAGTTGTCCCGGGTGGAACACGGATCCGCGGACGGGGCGGTGGGATCGCACCGACAGCTATCGACAGGCAGCCATGCCAACACAGTGACTATCGCCCTCGCGGTGAGGGCCGCTTGCCTGGCAGCCCGGGAGAGCAGACCCTGTAATCAGTGGGTCAGCGATTCCCATCGGACTGGATACAACTGGTTGTCTCATGGAAACGTTCAGTATCGGAGACGTCGATCTTGTATGCCCTCTCGATGCCAGCCGCGCCGCCGCTGCGCTACTGGACGACCGGGGGATGGTCATCGGCTGGAACGAGAAGGCCCGGGAACTGCTCGGCTACCGGGCAAAGGACGTGGTCGGCCTTCCCGCGGCCCAGCTCCTGGCAGACGAGAACGGAGCCCGCCCAGGGGCGTCAGTCACCGACCAACCGATGACAGGAACCGTAATACTACGGCACCAGGACGGCCACCGCGTGTCCTTCGGGATACAGGCATGCCGCGTACGGCAAGCCAGCGGCGTTGGCTGGCTGCTGGTAGGGGCCGCCCGGACAGCCCTGAGCCGGTGGCGGATGAAACAGGCGATACTGAAGGGACTGTTCGCCCAGTCACCCATCGGGTTGGCGGTCTACGATACCGACCAGCAGCTGACATGGGTGAATGTCGCAGGTGACGAGGTACTGGCAGGGCTCATCGGAGCACGTGCCGACACGATGCTGCCTGACGTCGAGTATCTGTCCGGGCTCGACGACAACGACGACACGACACGAGCCTTGGAACGACTCCTACGCACCGGCGAACCCCTGACGACGCTCACCCGAGCCCGCCCTCCCCGGGACGCGGAGCGCCATCACGTCTGGTCCAGCACGATCTTCCGCCTCCGGGACGAGACCGGCGAGATCCTCGGGCTGTGCGATGCGTTCACCGACGTCACCACGCGCTACAACGACCAGCAGCGTTTGCTGCTACTCAGCGAAGCAGGTCTTCACATCAGCGGCCGCCTCGACATGACCGAGATCGCCGCTGGCCTGATCAGTGTCTGCGTCCCCCGCTTCGCAGCGGCTGTCACCGTCGACATCGAGGATCCGCTGCTCCATGGCGGGGAATCCCCCTTCACCACCGAGGTGCCCGCCCTGACCCGAGTCGCGCAGAACGCCATCCATGAGAGGTACCTGGACGCGGACCCTCCACCCTACGCGGTGCACTACCCCGCAGAATCGGCTCAGACCCGCAGCTGGACGACCGGACAGGCAGTCACCAGCAAGATCAGATCCGCCACTCCCGCTGCCGGAGCCCCCGTCAGCGAGCCTGACGACGAACCGGCCGAACAACTTCTGGTCCCCCTTCGGACCCCCCGCGCGACCATCGGCATGGTGACCTTCCTGAGGTCCGCACAATTCGACCCCTTCGCAGAAGACGATGTGAGTCTGGCCGAGGAACTCGCAGCCCGTGCCGCTGTCTCACTGGACAACGCCTGGCGATACGCTCGCGAGCACGCCACCGCACTCACGCTCCAGCAGTCCCTGCTGCCCAGCGGGCTGCCATCGCAGACGGCGGTGGAAGTCGCCCACCGATATCTCCCCGCACGTTCCAGCGCCGGAGTCGGCGGAGACTGGTTCGACCTGATCCCGCTCTCCGGGACACGTGTCGCGCTCGTCGTCGGCGACGTCGTCGGCCACGGACTACAGGCCGCGGCCACCATGGGGCGGCTGCGCACGACCGTACGGGCCCTGGCCAACCTCGACCTCGCACCAGATGAGCTACTGGCCCGTCTCGACGACTTGGTGAGCCAGACACCGAGCGCCCAGGAAGGCCCAGCGGCGGCGGAAGACACGATCGGTGCGAGTTGCCTGTACGCCGTCTATGACCCTGTCACCCGACTCTGCAGCATCGCTCGCGCCGGCCATCTGCCCCCCGCGATCGTCCTACCCGACGGAACCGTGCGACTCGCGGACGCTCCGGCGGGACCGCCGCTCGGAGTCGGCGGCCTCCCCTTCGAGACCGCCGAGATCGAACTTCCCGAAGCCAGCGTGCTCGCGCTCTTCACCGACGGCCTGGTCGAAACCCGGGTACGCGACCTCGACACCGGTCTCCAGCGCCTTCAAGACCTTCTCGCGCATCCGGACCTCCCCCTGGAGAAGACCTGCGACCGCCTCGTCGACGCCCTGCTGCACGAAAACCCGGAGGACGACGCGGCCATTCTCCTGGCGCGGACCCACAGCCTGCCCGAAGACGCGGTCACCACCTGGCAACTGCCCCCCGATCCCAGCGTCGTCGCAGACGCACGAGCCCTCGCCACCGACCAGCTTTCCGCCTGGAATCTCGAAGAAGCCGCCTTCAGCACCGAACTCATCGTCAGTGAACTCGTGACCAACGCCATCCGTTACGCCTCCGGACCGATCAGCCTGCGCCTCATCCGCGACCGCAGCCTGATCTGCGAGGTCACGGACACCGGATTCACCTCCCCGCACCTACGGCGAGCCACGAACGACGAGGAGGGAGGACGCGGGCTCTTCCTTGTCGCACAGTGCACCGAAAGGTGGGGCACCCGATACCACCAAGGCGGCAAGACCATTTGGGCCGAACAGCGGTTGGTGAGCTGATGAGGGAACCGCATGGGGACAGGGCAGCACCTCGAAGTTGACTTCCTGTGCTCTGGCGCGGCGGCTGTTCGGCACCTTGGGCGGCTTCACCACCTTCTTCACCTACTACCTGAAGAGCGAGCGCCTCGCACCTCTTTTCGCCCTTGTGCCGAATGTCGGTGCCTCCCCTGACGATCCTCGCGATTGATGAGAAGGAGGCCGCCTGGTGGATGTGATCCGTCGCGGAGAGCGGGGCAGGCAGAAGACCTGGCAATGGGGCATGGGCTTGATGGCGCATCGAGGACTGTGTACCTGCTGTCGCCGGTCGGCCGCTACGACGATCGATCGACGTTGGTCCATGCCCGTCCGCAGGGAGAGCGTGGCGGTGACGTCGAGCAGGATCGCCGTGCTCAGCAGCAGCCCGACCTGCTTGGCCGCCGCATCGAGAAGTGGGTTCTCTCGTGGAGCCGACCTGGGCACTCACCGGTACGGCAGCGGTTCCCCAGTCGGCTGGGCCGGCGGCTCCCGTCCGCAGGCATTGGGACCTCGCCGGGGGTCGGAATCTCCTCTCAGTACGAGAAGGCCATCGGCCGGTCGGCGTCCGCGTGGTCGCCGCCGATCTTTTCGGGCGGGTTGAGGTCGTCGTCCGTCAGCTCGGCGGGTCCAGCCTTGACGTACTTCACCATCAGCCTGACCTCGACGACCGCGAGGACCGCGTAGAGCACAGTGAAGACAGCCATCGAGGTGAGTACCTCCCCCTGAGAGACGCTGGGGGAGACCGCACCTGATGTCCGCAGCACTCCGTACGCCACCCACGGCTGGCGTCCCGTCTCGGTGAAGATCCACCCCCAGGAGTTGCCGATCATCGGGAAGAGCATCGTCCAGAGAGCGGTGATCCAGTACCACCTGGCGGACTTGGGGCCGAGCGTCGTATTGGGGAAGAGCGCCAGTTTGGGCACTTCTCCCTCGCCGGTCCGGAGGGAAGGCGACAGCAGCAACTTCCGGCGAGTCAGCCAGAGTCCGGCCAGGCCGAGGACGAAGGACGCCATACCGAAGCCGATCATCAAGCGGAAACTCCAGTAGGCGAGGGGGATATTGGGCCGGTAGTCACCAGGGCCGTACTTCTCTTGCTCGGCCTTGTTGGTGTCATTGATGCCAGGCACGTATGAGCCGAGGTCTCCGTTGGCGAGGAACGAGAGCACCGCCGGTATCTCTATAACGACCTTGTTGTGCCCCTTTTCGACGTCTCCGTACGCGAACAGGGAGAACGGCGCGGATGCCTGCCCGTCCCAGAGCGCTTCGGCGGCCGCCATCTTCATCGGCTGCTGCTTGAACATGACCTTGCCCAGCATGTCCCCGCTCACGGCGGTGAGCAGTCCCGCGACCACGACGGTGACCAGCCCGAGCCGCAGTGATGTCCGCATCACCGGGACGTGCTTCTTACGGCAGAGGTGGAAGGCCGCGATGCCTACCATGAAGGCGCCGCCCACCAGGAAGGCCGCCGCGAGGGTGTGGAAGAACTGAGTGAGCGCGGTCTCCCCGGTGAGTACGGCCCAGAGGTCGGTGAGCTCCGCCCGTCCACGTTCCTTGTTGATCCGGAAGCCGACCGGGTGCTGCATCCAGGAGTTGGCCGACAAGATGAAGAACGCGGAGAGGATCGTGCCGATCGAGACCATCCAGATGCACGCGAGGTGGATCTTCTTCGGCAGCTTGTCCCAGCCGAAGATCCACAGCCCGATGAAGGTGGACTCGAAGAAGAACGCGATCAGTGCTTCAAAAGCCAGCGGGATACCGAACACGTCGCCAACAAAGCGCGAGTAGTCGGACCAGTTCATGCCGAACTGGAACTCCTGGACGATACCGGTGACCACTCCCATCGCAATATTGATAAGAAATAGTTTGCCCCAGAACTTCGTAGCCTTGAGGTACTTCGGATTCTCCGACCGTACCCACGCGGTCTGCAGCCCCGCCGTGAGCGCGGCGAGCGAGATCGTCAAGGGGACGAAGAAATAGTGATAGACGGTGGTGATGCCGAACTGCCATCGCGCCAGGGTTTCCGGTGCCAGAGCGAGTTCCATATCTTCTTCTCTCCTTCCGCGCCCGTATTGCAGCGACGCCTTACCTGTTCAGTCCGGGGTGTATAGAAAAAGACATTCATTGTGAACGTGCTCACATTCACAAGCGTGCGGTCGGGGCCACACGAGGGTTCACGCCGGAAGCCCTCGCATGCCCATCAACGCAGTGCGGCGGGTACGGGGGCTCCCCATTTCGCCCGCGGGCTTAGGGCTCGGAGTGGCGCCGCGCGGCGTGCCGAGTGCTTCGCCTCATCCGGGAGCGTGCCGCGAGATCGAGCCCCGCGTACGAGACGCAGCGGATGGACCGTCAGCCTGTCTCGTGACGGGCTGCGTTGACGCGTGGGCGATCTCCGGCGGTGACGATCCCGTGGTGATCCCGGTAACGGGCTCCGCAAGGTCGCCTGAGTCCGCGGAGGATCACGGGGTTTTCGCTTTCTCGCGGGTGGGGGAGAAGGTGTCCCCGGCGCCCTCGGTGCCGCTGCCCTGCGCGAGTCCCCGAAGTGCGCGATGGCGTCGATCGGGGACCCCGGCCGCTTCGGGGTTGGCCGTGCTCTTCCGTGCCGGGCGGACGTCTGTCTCTGGTGGTCTTCGGGTGTGGCGCGTGGGGCCATGGGGGCGCCCCTGGTTCTTCGACCGGCTCTGCTGGCCGCTCTGCCATGGTGACCTCCAAGATCGCAGCATCGTGACCTGCGCAACCTCAGTGTTAGCTGAACTGCAAGTCAGACTATAACCCTCTTCTGGGCCGCCTCGGGTGCGTGTTGAAGCCTGTGAAATAGTCGGACTTATAGTCCGTCAATGGCTCGTTCCGCCCGGGCGGTTTTTTGATCTTGGAGGTCATCGTGAACGATCAGTCGGGAGAGCCGGTCGGAGGGCCGGTTCTGGCCGCCCCTCTGAAGTCTCATCCCGCCGAAGCGGCCGGGGTGGTCTTCGGGCAGCCTCGGCTTGCGGCTCGCGTCGGGGCGTTCGTCGCGCTGACGAAGCCTCGGATCATCGAACTGCTCCTGCTGAGCACCATTCCGGTGATGTTCGCCGCACAGCGGGGCGTTCCTGATGTGCTGCTGGTTGTCTATGTCGTCGCCGGAGGCTACTTCTCCGCGGGCGGTGCGAACGCGCTGAACATGTACATCGACCGGGACATCGATGCCGTGATGTCCCGCACCGCGGGCCGGCCGATCGTGACCGGCATGGTTTCGCCGCGTGAGGCACTGGTCTTCGGCATCACGCTGGCGGTGGGGTCGACGGTCTGGCTCGGCCTGCTGGTCAACACGCTGTCCGCGGCCCTGGCCCTCATGGGCCTGCTCTTCTACGTCTTTGTCTACACGCTGGGTCTGAAGCGGCGCACGGCGCAGAACATCGTCTGGGGCGGCCTCGCCGGGTGCGTGCCGGTCCTCGTCGGCTGGGCCGCAGTGACCAACTCGCTCTCGTGGTCGGCGCTGGTTCTCTTCCTCGTGGTCTTCTTCTGGACGCCGCCGCACTACTGGCCGCTGTCGATGAAGGTGCGCGAGGACTACCGGAAGGCCGGCGTGCCGATGCTGCCGGTCACCGAGGGCGACCTGGCTGTGGCCCGTCAGATCGTCGTCTACTCCTGGGCCATGGTCGCCGTCTCCTTGCTGTTCTGGCCGGTCGCGCCCACCACCTGGCTCTACCCCATCGCAGCGGCGCTGCTCGGTGCGGTCTGGCTCAGGGAAGCGCACGGCCTGTACGCACGTGCCAAGGCCGGACTCGCGGGCGCCGACCTCAGGGAGATGCGGCTGTTCCACTGGTCGATCACCTACCTGACCCTGCTGTTCGTGGTCGTTGCCGTCGACAGTCTCCTGCAGTGATCGGCCACTCCAGTGGGTATGGTCCCGGTCGGCGCGCTCGGCTCCTGGAGGGGGAGTGACCCGCCTGATCTGACGGTGAGGCCGGCAACTGTCCCGTCAAGTCGACACGCGGCGCGTCAAGGCGCCGGGGCTGCAACGGCCTTCACCTCGGCGATGGGCCGTGGCCTGGTCGTTGGTAGTGGCAGGTGCGGGTTGGACGTTGCTCTTCGGCGCCATGCCCGGCCGGTGGGCCATCGCGGACGGCGTGGGCGTGCCTGCGGGGCGGCAGGTCAGGCACCTGATCCCTGCGAGAGTGGATGGGTTGGGTTGGGCGGATCCGTGTCCGCCAGGTCGAGCGGACACGCAGGACCGGGTGCCGGATCCGAGCCAACTCCGTCCCCAGGCCGTTCATGATGGTGACGATGGTCCGGATCTCCACTCGACCGATACACGGCCAACGTTCAGAAGGAGGAGGAGTTCAGTACGATCTCCCACCTCGCGGCATCTGCCGCGAGCGCCTTGCCGTCACTGCCTGACGGCCCCCTTCCTGCCGCCGGCGGCAGGCTCACCTTCGAGGCGGCTGCTCGTCCGGGTGGATCGGCAGTGTCGCCGCGGCCAGCAGTACCGACGTCAGTGATTCGAGTTGGCTGTCACTGAGGTCTCCGGTGAGCTCCCGGTCCAGGCGCGCGACCATGACCCTCACCTTGTCGAGCAGTTCCCGGCCGGTGCTGGTGATCTCCAGGCGCGCCGGGCGTCCCTGGTCGGACTCGGTGCGGTGTACGGCACCGAGTGTCTCCAGGGCTCGAACGGTGGCGAGCATGCTCGGCGTTGTGATGCCCGAGCGTCGGGCGAGGTCGCTGTAGGAGAGATCCGAGCGATGCGCCAGATGTCCCAGGGCGCTGAGGTGGCGCAGAGCCAGCCCGAGTTCGGCCATCTCACCTTCCAGAACCCGCTGCAGCTTTCGGCCCGCGGCGATCGCGTGCATCACAGGCGATGACGCCAGCGACAGTGAGCTCGCCTCTTCCTCTCCCACTTACTGATCCCCTTCTGCGGTAACCGGGACTGCTCGGAACTTGAGGAAAAGCTTAGGTTATAGTCCAGCTAATAGTTTGCCTTTAAGTTGCTCATGGAGGAATCGGTGCGCCCTCGCACGGAAGAAGTCGGATCCGGCCGGACACCTCGCAGTGCCGCCGAAAGCGGACTGTGTGCCGAACACCCGATACCTGTGTCGCCCCCGACGGCGACCCCGCAGCAGAGGCTGGTGCGGCGATGACTGCCCTGCTGCTGTCGATCCACGTGCTGGCCTCGATCGTGTTCATCGGCCCGGTCACGGTCGCTTCCGGTATGTTCCCCCGCTACGCGCGCGCCGCTCTGGCCAGCAGCGACAAGAACGAGGGCGAACGGGCCCGGGCCGCCGTCGGCCTGCTGCACCGGATCAGCCGTGTCTACGCCGTGCTCGGGCTGTCCGTTCCTGTGTTCGGCATGGCCACCGGCGCCCAGATGGGGGTGCTCTCGTCTCCGTGGCTGGCGATCTCCATGATCCTGACCGCACTGGCGGCCGGCCTGCTCGCCTTTGTGATCATCCCGCAGCAGAAGGCAGTCGTGGACGCACTGGACAAGGAGGCGCCGTCGCTGTCCGCGATGACGCGTGTGGTGGCCCGGCTGGGTATGACCTCCGGATTCTTCGCACTGACCTGGGCAGTCGTCGTGGTCCTGATGATCACGCGTCCCGGCTCGACCACAGGGGTGTGAACCCATGAACACCCTGGAAACGACCCCTGCGGTGCATGTCCGCGAGCTCTGCAAGGACTACGGGAGCGGGCAACGCGTCGGCCCGCTGTCCTTCACCGTTCCCGCCGGAAGCATCACCGGATTCGTCGGGCACAACGGCGCCGGCAAGACCACCACCATCCGCATGCTGCTCGGGCTGATCGCACCCACCGAAGGCACAGCCGACATCCTCGGCCACGACCTCCGCGACCGCGTCGGATATCTACCCTCCGTCGGGGCCCTCGTCGAAGGCCCCACCTTCTACGACGGACTCTCCGGCCGACGGAACCTCCTCATCCACGCGCGCCTGGGCGACATTCCCACCGACCGGATCGGTGAGGTCCTGGCAGAGACCGGACTCGCCGACCGCGCCGACGACCGAGTCGGCAAGTACTCCCTCGGCATGCGCCAGCGCCTTGGCATCGCGGCGGCTCTACTGCCCCGGCCCGCACTGCTCATCCTCGACGAACCCGCCAACGGCCTGGACCCCCAGGGCACCGCCGACCTGCGGACCCTCCTGCGCAGACTGGCCGACGACGGCATCACCTGCTTCATCTCCAGCCATCTACTCACCGAGGTGGAGCAGCTCTGCGACCATCTTGTCGCCCTGCACCAAGGAGCGGTGGTCTTCGAGGGCAGCCCTGAATCGCTGACCGGCGGCACCCCGGGCGCCTCGCGAATCCAACTCCGCCCCGACGACCCGGCCGACCTCCCCGCCCTGGCCGAACTCGTCGCCGCACTGGGCCACACCAGTACGGAAGAGGCCGGATGGCTGCACTTCTCCGCACCCGGCGAGGCCGCCGCGATCTGCAACGCCGCAGCGATGCACGCCGGTATCACGCTGGCCGAACTGAAACTCCACCAGATCAGCCTGGAAGAGGCGTTCTTCAACCTCACGGCCGCACAGGACGCCCCGCCGGGAGCCGCGACCGCTCACCCCCTCCCGACCGTCACCACCGGAAGCAGGCCCTCGTGACCGGCGTCTTCAGAGCGACCTGGATCAAGCTACGCCGCCCCGCGGTGGTTACCGCCGCAGCGGTCGCGGCCAGCCTGTTCGCGGTGATGATGACCCTCGGCACATTCTTCACAGCCAACCTCCCCGGCGGATCCCGCCTGAACGGTCCGCCACTCTTCCTCGCCGACATGGGCGCCCCCGGAATGCCCGGCGAACTCATCGACCGCATGGTCGAAGTCCTCGGAACCGTCGCCCTCAGCATCGGCGCCGCCGTCATCGCCGCCGACTACGCCACCGGCACACTGCGCACCCAACTGGTCCGCCAGCCCCGTCGCTTGGTCTGGCTGGGCGGCACCGCCCTGGCGCTGGCCTCGTTCGTCGCCATCCTCGTCGTGGCCGCCAGTGCCGTAGTCCTGGCCACCGCTTTCGCCGCCGCGAACTTCTACCACGTACCGACCCAGGAATGGACCAGCAGCGCGGCAGTGACCGCCGCAGCGTCCTCTACCGGACGGATGATCCTGGCCCTGCTCGGCTACACAGCCCTCGGCACCGCACTGGCGATGCTGCTGCGATCCGCCATCGCGGCGATCGGTGTGGGCCTGGTACTCGCACTCGTCGACGTCACAATCGCCTCGCTTGCCCCCGTGGCCAAACCGTTCCTGCCCGTGCAGGTGCTGAACGCGGTCTGCCTCGGGGGAACGTCCGACATCTCTCTCACCTACGCGGTGACCGGCACCGTGCTGATCATCGCGCTCGTCGCCACGGCCTCCTCAGCCGTCTTCGTCCGGCGCGACATCACTGAATAGGCGCCACACACCCATGACGACATCCTTTCAGCCTCCCCGACCGACGCCGCCAGGGTGCGTGAACGCAACACCAGCTACACCATGTGGTCTGACTTCACGCCTGTCGCACCGGTCAATCCGTCCGGGCGCAACCGTCGGCCTCACTCGGATAGCCGTCCAATTCATGGAATTGGACGCGAGGGCAGCGTCGTCCGGGTCGGCTACGACGTGTCCGACCTGCGCCCATCCACCGACATCATGCTGGCTCAGCTGGACTCCACGTACGCGGACATCCAGCGCGAGTACAAGTTCGAGGCGATCCGGTACGTGAAGGAATGCAACACTCAGCCAGGTAGCTCCGGCTCGCCAGCGTCAATGCCAAGACCCGGGAGCACCTTGCGGTGAACAGCACCAGCAATCGTGGCGGGAAAGAGGGCGAACTAGGCATCCCGTGCGAGGTGGACTCGCACCCGCAGGGCACCACACTCCACCGGGGGCGCGGATACGCCACACACAGACCGCGGAGATCGCCGCATGCATCGGATTCGGCAACGTCGTGGACCTCCAGCGCCAAGGCTGCACCCTGCCCAAGCCCTGAACTCGACTCTTGACCCCTAATCAGCGGTCTGTCGATGCCTCCGGAGCCGGTGACACCACCCCCCAAGACATGCGATCGGCAGGGGGAGAAAGTCATGCCAACTCCGGAGGCCGGGCGCCCCATTGCGGGGCAACCAAAAGGGTAATGGGGGTGCCGGGGTGCCCGGCACCCGCCGCCGTGTGCCCCGGGCCGAGTTGGAGTTCTCACCCGACGCCGACATCACCTTGGAGCGGCTCGTCACCGCCCGGCTACTCACCGCGGACGGGATGAGATCGAGCTCGCCCCATGAGGCGCTGATCTCTGCCTGGCCTCGGTTTCACGGCTGGGTCGACAGGGACGGTGAACGGATCCACCATCACCGTCCCCTCACCGAAGCCTCACAATCCTGGGAGGAGTTGGGGCGCGACCCCGGCGCTCTCTACTGAGGGACGCGGCTGGCGCTTGCCAGGGAGAACTTCGCAGCCTCCAAGGACCTCACCGTCACCGAACGCGCCTTCCTCGCAGCTGGTATGACCACCGCGCGGGAGGAGGAGTGGACGGTGCAGGACACCGCGCGGCGCCTGCTGGCGTTGACCTCACTACTCGCCGTGCTTCTGGTCGTCGCTGTGGGGGTGGTCCTCTCGCCTGGCGGCAGAGCACGGTATCGACATCGCAGCGCAACGAGGCCGAGGCCCGCCGTATCGCCGCTGCCCTGGGCACCTCGGACCCGCAAAGTCGCCCTACGTCTGGGTGTCGCCTACCGCGTAGACCGATCTATCGGAAGCCTGTCTGGCGCTTCGCGGAGGGCGCGGACAAAACGAGGAGGATCTCTTCACCCCCTCGATCGACGGTATGCCCAGCACACGAACAGCGCCTGCCGCCCGGCTGAGCCCGCAGCCTGGCCGTCCCGCCCCTGACCATCCGGCTCGAACAACTGCTCATGAGGAAAGGGGGGTTGTACCGTGCCGTCCGCCTCGCTGGACTGCCGTCGCGCCCTCGACGCAGTCCCCGCAACTCCACCGCTCCGACGGCAGCGGGCTGTATGTCGGATCAGATGTCTTCCTGGCGTACTGGCGCGAGCGGGTCCGCGATCCAGTCCTCCTGGGCCGCGAGTACGGCGCCTGTGAGCGGCGCGTCGGCGTCGAGGCCGCCGCGCACGAAGGGAACCCTGGCGGTTCCGACCGGTCCGTCCAGCAGATACGGCGCGAGTATCGCCGCTTGACCGCTGAGGATCACCACTTCCGGTGAGAAGAGGGCGGCGACGAGCCGGCCGAACTGGTGCAGCCGCTGTTGTGCCGACGTGAGGACCGTGAGAACGCCGTCGTCCCCGGCTGCAGCGCGGCGTTCAAGCTCCGCGGCGTAGTCCGCCGACGGCTTGGCGGCCAATTGTGAACCGTCGTCAAGCTGCGTGGCGAACGACTGCAACGAGGCGAACACCTCAAGACAGCCGTGCTGTCCGCATGCGCACAGGGGGCCGTCGGGGTCGATGGGGACGTGCCCGAAGCCGAGCGGGCTTCCATGGCCGCGCAGGAGCCTGCCGTCGACCACGGCGCTCCCGCCGAGACCCCGGCCGAGCAGGATGACGACGGCATTGTCGTCCCCTTGCGCGGCACCGCCGCGCCACTCGGCCAGGGTCGCTAGTTCACCGTCGTTCCGGATCGTCGCACGGGGGAATCCGGCAGCGCGCAGGTCGGCGAGGAACGTGCTCCGTGGTTCGTTGAGCCAGTCGAGTTCCGACGAGCTCAGGCCGCCGGTCTCGACGACCCCGGGAAACGAGACGACGACCGTCGGCGACGCTTTTGGCCGGCGTAGGCCGGCGGTCACCTCGGCGGCCACCTCCGCCAGACCCGGTGCGGCCTGCCCCACGGTCCACGGGGCGGTGGGCAGGCGCCGGGTGTCGGCCAGAACACGACCGGCGAGCGTCGTGGCCCTGGCTCTCATCCCACTTCGGGTGATCTGGATCCCGACGAGGTCGGCGAACCTGTCATCGAGGCGCAGGTTGCGGCGCGGACGCCCACGGCCGGTCCGTTCGAACTCCTCGGCCAGCACACCTGCGCCGACGAGTGCGTTCACCAGCGCGCTCACGGCGCCGGCCGCGAGACCCGTGGCTTCGATGAGCTGCGTCTGGGACGACCCGGGACGTTCGCGGACAGCCCGCACGAGGCGCCGCAGGTTGCGTCGTCGGGCCCGGAGCTCATGCGAACCCGGCCCGTAGACGGAGGTTCCGAGGGTGGTGGCTTGCCTTTTAGAGGTTCAGCAGGGTGGGGGCGTTCGTGTCGAGGATCTGGCGGGTCTGGCCGGAGGGGAGGTCGGCGTGTTCGATGTAGGAGACGGCGGTGCGGTAGAGGTCTCCGGCTTCGTAGGGGAAGTCCGTGCCGAGGACGAGGCGGTCGGCGCCGAAGGTCGCGGCGGCTGCGCGCAGCGCGGGCACGTGTCCGTGGCCCACGGTGTCGTACCACAGGCGCCTGGCTGCGGTGGAGGGCTTCTCCGGGGTATCGGGGGCCTCCCAGGGGACCTGGTTGTCGGCGCGCTGGAGGAGCATGGGCAGCGCGCCGCCGAGGTGGGAGGCGAGGATCCTCATCCTCGGGTAGCGGCTGGGGATGCCCGCGAGGATGAGTTGCATGATGGCGATGGTGTCCTCGATGGGGGCGCCGATGGACCAGGTCAGGTGGTGCTCGGAAATCAGCGGGGTCCCGGCGCCCAGCCCGGCGGGGTGGATGTAGAGGAGGGTCCCGCGCCGGTCGAGTTCCTCGTAGAGGGGGGTGAAGGTGGGGTCGGCGAGCGTGCGGCCGAGGACGGAGGTGGTGACGCAGGCGCCGGCCATGCCCAGTTCGTCGAGTGCGCGGGTCAGTTCCTTGAGCGCGAGGTCGATGTGGGGGAGGGGGAGCGAGGCGAAGGCCAGGAAGCGCTCCGGCCATCTGCGTGCGGTCTCGGCGTACTGGTCGTTGACGAACCGTGCGGCGTGCAGGGCGTGGTCGGCGTCGGTGAAGTGGGGGGACTGCGGTGCGGCGGACAGCACTTGGTGGGTGACCCCGGCCGAGTCCATCAGGGCGAACCGGGCCTCGATGTCCGCCGGGCTGAGTCCGGCTCCCAGGCCGCGCTGGGTGTCGGTGTCCGACTTACCGTAGTCGCGGGCGAGGTCGAGGTAGTCGTCGGTCCACACATGGGCGTGAACATCGATGCGCATGAGCGCCTCCCACGGGTTGACCGGCCCGTCGAGGGCCGCCCCCCTTGCTGACCTCCCCAGGCTCGCACGACCACCCGCACGCCGCCATCCGGGTGATGGACCTGCGGTTTCCCTGCCAGGCCGCGTAACCGGGGTCGGCCTGGCCACCGCCCGGGGTCAGGGTCCGCCGGCCTTGCCGGTCCCGGAGGCCGGCGGCCCTTTTGCAGGACCGCCAAAACACAACTGTGAGAGTTCTTCCGCGGCCCGGGATGGGTTGCTGCCAGGCTCGGCGCCGATGGTGCCCCAGAGCTGGTCGGCGCTCGCGAGGCCCTTTACCCATGCTGTTCGACGCGGCCGGGCCAGCTCTCAAGCGGAATCCGTCCGCGTTTCATATCCCGATGCAGTGCCTGTCCGGAGCTCAGCTCCGATTTCTGGCGACGAGTTGCGCCCTGACCCTCAGAGCGGTGGGCGATGAGACCTCGCCACGCACGATCACAAGGTCATTGTCCTGTGGCACCACGTTGTGAAGGGCCATGACTGCTTCCCCCAACAGGGGTCTTTCCTGCGCGTCGATCTCGGCAATGGATCCCACTACTTCGCTGAATCTGTCCACGCCAGGTGCGCTCAGTCGGCTCGTGAAAAATCCCTGTTTCTCGGAGAGATGATATGCGTAGGCCGCAAATTCCGAGGCTACGCGGGGGGAACCGGACGCCACGGGTTCGATCGAATCATCATTCTTCGGATCAGACATGGATTCGACCTCCTGGCCAGTATCGGGATAGAGCGTCTTCGGTATACCCCTTGACACCTCAGGAAGAGAAACCCCTACGCCTGATCGGCCTATGGCGTACTGCCGGGGCGAACACTGGTGGAGAGGCACACTCCGAGCTTCAATGTCACAGGGGCCTGAGACCGTTGGCTTGTGGAGGAGTTGATCGAGCAGGTTGACGAGCAAGACCAGGTGCTGGGTGGGGTACGCCGCAGCGAGGCTGTCCGCCGTGGTTGGTTGCACCGCATCGCCGTCACGGTGTGCCGCGACCGGGACGGACGGATCCTCGTCCATCAGTGCTCTTGGCGGGCTTCCCGGTTTCCCGGGTACTACGAGGTGGCGGGCTGCGGCGCCGTGGCCGTGGGCGAATCCTATGAAGAGGCCGCGTTGGGCGTCGGTGCACCCGTCCGGTTCGTACTCAGGTTCTGGAACCGACGTGGGCGCAGCCCTCGCTGGCTCTCTGTCCATGAGGCGGTCGTCCCCTGTCGGGTTGACGTTGCGTGGGACGGCTTCGCTCAGTTCACCGTCATCCACGATCGAGCTGTTCATGGTGGCGCGGCGTGCCACCGGCTGCTGTGACGTGGCCGCGGCGTCTGATCGCGGGTGCGGGCGGCTAGCGGTTGTCTTCGTATCGCTCGACCGGCTCGGCTGCGAAGGTACCGTCATCGAGATACACGTTGGTCAGCTCGAACCGCTCATTCCTGGCTCCGATCTGCCAGACCATGATCGTGCCCGCTTGGCGGGTGCTGGCCACCTGAATCGGTCCGCTGTCGACGTCTGACGTGCCGAGCAGTGTGTAGCGCCGGATCGACCGGTAGCTCACGGCGGGGTCGGTGGCTCCGTGTGCGTCCGGCGTTGACAACCTGCGGCGGTGGCCATTGCGCACGCACCAGGCTATGAGACCGACGACTCCGGCCGATCCCACGGCGCCCAGGAGCTCCGGAAGAGATTCACTGAGGATGTTCATGCCGGTCTATCACCTCATGGCCGTGCAGACGACGCTGCGGTGCGAAATGCCCGTGGAACGCGAGCAGTTCGAGGATCTACCTGCGGTGAGGGCATCAATGCGGCTTGGATGTTGTTCTGTCGACGACGCCGGGTTGCGCGGCGCTCGATGAGTACCCGCGCCGCGCGCAGGTCCCCGGGGCGGTTCATTCCGGCGGCGGCGACCAGGGTGTTCCGGCGGGTCCAGAAGCCGAGGAAGCCGCCGTCCGCCGCCGCGGGGTCGTCCCGGCGCAGGACGAACTCGTCGTCGGGGCAGGGCCGCCCGTACATCTGGAGGGTCATGCCGTACTGCTCGGAGTAGAAGTACGGCAGCGCGGTGTGCGGGCGCGGCGCGCCCGCCATGACGGCTCCGGCGACCGCGCCCTGCCGCTGCGCGTTGTCCCAGTGCTCGATACGGCCCCGGGCGGTCAGCAGGGGGTGCGGCTGGTTGGCCACATCACCGGCCGCGAGGATCCACGGCACGCTGGTGCGGCAGTACTGGTCGACGACGACGCCCCGGTCGCAGCGCACGCCGGCGCGCTCGGCGAGGGAGGTGTCGGGACGCACCCCGACCCCGACCACGACGGTCGCCGCGGCCAGCACCTCGCCGGTGGTCAGCCGGACCCCGGAGACCTCTCCCGAACCGGTGAACGCGGCGACGGAGACTCCCGTACGGAGCCGGACCCCGGCCCCGCGGTGCAGATCGGTCACCCGTTGTGCCAGCACCGTCCCGAGCGGGCCCTCCAGCGGTAGCGCGCCCCGTTCGGCAACCGTGACGTCCAGCCCGGCCTCGCGGGCGACGGCGGCCACCTCCAGCCCGATGAAGCCCCCGCCCACGACGACCAGCGGACCGCCGCGCCGCAGCCGTGCCGCCAGGACCCGGGCGTCCCGCGCGTCGCGCAGGGTGACGACGCCGGTGAGCCCCGCGCCGGGGACCGGCAGGGTGAGCGGGACGACCCCGGTGGCCAGGAGCACCCGGTCGGCGTGGAGCGTCCGCCCGTCGTCCAGCACCACGGCCCGGCTCGCCGGCTCCAGTGCCAGGACCCGGGTGCCCAGGCGGAGGTCGACGCGCTGCTCGGCGTAGACGGACTCGGGGACGATGGGCTGTGCGAAGGCCGGATCCGCGTCCGTGAGGGCCTTGGAAAGCGGCGGCCGCTCGTACGGGAGTTCACCTCCGGCCTCCACGACCGTCACCTCCCCCTGGAATCCGTGCTGCCGCATGGACAGCGCGGCGGCGATCCCGGCCGCGCTGCCTCCGACGACGACATGGTGGCGCGCTGTGCCGTCCACGTGTACCTCCGCTCTCTTCCCGCTCTCCCATGGGCGGAAGGCCGCAAGACTAGAAGCGGACGCTGGGCCGGGGGTCCGCGCGTCCCGGCGGCCGGAACGCCTCGGAGCGGGCCGGAGGGGGCCGTGGAGCGGGCGCCCGGCTGCCGGCGGTCCTGCTCCGGGTGCCGGAACAGGTCCGGAAGGGCGCACCGCGTCGGCTGCGGTCTCCGCGGTGCCGTGCGCACCGCGCCCGGGATCGCGGCGCCCGTCGGCGGACCCCGCTCGTCCGAGGCCCGGCTGGTCCGAGGCCCGGCGGGCTGGCCCTCAATCCCGGGAGAGCCGAGACCCGTTGCTGCCTGCCGGACCCACCTCAGCGAAGAGGAGCGTGAGAACCGCACTCGGGCGCGGGGCCTCGTGCATGCGGAACGGGTGAGGATCTGGGCGGAAGGAGAACCGGAACGGCAACGCCATGCCGCCGAAGCCGAAGCCGAAGCCGAAGCCGAAGCCGAAGCCGAACGGCGGGCGCGGCTAGCAGGATGCCCGTGCGAGGAGCAGTTGCCCGAAGAAGTGAGAACGCACGATGCCGACTACGCGGCGAAACGCTGTAAGGGGTGCGGTTCTTGGCTGTGCGCGTCGTGTGACCGGGTACGTGTTGGCGACCCAGGGCGCTCAGCTCGAAACATACCGCCCACAAGTCAGCGAACCCGCCTGCAACGGCGATCACACGGAGGAGGACGGCCCCAACTACCGGATCACGGTGGGTGGCCTGGAGTGCTTCGAGGAGGCGATGCGCCTGTTGATCCGCGCCGGGGCCCAGAACTGGCACGACCCCCGCGTATCTGCGGTTCACCTCCCGATCTGTGTCAACCAGGCGGAAGCGCTGAGGGCCTTGTCGGGCGAGCGTGTGACGTCTCGCACGGAGCGACCGGCCCACCCCGTGGCTGTCAGTGCGCTACGGCCACAGTCCCGATCTGCCGCGTGCGGAGCTGGCACCGCCCATCAAGTCGACGGACCGTTGCGCGGTTTCCACGGCTCCGTCCAGGTCGTCGAGGGCGAGGTCTGCCGCGGCCTGCCGGGATTGTTCCCGCCGGTGTCCAGGGTGATTCCCCGATGGTGGTGTCGTCTGGCAGCGCGAGTAGAAGCCAGTGCGGCCAGGGCCTGGCGTAGACCACGCGGCTGTCGATCCCGAGGACGTCGGCCATCGCCAGCCGGGTCGGGATGGTCGGTCTGCGGGCTTTCGGGCGGGTCCAGCGGCTGATCCTTTCCTTGCGGACCACGATGGCCCCGTACCCGAGGTCCCTGTGCTTGGCGGCGACGCGCCGCAGACAGTACTCGTTGGCCCAACCCCGCAGGGCCGGAACCTGGTTGAGCGGGTGCCGGCCTTCCAGAATCGCGCTCACGCCAAGACGTCCCGGGATACGAACCCTCAGTCTGCGCGACGGAGAACCGGGCGGGTACGGGGTGCGGGGGTAAGGCAACCGAGGCAACTAACGGCAACCGAGGGCAAATGGTTCCCGTAGAACAAGCGGATGGCGGAGGAATGTGTTGCACTTGGTGTAATTCACTCCGTCACCCGGACAGCGGTCGGCGCTGTGGAGTCTTCCCTCCGCAGCCGACTGCGTCGTGAGGGGAGAATTTCATGCCTGATACCCCCACTCCGTTTCCCCTGCACCGCCCCTGGACAATTCGGCCTGGGCAGTCCTGAAGGGAACCGTGGCTGAGGTGGCCCTAGGAGCGGCGCTCGGAGGTGGACATCGCCCGATCCGCCTGGTCTTGAACGCGGTCGTGGTCGCCGCACGCGTCCTGGGCGCGGCCACCCGCCGATGGGAATGCTCGACCTATTGCTTGGTCGAATCACTGTCTGACCCTTACCGCAACACGTGCCCTTGTACAGCTTCACCTACTCGCGACGGCTCGTATCGTCGCGACCCCAAACGTCACACCACATAGATCGGGATGCATCGCTGCGCCGATAACACGCCGTTAAAGGAGTCGCGCCATGGCTGAGTCCTACATCGTTGTCGGTCCGTACCTTCGCATTACGCCCGGAGATCCCCTACTGCGTCAAACGGTCACCATCAACGCAAACGGGTCGTCGATCGGGCCGAAGTGTGTCGCCACAATGGGCGGGGTAGACGGTGTGTATGGAAGTGCCAGCGGCCGCATCACCGACCGCGCAATCGAATTCACCATCACCTGGGACCACGGCCTAGGAAAGGCGGTGCACACGGGCACTGTGGGGCCGGACGGCGTCCCGCGCGGCACCGCGACGGGAGCTGTCATCCCAAACACGTGGAATCCGGGCCCATGGCAGGCATCGGCAGGCGCGCTGGCGGGGCCCGCGGATATGAGCGTGGAGGCGACGGAACTCTTCCGGTTGATCAATGACGCCCGGGCGCATCCGAATAGATACCCACCCAACGGAGACGCCACTCTGGCGAAGATGACCGCCTGTCCCCATGTGTTCCAGCCCTCGAAGTGGTTGAACGGAACGGCACAGGCACACAACAGCTTCCTTGCCTCCCAACCCATCGATTGGGTAAACACCTATCCCAATATGCATAAGAATCCGGACGGAGCACTGGTCGGGGATGCTGGTGAGGCTATCGATATGGCCGGATACCATTCATCACGAGCTGAGATCGTCGCCACAGGGTTCCCCACGGCCGCCGACGCGGTCCGGTTCTGGATGCAGGACGACGCGCCCTTCCAGTGGGGACACCGAAACCGCATCCTGGATTGCGGGCTCGCGCAGGCCGGAGTGGCACACCTTCAGGGCGGGCCAGGTAGTCACTACTGGACTGTCGATATGGGCACTCCGTAGCCCTTTGATCTCCGTGCTCGATGAGGCACGTGTTTGATGTTGCCCGCCGCCCATCGGTCGAACGTGCTGCGGGAGACGATCACCCGGGCCAGCCGCAGGTTGCCCTCGGCACGGCTGGCCCGCGCCCAACTACCGCCGGGCCTGCCCGCCCTGGAGCCAACGGAGCAGACCGCCGTGCTTGTCCGGGTGTACCGAAGCCGGGACGGGGACGCGCCTTCGCTCGCGGCGCGCTGGTCACGGGCGTCGATCACGACCATGCATCCGGCGAACCCCCGGACAGTGGCTGCCGTCGGCGGGCCGCGCCCGCGAGGGGACCTCGAAGCCGTGGCGCGGTGGGTGGTGGAGGTCTCCCGCTTCCAGCGGGGCGGCACTCGGTAGGAAGGCCCACCGGCCGTACGCGGCCGTCGTGGAGTGAAGCAGTCAGGGTCCGAGCGGAAACGACTCCTCACCCAGAGGGCGGACTGGGACGATCGCTCGAACGATCGGCTGGCTGGTTAAGAAGAGAGACCTGCTGTCAGGGCCGCCCAGCCGATCGCCGTCAACAGCGATCCCAGCGCGCGCTCTTAAGAAATCGACGTCTTACCGGTGATGACTCAGTGTGTGCTGTGGTTGCTTCTCCGTCGCAGGCACCGGAGTACTACGGCGCCGTCGCATACACATACCGGTTGCCCTCGTACTCATTGAGCGACCGCAGTTGGCCGGTTCCGCTGTGGTAGCTCAGGTCTTCGGGGCCGACAGGGAGACGCCAGGCGTTGGCGGCCGCGGCCGTGCTGCCCTCCTGCCAGGTGCGGAGATAGCCGCGTCTTGCGCCGTTACTGATGGAGAGAAACCCACGCACCCTCTTGAACACGGTCGTGGAAGTTCTCGCCGCCCCTTCGGGCGACGAGACGCACCGCGCCCGGCCCAGATCCGCCAGGTTCGAGCCGGTGCCGGGGTTGAAGGACGTGGTAACGCCGGTTCCTCACATACTCCTCTTCGTCTCCTTTGCCGAACCCGCACCATCTGCCAGTACTGGTACGTTCCGGCTTTGCCAGGGCCGCTCCCGCCCTCCCCGGCACCACCCGGGTCAGGCTGCCCTCAGCTACGCTGACCTGCTGCGGCAGGCCAGAGGTGACGGTCTTTCACCTCCACTCGAACCACACTGCCTCACGGCGCGATCAAGATTCCCGACAGAGACAAGCTCAGAGATCAGGTTCGTTCTCGGGGTTCCGGCTGTGTGGGGCTGCTGTCGGGTTGTCGTTACGTTGGTTGTCGGCATTCCAGCTGGCCAGGAGGCGGAGGGCGTCGGCTTCGGGGGTGTCGGGCCGGGGGGTGTAGACGCTGATGATCTGGTTGGAGGCGGCGTCGATGCGGAGCGTCTCGTAGGGCAAGGTGATCTCGCCGATGAGCGGGTGCCGGAAGGTCTTGCTGCCGGCCCGCGCGGTTCGCACGTCGTTGGTCGCCCAGCGCGTCCGGAACTCCGCGCTGCGGGTGGCGAGTTGCCCGATCAGCTCGGTCAGGTCGGGGTCGTCGGGGTGGAGGCCCGCCTCGATGCGCAGTGTTGCCACGGTGTCGGCGGTGATCCGGTCCCACGCGGGGAACAGCTCCCGGGCCCTGGACTCGTTGAGAAACAGGAAGCGGGCGCTGTTCGGCCGCCCGGGAAGATCGAACACGGGTGCGAGGAGCGCGCGCCCGAGTGTGTTGGCCGCGAGGATGTCGAACCGGCCGTTGAAGACCACTGCGGGTAGGTGGTCCAGGGAGTCCAGGAGCACCCGGATTCCGGGATTGACGGAGTCTTTCGGTACGCTGCGGCGCCGCTTGCGGGACGCGGGGGTCAGCGCGGCAAGTAGCCGGCCCAGGTGGGCGCGTTCGTCGTCGTCCAGACGCAGGACGTCGGCGACGGCGGCGACGACTCCGGCTGAGGGCCCGGTGGCCTGGCCGCGTTCGAGGCGGACGTAGTACTCGGGGCTGACGCCGGCGAGCAGCGCGACCTCTTCCCTGCGCAGGCCTTTGACCCGGCGGCGGGTGCTCTGCGCGGGAAGGCCCGCGTCGGTGGGCGCGATCCGGGCGCGGCGGGTGGTGAGGAACTCGCGAACCGCTGCCCGCGCGGACTCCTTCTCGTCCATGGCATCGAGGATAGTCCCGGCCCACCTGCCGTAAGGGGGCCCTGTGAGTACCCCTTTTCGTCGTGCCTGTCGGGGGTGTGGTGGACCGGTGTTGTCTGGGTGCCGGCGAGATCGGGAGCGCCGCCGGATGCCGCGGACGCGGGACGGCTGCCTCTTTCCGATGCTCGTTCCTTCGACACTCTCGACGAGAAATGAGTTCTGCGATGCAGCACGCCATGTTGGGGAGCCAGCGGGTTTCCCGGATCGGTCTGGGCACCATGTCGATGGCCGGCACCCTCCTGTCCGGCGGCGGCCTGGACGACGCCGAGTCTGTCCGCGCGATCCACCGTGCGCTCGACCTCGGAGTCACCCACATCGACACCGCGGAAAGCTACGGCCCGTTCCACAGCGAGGAGATCGTCGGGCAGGCGCTGGAAGGCCGGCGCGACCAGGCCGTCATCGCCACGAAGTTCGGCATCCTGTCCCACGGCGGGGACGGATCAGCGCTGTTCGACAGCAGCCCGGCCAACATCCGCACCGCAGTCGAGGGCTCCCTCAAGCGCCTGCGCACCGACCGGATCGACCTCTACTACCAGCACCGGGTCGACCAGAACACCCCCATAGAGGACACCATCGGCACCGTGGCCGAGCTGATTTCCGAAGGCAAGGTCCTGCACATCGGCCTGTCCGAGGCCTCGCCGGACACGATCCGTCGAGCCCACGCCGTGCACCCGATCGCCGCACTGCAGACCGAGTACTCCCTGTGGACCCGTGACGTCGAGACCGAGCTGCTGCCTCTGCTGCGCGAGCTGGGTATCGGCCTGGTCCCCTACGCGCCGCTCGGGCACGGGTTCCTGACCGGCCAGATCCGCACGCCGGAGGAGATCCCCGAGGGGGACTGGCGCAAAACCAATCCGCGGTTCATCGGCGAGGCCTTCCAGCAGAACCTGCGGCTCGTGGAGGAGGTAGGGGCCATTGCGGGCGAGGCCGGTGCGACCCCGGCCCAGGTCGCGCTGGCCTGGCTGGTGGCCCAGGGCGGGGACATCGCCCCGATCCCCGGCAGCCGGCGCGTCGCTCGCGTCGAGGAGAACACCGCCGCCGACGGCGTCGTCCTGACCGCCGGCCAGTTGCAGCGGCTTGACAGCCTCACGCCGGCCACCGGCGCCCGGCACGACGACTTCAACGAGTCCACGATTGACCGCTGAACCCGGCACCCATATGGGTCCCGCAATCCGAACACCCAACCCACCGAGGTTCTCGACGCCCGAGAGGCCCTCGCCCCAGGAGGAGCGGCATGTCCGCAGCCACGTCACTGACCGAGCGGAACCGCGCGGTCGTCGATGCCATGTTCGCTGCGGCGGACAAGGGCGACATCGAGGGAGTCCTCTCCCACCTGTCCGACGACATCGCGGTCATCGAACCGCTGTTCCTGCCCTTCGGGAAGGCATACCACGGAAAGGACGAATTCCTCGCCCTCGCCGAGGTCTTGCCGAGCTACCTCGACATCTCCTCGATCACGGTGCACTACACCATCGCCGACGGCGACCGCGTCGCCGCGTGCGTCGGCATCACTGACCTCGCGACCGGAGAACCGACCCGGTTCATCGAGCAATTCACCGTCAAGAACGGCAAGATCGTCGAGAACCGGCTCTTTTACCACGACGCCGGCACCCTGGTCGACAAGCCCAAGATCGTCTAGCGCACGCGAACTCTCCGGTCGTCCCTCCGGTGTTCCCCGACCCCGGCCGGGGCCCGCGGACCGCCGCTCCCTCCCTCGGCTGTGAGACAGCGACGGCCCCGCCCGCCTCCTGGATGGAGCCCGGCACACCCCCGGACGCGTCAGACGCGGGCCAGGGCCGCGTCTTCCGATGCACCTTCCTTCACGTTCCCGAAGAGAAGCGAGTTCCGCTACGCAGCACGCCATGCCGGGGAGCCCGCAGCCTTCCCGGACCGGCCCGGGTGCCTTGGCCATGGGCGACACCCACATCGCCGACACCCTGGCCGGGCGCTCCGCGGCGGCGCGGACGAGCAGCGCCAGTGCCGCGTTCGACACCAGGAGCTGTGCGGGCGGTGCTCCGTCGTCCAGTCCCAACGCGACGCTCAGCGCTGTGCAGTAGGGGCTGGGCAACTGCCCAGGCTCGTCCAGGAGCGGGTGGAGGCCCGCGAACCCGACCGTGCTCTCGAACTCCACACCCACGGCGCGCACGACCCGTATGTCCGCGCCCGGCCTGCGCGGATGCGGCATGCCGGCAGCACCGCCTTGCCGAAGCCCGCTTCCCCGGACAGCAGGAGTGCCCTGCGGATTTTCGTACGTTGTCGACGCGGTCCCGTATCACCGCGAGGTCGTGGCCGCGCCCGGTCGACTGTCCGTCGGAATCCGCCGGTAGCGGCCCCTCGCCGCCCATGCCCGCCCCCTCAGCTCTCGGGCACCGTACGCCGAAGTAGGCCGAGCGGCAGCGGACTTGGGTGCGCAGATCAGGGGGAGACCGGCCCGGTTCATGGAGCCGGGCCGGCCGGGTGCGCGGTGGTCAGTCGGCGGCGACCGTCGGGTGGAGGTAGAAGGTTTCGTTGGAGATCGGTACGGGACCGATCTGGTCGGGCCATTGGACGACCCAGGCGCCGTCGCCGTTCTCGCCCCGGTTGATGTTGGCGAACAGGCCGGTGGAGTTGTTGCGCAGCATGGTCAGGTTCGGCCGGGTGGGGACGGGGTGCTCCAGGGTCCAGTTCTGGGTGTCGCGCTGGGGGCCGCCAGGGCCGGGCTGGCCCTCCCTGCCGTGGCACGTCCAGATGTTGAGCCAGTCGCCCCGGGTGGAGGCCTGGCCCCGGTTGACGTCGAGGCACTTGCCGCTGTCGGAACTGACGATGCGGTAGAGCGGGTCGCCGTCCGGTGCGGTGTAGCCGTTGGGCACCAGACGCCACCTCTGGTTGACGGCGCCGTTGTCGTGGTACTGGACGACGTGCGTGCCGTCGCTGTCGTTGCCGTTGAAGACGTCGAGGTTACGGCGGCTGTTCTGCGCGTGCACGGTCAGTTCACGCGGCTCGGCCTGGGCCCGCATCGAGCCGAAGTGAACGGGCCAGTGGTCGCTGCCCCGGTTGATGCCGCGGGTGGCCTGCCAGTTGTCCGTGCGCACGTTGGAGACCATGTAGTCCAGCTCGCTGCCCCCCTGGTGGGTGGCGAGCCCGGAGTTGTACACGTAACTGCCGACCGGCAGGCGGAACGGGGGCAGGGTGGAGGGGTCCCGGTTGTAGTCGCCCAGCACGGCCCAGTTCCTGACGCCGTAGTACGCGGCTTCGCGCTCGGCGTTGGTCAGCAGTTGGGGGACGTCGAAGCCGCTGCCCGATGCGGCGTGCAGGGAGGCGAAGAGCACGTCGTCCGCCTGCCTGACCACGCCGAGCGCGTTGCGGTACTGGCCGCGGATCTGGAAGACGCGTTCCGGCCGGAAGCTGGTGACGATGCCGACGTTGCGCGAATCCATGCCGAGGACGTACAGATAGCGCCAGTCGCCGCGGCCGACGTCCCACCGGTACTCGTCGATGCCGTTGATCCGCCCCAGGTAAATGGACCCGGCGGGCTGCGTGTTGGGCACCTCCTGGAGCGCGACTACGCTGTTGTCCCGTGCCAGGACACGCACGCCTTGCCATCGGTCGCTGCCGACCTGCATGTTCCATGTGGCCACCCGGTGCGTGTCCGGATTCGCCGCGTGCGCCGTGCCGCCGCCTGCCACCAGGAAGGTGCTGAGCATCAGCGCGGTCGCCAGTACGGCGCCCAGGCGGCGCAGGACACCGCGGCGGCCCGCACGTTCCGTTGCCGCGCCGGGTAACACCCGCTCCCGGTTGGTACGTCTGGATTTCATGAGTTCTCCCAGAAGGGCTCGACGTGATGAATGTCCGGCCTCGGACTTCCCGTGTTCAGCGTACGGCGGCCTGCCGGATCAGGGCGGATCCGGCTGGGACCAGTCGCCGACGAGTTCGAGGTACGCCTGGCCGGAGACCGGCTTGCCCTGGCCGCGCCGCCGACCTCGCCGACGCGGCTGACGAGGAGCGGAGCGAGTACAGCGATACGCACACAACCGACAACGACCCCGAGCAGGACATCGCATGAAGACCACTACCGTTCCAGAACCCCGCACAGCCGCTGCCCTGGCCGCCCGCCGCGCGGATCGCGAGGGTCGGGCACCCTCGGCCAGACGTTCCGGCAGGCCCGGGATATCCGCGGGATGCTCGCGGAGTTGGTCAAAGGCAAGCGGGATCGGCGATGACACGTCGGCAGGCACGGTTCATTCGCCCTCGGTGTCCTCGGCCTCCCAGCGAAGCAGGTCGCCTGGCTGGCACTTGAGCACCTCGCAGAGCGCGGCGAGCGTCGCAAAGCGCACCGCCTTGGCGCGGCCGTTCTTGAGTACCGCCAGGTTGGCGGGCGTGATCCCTACGCGGTCCGCGAGTTCGCCCACGGACATCTTCCGCCTGGCCAGCATCACGTCGATGTCGACGGCGATCGGCATCAGATCACCTCGTCCAACTCGGCCTGCATCTGTGCCGCTTCGACGTCGCGGGCGACGGCCTGGGCGAGCAGCATCCGTAGCACGAGCACGATGAGCGCGACTCCCAGGATGGCCACACCAAACCCACCCATGATGAGGGTGACGCCCGGGTCGTCCCGCTGGTCGGGCGCGTTCAGGGCCGTGACCGCGAACCACACGAGAGCGGCCGCAACGATCGCGCCGACAATGATGTCCACGTACCGGAAGGCGGCGTGGGAGAACACGGTTCCGTGTCGCACCATCGTTACCAGTCGCCATACGCAGACCAGGGCAACCTGGGCCGTCCCGATGCCGAGGATCGTGATCACGCGCAGCGGGGTCAGCGGGAGCGACCCGTCCTCCGGGTCGCTGCCGCTGACCAACGCCCACGCCATGAATGCCTGTACGAACACGGTGCCGGTGAGCACCACCACGAGCACGGCGCGCAGCGCGCGCACTGTCAGCTTTCCCATGACCCACCCTTCAATCGAGCTACGATGGAAATCTATCGAATCTCGATAGGTAGAGCAAGGGCGGGCGGCGGTTTCGCGCCATGGGGGATGCCGCTGCCCGCTCCCGCGGCATGGACGCGATGCGAAGTGTTTCGACCTTGCCGAGTCGACCTCGCTGAGCCATGAATCGGACGCCATACGACTACGCCGAAGCCTTGGCCATTCGGTGATCCCGTTGTGAGACTGTGCGGTGAGTTCGGTGGGCTGGGCTGTCTCGTCGGTTTCTGACTCCAACGGGTGGAGGCGGGATTCGGTGAGGAATTCGCGGCCCGTCTGGGGTGGGTCCTCGGTCAAAAGGGGACGCATTGCGAGGGCGTCAGTTGATCGCCGGTCTCGTCCAAGTCGTCCTCACTCTGCATTTGGCCTGCTCAGGTCGATGAGGGAAAGCCTTGGGCAAGGTTCGAGGCCGCTGCATAATCGATTTCATCTAAGTCGGGAGAGTGGCAGGTCGCGACGATTGGGTGTCCTTCGTTTGACCCGACTGAAAAGCACCCGATTCGGCAGTTCGGGTGCGCTCGTAGGATTTCCGTCTTTGGCCTCGATCAGGGCCTTCAGGGCCCTGGCGATCAGAAAAGGAGAGAGAGCTGAAACGAGTGATTGCCCAAATCGGTGTGGCGGTCGCCGTCTGCGGGCGGCAAACATGGGGCTCTCGTCACCGGATTCGCAGGCGTGCACCACGACAGCGGTGGGTGGGGCAGCCTGCCGCTATGCGAGTCCTTGGGTCTGGGATGGCAATGACTACGACGGCAGTTGGTGGACGAATGGACCGTCGGCGTCTCCGATAAAGCACCACCTGCAACGGAAAGAGGGCAGCGCAATCCGCAAATCCTCATACTCGGGCGGCCACCACGGCCGCGACTCCCTGACGTTCCGGTCTGCAACAGTTTTGACTAGTTCGGGCGCTTCCTGGTGGTGATCGGCCCGGTACTGCCGCCAGATCGATGCCGCGGGGCCCGTGACGTAGGTCCTGGTCGGGCGGTCGTTCGCGTGACTCACCTGGTGGAAGACCGGAGGTACACGATGGCCTTGCCTCAGCATGATCTTGCGACCTCGGGAGCGGTTGAGGTCTGGACAAAGCTGGCCTGGGGGGTGATCGGCAGGCGGCCGGTCGGGGGAGCACCATCCGGTGGGCCACCCGCCGCACCACTCGACGCGGGCACTCGGGGCTCGGCTCCATCGGCCCGGTCGGCTTCGAACAGTCGGACCGCCGCCCTTGGTAGGCGAGAGCGGCCAGGCGGGGACGCCCTGGCGCCCGCAGATGCGGATGATCCGGTAGGTACGGGCGGTGATCAGGTCGTGAGCCCGGCCCGGCAACGAGGTTAGGAACCACAGCAGTCGGCCCGCCGGATCGGTGATCACCCGTATGTCTGCTCCGTGCCGACGATGGCAGGACGTCGGGAACTTCCGCCGGACCGGGACCAAGAGTCCGGTGGAGCGGTTCGCCCACAGGCTTCGGGGTTACGGGTGGCGGTCGGCGGGCTGACGTACCGGACCAAGGCGGGCCGTACACACCATGTGGCGGGCGCACTCGCCGCAGCGGCGCGGGCCGACGGACATGGCGCCCCGGTCACCCGGTTGCCGCCGACCCGCCTTCCATCGCAGCGGTACTCCGGAAACGATGGTCACCGCTTCGGTTCGCGACGAGGATCCCTGTCAGCCTCGCCGACCTGTTCCCGGGAACGACCGAGCCTGCGGCGCGCCCGCCCCGGCCTTCCTCGCCCGGATCGCCACGGGCGCCCGCCGCACCTCCACCTGCTCCGAACTCCGGCACTGGGCGCGATACTTCCCCCACCTGTCGACAGCGAGCGGGCGGCGCATGGTCGCCTGACGCGAAAGCAGATCGCGCCCAAGATCGAGAAGCCCGATTCGCCTTTGACGCGGGCCGGCAGGGTGTGGCTCGGCCTGCGGACTGCTGACCCGCGCGACCGGCCTGTCCGGCCACGACCGGGAGAAGCTCGGAGACCCTTACCGGACGACGCCCCGGCGATCACCGCCCGCACTCCGAGGAGAGTCCCCCGGAACCTACCCGGAACCCGTGATCGGAATTCACGCGGTTGATCGAATATCACAGACCGGACCCGCTGACGAATCCAGGTCAAGATCGTGATTCATCATAAAGTCGGGTTGCCTGATGGTTGTGAGATTCACGATGACCGATCACTGAAATCGCGATGACTGGTTGACTCTGCCGCTGTGTGCGTGGTCCTATGGTGTCGGTCGATTTAGGCTGGCCAAATCTCTCGGGGGAGGGGTGCGGGGCAGGTAAATCTCTCTTCATGAGCGTCGCTTTCATGACTTCTTCGTGCCATTGAGCACGCGCCGTCCGCAATGCTGTTTTCCGTATTCGCGTGCGGTTTATCGGTGAATTGCCTGGGGGTGTAGCTGCTGCCTCCACATCCAAAAAACACAAGGGGCAGTCTCTAAGGGAATGGAGAGGATATGGCGACGTCTGTCTCGTATCCCGGAGTTTATATCGAGGAGCTACCGAGCGCGGTGCGAACGATCACCGCGGTGACCACGTCGGTGACGGCATTCGTGGGGGCGACCCGGCGCGGGCCCATCGACGAAGCGGTGACGATCACCAGCTTCGCCGACTTCGAACGGCAGTACGGCGGCTTGGACGTGAAGAGCCTGCTGAGCTACGCGGTGCAGCAGTTCTTCCTCGTCGGCGGCTCGGTCGCGGTCATCGTCCGGGTCGCGAAGGGCGCCGAGCCGGCGTCGCAGGACATCGCGGCGGGCGGCGAGCCGAAGGCGCTGACGGTGACCTCGCGGGACGCCAGTGCCTGGGGCAACGGGCTGAGGGTCGCGATCGACCCGGGCGCGACGGACGACACCTTCGCCGTGCGCGTGCTGGACGCCTCAGGAACGGTGCTGGAGCGGTACCGCAATCTGTCGATGGACTCCGACGGGCCGCGCTTCGTCGAGGCGGTCGTCAACGAGTCGTCGTACATCAACACCAAAGCGACCGGTGACACGGTGCCGGACTTCTCCGGCACGGTCTCGGGACCGCTCGACACACTGCCGGACCTGGCGGACAAGAAGCTCACCGCCACCGTCGACGGCGTCGAACCAGTCGAGATCACGCTCTACACCGCTGCCGACACCAGGCCCGCGTCGCTGACCGGGCTCGGCCTCCTGCTGGAGCGCAGGCTACGAGCGGCGTCGCCCAGCAGGGCCTTCACCAGAGCGGACGTCGACGTCGCCGGCAAGCGGCTCCAGGTGTTGGCCGGGACGGCGGGTGCCACGATGACGCTCACCGGCGAGGTGGCGAACCTGCTCGGCCTGACCACCGCGCATGCGACCGCCTACGCGTTGACGGGCGGAGACGACGGGGTCCCTCCGACGGACGCGGAGTTCCGCGGCAGCGAGGGCGACAAGACCGGCGTGCACGCGCTGCGGGAGGTGCAGGACGTCAACCTGCTCTGCCTTCCCGACCTGGCCGGGCAGGACTACGCGGGTGACGCGATCAGCGTGATCACCACCGCGGAGGAGCTCTGCGAGGACAAGCGGATGCTCCTGATCGTCGACAGTCCGCCGGAGTGGACCAGCATCGAGCAGGCCCGCACCGGGCTGCCGACGTACGACGCGGTCCGCAGCGACCACGCGGCGCTGTACTTCCCGCACATCACGATGACCGACCCGCTGACCGGACGGCTGCGCACGTTCCCGCCGTCGGGAGCGGTCGCCGGACTGATGGCCAGGACCGACGCGGAACGCGGCGTGTGGAAGGCGCCGGCCGGCACCGATGTGCGGCTCACCGGCGTGCGCTCGATGAGCGTCAGGATGTCCGATGCCGAGAACGGCTTGCTCAACCCGCTCGGGGTGAACTGCCTGCGGACCTTCCCGATCGTCGGCCCGGTGATCTGGGGCGCGCGCACACTCCTCGGCGCGGACGCGCTCGCGTCGCAGTGGAAGTACGTTCCGGTCCGACGGCTGGCGTTCATGCTTGAGGAGAGCCTGTACCGGGGCCTGAAGTGGGTGGTGTTCGAGCCGAATGACGAGCCGCTCTGGGGCCAGATCCGGCTGAATGTGGGCGCCTTCCTGCACAACCTGTTCACCCAGGGCGCGTTCCAGGGCAAGGCGTCGCGCGATGCCTACTTCGTGAAGTGTGACAAGGACACCACGACCCAGGACGACATCAACCGCGGCATCGTCAATGTGATCGTCGGCTTCGCGCCGCTGAAGCCGGCCGAGTTCGTCGTGGTGAAGATCGAGCAGATGGCGGGCCGGATCGAGGTTTGAGGAATCACCATGGCTGAGTTCACCGTGAACGCGCAGCGGTTCGACCCCTACAAGAACTTCAAGTTCCTGGTGCTCTGGGACGGCAAGACCGTCGCCGGATGCAGCAAGATCAGCCCGTTGAAACGGACCACCGAGGTCATCAAGCACCGTAACGGCGGCGATCCCAGCTCACCGCGGAAATCCGCCGGCCGGACCGAGTTCGAAGCGATCACGATCGAGCGCGGCGTCACCCACGATCCGGAGTTCGACCGTTGGGCGAACAAGGTCTGGATGGTCGGCCAGGGTCTCGGCAGCGAGTCCGCGCTCAAGGACTTCCGCAAGGACATTGTGATCCAGGTCCTCAACGAGGCCGGGCAGGTGGCGCTCGCGTACAAGGTGTACCGGGCGTTCCCGTCGGAGTACCAGGTGCTCGGCGAGATGGACGCGAACGCGAACGCGGTCGCGATCCAGCACCTGAAGCTGGAGTGCGAGGGCTGGGAGCGGGACCTGGAGGTCGCCGAGCCGGACGAGCCGTCATACCAGATTCCGTAAGGCGCGCGATGGCTTCCCCGACGGAAATGCTCGCCACCTGGGAGATCGGGCTCACGTTGCCCGTCCTCTCGGTCCAGCGGGCGGTACTGCTGCACGCGCTGGCCCGGCCCGGGCGGGCGGCCGACGAACTGCTCGGTGTCCCGGTCGGGACCCGGGACACCGAGTTGCTCGGCCTACGCGTCGCGCTGTTCGGCGAGGTCCTGTCGGTTCGGATCGGCTGCCCGGCGTGCGGAGCGGACCTGGAATTCGACGTCGACGCGACCGGCCTGGCAGCCGCCGCGCCCGAGGCCGAGCCGGAACCACTGACCGACGGCGACTGGACCGTTCGGTTCCGGCTGGTGACATCGGCTGACCTGCTCGCGGTGCGGGACCAGGCGGCGGAGGACCGACGACGGAAACTCGCGGCCCGGCTTGTGCTTGAGGCACGGCGCGGTGACCGAGCGGTGCGCGGGGACCGGCTGCCGGAGCGCGTCGTGCATCTGCTCGCCGAGGCGGTGGCGGCGGCGGATCCGGCGGCCGACATCTCGTTCGCCATGGCGTGCCCGGACTGCGCCGTGCAGATACGGACACAGCTCGACATGGCGGCCTACCTGTGGGACGAGCTCGACTCGTGGGCCCGTACGACGCTCGCCGACGTGCACGCGCTGGCCCTGAGCTACGGGTGGACCGAACCCGACGTGCTGGCGCTGTCACCGCTGCGCCGCCGCTACTACCTGGAGCTGGCCGGACATGGCTGAGACACGGACACCGGACCTGTTCGACCGGCTGCTCGCCCGCACGGGGGCCGTCAGCCGACCGGACGCCGTGGCGCCGCTGGCGCGGCCGCGGCTGGCGATGCCGTTCGAGCGGCTGCCGACGGCGGCGCCGACCGAAGTCCAGGCCGAGGTCGAGGTCGAGATCGACGCCACCGCCCCGTCGCGGCCGGGGCCGGAGGCGTCGGCGGCACCACAGGCGACCGCGCGGTCCGGTCCGCGGGAGGTACTGGGGCGACCGTCGGTGCTGAGCCTGATCGAGCGGACCGTGCGGTCGATCGAGACGGTGCGCAATACGTCCCCGGGGGCGCCGGTCGTGGTGCGGGCGGCCGCACCTGTGGTCCTGCACAACGTCGTGGAGCGCCTGGTGCCGCCGCCGGACGCGGTAGCGGCGGCCATCGGGCGGTCGGCGTCTCAAGGAACGGCGGCGGACACGCCGACCCGGCCGCCGTCCGCCGTCCGGCCCGCAGCCGCCGGGCGGACGGCGGCCGCGGCACATCCCTCCGTGGCGCCGACCGCTGGTGCGGTCCGGCGGCACGAGGCGCAGACCGCACCGGTCGAGCCGTCGGTCCAGGTCAGCATCGGCCGACTCGAAGTGACAACAGCGGCGCACGAACCGAGGCGGGAGCGGCGCGGCCGGACCGGACGGCCTGAGCCGGCCGTCGGACTGGACGCGTTTCTCAACCGGCAGGAGGCGACGTGAGCAACTACCTGGCGATCGCCCAGGCCACAGAGGCACTGCGCGGCCTGCTGGCCCGCTCGGTGCAGTCCGACGTGCCCTACGCCGTACAGGTGGAGGCACGCAAGCCGCCGAGCGAGCCGGTGACCGAGCCGGCCATCACGGTGTTCTGCTACCGGATCACCCCCAACGCGTCCCGGCGCAACGTCGACACACCCACCCGGGACGGTGACGGACGGCTGCTGCGGACGCCCACGGCGGCATACGACCTGCACTACCTGATCAGCTGCTACGGCAACGAAACCCAGCTGGTGCCGCAGGCACTGCTGGGCTCGGTGGCGCGCGCTCTGCACGAGCAGCCGGCGCTGTCCGCACAGGACCTGGAGACGGCTGCCGGGCAGGTGTTCCTGACCGGTGCGGACCTGGCTGCGTCGCCGCAGGCGGTCCGGCTGACGCCGTCGAAGATGGATCTCGAGGACCTGTCGAAGCTGTGGTCGATGCTGATCCAGACGCCCTACGCACCGTCGATCGCGTTCGAGGCGTCGCTGGTTCTGCTGGAGAGCCGGCGGACGCCGGCGGCCGGCCGGCCGGTCCGGGAACACCGGGTCCGGGTGGTCCCGGGTCGGCGCCCGGTGGTGGAGGAACTGCGCAGCCGCCCGGCCGGCTCGGATACCGAACCGCGGCCCGGCCCGGTGCCGGTGGGTCATGAAGTGGTGCTGACCGGGCACGACCTGAGCGGCGAGAAGGTCACGGTCGACGTCGGCGGCGAGCTGGTGGATCCGTCCGGGGTCGATGACGGCCGGGTGGTGTTCGCCCCGCCGGTCGGCCTTGCCCTGGGAGCGCACCAGGTACGGGTACTGCACGAGATCGCGCTCGGCGATGCGGTCCGGATCCTCGACTCGAACAAGATCGCGATGGCCCGGCAGGGCACCGTGACCGCTTCCGCGGTCACCAACGGCAAGGTCGTAGCCACCCTGGACACCGCGGTCGGCGACCGGCAGCGCGTGTCGGTGCTGCTGGACGAGCTGGACGGGTCCGGCGGCTATCGGTTCGACGCGCCGTACCCGCTGCCCGGTCCGCGGGATCCGAAGGAGGTCGAGGTCGCGACGACGGGCGTAGCCGCCGGAATCTATCTGCTGCGGGTGCGGATCGACGGAGTCGACACGGTGGTCGGCGATGACCTGCGCACGCCGGCGGTGGAGTTCTGATGGACGACGGGCGCGAGGCCGACGCGGCGGTCATGTCCACGGCCGTGGCCGACGTCCTCGCGCGCCTCGACGCGCACGCGCGGGCCGCCACGGACAACACGGCCGACGGCGGTGCCGCCGGACGGTCGTGGCGCCGGTCCCGGCACACAGCGGCGGGGTCCCGGCCCCGCGCCGCGGCCCACATCGGCGACGGCACGGCCCGGGAGGGCGGCCGCAACGGGGCGGCGCACGGCGAAGGCTCGCTGGCGACGGTGGTCGCCTGCTTCGGGCTGACACCGTTCGAGCGGGACCTGCTGGTGCTGTGCGCGGCGATGGAGCTGGGACCGGCGGCGGCGGCGCGCTGCGCGGCGGTGGGCGGGCGGGAGTTCCCGACCTTCTCACTGGCCTTGGCCGCGCTGGCCGAGCCGCACTGGAGCGCGCTGACGCCGGACGCGCCGTTGCGCCGGTACCGGCTCGTCGAGGTCGCCGATGACGGGGTGCTGACCACCGCGCGGCTGCGGATCGACGAGCGGGTGCTGCACTTCCTGCTGGGGGTGTCCCAGATCGAGCCGCGGCTGCAGGGCCTGGTCTCGCGCACCGCCCCACCCGGCCGGATGCCGGAGTCGCAAGTGCTCCTGGCGGGGGAGTTGGCGGGGGCGGTCGACGCCGACGGCATGGCGGCGCTGACCGGTGGCGACCTGCTGACCCGGCGCGAAGTGATGGTCACCGCGGCGCGCGCGGCCGGTCTCGCGACGTTCACGCTGTCGGCGGCCGACCTGCCAGCCGAGCCTGCGGACCGCGTGGCGCTGGCCCGGCTGTGGGAACGCGAGGCGGTGCTGCTGCCCGCCGCGCTGCTGGTCGAGGTGTCCGAGACGGCGAAGGCGGCGGCCGCGGAGGCGTTTGTGGCGATGCTCGGCGTCCCGGTGGTGCTGTCCAGCCAGGATCCGCTCCCCGCCCCCACGGCGCACCGCGCGCAGCTGTTCGTCGAGCCGCTGGAGCAGGCCGAGCAGCGCGAGCTGTGGCGCGCCGCGCTGGAAGGCCACGGCGGTGATGTCGACGTGGCGGGTCTCGTGGCGCAGTTCAGCCTGCCCGCACACGTGATCCGGGCCGCCGGCGCGGTCGCCCGCGAGGCCGGCGGCGATGTGTGTGCGGGGGCCTGGCGTGCGGGCCTGGCACACGCGCGGATCGCGCTCGACGAGCTCGGCCGCCGGGTGGAGCCGCAGGGCGGCTGGGACGACCTGGTGGTGCCGGAACGGCAGCGCGGGATCCTGCGCGAGATCGTCGCGCATGTCCGGCAGCGCGCCACTGTCTACCAGGACTGGGGTTTCGAGGACGTACTGCGGCGCGGGCTCGGCGTCACCGCCCTGTTCGCGGGCAGCAGCGGCACCGGCAAGACGCTGGCCGCCGAGGTGGTGGCGGGCGAGCTCGGGCTGGACCTGTTCGTCATCGACCTCTCCCAGGTGGTCAGCAAGTACATCGGAGAGACCGAGAAGAACCTGCGCCGGGTCTTCGACGCGGCCGAGCGCGGGGGCGCGGTGCTGCTCTTCGACGAGGCGGACGCGCTGTTCGGCAAGCGCAGCGAGGTGAAGGACTCGCACGACCGGTACGCGAACCTGGAGGTCAGCTATCTGCTGATGCGGATGGAGTCGTACCGGGGCCTGGCGATCCTGACCACGAACCAGAAGAAGGCCCTGGACCAGGCGTTCCTGCGGCGACTGCGGTTCGTGGTGGATTTCCCGTTCCCGGACCTGGCCGAGCGGGCCGAGATCTGGCGGCGGGTCATCCCGTCCCGGGTCCCGGTCGACGGGGTCGCGGTCGAGCGGCTGGCACAACTGACGGTGGCGGGCGGCAGCATTCGGAACATCGCGCTGTCGGCTGCCTTCCTGGCCGCCGACGAGGGCACCGAGCTGCGGATGCGGCATCTGCTCGCCGCCGCGCACACCGAGTACGTCAAGTTCGAGCGTTCGGTGACGCCGACGGAGGTGGCGGGATGGGTGTGAGCCTGCACGTGGACGAGCTGGTGATCCGCGGCGTCGAGGGTGTGCGGCACGCCGACGCCGACCGGATCGCGCGTGCGTTCACACGCGAGCTCACGCGGCTGCTGACCGAGCAGCCGCCGGCTGCAGAGGCCCTGTCGTACGACGTGGTGAGCGGCCTGCGACCGCTGCCCGCGACCACCTCCGCACGCCGTCTCGGTCGGGAGCTGGCGCGTGCCGTGCACCGGGAGCTGGTGCGATGAGCACCGTCACGCGGGTACGGCAGCAGCAGCCGGAACCGCCGCGCCGCAAGCGCACGAAACGGTCCGCGCCGCTGCGGGACACGTGGGCACGACGCTCGCCGCCGGCACCGGACGAGGTGCTCGCGCGGGCCGGAAAGCCGTTGGAGCCCGGGGTCGGGCGAGTCATGGAGGAGTGGCTGGGCCACGACTTCAGCGCGGTCCGGATCCACAGCGACCGAGACGCGGCCGCGTTGGCCGAGATGGTCGGCGCGGATGCCGTTGCCGTGGGCAAGGACATCTTCTTCGCCGCGGGCGCGTACCGCCCGGAGACCGCCCAGGGTTTACGGCTGCTCGCACATGAGCTCCTGCACACGGTGCAGGTGCCGGACGCGCCCGGCCGACTGCGGCTCGGCCGGCAGGACGGCACACTCAGCCGGCCCCTGGACGGGGTCGAGCGCGAAGCCGAGGAGCGGGTGGACCGTGCCTCGGGCGACCGGGCCGCAGGGGCCGGAGGCGGCGAGCGGGAGGTGCGACAGCGGGGCGCGCAGCCGGTGTCGTGGCTGCGGTTCATCAGTGTCGACGTGTCCCAGCTGCGGGCCGAGCAACTGGACCCGGCGGCGCTGGTGGACCGGATCGTCGCCGGCGTGGTGCGTACGCTGCGCGGCGATCCGGCGGACGCCGCGGGGCGCGTGCGGCAGCAGCTGGTACGGCTGGCGCCGGAGCTGCACACCGCCGTACTGGACCGGCTGCGGCAGCGGCTGCCGTCGCCCGAGTACCTCCGGGTCGAGCGGCTGGTGGCCGCGGCGGAGACGCCCGCGGGCGCGCCGGTCGGCACCACCGCCGTACCGGAACCCGTGGTGGAGCCGGCCGAGCGGCGGCAGACCGAACGGCGCGACCGGGCCGAGCGTGAGGCGGGCGACGCGCGGGGCCGCGCGGACCGGGAACGCGACGGCGGCGAGGAGCAGCGGCAGGGCGCGCAGGGCCGGGACCGGGAGCGGACCGACGAGGACGCGGCGGACAGCGACCAGCGGGACCAGCAGGACGCCGAGCGCGAGAAGGGCGCGGCGCTCGACCTCCAGCGCCGCAGGGACTCCGCCGAGGAGGACGAGCAGAGGCGCGAGGACGAGGAGCACCGCGGGGCCGCCGAGAAGGGGCAGACGGCGGAGACGGAAGGCGGGGAGCAGCCCGCTGCCGAGGACCGGCCCGCTCAGGTGGAGGCACCGGCGAGTGGTGGGGCCGAGCCGTCGGCGGTGGCCGCCCCCGGGGCCGGAGCGAGCGGGGCCGGGCCGGAGCCGATCGGTCTGGCGCCGGTCGTCGGGGCCCAGGTCGGGACGGCCGCCCCCGTCGGCAGCGCGGGCGCGGACCCGGTGCGCGAGGACCGCGCGGAGGCGGTCGCGAACGACCCGCAGGGCCCGTTGGCCGGGCACGGGCTGGCGAAGGAGCCGGGCAGGCAGGACGAGCCGCCGGAGCAGGAGAAGCCCCTCGACACCGAGGCCGGTACGGAGTCCGAGGTACCGGCGCCGGATGCGGCCGCCGAGCCCGAACCGCCGCAGCGGGCCGCCGAGGGGGCCGGTGCGGACAAGCCGACGCTGGACCCGGTGCCCAAGACCGATCCGGACCTGTCCGCGGTGCCGACCGCGGACGAGGAACTGAAGGCCGCCCAGGGGGCCACGCCGCCGAAGCCGCGGGCGCTGCCGAGCATGCCCGCACCGCCGCCGGTCGAGGCCGAGCCGCAGGATCCCGACCGCGCCGAGAAGGCCGAACAGGCCGCCGAGCCGGAGCTGGAGCGCGCCGACACGCAGACCCCGCAGGACAGGGCGGTCGAGGCCGAGGGCGAACAGATCGCGTCCGATACGCCGACGACAGCGCCTGTGGTCGACGCCACCGTGGCCGATGCCGCTCCCGTCGGGTCGGCCGGAGCGGCATCGGCCACCACGGCGGACCCGGCTCCATCGGCGTCGGCCCTCTCGACCGCTCCGGCCGGACCCGCGGCCGAGGGGAACCCGGCCGGCGCGGTGACCGGACCCGACACGATCGGCCGGGAGGCGGACAGCGCCGACCTGGCCCCTGCTGGCACATCGGCCGAGGCGAGCGGCCCGGTGGAACCACGGCCGACCGAACCGATGCCGGGCGATCCCCAACTCGCGGACGCGGCAGCCGCACCCGGCGGCGGCCCGGCGGCGGCGCAGTCGGCGGCGCCGAGGAATCCGGGACCCGAGGGTGCCGCTCCCGGCGCCGGTCCCGAGGGCTCGCTGGAGACCGGCGGCGGCGGATGCGCCGGAGCGCCGACGGCCACGACGGAGTCCGACGCCCAGGGTGGTGACGGCGGAGGCGGTTGCGGAGGCGGAGGCGCCGCACCGGCCCCGGCGGAGAAGAAGGCGGAAGCACGGCCGCCGGACGTCTCCGGCCAGGAACCGGCGACCGCGCTCACGACGATCTCGTCCCAGCCACCGGCCTGGATGCCGCAGGCACTCGGCGGCGTCGACCAGGCCGTGGGCACCACCGTCGGCAAGGAGCACCAGGACCTCCAGGGTGCTCCGCCGACCCTCGAACGCCCGAGCGGCGCCCCTCGGACACAGGCCGGTGCCCCGCGGACCGGTGCGCCCGTGTCCACCGCGGTCGAGCCGATGACGGAGGTGACCCCGCAGACGCTGGCCGAGCAGCGCAAGGCCAACCCGCCACCGACCGCGAGCACTCCGAACCCCGCGACCCGGGTCAGGGACCCGCTCGTCGCGGGGGGCACCGAGGAGAAGGCGAGCGACACGGAGATCCAGCAACTGCAGGGCGCGGTCAACGGTGTACCCACCAGCGACGACCGGCTGTACACGACCGTCGGCGCCGCGCCCAAGGTCGAGCTCGCGGGCGAGACCGACCCGGCGCTCGCCGACGAGCAGCACCGGCAGACCGAGGACCGCATCCACGGGACGCACGCGCTCGGCCGACAGGACGCGGCGGTCGGGCTCGGCGAGGACCAGGTCTATCCGAACGTGCCCGCTGAGACGGTCACCGCCTCGGTGCCCGGCCGCACGCCCGTCGGCGGCGCGTCCGCCGCGGCAGGCGGTCCGGGGCCCGGCGGGATGGATCCGGAAACGGTGTCGGCGGTCGCCGTACAGGAACGCGGCCCGCAGATCCGGACAGGATTCGCCGACGGCCAGGGCAGGATGGGCCAGGCCCGGCAGCACAAGCAGACCCGGTCCGACCAGGAGAAGGCGGACAACCGGGCCCAGGTCCAGCAGGCGATCGCGGAGAACGGCGACCAGCAGACCGCCGTACGCCAGGAAGCCCGCGAGGACGCCGCCGGAAAGCGCGGCGAGTGGCGTGACGAGCAGAACAGGGCGGTCGAGGACAACACCAGGACCGCCACCGATGCGCACGCGAAGGCCCGCGAGGACACCAGCGCGAAGAAGGCCGACGCCGACGCCGACATCGAGAAGCGCAAGAACGAGGACAACGACCGGATCGAAGGGGAGCGCAAGGCCGCCGAGGAGAAGGCCCGCAAGGAGCGCCAGGCCAAGAAGGAGGAGTCCTCCGGCTGGTGGGGCTGGGTCAAGTCCAAGGTCAAGGCCGCGTTCGACGCGCTCGTCTCGGCGATCAAGGGCCTGTTCGACCTGGCCGTCAAGGCGATCAACACGATCAAGGAAGGCTTCAAGAAGGCGGTCAACGGCCTGATCGACCTGGCCGCGCGGGCGATCACCGGCTTCATCAAGCATCTCGCCAACGCCCTGCTGGCCGTGGTGAGTGTGATCGGCACGGTCTTCCCCGGCATCGCGGAGAAGATGCGCAAGGCGATCGTCTCCATGCGTGACGCGGCGGTCGCCAAGGTGCAGCAGCTCGCCGACCGGCTGAAGAAGGCGGTCAACGCACTTATCGACGCGCTGGCCGGCGCTCTGGTCGCGGTCCTGCGGGTGTACGAGAAGCTGCTGCTCGCGGCGGTCGAGGTGGTCCGCGGTGTGGTGACGGCGGCGATCGCGTTCGTCGAGTCCGCGATCAAGCTCCTGGGCGAGCTCGCGGCACTGGTCAAGGACATCGCGCCGGACCCGATCGGCTGGATCCGCAAGTTCGGCAGCGCGGCCAAGGAAGGCGTCCGCAACTTTCTCTGGGGCGCGATCAAGACCGGGGTCAAGGAGTGGTTCAACGCCAAGGTCGAGTCCGTGGTCGGCGTCGGCAAGCTGCTGTGGAACGTGTTGGTGAAGGGCTGTATGTCGGTCGCGCAGATCGGCCGGATGGCGTGGCAGGCGATCGTGAAGTCGCTGCCCGCGATGATCATCTCGATCGTCATCGAGAAGCTCATCGGCCTCATCGTCCCGGCTGTCGGGGGCATCATCGCCATCGCGCAGGGCGTGATGGCGGCCTATCAGAGCGTCAGCAGGATCATCGCCGCGTTCAGCGCGTTCCTGACCTTCCTCAAAGCGGTGAAGACGGGTGGCGTCTCGGCCGCCTGCCTGTTCGCGAAGGCGGTCGCGGCCGGTGCGGTGGCGCTGTTGGAGTTCATCGCCAACTTCCTGATGGCACGCATCGCGGGCGCGCTGAAGGGCGTCGGTACGAAGCTCAAGGGCATCGCCGAGAAGATCATGAAGGGCCTCGGCCGAGGCGCCCGCGGGGTCAAGAAGGCCGCCGGCCGGGCCGTCAACGCCGCCCGCCAGCAGCTGCGACGCGGGGTCACGGCCGTCAGGCGCGGTGCCGTCGCCACCGCCGGCGCGGTCAAACGCGGCGTCACCGCGGGCGCGCGGGCGGTCCGTTCGGGCGCGCGCCGGGCGGGCGCCGCCGCCAGGAGCGGTCTGCGCGGGGCGGCCGACGGGGTGCGGCGCGCGGCCGGGGCGGTCGGCCGGGTGGTCGCGCCCGCGCTGAAGACGGTCAACCGGACGATCAAGCGGCTGGGCGGCAGGCTCGCGAACAGCAGACTCGGCCGCGCGCTGAAGGCGAGCGCGGGCAAGCTGAAGAACCTGGTGGCCAAGGGCAGGCAGAAGTTCAGGGACTGGCGCAAGCGGGACCGCCGGAACAGGAAGAGCAAACCCCAGGAGTCCAAGGACGCCAGACTGGCGCGGATCGTCGCGCGGATCCGCCCGAGGGTGAAGCGACTGCTCGATCGAGGCATCGGCCGGAAGATCATGAGCGGGGTTCTACTCGGGCTGCGAGCGTGGTACCGGCTCTCAGGGCTGGTTGCGTCCTCAGGCCGTGCCTTCGATGTCAAGGCATGGCTCAACCCGGTGACCGCGGTGATCGCGGGTATCGAGTTCGAGCCGAAGGCACTGGTCAGCCACTTGCACCGGGTCGCCAGAGCGATCATCGAGGTCGGCCGCCGCTCGGGATCGCCGCACGTGGAACGGACCAAGTCGCACAGCAAGACCAAGCGGCGCCTGACCCTGGATGAGCAGGGCAAAGTAGCGATCGAGAAGCAGCGCGAGCTCATCGAGGTGCGGCCGGGCGCTCGCGGACATGATGTGCAGGCTGTGATCGACCGCGATCCCAAGGCGAATCCTGCCACGCAGAGCATCATTCGCTATCTGGACGAAGGCCATGACTACAGCCACGACGTGAAGCGGAAGCAGGGCGGGCGGTGGATGACCGTATCGGAGAAGCGGATTCAGGTCGGTGCGGATCCGCAGAATCAACTGGTTCTGATGAAGGATCCGAAGTCCGGCAGGCTGCGTGCGCTGAGCTACTCGGAGCTCTCGGACAAGATCGCCGGAACCGACCCGCGTGAGCAGCGGCGAATCGCGATGGGCGCATTGACCAGACTGGGAGGCAGGACACCTGCCGGGCCCTCGGCCGGATTCTCCGACGCGTTGTCCACCTGGATCGTGCACGCCGAAGGCCGCAGGAACCCGGCGGCGTTGGCCACATCCGCCCTCGCGCTGGACACCGTGGCCAGCGCTCCCCAACACAAGGGCATGCCCGATCTCGAACGCGTGGTCCGTGACCTTCCCATGGCACCGCAGGGTGCCCAGCAAAACGCCCGCAACCTCGACAAGGCACTCGCCGACCCCGGAAAGAGCCTGGACGACGCGCCCAAGGGGGCCCGTGAGCTCGCGCAGGCCGAGATCAATGTCGTCAAGCTCTGGGTCGAGACGCTCAACATCCTTACTGACGACGACACATCAGCGAAAGACGTCCAGAAACGTCTTGAGAAGGCTGTCGAGGAACGTTTGTTTGATATCTACGCTCTGGCTCCGGCCGAGAGAAGCTCCGTTCGAAGGGAAATGGGCTCGCGATGACAGTCTTTGGTCCGAGAGCCACGCCACGGTATGTGCTCCACGGGCATGACGGGGAGACCGTTGCCGGACGGTTCGCCGCCGAGCGCGACTGGGATCTGATCGCTCGTGACGTCGCGGATCCCGATCGGGGAATGGAGCTCGAGGTGGTCTGGGCGACGGATGATCCGGTGACCTTCCAGTTCCGGGAGGACCACATCCTGAACGAGGGATACGTCTACCTCGCAGGCAGGGACAGGGCTGGGGTCGAGCGCCATGAGTCGGATCTGACCGGATCCCTCGACCTCTGGTCGAGGGACGAGTTGCTGCGCGAGGCGGCCCGGCACGACGAGGGTCCCGCGCGCGGGCGCGCGATCCTGCGTGCCGGTCTGGGCGCTCCGATGGAATTCGACCGCGAGTTCTACGACCTGATCACTGGGGCGATGCGGTCCGGCGATCCGGCGATGCGCGCGATCGGTGTTCGTGCCTGCGCGTACTCCCCCGTGGCGGAGTACCGGCCGGCGCTGGAGGGACTCGCCCGGAGCGACGCCGGGCAGGAGATCAGGGATCTCGCCCAGGCGACGCTGCGGGCATTCGACGAGTTCGAGGTCGGCTCATGACCCGGTACGCGGACCTCCCCAAGCCGGTGCAGTCCGGCATCGTGATCGTGGACCCCGAGCGGGGCACACCGCAGCGGGTGATCGTGCTGCAGTTCAACCCGGACTCGCTGGAGCGCAGCATCGCGCCGCAGGCGGGCGGCGGGGAACAGCAGGGCGACCGGACCGAGGCGCTGCGGCTGAAGGGCCCGGCGGTCGAGTCGTGGAAGTTCACCGCCGAGCTGGACGCCACCGACCAGCCGGCCGTGCCGTCCCCGCTCGGCATCCACCCGCAACTCGCGGCGCTGGAGATGCTGCTCCAGCCGCCGACCGCGCAGGTGCGCGCGAACAGCCGGCTGGCCGGCCGGGGCATGCTCGAGATCACGCCCGTCGAGCAGCCGCTGACGCTGTTCGTGTGGGGTCCGCGGCGCGTCGTACCGGTCCGGCTGACCGAGCTGTCGGTCGTCGAGGAGGCGTTCGACCAGCAACTGCAGCCCATCCGGGCCACGCTCGGGGTCGGGTTGCGGCTGCTGACGGTCAGCGACCTGCCCGCCGGGCACCGCGGCGCGGAGCTGTATCTCGCGCACCTCGCACAGAAGGAACGCCTGGCCGGGCAGCTCGCCGCGGGCCGACTCGCACAGCTCGGACTGACCGGTATCTGACCGGTCGGCGTCCGAGCGCCATCCGACGAGGGGGAGAACACATGGCAGGGCTGCTCGACGGCATCCCGGCGCCGGATCCGTATCCGCGGACCAGCAGGTACCACGGCATCGGGCAGGAGGTGCACACGACGGCGGACGGGCAGGAGGTCCCGTACACACCGCGGCGGATCCTGCCGCCGCCGGAGCGGCTGGCGCAGATCGACGAACACGTGGCGGCCGAGGGGGACCGCGCCGACAACCTGGCGAACCGGTACCTGGGCGACGCCGAGCAGTGGTGGCGGATCGCGGACGCGAACCCCGTCATGGACCCGGCCGACCTGACCCGGACCCCGGGCCGGGTGCTGCGGATCACGCTGCCGGACCAGACCGGCTGACGGGAAAGCGGTCGGTAGGAACCCGACGCGTGGCGGCACGCCGGGTCGCAGGGCCCGGTGAACGGAGAGGGAGGAGGGACCGATGGCTGAGGCGCCCGTTCGGTTGTTGCTGATGTTGGGGCGGCAGATCGCGGTGCCCGCCCCGGAGGCGGTGACCGAGGCGTTGCTGTCGGCGCAGATCACGGTCAGCGCGGGGCAGCGCAGCGGGTTCCAGCTGGCGTTCGACCTGTCGAAGAGCGGGGTGATCGGGCGGACACTGCTGCCGTCCGGGTTCTTCGACCCGCCGACCCGGGTGGTGCTGACGGCGATTGTGCGGGGGACGCCGACGGTGCTGATGGACGGGGTCATCCTGCGGCACGAGGTCGGTGTGAGCGGGGTACCGGGACAGTCGACACTCACGCTGACCGGCGAGGACCTGACAGCGCTGATGGACCTTGAGGAGCGCGAGGGTGTGCCCTACCCGGCGATGGGCCCGGCGGTCCGGGTCGCGATGGTCATCGCGCAGTACGCGCAGTACGGGATCGTGCCGCTGGTCGTCCCCGAGCTGGTGCCGCAGACACCGCTGCCGACGCAGCGGGTGGACTTCCAGAAGGGCACCGACCTCGGATACCTCAACGAGCTGGCCAAGGCGAACGGATACGTCTTCTACCTCGACCCCGGTCCGGTGCCGGGGATCAGCAAGGGCTACTGGGGACCGGAGGTGCGGCTCGGCGTTCCGCAGCACGCGCTGACCGTGAACTCCGACCACCTGTCGAACGTGGACCAGATGACGTTCGGGTTCGACGGCTCGGCCCGGGAGCAACCGGTCGCACGGATCCAGATCCCCGCCACCAAGGTCGCGCTGCTGCTGCCGGTGCCCGAGGTGAGTGTGCTGCGGCCCCCGCTCGCGGCCCGGCCCGCGCCGGCGCTGAAGAAGAAGGTGATCGCGGACACGGCGAAGAAGGACTCGGCGCAGGCGGTCGCCGAGGCGCTCGCCAGATCCGTCGAGTCGTCCGACGCGGTGAGCGGCTCCGGCCAGTTGGACGTCAGCCGGTACGGGCACGTGCTGCGGCCGCGCGAGCTGGTCGGCGTGCGCGGGGCGGGGCTGACGTACGACGGCCTCTACTACGTGAAGTCCGTGACGCACAACCTGCAGCGCGGCTCGTACACCCAGAACTTCACGCTGGCCCGCGAGGGCCTGGTGTCCCTGACCCCGGCCGTGCTCCCGTGAGGACGAAAGATGCCAGAAGCAACGAAGTACCTCGGCAAGTACCGCGGCACCGTGGTGAACAACGTCGACCCGTTGCAGCAGGGTCGGATCCAGGCGACGGTGCCGGATGTGCTCGGCGACACCCCGTGCACGTTCGCGATGCCGTGCCTTCCGCTGGCGGGTCCGCAGACCGGGGTGTACGCCGTCCCGGTGGTCGGTGCCGGGGTGTGGATGGAGTTCGAGCAGGGCGACCCCAGCTACCCGATCTGGACGGGCTGTTGGTTCGGCTCGGTGGCCGAGGTGCCGCCGACCGCTCTGGCCGGACCGCCGGGGCAGCCGAACATCCTGCTGCAGACCCGCGGCCAGTACAGCATCCTCATGTCCGACCTGCCTGGCGGCCCGGGTATCACGCTGCGCTCACCAGGCGGGGCGATCATCACGGTCAACGACACCGGCATCCTGATCAGCAACGGCAAGGGCGCGACGATCTCGCTGGTCGGCAATGTGGTGGACGTCAACACCGGCGGGCTCACGGTGACTTGACCATGACCAACATCCTGCATGTGAACGCGACCGTGAGCTGCCCCCACGGGGGGCGGGCGTCCTACCTCCCGGCGTCCCCACGGGCGAACCTGTCCGGCCAGCCCGCCGCCACCGTGGCCGGCACCTGGCTGGTCGCGGGCTGCCCGTTCACCGTCGGACCCAAGCCGCAGCCGTGCGTGACGATCCGCTGGGTGACCCCCGCGGCGCGGGTGACGCTGGCGGGGGCACCGATGGTGACGCAGGCCTCGACCGGGCTCTGCCTCAGCGCGGAGCAGGTCCCGCAGGGGCCGCCGCTGGTGACTGTCGTACAGCAACGAACCAAGGGGGTCTGAGCAAGTGACCGAGCGGAGCGACATCGACTTCCCGTTCCGGGTGGACCGGCGGGGACGGACCGCGGACGTCGGGTACGACGGCCACATCCGGGACATGATCGAATCGGTGCTGTTCACCAGCCCGGGCGAACGCGTGATGCGGCCGGACTTCGGCTGCGGCCTGGTGGACCTGGTGTTCGAGCCGAACAGTCCGGAGCTGGCGGCCACCCTGCAACTGGCCGTCCACGCACAGCTGGAGCGCTGGCTGGGGGACCTGATCCAGATCGACGCGGTGGTCGTCGAGAGCAACGACAACGTGCTGCGGGTCCAGGTGGCGTACCTCCTCAAAGCGACCGGCGACCGCCGTACCGAGACCTTCGAGGGGAGGGCGGCATGAACACCGGACAGACGGCGCGGTGTCGGACCGGGCACCGGCGCGGGGACGTCAGGACCGCGGAGCTGAACGGCGTCGATGCCGTGGAGGCGCACGACGACGGGCTGACACTGACGGTTGCGTTCCTCGGCAAGGCACCGAAACGGCTCACCCCGGGCAACATCCGGATCGACGGCGGCCGCCGGATCACCGGTGTGCACGTCACCGAGGTGACCATCGAGCGCGAGGAGGACGCCGACCGGGACGACCGGGCGTTCATCGTGGTCGACCGCACCGGCGACACCTCGCCGTACACGCTGTCCGTGGTGGAGCCGGACGCCTACGGGCGGCCGGGCACCGAGCCGCTGGCCGGGTTCGACCCGCGCTACTCCCGTGCCGACTTCGTGTTCCACCCGCAGTGCCCGGCGCGGTCCGACTGCGCGTGCGGATGCGGCGGGGAGCAGCACGACACCCGGCCGGCGCCGGTGATCGACTACACGGCGCGGGACTACTCGACGCTGCGCCGACAGCTGCTGGACCGGATGACGCTGGTCGCGCCCTCCTGGGTGGAGCGGCATGTGCCGGACCTCGGGACGGCCGTGGTCGAGCTGCTCGCGTACGTCGGTGACCAGCTGGAGTACCAGCTCGACGCGGTGGCGACCGAGGCGTATCTGCACACCGCGCGGCGGCGGACCTCGGTGCGGAGGCACGTCCGGCTGATCGACTACCCGATGCACGACGGGTGCAACGCGCGTGCCGCGGTGACGCTGAGCGTGGACGACGAGGTGACGCTGCGGCCGGGCACGTTCCGGTTCGCGGCGATCGACGTCAGCCAGGTGGACCCGGTGGAGCGGCCGGACCTGAAGGCGGTCGTGACCGACGGGGCGCTGGCCGCGCTGCCTCCGGCCGTCCGGACCGAGGTCTTCGAGCCGGTCGCGAGCGGGGAGACCGAGCTGCGGCCGACACACAACCGGATCCGGTTCCACACATGGGGCGACGAGGAGTGCTGCCTGCCCCGGGGCGCGACATCGGCGACGCTCGTCGACGAGGGCCTGTACCTGGTGCCCGGCGACCTGCTGGTGATCGAGGAGGCGCTCGGCCCGCGCACCGGCGCCGCCGCCGACGCCGACCCGGCGCACCGGCAGGTGGTGCGCCTCACGTCGGTGACACCGGCGTGCGACGCGCTCTACGACCTGGCGGTCGTGGAGGTGACCTGGGCGGCCGAGGACGCGCTGGCCTTCAGCGCCTGCCTGACGACGAAGGGCGGCCCGGAGTGCGGGCGACTGGCCGATGTGACCATCGCTCGGGGCAACGTCGTCCTGGTCGACCACGGGCGGGACCTGACGTTCTGCGGTGGTGGTCCGGAGGAGTACGACGTCCCGCCCGTGCCGGTGCTCCCGCTGGTGTGCGAGCCCGGTTGCTGCCCCGACCGCCCCTCGCAGGGCCCCGCCGGGACGGCGATCGTGGGGCTGATGACGACGGCGCGGAGCGGCGAGCAGCTCACCGAGGACGAGGTTGCGACGCTGCGCGGCCTGGTCGGCCGGGCGGCGCTGGACCGGGCCGGGCTGGACGCCGGCGCGCCCGCGGCCGACCAGGCGGCGAGCCTGGTCACGCTGCTGGCGCAGCTGAGCCACCCGGGAACGACAGAGCCGTTCCACCCCGAGCTGACCGACGGTCCGGTGACGCACCGGACCCCGTACCCGGACCCGGCGATGGTGTCGTCCGGGCAGGCCGACCTCCTCGACGGTATCGCGGCACGGGCCAGGGCGCGGGTCACCGTGCTGTGGCGCGCGGCCCGGCCGCTGACCAGAGCGGAGATCGCCGAACTGCGGCTCCTGGCCGGACAGGCCGTGCTGGACCGGCTCGGCTTCGCGGGCGACGAGGCGCGGGCGCTGCGCGACCTGCTGCTGCGCTACGAACCGCTGCTGGGGGCGAAGATCCGGCGGCTGGCGCGGTTGTCCCGCCGGGCACGCGACGGCGAGGTGCTCGGCGGCTGGCTGGTGGCCGAGCTCGCGCAGACCTGGGGCCCGCCGTACGCCGACGGCCTGCGGGCCGATGATCCGCGGCTGGCCGGGCCGGCCTCGGCAGCACTCACCCAGGACCCCCGCGCCGCGCTGCCCGCGGTGACCGTGACGGCCCGCACGCCCGACGGCACGCCGACGGGCGAGTGGACGCCGCGCCGCGACCTGCTGACCGCCACGCCCGACACGAAGGCGTTCGTCGGCGAGACCGAGCACGGCGGTCGGCTGGCCCTGCGGTTCGGCGACGGTGTGAACGGCGAGGCACCGCCGGCCGGCGGACGGATCACGGTCCGCTACCGGGTGGGCAACGGTGCAGCGGGCAACGTCGGTGCCGAGGCGATCGGGCACCTGGTGCTGTGCGACGGCAACGACGACGCCGTCACGCTGGTGCGCAACCCGCTGCCGGCGCGCGGCGGGACCGAACCGGAGGCCCTCGACGACGTACGGCGGCTGGCGCCGCTGAGGCCGCGTCAGGTCAGACTCCGGGCGGTGACCGCTGACGACTACGCCGAACTGGCCTCGGCCGTACCGGGTGTGCAGCGGGCGGCGGCCGCCTTCCGCTGGACCGGCACCGGCCAGGAGGTGCACGTCGCCGTCGACGCCCTGGGCACCGGGACGCCGGACGCAGGACTGCTGGCCCGGGTCGAGCACACGCTGGACGGCGTACGGCGGATCGGGCACGACGTGGTCGCACGGCCCGCGACGGTCGTGCCGGTGGACCTGGAACTGCGGGTCTGCGCCGCCGCCGGCCACCAGCGCGGTCATGTGCACGACGCGGTGCGGCGGGCGGTACTCGCGTTGTTCGCGCCGGACGAGGTGACGTTCGGCGACCCGGTGCGGATCAGTCGGGTGGTCGCGGCGGCTGCCGCCGTACCGGGCGTCACGAGTGCGCTGGTGACCCGCTTGCGGAGGCTGTTCGCGCCGGAGGCCGGCGAACTGGACGACGGGCTGCTGCGGATCGGCCCGCTGGAGGTCGCGCAGTTGGACGACGACCGTGACCGGCCGGAGAACGGCCGGCTGCACATCGAGATCGGGGGAGGACGATGACCGGGGACTGCCGGTGCGGTGCGGGCGGCGGGGACTGCTGCACCGGAACCGAACTGAAGACGCCGTTCAGCCGGGTGAACCCGCCGGGGCTGCCGCAGATCGCGTACCGGACCGGTGACCACCACGCGTTCTGGTCGTCGATGCTCGCGAGGCTGTCCAGCCCGGCCTACCCGGAGCTGCGCGACCTGCTGGTGCGCACCCCGGACGACCCGGCGCTCTCGTGGCTGGACGCGTGGGCGGTCCTGGGCGACCTCCTCGGATTCCACACCGAGCGGGTGGCGAACGAGGGCTATCTGCGCACCGCGACCCGGGCGGACTCGCTGCTGCTGTTCGGCCGACTGGTGGGGCACACACCCCGGCCGGGGGTCGGCGCGGGGGTGTATCTCGCCCACCGGGTCGACCGGGACCGGTCGGTGACGATCCCGGCCGGGGCGCGGGCGCAGAGCGTGCCCGGGACGGGCCAGGAGCCGCAGTCGTTCGAGACCGTCGAGGACCTCGCCGCACGGGCGGTGTGGAACGACCTCAAGGTGCGGCTGCGGCGGCCCTATCCGGTGCGGCTGCGGGCCGACCGCACGATCGACCGGCGCGAGGTGCACTTGGCCGGCGCGGGAGCGCGGCTGCAGACCGGCGACCGGCTGCTGTTCGTGTTCGGCACCGAACCGGGGCGGCAGGCGCTCGACGTGGTGCAGTCGTGCACCGTGGACGAGGTCGAGGGGATCACCTCGGTGCTCATGCCGGGCGCGAAACTGCCGACGTTCGCCTCGCTGCGGGAAAGGTTCCGGGACAAGGTCGCCGAACTGCTCGAAGGCGACAGGTACCGCGACAGCCGGATCGTCCGGCGGTACGTCGACGCCGTGCTCGTACCGCTGCGCGACCGGCTGCCGCCGGAGACCGTCGCGAGGGAACCGGTCATCGGGGCCGGACGCGACGAGGGCGGCACGGACCCGGGCGCGATCACCACGCCGACCGGGTTCGCGCGGGCGCTCGACGACGCGCTGCGCCTGCTGGAGGAGTCCTCGGCGGCGGCGGCGCCGTACCCGGCCGTGTACGCCTTCCTCGCCGCCCTGCGGGAGGACCTGACCGGTATCCGCGCGCTGGCCGGCCGGTTGGAGCCGGAGCAGGACCGGCCCACCGACGAGGACGAGCGGCTGTTCGACGAACTGGCCCTCGCACGCTTCACCGCCACCGCCACCGCCACCGGCAACGGCGCCGCCGACAGCGGGTCCAGCCGCAGCGCGCGGCCGGCCGGGGACGACCCGGCACTGCTCGGACTGGCCGCGCTCCTCGGGTCGCTGCGCAAGCCGCTCACACCGCAGCCGTCGTCCGCCCGCGCGCTGCGGCTGGACCCGGCGGACGTGTTCGGAACCGGCTCCGACGCCGGTGTCCGGCTGCTGACCGCGCTCGACCCGCGGCTCGCCTCCCTGTACGAGGCATGGCGCAACGTCAACCTCACGAAACCGCCGCCGCTCGCCGGGCTCCAGGCGCTGCGCACGGTGGCGACCCCGTTCGGCGCCACCGCGCCGCTGCAGCCGCAGTACGCGGACAACGGCCGGATCGTCGGGCACGTCGAGTGGCCGCTGACCGGATCGAAGTCACTGACCTTCACCGTCGAGTACGACACCGGCGAGCCGCGGACGCTCGTCTCGCAGTGGATCGAGTCCGGCAGCCCGGTCGGCGAGTCGACGACACTGCCGTTCGACGGCTTCCTCCAGGTGGGACCGCTGGGGGTCTGGGTCACCACCACGACACCGGCCGGCGCACCGGCGGCCGTGACGATCCTGTGCTGGGGCAACGACATCGCGCGCAAGGTCACGTTCACCGGACCGAAGCCGGACAGCGGCACACCGGACGGCAAGATCACGGTCGAGGTCGCGCCGGCGTTCGGAACCGATCCGGGACCGGTCGGCAAGGACCTCGAACCCGGCGACGAGGAGACCACCACCCACGGCGGCGTCAACGTCGTACTCGGCCGGGCCGAGCGGGCCGACGACCCGGACAAGGTCACGGTCGCGCTGACCACCACCAGCACCGTGTCGACGAAAGTACTCGTGCTGGACGCCGTGTACCCGGGGATCGGGCCGGAGAGCTGGGTCGTGATCGAGCGGCCGGGCGCCGTACCGTCGCTGCAGAAGCTGATCACCCGGGTCGAGACCGCCCGGGTCATCTCGCAGGCCGACTTCGGGATCACCGGCAAGGTCACCGAGCTGACCCTGGCGGACGCGTGGCTCGGCCCCGAGGACACCCAGCTGTCCCAGATCCGCAAGACCACGGTGTACGCCGGAGGCGAGCCGCTCACCGTCGCCACCGAGCCGATCCCCGACGACGTGGCCGGCGGCATCATCGAACTGGCCGAGCTGTACGACGGGCTGGAGCCGGGCCGCTGGGTGATCGTGGCCGGAGAGCGCACCGACATCCCGGACACACCCGGTGTGAGGGCCGCCGAACTCGCGATGGTCGCCGGGGTCTCGCACGCGGTCGACCCGGCCAGGCCCGGGGAGCCGGTGCACACCACGCTCACACTCGCGGGACACCTCGCGTACACCTACCGCCGCACGACGGTGACGATCCACGGCAACGTCGTGCGGGCCGACGCCGGCGCGACCCGGGACGAGCCGATCGGCAGCGGGGACGCGGGCCGGGTCGGCCAGACCTTCACGCTGTTCGCCGCACCGCTGACCTGGCTCCCGGCCGACAACCCGCGCGGTGCGCGCAGCACACTCCAGGTGCGGGTCGACGGGGTCCTGTGGCAGGAGGTGTACAGCCTCGCCGGGCAGGCGCCGACCGCGAAGGTCTATGTCACCGGTACCGGCGAGAGCGGCCGCACCACGGTCGCCTTCGGCGACGGCGTGCACGGCGCCCGGCTGCCGACCGGCTACGAGAACGTCCGGGCGCGCTACCGGGTCGGGACCGGTGCCGCGGGCAACGTCGCAGCCGACACCGTGACCACGCCGCTGACCCGCCCGCTCGGCGTCACCGGCGTCACCAACCCGCTGCCGGCCGGCGGCGGGGCCGACCCGGACGGGCTGCGGCAGACCCGGCGGCAGATTCCGCTCGCGGTGGCGGCACTGGACCGCCTGGTCGGCATCACCGACTACGAGGACTTCACCAGATCGCGGGCCGGGATCGGCCGAGCGGCGGCACGGCGCGTCCTGTGCGGCCGCCAGTTGATCCACGTCACCATCGCGGGTGCCGGTGACATCACCCTCGACGAGGACGGCGAGATCGTCCGGTCGCTGCGATCCGCGCTCGCACGGTACGGCGACCCGCAGCTGCCGGTCCGGGTGGACGTGCGCGAGCTGGTACTGCTGGTGATGTCCGCCGGCCTGAGGATCGCGCCGGACCACTCCTACGACGTGGTGGAGCCGAGGGTACGGCGCGCGCTGCTCGAACGGTTCGGGTTCGATCGACGGGAACTGGGCCAGCCGGCGTACCTGTCCGAGGCAATCGCCGCGGCGCAGGCGGTGCCGGGCGTCGAGTACGTCGACGTCGACGTGTTCGCCGGTGTCCCGGGCAGCATGACGCCGGCCGGGCTGCAGAAACTGGCGTCCACGCTGACCGCGCCGAACCCGGTGGTGCCGGCCCGGCAGGCGTCCCGCACGGTCGAGTACCACGACGTGCGGCCGCCCGAAGGCGACGGCCCCGCGACGTACAGCGAGACCTTGACGTCCGTCGCCGCGCGCAACGGCATCACGGTGGCCGAGCTGCTCCGGTTGAACCCCGGGCTGCCACCGGCCGAGCCGCTGCCGGCGGGCACCCGAGTGGTGGTGTTCGACGGCGTCCGGCCGGCCCAGCTGGTGCTGCTGTCACCCGCTGTCCCGACCACGTTGATCCTCAAGGAGGTACGCCGATGAGTCGCAAGCCGGACCGGCTGAGCGAGCTGATCACGCTCCACATCCGCAAGTCCGATGCCGAGAACGGGTCTGCGCTGCGGGCGCTGCTCGCGGTGATCGGCGAACAGGTCGACCTGGTGCAGACCGACCTGGAGCGCCTGTACGACAACTGGTTCGTCGAGACCGCCGAGAGCTGGGCGGTTCCCTATCTGGGCGACCTGGTGGGCTACCGGCTGCCGGCCGGCCACGAGGAGGCGCTCGCGACGGCGGCCACGGACCGGTTGGTGGCCCGGCTGGCGCCGCGGCGGGACGTCGCCGCGACGGTGGGGTCGAGGCAGCGCAAGGGGACACTGCCGACGTTGGAGGAACTGGCGTCGTCGGTGGCGGACTGGCCGTCGCGGGCGGTCGAGTTCCACCGGCTGCTGCTGCGCTACCAGCCGATCGGACTGTATCCGTCCTCCGACGACGCCGCGGTGCGGCGGGCACAGGCGGCGCCGGGGCTGGTCGACGTACGCCACGACGCGGAACTGGAGGGGATCGGAGGGCCGTTCGAGACGCAGGGCCACATCGCCGAGGCCGCGCGCATCGGCTCCTCGCGGCGCCCGGGACGGTACCGTCCGGCGAACGCCGGGGTGTATGTGTGGCGGCTGAGACCGCAGCCGCTGAACCACGCACCGGCGTACTGCATCGACCGGGCGCGCAACCAGTTCACGTTCTCGATCCTCGGCAACGACGTACCACTGGCGACGAAGCCGGTACCCGAGCCCTCGCCGGGGCACATCGCGCGACGGGAGCACGTTCCTGCTCCGATCACCCGGCGCGAACTCGCAGACCGGCTACCGGACTTCTACGGCCGGGGCAAGAGCTTCGCGATCTGGCGTGACGGGCAGCCGGATCCGGTGCCGCTGGGCGACATCGTGGTGGCCGATCTGTCCGGCTGGTTCTACCGGGCGCCGCGCGCCAAGGTGGTCGTGGACCCGGAGCTCGGGCGGATCGTGTTCGGGGCGCGGTCGGCGCCGAGGCGCGGCGTGTGGGTGAGCTACCACTTTCTGCAGCCGTCCGAACTCGGTGGCGGGGAGTACCCGCGGGACGTGACGACGCCGGGTGCGGCGAAGGTGTACAGGGTGGGGCCGGGCGAGGAGTTCGAGCGGATCCAGCTGGCCTACGTCGCGTGGCAGCGCGACAACTCCGGTGGCGCCCAGCCGGAGGCGGTGATCGAGATCGCGGACTCCGGGGCGTACCAGGAGCAACTGGAGTTCGTGCTGTCGCCGGGGGACCGGCTTGAGGTGCGCGCCGCGGACCGGAAGCGCCCGGTGCTGCGGCTGCTGGACTGGTACAGCAACCGGCCGGACTCGCTGCAGATCCGGGCGCTCGGCGCACAGGAGGGCGACGACCGGCCGCCCCCGCGGTTCGTGCTCGACGGATTGCTGATCACCGGCCGCGGGGTCAGTGTGACCGGGCCGATGGGTGGGGTCGTCGTACGGCACTCGACGCTGGTGCCGGGGTGGTCGTTGGAGCCGCGCTGCCGTCCCACGCACCCGGAGGAGCCCAGCCTGGTGCTGGAGGACACCACGGCGTGCGTGGAGATCTCGAACAGCGTCGTGGGATCGATCCTGGTGATGAACGACGAGGCCGGGACCGATCCCATCGAGGTGTGCGTCACGGACTCGGTGCTGGATGCGACCGGTGCGGATCGTGAGGCGGTGTCGGCGCCGGAGTGCCGGCACGCGCACGCGGTGCTGACGGTGCGGAGGTCGACGGTGATCGGCGAGGTGCACACGCACGCGATCCGGCTGGGCGAGAACTCGGTCTTCGACGGCCTGGTGCACGTCGCGCGGCGGGGGCTCGGATGCCTGCGGTTCTGCTACGTGCCGCCGGGGTCGCGGACGCCGCGCCGGTACCACTGTCAGCCCGACCTGGTCGCGGAGGGCCTGCGACGGCTCGCCGAGTCCGGTGACGTGGACTCGGCGGACCTGCCGCGGTTGCGCTCGCTGGAGGCCATGCGGGTGCGACCACGGTTCACCAGCCGACGGTACGGGGCGCCGGCCTACCTCCAGCTCGCGTCGTCGTGCGCGGTGGAGATCAGCCGGGGCGCGGACGACGGCTCCGAACTCGGGGTACTGCACGACCTGTTCCAGCCTCAGCGGGAGGACAACCTGTGGGCGCGGCTCGCGGAGTTCTCACCGGCCGGCATGGACGCCGGTATCGCCCTGGTCAACTGACACGGCGCCAATCGATTACTCGGGAGGGAAAGATGCACGGCGATTTCTCGCGCCGCACATACCGGCCGGAGGACCACTACGTCGCGGTGGTCAGCCAGCAGGGACGGGTGCTGCTGGACGCCGAGTCCAACGAGCAGGCCGATCTCGGGCTGTCGGCCGATCGGTCACTGGCCGCCGACCTGATCGGCTGGCACGGCGGGCCCGGTGACGGCTTCAAGATCGCGTACAGCGCGGAGTGCGAGGGCGAGAAGGCATCGCTCACGATCGCGGCCGGGCGGTACTACGTGGACGGGATCGCGGTCGACGCCACCCGTCCGGAGGTGCTGCCGGCGGTGGGCGAACACGATGGCCGGCCGTCGGACGCCGACCACGACGGGCACGCTTCCCCGGACAGCGCCGCGAGGAAGCCCGGCGCGGCGAGGAAGGCGGTGTCGGCGAAGGCCGGCGAAAGCTCGGACGCCGGTCTGTGGACCTACTGGGACCAGCCGTACGCGTACCGGGATCTGGAGCGGGACACCGACGAACTGCCGTCCGGTCCGTTCCTGGCTTACCTGCGGGTGCATGACCGGCTGGTGACGGCAGTGCAGGACCCGCTGCTGCGGGAAACCGCGCTCGGTTCCGCGCTGCCCGACACCACGGCCCGGTTGCGGGTCGACTGGGAGGTGCTGCCGTGGGAGCTGGAGGGGGACCAGCGGCATGATCCCGCGGCGGCGTTCGCCGCGTGGGTAGCCGCGCAGCAGGACCGTACCTGCCGGCTCGCCGCGCGCGCCGAGCGGCCGGCGCGGGCCGAGGACGACCCGTGCCTGGTCGCGCCGGACGCGCGGTACCGGGGACCGGAGAACCAGCTGTACCGGGTGGAGATCCACCGCGGCGGCGAGGTCGGCGAAGCGTCGTACAAGTGGTCGCGTGAGAACGGGTCGGTGGTACTGCCGCTGACCGCCGTGATCGGCGAGTGGGTCACTCTGGAGGCGATGGGCCGCGACGGCAAGCTCGACCTGGACGTCGGCGCCTTCGTCGAGGTCTGTGACGACGCGTCCGTCGGGCGCGGTGAGATCTTCGACCTGCCGCAGGTCGTCGAGGTCGACTTGCCCGGGCAGCGTGTCCGCCTGTCGGCGGAACCGGACCCGACGGTCGGGCGCCAGCCGGGGCGCCGTCCCTACCTGCGGCGCTGGGACCAGCTGGAGCGCCGTCGGCGCGGTGCGCCCAGGATGGAGGGCGGTGCGGTGAAGTTGGCCGAGGGCCAGTGGATCGACCTTGAGGACGGGGTGCAGGTCTACTTCGCGCCCGGCGGAGAGTATGTGCCCGGCGACTACTGGACCTTCGCCGCCCGCACCATCACCGGTGCCGTCGAGTGGCCCGCGGACGCTGCGGGGCGGCCGCTGCTGGGACGTCCGGCAGGCGTCGCCTACCACTACGCGCCGCTGGCGTGGATCAACGGCGGCGAGGCCCTGGACCTGAGGAGGGTCTTCCAACAGCTCACGACATGACCGGGTGAGCGTTCGGGGATCGGCGGGTCCGACGACCGAGGAGACGTCGGATGAGCGGCACGAGGGCTTCCCCGAGGACGTCGACAGCGCCCTCCAGGCGCTGTCGGTCGGGCCGTTCGCCGAGGGGGAAGCCGTCGCGGCCAGCGCGCGGCCCGTCCGGTACATCCGGCGTTGCCACTTCATGGTCATCGGTCGGGAGGGACGGGATCGGGGCGGGGGAAGCTGTGCGCCGGTGTGCCGTCGACGGCCGAAAGGCGATCAGGGCGAGTCGTATGCCAGTGGGCGGGCCTTGGCCTTCCAGGTCATCAGTCGATGTCACGGTGCGGTCGGGAATCCGGCCCTGTCGGATGTTCCGCGTGATCGGGCGGCGGGTTCATCGGTGTCCTTGTAGATAGTGATCAGACAGTGGGCGTTTCCTTTCGCGGGCGGTGGATCTCGCTCTGCCGGGCTTCCTCCACCGCACGTGTTCGCGTTCCGTCGCGGCGATTGCGCTGCGATCACTCAGGCCCGGTGAACCGGTTGGGAAGCCGAGCGCGGCTCGGTGTTGGGACGGGGGCGAGGCCGTTGCGGCCGCGACCCGGGTCGCGGCCGCCCGAGGCGAACCTGCTCAGCGTGTGGTCACCCGGAAGGTGCTGAGTACGGCCTTGTGGTCGGTCGGCCAGGTCCAGGTGGGCTCCCAGAACCTGTCCCTGCCCGTCTCCTTGACCCGTTTGTTGCGCACGATGGTGCTGGACGGCCCGACGATGACGCTGTCGAGCAGCCGGATCCGCCGGTCGGGGTGGTAGAAGACGAAGTCGATCCGGTCCCGCTCGTCGGCCTTCGGCGCCCAGGTGAGCTGACCGACGTCGGCGCCCGGGTTGTCGCTCGGCCAGGTGAAGCCCGGCCTGCGCACGGGGTCCGGGTGGATCACGCGATAGCTGTCGCGGAAACCGGCGTCCTCGATTGCCTGCGTGGTGGACCACTTGACGACGGTGCCGTTGTGGTCGAACAGGTTCCGGGTCCGGTGGTTCCAGTCCCGGTGGGAGGGCTCGTTGAAGTCACCGGCCAGCAGCGTCAGCCGCCCCTTGGCCCGCTCCTTCGCGGCGTCCGCGAGCACCGTCCTCGTCACCTTCGTGCGTCCCGAGGCCGCGTTGAGCCGCGTGATCAGGCCGGCATCGGTGATCGGACCGGTCGGGATCTCGTTCCAGCCGTACTCGGAGGTCTCCCAGGGCGACGGCGTGCCGCCGCCGTAGCCGCGCGGCAGGTAGTTGACGTAGTAGCGGTACTCCAGGTGCCCGGAGTAGGCCGCGACCTCGGTGCCGTCGACGGAGACGACCGCCTTCGACCAGTACGGGAATGACGCGTGCTCGATGATCGGGTAGCGCGAGATCACCGCGGGATCGACCGGGTTCTCGTTGTCGAAGTAGGTCAGCCCGCGCTCGGCGAGATCGGCCAGGAGATGGGCCACCCGCTCCGGGTTCGACTCACTGAGCATCACCACGTCCGGCTTGACCGCGGCGATCGTGTCGGCGATACCCGCCCGGCCGCCGGGCACCCGGCTGCCGCCGAGCCAGATGTTGAACTGCATGACCTTGAGCGTTCGGTGCGAGGGCCTGCGGTGGTTCCGCCCGTCCTGCGGAGCGGCCTCGGCCGTCCCCATCGCCAGCACACCCGCTCCGACACTCGCACCGACCATCCCGAGCAGCTCACGACGCCTGACCATCAATGTCCTCCAGTAATTGCCATGCATCCACGGCCCGATCACGATTCGACACGGGCCGGGACAAAGCGTCGACGCCTCTCGTGTATGGGGCATGAACCTGGGCGCAACGTCAGATGTTCAATGATCAACATGGTCGCTCCGTCGTTCCCCGCAGTTCGGCACTGTCCGGTCGGACAGTCGGACAGTCGGACGTTCGTGGCGTTCGTGGCGTTCGTGGCGTTCGTGGCGGATCTGCGCGGCCCTGCGGACCGCACGCTTGCGCGGCTCGGGCGGGTGGATCGAGGGTCGTGCCATGACTCGGATCCCTGGGGGAATCGAGTCTTCGCTTTCTCAGGGGTGGTTTGTGTCGCCGCGCTCGTCTGTGGAGGCGGGGCTGATGGGGATGGCCGGAGGTCCCGCGCCGTCCGCGTCGGGCCCTTCTCTCCCGGGTCCGATTCCGGCCCTCGGGCGGCTGAGGTGACGATGTGTCAATTCGCTTGTCCCGTGGACGTTCTGCTGGGACGCGGCATCAGGCCCTGTCGAAATGACCATAAGGTGATCCCATGTCTCACACGCTGAGTTCCGCCAGATCCCGCGCCGCACTCCGTACATCGGCGCGGGTCTGCGGCGAGTCGCTCGTGGTCCTGGTGATGGCCGCGGTGACCGTATGGATACTTGGCCGGATGTGGTCGGTCATATGGCCGCTCATCATCGGCCTCCTCCTCACCACGCTGACCTGGCCCCCGACCCGTTTCCTGCGCCGTCACGGCTGGGCCCCCGCCCTGGCCGCCTCCACCGTGACCGTGCTGTTCCTCCTCTCCGCCGTGGGAGTTGTGGCGATGATCGCGGTTCCGGTGGCCTCGCAGTCCGGGGAGCTGACCATCGGAGTGGTCGAGGGAATCCACCAAGTGCGCGAATGGGCCGCCGGACCGCCGCTGAACATCGGCGATGATCAGATCACCGACGGCGTCGATGCCGCGGTAAGCCGCATCGAGGGCAGCGTCGACAGCATCCTCACCACCGTCTTCACCGGATTGGGCACGGTGGTGAATGGGGTGGTCACCGCTGTTCTGGCGGTCTTCCTCATGTTCTTCTTCCTCAAGGACGGACCTCGCTTCCTGCCCTGGCTCACCCGTCAGCTTCCCGGCCGGCTCGCCACGGACGTTCCGACGCTGGCCGCGCGGGGCTGGGACACACTGGGCACCTTCGTCCGGTCCCAGGCACTCGTCGGACTGCTCGACGCCGCCCTCATCGGCATCGGCCTGTGGCTGCTGGGGGTACCTCTGGTCCTCCCCCTGGTGGTCCTGACCTTTGTCTCGGCATTCGTACCGATCATCGGTGCCCTGTTCGCCGGCCTGGTCGCGGTGCTCATCACGCTGGTGTCGAACGGCCCGGCGGACGCGCTGATCGTGCTCGCGATCATCGTTGTGGTGCAGCAACTGGAGGGGAACGTCTTCCAGCCCATGATCCAGAGCCGTGGGCTCGGCCTGCATGCGGGCATGGTCCTGCTGGCGGTGACGCTCGGCGGCAGTCTGGCCGGGATCGTCGGCAGCCTGATCGCCGTACCCATCGCCGCGCTACTCGCTGTGGCCTGGAACTACCTGCGTGAGCAGCTCAGCGATCCGCCGCGGGAGATCGACTCCCACGAGCCGCAGACCGCTGCCACTCCGCTCTCCTGAGGGGAGCGGGAACCGCGACAGGGCCGGGCGGCCGAGCGGCAATACCGGGTGCCCCATGGTGGCTCCCCTCGGCCGGCAGTCTTCGCGAGGCACCGCAGGCACGGAAGAACCGGCGCGGGAGTGGTGGCGCGCTCTGAGATGACGGGCAGGAATCATCCCCGCGGAGCCGGGTTCGGACCGGCTTGCTTGATCAGGTGGCGAGGGCTGGCCTGCCGCCCCAGCGGATGCCCTTCTCGACGCGGATGCGGGCGCGTTCGCTCTGTTCGGCGGCCAGGATGTCGGGGTGGCGGGCGTTGTTGTCGCGCCAGTTCAGGTAGGTGTGCAGGGCCCGGGTCTGGACGGTGTGCCTTGGATGGTTCGAGTTGGCCCGGGTGAACTGCCGCAGGGGCACGAAGTGGCCTCGATGGGGTTGACCAGGACGCGTAGGTGGGGGTGAAGCGCAGTTCAGCCGTATTGGCCCGTGAGCGGCTGTGGCACCCTGCGCAGCGACTCCCGCTGGGAAACGTGAACCGTGATGGGGTCTCTGTGCCCGAGGTGCGCCGACGAGTTGAGGCGATGATGGAGCGCGTGCGGACATCCACGCGGTCCACCCATCAAGTTGCCGGCTACACCTACGACTCGGCGGACATCTGGTGGATGCACTCCCAGCTGGCCGGTGTAATGGGCAGGGCGCTGCGCAGGCCGTACGGCGAGCCGGAACAGGAGATCCCGCGGGGCAGTGGGCCGGCTGGGTGTGAACGTCCAGCTCTGTGTTGAAGGCGTCGTTGAGACGTCAGAGACGGCGGTCGACCAGGCGCGCACCCGGACACCGGGCTGCCCGGATCCCGTGTCGTACGGTCTGATGTCGCGGCTGCCCACCGTCCGCAACGGATCTCACCGAACCCGGCGGTGGTGCCGGTACGGCCGAAAGATCTGAACCAGTACCGGGATCAGGCCGCGACGAGCTCCTGCTCGCGGTCCGGCGTCTTGGTTTTGGGCTTCTTGTTCGGCAGCGAGAGCCGGAAGACCTTGTGCCACGCGGAGAACACCTGCTTGGGCAGCGGCCCGGTGACGTACTCCAGCTCGTACTTTTCGAACAGCGCGCGCACCTTCACCGCGACCTCGGCGTACCGGTTGCTCGGCAGGTCCGGGAACAGGTGGTGCTCGATCTGGTGCGACAGGTTGCCGGTCATGAAGTGCATGGCCCTGCTGCCGCTGATGTTCGCCGAGCCCATCATCTGGCGCAGGTACCACTGGCCGCGCGTCTCGCCCTTGATCGACCGGCGCTCGAAGACCTGCACGCCCTCGGGGAAGTGCCCGCACATGATCACCGAGTGGGACCAGAGGTTGCGGACCAGATTCGCGGTGAACGTGGCGGCGAGCGTGGTGAGGAACGACGGGCCCGACAGCAGCGGGTGGATCACGTAGTCCTTGAGCACCTGCTTGCGGATCTTGCGGCCCACGGCCTTGGCCCGCGCGCGGAACTCCGGGTTCTTGCGGCGGCGCTTGTGCAGGTTCTTGCCGAGCTCCAGGTCGTACGCTGCGATGCCGTACTCGAAGAAGCAGGCGTTGATGAAGTTCCACAGCGGCTGGCCGAGGTGGAACGGGTGCCACTTCTGGTCCTCGTCGACGCGCATGATGCCGTAGCCGAGGTCGTTGTCCTTGCCGATCACGTTGGTGTACGTGTGGTGCAGCTCGTTGTGCGAGTGCTTCCACTGCTCGGCCGGCGAGACGTGATCCCACTCCCACGTGGTGGAGTGGATCTTCGGGTCCCGCATCCAGTCCCACTGGCCGTGCAGGATGTTGTGGCCGATCTCCATGTTGTCCATGATCTTCGCCACGGACAGACCGGCGGTGCCGATCAGCCACGCGGGCGGGAAGATCGAGAACAGCAGCACGCCCCGGCTGACCAGCTCAAGCCTGCGTTGCACCGAGATGACCTTGCGGATGTAGGCGGCGTCTTTCTCGCCGCGGCTGGCGATCACCTCGTCGCGGATCGCGTCCAGCTCGCGGCCGAGCTCCTCGATCTGCTCCGCGGTCAGGTGGGCGGTGGGGTCGATGGCGGTCAAGGTGCTCCTACCGTTCGATGTCGCAGGGGCCCGCCGCGGCGGACACACAGGTCTGGATGAGGACGCCCGGCTCGGCCTCGGTGAGCTCGCCGGTGCGCAGGTCGCGGACGGCGCCTGCCTTGAGCGGTGTGACGCAGCCGAAGCAGATGCCCATGCGGCACCCGGAGGGCATGAGTACGCCAGCCTCCTCGCCGACGTTCAGCAACGGCGTGGCGCCGTCCGCGTCGACGGTCCTGCCGGTGGTGCTGAACGTGACCTCGCCGCCGTCGCCGGCGACGACGATGCTGGGGCGGAAGCGTTCGGTGTGCAGGCGCTCTTGTACGCCGTGCTCGGTCCAGTGCTCTTCCGCGGCGTCGAGCAGGCCCGCGGGCCCGCAGGCCCAGGTCTCGCGCTCGGCCCAGTCGGGCACGAGTTCGTCGAGACGGGCGATGTCGAGCATGCCGTCCGTGTCGGTGTGCACCTCGGTGAGACGCAGCTTCTTCTCCGCGACCAGGTCGTGCAGATCGTTGCGGAAGATCACGTCTTGCGGCTGTGGCGCGCAGTGGACCATGACGACGTCGTCGAACTCGATGTCGCGCAGCATGCCCATCACAGGCGTGATGCCGCTGCCGGCTGTCAGGTAGAGCACCTTGGCGGGCTTGGCCTCCGGCAGCACGAAGTCACCGGTCGCCTGGTCGAGCCGGATCAGTGTGCCCGGTTCTGCCCTGCGAACCAGGTGGTTGCTGACCTTGCCGTCCGGGATCGCCTTCACGGTGATCGTGACGCGGCCGTCCCGGCGGTTTGTCGGCGAGGTGATGGAGTAGGCACGCCACAGGCGCACCCCGTCGACGTCGACCCCGACCCGCACATACTGACCGGCCAGGTGGCCGCGCCAGCCCCGTCCCGGCCTGATCACGATGGTCGCGGCGTCACCCGTCTCGGGATGCACGGCCTCGATGCGCCCACGCAGGTCAGCGCCCGCACGCAGCGGACTGACCAGATCGAGGTAGTCCGACGGCAGCAGCGGCGTCGTGACCATCTCCAGCAGTTTCCACGCCCTACTGCGGAGGGCTGCACTCGTCATGACTCCAGCTTGATGCGCTTCAGGGCGTAAGGTCCTACCCATAGGACGTGAATCTGATCGGCTGAATTGTTCGCAGGGAACAAAAAATGGGGCATGCAATCCAGAGGGCCACCGAACTGGCCCTGGACGAGACGACGGTCACCGCACTTCGGGCCGCGCTGAAGAGCACCGCCGACGAGGTCGTCCAAGCGATCATCGACGCGGTCCCTCCCTACGCCAACGCTCTTTCGGGCCGCATGGGCGCCACCATCCGCCGAGCCGTCCGCACCGCCCTGGGGCACTACCTGGACCTCGCGAGCGGGAACGCCACGAGCGGCGACGCCGGTGACGCAGCCTACGAGCTGGGCCGCGGCGAGGTGCGCGCCGGGCGTTCGATGGACGCCCTGCTCAGCGCCTACCGTGTCGGCGCCCGGGTGGCCTGGCGATGCCTGGCAGCGGGTGCCGTACCCGCAGGTCTGCCCGCCGCCGAGGTCGCCAAGTTCGCCGAGCTGACCTTCGCCTACATCGACGAGCTCTCAGCCGCGAGCGCCGCGGGCCACGCCGACGAACTGGCCGCACGGGGCCGGGCCCACGAGCGCCATCTGGAACACCTGGCCCGCGACCTCCTCGCCGGTGCGAGCCCGGACGTGCTGCTGGCCTCTGCTCAACGGGCAGGGTGGCAGCCTCCGGATTCGCTGACCGCGGTCCTGCTGCCCGCCGCCCAGGCCCGGCCCGCCTACCGCGCGCTCGACCCGAGCACCCTCGTCCTCGACGATCTGCCGGACGCCACCGGTGTGCTGCTCGTCCCCGATGCCGACCGATCACATCTCCTGAGGCAGCTGACCGACCGCACGGCCGTGGTCGGCCCGGCCCGGCCATGGACTCGAGCGTCCGCCTCGTACACACGAGCCGTACGCGCGCGCTCCCTCTCCTCTGATATTCGCGACACCGAGGACCACCTGCCCGAGCTGGTGCTGAGCGCCGACGTGGACGCTTTCGCAGACCTGCGTGCCCGAGCCCTCGCACCGTTGCGGACCTTGCCTGTCGCGACGGCACGGCGGTTGGAGGAGACGTTGCGGGCGTGGCTGCTGCACCAGGGCAGACGGGACGAGGCGGCGGCGGCGCTGTTCGTCCATCCCCAGACGGTCCGGTACCGGATGTCGCAGCTGCGGGAGCTGTTTCCGGATCTCGCATCGCCACACCGGGTCCTTGAACTGACGCTGGCGGTCGGTCTTCGGGTCAGCTGACGTTGTACTTCGACCGTCCACGACCGCGTCCGTGAGCGGTCCAGGAATCGTGCCTCGTTCTCGGTGCCGTCAGCTGGCTCACGCGGCCCGGGGAACAGCGTTGTGAGCCAGCTGAGACCGGGGGTTGATGTGGAGACCGGACGAGGCCTCGGGAAGCCCGTCGGGGGCGCCGTCTCTGAGAAGCGGGGTGGCGGATACGGCTCGACCGGATCCGGTGGACGATGCGCACCGGCCCGCTCGTCGACTCCTGGGCATAGCCCGGTCCACGCCCGGGATGAGTTGGTACATCGACGCTGCCCTCATCCGGCTGGTCCACGCTCCCGAACTGCTGGGTCCAGACGAGAAACTCGTCTGCACGTCACCGCTCAAGCGCCGCACCCCCGGGCGCCCTGACGGCTGAACAGAGCAGCGGAGTGACTCTCGTAGGGCTGCGGCGAGGTGGCGTGTGACTCTGGTTGAGAATCGAGACGCACGGCGAACCTCGTACATGGCCATCTATGGGAGTCCTGCGGAAGGTGTCGAGGGTTCGACTCCGGGCGCGGCCGGAGAGTTCAGTCCCCTACTGGGTTCCACGAGATCACCGGCGAAATCGATTGCCTGGCCGTTTGGTTCGTCGAGGAGAGTTCAGGGTGTGTTGCCCAAGTGGTACCACGAGCTCGTGCATGGTTGCTGGTGAGGCGTCGAAGGGTTTGACGTGGCTCCGTGTTCACGTCTGCCGCGTCGAGGCCGGGTCTGCGGTCTGTTGCTGGGACAGCAAGCTGGCAACGGTCTGGACAGTGTCGCCCATGTGCTCGCGGCGGCCGAGGTGGCGGGCCGGAGCCCGCCAGTTCTTCAGGTGGGCGATGCCGTGCTCGACCCGGATACGCCCGTCTTGACTACGCCTGGACCGCGGGCGACAACGCCCAGGTCCCGGACGTCGCCGCCCGCAAGGCCGGCGTGGCGAACGTGAGGCATGGGCCTTGAGCTGTCGCTCGAACCATTCCTCGTACCCGTCTGGACCGTCCTTCTTGGACTTCCGATGCGGTGGCGTCACCCCCCGGCCACCGGTCTGGGCGCCCAGTCCCTGGTAGCCGGCATCGCCCAGGATCTCCACCGAGGGCCCGTCGGCCAAGAGCTTGACCAGCCCAGCTGGCGGGCGTGGGTGATGTCCGCGCGGCTTGCGGGACGGCTGGACTCACCACAGGACGCGGCCTTCGAACGCTGACGTCGGCTGCGGGTGAGCGGTGGGGCCGCAGCTGTTGGCCCGCGTCGCGAGGCGGGCCTCGCGACGCGGGCAGACCACCCCTCGGTTCTGGGAGGCTGCCCCGGCCGTCGCCTTGCGGGCCGGGTTCCGCGATACGGCACTTCCCGTGGGTGCTTTTCGGGCCCTCAGCGCTGGGGAGGAAGCCCGCGTGTCCCCACGCCGGTGAAGCGCCAGAGGACGAGCAGCCACAGGAGTGCCACCATGACCAGTCCGATCCATGCGCCGGTGAGGTTCTGAACGAAGACGAGAAAGAGCAGAAAGATCACCGTCGGTACCGAGACCATGGCTGCCCAGGTGAAGTTCCTTCGGACTCTGTCGGCGCCGGTGAAGCGGTTGTGATGCACGGTTGCCTCCTCGGTGGTCGCGGGGGAGCGGCCTCGGGCCCGCTCCCCTTCCGGCCTCATCCAGTGGTTGGGGGTACGTGCTTCTCGTGGTGTGCCTTCGCCGGGGAAGATCGCTACCGTTTGCTGGATGAAGGACACGATTCCGCGAGGCGACTGGCTCGACGACGATGTGTTCCGCGAGCTGGTGCGGGAGATCATTCTGCTGCGGCCGGGCGGGTGGAGCCTGCAGGAGTTCGAGCGCGCCGGCGCAGTGCTGGGGTGGGAACTGGGCGAACCCCGTGAGGTCGCCGGCCAGGTCTGGCGCCGCTTCCTTCCCCGCAGGGGGCCCTGGGGTGGTAACGGTACGGTGATCGCTGGTCTTTCGGAACCCGGGCGGATCCATACGCTGCGTGTTCCCGTCGTCGACCTGCCCCCCGAGAACGTGTGGACCGCCAGCGCCCTGGTCCGTGCTGCCTGGTGGATCATGGAGGAGGAACTCGGCCCACCGGCACTGTGGGGAGGCCGCGTTGGGCCGTGGATGCTGTGGCGGCGCCCCGGCGGCAGCCTCGTCGTGCACTCGCACCACTCTGGCCGAGTGAACCTCGAACTCGTGCACACCGGCGCCGACTCCGACGCGGCCACACAAGGCGGCTCCCGCGGCTCCTGGCGCGCTGCTGGCCCGGCCCACCTGCCCCCTGCCCCTGCCGGACCGCACACGCCCACCACCGGCTGGGGCCGGATACAGGAGCGCCTGTTCCAGGCGTTGCGTGCTCTCACCCATGACACTCCCTTCTTCCCCGCACGGTTCATCCTGCACCTGGCATCCGCCCATGACCCCCACCGGTTCGTCCAGTGCTGGAACGACGGCCCGGAGCTCGTCATCGAGGCCACCGGCTACCTGCATCACCCGGAACTCGCCGCCGCCGCCCGCCTGACCGACAGCGGTTGGAACCTCACCCACCCGCTCTGGCAGCGCCGTTTTCCCCAAGCCGCCAAGGACTGGGGCAGTTCCCGAACGGCCGCCGGCATGCTCGTCGAAGAATTGAAGAACCTCGGCACCGATCCGGCCGACCTCGTTCACAGCGGAACCGTCACCGGACGCGGACGTGCCTTTCATCTGGACCTGCCCGAGACAGGTGTACGGCGCGGTCAGCCCTGACACACACCGCAGGCCGCACTCGACTTGCGGCGTGTGTCAGACGAACGCCCACACCGCCCCTAGGGCGCACCCACAGACCCCGGGCCGGAACCCCCTGCTTCACCGGCTCCAGAATCGCCACGCACTCCACGTGGTGCGCTGACGGCGACTCATCTCTGTGCGGTGGACTCGGCCACTACGGCGATCCGCACCCGGTGCCGGCACCGCCGGCGGACGCCGACTGGGCGGTGAGTGACGACGGGTGGCTACGGGAGACGACCGCGCCCGACGGTCTCGCCGGAGCGTGGTACCGGCGAGGTGCCCTCGACCCCGATTCCGAGCTGACCAGCAACGCCACCCGATGGGACCTGCGGGGAGGCCCGCCACGTGTGGGCTGGTTCGCGGTCTTCTCCACCCGCACCCCACCGCGTTCGTCACCGTCACCGCCACCGCGAGCGCCCTCGTCGCCCCAGAACCAGCACTGCGCTGGTCCGGCGAACTCTCGCGCACTACCCGCGCCCGCGCCCTGGTCGCACCGGTCCGTCCTCCGGCGCCCACCCCGGGACACCGCCCGCACCTACCAACGGCAGCCGCCCGCCCTGCGCATCGTCAGCGTCCCCCGCTGGTCCACGACCAGCACCCCCTCCGCCCGCCTACCCGGCCCTGTCCGTCCTGCCGCCCGCCGCTCACGCAGCGCGGTGCGATCCCTCAGCCATCTTCGACCTCTGCCGAGAGGTCAACCGCACCACGAAGTACACCGCTGCCGCCGCCGCGCCGATGTCCAGGACATCGGCCACGATCATCTGAAGCGCGGCGTCCTGGAGCTGTTGCAGAGTCTCGGCGTCGAGAGAACGCTGTCGAGCGAACGTGTTCACGAGGTTCGACAGGAGGAACAGACCCCACCACGCGAACACCGGCCAGAAGGTGGCTTTGACGGGTTTACCGTCGGCCTGTGACGGTGCGCTGGCGCTCCAGATGTCGATGGCTATGCGAAACGGCAGCCATACCTGCGCCAGCGGGATGAACCAGGCCCCGATCGCCCAACCCGGGCCCCTGCGAAACTGCTCTGGCGCGAACGCTCCGGCGTTGCGGCGCATCCGATGGAACCACATGATGAAGAGGATCGCGCAGAAGGGGAAGGCGCCGTATTGAAGCCGCTCTGCCCATAGATGCAGCGCGTCCACCCGGTCCCATTCCTGCTCCGACGGGAGACTGAAGCCCGGGCCTCCCGCTGCCAGCAGGTACGTTCGGACGCCTGCGTAGATGCCGAAGACGCCGCCGAGAGCGGCGACCGCCAGCAGCCCCGTCACAGCGATCAGCAACCCGCGAGGCAGACGCACCACCTGGGCTGGCAGCTGGGGACGAGGACGGAGCTTGTCGGGCGCGGGCATGACGATGGACCCCCCACGGGTACAGAATCGGATATACCCGCCGTAACGGCGGGTTCGCAGGAACATACGCCAGCGGCGACGGCCCGTCCATCGTGAAACCGCAGCTCGCAGTATTCCTTCTCTCGGGACCGTCCTCCTCGACTGGCTCCTCACCTGACCACCCCCGCCCACCGGTTCATGACGGCGGCGAGTCCGGGCCAGACGGTCTGGCCCGGGCACACCATGCCGACTTCGACCACATGGTGCGGCCCGACTGTCGCGCGGGAAAGAGCTGTCGTCGTCCCTGATGGGCTTGCCCGCTACGGCTGACCCGCGGGAACAGGCAGTGCCCGGTGTGAGGGGTGCGGGCCGCCGTCGATACGCAGGTCCGAGCCGCGCGGCCAGCCGGTCTCGGGGACAGCGCCCAGGGCCAGGGCATCGACGGCGGCGCGCGATCTTCCCGCAGCGGCCCGTCGGCATCGCCGGAGAGGCGGTCCCTCTGGCGGGTCCAGACACAGGAAGGGGGCGGCTCTCATGCCCGTGGGGCCGATAGGCCGGTCGCGAGCTTCTCCGGGATGCGGGTGGATCTCGGGCGGGTCGCCTTCCGACCGCCCGACGGAGGGGGCTCGGCCGGTCACCGGGCCGCGAACGCCGCCAGGATTGTCAGTGAGACCGTGCGTGCCGCGTCTTCGGGCTTCAGCCGCCCGGCGTTGATCTCGTCTGCCGCGCCGTGCAACACACTGTGGAGCGTCGCCACCAGCCAGGAGGTCGGCAGGTCCGACCGGAACACCCCCTCGGATTGACCGCGGGCCAGCAGCCGTTCGGCGCGCGCGGCGGGTCCGGCGTGCAAATCCCGGATCCGGGCGCTCGACAACTCCTTCTGTGCGGCGACCAGGAGAGAGCGCGACTGGTGGATCAGTCGCCAACTGGCCGTGATCAGCCGCTCCAGCACCTCGGCGGGGTCTCCGTCGAGTTCGAGCGACCCGAGTACCGCGTCACCCTGTTCGAGCACCCGGGCCATCGCAGCGTCCACAAGATCGGCACGTGAGGCGAAATGCCCGTAGAGCGTCACGCGCCCGACACCGGCCGCCTTCGCGATCTCCGCCAGCGTCGTGTCGGGGCGACGCGCGAAGCTCTCGACCGCGGCGTCCAGGATCGCGTCGATGTTGCGCTGCGCGTCGGCCCGGCGGGCGGGCGCGTGGGGCGGCGGGGCCATGCATCCTCCTTGAACTCAAACACCATTGTTTGAGTTATGCTACCACCCAAGCTAACTCGAACACTGTTGTCTGACTTGGGAGAAGCTGTGACCGATCAACGGATCACGACGGAGCCGGATACGCCCCCTCACGCACGCCGGTGGAAGGCGCTGGCACTGCTCGGTGTCGCACAGTTCATGCTGATCCTCGACGTCACCGTGGTGGCGATCGCGCTCCCGCACATAGGCGCCGACCTCGACCTCTCCCGCTCCGCGCTGACCTGGGTGGTCAGCGCGTACACACTGACGTTCGGCGGCCTGATGCTCCTCGGCGGTCGCGGCGCCGACCTCTTCGGAGCCCGGGGCCTCGTCCTCGCAGGGCTGGCCACCTTCACGGCGGCCTCACTGGTCGTCGGCCTGGCCGACGGCGCCGAAGTGCTGATCGCCGGGCGCGTGGCGCAGGGTGTCGGCGCGGCCATGCTGTCCCCGGCGGCGCTGTCGGTCGTGGTGCGGCTGTTCGAGGGGGAGGAGCGGAACAAGGCGCTGGGCATCTGGTCCGCACTCGGCGGTAGCGGCGCCGCCGCCGGTGTCCTGCTCGGCGGCGTGCTGACCGCAGGGCCCGGCTGGCCCTGGGCGTTCTTCGTGAACGTGCCCGTCGGCCTCGCCATCATGGTGCTGCTGCCCCGGATGCTGCCGCCGCTACCGCGGCCCGAGGGCGTGCGCCCACGACTCGATGCGCCCGGTGCGCTCCTGGTGACCGGCGCGACCGGCGTGGGCATCTACGCGCTGATCAACGCCGGTGACCACGGCTGGGCCGCCCTCAGCACGCTCGTCCTCGCCGCGGCCGCCGTGGTGCTGTACCTGGTCTTCGGGGCATGGCAACGAGTAGCGAAATCACCGCTGATGGACCTCGGCCTGCTGTTCCGCCGCCCGGTGACAGCGGGTACGTTCGTGATCCTCACCGGCACGGCGCTCATGGTGGCGGTCTTCTTCCTCGGCTCCTTCTACCTACAGGAATACAGCGGACATGGCGCGCTGGTGACGGGGCTTCTCTTCCTGCCGGTGGCCCTCGCCACGATGGGCGGCGCCCACACCGCGGGCCGTGTCATCGGCGTCGCCGGTGCCCGCCGGGTGGGGGTGATCGGGATGCTGGTCGCCGCCGCCGGTCTCGTCGTCCCGGTGTTCTGGGCCGGAACACCATCCGTCGTCATCGGCGTCAGTCTGGCGGCGGCCGGGATCGGTTCGCTCTTCGTGGTGGCGTCGGCGACGGCGCTCGGGCAGGTCGAACCGCACCAGGCCGGGCTCGCCTCGGGGATCGTCAGCACCTTCCACGAGTTCGGCGCGTCGATCGGGGCGGCCGTCGTCTCCAGCCTCGCCGCGGTGAGCCTGGCGGGCGGCACAGACGCCGGGTTCGAACGTGCCTTCACCGTCGCGGCCGTCGTCGCGGCCGTCGCGGCTGTCGTGGTCGCCATACTTATCCCCCCGACTCGGACCGCCTCAGCGACCACATCCTGAGGCCGTGCGGTGACCGATGAACCCGGTCGGGCGGCCCACTGGCTTGCCGCTCTGAAGCAGCGGCCTGCCGCGGGCCGCTCATGGCCGGAGGCTGGCCGGTAGAACCGCCCACGATCAGCTACCAGGTCAGAAAGGCTCCGGTACGACCACGACGTATCGCCCACACGCGGCTGCCCGTACACGCGCGCCGGGTACGGCTTCAGACAGTGGGGGCGCAGCGCTGGCAGCGTTTGTCGTTGAGGCCGCCTTTCGGCCCGGTGCGTGTTGTGATCCATGTCCGGGCTTCTGCCGCAGTCATGGCCTCGAATCGGGGGTAGGCGCGGGAGCCCTCGAATTCGTCGTGGTCGCTGTGGGAGTCGACGGTGTGGCTGAAGGAGTTCAGTGCCTGGGTGGGAGGTGTCGCCGGCGGGGCGGGAGCAGTGCTGGGGGCTCTCGCGTCTCACGACGGAGCACGTCGCTGCGCGAATGCCCTGGCGTCCGGCGGCGAACGGGAAGGTCTCCGGCCGTTGAAGGCGCTGCCACCGGTCGTCCCCGCAACGCGGCGTACACCGCCGCTCGCACCCGCTTCACCGCCGCTCGCCCCGCCGAATTCCGCCGAATTCCGCTGAACCCCCACGGACCCTGTCCGGCCCCCACCCACAGCTCTAGGCTGGGAGCGCCGCCGGCCATGGAGGGCATATGCCCCGAACGCACAAGACGCCGAACAACTTGCTGAGTCAGTGGTTAGCGCGATCGGCGCTCTCCAACGCCGAGCTGGCTCGGCCTTTACCCACCCCGCCGCCGTCTGGCGGCTGACATGAGCACCCCATGGCTGCCCCGTCGCCACGCAGTTCGTCGAAGCGGCCACGGGGCGTGCTCTACCTCCGGTCCCGGCAGGTCCGGCCGTTGTCCGCGTAGGGCGACGGCCAAACCGGTAGGACAGTCCCGGCCGCACCCCCATCCGTATGAGCCTGACCCGGGGACCGTTCCGGGTGACGCAACCACAACGGGGACAAGAGCAAGGGCGATGACGACCAGGCCGGGGGCGCCGGCACGGCTGTTGCCGCCGCCTTTGCCCCCATCCTGGGCGCGCATGATGCGCCGGTCGTTGTTGGCATCGCGGTAGGTGTACTGCCGTCGCCGCCGCGTCCGGCCGTTCCTCCGTTCCCGCCGCTGCCCCCGCCGCCCCGGACGTTGTCGGGAACCTGGAAGATGAGGCCGCCGGGCAGGGTGATCTGGACCGGGCCGCCACTGCCGCCACCCGAGAGTCCCGCCGCGAGGTGGCGCAGGCCGGCATCGAAGGAAACGCCCAAGGCGACACCCTCACCGTCGCCGGGAACAACACCAGCACGCTCAACGGCGGCCTCGGCACCTGCTCGGTAGGCTCCGGCACCCTGCCCGTCAACTGCGAAAACTGACCACCACCTCCGCCCCGACGTCAGCCGACACCACGCTCGGGCGGCCAGCCCCGACAGGCCACAGGTTCCCGTCACCACCCCGGCCCGCGGGAAGTAAAACCGCTCCTCCGGGGACTGTGCGGGGGAACCGCACGGCGCGGCGGGACGGTGTCCGAGGGGTGGGGGCGGGCGGGTGCGTACGGTCGCGTGCATGATCCGACGTCTTCCGGGCCCGGGTACGGGTTTTGTGTCCCGGGCCCGGGCTGTGACCGTGGTGCTGCTGCTCGCGCTGCTGGCCGTGCCGGGTGTCCTCGCCCGGCCCGCGTCGGCGGCGGCCGACGTCTACCGGCTCACCCTCTACACCACCAGTCAGGCCCTTGCCGCCACCGACGGCGATGTCCACGCCCGTCTGTTCACCGAGGGCGGCACGCAGGGCGAGTGGGTCCTGTTGGACTCGCCGGGCAACGACTTCGAACGCGGGCAGACCGCGACCTACGAGGTGACCTTCCCCCAGGGGGTGGGGCGGCCGAACCGGCTGGAACTGTATCTCGACTCCACCGACTACTGGATCTTCCAGGTCCCGCGGATCGAGGCCCCGGACGGACGCTTCATCAACTACCCCCTCCCCGTGGAGTCGGCCATCGGGCGGAACATCCCCACACGCGACTGCATCTCAGGGGACTGCCCCACTTACTACCGCGATGAGGTCTCCTCCATCCGCACCCTGGCCCCCTGGCACCGTCCGGGCCCGGACGCGCAGACCTCCTGCACCGTCAACGGCACGGCCAAGGCCCCGCTCCTGGGTACCATCTCCGGCACCCCCGGCGCCGACAGCATCGAGTGCGTCCCCGGCACGGGGAACATCATGGTCGACGGTCTCGGCGGCGACGACACCATCAGTTTCACCGGCGACGAGGAACGGGCCGCGGTCCTTGCCCGGGGCGGTCCCGGCGACGACACCATCAGTTTCACCGGCGACGAGGAACGGGCCGCGGTCCTTGCCCGGGGCGGTCCCGGCGACGACACCATCACCATCACCGACGCCGACGTGTCGAGGGTCGAGGCCGGGGCCGGCGACGACATCGTCACCGTCACCCGAGGCGCCGTGGTGAGCGGGCTCGGCTTGTACGGGGGGCTGGGCGCCGACAGGATCACCGTCACCGGACAGCACGCGGGACCAGCCGTCGTCAACGGCACGGTCAGCGGTGGGGAACTACTGGTCGGGGGGCTCCTCGACGGTGACGACATCATCACCCTCACCGGCGGCACCAGCGACAGCCACACCGCGCGCACCTATGCCGTGGGAGGCAGGTCAACCGTGGACGGCGATGCCGGTGACGACCGGATCCGCGTCCAGGGCGGAAACATCAACGAACCGGGAGAAGCCAACGGCGGCCAGGCCCTGTCGCGGAACGGACAGGACAGCCCGTTCGTCGAGGGCGGTCCCGGCCGCGACACGATCGAGGTCTTTGGCGGACTCAGCAGCGACGGCATCGAACAAGTACCCACCAGCGTCCAATCGTTGGTCCAGGGCGGGGCGGGCGCCGACAGCGTCACCATCGGCTCGGGCCTCGCCGCCCAGAACCCCCGCATCACCGACGGAATCATCACCGGCGACGACGACAGCCTCCTCGCGCTCGGCGCGGGCAACGACACCATCACGGTGAACGCCGTCTACAGCAGAGCCCTCATCAGCGGTGCACCCGGCAACGACATCCTGAAGCTCACCGGAACAAACGCCGGGGCGATGGACGGCGGCCTCGGCACCGACACCTGCTCCGTGGGCTCCGGCACCCCGCCCGACAACTGCGAAAACTGACCACCACCTCCGTCCCGGCAGCAATGGCCACCACGCTCCCGCGGCCACCCCGGAAGGCCACCGGTTCCCCTCACCACCCCGGCCCGCGGGAGTGAAACCGCCCCTCGTCACCCGACAGCCCCGCACCGGCCGCACCGCCGAAGGGCATGCCCAAAGCAGGACATCCCTCGCTGCCTCACCCGCTTCAACGCCCGCGTCGTCCACCGCCAGGAACCCGTCGCTCGTATGCCGAAGGGCGCGGCTGAGGGAGTCGCGGGCGGAGTGTGACTCGGTGCTGTCCCCTGCCGTGCCGACCAGCCGTAGCGGTTCGCCGCCGCCGTCCAGCAGGATTTGGCTCGCGACTGCGCCCAGCCGTAGGAGCCGTCGGGCCCGATACCCGACCTCATAGACACCCTGGTTCCGGATCGCCTTCTCCAGCGTTGCCAGGGTGCACGGCAGGTCGTCCGGATGGATGGTCCGTAGCCAGTTCCCGACCAGCAGCGCACCGTCCGTGGGCTCGATTCCGAACAGGACCGATGTCGCCTCGTCCATCGCCAGCTCACCGGTTCGGACGTTCCATTCCCACGCACCGACCGGGACCTCGCTCAGCGCGTCCCGTAGCCGGCTGTCCCTTGGCTCCGCCCGCGGGGGCCGGACCGGCGGTGGCGCCCTCGTTCCTCCGCTGCTCGGCCCAGACGGCCATGGTCCGCAGAAGATCCCACTGCTCAGGTGCCGGTTCGCGGCGGTCACCCATCAGAATGGTGAGGGCACCGACCGCACGCCCCCGGCTGAAGAGCGGTGTCGTGGCCATCCCGGTGATGGGCCACGGTCCGGCGGGTTCGGTCGGCATCCACCCACCGCGGCGCAGGCGTATCGCGCGGGCGGGCGCCATCGGACCATCGGGGTCGACGATGTCCCAGCTCCTGGTGAGAGCATGTGTCAGCCCGGCCGACGAGACCAGCCGCAGTGCGGTCATGGGACCGCCCAAATGCACAGCTCCGCCCCAGCCGCCAAGCTCCGCAACCGCATGCTGGACGGCCAGCTGTAGCGCCTCACTCTCCGTGATGTCCTCATCGACGGAAGCGAGCAAAGCGAGCCGCGCTCATGGGTCTGTACGTTTCTCTGTCCAGGCGAGCCCCGGAAACCCGAGAGGTGAACTCGACTTGGGTGGGGCCGGGCTCTGGGCGGGGCAGGTGGCGCGGGTGAGGGGGCCGCCGGCTCTCTGCGGCCGCTTCCCGTGCAGCTGATCGCGGTGGGCGCGATGGATCCTCTACAACTCCTTTACCCATTTATGGGAGAGTGGCCCCTTCTACACGCGGGGCCATGGCGGTCACAGCCACTGACGGGGTGGGTGGACACCGCTTCCCCTCCGGCTGATGAGTGTGTGGTGTGGCGATGGCCTGCGGATGGCTTGCACGGTGAGGTGGTAGAGAGGTTCGCGGTGGGGGACAGGGCTGAGTGTCACGGCGTCCTGGGGCGGCGGTGAGAGGGACATCTACGGGGTGAGGGCGAACGTAGCGGCCAGCTGCCGTAGCTCCTGGACCGCGATCCTGGCGACGCCGGGTCCTCGGAGAGCCGGTAAAGAGGGGCAGACAGCAAGTGAGGTCCGAATGGGCGGACGTTGGGGTGGCGCAGGAACGGCCCGTACCCGGGTCGTCTGGCGCGCCGGTCGACGCCCGAGCATGTCCATGAGACCGCCCCAACACAGCGGGGACGCCGGGCGGAAGTCACCGCGGCCTCGCTGCCTGCGCTCGGCCTTCGCAGCGCTGGCCGCCGCTCTCTTCTTCTGTCTCAGCACGGTGGTGGACCATCAGATCCCGCAACCCGTGCACGAGGCGACAGCCGGCTCGATCGCTATGGATGTGCGGTCGGCTTCGGTGCAGACGCCCCTGGGGGGACGCCCGAGCGGTGAAGCCTATCGCGGGCCGCAGACCCATTACCGGGCGGTCGTCACGGCGCAGGCTCAGGCGCAGCTTTCGCAACAGTCGCCGGCGACGGCTGTGCGGAACGCCCACTCAACGACGATCGTGTTAACCGCCAACACCATCGCTCCCGATCTCCATGTCCTTCAGGTGCTACGGACCTAGACGGATGCCTGGGCAGGATCGCCTGCCCCCTCGCACCGGCCGCTCGACCCGTTGGGAGTCGTGAGCGCGGTCCGGTCTGTCTTCGCATCCCCGCGCACCGCCACTTCAGTGTGGCCGAGACAAGGAACAGCTATGGGTACGGGAGCCGACATGAGTGGCGATCGCATCGAAGTACTTCACCCGGCAGAGCTGACGGCGGAAGCCCTCAGTGCCTGGCGCGAGCTGCGCGCCACCGCCGGCTCACCGGACAATCCCTTTATGGCGCCGGAGTTCACCCGCGCCGTCGGGCTCGTCCGGCCGGGCACCAGGGTCGCCGTCCAGTACCAAGGCGGCGAGGAAGCCGGGTTCTTCCCCTTCGAACGAGGGCTATGGGGCCGTGGCCGCGCGGTCGGGATGGGCGTCTCCGACTGCCAGGGGGCGATCCTGCGACCCGGTCTGGAGCTGGACCCACAGCGCCTGCTACGCGCCTGCTCCCTGTCCGTCTGGGAGTTCGACAACCTTGAAACGGGCCAGAACGCCTTCATCGCCCCCGGAGCGGACGGGTTCGCTGCGCCGGTCATCGATGTCGCCGACGGCTACGCCCACTACGAAGGGCTGCTGCGCGAGCGTTCCCGGAGGTTCCTGAAGTCGACGCTGGTGCAAGCGCGCCGTATGGACCGCCAGGTCGGTCCGCTGAGATTCGTCTTCGACGAACGGGACCCGGCCGTGCTGGAGACCCTGATGGCTTGGAAGTCCGCCCAGTACCGCCGTACCGGACGCCGGGACCGGTTCGCGCAGGAGTGGATCACACACCTCATACGCACCCTCGCCGACACCGAAGCCCCCGACTGCTCGGGCGTACTGTCGGTGCTCTACGCCGCCGACCTCCCTGTCGCCGCGCACTTCGGCCTCCGTTCGCGCACTGTCCTGTCCTGGTGGTTTCCCGCCTACGATGTGCGCTTCGCCAAGTTCTCGCCAGGCCTGGTGTTCCAGCTACGCATGGTCGAGGCCGCTGCCGCCGCGGGCATCGGACTCATTGACCTCGGCCGGGGAGAAGCGCGCTAGAAGGACTCCCTCAAGACCCGGGAGCTGACGGTCTACGAGGGTGCCCTGACGCGCCCTGGGGCCGGTGCCGCTCTGCACCGGCTGAGCCGGGAGCCGGTGCGCGCCGCGCATCGCTTCGTCACGGACCGTCCCCGGCTCGCGTCCTTTGCCGCCCGGACTCTGAAGACCGTGGGCCATATACGGCATCGCTGACGTGCCGGTCTGGGGCGAGCTCGTCCAGTTCGAAGGAGTGGTCCGCGCCAGGATCGGGCCGGGGCCTGCGGGGTCACGGGCCGGTGGTCCACACCGTGGGCGCGTTCGTGCAGGAGTCGGTCTTGGGCGCGTCCCAGGACGCGCTGGAGCGTACCGACGGGGGTGGCGGCGACCGCGCCGATCGTATGGAGCCCGTATCGCGTCAGGAGTCGGGCGGCCGTAGCCACTGCGGCAGTCTCCTGTGATCGGCCCGGCATGTGCTCAACCCGCCGACTGAAGTGCTCAGCCACAGTGATCGAGGAGGAGTGCCTCATCTGGCCGTTGAGCGAAATGGCCGGTTGAGTATCAGTGTTTCCCCTGGTCAGCGAGCTGGAAACTGGGGCCCACGGCAGCTGGTCACTCCGCTCAGGCCCCCCACCTACGTTGAGGTCGGCGAGCACCGAAGAAGAGGGGCTGTCAAGGCGTCGTCCGTGTCTCCGGCGACGGCCTCCTGCGCGAGACCGACGTGGCATGACCGGGCGCCTCGTGAAACCGGGCCGTGGCCTGGTCAGTCACCGTCCAGTCGCTGGAAGACCTCGGGGAAATCGCCGGCCTCGATCAGCCGGCGATCACACCCGTCATGATGCCGATGCCGATGCCGGGATCCTGGACGATCAAGCCGTCCGAGATCCGGAAGCAGCGACCTCCCATAGCCTCGCCGGTCCCTGCCCACTTCCCCATCAAGCTTTCGACCTCGACGACCGTGAAGACGGTCGCACTGCACCGCGATCCGTCCTTCAGATCCACCAAGACGTCGACGTTGCACACCGAGTCCGAGTCCAGTTCGCCGTCCTGACCAGGCAGGAAGGACGCCTCGACAGCACCTGCGTGGACTCGGTACCAGGGCCCGTCCCAGCCTCGCTCAACCGATCCGGGCGATGCGCCACGACTCATCACGCGAGGGTGCCCCGACCGGCCCGACGATCACAACGAAGGATCCGCGACGTAGCGACGAGCGACGCTGGGTGCGTGGCTGCGTACGCGAGTGGGGAGCTGGACGTACGCCGCAACCCCCACCGTAGATTCCGGCTGCAAGCACGTCTTTCTCGCACCGGGGACAGGGGGGCAGTCGATGGTGTGGCGAGATGAACCGGTCCTTCCCTCAACCGCATGCGCAGGCTCACGCACCGCTTCGTCACAGACTTGCTCGTCCTGCTCGTCCTGCTCGTCTCGTTCGGCGAGGTCTTCGGGGGCGTGGAGCGGTCGATGGGCTCGCCAGCGGGTATCAGTCGGCCCACCGATTCACGATGGGCCAGGAGACCTGGAAACGCGCGGCAACCTCGCCGATCGGCCACCCCTCGTCGACGACGAGCTGAGCGACCTTGAGCCGATGGCGTGGTGTGACTGCTGCGTTCGCGTGGGACACGTGGCTCTTCAAGCAAGTGGGACCAGCCGACCTCCGGGCCGGCCCCACTGATGATCGTTGCCGGGTGGTGGATATGGGCTATACGGGGGTCGAGGGCATGGCAGCACCGTCGACGGTGATGACCGGTTCGTGGTGCACGGGGAAGTTGACCGAGCGGGCGATGAAGCACTTCGCGGGCACGTCGGCGTGTACCCGCAGAGCGGCCTCGTGGTCGCTGTCGGCGGTGATGGTGACGCGCGGTCGCAGCGTCACAGACTCGAACTGGCCGCCCCCCGCGTCGTCCTGGCACATGACGCCGTGGGCGCGATCTTCATAGGCCGTGACGACGACCCCGGCCGCGGCGGCGAGGTTGAGGTACCACAGCATGTGGCACTGCGACAGTGCCGCCACCTGGAGTTGCTCCGGGTTCCACCGTGTGGGGTCCCCGCGGAAGGCTGGATCCGCGGTGCCCAGGATGGTGGGAGCCGCCTGGGCGTGGACCTCGTGTTCGCGGCCGTAGGCCGTGTACCCGGTCGTTCCCGTTCCGTGGTTGCCGGTCCAGACGACGCTGACGTCGTACTCGTGCGTCTTGCCGCTCATGCGTGGGTCACCGTTTCGTCGATGTCGTTCAGGGAGATGCTTCGTGTGTGATCGACGTGGGCTGACACAGCGCGGCGCGCCTGATCCGGTCGCCCGCTGGTGATCGCTTGCAGAATGGCTTCGTGCTCGCGGTGGACGTCGTTCACTCGGGGCGTGGTGGTCAACCCGGCCCGGGTGGCGATGGTGATCTGGTCCCACACCGCTGTCAGCAACGCGTTGATCTGACTGTTGCCAGCCAGTGCCGCGAGGGCCAGGTGGAACCTGCGGTTCTCCTCTGCTCCTGCCAGCGCGCCCGCCACCCGAGTCGCCTGGTCGCAGGAGGCGGCAAGGCGTTCCACCTCACGCAACCGTGCGGGCAACAGCAGCCCAGCGCACTGGGCTGCTGCCGCTTCCTGCGCGGCAAAGCTCTCCAGCGCACAACGCGTCTCGAACGCCTCCGCGAGCTCCCGAGTACCCGGCACCCTGGCCCGCACGCCGCGGCCCTGGCTGACGACCAGGCGTTGTGCATCCAAAACCCGCAGCGCCTCTCTTACGGGGGTGCGACTCACGCCCAACCGCTCGGCAAGCGACGCCTCGGAGACCTTGACGTCGCCGCGCAGCTCGCCCGTGCGGATCAAGCCCAGCAAGCCGTCGTATGCATCCATAGAGCGATTATTGCATGCATTGACTGAATCGACGTCCCCGGTCAGCTCTTTCTACAGGCCTGGGGCTATGAGGGTGCACCAAGGCCGCTCAGTGTGCCGTCGTAGGACAGGACGATCAGCTGGCCCGCCGCGATCCCGATTCCCTTGATCGCCGGAAGCGTCGCCACACATACTGGCCTGCGGGGACGGTCGGGACGCACCACGAAAACCTGTCCCCGGTCGTCGGCGAGTACCAGCCGGCCATCAGCGCTGCGCCGGGTCCGGCTCGCGTACACAGCTCCCATATCCGACGCCTCGAACCGCACGTCCGCCCGCACTCGTGCCCGGGCCAAGTCCACGATGAGCCAACCGTGTTCGTCGCCGATATGGAGATGCCCAGCCTGGTCAAGGGTGCCCGTCAGCCGTGACTCGCGAGGTAGCACGACGGTGCCGGCTGGACGGCCGGTATCCACATGGAACCCGACCAGCCGATTGTGGATCGGGTCGTCGAACCACAGCACACCGGCGACCACCGCGATTGCGCTCGACGGGGGCAGTATCGATCCCCGCCGCTGCCACCGCACCTCACCAGTGCGCACATCCAGCGATATCAGCTCACTGGACGTCGGGCCCTCGACGCCGACCACAGAGTCACCCACCAGCATGTCCGGGCACAGATCGACCGCGGCACACCACAAGGTCTGCCCAGTGGCCTCCTCAACCACCTCAGTCGCCGGCTCAATGGTGTCGGACACCAGCAACAGACCGCCCGGCAGCCCCACCACTCCCACACCCTCCGGATGGCGACCGCTGCGCCACCCTGGCACGGGCGCCCGATCGGGGCTGACCCGATACACGGTGCCCCAGTCGTCGATCACCATCAACTGCCCGCCGTACGCGGTGCCGGCGATGTGAACCGTTGGCACCGGCCACCTACGGACGTCCGCTCCCATGTCGGGCGGGTTGGTTCCGAAGGACAGCATGCCGTGTTTGGGGAATGTCAGGATGGCCACTCCCGACACCGTATGCAGCCGTGCGGTGAGGACGTCGAAGTCGGCTAACGACCGTTGCCATTTCACCGTGAGCGAGGTGTCGAGAGGTTGGTCGACTACCACCCGCCCCATGTCGTCAGCGGGAGCCGCGATCACATCGGTCTGCATGAGCGCATTCTAGGATCCTGGGTGTCCAGGGGGGGGCGAAAACGAACCGAGGAGACGAAACCTGTCACAAGTGGTTGAGCCAGGCGCACCGCTCATGTGCGGGCCTGCGACGAGTCGTCTGAGCGGGCGCGTTGGTGGCTGATGATTGCCGCCATCCGTTCCGCTTTCTCGGTACGGTCCGCGCCGGCCACGGTCAGCGGCAGGTCGTGCAGGTGACGGTTGCCGCCACGCGCTGGCCCATCTCGCCGACGACGCGCCCACCCCTCACCGACGACACGGGCTCGGAACCCCCTGGGACGGCAGGGACACACACGACGCCACGCCGCTGAAGCTGAGTCTCCCCGATGGGGCGGAATGGGTGCACACCGCCGTGGACACTCGTACCGTCCCCGAACCCCGCACGGTGGACGGAGAACGAACGACCCACACCTGTACCGAAGGACGCGTCCGGGGCACCGTGCACGGCGATATCGACCAGACCGCACAGGTATGGAAGGCATGGTTCTCCGAAAACTCCAACACGCTGACCCGGGTAACTGTCCCCGCGGCCACCAAATGACCCGCCGGTCCTTCTGCACATAAACCTCGGACACCCTCGGCTCCCCTTACTCCCCATGCGGTGATCCCCAACTCGGCGTCCCAACGGCCCGTCCTCGTCGGCTTCGACCAGGCCCGTTGTCGACGTCACCCGTCGGGTGTGCGCATGAAAGCCATGCCCCGGGGCACTCGGGAGCGGTGGGCTCATATCGCGCGCCCGCTCTAGGGGAGGACATCGTGACCTTGTCGCAGATACTCAGGCGCGGCCGGACCGCCAGGTCCACGGCTCGGTCCGCGGAGAAAGAGACCCTGACGGCCGCGGGGCGAGCGGGGTTCATCGCCCGTGGCGTCGTGTACGTACTGATCGGCATGCTGTCCATCCGGATCGCCGTCGGGAGCGGCGGCCAGGCGGACCGGCAGGGCGCACTGCACGAGATAGCCGTTCAGCCCTTCGGGAAAACCATGCTGTGGGCGTTGGTTGTTGGCTTCGCCGCCATGGCGCTGTGGCGCGGCTCCCGCGCCGTGCTCACCAGAGGCCGTCAGCACAAGGCGGGTTCACGGGTGGTGGACGGCGGCCGGGCGATCTTCTACGCCGCCGTCTGCTGGGGCACGGCCAAGTACGCCGCTGGGGACGGCCAGAGCAACGGCAACGCACAGTCGCAGGACTGGACGGCGTCGGCACTCAAACTGCCCTACGGTCAGGAGCTGGTGGGTGCTGGGGGTTGCATTCTGATCGGCATCGGCACGGTATTGGCCGTCAAGGCAGCCATGCGCCGGTTCCTACGGGATCTTGACACCGGCGCTATGAGTCGCCGTACGAAGCAGGTCGTCACCGCCCTGGGCGTGGGCGGAGGCGTGGCACGTGGCATGGTGTTTGCCGCGGCCGGGATCTTCATCCTGGTGGCAGCCATCCGCTTCGACCCGCAAGAGGCCAAGGGCATGGACGCGACGCTCCGTAGCTTTACCCAGACGCCGGCTGGACCATGGCTTCTGGTTGCCGTGGCGATCGGTCTGATTCTCTTCGGTGTCTTCTCCTTCGCCTCCGCTCGCTGGCGCCGCCTATGACCGGAAGCGGACCGCGCGGGCACGTCACCGGGTGAACGGCACCCATGAGGCGTCCGGATCGGGCCAGGCCGGCGAGCCCCCACACCGGCGCACCGTTCACCAGACCGGGCCTCAGACCTGGGACGAGGCAAGGCATCTCCAGCGCAGCCGCCATCTCTTCCAGACAAGTGGTCAGCGACTCGAACTCAGGCCAACGCTCGGCGTACCTGCTCCAAGTAGCAGAGCAGTCCGGTCTCGCCATCCACCCACCGCTCGCCCGGTGAGCGCCCTGAAGAGCCTGGCCCATTCCGCCCTTCGCCGAGCTTGCCCGTGATCTCGTGGACCCCGACCCTGCGGGGGTCGAGCGGACCGGGTGCCCGCATGAACACTCCCCACATCAGCAACGGGCATCCAGAAGACCACTTCGTCGGGCGTACCAGGTGAAGAAGGCCTGCGGGCAATGTGCGAAGGGGCGACCGTCCGGAAACAGACCATCCCGGACGGCCACGCGCGTGCGATGTCTGACCCAGGCCCGTTGTGCAATGACGCCCACCGGTGCGGGTACATGCCCACGCCCCGCTCGGTCAGGCGTACCTGGTACAGAGCTTCGCGATCAGGCCCCCGGGGCCCGTGACTGCCCGGCCGGCCCCAGGTCACGTGGCTGGTGATCCAGTACGGTCTGCGAGACCGTCTGCCGCTCGGTCCCGTCGCGGATCTGATGTCCGCTCAGCCGCCTTCACACGGCTGGCCAAGAGTGTCTCGCCGCCGCACGACGGCCACTTCGCGCACCAGTTGTTCACCCGCCTTGAGTGTGACCTGGAACACCGCCCGACATCCTCGTGAGTCCGGCCCGCCACCGGCCTCGGCCGAAGGTTCTCCTGCGCCGACGGCGACAACTGCTGTTCTTCCCCGAGCAGTTCACTCCTTCACGAATGGATCAACGATCCAGAAAGCCCACTCTTTCGATCGAACGGCAATTCAGCATGTACTAGATGAGATCAGATCCCACTCTTACAAATGCACTACATGGGGTGAATGAGTCGATATCGTGTTCGTCGCAGGAGCCGATGGCGTGGGCTCCTTTGCGTACTAGCCGACGTGGCTCTCCATGGAATGAAAGGGATAGGCGTGGGAATAGCGAGCAGGGTACTGGGACGATCGACACGGGTTTCGCGTGTGGTGACGATGGGTCTCCTCGCGTTCGTCGTGCTCTTTGCGTCGGGAACGGCCGCGGCGTCCGCTGGCGTTGCCGTGTCTCCGCAGGAGGGCAGCACGGTGTACATCGGTGACCGGGAGGGGTACAGCGGTACTGGGGTCTTCCCCATCTACGCGCACGCACCGGCGAACCCCGACGAGCCGGGTGAGCCGGAGCTCTGGGCGTACTGCATTGAGCACGACGTGGACGCACTGACGGATGTCAAGGGCACGGTGGGCGACCTCGGGAGCTATCTCGGAACCAACCGCTTCACCGATCCGACGGTCCAGAGCAAGGTCCTCTGGGTACTCGCGCACAGCTATCCCGCCTTGAGCCTCGAAGAGTTCGGAACCGCGGCAGGAGCGCCCGGGATCGCACGCAACGACGCGATCGAGGCGACGCAGTACGCGATCTGGCGGTACACCGATCTCGACTACGACGCGCCCTGGGCATGGGAGACCACCGACTCGGAAACCGCCTACCGCTACCTCCTCGCCGGTGCGAACGCGGGCACCGGGATGACACCGGCGGAAGCCGCGACCACGATCTCGATCTCCGCGCCGAGCACCCCGCAAGACGCCGGAACCATCGTCGGCCCGTTCGTCGTGACGACCAATCAAGCCACGGTCAGCGTCTCCGTCGACCCCGCGGCAGCGCTGACCGATGCGAAGGGGGCCGCTCTCGACCCGAACTCCGTTGTCGACGGCCAGGCCCTGTACCTCGATCTCCGAGGCACGAACCGGTCCGGAACCGCAACGATCACCGCGACGGCCGCAGGTTCGGCGGTCACCGGCCGCGTCGTCTCGGTTCCCACCACGCCCGGAGACACGCCCACCGCAGCGGACCACGCTCAGTCGATCATCCTCGTGGCGCCGAGCGACGCCACGACGAGTGCCAAGGCCGTCGCGCGGTGGAACACCGGCGAGGGCAACAGCACCAGCGGCGGGAACGGCACCGGCGGTAGCAACGGCACCGGCGGCAGCGGGGGCAACGGCGGCAGCGGGGGCAACGGCACCGGCGGTAACAACAGCAGCAGCACCGGCGGCAGCAGCACCGGCGGTGGGGACAACAGCACCAGTGGTGGGGGCAACAGCACCGGTGGGGACGCGACGGCTTCCCCCACCGTTGGGGTGACTCCGTCCGCCAACCCGAGCGTGTCGGTCTCTCCCACGCCCGGCGGCCCGCTGGCCGAGACCGGCAGCAGCGGCACTGGTGTGATCGCGGGTATCGCCGCCGCGCTCGCGGTGGTCGGTGGTGGCGTTCTGTTCACCGTCCGTCGTCGGCGTTCCGCCCGGCACTGACCCAGCCCTGCAGGCCCGCCGCTTCGCACTGCGCGAGGCGGCGGGCCTGTCGCATATGCGGGACCGACCGGTCAGCCGCTGTCGCGCAGGAACGGCACCGGTCCCGTCCCGATGACTGGAGCCGCTGCCGGACGCGATGGACGCCGACACTGCCAACCGCGAGCGGTCCATCGCCCGCAAGGCGATCGGCTGGTGTCAGCCTGGACCGCATCGGTGTCTTCCTCGTTCGAGCAGTGGCTGGAGTCCAAGCTCGACTGCCGCGCCACCAAAATCGGCCGTGATGTCGGGTACTGGGCCCGGCTGCTGCACGACGGTGGTCCCCGTTCCCGGGACGTTGCGGCAGTCTGGAACTACCTCAACCGGATCCGACCCGTGCTGCTGGAGTGGTCGAACCGCTACGACCACCTGCGTGAAGTCACCCGCGACGACGTGCTCGCCTCGCGGAGAGACGGGACAACCTCGTCGACCGCGTCACCGAGGCGGAGAAGGAGGGCTGGCTCGGAGAGATCGAGGGCCTCCGTGCCAGCCTCGCCGACGGCGCCCAGTCCAAACTCGACCAGATCGACACCACACCATCAGCGGGCCAGTGAGCCTTGGCCTGCCCCCGCGGCACAGGGACCAACGGCGAAGCCCCACCACTGTTGCACGGCAGTGGGGCAGTCGGGCGGACTAGGGCTCGCGCACGGCGACCGCCGTGAAGGGCGTAGGTCAGACGTGCCCGAAGAACAGGCCGCCCGGCGCGTCCGGGTCGTTGGACAGGAAGTGCTCGCGCACCGCACGGATGAACTCGTGGCGCGAGATTGCGCCGTCTCCGTCGGTGTCCAGCTTGTTGAAGATGCCCATCGCGTCGGAGGCGTCGACCTTCCACACGTCCCTCAGGAAGCGGGTGAACTCATCCTTGCTGATCTCGTTGTCGCCGTCGTTGTCGATGATGTCGAAGATCGCATGGCCACCGCCCTCGGTCACGTTGAGCCGGCTTGTATCGACGGTCGCGAGACGGTTGGCCGTGATGAACTCGTCCTTCGTCAGCCGGTCCTCCGCCACACCCGAGTGGCGCAGCAACTCCAGCCAGTAGATCTGGCAAAAGGACTGGAGCGCTCTGGCCCGGCGGTCGCCCTTGTCGAGCCGATAGGCCTGGATGTAACGATCGGCGAGCTTCTGATAGTCCGTCCAGTCCACGTAGCCGTCGTGGTTGGCATCCAGGGTGTCGAAGGTGCGCTCAAGCTTGGTGGTGATGATGTCCTGTGCCGCAGCGGTCATAGCCGAGTCCTTCCATGATCTTGTCTCGGGCCGCTCAGCTTGGAGCACATCGATGGGAAAGGAGCCTCGAACGCTCCACAGAGCACTCTATCCAGTGATCGCTTTTTCGCCATGGCGCCCATCAGCCGCAGTCCTTCGGGCCACTCTGGCCGGCCGCCCGCACAAGTGCGGCTCGTTTTCATGACCCGCGCCCACCCACTCACTCTGGTGAGAGAAGTGACCAGGCCGAAAAGAGATGGCGTCGGCGGCCAGGACGACACCGCGTACGACGCCCATCTCGATCAGGTCGGCCCGGCGGAGTCTGCCACGCCGTTCAAGTCCATCCAGGCTCTGACGTCCCTTCCGCTGCATCCCGACCGAGGGCGGCGGCAAGCTCGAACGGACGCCCCAATAGCGCTGGTTGGCCCCGGAGCGTGATGGCTCGCCCCGCACCTCCTGTTCGAGCGTGGTTCGTTGGTACGGAGCGTCGGGGGTTCCTTCCCTGGCGGGGTGGAATCCGCCTTCGGTCGTCGACCTCTTGTCGAAGGTATCGATAGTCGATAGATTTGTATCGTTATTCGATTGAGGGAGAGATGGTGGGAAAGCTCACGGTGCTTGCGCTGCGTGCCGTCCTGGCGGCGCTGTTCGCCGGCTCGGTGTTCGTTCAGACGGTGCTGGTGCCCCTGCTCGCCGTCGATCTGGAGGAGCTCGAATCGGACCTTGAACACGTGCGCATCGCTGCGCTGGTGATCACCGTTGCGGGGGGCGTCACCGTCCAAGTGTTCCTGGTCTGCGTATGGCGACTGGTGACCATGGTGCGACGCGGCACTGTGTTCTCTCATGCGGCCTTCCGCTATGTCCATGGGGTGATCGGTGCTTTTGTGGCCGCCTCCCTGCTGGTGGCCGCGCTCGGGTCTATCCTGGTGCCGGGCGAGGGGGTCGCCCCGGGGGTTGTCCTTTTGGCGGGTGGGGTCGCCTTGGCGCTCCAGGGCATCGCGCTCATCGTGCTCGTACTGCGGATACTCCTTGCCCAAGCCGTCGAGCGTGATGCCGAGGCCGCCGAACTGCGGGCCGAACTGGCCGAGGTGATCTGATGGCGATCGCGGTCGATATCGATGTGATGCTGGCTCAGCGGAAGCTGTCCGTGGGCGAGCTCGCTGAACGCGTGGGAATCACGCCCGCCAATCTGGCGGTGCTGAAGAACGGCCGGGCCAAGGCTGTGCGCTTCACGACCCTTGCGGCACTCTGTGAGGTGCTCGAATGCCAGCCGGGTGACTCGCTGCGCCGGGAAGCGGATGCCCCTGTGGTTGGGTGACCCTCCGCCGAGCGCCGCCCCCACCGCATCCATCACGGGGAATTTCCAACGCCCTGCGCCGACTGCGCCGGAGTCGAGGAGTCGGCTCTGGACGCCGCGCGCAGATGGCCGACCTCCAGGAAGAACAAAGCTGAGGGACGGCGGTGACCAGAGACCTCCGAGCCGGGAACGCCCGCACCCACCCCGGACGCGTCGGCTCCCACACCCCAGGACGCACCGGCGGCAACCAACCACTCACCCGCCTCTACCGCGACCAAACCAAACACACCGCCAACCGCAACGCCTCTGTCACAACGTGCAGGCCCGGCTTCAGAACCAGCTCGCGGTTAGCCTGGCGGCAGCGTCCATACAGGCCACAGCACTTTGTGAAGCCGGGCTGGTCGTCTCTCAACGCGAAGGCAAAGCCGTGTGGCACCGGTGCACACCTCTGGGACTGGATCTCCTGGCACAGCGCGGAGTGTGAGCGAGGGCACGACCAGTACATCCGACAGCCGAGGAACTGACGGTGGGAAAGCGGAAGGCGAAACCCGTCGGGCCGACGTACTGCTCGTGTGACGTTCGGAGACAGAGCGCACAAGCCTACGACGCAGGGCGGAAGGGAGCCTGTGGCCCGCGCGGAGAGGCCCTCGTCACACCGGGAGCCCTGTGAACAGGTCGTCCTCCCATGTGTCGCTGTCCCCGTCGACGAACCAGCTCGGTCGGGGGCCGTCGACCGGGCGTACGGCTGTGAGCAGGCGGCCGTCGAGGAATGTATCGAGCCAATCGCCCGTCAGGGTCGCCTGGGCGGCTGGAGCCCTCGCGTCGGGGGCCGTCATGCATGTCTGACCCTTCCGACGGAGCACTGCGTCTGCCGCAGGCGCCGTGTGCGGTTGAAGCCTCAGCCGGATCTGCCGAGGGCCCCTAGAAACCGCCCATGGTTCCCGGGGCCTTCGGGTTGGGGTGGGCGTGTACGAGGTGGCGGCAGTACGTCGGCGCCGATCTGTGTCGAGACAGGCGAAGGCCCCCTGGAAGGCGCCTTCCAGGGACCCTGACGATGATCAGTTCGTAGCCAACCAGGAGGTCGTCGGCGGCGAGAAGCCAGATGTCGGAGTCGGCCCCGGTGTGAGCGAGGGACCCCTCGGAGGGTCGGATGCTGGGCGTGTCCGTCGGGGGATCGGCGGGGCGGAGGCGGATCGGGTCGGTGTCGGGGTGACCGGCGGGGTCGTCAAAGGGATGGTGGGCGGCTGGATGGGCCCGCCCTGCTTGGTGTTGGTGAAGGTGGCGGCGCTCTTCACCGCTACGGAAGCGGTCTTTCTCAGGAATGCCTCACCCGCCTGCGGATTTGGCCAATCACGGAATCCCGTTATTCGAGGGCATCATCGCGTAAATTCAATAGGCTTCCTTCGTATTTCCTTCGGGGCGGCCAGATGGGGTGATGCGGGTCACCCCATGCGGGGAGTGAGGTGCCCGAGAACGGGCAATGGCCCGGTGTTCTTTTGTGGCATCGGCAGGTCGCTTCCGCGCTTTTGACCTGCGGGGATGATGTTTTCCGCTGGTCTCACGAGTGGGTGACGGTCGGTCACGTCGAGGAGTGCGTGACCGGGGTGGCCATCTGACCTGACGGGGCTGGGTGACGTCATAGGAGCGGTTTCGTTGGAGGCTTCGCCGGGCCTTGAGTACGGGTACGCGCCAGAGCTTGGCGGTGGGGGAGGGCGGGCTGTGAAGGCCGCTCCCGTGTGCGTTGTTGGGACCGCCCGGAGGGGTCGCCATAGGAAATGCCTGGGAAGTTTAGGCAAGGTGCCTCATCTAGTGACGATGTGATGCCCTGAGTGGGCCGCACACCCGCCAGACCGTTGGTCGTCCGGCGTTGGCTGCGGTCGCCGGTATCCGTCCTCCGCGCGGTTCGAAGCCGCCGGGGTGCCGGTCTGTGCGGCGATGGAGGAGGAGGGGTGCGGTGCCGGGAGCCGGCACGCTCCGGGGGTTGGTTCCCGCGTTCGTACGGTGGGTGACGTGCTGTCATGCGACACGGAGAGTAGCTGAATTGGCGCACCGTGTGGAGTTCTCGGGCTGCGGGGCGGGGCCCGGGAGGCGCGGGAATTGCGGTATTCGAGCCGACCGGAACGGGTGTGCTGGGGATCACTAGGGCGGGTGTCGATCCCTCATTCGGTACGGAGAGTAGGTGAATTGACGCACCGTGTGGCATTTCCCGCAGAAATCTGACGCGATGAAAAGAAGAACGTCGATCATATACCCCCTGGGGGTATATTGGGGATTGATGGCTTGCATAGTTGGTGACATGGCAAGGAAAAGAGTGATGAGAACAGGTTTTTCCGCTTTTACTGGTGCTGTCCTCGCAGCGCTGCTCGGCGTCGGCGCCAGTACGGCATACGCGGCCCCGCTACCCGGCGGGCTTGGGCCCTGTCTGGGATCGTCGTGCCCCGGCTCGTACGAGGACCCCCACAACGGTCCCGTCCCCGGGCGTGACGAGAACATCAACATCTTCGTCGGCGGTGACTACCGCGTCGGCGGGTCTGCTGCGGAGGCCGAGGGCAAGATCGTCACCCTTGGCGACTTCTCGATGAACAAGACCTCTGGCTCCAGCGTCTACAACGCCGGCATCGTGGGGGTCGGTTCGCGGGTGTCACCGCCCAACGGCACTGACTTCCTCACAGTCGGTGGAGACATCACCGTCGCCAACGGGCAGCGGCTACTCACCGAGGAAGGCCAGACTTCTGGCGTCGTCAAGTACGGCGGGAAGCTCAGCGGCACGGTCATTCCCGCGCCGGTGCACGACCCCGGCGCGGCTGGGCCCTACCGGGGGGTGCGGGCCCAGTTGACCACCGCGAGCAGGTGCTACGCCTACGTCGAGGGCAAGACACGACCGGCGACCGGGACCGCGGTCAACCAGGGGTACCAGACCCTCTTCCGCGGCGACGGTGCCTCGAAGCTTCAGGTCTTCAACGTCGACTTCAATCCCACCTCGGCGACCGGCGGCGATCAGGGTATCGCCTTCGAGGGCATTCCCGACGGCGCGACCGTACTGGTCAACATGCTCGGCGACCAGCGAACCATCAGCTCCTACATCGGTCACGACCTCAAGCCCGCCGGTATCCGGGAGCGACTCCTGTGGAACTTTCCCGACGCCACCTCGGTCACCTTCAAGGGTGGCGCGCAGTTCCAGGGGTCCGTCCTGGTCGGCGCGCAGAACAGCACGACGAACGTAGCGGTGCCAGGGATGAACGGCCGTTTCTACAGTGCCGGTTCGCTGAACCACACCGCCTCCTCCGGCTCGGAACTCCACGGCTACCCCTTCACCGGAGACCTGCCCTCCTGCGACACCGCTCAGCCGCCGACCAAACCCACCCCGACCCCTACGGAACCGACCACCGGACCAACTGACGAACCCGCTCCCTCGGAGTCGTCCAACGGGCCTACCGAGCCGACCACCGGACCGACAGACGAACCCGCTCCCTCGGAGTCGTCCAACGGGCCTACTGAGCCGACCACCGGACCGACAGACAATCCCAGTCCCGCAGAGTCACCCGATGGAACCCCAGGTGGGGGCCCAGACGGGGGCCCAGATGGGGGAGAGGCCAAGCGTGACGACGGACAACTCGCCATCACCGGCGCGCTCGGAAGCCCCTGGGTGATCGGCGCGGCCGCACTCGCCCTCGCCAGCGGCATGGTGTTGATCGTCTTCGTCAGAAGGCGCGGTAGCAACTGATCCAGACCACGCCCAACCGGCGTTCCGGGCGCGCCTCCGGTTACGGTGGTCGGGGCGTTGGGAATCGACCGACAGCTCATGTGTAAACCGCGTCCAGGGCTTGCGCTTCAGGTCCGGCATGCCCTTCAGGGCCATGGACCTGGTCGTTGTCGAACGGGTAGGCATGAACAGTGCAGACGCGATGTCCATGAGTGCGAGGCACAGGTTGGTGATCAGGCAGACCGGTGCAATCGTCGTCGACGGGGCAGGGCGGCAAGGCGTTGGAGTCGAAGCCGCCTGCTCCGTCACATCACTTCATTGCATACGACAGGGCGAGCCACGGCTGTCCCCGCCCCTGGACAGACTCCCCGAGCGCTGAGCGACACCGCCGACGGAACCATACGGCACGTCAACAAGCCCAATGTGATCTTCCACGACAACGGAGCGGGTGCGCGCAGGGGGTTGCTCCACGTACCGCGTATCACTCGCAGTTCCGCGAGGGCACTCCGGTCCCTGTGGAGCGTGTGAAGCCGAGCACGATTCTGATGGAGAACGATGCCGTACGCGAGAACAGGTTCCCCGCCGTCTTCCTGACAGCCGGGCTGCCCGGCGATGCGCTGGGTGCGGGCCAAGTACCTCCCGGGAGTGGACCCGGCTGATGTTGGCGTTGGTGGCCGGTACCGCTGCGATCGGGGCGGTGGTGATCTGACGGGTGCCGTCATCGAGAAGGGCCGGGGGCCTGTCCTCGATGACGGCATCGTGGCCGACGTCGATTACGGTCTGCCGCTGGCCTGCCGGCCCGGCCTCACTTCAGGTGCCGGCCGAAGAATCGGTTCCCGTCCTCCACCTCGAACCACGGGGTGCCGGTGTGTCCGCCCAGATTGGCGTGGAGCGTCTTCTCCTTGCTGCCGAAGGCGTCGAAGAGGTCCAGGGCCCGTTGCCGGGGGTTCCCCTCGTCGTCCCATTGGAGCAGGAACAGCAGCGGAATGGTGACCTGCCGGGCCTCCTCGCGTTGGGCGCGGGGCACGTACCCACCGGCGAAGAAGCCGGCGGCCGTGATGCGTGGTTCGGCCACCGCAAGGCGGATGCCGACGGCGGTCCACCCCGAGTACCCGACCGGGCCGCCGATCGCGGGCAGCGAGAGGAGGGCGTCCAGGGTGGTCCGCCATTCCGGGACCGCGTTTTCCACCAGCGGGCCGATGATGGACTCGAAGACCTCATCGACCGGTTCGTCGGCCTGAAACGCCCGGTGGAGGTCTGCGCGGGCCTGCTCGTCGGCTGCGGAACGGGGCCGGTCACCGCACCCGGCGGCGTCGATGCAGGCCACCGCGTAGCCGGACGCCGCGGAGTACCGGGCCCGTGCCACCAGCCGGGACGCGCTCTTGGGCAAGCCGTTGTTGTGTGCCATCAGGATCAGCGGGGCCGGTGCGGCGGATCCAGGCGTCCACAGGGTGCCGGGTATCTCACCAAGGGTGAACTCGCGCTCAAGGACGCCGTCGTCGAGGCGCTGTTCAGACGTGAATTGCATGGTCGTGCCCTTCGGGAGTGCTCTGGAACGGCGCTCCCGGACGACCTATCGCCCGACCGTGACCCCGGAGGGGAGCACCCATGTCGATACTGCGTCCACGGGTACCACCTCCTCGTTCTCTCGCACGGCCTCCCGGAGGCTAGCAGTGGTCGCCGTGGTGCGGTAGCGGGTTTTCGCGCAGGCGCCGTGGCCGGGTTCCCCGAGGCCGGACGAACGCATCCCCCAACCCTCGATGACAACGCTCACGGTTCGATGACACAGGACGGCGGTCTTCAGGTCGCCGCCGGCGTCGAGGGGAACCCTGATGGCCGATGCGCCGCAAACGGGGGGCAGTTCCGTTTGCGGTCGGATAGGCGGTGCACAGGGCGGCGGGGTGACGGGCGGGGGAACGGGCGTCTGCCAGCTTGATCACAGCCTGAGGGGGTGCGGTCCGGGTCGGCAGTGGCCCTGTGGGCCATGGATGTCAGGGCGGCCGCCCTCCGATCGACCCGTTTCCCACCTTCCCCAGCGATGTCCGGTCGTTGGCCCTCGCGGCGGGGCTGATGTGAACGACCATCAAATGCGTCGGCTCGTCGAGTGCTTGACCGGCCACCGTGTCCACCCGCGCGAGGATCTGCTTCACCGAACGCGGAAGAGACCGGGGCCTGAACCTGCCCCAGTGCCGATGCCACACGCAGGTCGGGATCGTGAGTGTGTGGGCGATACGGCCAGGCGCAGACGGCGGTAAGCATGCCTCGCGACCCCTTCGCGAGCGATGTGGAGGCCCTGGTGAACCAGTGTGTGGGCGCATGGCGGCGGTAGGCGCGGCGCCTATCCACAGGGCGCTCGGAAGCTGGGCGGAGTGGTGGGTGCCGCAGGTGAGGGCAAATGATTCGAGCGTGCGGATGACGGAAACACTGTCGAGGTGGTCACGACCCTTGTGCGTCCGGGAACCGCTGTGCTCCTTTGGGGAGTTCCCCGTCTCCGCTGTGTGATCAGAGTGCCGCTGCCGGAAAGGGAAGGGTACGAGAGATGAAGGTCGTCGTTGTCGGTGCAGGCGTGTTGGGGGTGAGTGTCGCGAGGCAGCTTGCTCTAGCCGGTCAGGACGTTGTTCTGCTGGATCGGTGGGGCGCGGGCACCGGTGCGACCGCAACTACTTTTGCCTGGATCAACTCGTACCGCAGGCTTGCCCCGGACTACCACCGGCTGGGCCTTGCGGGGATGGAGGAGCACACCAGGCTCGCCGAGCAGATGGGGGATGCGCTGCCGTACTTCCCCAGCGGGGCACTGCAATGGGCCGACTCCGCAAGCGAGCGATGGCTCACCGACAATGTGGAACGGCTTGAGTCCCTTGGCTACCCCGCACGGTTCGTCACACCTGCCGAGGCGACGCGGATCGCGGGAGACCTCCGCATCCCGGCAACCGTCACCTCCATCGCGCACTTCCCCAGCGAGGGGTATGTGCTACCGGACCTCTTCATGGGAAGGCTGCTGGCGGACGCCAGACGGCATGGAGCCAGGTACGCGATCGGTCAGGTCGTGGCCATCGAGGACACTGCTGACGGAGTGTCCATCACCCTGGCCGAAGGCGATGTCCTCAGGGCCGACCGAGTCGTTCTGGCGGCAGGCCGCTGGACGGAGGGGCTGGCTGCCCAGGCGGGGATCAACGTTCCCATGGTGACGGACACCGGTCGCGGATCGCGAACCGTGGGTCTGCTCGTCCACGCCAGGTCCCCGAGACTCGACCTGCGCTGTGTGATCCACAGCCCCGGCCTCAACCTCCGCCCCTCAGACGGCGGGCACACCGTCCTCCAGGCTCTCGACCTGAACGCTCTCGTCGATCCTGAAGACCCTCCGACAGCGGAGGGGGACATCGCGCGCACCATCGCTCAGCGATTCACCGCACTGCTGCCCCAGCCAGGTGAACGACCGCAGATCGACCTCGACCCGCGCATCGGCTTCCGATCGCTGCCCCTGGACGGGCACACCGTCGCCGGCTACGCGTCGGGGCGCTCCCGGATCTATTGCCTCGTCTCCCACAGCGGTATCACCCTGGCCCCGATTCTGGGACGCCTGGTCGCTACCGAGATCTCGACAGAACGGGAGCAAGACCTCCTGAGAGCTTTCCGGCCCACACGATTCCTCGGCAAGGCACGCTCCGACATCGAGGCAACGCAACACGCCACCAGACTGGGTGACCAGTGACCTGCGCCCTCAACCGCCTCCTCCACAGCAGGCGGCGGCACGCCCGCGAGAGACCAGTCTTCCCGGGTCCGGACCCACCAGGACTCAGACCCTTCCCCCGAACTCCCCGCAACTGCTTACCGCCCCTGTCTGACCAAGCCCCCGGAACAGGTACGCCGACCGTACTCCTCCAGGATTCGCAGCGCCGCGCGCGGCACCCGCTTCACCGCACACCGGCGCCTCTTCCGGGATCGTGTGTCGGGGGGCGTCGCGCTTCGCAGTGCATGTCGTGACGCGCACGCCTGTCGCGCTTGTGGTGCTCGTCGCGCTCCCGGCCCAGGTCCGGTGCTCCTGACGCCGACCCCCTCGCCTACTCATTGTCCGCCGCGTGACAACGCCCCGCATCCGGAGGGGAGGCGGGGCGTTGTCCGGTCGGGCTGGCCGTCAGGGCACGTAGCCGACGAAGTCGAACGAGTAGTACATGGTGTTCGGGTTGTCCCACGAGTAGCCCGGGTCTCCCCGGCCCGGTGCCGGGGATGCGGCTGGTCGCCGCGGCGCCGCCCCTCGCAACCGGCTCGGGTCCCGTCCGAGGTGCCCGGCCCCCGTCCCGCTCGCCCGGCGGGCCCTCGTCCTGCCCGTCGCGGCAATGGCGGCTAGCCTGGAAAGGGGCCTTCAGGGTCTTCCTCCCGATCGGGAGTTCTCCATGGTCAATCGGCGAAGGGAAAGCGACACCGCGCTGACGTCCGCGCTCCCGGCCCCGAGACGGATCGCCTGGTGGGTGTGGAGCGGTGTGGGGACCGTCGCGCTGCTCGCTCTCCTGACCCTGGCGGGAAAGGGGCACGAGGCGTGGAGCGTTGGTGACTGGGCCTGGGGCATCAGCGGCTGGCTGGCCCGGGTGTGCGGTGGCCTCGGGCAGGTCTTCGACCCGGACGGTGGTCTCATCCTCGGCCAGCGACTGGGGTTCTTCGCCGTAGCCCTCATGGTCCTGTACCTGTACTGGCGGGCGACGCGGGCGTTCCTCGCCTACAAACCGGGCCCGGTGGACGTCCAGGAGCTCATCGACGCGACACCGCCGAAGTCCCTCACCCAGTCGGCCGCGGATCTCACCGCCGAGCTGCGTCAGCAGTTGTCCGACTGCAGCATGTACGCACCGACGACGCTGCCCGCGGAAGCACCGCCCATGAGCTTTCTTGAACTGGTCGGAGATGTCGAGTTCGACGCCAAGTCGCTGGGCAGCGCCATACCGCGCCTGCTCAGCCGGCTCCGGCCGAAGCTCGCTTACCGGGTCGGCGGTGTGCTCCGGCTTCGGGAACAGGAGCCGGACCGGCTGGGTATGACCGTGACCGTCACCGCGTACGTGTTCGGCGGGTCCCGTTCGACCACCCTGTGGGGAAGCGAATGGGACGAGGTCATCCGCAAGGCGGGCTGCTGGGTGATCAGCACACTCCTGCCGGTCACCCGCGCCGGGAGGCAGCCGCCGTGGCGGAGATGGTGGGGGCGGGAACTCAGTCCCGAACTGTACGAGTCCTACCAGAACGCCAGCGAGCTGAGCCGGGCGGGCCGTTATCACGAGGCGTTGTCACGCTACTACGACGCCATCGCGCTCGACCCCGAGAACCCGCATCTGCGCAGCGAGTTGGCGGAGGTCCAGGAGAAGATGGGGCTGCACATCGACGCGCTGGAGACCTGCCAGCGGGCCCTCACCCTTGATGGACAGACCACCGGGCAGTACACCAAGCGCCTGTGGCTGCGGCCGTGGAAACCCGGCTGGTGCCGCCTGCGCTATCTGATCCACCCTCACCGCTACCGCGAGGTGCTCGGCCTGCGGTACCGGAACGCCGTCATCCTGGGAACCTCGGAGGAAACGACGAAGCAGTGGTTCGACACGGGCGAGGCCCGGGACGACGGCACACGCGGACGCCTGGCGGGCCTCATCGCGAACCGCTACTGGAGAGCGGCGATCGGACTCGTACCGAGCGGTACCGAGGAGAAGTGGCTCACCTGTGCGCTGAAGCCGCACACCGGCCGTACGACCGGATCGTCCTATCCCGATGAGGAACTGGTGCGCCTGGTCTTCCAGCGGGCCTCCATACAGGAGACGAACCGGCTGGCAGCGGATGACCGCTGGGCGCGAGTCGCCGGCCTCTACTGGCCCGCACGGGTGGAGAGCCTCCTGCGGTTCCTGTCCCCCTTCTCCAGTGTGCAGAGCTACCTCGGACCGCGGCAGAGCGTGACCAGAGGCGCCTTCCGGATCAACCAGATCGTGTGGGCACCTCTCCGGCTCGCCTGGTCCCTCAAACACGCGCGCTCGCGTCATTCGGTCGACCTCGACCCGTCCCTGGGCTACCGCTGGCGCACCGGGCCTTCGGTGAGCACGGACATCGCTCCCCAGGAACTCGCAGATCTGGTCAACAGGGCCCGGAGCCGATTGGTACTGCTGCGTCGTGTGCTACCGCTGTGCCGCCGCAGCGACTGGCTGACCCGCTACAACAGCGCCTGCGTGCACGCTGTCGCCCTGAAGGCGGGAGGCGTCGAGGACGAAGCGGAGGAGGCCACAGAGGAAGAGAGAAGGAGGAAACAAGAGGAGAGGGCGATGCATGTGAAGTTCGCCGTCGAGGAACTCGAACAGGCGGTTCTGCTTCCCCGGGGCGATTTCGCGACGGTCGAGCGGACCTGGATGGCCCATGAAGACCCGGATCTGGCACATCTTCGGAAAGACCCCCTGTTCCAGCGCTTTGAACTCACCGCGTACCCAGGGGTGGAGATTCCCGCCGCAACGCCACCGGACAACTGGTCCGAGGCGCAGATGAGGGCATACGACCACCGGCTCCTCCAAGAGGCGGCGCAGGTGCTGGAAAGGGTGTGGGCTCTGCGCGGAATGGAGTCCAGCTTCGAGATTCGGGTAGCGGCGGAGTGGCTCCAGAGCGAATGCCGAATCTGGGATTCCGTGAAGAAGGTGACCGACCCCAACCGCCTGGGCCACTGGGAGGACCGCGTGGAGCTCATCGCTGCCGTCCGCAACAGCCACCCGGTACTGCCGGTCACGCCCGGCTTCCCTCCGTCGATGCTCTCGCGTGCGATGGCGAAGGACGACAGCAAGCACATTCAGACAACGCTGCGGGACCTTCAGCAGGACCTGCAGGGAAACGAGACCCACAGGGTGAGGATGGAGGAGGGGCAGGAGAGCTTCAGCAGGGCGACGGCCAATGGCGTGGCCTGGTTGAAGCCGAAGCCGGTCCACAACCTGTGTGTGGCCTATTCCGCGGTCTGGCAGACGCTTGCGGAATGGCTCGGCATGGATCGCTCGGAGCAGCACTTCCGGGACGCTCTCGACAGAGTCCCCGAGCCCTCGACGGACGGGCTGACCCAGCAGGGCGCCCCGGGGCCCACCGTATGACCGGGAGTCTGCCGGACAGGCTTCGTCGCCCACGCGCAGGATGTGCGGGAACAACCGGTCGAGTGCCGCCGCCACGAGGGAGTCCGTGCTCAGCTCCCGAGTCCTGTCGCCCGGGGCGGCGACCTTCAGGAGCGGTCCTCGCCTCGTGGCGCACCCACCAGCTACCTCGCCGGACTCCGTCCCAGTGGATGGATCATGTGGCTGGAGCACATCACGTCAGCCACATGATCTGAACCGTGAACAGGCCTAGTCGGCGCGCCCGGATGGGACCGAGGGTAGGTACCGCGGTGCACGCCAGGCGTCCAGCCGTTGCTCCACCGCCGCCCCTAGCGACAGCAGCTTGGCGTCCTGGCGGTCACCGGCCATCAGGAGCAGGCCGACCGGCAACTCGCCGACGAACCCGGCCGGCACGGACAGTGAGGGGTAGCCGGCGACGGCGGCCGGGGTGGAGGACGGGATCACGTCGTTGTCGCCCCGCGCGCAGTCGGTGGTCCAGGCGGGCGGGTTCGCCGGGGCGGCGATGGCGTCCAGGTCGTGGGCGGCCATCGTCTCGTCGATGGACCGCCGGGACAGGTCCGTCAGCTCGGCGCGCATGGCCCGGTAGCGCGGATCCGTGGTCGGCGGCGCTGCCAGGGCCAGTTCGAAGAGTTCCTGGCCGGCGAAGCAGGTGTGTTCGGCCGGGTGCGTACGGTTGAACTCGATCAGCCCGGCGAGGTCGCGAGGCCCCTTGCGCGAGGAGAGATAGGTGTCGATGTCCCGGTGGAACTCGCTCAGCAGGGCCGGGAACTCCAGTTCGGCGAGCCTGCCCTGGTACGGCGGTGTCACCTCGACGACCCGGGCCCCGGCGGCACGCAGCCGCGTCGCGGTCCGGGTCATCAGGGCGTCCACGTCGGCGCCGAGCGAGGGGAGCCGCCACAGGCCGATCCGCTTGCCGCGCAGACCACCGCGGCGCGTGACCGCCTCCGTCAGGCCGGAGGCAAGGTCGGCGCCCGCGGTGTGGTGACCGCTGAGCACCGAGAGGGTGATCGCGGTGTCGATGACGTTACGCGCCATGGGGCCAGCCGTGTCCTGCTCGGCGGAGATCGGGACGACACCGGACTGGCTGACCATTCCCAGGCTCGGCTTGTGGCCGACGACCCCGTTCATCCCGGCCGGACACACGACGGAGCCGTCCGTCTCGGTGCCGATCGCCACCTGTGCCAACGAGGCGGCGAGCGCGGCGGCCGAACCGGAGGACGATCCGCACGGATTACGGTCCAGGACGTACGGGTTGTGTGTCTGCCCACCCACCGCCGACCAGCCGGACGTCGGCTTCGCTGCGCGGAAGTTGGCCCATTCGGACAGGTTGGCCTTGCCGAGGATCACCGCACCCCCCGCACGCAGTCTTCCGACCAACTCCGCGTCCGTGTCCGGCGGACTTCCGGCCAGCGCCAGCGATCCGGCCGTCGTCGGCATGTCAAAGGTGTTCACATTGTCCTTCAGCAGGACGGGGATGCCTTCGAGCGGGCCGCGGACCGTTCCGCGACGGTGCCGCGCATCGCTGGCGGCCGCTTGGCTCAAGACCGTCGGGCTGATGCGCAGCACCGCGTTGACCTTCGGGTCGATGGCCTCGATCCGCCTGAGGTACGCCCGGGTCAGCTCCGACGAGGTGAGGGTTCCGCGCTTCATACGCGCCTGCAACTCGGGGATCGTCACCGTGTCCAGGTCCACTCCGCGCAGGAGCGCCGATCCGGTGGGGGCCGAGGAACCGCCGGCATCTGATTCGGCGGCCGCCGCACGCTGCCCCGGCACACCCGCCGCCAGAAGGGGCGCCAAGGACAGGGCCGCGGTCAATGCCGCAAGGCTTCTCTTGTTCATGGGGACAGCCCAGTGCAGGAGAACCGCCGGGCGCAAGAGACTTCTGCGCCTCTCCACACCGCAGCGGCCGACTCGCCCCAGGTGCGCCCGGCGCCGTCACGGGGCTTGTCTCATCCGGGCGTGACGCAGAAAGGGCACGAGCGCGGTGGTACGGGCGTGCTCCTCCAGCGGGGTGAAGTGGCCTCTGGGCGCGGTGACCACGGCGTACGGCAGGCTCCAGCCCCGGTGGGTTCGGCGCCGGGCAGCGGGTCCCGGGCTTCGTCGCGGAAGAGTTCGGCGCAGATGTCCCAGTCGAGGTCATCCTCGTGCTCCGGCAGATGGTCTGCTTCCCGGCGTGTGTGGTCGAACGACTGGGCGCGGCCGAGACCGAGGTGCGGGGCGTAGGTGTCGAAGAACCGCACGACATGGGCCGATTCGACGGTGCACGCGGCCCAGTTGAGAGGATCGGCCGGTTGTCAGTGCCCCTTCATATGCTGATGTCATGGAGATGGAGATCACTCAGGGGACACTCGCGGAGGCGTGGCAGCGCACCGCCGCTGGACACGCCCTGCTCCACGGGGTCGGGCTGCCGCCCGTGGCGTTTTCGGACGAGGCGTTGGACGAGTGCGTCGAGCGCGCTGAGGAGGCGGAGGACGAGGGACTGTGCCTGCTGCTGGACGAGAACGGCACCGTGCGCGGCCACTACGGTGCCTACCGGGAGGCCTTTGTCACCAGCGACCTCGAACAGGTGCTGTACCTGATCGCTGAGGCCGCGGTGCGTCGGCGCGGCGGCAGCGTCGCCGAGGTGGCCGACGCGATGGAGCGGATCGATCCGGCGTGGGGCAGACGGTTTCGCAGCGGCGGCCTGGACGACACGGGGACGGTCGAAGCGTGCGGGCGCGACCCGTTGGAGGGGCTCGCCTGGATAGCCGGGTCCTGGCGCGAACAGCACCCGTACACGACCCTTGCCTTCTTCCGCGCGGCGCCCGGGCGAACCGTCGACGCCGAACGGCTGGCCCTGCTGTACGGGGCCGATCCCGCGCAGGTCGCGGCTGGCACGCGTCTGAAGGACCTGAAGGCCGTGGACAGCGGCCGGGCCCACGGGGACCGCCAGTGGGAGAGCTGCTGTTTCGGGCGGGCCGGCGGGTGGACGTTCCTGCTGTACCACGACGCGCCGCGAAGGGCCTTCGCCAACAAGGAGGCATACACGGCGCTCGGGATCGAGGAGAGCGTGAGGCTGTCCGCCACCTCCGCGAAGGCCATCTACACCTTCGACTACCTGCGGGACGGTCGCCGCGTCGACGACGACCAGGGCGTGCTGGAACTGATCTGGTACGAACGCGGCCTCGCCCCCTATCTGCGGGGCGGCGAACTGGACTTCCTCAACCGCGCCGTACGCCGCGCCGAGCTGGACCACCCCGAGGTGACCGACACGTTCGAGCTGTACTTCCACGCCTTGGAGAAGTCCCTCGGCCTGCGTCTGCCACGCCGGGACTTCACGGAGGGGGAGGTGCGGGCCGCGTACTGGGCCGCGAAATCGTCGTAGGAACGGCGAGGTCGCTCCGGCCAGCTACCTCGCCGGCCCTCATCTGCGCGCCTTGATGATCTGGGTCGGAGATATCCCCGGACCACCCGATGATCACTGCTCGATACGCGTCCTGGTGAGGGACAGCGACATGGGACCGCTGCGGTCACCGGACCATGGCTTCCGCGACCATCGGCGCCATCGCCGTCGGTGTTTCGCGGCGGCGAGGCCTGCCCGAGACTGTCATGCGGGGGAACTCTGGCGAAGCCGGTGATACGCCGGAGCTTGCCGGATGTCGGGGTGCCGTGCGGGATATGCGGGCTCGGCCCCGCCCCGCGCCTGCGGGATCATCCAGCCGCTAGGCGAAGACGACGGCGATGGGCATGGCCGCGATGAAGGCGACCACACCGGTGAGGAACGCGGTGACAGCGCCTGTCTTCACGGCTTGTTCCCATGGCCGGCCGCGGCGGCGGGCATACGCGCCCGCGGCGACGCCGATCGCGAAGGGAGTGATCGCCGCAGCAATGAGCAGCGCCCCTAGCAGGAACGAGGGATCGCCCGGTCCCCCCTCGATCCACCGGAGGGCCCGCAGGATGTGGTCGACCCCGACCGGTCCGAGGATGAGGCCAGCCATGGTGCCCGGGATACACGCTCCGAGCACCATGAGCACGATCAGGGTGCGTTTTGGCGCAGGACCTTCTGTTGTCTGCCACATGGGCGTCACCTCACCATCGGGGGCGTAGGGCGAAATGTCTGAGGGCCGCTTCAACACCTGCCGGCCCCTTGCCGACTCCCACCACGCCTACCTCCTCATGCTCAACGGCCGTGAGGGCGAAGCCCATCGGCACCCCATGGCCGCGACCATGAGCGACGCGAGGGCGGGCGGGGTCACGGTCCCGCGGGCCCTGCGTGTGGGACCGACCCGACTCCGGGTCCCTCCACTTCCAGAAGTGGCTTGACGGCCGCACCTTCGCCGAAGCCCGCCAGGACAACACTATCGAGGCGGGGCTGTGGCCCCGGCTCGGGCACCAGACCACCCTGTTGTGCGTTCCATCCAGCCGATGTGCTCCTGCTCCGGCCTCCCCGTACCTCGCCAGCAGTGACCGGCCGAGCGCCTCAGACCCGGAGCCCCCGCTCCTACCCCGCGTCCTGGAACCCGGTGCTGTCAACGGCGGAAGCGAGGTCGCGCCACAGGGCCGCCAGGTCTGGGCGGTCATCGACCACACGCCCGCCGCCGACTGCCCAGTCGGTGGTCGATGTCGGCGGTGACGCAGCCCTCGACCATGGTGGCGACGACGCGATGGCGGAACGTCATGCCGTGAAAGGGGGTGTTGTCCGACGCGCTGATGGACTCGGTCCGGTCCACCCGCCAGTCGGCCCGGGGGTCCACCAGGGTGAACGTCGCAGGTTCCCCCGCGCGCAACGGACGGCCCGCTACGTCGGCGAGCCCCGCGATACGGGCGGGACCCGCGGACATCACCGTGGCCACGAGGCCCCAGTCCGGTTCGCCCCCGGCGCCCAGGGCCTCCGCGACCACGGGGAGCGCGGTCTCCAGGCCCAGCATGCCGAAGGGTGCCTCACACCAGTGCCTGTCTTTGCTCGACGCGGTGTGGGGGGCGTGGTCGGTGGCGACGGCGTCGATGGTTCCGTCGCCAAGGGCGGCGCGCAGGGCCGCCACGTCCTCGGCGCTGCGCAGCGGCGGGTTCACCTTGTGCAAGGGGTCGGTGTCGTGCGTCAGGAGATCGGTGAGCAGCAGGTGGTGGGGGGTCACTTCGGCGGTTACCGGCCAGCCGCGCGACTTGGCCCATCTGACGATTTCCACGGTCCCCGCTGTGGAGACGTGACAGATGTGCAGACGTCCGCCGGTGGCCCCGGCGAGTACCACGTCACGGGCGACGATTGCCTCCTCGCCCGTCGCCGGCCAGGGCGGTAGACCGGTGGCGTGCGCCGCCGCGCCGGCGTTGACCTGGCCTCGCTCCGCGAGACGCGGGCACTGCGCGTGTTGGGCGACCAGGGTTCCGGTGCGGCGGGCCGCCTCCAGCGCCTGTACGAGGAGCGTGGGGTCGTCGACGCAGACGCCGTCGTCGGAGAACATCAGGGCGCCGGCTGCTGCCATGGCGTCGAGGGGGGCGAGTTCGCGGCCGGCGAGCCCCTTGGTGACCGCTCCCACTGGGTGCACCCGGCAGGACGCGGTACGTGCCGCCCGCTCGATGATGTGCCGTACCCGCTCGGGGCTGTCGGTCACCGGCACGCAGTTGGCCATGGCGAGCACGTCGGAGTACCCGCCGTGCGCTGCCGCCCTGGTGCCGCTCGCGATGGTCTCCGAGGCTGTGTCACCGGGTTCGCGCAGGTGGGTATGGAGGTCCACCAACGCCGGCAGCATGATCAGACCGTCGCAGTCGGCTGTCGTCGCGTCCGCGGCACCTGTGCCGCTTCCGTTGCCGGGGGCTGTCACGGCGGCGATCCGCCCGCCCTGTACGGTCACGTCCCGGGGTGGGCCGCCGAGGGGCCGGACCCCCCGCAGGATCGTCGTCCCTGCGGAGCCGTCAGCCCGGGAGCCGTTCACCGTTCTGTGTCCGAGCGCGTGAGGCGGAAGACCGGTCCGTCCGCGCAGATCAGCGGGGACTCCTCGGGACCGCTTCTGGTCCCGGTGGCGCAGCCGTGGCAGTACCCGAGGCCGCAGGCCATGTGGGCTTCCAGCGATACCTGGACATCCGCCGCCCAGCGTCGGCCGAGCTCTTCGCAGAGCCGGGCCAGCCGCTCCGAACCGCACGTCATGATCTGCTGCGGAGGGGCCTGGTCGAGGTCGGCCGTCAGCATGTCCCGGAGCTGGGTCACGCTACTGCTGCCGGTGTCGTCGGTGACCTCGTGCAGCCGTGTCACACCGGCCGCCCGGTAGACGTCCGCGCCGACTACTCTGTCCGGGCTTCTGCCGCTGGCCACGGCGACGATCTCGACTTCGGTCCCGGCGCACTCCTGGGCGACCGTGGTCAGCGAACAGGTGCCGATGCCCCGTCCGACCAGAAGGACGCGCGTCGTTCGCCGGGCGATACGGAATCCCTGGCCCAGCGGTCCCACGACCAGCATCCGCTCGCCCGGTCGGAAAGAGGCCAGCCGACGGGTGCCGTCACCGACCACTCCGAGGAGGATGTCGAGGGTGCCGGCCTGCGGGTTGCGGCCGTACACGGCCATCGGGCGGGGCAGGACGGGGCCCGTGTCCCCGTCCCGGGCAGCGGTCAGCATCACGAACTGTCCTGCCTGGCACCTCTGGGCGATACTCGGCGCTTCCAGGCGTAGGAAGTGGTAGCCCGGGCCATGCGGGGTGGAGGCGAGCACCCGGGCACGGTGCCAGGTCGGGGCGGGTAGATCGGTCCCGGACCCGGACAGCGGTGTCACGCTGTCCCGGACAGGTATGCCGGCCTCCGCATCGAGGGTGTTCATGCTGCTGTGGCCTCCTGTGCGGACAGCCGGGCATCGAGTCGTAGCAGACCCGATGCCAGGATGTCGGTGCCGACGGCGAGTTCGGCCGGATGGGTCAGCTCCTCGGGACTGTGGCTGACCCCGCCGTTGTGACTGGGGACGAAGATCATGCCGGTGGGCACCACATGGTTGATCATCTGTGCGTCGTGGCTGGCCCCGCTGGGCATGACCCGGTGGGCGATCCCCGCTTCCGCCGCTGCCTCGGCGATGGTGTCCCGGAGCCATCGGGGGAGGATGACGGGGGAGGCGTCGGCCAGCAGCCGGGATCGGCACCCGACCCCGCGCCGGGAGCAGATGTTCTGCGCACCGTCGACGATCTCCGCCGCGGTCAGTCGCTGCCGGTCGTTGTCGACGTCTCGGACGTCGACATAGACCTCGGCGCTCCCGGCGATCGTGGTGAGGGAGCCGGGCGAGGCATGCATGCGTCCGACGGTCGCACGGGTGCCGTGATGGCGGCTGTCGTTGGCAAGGGTCTCGATCATCAGGATGATCTCCGCCGCCGCGGCCATCGCGTCGGCCCTCATCCGCATCGGGGTTCCCCCGGTGTGCGAGGCCCGTCCGGTGAGATCGAGGCGTAGCCGGGTACTGCCCGAGATCAGGTCGACGAGTCCGATGGGAACGGACTCGGATTCCAGTACGGAGCCCTGCTCGATGTGCAGTTCCAGGAAGGCAGCCCAGTCCTCGCCGCGCCAGCGGGCCGCTTCGGTGTCGTTCGGGTCGAGGCCCACAGCGGTCATGGCCTGTGCCAGCGACACGCACTCGGCGTCCTGCTTGGTCTTCAGGTCGGCGGGGCCGGTCAGTCCCGCGGCGATCCGGCTGCCCGTGCACGCCTGTCCGAAGCGGGCTCCCTCCTCGGCGGCGAAGGCCACGAACCGGACGGGCCGGGTGAGCCGGATCCCGCCCGAGACGAACAGCCGTGCCACCTCCATCGCCGCGACCACACCGGCTATGCCGTCGTACGCGCCGGCGCCCGGCACGCTGTCGAGATGGGAGCCGGTGCCCAGGCCCGGCAGTCCGGGGGTCGTGCCGGGCAGTTCGGCGATCGTGTTGCCGGCCGTGTCCGTGCGTACTTCCAGGCCGAGCGCACGCATGTGCGCCGTGTACACGTCATGGGCCTGGCGCTCAAGCGGGGTGTACGCCAGCCGGGTGACGCCGGGGCCCTGGCCGGGTTCCGACATTCCGGCGAAGGTGTCCAGGTGCCTCTGGAGCCGGTCGGCGTCGGCGCGAGGGAGAGCAGCCAGGGTCGGTGCGGTCATCGGAGTCCGGCCGACGAGGCTTCCGCCTCGGAGAGCAGCGCTACCACGGGTACGGAACCTGCGGCATCGAGCGTGGGGGTGTGCAGGACAGCGGCCACCGCGGTCACTTCGGCGGCCGCGCCGCGCAGCACGCTGAGCATGGCCTGGAGCCAGCGCGGCTCCCAGGCGGTCGCCAGCGCCACGACCCGGTCGCCGGGGGTGATCGACGGGGAGACGGAGATGATTCCGGACTCGTCGGTGACCCGTAGGACGGTCGAGCCCGTCGCCAGGGCCACGACGTGGGCGAGCACGGCTTCGTCGCTGCTCTCCCACACCGCGATGTGGTCCGGCTTCAGATCGCGCACGGCGTCGGCGACGGCCTGGCCGATGAGGTCGGCCGCGGCCGGGGAGATCTGCGTGTTCAGGGTGGTGCCGTAGGTGTCCGGGGCCGCGCCGAGTTCACGGATGCCGGAGATGATCGCGGAGGTGCTTTCGGTCATCGGGGATCCATCTCTTTCTTGTCGGTCGCGGACCCGAGCGGGGTCCGCGACGAGGTGGCGGAGAAGAGCGCGTGGAACCGTACTCCGTACCGTTCCAGGAGCGTGTCCGCCACGCTGCTGTCGCTGCTGTCGAGCACGCTGAGGACGCGGGAGACCCGCATCCCGGCTTTCAGGGCGGCGAGTACGGGTGTGGCCGCGTCCTGCGCCGTGCCCATCAACGGCACGACGACGACGGTGTACTCGCCCGGATGGGCCTCGCCGGTCAGAGCGGCGTCGTCCCCGGTACCGGTCACCGTCGCGAACGGTAGGCCGGTGTGCAGGGCCAGGGCGGTGGTGGCGGCGATGCCGTCGGGGGTGGTGCACACCAACCGGTCGGTCCCGGGCGGGAGCGCTTCGGACAGCAGCGCCGCGGTACGACGCAGGATCGACGGGCGGCTCTGGACGGCTTCGACGTCGACCCGGCCGTCGCCGAGGGGGGCCACCGCGAGGATGTCGGCGTACAGTTCCGCGCTTCGTTGCTCGGCGCTCTGGAAGGCGCTGGGGGCGTCGGCCGCCGTGTGCAGGACCTGGGCAAGGTTCATGTGGGCTCCGTGGATGGGACGGTCAGTGGAGACCGCGCGAGGTCGGGACGGGCGCCGGGAGGTGCGGTCCGGCCGCGGATGGGGCTCAGATCCGCACGGTGCCGCGTTCGTCCGCGAGACGGGCGATACCGAGTTCGCCGCACAGGGCGTCGAGGTCCCGTAGGACCTGGGTCATCGCGTACGGGCGGGTGAACGTCGCGGTGCCCATCTGCACGGCCGTGGCTCCGGCCAGGACGAACTCCAGGACGTCCCGCGCGGTGCTGATGCCGCCGCATCCGACGACGGGTATCCCGACGGCCGCGGCGGCCTGCCACACCAGGCGGAGCACCATGGGTCGGACCGCGGGTCCGGACAGTCCGCCGACTCCGTTGCCCAGTACCGCGCTCCGCGCGTTCAGGTCGATGGCCATGCCGGGGAAGGTGTTGGCGACGGTCACAGCGGTCGCGCCTGCCTGCTCGGCGGCCCGCGCGATGTCACCGATCGATGTCACGTTCGGAGTCAGTTTGACGATGACGGGCAGCGAAGTGCGTGCCACGACACCGGAGACGACTCGCTCCACGGTCGACGCGTCCGTTCCGATGGCGAGCCCGCCGTGCTCAAGGTTCGGGCAGGAGACGTTCACCTCCAGTGCCTCGCAGGGGGCGTCGGCCAGATCCTCGGTGATCCGCAGGTACTCCTCCACGGTGAGCCCCCCGACGCTCACCACGACGGGCACCCCGAACGACCGGTAGCGGGGGAGCACCGTACGGATGAAATCCGCCGAGCCCGGGCTGGGGATTCCCACGCTGTTCAGCATGCCCTGCGCGCTCTCGGTGAGCCGGTGCGAGGGGTTACCGGAACGCCGTTGCGAGAAGAGGGTCTTGGTGACCACGGCGCCCAGCTCGTGCACCGGTAGAAGAGCCGCGAGCTCAGGACCGAAGCAGCCCGACGCGGGCATGACGGGGTTGGCCAGACGCAGTGGGCCCATCGAGACGGCGAGATCGGTCCGGAATGCGACTTGGTCCGCGAAATGCCGGTCGCGGTCGTCCAGCACTGCGGGACTGTGGTCCTGGACCTCCGTCATGGGGCCTGCCTTCTGCGTCAGGGGGATCGGGGAAAGAGGGGGCGGAGGGGGCTGGGCCCGCCGGCACCTGGGTGGGACGGCGGGTCGCGGGGGTGTCAGCCGCCGAATCGCTCGGTGAGCTTGCGCTCGGCCCAGCCGATGAGGGCGTGCATGGCCCACGCCATGACGCAGAGCAGCCCGAGGCAGATGATCACCAGCTTGATGTCGTCGTTGTCCTGGGCCTGCTTCTCCAGATAGCCGAGCCCCGACTGCGCTCCGATGAACTCGCCGATGACCGCCGCCGTCACCGCCTGGAGAACACCCAGGCGCAGACCCACCGCGATGGCCGGCAGGCTGTACGGCAGATCGATCTTGAGGGCTCTGGCGACCGGTCCGATGCGCAGCAGGCGGGCCAGGTCGTCGACGCCCTTGGGCACGGACCGTAGTCGCGTCACCATGTTGATCATGACCGGGTAGAACGACACCAGGGCCACGAGGGCGATCTTGGAGCCGACACCGAGCCCCAGCCAGAGCACGATCAGTGGGGCGATCGAGATCTTCGGGGTCACCTGCGCCACGATGACGAGCGGCATCAGCAGGCGTTCGACAAGCGGCAGGCGGGTGAAGAGGATCGCCAGGACGACTCCTGCCACCGCGCCGATCAGCACACCTTGCACCACCTCGGCCAGGGTCTGCTGGATGTGCACCGTGAGCACGTCGTCCGCGGCCAGCTGCCAGGCATGGCTGGCTACCGCAGCCGGGCTCGGCAGCTTGTAGGCCGGTATGTCGAAGGCCGCCGTGACCAACCACCAGAGCGCGACACCGGCCAGCAGGGACGACGTGCCGATCAGCACCGGCCGGACGGTCGAGGCCGTCCGGCCGGAGCTGGCGGCCGTCTCAGCCGAGGCCATTCGGCTTCACCACCAGATCACTCGCGTCGAAGGACTTGTCGAGGAGCTTGAAGTCCTTCTGGGAGTCGATGGCCTGCTGCCAGCGCGCGAGGTCCGGGGAGCCCAGGCCGTTCTTCTGCGTGTTCTCCGACTGCCACAGGGTCTTGGCGAAGAGGTCCTCGATGATCGTGGTGATCTCCTTCTCCTGGCCCTTGAAGGAGGAGGCGTACTTCTTCACCGACATGTCGACCGCCTTGCGCGGGTTCTTGACGGTGTACTCGATGCCCTGGTTCAGCGCCTTGTCGAACGCCTTGACCGTGCCCGGGTCGTCCTTGACGAGGGCCTCGCCAGCGATGACAACGTTGCCGAAGGAGGGAAGGTACTTGTCGCTCAGGATCTGGTTCACCTCGACCCCGGCTGACTGCAGCGCGTAGTAGCGCAGGCGCGAGAAGACGATCGCGTCGACCTGCCCGTTCTTCAGCGCGTCCACGATGACGCCGGTGCCCAGGGTGCGGACCTTCACATCGGTGAGCTTCAGGCCGGCGCTCTGGAGCATCGCCTGGAGCTGGATGTAGTTCGGGCTGCCGAGGTCGGTGACGGCGACGGTCTTGCCCTTCAGATCGGCGGGGGAGCCGATGTTCGAGGAGGGCTGGGACAGCAGCGAGCCGATGCCCTGCTGGTACGTGGTGTGCACGACCTTGGTCTTGATGCCCTTGCCGTACGCGGTGACGACCGAGTCCCCGTTCGGGAAGCCGAAGTCGACGTTGCCCGACGCCACGTTCTTCACGATGTCGGAGCCTTGGGCGTAGGTGAAATCGACGTCCAGGCCCGCGTCGGCGAAGTAGCCCTGCTCCTTGGCCGCGTACAGCGGGGCGTAGTACGGCACCGCGGCACCGTCGATCTGGATGGTGACCTTCTTGGTGCCGTCGGACGACGTCTTCGCCGAGTCGGACGAGCCAGGGCTGCAGGCGGCGAGGAGAGCGGCGACGGCCACGGCGGCGGGGATGCCGACCAGCTTCAGGGGCCTTCTATTCATGATCTTTCCTTAGGGCAAGGTGGGAGTGGGACTCAACGCCTACCGCGCAGGAGCCTGCGCTCGGCGAGGGAGACAAGGCCGAAACCGAGGAGCCCGACCGCTACCGTGATGAGGACTGCGGCTATCAGCAGGGGGGTGTCACTGGATGTGTTGCCGAGCACCATGAGGTATCCCAGGCCGCGTTCGGAGGCGAGGTACTCCGCCAGGAACGCGCCGGTCATGGCGTCGATGACGGCGATCTTGGCACCGGCCAGCAGCGCGGGCACGGCCGCGGGGAGCTGGATCATCCGCAGGTACTGCCATGGGGACAGATGCAGCAGCCGGCCCAGTGAGCTGATGTCCTCGCTCACATCCTTCAGCCCGAGCATCGTGGCCATGGCCATCGGGAAGAAGACCAGCAGCAGGATGAGCGCGAACTGCGAGGTCAGGCTGAGACCGAACCACAGCACCAGCAGTGGTGCGACGGCGATCTTGGGAGCCGCCTGGAGCAGCACCATATAGGGGGCGAGGATCTCCCGGACGGTGCGGGAGGCCCACAGGACCCAGCCCAGGGCGATACCGATCAGTGACCCGCCGACGAATCCCAGCACGATGTTGCGCAGGGTGTAGGTGAGGTTGGGCCACAGCGTGCCGTCCTGTACCAGCTTCAGTCCCGCGTCCAGTACGTCGCCGGGAGCGGGCAGCAGATAGGACGGTACGTCGGCCAGCGCGACATAGGCGCTCCAGGCGGCCAGCACGGCTGCCGCGTAGGCGAGCGGCGTCAGTATGCGTCCGGCCCTGCGGAGGGTGCCCCTGTCGCCGGGGCCGGACGCGGCGGGACGCTTCACGTCCCGGTCGGGACCCCGGCGGCGGGTGAGGGTCTCCATGCTCACACCAGCTCCTGACGGAGCATGCCGGCGAACTTGGCGAATTCGGGCAACTGCCTGGTCTCGGGGGTGCGGTCACGGTTCAGGGGGACGGTGTGGACGGCCTTGATACGGCCTGGCCGTGCCGACATCACGGCCACGCGGTCGGCGAGGTAGGTGGCCTCCTCGACGCTGTGGGTGACCAGGACGATGGTCTTCTGGGTCGATTCCCAGATGCGCAGCAGGTCGTCGTGGAGCCGGTCCCTGGTGATCGCGTCCAGCGCCCCGAAGGGCTCGTCCATGAGCAGGATCCGGGGGTTGTAGGCCAATGCCCGGGCGATGGCGGTGCGCTGGCGCATGCCGCCGGACAGTTCCTTGGGGAAGGACTCGGCGAAGTCGGTGAGACCGACCAGGTCGAGCAGCTTTGCCACCTGTTCGCGCCCCTGCTCCGAGGAGTCGCGCTGGGCCTCCAGACCCAGGGAGACATTGCGCCGCACCGTGCGCCAGGGAAGCAGGGCCGGCTCCTGGAAGACGAAGCCGATGTCCTTGCCCGGGCGCGGAGCGACGCTCCAGCTCAGCTCTCCTTCGAAGTCCGTGTCCAGACCCGCCATCATTCTCAGCAGGGTCGACTTGCCACACCCCGAGGGGCCGATGAGCGCGACGATCTCGCCCTCACCCACGTCCAGGTCGACGTCCTCCAGAGCCACCACCTTCGCGCGCTTGGCGGCGGTGTAGGTCTTGTAGACGCCTCGCACCGACAGAAGGGGCTTCATGCGGACTCCGCCCCCGAAGTCGCGCGGCCCAAGACGCCCGCGCTGCGGTGACACCCGTCATCGGCATGGGTGGGGTGGTGCGGCATGAAGGTCTCCTCAATAGTCACTGCGGCTCGGTGTCCGTACGGAGCCGAGCGGGATCGTTCCGGGCCACCGGCACACCACCGCATCGCAGCTTCCGTATCTGGAAAATGAGTTTCCACTGCGTTGTTCAGAGGTTGGGCTCTTTTTCGGCCACAGTCAAGACCTAGATCTGACCCGCAATTCGGTGTATACCGTGATGCGGGTTCGATTTCTCCCGGCATAGGGACCTGTGCACCCACAACTCACCTGCCGGAAAGTTGTGCCCCTTCGCGCATCAACTTCCACATGTGGAAACCAAGAACTCAAACGGAGGTCCTCGCCCATGGCAAGAAGCGCACAGGATCCATGGCACCGGGGGGCACCGCCCCATCTTCCGGCTGGCGCCGCCGCCGAAGCACTCCCACCGGTCTGTCTGCTCCCGGGAGACCCCGCCCGAGTCGACCTGGCCGCCGAAGTGCTCGATGACTTCCACATCCTCGGCCAGAACCGAGAGTTCAGGATCGGTACCGGCCGCGCACCCGGCGGCCGGCGGATCGCGGTCTGCTCGACCGGCATCGGAGGCCCCTCCACCGAGATCGCCGTCGTCGAACTCGCCCGGCTCGGAGTCAAGACCGTGCTGCGCACCGGTGGCATGGGCGCCCTGACCAACCGCATACCGCCGGGTACCGTGTGCGCCGCCACCCGAGCGGTGCCGGGCAGCGGCGCCGCCTCGCACTATCCCGGCGCCCCAGAAGGGCCCGCGGCCCATCCGGCCGTCCTGGCCGCCCTCCGTCGTGCGGCACACGATCTGGACGTACCGCTCACCGAGATCTCCGTCGCCACGGTCGACTCCTACTACCTCGGGCAGGGGCGACCACTTCCCGGACACGAGGAACACGCGGCCGCGAGGATGGACGTCCTGCGCGGACTGGGCGTCGACGGAGTGGAGATGGAGACCGAGACAGTGCTGGCGGTGGCCGGGGCACTCGGCATGCGAGCAGGCGCCGTTCTGGTCGCGCACGCCAACCGTGCCACCGACGGCTGGTTGGAGGACTACCGTCCCGCCCAACTCGCCATGCTGCGGGTCGCAGTGTGCGCCGCGGCGCTACTCTCGGACGACGACGATCCGCAGGCGGACACCGCGATCACGACCTGAACAGCGCACGGGCAACCGCACATCGGGACCGGAGCCACGCACGAGCGGGCGTGACCCCGGTACCAGGGCGATGCTCCTGCCCCCGCCCGGTAGTCCTTTGCCCTCAACGAACGGACAGACCGCTGAGTACTGACAGTTACACCAGAACGCTGCGCATCCTGCGCGTCATCGCGACCCACTTGCGCGGTATGTCGCTGCAACAGCTCCACGAGGAGCTGGGCATCCCGATAGGGAGCCTGCACCGGGTGATGGCCGCGCTCGTCGAAGAACGCTACGTGACCCGCTCCCCCAGCAACCGGCGCTACTTCCTCGGACCGGCCTTCACCGAGCTGTCCACGATGGCCATCGCCTCCCAGGGCACGGCGGTCAGTCCGCCGCGCGCCATGGAAGAGGCAGCCAGGGAAAGCGGTGAGACCGTGTTCCTCACCGAACTGATCGGCACCCGCCTGCTCTGCGTGGCCCTGGTCGAGGGCGTGCACCCACTCCGCCTGTTCGTGCGGGTGGGCCAGGACATGCCACCGCACGCGGCAGCCTCGGCACGCAGCATCCTCGCCTTCCAGACAGCCGAGACCGTCGCCATGGTGCTACGCGCGCAGGAGTTGACGGCCTACACCACGGACACCCCGCACACGGCGGAGCGCGTGACCGCCCATCTCGTCCAGGTGCGGATGCAGGGTTTCGACGTGTGCGAGAACGAACTGGACGACGACGTCTGGGCCGTGTCCGCCCCCGTGTTCGGCTCCACCGGACAGACCACGTCCAGCATCACCCTCGCTGCCGCGGGCCAGCGGATGCGGGACCCACTGGCCCGCACCCGCGCCACCGAGACCACCCTGCGGGCCGCCCGCGCACTCTCCATCGAACAGGGCTACGCCGGCGCTGTCTCCCCCGCCCGCTACCGTCCCGCACCCGAACCCGCCGGATAGGGCCGGCAACCACCCGTCGCGGCCGGGCAGCTCTGAAGTCACCCCGATGATGTGGACACACCTGGCAGTGGATCTCACTTGGTCCGGAAGGTGCAGATCCACCTGGCGCGGACCTCGCGGTAGAGCGCGGAGTCCCGGTCCGACGCGATGGAGTTGCGGCGGGCTTCACCTGCCAGATGGTTGTATCGGGACGTAGCGATCGAATCCGCACGTCTATCCGGGGACGCTCCGCACCTGGGTGCGCGACGCCGACGGTCCTCCGGCCGAAGCGACGGCGGAAGGGAAACGGAGGGTGTGGAGGCGGAACCCGTCCGGTTGCGGGCGGAGACCCACCCCGGCCTCTCACAGCGGAGCGGGATTGGCAGCCGTGCGGTCATGCGGTGGTACGAGGAACGAGCCGGATACCACTTCAGGTAGGGGAGGGCGTCCTACCCGAGTGCGGTGCGGCCGGCTTCCGTGACCGCCATGAGGTCCGCTCGCCTCCCGTTCGCCGGGTGCGCGATCTTCACCAGGCCCAGGCCCAGGCCCAAGCCCAGGCCGTGCGGCCGGAGGTGGCTCCGTAGCGGCCGGAAGGCCATGCCATCACCGCGTCGGCCCTGCCGGAAAGGTCCGTGACAGCCCCCGTCCGGTACGGCCCCACGGTTGCCGGATTCGTGGCTCCTGGCCGGAACGCCCCAGAGGAGATGGGCCGCCACCCGTACCCGCCACATCAACCCAGTGATGAACACGGCCGCCGCACTCAGCGGACGGCTGAGCCGTTCCGGTGTGCGCCGGGCGATCCGACCAGGCTGCGACGCGGGGGAGCACACCCGTCGATGACGGCCCTGACGCCTCACGGCCCCAGCTCCAAGAAGGCGCCCTCCTACCGCGACGACACCGTGCGTCCGACAGGTTGTGACGACCGCGCGCATCGCCCGACAGCCGGCGAGGACGGACGCCCCGTCCGCATCGCGCGGGGCGACGGGGATGGGGCGTCCGCGAGGTCAGTTGTTGAGGGCGGAGGTCAGCGCGGTGAGCAGTTCGCCTCCCGCGGTGTCACCGCGGAGGTTGGACAGGAACGCCCCGCCCATCCCGTTCTCCTTCAGGTGGGCGGCCTTGCCGGTGATCGTGGCCGGTGTGTCATAGGTCCAGTACTCGGTGCCGCAGTGGGCGACAGCGGTCTTTCCCCGTTCTCCGGTGGGTGCGCAACGGGGTTTGATGTTTCGGTAGTCGTCGAGACCGGGGCCCGAGGCGCCGTCGGCCGGACCGGCCGCCGTGAGCCTGGGGTGCCAGGGCCAGGTGATGACGCCCTTCCAGCCCCATGCGTGGGTGGGGATACCCATGACGAGTTTGTTGGGGTGAATGGCCTCCCCCGTGAGGCTCCACACGTCGTAGGTGAGGTCACTGCCCCATTCCCAGATGTCCCAGGCGACAAAGGGGGCGGAAGGGGTGGGGATCTGGGCCCACAGGTTGTCCAGGGGGCGGTAGTAGTCGTAGGACTGCACGTTGTACCAGTCGACGTGTGCTGCCGCTGCGGGGAGGTCGGACGCCGTGTACGACTCTTCCGCGTCGCCCCGGCGGCTGATGGTCGCCGTCAGGAGCTTGCCGTTGCCCAGTGCGCTCCTGAGCTCCCTGGTGAGAGGTTCCAGGGTGGTCGGGCCGGTCGGACTGCAGGCCGCGTTGTAGCAGGAGTTGAACTCCAGAGCCAGGTCGACGCCGTCGAAGAGGCCGGCCCAGCGGGTGTCGTTGACGAGCCGGGCGCAGGAGGCGGCGAACGCGGCCGGGTTCTGCCGGGCGGCGGCCCAACTGCTGGCCGGCTCGGCGCCGCCGAAGGACCAGAGGAGCTTCAGCTGCGGGTACTTGGCCTTGAGGTCGCGCAGTTGGTTCAGATACCCGCGCAGGGGTTGGTTGGTAGTGTCCGCCTGGCCGGAGACGCTGTTGCCTGCGGTGAAGCCGCGTTGCAGCGCCGCGTGCTCGTCCGCGACGCGGCACTGGCCGCCGTCGACCTTGCCGTAACCGTATGTGAGGTGGGTGAGCTTGGCGGCGGAGCCGCCGGTCACCAGTTCCTTCACATGGAAGCCGCGCTCGTGGCTGCCCTTTTCGGTGAAGACCCCCATCACGACAGGTGGCCTCGGCATCGGTGGGGTGGTGCCCGTCGTCGTGACCCTCGTGTGGTTGCTGGTCCAGGAGCGACCGTCGCGACTCACGGCGACCGCGGCGAACGAGTAGAGCCTGTTGGCGAGGAGACCGGTGAAGGTGAAGGTGGTGTCGGTCGTCGTCCCGACAACGATGCTGCTGTTCTTGACCATCTGGTAGTGGAGGATGTCCACATTGGCGGTGGGCGGAGTCCAGGTCACCGTGACCGTGTGGTCGGTGATCGCCACGGGAGTAGGGGCTCCCGGGTGGTAGCTGTCATCGGCCTGCGCCGAGCCCGCCAGACCCGTCATCAGACCCAGTAGGACGGCAAGCCCCGTCAGTACAGCGGTGACCCGAAATCTCGGACCGTGTGCGAGGTGACTTCTCATCGTTCCTCCTCGTCGGTGGGAAGGGGAAAACACACCGCTTCCCGGAACGAACGCGTCCGCTGCGGCCTGGGCTGACGCTATGGGGGGTGGGGTGGAACGGCAACGATTATGAGGCAACTCCCACCAAGTGAGCGGTCTCTCACCTGCCACCCGCAGTGCGGCGCTGGAGTGACTCCGTTCCGCGGACCTTCCAGACACGGACCTCGATTCAGGAAGGTGCAGGGAAATGACCGACGCTGGGTCACGCCCGACCAGCTTCCCCCTGCTCAAGAACGGGCCCGCATGGCCGGCTCGCTGACGATCACCCGCCTCAAAGCCCCTGAAAGGGTCCGGAGCGGGTGATCGTCTCGTAGGGCGGTTGCTCTTGGCCGGCTGCGCTGTGGGAGCCGCAGCCGTCGTCGTCCGATCGGTTGACCGACCCTGACCAGCGGCGGCCCATGGGTGACACCGAGGGTTGCCGCCGCCAGCGGGGAGGAACCTCTCGACAGGTGAAGCCGCGTCCGCAGTCTGGCGATGAGTCGGTACCCCACCCGCTCATCGCACCAACTCGGCGAGTACGAGGGGCCGCAGAGCATCGCCGAGCTGAAGTCCGCCATCGCCCCCAGGCCCCACCTGCTTCAGGAGTTCGTCGCCGAGCTGAAAGCGCTCCGTTCCACCACGAGGGTGAGGAGCCGCTGCTCGCGGTGCGGGACGTGATCGGCGCGTACCGCGTCGAGCGGGAGGCGAAGGCCCACCCGGACACCTTCCGGGCCATGGCCGACCACCAGCCCGGAATCGACAACGGCGTTCCGTTCGACGCCGTCATGGGCGACGACGACCCCAACGCCTACGAACGCCGAGCAGGGGCGAGGCGGCGTGATGTGCAAGGTCGTTCTCAACCCCCAGGCCCAGCGTGCCCTGGCTGGCCTCGTCCCGCAGCGGCGGCGGGCGGTCCACAAGGCGATGCGCGGCCAGCTCCCCACGAACCCGCTGGCCGCGGACACACCGGAGGACACCAGACCGGACGCCCTGCGGAAGCCCGCCGTGGCCCGGGAGTCGCGATCGGCTGTCGCGCCATCGAGGCCCGGGGCGCACCTGCACCGCTTCCACGATCGGCACGCCCAGAGCCCCGGCGGTCGCGGCCAACGCGGGGGACGGCCATCGGAGGTGATCAGCTCAGGTCGGACGGGCAGATCAACGCAGTCCGGCGAAGAGGTCGTTCTCGGGTACGGCCGCGCCGGTGGCGTCCTTGACGCGTACGAAGGTCTCCATGCCCATCAACTCGCCGAACTTCTCCATGCCCATCTTGAGGAAGAAGATGTTCTCGCCCTGACTGGCGTGCGCGGCCAGCGCGTCGAACTTCTGACCGCTGAACGCGGTGGTGTCCACCCACGTGGTGATCTCATTGTCGGGGAGGCCGATCTCGGCCATCGCGGCGGCCTCGGCGGGATCCGGCTCCGGCATGTCCTCATGAAACTCGCGCATGAGTTCGCCGAACCGCTGCATCATCGAGCGGGGCATCGTGGTCCAGTACACCTTCGGTGTCAGCGCGGTCATCTCCAGCGCCGCCATCGTGATGCGGTGGGCCTGGATGTGGTCGGGGTGGCCGTAGAAGCCGTTCTCGTCGTAGGTGACGACCACATCAGGTCGGTAGTGCCGCATGAGTTCCGCAAGTCGGGCGGCGCCTTCCTGCACGGGGGTCCGCCAGAAGGATCCGGGGGCGTCGTTGCTCGGCCAGCCCGCCATCCCGGAGTCGGCATAGTCCAGCATCTCCAGATCGCTGACCTTCAGGACGTCGCAGCTCGCCTGAAGTTCTTGACGGCGCATCAAGGCGACCGCCGCCGGATCGTGCCCGGGATCGCCCGGTTTGGCGCCCCCCGGTCCGTCACCGCAACCGCCGTCGGTACAGGTCACGAGAACCGTGCGGATGCCTTCCGCGGCGTACCGCGCGAGGACTCCTCCGGTTCCGGTGGCCTCGTCGTCGGGGTGGGCGTGTACTGCCATGAGCGTCAAGGGCCGGTCAGTCATGAAACAGTCCTCCTGCGAAAAAGTACGTCTTGGTCCGAGTGCGCGGCGGGCGTACCGCGATCCTGGGGCCCGGACCCTGGTGGGGCGGACGACCTTGTGGTCTCCGTGTTCCCCGCCTGTGCGGCGCCGGTCCCTCCGTCGATGCAACCGTGCTGGCCGGACCGGCTGTTCCCGGCGCGGCATCTTGGCCTTCCAACCGTCGGCGCTTCGACGCGAACAAGGTACAGGCGCGACCTGCACTCCTGGACGCTGACCCAGTGCCCGGCCCGGCCGCAGCCGCCAAGCTCACAGCCGGACGGCAGCAAGCTCTACGGCAAGGCGTCGGACGCCGGCTAGACGACAGGCATGGTGGTCCAGCACGCGAACAGTCCGGCCGGGAGCAATGCCCCGGACCAGAGCCGTCAGCCACTGATCGACAGGTGGGAACAGGGCCGTGTGGATGCGTGAGGACGGCGTTTCCTCGTGCTGGTTCAGCGATCGGCGCTGGCCGCCGCAGCGGGGCACGGTGGGGATGGCTCAGCAGATCGACCGCCAGCGTCACCGAGGCCGCCGGCGCGGCGAGGGTTTTCGCCGGTGCCGCTTTTGTGGACGCGCGGTCCGAGACGGGGTCCAGTGAGCATGGCGAATCCCCTGAGTACCGGCTGCACAACACCTTCGGTGACGACCGCACGCGCCCCGGAGCAGGAATGTGGCCTACTAGTCGACGAGTTTCTCCAGGTCGGCGACGGCGCTCTCGATCTCCGGCAGCGCGAGCGTGGCCAGGCGCGCTCGGCGGGTGTTCGCGCCGACGCTCGAATTCGTCAGTACCTCACGGCAGACGGCCGTGATGCCGTCGGGGGAGTTGTCGGTGATCTCTCGTCCGATTCCGAGTTCCTCGACGCGGCGCGCGTTGTCATGTGTGACGCCCGCGGCCGTCAGAATCCCCAGCGGGCCAGTTGGCACGCCCGCTGAGCGTGTGCTGGCTGGATGCCCTCTCTGGCCAGCCCGTTCAGACAGTCTTGCCATGCTTCACCGACGGTGGATTCGCCCCTCATGCAGTGGAGACCCATGAAGGGAGTGTTGTATCCGAGGCTCCTGAGGTAGTCGTCGCAGTGTCGGCTCGCGGCCTGGGCCGGTGCCGCCGTGGCCACCGCGCCCCCTACCAGGGCGGTGGCTGCCAGGACGACTGACGCGGATGCTCCGACGAGTCGTCCCGTCAGACCGGTGACGAGTGTCATGTTCCTGCCTCTCACGAAAACGCGCACAGACATCAACTCGATCAATACGTACGTCACTTGCCACACCGTGAAACCGGCGAGAACCGGACTGCCATCCCATCCGGCCAGGGGCGGTGCCCGGCTCATGCCCCTGCCCACGGGCTCGGCCGACCTGAGCGCATCGGGGCAGCAGTGAGCCGGTCGAGCGGACCTTTCGGCGTGCTTCCCCACATCCCAGTCTCGGAGGGTTCGTCCTCGGGACGGCATGGGGCCCGGCGCGGCGTGCGGGATCGGGTGCCGTGGTGCCCCACCGCATGGACCTCCTCCGCTGCCTCGCGGTGCACCACGACCAGAGCCCACCGGGCCCGCCCTCTGACGGACGGCGGCTCCCTTGACGACACTTCTGGCCCGACCTGCTGCCCGTTCCGCCGTCAGCGGACCCGGCCTTTGCCGCCGCAGCCGTGCCGTCCGGGTCTTCACCACGGCACCGCAGTCGGCGGCGAGTCGAGGCCGTCTCTCGCGGTAGCGGCTAGGCGTCGAGATCGGGGAGCCCACAGACCCCTCGGTGGTTGTATCCAATATCTGGCGTAGTCGCGGCTTTTAGGGGGCAACTTCTGGGAGTCGAGTATTGTAATTGGATACTATTCCGTTTAGGTTCCGTAGTCTCATCGGCTCGACGCGCTGCCGCGCTGGGATGTCCTGGAGGAGCCTTGCCATGCCGACGACGGTTGGACCCGCTGCGCCTGAGAGGTGAACGCATATGCGTCGATGCGTCGCTGGGTGGTCGTACGCGCACGGCGCGGAGCTCACCAAGGGAGCCGGCAGTGGTCCGAGCGCCCGATGTGAATCCAGGTCAGCGAGGAGTCGAACGCGGCACCGACTCGCCCACCGACTCCACGACGAAGAGTGTCGCCGAGCACACGTCGTCAGCTGCCCGACCGCCTGTCTCGGCCTTGGCGTCCTCGCCACGGCGATCAGCCAGAGCGGGCGAGGGCCCGCGCCCACGCAGTGATCACCGGAATCACCCGGCGACGCTCCGCATCGCCCTGCGCCGACGGCTTGTCACCCGTCAGGTGCCGCGGCGGCCGAGTCATCGCCGACCAAGGGAGTAGGAATGACAACGAAACTTGCTGACCTCGTCGTGACAGGTGCGAGAGTGTGGACCGGCGAGAGTGGCCCGGAAGGTGAGGAACCCACCGCTTTCGCGGTCCGGAACGGACGCTTCGTCGCGGTCGGCACAGGCGAGGACATCGCTCCCCTTGCCCGCGCGGCCGAGCACGTCATCGACCTCGGCGGCCGGCGGGTACTCCCCGGGCTTCAGGATTCGCATATCCACGCGGTGCGCGCCGGTGCCACCTGGGGCACCGAACTCCACTGGGAGGCAGTGCGCTCGGTCGCGGACGCGCTGGAGACCATTCGGCTACGGGTAGCCCAGGTGGGCGAGGACGAGTGGGTCTGTGTGGTCGGCGGCTGGCACTGCCGGCAGTTCACCGAGCGACGCATGCCGACGAAAGCAGAGCTGGACGCGGTCTCCCCGGAGAATCCGGTCTTCGTTCAGATGGGCTATGAGTGCGCGGTCCTGAGCACGGCGGCTCTGCGCTTGTGCGGTTGGGATTCCGCGGACGACGCCCCGCCGGGTGCCGCCTTCGACGTCGACGCGGTAACGGGCGAGCTGACCGGGGTGGTCCGCGGGCAGGCGGCGTACCGCCTCGCACTGATGAAGATGCCCAAGCCGTCCGCCGAGGTCCAGCGCGCCGGCACGCGGGCCATGCTCGACGAGTTTGCCCGGCACGGATTGACGGCGGTCGCCGACGCGGGCGGCTTCATGATGACACCGGAGAGCTATCAACCGGTCTTCGACTTGTGGCGGGCGGGCGCCCTGCCGGTCCGCCTCAGACTGTTCCTCTCCGCTTCCACGGCTGGGCGTGAGCTGGAGGAGCTGTCCACGTGGATGCGCCACCTGGCACCCGGGTTCGGCGACGACCTGATGCGTTTCAGCGGTATCGGGGAGCTGGTGCATCTGGGATGCCACGATATGGAGGGGTTCGACGGCGACTTCATCATCCAGGACGCTCCCCATGCCGAACTGATCGCGATCAGCGAGCGCGTCGCCGCCGCCGGGTGGCCGATGAGCATCCACGCCGTCCTCGACAGCTCGCTGGACCGTGTCCTGTCCGCTTGGGAGGAAGTCGCCCGAACCGCTGACCTACGAGCTCTGCGGTGGTCCGTGGTCCACGCCGACCAGGCGAGCCCCGCCAACATCGCCCGGATGGCAGCCCTCGGCCTGGGTGTCCAGGTCCAGAACCGCATGGTCCTCCAGGGAACGGACTACATCCCGCTGTGGGGTCTCGACCAGGTCCGCCGCACCCCTCCACTCGGCGACTTCACCGACGCCGGTCTCTGGCTGGTGGGCGGCACCGACGGGACCCGCGCGAACTGGTACCAGCCATGGACGTCCATCGAGTGGCTCGTCAACGGAAGCACCATCGACCAACCCGGGCTGCGCGAGGCCAGGCACCGGCTGAGTGTGGCCCAGGCCCTCACCGCCTATTCGAGCACCGGAAGCTACATGGTCGGAGAGGAGCGCCATCGGGGAATGATCGCCGAGGGTCATCTCGCGGACTTCTTCGTCCCGACGAAGGACCCCTTCAGCGTTCCCGTCGACGAGCTCTCGACCATCCTGAGCGACTGGACCGTCGTCGGCGGCCACACCACCCACGACTCCGACACCATCTGACCCACCGATGCCGACCTTCAACCCGGCACCCTCTCCGCGTTGCGGCTGACTCCGACCGCCTCCACGCGTTGTCGACTCCGGCCGGGACATGGCGGACCGCTGTTCTGCCTGGACTTCGCCTTGCCGGGGATGAAGACAGTGTGGCTCCTGCGCCCCTCCCGCTGGAAGTGGGAAATGCCTGCCCGTGCCGGTCCCGAGTGCCACTCTCTCGGGACCGGCACGGGCCCTGTGCGGCGCGCGGGACCAGTTGCCCTGGATGATGGTGACGGAGTTCGACTGCTGGCCCAGCGGACGGATGCCCCGAGGGCATGACGGGTGCCTCCGAGCCCAGAGCTTTCGACAAGCATTGACCATGCGCATACTGCAGGGGCGTACCCGCGCTGTTGCGCACGAGTGCACAGCCCTCCGAGGTCCGGTGCGGTGACGGAAGAGCTATCGGGACGCCCGCATACCCCTTGACATGTCGCATGGGGGAGCGGCCATGGCTCCGGGCGGGACGAAGCCTCGGCGGGGACCTCGACTCCCTGGCGACGGGACATGGGAAATGGCGAATCGACTTCTGATCGGGGCTGGTTTCGTGGTCTCGCGGGACCCCGCGATCGGGAACCGCCCGGAGACGGACATCCTGGTCGAGGACGGCAAGATCGTCGCTGTCGCACCGGGCCTCGACACCGTCGACGCCGAGGTGGTGGACGCCACGGGCACCGTGGTGATCCCCGGCTTCGTCGACACCCATCGCCACACCTGGGAGGCCGCGACCCGGGGACTGCTGCCCTCGTGCACCGTCGACCAGTACCTCGGCGCCATGATCGCCACCCTGGGCCCGGCCTACCGCTCACACAAGGTCACCCGGCCGGTTGGACTCCTCGGCGGGCTGGTGACAGTTGCATGGGCGATCCCACCAGTAGGTCCCGAAACCGACCGAAGCGGGGGCTACAGGTCCGAGAGCCAGGGATGCCCCGGGTGTACGCGGGCGAGTAGCTCGGCCAGGGTCACGCGCTGAGCCGGGGACATGTACGGGACGGTCGCGTCGAAGTCTGCTTGATCCTTTCGGCGGGCGTGCTTGGCCTTGAACAGCAGTACCAGTTCGGGCGCCAGATACGGGATGCCGTCCCGGGTGCGGTGGATGATGTCGCTGTAGGGAAGTCGGACCTTCTCATCGCGTCTGCAGATCCAGGTGTCGCCGTCGTGCGGTTCGCGGAACACGTCGAGCAGGTAGTTGTCGGTGGCCGGATCGCGCAGCCATGTCTGATGCACGGCGGCCAGCACCTCCGGTCTTGCGTTCTCCCAGATCCGGCCGCTGCCTGCCGCGTCGAAGACGTATCCGGGGAAGCGGTTGCGGACCTCGGGAAAGCCCGCGGCCGGAATCGCGATCTCGATGTCTCCATGAGCGCGCGTCTGCCTGCCGCGGAACAGATCCAGCGCCCAGCCCGCGGCCACGTACCAGGGCGTGCTGATCCCGGCCAACTGCCGCGCGACCTCAACCGGGGTCCAGCAGGATGACCACCTGGCGTGGAGGGCTTCGATCTCGTCGGGTGACAGTTCGACGCCTCCGCTGGGCAGTTGCTCGCTCACCGCAGGAATCTATCAGCGGACTCGAAGGCCCCTGGCCGGGGTCGATGAGGAAGACCGCGATGCCTGGAGCTGTACGCCGCCGACGCTCACACAAGGTCACCGGCCGGTTGGACTCCTCGGCGGACCGGCGGGGGACAGTTGAATACGCGATCCCAAGCGTACCGAGGCCGTTTACCGGCCCCAAGTCCTATCGTTGGCTGATGCGCGAACACCCTATTGACCGCCCAGCCGATCTCGATGCGGTTCGTGAGTCCTATGACCGAGTGGCCGACAACTACGCCCAGATGGTGGTGACGACGGGGGTCGGCGACATCCGTAGCCATCCATGGCTCAAGGCATCGATCGATGCCTTCGCCGACAGCGTGAGGGAGCTCGGACCTGTCCTCGACGTCGGCTGCGGACCCGGAACGGTAACGGCCTACCTCGCCGAACGCGGACTCGACGTGTCTGGGGTGGATCTTTCCCCTCGGATGATCGAGAACGCGCGCCGTCTTCATCCCCACTGCCGCTTCAGTGTCGCCTCTGCCACCGACCTCGACCTTGGTGAAGCGTCCCTCGGTGGCGTGCTCGGCTGGTGGTCACTGTTCAACCTTCCCCGTGAGGTCCTTCCCCAAGTCCTCGCCCTGTTCGCGCGCGCATTGAAGCCGGGCGGCCACTTCATCACCGCGACACACGTCGGTGACGAGGACGCGGTGCGCACCGAGGCCTACGGGGGCGTACCCGTTCGTTGGACGACACACAAATGGCGACCGGAACAACTGGTGGACCTGATTGAGCGGGCCGGCCTGTACCCGGTCGCCGAACTCCGCCTCCCTCCAGAGGAGTACAGCGGGCCGGGGCTCGTCGTCATGGCCAGGCGCCCCGGCTGACGGCCAGGCGCCGGAAGCGGCACAGGCCTCCTACCGGACGCCTACCGCTAGTTTCCGCTCGGATACCTCCGGAGGGCCTGGGCAGGGCACACAAGCGAGGAGATGCGGACGCGGTGGTGGCCGAGGAGGCCGTCTGGAACCTGGGAGCGCGCGCTGCCGCTCAAGTACGTTCTGGTCAGTGAGGAATGGGACGGTGAGCTGATCGTGAGGGCGCGCCGCGCCGAGGTCGACGGCCTGTTCGTCGCATCGGCCCGGCCCGGCGGCGGTAACGGCGGACGCTCGTGGGCCGTGCGCCGACCGGTCGTCTGCTCAAGGCGGCCGAGCGGGCCCGCCACGGGTCCGGCGAGCCCGTCGATCTCGGGGCACTCGGCCTCATCGGGGACTTCCCCGTGCCCGGGGCCGACCCCGAGGGCGGGACCCCACCCCACCGCGTCTCAACCTCGCCGACAGCGTCCAGAAGAATGGCGCAGCGCAGTGGCGTACTCGCGAGCCGCCGTGGCGCCGCCGGTAGATGGGTTGAACCACCCTGGCGCGACTACTGGAACCACCGGAGTCGGGACGGCTCCGGTCGGTGGCCGTTGACGGTGGTGCTGCGTCGGCCAGTGCGCGGACTCCTGCTACCCGCTCATGCGCGGTTCCTTCCGGCGGCGCCTGCGCGGGCTCCCCGCTGGTACTACTGGGACTGCCCGGCGTCGCGCCGCCGGCGCGCGCGCTCGAACTCAGCGGCATCCGGCATCCACGAGCCGTGCTGTTCGAGTGCGGCGCAGCCGCCGCGGACGAAGGCGCTCACCAGGTTCCGGTACCCGCCGATCCCGTCGACCAGGCTGTACTCGACCCGGTACTCCGGGTCCGACCCGCCTTCGCCCTCGCGCACCGTCGTGATCCGGGCGATGGAGTCCGCGTAGAAGTGGAGCTGGATGCCTTCGCCCCTCTCCTCGTCCTCGATGGTGAACACTTCGTTGTCCCCGGCAGAGCGATCGCCGACGAACTCCCAGAACTCCGCGGTGGCAGTGCGGGGATTGTCCGGGAGCCACTTCCTCTCGACGCCCTTGTCGTCGGTGAACGACAGGATCGTCTTCCTCGCACTCCCGCCGAAGCGGTCGCTGGCAGCCTCCTCGTCATCCTCCGTGGGCGTGCTCCTGGAGCGGGCCGCGGCCTCCGAGCACATCAGGAAGCTCACGGTACGCACCGCGTCATCGACGAGCTGAGGGTGTGCGCGGCGCACGGCCGCGTCGACCGTCGACGCCATCCGATCCCAGTCGCGCTTGTCCGTGGCGCGCTTTCCCCGTCGCGGATCGCGGCCGATCCGCAGTCCGGCGCACGCCTGCTCCGCGGTGGCGACCACACGCATGACCTCGGGCAGCAGCGCGGGATCGACGGCGTCGGGTGTCCGCCTCGGAACCGTCGCCCCGTACAGGTACTGGCCCGTGTACCTCAGAATCGCGGCGTCGAGTGGACCGGGTACTGCTCCGCGCTCGGCGCGACGGCGGTCCGCGTGGTACTCCTGAGCTCGCCTCCCGTTGGATGTCTCTGTCGCGGTGCGCATCGCCGCGCAGACCTGACCGCGCTCAAGCAGATCGATGTCAGCCCCATGGGCGATGAGTCGACCCCTGTCCCACCGGATGCGTTGGAAGAGCGCGTCGACGTCCGCGGGCGCGGAGAGGAGGATCGGGTCCAGCAGCGCGACGGCAGCGTTCTCGTCGAGCCGGTCCCGGGTCCCGGCGGCGTCGCACAGCGGAAGGACCGCACTCCACAACAGCAGGTGTCTGGCCAGGTCCTCCCGGATCACCGCAAGATGGGCTTCCCTGATCGAGAACGTGAACGTGCGAGGTGCGTGGTTGGCGTCGGCCCCGGCACCGAGCATCAGCTTCAGCTCACCGTCCTCGCGAACCACCTTCGGAATCCAGCCGCTCCGGCGCGCGAAAACGATGTCTCTCACAGACTCACTCTTCCCCATCAGACGAGACTAACGAGTCCTGCCCGCACCGATCCGACCGGCCGCTCTCGTGTACACGCACGCCCAGAGCGAGCAGGCTCGTCATGGTCGACTCAGCCGTTGAGCCTGAACTTCATCCGAGTCCCGGTGGAGAACACAGCCCGTCACCGACGCCCACCCGTCGATCGCGGCATTCGGCGGTGTGTTCCTGCTGATGATCTTCCTTGAGTTGTCTTCGAGGACCGTGACATCAAGTTGCTCGGCTGGCTGGAACGCCCGCTCGCCAAGATCGACATGCTGCCGGCCCGCATCGCCCTGGTCGTCCTGGCGATCAGCGCCATGACCTTCGCGACCCAGGCCCACCAGCACGGCGGCATGCACGTCGACAAGGCGGCGACGGTCCTGCTCTCGGGCGTCTTCGGACTCATCACCTACCTCGCCGTCGGCGGTCTCTCCGGCTGCTTCGCGAACAAGCTTGAGGAAGAGGAGGAGCGCGAGCGCGAGGCCGGGGAGGAGGCCAGGAGGAGCGGCAGGAAGGTCCCAGCGGTCGTGATCGCCGGCAAGGCCCCGTTCTTCATACTCCTCTATTTGGAGATCCTGGACGCCTCCTTCTCCTTCGACGGTGTCATCGCCGCCTTCGCGATCACCCATGACATCGTCCTGATGTCGCTCGGCCTCGGTATCGGCGCGATGTACGTCCGTTCGCTGACGGCCTACCTGGTCCGCCAGGGCACCCTCGACGACTACGCCTACCTGGAGCACGGCGCGCTGGCCGCGATCCTCATGATCTCCATCCGCCACCAGATCCCCGAGGCGGTCACCGGTCTCATCGGTGTCATCCTGATCGGCTGGTCCTTCTGGTCCTCCGTCCGCCGCAACCGCTAGCGGCGGACGAGGAAGAACAAGCCGGGCCCACCGAAAAGGCCGAGGTCCCCTGCGGCGTCTGACCCGGCACGGACACGGGCGCTTGGTGCCGCGCGGGTGGCCGGAAGCCGCTGCGGTCTCCTGCCGTGCACGGGCGGGCGAGGACGCTCCCCGGCCGTCGGCCGCGACCGCCGCCGTGGGACCGGAAGTGCTGCTGGGGCGCCGTCACCCGGAGGCCGGGCCCGTCCATGGGGCGGGGCGGACGCGTCGCACAGCGGGTGGCGCGGAGCAAAGTGAACGGGTGTACGAATCCAGCCGTTTCGGAGATCGGGCTTCCAACGAGTCACCGAATGCGGAAACTTGAGCTGCGGCGCGGGTTCCTGCTGGCCTGGAACAGACGAAGTGCCCATGCGTGTGTACGCCAATGTCATTGAAGAGATCAGGAGTGCCCGGATGGCCCGCTTGCGCGTTCGCCGACCCGTAACCCTTGTCGCGGCGGCAACCGCCCTGCTCCTCCTGGGGTCGGCGTCCGTGGCGGTGGCCGAACGCTCCGAACTGCGGCCGACCTCACGGCTGCTCCCGATACCGCCGGGAGGGCTCCACAGTTTCGTCAAGGGGTTGAACAGCAGCGGCACGGTCGTCGGCGAGTACTACGTGGAGGGCTCCGACGGGCCGCTCGCGATCCGGTGGAACGCCGGGCGTCCCGGCTACACCCGCCTGGCACCGCTGCCCGGTGAGCGGTTCAGCCGCGCGATCGCGCTCAGCGACCGCGGATGGGTGGTCGGCCTGTCCTACAACAGCCTGCCCAACTCCCACCCCGTCCGATGGACACCGGGCGCCGCCCCGACGCGGCTGACGCTTCCCGGTGGGTCGCGCGGCGGTAGCGCGTCGGCCGTCAACAACTCCGGGGTCGCGGTCGGCGACGCGTCCGAGGAGAACAACCGCTCCCGCCCTCTGCGCTGGCGGTCCGACGGCAGCAGGACCGATCTGCCCCTGCTGCCCGGCGACAACAGCGGCACCGCGACGTCGATCAACCGTGCGGGCACGGCGGTCGGGTGGACCGAGCAGCGCGACGGCGCCGGTGGCCCCGCGCATCCCGTGCGCTGGAACGCGGCGGGTGCCGTGAGCGCGTTGCCCCTCCCGGCGGGGTTCGTCGGGGCCCGTACGAGCCAGATCACCGACAACGGCGTGGTCTTCGGTCACGGGCGGCTTGCCGGGAGCACGGAGTACGACCGGGTCCTGGTGTGGGCGGCCGACGGCACCGTCCGCGACGCCGGGCGCGGGCGGGGATACGACGTCAACCGGGCTGGCACCGCCGTGGGAGCTTCGCTGGAGGACAACCCGAACGGCGATACGGCCCGCTGGAATGCGAACGGCACCCGGACAGTGCTCGCCAATCCGGCGGAAGCGGCCGGGGAGGTGCTGGCGATCAACAACCGGGGGACTGCCGTCGGGTACGCGTGGCCGCCGGCCGGTAACCCCGCGTTGGACAAGGCCCTGTTGTGGAAGCCCGACGGTACGGTCGTCCCGCTGCCGCCGTCACCTCTGGGTCCCTACGCCGCGGCGTTCGCGATCAACGACGCCGGAGTGATCGCCGGATTCGCCGTCGGTACCGACGGCGCCGGCAACGCGACGACCTGGCGTGCGACCGTCTGGAAGCGCTGAAGCCCGCCTCTTTGACGAGAGCTCCGGTAACGGGGGTCGGGTAGGGAATGCCGCTGGGGCCCTGGCGCGTCGTGCGCGAGGCGCCGGGGATCCCCCGGGCTGGAGCCGCTGCCCGTTGGCGGTTGGGACAGGTCGGCGTTCGACCGCCTTCGACAGGACCGGTGGCCTGCCTCATCCGTTCCCGCCGCTCTCAAGAGCCCGCCGACCACCGGTCGATCAGTGCGGAACCCTGGCTGCAAGCAGCCTTCGATGCCGCCGAGCGACCAAAACCAGATCTGCGCTTGGCGGAGTAAGGAACCCGTCCCGTGCGCCCTCGTCTTGGTCGTGGGCATCGGGGCATATCGATCCGACGAGGAGCCCAGCGCTCCCGGGCGAGGCGGTGACGGCCGTGGTGGCCGCTGCCCACGACGGCTTCGCCCCGGCCTCCGCACTCGGCGGCGCGGCCACCGGCCAGGAGAGGATGCTCGGCGCCCGAGCCCTCCAAGGCGTCTTCGGCGCGATCTCCCTGCTCGCGTGGTGTTCACCGATGTCACGGAACGGGCCGAACGCCGCATGCTGAGCGAGCGTGTCGCGTAGGCAGGGGGCCATGCTGGAGCCACTCGAGTAGTTCGTCGTGGCGGACCTGGTAGACGGTGCCGGCCGATCGCAGCAGACCGCGTTCATGGCACCAGTGGAGGAATGCGGCCAGGCGCCATGGCAGCTTGCCGCGGGTGGCCGAGATCAGGCCGAGGTACTGGCGACTGGTGACCGCGACAAAACCGGGCCCGGCAGCCACACCGCAGGCCAGGGCAGTGATGACGGCGAGCGGCCAGGGAACCCGCAACCACTCGACGCACAGCGTCCCATAGAGCGTGAGGGCCACGACGACGGCACCGGACACCACCCCCGCCATCGCGTCATTGCGCAGCGGGGTCAACGGCGTGCGCACCCCGGGCGGGTCCGGGTCCGGGTCTCCGCCGTCTTTGCGCCGAGCGGCGCGCAGCCCGGCGGGTACCCCCACCGCCAGGCCGATTGCTCCGGCACCGCATCCCGCGGTGAGGCCGATGAAGTCGCCGAGTCGACCGGCGATGAGCCCGGCCGTCACTATCACCGCGAGGGCGGACGGGGTGCTGACCGCGACCAGATGGCGGCGGTCGATGTCGGCCCGCACCGAGAGTGCCAGGCCGAAGCCGAAGACGACAGTGAACCCGGCGCCGGCGGCCAGTGCGAAGCCCGGGCCGAACAGGGGCGTCAGCGGCAGCATGAGGACGCCGCCCAGTGTGGCGCCCAGGGCGATACGGCTCCAGCCGCGTCTGCTGCGTAGCCGCTGGAACAGGATTCGGCGGGGCTGGACGTACGGTGCACGTGCGTTCCAGGCCGACAGCAGCGGCACCGGGGTCAGCAGTGCGAGCAGTACCGCGCCAGGCAGTGGCAGGGCCTGGTTGCGGTGGAAACAGAACGCCAGGGAGAGCAGGGCAGGCAGCCAGAAGGCGATGGTGATGGCCGCGGCGGCATAGCGGGCGCCGCGCGGCCCAGCGACCGGCCACAGCGTATGGATGGCCAGGTCTCGGGATGGTACGACGGCACCGCCGCCGTCGGACGGCGCCGAGTGGCCACCGCGCAGGCTTGCGGTGAGTAGCCGCAGCCACTGAGTCACGGCTCGCGCCTGGTACGGCCGGCGCCGGTCGGCCGGATCCGGCTCACACAAGGACGGGATGAGTTCCTTCAGCAGCGCCGCGCGCAGTTCCTCCTGATCTCGGCCGGCTGAGGCCGGTACCCCGACGAAGGAGCGGAGGCTCTTGGCACCGGCTTCCGTCTGCGATGCCAGTGACGCCAGGGTGAGCATCCAGGGTGAGGACAGCACGGCTCTCGTGGCCGTCTCCGGTGCGAAGAGATCATCCTGCAAATCGGTAAGCCGGGCCCTGTTCCTGGCCCGTTCGTCCAGGAACCGCCGACCGTCGACGGCCTGGACCTCCTCGATCCGCACCGTCGCACAGTCCAGTAGACGCTGATCGGCGCGGCTGAGCTCGGCGTACTCATCCGATCGGCAGGTCAGTACCAAGGGCCCGGCGAACCGGTTGAGCTGGGCCAGCGCGGCGATGGCCCTGGGCCGTCCGCTGCCTGGAGGGTCCATCTCGTCGAGGCCGTCCAGAACCGGCATGATGCGCCCGGACGCCAGTAAGTCCCGTGCCCTGGTCCGGGCCCCGTCCAGGTACTCGTGAGCGAAGCGCGCGGTGAACCAGTCGGCGAACATCGTGGTGGGGTCCCATTCCGACAGACCGACCGGCACCGGCACCGGACCGTTGTGGCGCTTGCGGGCGAGCACCCGATGGACGGCTTCATAAGCCAGGAGCGTCTTGCCCGAGCCGGGTCGGCCCGTGATGACCAGGCGCTTCGGCCGCAGCACATCCAGATAGCGGGCGATGCCGTCGAAGTCCCCGCGCGGCCAGGCCGTGTCCGCGTCCCTGCCGCCCTGCGGTACGGTGACGAAGGTGACGTTGATGGCCTTGCTGTCGTTGCCCAGCAGTTGCCGACGACGTCGTGCGACTTCCCCCCTGACGGCCTCGCCCAGTGTGTGGACCGCCGCTTCGCGGCCGGCTCCCGACGACTGGGGGCGACGGAGCCAATCGATGACCCACCCGGTCAGAATGCCGGAGAGCGTCGATCCGATCGGCCAAGTGATGCCCGCCGCGTCCGGGGTCAGCGCCCAGAGCGCCAGGATCGTCAGCGTCCCTCCCGCGGCAGGCACCAGCAGCCTTTTCGCTTGGTGCCGAAGGGAGGGTGGCGGTATGGCGATTGGCGCGTAGTCCAGCTCGTCGTCGGGATCTGGAGACACTCCGTCGATTTCCTCGGTGACGAAGTGGACACCGTGGGCGCGCAATGTCTGTTCGAATCCCGGCAGTTCGGCGAGGGCGCTGACGGGTACGGCTTCCAGCACACCGGGCGCGAAGCTCTTCTCCGTCGTCACGACCGCGATCAGATGTGGTCCGCACAGCAGCCCGGTCCCGGAGCTGCCGTGCCAGCCCGAGCGGCTCGGCACGATGCCCACATCGACATGGACCGTGGTCATCCGCGACTTCATGCCGTGCAACGGGTCCACATGGCCGCGTATCGGCATGGTGTCCCGCGCGTGGTCGGGACGCGCGACCGCGTCGGGAAAGCCGAGTCCCAGGCAGGGCACGCGGTTCTTGCCCACAACCCGCCCAAATCGCACCGGCGGAGTCAGTGGCGGTCGCCAGTCCGCCCCGGTGATCCGCAGCAGCGCGGCGTCCGCGTCCGGCAGCACCTCCGAAGCTGCCTGTTCCGGGAGCCACAGTAATTCGGCAGCCGCCCAGTCCGTGTGGCCCTCCCAATCCAGCTGCCGGACCTCCACACTGCCGCGCATCCGGACCCCGTCCACGACGTGGTGCGCGGTGAGCACCACGTCGTCACTGACGAGGTATCCGCTGCCCGACTTCCCTAGGACCGGATTCCAGATTTCCATGACCCGTGACTCGTCCATCACTCGTCCCGTTCGTCATGAGACGAGTTGTGTTCCGTCCAGACCATTCGCGCTATCGCGGACGCTGGGGAGAGTCGGCGGAGATCCTCAGATCATTGTCGTCGCCGTCGACCGGCTGCAACGTGAGCTTGACGCGGTGGGTCTGGCCCACGCTCGCCGCACCATGGGCCTCCACCGTCCAGGGCAGAACAAAGATCTTGGCCTTGGCCCCGCCGTCCTTCTTGACCTCCACGGTGAACTCAAGCTCCACCGGCCCCGTCCTGAACTTCAGGGGCTCCTCCCTGCCCGCTTCCAAGGCGCTCTGCAACTCGGCTCGAATCGCGCTGATGGTCTCCCCCAGCTCAGCCCATGGTTCCTGCGGCACGTCGGTACCTCTCTGATGAGACCTTGACACCCGGACGGACGACGCCAAACGGGCATGACTAAAGCTACGTTGGCCGATATCGGTTTGAACCGTAGCCGTTCCCGATCTCCTCGGGGGGCGGGATCAGCAAACAACCCGCCGATCCGGCACCATCACACCCTGCGCGGGGTTGTGCGCGAAGTCCCGCTGCCAGAGGCCGAGTTGGCGTGACAGCGGTAGGTCGGAGCCCAGCTGAGTGAGCGCGCGGCCCCTCATGGGCTTGACCACAACCCGCTGACCACCGGCCGCCCGGTCGGCAACCCGCGGACCTCTCGCCCGAGCTCCCACGGGACCCACGGTTCCCGGCCCCGCTTCTGGCGGGAGGCCGTATGGCCGCCAGGCCCAGCCGCCCCGGCATAGCCGCCATCCGCGGCTCGGCTCGACCACGTCCCGCCCACCGCCACCGTTTGCCGCACGAGAGTTGAGCGCGATCGTCGTCAGGGGTGCCACTCCACGGTGCGCGAGCCAGGTCAGCCGCGACCGGTTCCGCGCACCGTTCTGAGCGGGGTCCTCGATATGACGCAGTCGTGTCCCGTTGATCCGACCCCGTGCCGTAGAGGGTGAATCGGAGAGCGGCCCGGGTTGTGGGGGTTGGTCAGGTGTCTGTTGCGCTGAGGAAGTCTTGGATGGGCGGGGCCACCACCCTGGCGAGGTCCTCCGTGGTGTGCAGGCTTTCGGAGACGGCTACCGGGGCCAGCCGGCCGTGGGGAAGAGTGCGGGCGACCTGCTCGGCCAGGGCGGTCGGGTGGCGTGCGTCGGTGCCGGGGATGACGAGGACCGGGGAGCGTAGATCGCTCAGGTCGGTCACATCCCGGAAGGCGCGGTCACGGCCGATGGAGGCGGCGGCGGCGATGCTGGGCGGGTCGGAGCGGGGGATCGCAGCCCGTACCGCCGCACCGATGATCGGCGGGAACATGCTCAGGACGGGGGCCCAAGCGGCCTCCAGGCCCTGGGAAGTGACCCGCTCGGCGAAGTCGTCCAAGAACGCGGTCTCCCTCTCCTTGGCGTCGTCGTCCTCGATGTCCTCGACACCGATCAGAATGCCCGCACGGATCCGGTCAGGGTGGGCGAGGGCGGCGCGCAGAGTGATCGTCGACCCCAGCCCGGTGCCGCCGACGACCGCCCGGGCCTCGCCGAGGTGGTCGAGCAGGGCGATGAGGTCGGCGGTGTACTGGGCCCAGGTGTGGCGGGCCGGGTCGGCGCACCAGGAACGTCCGTATCCGCGTACGTCCGGCAGTACGACCGTGTGCTGGGCGGTCAGCCGCTCGGCGAGCGGCAGCAGGCTGCGGTGGTCAGGGCCGCCACCGTGCAGGAGGACGATGGTGCTGGCAGCGGTGCCAAGAGCGACGGCGTGTAGAGGTGTTCCCTCGGAAGCGATGTAGGTGAACTCTTCCATGGCGGGTAAGCCTCGCCCAAGTCCGCTGACTTGGCCACTCTCACGCCTCTTCCGCCTGCGGCAGCCCCCCGTGGGCGTGCGCCGCGGCCCAGATCGCGTCGCCCGCGAAGTCGACGTCGTAGCCCAGCAGTCCGCCGAGCAGCGCGTCGCAGGCCGCGCGGCCTGCCGCGTCCGTGGTCACACGGCAGCGTTCCCGGCCGCCGGAGGTGAAGACGAGGAGACGGCCGCGGACCGGGTGGCCTGTCGCGGTGTCGGTGAGGGTGGCGGTCGCCCGGCCGAGGGAGACCGGGCCCGCGCGGAGCGTGCTCGCGTACGGCGTCGCCGGGCTCATCCGCAGGGTCGCGGCGACCGTGGTGTCGTCCTGGGCCGCATCCCGGGACCAGAGGAGCAGTAGACCGGAGTCGGCGGCTCCGGTGCTGGCGCGGCAGGACGAAGCGGGGCCGCTGATGTCGCGTTCCGGGTCGGTGACATAGCCGCCGACGGGGGCGAAGACCGCCTCCGGCAGACAGACGAACTGCACCCGGTCGGGGACCGCGCCGGGGTTGCCCGTGGCGGAGACCGCGACGGCGAACGTGGGGGCGCCGGGGTTGGCGTACTGGTCGGCCACGGCGAGATCGCCCGTAGCGCGGTCGAAGGTCTGTTCCGTCGACGAGACGGGGTCGAAGGGGCGGAACGACGACCCGGCGGCGCCGAGCTGGGCCACCGGGCCGTCGTCCCCGGCGAGCGCCGTGTCCCAGAGGTACTCGACCAGGAAGCGGTGCCGTTCCGTACGGGTGTCCGTGATCCTGGTGGTGACGGCGACCCGGGAGTCCGCGGTCGTCGTTCCGCTGACTTGGACCCGCTGCTCCAGGTCGAAGGCGTCGCGCACCGACCACCGGGTCACCGACTCGGCCCCGTCGATCCGGACGGACCGTACCGACGGGTCGAGGGACTCCTCGTCGGCGTGGGTGAGCAACTGGCCCTGGACGTAGACCCGTCCCGTGCCCAGATCCGCGACCCGCAGAAAGCTGGTGCCGGGGACACCGCCGCCGTAGAGCACGTCCCGGCCCGGCCCCGCCGGGTTCTGTTCGCCGGTGAGGAGCGTGAACGCACCGGCGCCGGGCCGTTCACGGCCGTTGACGTACGCCTGGAAGATGCCGTTGCCGAAGCCGCCCGGTGGCAGCGCGGCGGGAGAGGTCCCGCTGGAGGTGGAGGCGGTCATCACTGTCCTTCGAGTGGTACGGCCAGGGGCTGTTCAGATCTCGACGGCGTCCGCGTACACCAGACGGCTCCCGGCCGTCGGCAGCACCTCTCGCTCCTCGACCAGCAGCCGCAGAGGCGCGGTTCCGGGCGGCGCGGGAAGGGTGACGTCGGCGCTCCACTGCCCGCCGCCGCCCGGTACCGGTGGCAGCGGCGACTCGGACTCGGTACGCCAGCCCAGCGCGCCCGACTGACCGGTGGCGGCGGTCTGGAGCAGCAGGGTGAGCCGAGCGCCGCGCGCCGGGTCGCCGGCGTACGTCGGTCCTGACACGGTGACGGTGGCCCGCGCCGGGTCATCGGCGCCGAAGGCCACGGACAGGGTGCGGTCCGGGTTGAGCTGGGCGAACTGGGCGAGGGCCACGGGGGAGAGCTCCAGGCCGGAGAGGGACCGCCGCTGATAGCGGGCGAACGCGAACCGCAGGAAGGGGCGGTAGGCGCGCTGCGGTGTCATGGTGAGATCGCAGTACCACATCCGGCACCGCTCGTCGTAGCCGACGGCGTGCGCGGCCACGGCGACCCCCGGCAGATCCGGTACGGTCCCCGATTCGGCGAGCACCAGTCCGGTCGCCGTCCGCGTGGCGCGGGGGAACTCGGCGGGACCCGGCGCGGCGGCGGTGGGCGCGGAGGCGTACAGCGGGTCCTGGCCGCGGAGGGTGACCCAGGGGCGCAGGGCGGGCGGCGGCGCCCCGTTCGCGGCGAGGACGACGCCGAGCTCCTCGCCGTCGCCGGATGAGTACCAGGGGCGGCGCAGATAGACCCGGAGCCCGTTGCCGCGCCGGGTGCTGGTGGTCCCGGTGTCGACGTGGGCCCGCTCCCAGCCGAAGGTGGGGACGAGATAGGCGATGTCGGGCGGGGCCGGCCGGGCCGACGACCGTACGATGACGACGACGGGGCGCTGTGTCTCGGTGTTGATCCGCGTTACGGGGCCGGTCACGAAACCGGCTTCGACGGTGGCGCCGTCGGGGATCGCCGAGTCGGGTCCCGAGCGGCGGATCGTCCCGGCGGCCAGGTCGGCGACGTAGTCGGTGTCGGCGAACTCCCGGCCGGCGGCGGGGTCGAGGACGGTGAGCGTGCCGGAGGCGATCTCGCGGGGCGCGATCACCGAGGGCTCCACCCCGGTCAGGACCGCCCGCGCGGTCTCGGTGAAGAAGTCGCCGAAGCGGGTGGAGGCCACGGCGGTGTAGGTGACCGTACGGTGCAGGGTGTCGTGGAACTCGTGCCGGGCGTCGAGCCTGAGCCGGTCGCCGTCGGGGTCGGTCGGAGCGGTGGCGAGGGTCGTGAGATGGGACCGGCCCGCGCGCAGGACGGGCGCGGGGTCGGCGGGGGCGTCGCCCGGCTCGGTCCACTCGGCGCGGATGTCGACCTTGGCCGTGCTGGCGCGGTCGAGGGTGAGGACGTCCACGATCCGGGCCGAGGTGTCGCCGGGGACCCGGACGGCGAGCGGTTTGCCGAACACCGCGGGCGCGACGGGCTGCCGGACGGCGTGGACCAGCTTCAGCGGCCGGGTGGGCGTGAGCTGCCAGAGCCGTCCCTGCGCCGCCAGTCGGCGCAGATCGTCGACGGTGGTGCCGGGCGGCGGTGTCAGACCGCTGTCGAGGAACCACTGCCAGATGCCGAGGGCGTCCAGATCGTCCTCGTCGATCCGCGCGGAGCAGACGATGTCGGCGGTCCGGCCCGGCGGCAGTCGGACCGTGAGCACCCGCCGGACGGTGTCGTACCCGGGGGCGCCGGTGCCGTGCTCCAGACGCAGGCTGAACGGGGCGCGGCGCGGCCAGGAGAGCCGGTCGTCGAAGGCGACGGGGAAGACCTCGCCGGGCGGCAGCCCGGGCAGGCCCCGGAAGGCGGCGCCCCGGGCGAGGACGTCCGGCAGATACGGCACTTCCAGCGGGGCGAGTTCGAAGTACGGGGTGTCGCCCCAGCCTCCGGGGTCCTCGGCGCCGCCGGTGAAACCGGCCGTATCGCGGCGCACGATGTCGTCGTACGCGAGCCGGTCCATGCCCCCGGGGTTCACGGGGGTGGGCGCGACGTCGTACATCCCGTGCCGCTCGGCCGCCGCCGGGCTGGTCCGCCGGGGCACGATCCGGCGCTCGCAGATCTCCTCGGCGGGGTCGTCGTAGTTGCCCCTGATCACCAGGAGGGCGAGCGACTCGCCTTGGGTGCGCGGCGCGGCGGGCAGCAGATCGGGGGAGCCGACGGGGTCGAAGCGGAGATGGCGCACGAGCGGGGTGGCGGCGGAGAAGTCCTCGGCGGCGGGGTCGTGCGGGCCGGGTCCGTTGCCGGTGACGTCGACCATACGGGCCCGGAAGCGGTAGCCGCGGCCGTACCGCAGCTTGGGCAGGCCGAGGGCGCGGAAGGAGGTACGGAGCCGGATGGGCCCGGTGGGATCGGTGTCGGGGCCGATGGTCACCTCCTCCCCGTTCACGGTACGGGTGATGCCGCCGGGGCGGCTCGCGGCGAGGCTGTAGCCGTCCCAGGCGAAGATCGACTCATGGAGGTAGATCGTCGGATCGCCGTCGACGGCGGTGCTGTGCGCGAGATGGACGGTGCCCTCGTCCCGGGCCTCGAACCGGAGTTCGCCGCAGTCGTAGGTACCGGCGCGGCGGCACAGGGAGTGCCAGCGCCGGGTCACGTCGTCCCAGACGTCGACCCGGATGCCGTACTCCAACTCCTCCGCGCCGAACGGTTCGTCGGCGAGCAGCGACGGCGAAGCCGCGGCCCGGGACGTGGCCCGGGTCAACCGGTCGCGCAAGTCCCGGGCCCGGCCGCGCTGCGCCACACCGATGCTGTCGGCGCGGTGGCTGGGCAGGGGGGCCGGCTCGCCGCCGGGTTCGACGGCGATCGGGAGGGCGGCGTCGGGCGGTACGGCCGGTGCTCCGGAGAAGCCGTCGTTGCGGTCGAGGAGTTTTCGGCCGAAGCCGGAGAGCGCGTCCGCGGTGCCGTCCGCGTCGATCTCCACCACCTCGAACCGGTCGGAGTCCAGCCGGAGCAGCCCGTTCCCGACGAGGGTCCCGGCGGGCTTCGCGGTGAAGCGGGTGGCGGTCAGCGTCGCGTTCACCGCGGGCAGGACGGCCTCGTAGGGGCCGGTCGGGGCCAGCGGCGGCCACTCCACCCGCAGGGCGACGGCCACCGGGTCCCCGGCGGCCGGTACCCCGGGCGCCCCGGCGTCCACGGTGAGGTCGACGACCAGTCCCAGGGCCCGCTGGAGCGCCGGGTACTGGGCGAGGGCGCCGAGCGCGGCGTGGAAGTCGACGGGGTCGCCGTCGGCGATCCGGGCGGTATGGGCGGTCAGACCACCGCCGCCGGGTGAGGGGTTGTCCTCCGCCCTGCGGTCGTGGAACTGGTGGGCGAGAAGGAAGTCGATCTGCGCGGAGCTGAACGGTTCGAACGGTGAGTCGGGGTCCTCCAGCCGGCCGCCGAGGAAGTAGCCGTCCCTGGCCAGCGCGTCGGCGATGAGGGTACGGGCGCGGGCGAGCCGGGCCGGGGGGATGGGGATGTCCGTGACGAGGTCCTGGTCCCCGCCCCCGTTCCGGCCCCCGTCCGTCAGGCCGGGGCCGCGGGAGGCCATCCCGTTGACGCTGAGGGGCGCGGTGGCGTGGAACGCCGTGGCGGCGGCGTGCTCGGAGCGGGCCAGGTCACGGGCGCTGACGGGCGGCCAGGAGCGGATGGGCGGCACGGTCGCGGCGGCCAGGGCCACGGCCCGGGTGACCACGGGAGTGGTGCCGGGGAAGAGCTGCCGCCACAGATCGAGCCGGGGCCCGGGGCCTGCGGGCACGGCCGGGACCGCGGGCCCGGCTCCGAAGACCAGGGAGTAGCGGGGCCGCTGGGCGGGCCACTCCAGCCACTCGGGATAGCCCGCGAGCGTCGCCGCGGCTCCCGCGAGCCGCGGCGAGACGAGGACGGACAGCTTGAGCCTGCCGCCTTCGCGCCCGGCCGGTACCGGGGTCCAGACGATGCGTGAGGCTGCCATGGGGTGGTCTCCTCGGACTGAGTGGCGCAGCGGCGGGGGGTGGGGGAGCACGGCGGGAGCGGGGGCGTCAGGCCGCGAACGCGGCGCAGTACTGCTCCCAGTCCTCGCGGGACATCAGATCGCCGAACGAGGTGGGCTCGTCGGCGGCGCCGACGGCTCGGGCGCCCCGCCCCCCGGTGAGCGATTCGTCGGAGATGCTGCCCTGGAGGTTGTAGAAGAACTCCAGGGCGACGGAGACATGGAAGAAGAGGATGTCGATGGATACGGTCAGCCGGGCGTGCGCGGTCACCGCGGACTCGCTACCCAGCTGCCGGTACTGGAGATCGGCGTAGAACTCGGCCGTGATGCTGATCAGCCCGAGGACGCTCAGCCGCCCGGTGGCCCGGACATAGCCGCGGAGCACGACCTCGTCCTTGGAGTTCTCGTCGTCCTCGTCACCCCGCTCCAGCTTGAAGTAGACGCCGATGGCGATCCTGGCGAGGCCGGTGGCGACGATGCCGAAGTCGAAGGCGAGGGTGTATGTGGCCTCCAGCGCGCCCTCGATCTTCTCCATGCGCTTCTCGCTCACCTCGATCGTGAGGAAGCCGCCGCCGCCGAAGCCGTAGACGGTGATGTTGAACTTCTCGTCCTCGCGGGCGAACCCGAAGGCCGCCCTGACCGGCTTCCGTTCGAAGGGGACGATGATCCCGGCGGACAGGACGCAGTTGGTGACCCGGAGGACGGGCCCCATCTTGATGTCCTCAAGACCGAAGGTGACGCCGACCCGTACCTCGGTGTACGTGATCTCCAGATAGGTCTTCAGTTTGAGGCCGAGGATGCTGACGCCCTTGAAGGCGTCGGAGATGTAGTCCTCCAGGATGCCGACGAAGGCGAGGGGGCCGTAGAAGCGGACCGCGTCGACGCCCGGTTTGAAGGACGGCCCGCCGTCGTGGTCGAAGCTGAACGTGAAGTCCTTGAAGACCACCCCGATGAACTGGAGCCCCGGGGTCGCCGTCAGCAGCCTCAACTCGAAGAGCGAGATCTTGCCGGAGATGGTGTTGGTGTTGGTGCCCTCGGCGTAGCTGACCTCGTTGAGGATCCTCAGATCGAGCTTGGCCCGGTTGTTGCCGACGAGGGCCCGGAACGGTCCGAAGTCGACCAGCGGGGTGGTGAACTCGATGGTCATCCGGTGACCCGAAGGCTGCTTGTCCGTATTGGGGATCCCGGTACTGGGCCTCTTCGGGTAGAGGGTCTCCTTCTTGATCCTCGGGGCGAACTCCCGGCCCCCCCGCGTTGTCCGGCAGGACGTTCGCCAGGAGCGTGGCCCCGAACAGCACAGCCTGGTTGGCCTGGTCCCTGACGTTGAAGTAGGCCTTCCCGGCGATCTCCCCCTCGTCCCGCAGATGGTCGATCGACTCGACCTTCCCGCCCACCGCGCCGATGGCCCGCGACAGTCCGCCGACGTCGAAGTTCGGTGCCCAGATGCCGCCGATACCGCTGCTGTTGAGAACGAGCCGCTCCACCGGCTTGTCCTCGCCGGAGCCGAGGGACGCCACCGAGTCGCGGACCCGGACATAGACCTCGCCCGGATTCCCGGCGAACGCGTTCTCCAGATACCTCTCGTCGTAGCCGAGGACGACCGGGTCGCCCGGGCCGAAGAAGGCGTCCACGGCGGACAGCCGTGCCTCCGCCGCCAGCATGCGGGGGAAGAACAGGGGGCTGTCGGGGCGGGGGTCCACCGGCCCCGGCGGTCCCTGGAGGCCCCAGAGGATCCGCTGGGTGGGGTGGGTCGCGGTGCCCGGATCCCTCTCGGCGGTATAGCCGAGTTCCTGCCCGGCGAGATCCACCGACCGCCGGGGGTCCGGGGCGTCCCCGGTGATCCGGTCGAATCCGCCGTACGCGTCGATCAGTTCACGCAGGACCGTGCCCGCCGCCGGATACCGGACCGCGACGTCGTGCGGGACGAACCCCAGGGGCGCGGTGAACCGCTGCTCGCGGCCCGCCTGGTCGGTGCCCCGCAGCACGAACGCGACATCGGCGCCGGTGTCCAGTGACTGGATCCAGAACCCGTGCTCCGGACGGCCGGGCAGCAGCGGTTCCGGACTGAGCGGCAGAACCGGCGGTACGGGCCCCTCGACCACGATCCGGTTGAAGGGCAGCGACCGGCCGCCGAACGGCACCCCGTACGCCCCCGGATACTCCTTGACCGGCTCGGTGATCCGGACGAACCGCCGCTGTTCGAGATAGGCGACCCCGGTCGTGGCGTCGAACGTCCGCTTGGTCTCGGTGAACAGCAGGGCGCGATGGCCGTACGGGACGAGGAAGCCGTACTGCTCCAGGATCACCTTGTTGTCCCGGCCCTGCCAGGCGTGGTGCTCCCAGTGCTTGAGGTTCAGCCCCGGGGTGGTGGTCGGCTCCCACCGGCCGTCCAGATCGAGGGTGGCCCCGGTGGCGCTCAGCGCGAGCAGCGCCGCGTCCACGGGTGCGGCGTCCGGTTCGGGCGGATTGGTGAGGGTGACGAGCTGGCGGTAGTCGAACCCCTCGGGGTTGAGCGCGCCGAAGAGCCGGGCCTCCTCGGGGTTCGCCGGTTCGTCGGCGGCGACCACCCGGACGGTGGGCACGGACAGCGGATCGGGACGGCCCCTGGGTCCGCGTGCGGCGAGCCGGGTGTGCCAGAGCTCGGTCCGGCCGTCGTGCTCCACCGGGGTCTCGGCGTGGTCCCAGGTCGCGTACTGCTCCGGCGTCAGATGCAGCCAGTCCACGACCAGCAGATCCGTCTCGTGGCCGTCCGGTCGCCCGGCGCCGGGCACCACCCGCATGACCCACTGCCACCAACGCAGCAGTCCGGTCTCGGTGTACGGGATCGTCTTCACCGTCTCCGGAACGACGAAGGCGATCCGGCTCGGCCCCACCGCCCGGGCGGCGATCGCCCCCGGCGCGGGCCGGTCCGGCTCGTTCTCGTAGACGGTCTGCTCGGTGATGTGCTGGGACTCGAATCGGACCACTACGACACGGGGGAGCGCCGGGTCGATTCGGCGCAACTGCGGGGGATCCGCGCCGGGATCGAGCCGGAGGTTGTGGAATTCGAAGTCGATCACCAGCATGTCCTGCGGCCGTACGAGCCGTACGCTCGCCGCCGGAACGGGTGCGGTCATGCCCGACCTCCGAACTGTCGCGGTCCTTCAGGTATAAGGGACGCTCGTCCACCGGTGAAACCGCCGAACGGATTACCCGCGGGGCCTCCACCCGGTCGCTGCTCCCCGCCGGCGCGGGCGCCGATCTCACCTGGATCCGCGGCGCGATGGCACGGGACCAGAGGACGGGCCCCGGCGCGGACTCCTCGTGGAGCGGTCCGATCGAGCAGTTCTCCGCCGACCGCTGGAGGGCCGTGAACCGTGGCCGCTCTCGGCACGGCCCTGTCGTACTCGCCGGACCGTGCGCGTCACCGGCACCCTCGCCGCCCACGGGCGGTACCGGGCCGCTCAGGGGCACTTCGTCCTGGTAACCGGTCTCGACGACACCGCGCCCGCCTCGCTGGCACGGGCGCAGACGGCTGCGGACCGCGTGCTCCACGTCGGTGTCAGGGAGCTTCAGCGACCTGAAACCGGAGGCAGGACGTGGCGTACGCGGCATCTGGCGGAGTCGTTTCGCGGCTGTGCACGGGGCCGGAGGCCAGGTGGGAGACAAGAGGGGGCCAGAAGTGGGCTGCGGCTTGGTTGGCACGGTCGAAGGACAGCGTCCAATGGCCAGGATGCCGTCGCAGGACTTGTTGAGCGGCGGCCTTGCCCAGGCCATGGCGACGATGACGACGGAGTACGAAGAACTCGCTCATCTCCCGTGAACCGTCTTCCAGTTGCCGGGTCATGCTGAAGCCCGCAAGCGCTTCGCTGACCTTGAAGAGGCATGCCTCCCGGTCGTCTTCCCTGAAATAGTGGTCGAGGAAGCGGTAGGCGAACCTGCCCTGGGGAGTGACATCGAGATCCCGCAGTTCAGAGAAGTCATACAGGTAGAGCTGCAGCAGGTTCCCCAGCACGTTCCTGTCTCGCTCCGCGGCCGGGACCACCTCAACCCTCATGCCCACCAGTGTCCCGCCCGCCAACACCCCGCAGCGGCGGGTCCGGTGCGCCGACCGTGACACTCAACGAGGGCGTCTGTCCCACATCTCGCTGAGTGACAACGCTCCCCTCGTCGGCGACCGGCGGGACGGGCCCGGTAGGCCCGCCGGGCCTGCGACGGTGCTGGCGTTGTCAGTAGCGGACCTCTCTGGCCTCGTACCCTTCGAGCCCTGCCGTGACGAGGGCGGGGACGAGGGCGTGCAGGTACCAGGCGAGGTCGGTGAACTCCGGCACGGCCGGGACGCGCCGAGGGTCGCCGGAGGGCACGAAGGAGACGTCCGTGCTGCCGGGCATGAACATGAGCATGCCGCCGGTCCCCGCCTCCTGGCGGTAGACGTTGAAGGCCGCTGTGAACGGCAGGTTGCCGGGCGCGTCCAGCAGCGTCAGCACCTCGCCGATTCCGTCGGAAGCGCTGTCGTACCACTCGTACATGTCGTCCGCGTCCCGGCTCGGTTGCTGAGTTGATGAGCCGACAGCCGCCATAGCGTCCCGACCCCTACGAATTGATCATCTCGGAGTCCGATGAGTGGAGTCTTCGACGCCTTCCAGGAGCGTGCCCTGCCGGAGCCCGACTTCGTCTCGGTACGCGGTGCGAACAGCTCGCACCCTCAGGTCCGGCTCGGGCAGGCGCACTCGTCCGTCCCGGTCGGCCTCGGGGGGTGGCAGCGTTTGGTCTGGTGAGTTCGATCGCGGGAGCCGGACTCGCACGCTTGAACAGCGGGCTCGTCCGACTACGGGCTGCCGACGATGACCTTGAGGGCGGGAAGCGGTCGGGGATGTCGCGACCGGGCCTGCCCTCCACCCCGGCGCCCGAAGCCCTCACCGAAGCTTCCGCCGGTAAGCCGACAGAACCCGGCACCTGTTGCCGACTCGTCCTGCACCGCGATGAACTCGCGTGCCACTATGGGGACTTATGAACTCGAAGGACGATTCCCGGCCCCTCACCCTGCGGGTGGCGATGCATCCGGAGGCGGCGACACCCGCCGATGTCGAGGAACTCACCCTCTGGATCAAGCGGGAGCGGGTGTTCCGCGAGCTGATCGATCAGAATGCCCTCCGGTTCGATTCACAGGCGCGGCAGCCCGACGCCGGAGATTCCCGGACGCCCATGGGGCCCCTGGAAGACCTCCTCATCACGCTGATAGTGGGGCCCGCGGTGGCCTACACCGCGAACCGCCTGCTGGAGGAGGCCGAGGCATCGGTGCGGTCCTGGTGGACCACGCGCCGCGCTCAGCGCGGCGACGGTCCCGAAGAGGCGCCCGACGTCACGCGGGAGCGCGACGATGAGTGAGCGCCCGGCCGACATCGGAGCGATGTGAGGAGCTGATCCGGTGTCTGGCAGAGGGGAGATGCCCGACCAGGCCCTGCTGATCGGCGTGTCCAGGTACGAATACCATCTCGCGAAGAACCAGAACTTCGGACTTCCCGGTGACATTCCGGCAGCCCGCACCAACGTAGAGCTGATGAAGTCCGCCTTCCAGGGAATCGATCTCTTCCCAGACGCTGCGCTGCGCGTCTGCGACCACACTCACTCCGAGGAACAGGTCCTGGCCGAGCTCAAGGCCGCGGCCAACCTCGCACGCGGCCTGCTCCTGTTCTACTACTGCGGGCACGCGATGCCACATCTACGGGGCGAGGAGCTGTGGCTTCCGCTGTACCGTGGCCACGCGGTGCGTGGCGAGGACTCGATCGACTACGCCAACTCGATCCGGCTGTCCCGGGTCCTGGAGCGGCTCGGACGTAGTCGCGCGCAGCGTGTCGTCGTCGTCCTCGACTGCTGTTACGCCGGAACCGCCGAAGCCCTGCTCGCCCGGCTGCCCGACGCGCGCCGACGGAAGTTCACCCTGCTGCTCGGCGTCCAGTCCAACCGGCGGGTGGACGCGGGCACGAGCGGGACTCCCACGCCGTACACCCGTGAGCTGGCGGCCCTGCTCTCGGCCGGACACCGTGACACGCGCGACCTGGCCCAGCGCATCGCGGGGATCGCGGCCGAGCAGAAGTGGACGACGTACGAGGGCAGCGCGCGGGAGACCGTGCACGTCGCGGGAGACCCGGTGGCCGCGGCGCGGCTCGAACCGACGGCGTCCGTGCCCGAACGTGGTCTGCGGGAACGGCTGAGTCCTCTGCGCCGTGCTTCCGCCGACCGGCTGCGCGGCGTTTTCGTCTGGCTACGTGCCCACCTCATCGTCGTCGCCGTCGTCCTCGCGGGGCTCGGCGGGGGATCGTACGCCTTGTACCGGGCGATCGCTGACCAACCCTTCTCCTGCGTCCCAGCCCAGGAGATACGCCTGCTCACCGACCCGGAGCTGGAGGAGACCGTACGGGCGGCCGCCGACACCTTCGAGGGAACCCCGGCCAACAAGGACGCTGACGGATGCCTGCTCGGGGGCGTCACCGTGTACAGCGCGCCAGCCGACCAAGTGGTGCAGGCATTCCGGAAGGACGCCGCCGCCTGGCAGGACCCCACGGAGGAGGCGGACCCTGGCCGGGACATCGGCCCCCAGCCTGATGTGTGGATCCCGGCCACCTCCGCCGAGCCACGGCGCGCTGAGCCGGTCGATGGCGGGGCCAGCCCCGCGGAACTGTCGGACCGCCCGGTCGCGCTGCCGGTGTCCCCGATCGTCCTCGCCGTCCCCGAGGCCGTCGCGACGAAGGCCGGCCTGTCCGCCGGGCCCTCCGGCCGGACCCTCGGTGAACTGCTCACGGTGCTGCACGGCGTCGAAGCCGACTCCGTGGTCCGGCGCACCGATCCCGAGGCAGCGGCCACCGGGCTCCTGGCCACCCAGGGCCTGTACACGGGACTCGACAGCGTGGAGGAACGCAAGCGCGCCGAACGCCGCATCAGCGATGGACAGCGCCCGCCCGCGACCACCGGTGAGAAGCTCCTGTGCGAGCTACCGCAGAGCACGTCGGGAGGCGCCTCCGCGCTGGTACCCGCGTTCCGGCTCAAGAAGGGCGTCGATTGCGGCCGCCCGGAGACAGTGCACAGGATCGCCGTGGAGCCGAACGGCATGCCCGGCCTCGATCCGGTCTTCGTGCAGGTGCAATGGACTCGTGCCGACAATCCGTTCACCACCACGCGCCAGAAGATCCTGAAGGAGTTCAAGTTATGGCTCACCGGCCCCGAGGGCCGCGACCAGTTCACCCGGCTCGGTTTCGAATCGGGCGGGATCGACCGCGCGAGCGCCGCAGGGCTGGACGCGGTCCTGGCCGAGTACCGCAAGGCCACTGGCCCCGGCCGGGTTCTGTTCCTGGTCGACACCTCCCTTTCGATGTCCTCCCACTGGGAGGGTGACGGTGGCGCGCTCGGACTGCTCCGCGCCTCCTTCAAGGGGCTCGGTGTGAAGGATGAGTACGAAGTCTGGAGCGTGGCATCGAAGGACGGTGCGCAGCGCCCCTACAGCACCGTCCTGTCGATGGGCAGCCATCGCCCCGAGGCCGCACGGAAGGCCCTTGACGCCAAGGCCCAGCTGCGCCGGGGACTGGAGGCCGATCCCTACCGGGCCCTCGGCCGAGCTGTCGACACGATGGCAACCTATGGGCAGGACGACGACCGGCCGCAGCTGATTGTCTTCCTGACCGACGACGAGGACGGCCGCCGTCCCGGCTGGCAGCAGCAGCTCGATGACCTCACCGACGAGACACGTGAGCAGGGCATACCCGTCGTGATAGCGGTCTTCGCCAGGGGCGCCTGTGCCGACGGCACCCCTGACCGCCGTGTCACGGACGCCGCCGGGGGCCGCTGTCTGGATCCGGACGCGCCAGGCACGCTCATGAAAGATCTTGCCACCGAGGTGGCGTGGGTGGGTATGGGCGAGGAACAGTGATCGCCGTGACCACCTCCTCGTCCTGGCTCCGCCGACCAGGAAGGGTTCGCGCCGCGGCCGCCACGCTCGGTCTGCTGCTCGCTGTCACGGCCTGCACCGGAAGCGACCCGTCCCGCCCCGCGGCGAGCCCCAACGCTTTGGGCAGCGACACCGAGATCGTGGTGGTCAGCGGACTCGACGTGACCGGCCAGGGCGGCATCCGGCACCAACTGGTCCGGGAGTGGAACGCGCGGGAGAAGAAGGCGGGCTCACCCTACAGAGCCCGGCTCGTCGAGCTGCCGGGCTCCGCCGACCAGCAACGCAGCCAGCTCCTGGGCGCGTTGCAGTCCGGGAGCGCCTCGTACGACGTGGTCAACCTCGACATCACCTGGATCCCCGAGTTCGCTGAAGGCGGTCTGATCCAGCGGCTCGACGCGTCGATGCTCGACGAGAAGGATCTTTTCCCCGCCGTCGCCGCCACTGCCCGCTGGAACGACACCGTCTACTCCGTCCCCTTCAACACCGACGTCGGTCTGTTGTACTACCGCAAGGACCACCTCGTCGCGGCACGTCTCGTCGACCCCGCCGACACCAGCTTCACCTGGAAGAACCTGATCGACTACGCCGACGCCATAGAGAGGGCCGCCCTTCGGGCCCCCGACGAGAGTGTGCTCGGGAGCGTCGAGTCCGGCTGGACCAGCCAACTGGCGAGGTACGAAGGGCTCACCGTCAACGGCGTCGAGGCACTCGCCACCACCCGATCCGCCCCGGCGATCACCGATGCCGAAGGGCGCTACTCGGGCAACGCCGACCTGTTGGAGGACGGTCTGGAGGAACTCGCTCGGCGCACCCACCGCGGACACACTCTGCCCGCGGCCTCCGAGTCGAGCGAGCAGGCCTCGCTCGCCGACTTCATGGTCGGCCGCACGTCCTTCCTGCGGCACTGGCCCTCCATCTACCGCGATGTCGCCGATCTGCGCGGCGCCGACGTCGGTGTGATGCCCCTGCCCGGCAAGGCCGTTCTGGGCGGCCAGAATCTCGCGCTGGCCGGTACCGTCGGTGGAAGGGCTGCCGACAAGGCCCGCACACTGATCTCCTTCTTGACCAGCCGTTCAGGAGAACGCTGCCTGCTCGACGCGGGCTTCGCCGCTACCCGCCGCTCCGCCTACAACGATCCCGACGTCACCTGCACCTATGTCGACACCCCCGGCATGGCCTCCCCCGGCGCCTCGCCCTCGGGCGAACCCGCCCAGACCATGCCCCGCGACGAGGACGGTCGACCCGCCTACGCGAGCGGTGTCCTCCAAGAGGCCCTCAAACACGCGGTGTCCCGCCCTCGCACTCCGTACTACGGCGCTTTCACGCAAACCTATGCCAGCCATCTCGCCGCGGTCGTGGACGGCTCCCCGCCTGACAGTCTGGCCGCCGCAGCCCGGGAACTAGACGCGGACCTGCGGGAAGCCATGCCGGTCGCCGACCCGGAGGACTGACCCGTACCAGGGGCATCGGCTTGCCCGGAAGGCTGAGCAGGGCCCTCGCGGTCACCGCCGAAGGCCCCACCGCGACACTCTCGACCTGCGGTCCTGCGGTCCTGCGGTCCTGCGGTCCTGCGGTCCTGCGGCGAGGGCGGCGAGGGCGGCGAAGGCGCCAAGCACTGACTCCGCGTCCTGACCGAGCTGAAGAACCACGGCGCCGAGGATGTCCTGATGCCGGTCTGCGACGGCCTCAGTGCCCACCAGTCCCGGCTGCGGCGGCGGTCTCGACGGCTGCGGCCACGCCGACGACTCCGCATGCCCGGATTCCGCACAGCGTCAGGTACTCAGGCGCAGGTCTCATTGCCCTCGGGTGCCTTGTCCCGTCCCTGGGTGACCCGGAAGGTGACTACTGCGGCGTCGGCTCGTGAGCCGTTTTCGACCGCGGTGACGGTGATTCGTACCCAGGGGCCGGAACGTGCGGTCACCACGGTGGAGCGCCCGATGGCCACTCCTTCGGCTGTGCAGTTGCCCCAGGGAGTCTCTACGTGGAAGTCGACCAGACCGCTGGTGCTGCCGCCGGGGAGCTCCTCAGCCTGGACGGCAGCGCCCCCGCCGGTCTCGCCCTCACCGCCGCCGAAGGCGTCGTTGACACCGTTGCGGCGTACGTTCCCGACGAGGCTGGTCACATCGATGCCCACGTTTCCGTTGGCCGTCCGCCCGTCTTTGAACAGCTTCACCCTCAGGCTCTCCGCACCCGATGGCGGTGTGCTTTCGGCCGGAGTCGACTGGGACGCGCTCGGTGCCGACGACGGCACCGCGGGTTTCGCGGACACAGGCGGTTTCTCCCGCGCGGACGTGTCGAGCGGCAGCTGCCAATACACCAGAGCGCCCACGGCGCTGGCCCCGGCGGCAGCCAGGAGCATCCGTCGTCTACGGTTCCGGGGGCCGGCCGCCTTCTGGTGTCTGCCAGGTGCGGGAGGGGCTGGACGCGTATCGGACGCGGTGGCCGAAGTACCTACCGCCGCGTTCCGGGCGAAGGGGGTCGCTCCCACCCGGTTCTGGCACTGCCGCTGGGGCGCTGGCCCCTCGCGCTCCGCCAGTTCACAGGTGAGCTCCACGAAGAGGGCGTCCAAGCTGAGGTACTCGGGCCCGCCAGGAACGCCGGTGCGCAGGACATCGACCAGAGCACCGGTGAACGCGGTGAATTCGCCGCCGGGCGGCGATACCGCCATCACGGTCTCTCCGGCGGCGGCGAGCACATAGGTGCCGTCCATCGCGAAGTCCGGCTCGGCCGACTGCGCTCCGAAGGCCCGCGCCGCAAAGCAGCAGTCGAGCACGACGATCCGCCGCGTGGCGCGGGATGCCCGCAGCTCCTCGCCGATCCGTTTGTACTCGACGGCGGTGTCTCGCACGAACCCCGCATCACTGTGTCCCACCGCCAGGTGCAACTCGCCCTGGGAGTCGATGAGGCCGTGACCCGCGTAGTAGATCACCAATGTGTCCGTCGCCGCCGCGACGGCACAACGCACGGCTTTGACGAGATCGACCGGAAAGGCGGGGTTCTCCACCCTCGTGCAGTGGACGGCCCCTTCACTCCAGAGCCGATCGCCGAACAGACCCTCCAAGGCGCGCAAGTTGTTACGGACCGCGGGCAGGGCATGCGGGGCGCGTCCAGCGGTGGAGACGAAGTCGCTCACCCCGATCAGCACGACCCGGGAGGCCGCCGGATCAGGCAGACGGCCAGAGCTCACCCCGAAGGCTCCGATTCGCTGTCCGGCGCGCTCTCGCCGCCAAGTAGCCGCACCAGCCGTTCCGCCTCACCGGGGGTGACATTCGTCAGGGTGATCCCCACCCCGTCGGGCCGCTCCACCCTGATGACTGGCTCCTGCGGCCGGGTGGCACGCCATGTGGCCAGGGCCAGGGAGAAGGACCCCGCGCTGAAGCCCGAACCCAGCACCAGCGACAGGATGTCGACCAGCTCACCCTGATGGTGAAGCTCGGGCGGCTGTGACGCGCCGAGCGCGAGCCCCGCATGCCGACGCGCGGGCGGTACTGCCAGTAACCATGCGTACAGCGAACGAAGCTCCTCCTCCGCCGCGCCATGGGAACAGCTGATGACGATCCGCACGTCGACCTCTCCGCCGCAGGTACCCGACGCAGCAGCCTAAACGACTCCGGGGCGTGTCAACTCCCTTACCCACAGTTTCGACTCGTCTGTCGACACACAGTGGAACGCGCCGCCCATGGGCCCAACCGCACTGTTCGACGCGAGCCACCAGCAAGGCGGCGAACTCACGCGAGAAATGGCCCCAGGTCGCCTGCGCCCTGCTCGGGTCCAACACAAGCGCGGTCAACACGGGATGCGAACCGCAGCGAAGGCTCTGGAGCGTCAGCGCGCCTTCCGACCGGTCAGCCCGCCGTCGTCGTCTGCCGTCCGAGCGGGAGTCGGCTGTGGCCCCTGACCAGGGATACGTCCTGTCGCGGCAGCTGCCGGGCTGCCGCAACAGGACGCTGGTGGTGGATCAGGCGTTGGGGAGGATGACGGCGCGGCCGGAGATCTTCCCGTCGTGCAGGCGTTCATAGGCGAGTGGTGCCTCGTCGAGGCTGTATGTCTCGGTGCGCACGGAGAGCACATCCGCCTGGGCGAGGGCGATGACATCGGCCAGCTCCGTGCGGCTGCCCCAGTAGGGCGCGGTGACGGACATGCCGTAGGGGACCTGGGCGAAGCCCACCGGGATGGCGCCGCCGCCGAGGCCGACGAGTTGGACATCCGAGTCCAGGCCGGCCATGGCGACGGCCATTCGCCCGGTGATGTCGATGCCCACGAAGTCGAGGACCGCCCGTGCGCCGAGCCCGCCGGTGAGTTCCCGTACGCGCGTGGCGGCGTTCTCGTCGGACAGCAGTGCCTCGTGTGCGCCGACGCTGCGGGCCAGTTGCAGTTTGTCCTCGGAGACGTCGAGGGCGACGATCCGGGCCGGTGTGAGGTTCCTGAGGAGTTGGATGGCGAGGTGGCCCAGGCCTCCGGTGCCGATGACGACGGCGGTGGAGCCGGGTACCAGCTTGGGCAGTGCGCGTCGGATCGCGTGATACGGGGTCAGTCCGGCGTCGGTCAGGGGGACGGCGGCTACGGGGTCCAGGTCGCCGATCGGCACCAGATGCCGTACGTCGTCGACCACCAGGTACTCCGCCATCGCGCCCGGGGAACCGAGGCCCGGCGGGTGGATACCGAGGGTGCGCGCATGGGGGCAGTAGTTCTCCCGGCCAGACGCACAGGCCGGGCAGACTCCGCAGCCCCAAGGCCCGTACACCACAACGGCGTCCCCGACCGTCACACCGGTCACACCGTCGCCGAGCCCGGCGACGATGCCCGCTCCCTCATGACCGAGAGTGAGCGGCAGTGGGAACGGCAGCCGCTCGGCGGACATCGACATCACCGCGATATCGGAGTGGCACACACCAGCCGCGGTGACCTTGAGGAGGATCTGGCCGGGGCCTGGTTCGGGGGTGGGGATGTCGACGACTTCCGGAGGGGAGCCGATCGTCCGGTACTGCAGTGCCTTCATAGTGGTTCTCCCTGCTTCCTGGAATTCCCAGGTCAGTCGGTTGCGCGGTGCTGTATGGAGCCCCCGATAGCACCCACGACCGAGCCTACTCGGCCGATGGGGTCTGACCATCAGAGGTCCTGGACTTGCGGATGTCGCGGGCTGAGTGCGCGCTCCGCAGAGGGGTGATGACAGTGCGCCGTGCCCGATGGCGACGGCCGCCGACGAGCTGTGCGCCGAAGTTCCTCGGACCGGTCGGGTAGTGGATTGTCATGGACAGATACTGAGGGTGACCTTCAGTGGCTGGAGTGCAAGGCCCATCGCGAGCGACCGCCGCCATGCCCAGGGGATGCGGTCCGGCGTGCCTCCATATGCCTGGTCGACGACCTCGCTGCGTGCCCGATTTCCTGCCGCGGCCCCCGGTTGCGAGATTACCGTACGGACGGTCAATCAATCATGCAGAATGCATTTACAACCGTCCGTGCGGTCAGTATGTTCGGGCCGAACGCCGAAAGTGCGCGTTATATGACGGATTGGGAGTAGCCATCGAGGCGGGGTGGCCCGCGAGGACCGCCATCCGGCTCACCCCCCCATGGGCTTTGAACACTCCGTTGTACGAGTGCGAAAGCGTGCCAGGCAGGTCTTCCCGTGACCGCTTCCCCAGAGCGTGCTCATGGGGCTGGCTGCCCCTGGGACGTACCGAACCTGTCTCCGATGTGGCGCCCGTTCCTTGGCGCGTTCACTACCACCCATGCACCGCCTTCGAGTTGTCGCCGTGCGCTTCCGCACGCCCTTGTGAAGGGAACAGTCCGATGAACAGAAGCCGAGCCGTATCGGCCGTGGGTCTTGCCATGCTCCTGCTGGGGATGACCGCGTGCGGGGGAGCCGCAGAAGAGGACGACGGTCAGGCCCGTGCCGGTGACTTCTGCAAGCCGCTCGCCAAGACCGAGAAGGTGACGTTCGGATCCGCCCCGGCCCCCGCGTACGGCACTTCCTTCCAGGCGGAGGGCGGTGGTTACTACAAGGCGGCGAAACTTGAGGTGAAGGCGTCCACATTCGCTTCCGGCCAGGATGTGATCGCCCTCGTCGGCCGGGGCCAGCTCGACGCGGCGATGGTCGGATTTCCCGCGAATGTCTTCAGCGCCATCGACCAGGGCGTGGATGTCCGTGTCGTCTCGGCGTCGGGCCTGCTCAAGGAGGACAAGCGCAACACGCTGTTCGTGCGGTCGGATCTGCTGAAGAACGGCACAGTCTCCGAGATCTCCGATCTCAAGGGACTGCGGTTCGGGCTGCCGGGAGGACCCGGCTCCGCCGCCTTCTACATGAGCGGTCTGATGTTGGAGAAGGGCGGGCTCAAGCTGAAGGATGTGAAGACCGTCTCGCTCGCGCCCCCGGACATGCTGACCGCCTTCCAGACGAAGAGCATTGACGCGGCCATGGTGAGCGCGCCGTTCAACAACTCGGTGGAGAAGAGCGGTCTCGCCCAGGGAATCGACACCCTGGGTTCCCTGATCCGGGTGCAGACCGGCGGCCTCATCATGGGGCCCAACCTCCTGAAGAAGAAGCCCGAGGTCGGGTGCGCGTTCCTGAAGGCCCATATCGAGGCTGCCCGCAAGGAACTGGCCCCCGGTTACAGCAAGCGCCCCGAGGTGATGGATCGCTTCGTCGAACTGGGCAAATTCCCCCGCCAGTTCATGGAGGCGGTGCCCGAGAACGTCTTCGACAGCACTCTCCTTGTCGACAAGGACAAGCTCAACGGAATGCAGGCCATGTTCATTGATCAGGGCTCCCTAGACCTGAAGCGTCCGCTGCCGTACGACAAGGTGGTCGATGTGCCGTTCTATGAGCAGGCGATCAAATCCCTCGACAAGGCTTCGGTGAAACCGTGAGCCCCCGAACCACCGCCCGGTGAGGCGGCGTCCGATGCCGCCACCCCGCACCGGAACCCTCGGTGCGGGGTGGCCCGGTCTCCCGTGGTCAGCGGAAGGGGCGGCCCGCACGGGCGTAGTGGGCGGCGGAGCGGTAGATGTTGATGGCCATCAGGCTCTCCTCCGCCTCGGCTCTCGCCTCGTAGACCGCGGCCGCCCCGGTCCTCACCCGCTCGTCCGTCGGTTCGGACTCGACCGCCCAGTCGGCGAGATGGCAGGCCAGCCTCAGGTCGCCCGCCTCCACGGCCAGGGCGGCGCGGGCGAGGAGTATGTCCACCCCGCCGGCGAGTTCACTGACCACCGCAGCGACCTCCCGGCGGGGTGCGGGCTTCAGCTCGCTGGGTCGGCCCGAGTACCAACCGCCGTAGTAGCGGATGACGTTGCGGACGATGAACTCGGCCTCGTCGTAGATCGGGCGGAGCCAGGGCGAGTCACTGGAGGGAAGAGTGACGCGTTCAACGATGTCGGTGTGCGGTGGGGCTCCGTCGTTGAGGGCGGCGAGCGTCTGGTCAACGATGGAATCGAGGTAGTCGGCTGTTTCCAGGAGCAGCCGTTGGATGGTCTCCGGCTCGTCCACGAGCGGGGCGCCGTGTCCCGGACACAGGGTTCGGGGATTCAGTGCGGCCATGGCGCGTAGCGCGTCGGACCATTCCCAGGCGTAGCGCTGCACCTTCTGCGGGTTGCCCGCGTTGGGCACGGCCCAGATGACCAGGTCCCCGGGGCACAGCACCCGGTGCTCCGGGTTCCACACCCAGGTGTGGTCGTCGGTTTCGCCCCGTGCGTGGCGCAGTTCGAAGGTGAGTTCCCCGACTTCGATCGATGTGGAGTCGTCGTACAACGTGTCAGGAGGGATGGGGGGAGGTGTGAACCGAAGGCGCCTCTTGGTCACATCGCCGGAGACCTGGCGGGCGTTGATCGCCTCGTTGTAGCCACTTGTGCGGCTGTAGCGGGCGGAGCGGGCGGGCAGTGCGGAGTGCGCGATGACCCGCGGGGCGCTCTGGCCGGGCAGGAGGAACGCGGGCAGTCCGTAGGCGTGATCGAGGTGGCCGTGGGTGTAGACGGCGGTGTGGACCGGGGCCTGGGTGAACTCGCGCAGACCACTGGCCATTTTCGGGGCGAGCCCTTCGGTGCCGGTGTCGATGAGGACCAGCCCCTGGCTTGTCTCAAAGGCTGTGACACCCGAGCCCAGTGAGGTGTGCCAGGTGCGGTCGGCGACTTCGAAGGGGCCGCCGCGCCAGAAGAACCCGGCCTCCTCAGGAGGTCGTTCGGGGCCGTGGAACATGGCTGACAAGGGGTTTCGGGACATGGTGGTCTCCCTCTCGGGGCGCGGATTCTCCGAGGCGCTCTCTTGATTAGATGCATGATGCATTCTAAGTTGGCTCAAAGCGAGAGCTGAGGGAGTGGGATTCCACAACGCCGAACCCGGCGACCGCAACACCGTGGGGAAAGAGGCTCCACGCCCTGCACCGTCGGCCCGGCGGCGGTGGGTCGGCGAGCGGCCGCCCCGTTCCATCGATCGCCCGGGTACGCCGATCCCCACGGTCCGCACGCAACTTGTCGCCGGAGGATCTCGCTCTTCGCCGGCCCTGGCGCACAGTCAACGAAGGGACGTCATGTCGCAACACCGCCGCTCCGTCGCTCCCGAGACCGACTCCGCGGCACTCGACGCCGTCATCGTCGGAGCGGGTTTCGCCGGTCTGTACATGCTGCACAAGCTCCGCGGCCTGGGTCTGAGAGCCGTGGTCCTGGAAGCGGGGGACGGGGTGGGAGGCACCTGGTACTGGAACCGCTACCCAGGTGCCCGGGTGGACGTGGAGGCCATGCACTACTCGTACTCCTTCTCCACCGAGCTGGAGCAGGAGTGGGAGTGGCAGGAGCGCTACCCGGCCCAGCCGGAGATCCTGCGCTACCTCGGCCATGTAGCCGACCGCTTTGAACTGCGCCGTGATATCCGTCTGTCGACCCGCGTCGTGGCGGCCTCGTACGACGAGGTCACGGCCCGATGGTCGGTCTCGACCGACCGCGGCGACAGCTATGAAGCCCGCTACTGCGTGATGGCCACCGGCTGTCTGTCCTCGTCCCGCGTACCCGACATCGAAGGCTTGGAGGCCTTCGAGGGGCCCAGGTACCACACCGCACAATGGCCCCACGAGGGGGTGGACTTCACCGGTCAGCGGGTCGGTGTGATCGGCACCGGCTCCTCCGGCATCCAGTCGATCCCCCTTATCGCCGAGCAGGCCGCCGAACTCACCGTCTTCCAGCGCACCCCGAACTACAGTCTGCCCGCCCGCAACAGGCCCCTCGACCCGGCCGAACGAGACGCGGTGAAGCACCACTACCCTCGTCTGCGGGCTGAGGCGCGCAACTCACCCGTCGGGCTCCCCGGACTGTCCCGGCCGACCGGCGGCGCGCTAGCGGCGAGCGAGGAGGAACGCCGGGCGCGGTACACCGAGCAGTGGGAGAAGGGCCTGCTCCACGGTCTTGTGTCCACCTACACCGATATCCTCACCGACCCCGATGCCAACAGGACCGTTGCCGAGTTCGTCCGCGAGAAGATTCGCGAGACCGTCTCCGACCCAGCGACCGCCGATCTGCTGTGCCCCACCGGCCATCCCTTCGGCACCAAGCGGCCGGCCCTCGACACCGGCTACTACGCCACCTACAACCGGGACAACGTCCGTCTCGTCGACATCCGCAGGGCGCCCATCACCCGGATCAACGCGCGCGGTGTGGTGACCGCTGGCGCCGAGTACCCGGTCGACGCACTGGTCTTCGCCACCGGCTTCGACGCGATGACCGGCACCCTCAACGCGATAGACATCCGTGGCCGCGGCGGGCTCGCCCTACGCGACAAATGGGCTGGCGGACCCGTCACCTACCTCGGACTCCAGAGCGCGGGCTTCCCGAACCTCTTCCTTGTCGCCGGTCCCGGCAGTCCGTCCGTGCTCACCAATATGGTGGCCGCCATCGAACAGCATGTGGAGTGGATCGCAGACTGCGTCGACCATGTGCGCCAGAGCGGTGCCGTCGCGATCGAGGCGCTGGAGGACGCCGAGGCCGACTGGGTCGGCCATGTCAATGAAGTGAGCGGTGCGATGCTCTACTCCGAGGCCGACTCCTGGTATCTCGGCGCGAATGTGCCTGGTAAGGCGCGTGTGTTCATGCCGTACGCCGGAGGGCTCGGTGCGTACCGCAGGCGCTGCGACGCCGTGGCCGCCACGGGGTACGAAGGGTTCGTCCTCTCCACCAGCCAGGCGCCGGAGCGGACACGACAAGAGGAGCAGCAGCAATGACGGAATTCGCCGTACCCGCGACCCGCCGTGAAGCGGTGCTGGAGCAGTTGCGCCAGGAGATCATCAGCGGTGAACTCTCACCGGGAGCACCGGTCAGGGACGCGGAGATCGCCGGGCGTCTCGGGGTGAGCATCACCCCCGTACGGGAGGCGATCGCCCAGCTCGGGCTTGAACGTCTCGTCGACATACAGCCCAACCGCAAGCGGACCGTCGTCGTTCTGACCCGTGAGTCCGCGCTGGAACTGGTCGACGTGGTGGAGTTGCTGAGCTGCGCGGGGTTCGCCTGGGGCGTTGGACGTCTGGATGACACCCACTTCGTACGACTGCGCGAACGCCTTGCGGAGTTCGACGCGTCTTACGCGGCGGGGAATCTGGTCGCGGCGGGCCGGGCGGGCCTGGCTTTCGGCGATGTCGTGATCGGCGCCTGTGGGAACAGCGAACTGCTGCATCAGGTCGACCTGGTCTTCCACCGGACCCGCAGACTCTTCGCGACCGTCACCGACGGCCCCGTGTGGACCATCTGGCTTCAGGGCTGCCATCAGGTGCTCGCCCATCTGGAGAGCTGGGAGCGGGACGCGGCGGTCAGCCGCTACCGCCGGATCTACACCGACCTCCGGGCCCGGATGGCGGAGCTTCCGTTGCCGCAGAGTGCGGCGCACTGAACATCGGCGGGGTGGTACCGCAGGCTCCCGCCGCACGTACGAGGAGAGGAACACCGTCATGCCCACTTCCCCATCAAACGCCCCACGCGAGTTCGACGGCCGTACGGCCTTCGTCACGGGTGGCGCATCCGGTATCGGCCTCGCGGTCTGCGCACTCCTCGCCGCGCGGGGGGCCGCCGTCGCGGTCGCCGATGTCGACGCGGTAGCCGCCAAGAACGTCGCCGGGCAATTGACCGCCAACGGCGGCACCGCCATAGGCCTCGCCGTGGACGTGGCCGATCCCGAGTCCGTACGGGAGGCCGTCGAGGCCACCGTTGAGCGCCTGGGCGGGCTGCATCTGGCCGTCAACAACGCCGGGATCTCCGGAGCTGTCGCGCCTCTCGCCGACTATCCCCTGGCCGACTGGCGTCGAGTGATGGCCGTCAACCTCGACGGGGTCTTCCACTCCCTGCGCTGCGAACTGCCGGTGATGAGCGCGGCGGGCGGGGGCGCCGTGGTGAACGTGGCCTCGGTCATGGGAACCGTGGCTACTTCGGGCGGGAGCGCCTATGTCGCTGCCAAGCACGGCGTCATCGGGCTCACCAAGACCGCGGCCCTGGAGTACGCGTCCCAAGGCATCCGGGTCAACGCGGTGGGCCCTGGCTTCATCGAGACCCCGCTGCTCCAACGGGTGAACGCCGAAGGCCGGGCCGCACTGGCCGCCCTGCATCCCGAAGGACGCATGGGCACATCGGAGGAGGTTGCCGAGATCATCTGCTTTCTGCTCTCCGACCGGGCCTCGTTCGTCCAGGGCAGCTACCACCTGGTCGACGGGGGTTACACCGCCCGCTGACCCCGCCGGACCACAACAGTCGTGCCCATTCCCCACTGCCACGGACACGCGTTCCCCACGGCCGGGCACCCCCATGCGTCATCTCAGGGAGGACCAACCGGATGAGCGGCGACACCGCACCACGTCAACCCTCCGACCAGGAAATCTGCGAAGCCTACGGCTATGTGATGGGCCGTCTGCTGGTGCTCCGCCAGCAGCGGCTCGACTTCGAGCGGGAGGGACTCGACTGGAACCGACTGGTGCACCGCGAGCGAGGAGACGTGGCATGGGTCAACCCCAACCTCGATGTCGTCTACTCCGAGGCATGGGTGGCCGTCGACCACAACAGTTGTGTTCTGCTGGAGATCCCGAGGATCGAGGGTCGGTACTACACCTGGCACATGCTGAACGGCTGGGGCGAAACGGTCCTCAACATCAACGAGCGCACCTATCCCCACCAGCCGTACGGTCGCTATGCCCTCTGCCTTGAGGGCAGCGCCCCGCCAATGCCTGATGACGCCCTGCGGATCGACCTCCCCGCGAAGGTCACCAGAGTCCTTGCCCGCATCGAGATCGGTGCGGACCCCGAGGCCGCCAGGCGGCTGCAACACGCTTTCGTACTGACTCCGTTCGGCCGCCCGGCCACCCCCGCGTCCGTCGCGGTGCCGGCCTTCACCAATCGTGAACTGCCCGGTGTCGAGGCGTTCGACCTCGCGGCCGAGATCCTCGCCGCGAACGACGACATCAATCCGGGAATGGAGGGGCCGCGGGCGAGCCTGGCCGCCGTGGCGGAGCTGACGGCGTCGGAGCCAGCCGCACGGGAGAGCGTCCACGACGTGGTCATGGCGCAGGCCCGCAAGGAGTTGCGGCGGCACATGGTCACCGCGGGCCAGATCGAGAACGGGTGGACCCGAATGCACCCGATCGGCAACTACGGCGACGACTACTGGACGCGTACGGTCTGCAATCTGGGCGGCCTCTGGGCGAACAACACCGGTGAGTGTGCCGCACTGGCGGCCATGGGACTCGATGGGAGCACCCACTACACCCAGACCTACCCCCGCGACCGACTGCCGGGTGACAACGTCGACTACTACTGGTCGATCACAGCAGTGGACTCACGAGAATTCCGTGTCATCCCCAACCCACTCGACCGCCATGTCCTGAACGGCCGCTCGCCGCTGGAGTACGACAAGGACGGCTCCCTCACCCTGGTCTTCGCACCGGAGCGGCCCACCGCCCACCCCGAGACCAACTGGCTGCCGACCCGGCCCGGCATCACATACAACCTCACCTACCGCCTCTACGGCCCCAAGGCCGACGCGGCGAACGGACGATACCGTCTGCCTCCGTTGGCCGGAACGCCGTAGGCGGTGCGGCAGGGCTGAAGCCGACTGGCCGAGTTCAGTGGGTGGAGGCATTGTCGGCAGGCCTTCGACTTGCGGCGGAGGTGGGAGGGGCCATGGGCCGGTGCCCGCAGAACGGGGCGCGGCCCTCCTGGCCCCTATCCGACGTGGACCGGCCGAAGCCAACTCCCGGTAGCGGTGCCGGAAGCCGAGCCCGCTCGCTGAACCCGACCGGCCGCGGGACGGTCATTCGTCTCGCGGCCGACGCACAGACCCTCCGGGTGCTTTCGGCGCTCACTCAGCGGGGATGGGCCGCCCTTCCCCATGAGCGGTCACCTGACGGGCCGCCCAGGGATAGTCCGGCTTGCCCGATGTGGTGCGCCCCATCGAGGGAACCCTGATGACGGCCTTGGGCAGCTTGTAGCGGGCTATCCGCTCGCCCGCCGCGACGAGCAGATCGTGGTCCGAGACCGCGGAGCCGGGAGCGAGCTCCACAAGGGCGACGACCTCCTGTCCCCACTGTTCGCTGGGCCGGCCGATCACAATGGCGTCCGCGACGTCCTGGTGTGTCATCAGGGCCGCCTCGACCTCCTCGGAGAAGATCTTCTCGCCGCCGGAGTTGATGGTTGCCGAGTCCCTTCCGAGTAGCCGGACCAGACCGTCAGAGGTGAGTTGGGCCCGGTCGCCCGGGACCACCCAACGCACCCCTTCGGCTTCGAAGAAGGTCTGTTCCGTCTTGGTCCTGTCCCCGAGGTAGCCGAGGGGTAGCCGCCCGGACTTGGCGAACCACCCGACGCCCTGGTGGCCGGGCTCCAGCACTCGGGTGCGGTCGGCGTCCAGCACTCCCGCGCCGGGCAGCGGGGTGAAGAGCCCGCCGTGGCGGACGCCGTCTTCCGTGGTGCTGTTCTGCTGGAGGGAGCGCCCGGTCTCCGACGAACCCGCTGTGTCGGCGATGGAGAGCTGCGGGATGGCCGCGGTCAGGCGCTGTTTGGTCTCCGGGGTCATGGGTGCACCGGCGTTGACAATGGTGTCCAGCGCCGATGTGTCATACCGCCCGCTCTGCACTTCGGCGAGCAGGGGGCGGGCCACCGCTTCGCCGATGAAGACGGTACGGGTAACGCGTTCCCGTTCCACGGTCCGCCAGAAGTCCGTCGGGTCCACCCGGTCAACGATGTCGTTGAAGACCACGGTGCCTCCGCTGAGCAGCGCCCCGAGGGAGGCGCAGTGCCCCGCGCCGTGCATCAGGGGTGCACAGGGGGCCAGCCGGTGGTTGTGCCCCGGAGCCGCGGCGGCGATCACATCGGCCCCGTCGTCCAGGGCATAGCGTTCGCGTGAGAGCAATGCGTGCCAGATGTCGCTCTGCCGCCACAGCGTTCCCTTGGGCATGCCCGTGGTGCCGCCGGTGTAGAGCAGGTAGATGTCGTCGGGCGACTGATCCGTCCTCGGCACCAGCGCGGGAGCATCGGTGAGGGAGGTCTCGTAGTCCAGTGCTCCGGACAGCAACGCGTTGCCCGATTCATCGGCGACCTGAAGGAGGAGCGGAGTGCGCCGGAGTTGCGGCAGTGTGGCCGCGATGGCGGGCGCGAAGCGTGCGTGGTAGACGACAGCCGAGGCGCCGGCGTCATTGAGAACGTATGCCAGTTCCTCGGGAACGTATCGATAGTTGACGTTGAACGGCGCGGTTCGCGCCGCGTAGCCGCCCAGCGAGCACTCCAGGTACTCCGGACTGTTCAGCAGGCACAGGGCGACGGTGTCCTGGCCGATCTCCCACCCGGACAACTCGGCTCGGGGAGTGTGGACCCCGAGCCCATGGGCGGAGAGGACCTGGGCCAGTCTGCTGGAACGATCCGCGAGCTGGGCGTAACTGAATCTGCGATGGGCGGCGACGATGGCCTCACGGTCCGCGACGGACGCGCAAACGGCGGAGAAGATGTGCCAGAGGTTCAGTTCCACAGCCGCACTGTTGCCTCGATGGGTTCCTGCCAAGGGCCGATGCATGAAATTGGGGGCCTCTCTGAAGGGCGCGCAGGGGGAATCCGATGGCGGCGCCTTCCATTCCGGCGATGCCGTATCCCGGGGTCGCGTTGTGGAAGTGCGCGCTGGCCGTCATGAGTGACGACGCATTGACAAGGTAGACTGACCGCACGTACGGTCGCTAGTGTGTTCACGGTAAAAGGTGCGACTGGCCGGGTGGACGACGGGGATCCCCTGAAGGAGTCACTCGGTTGTTTATCCCTCCCGGCGAGTTGGGAGTCTCCGTGACGGAACGCAGTGGCGGTGATCGGTCGTCCAGCAGGGAGTGCGCTGCCCTGCACCACCTCTCGCCCAAGCCGCACAAGGGATGACACATGACGGAGCGTCCCGCGCCCGGCCACGTGAGGGTGGGGCACTGGTCGCCCCGTGCCGGCACCTTCAGTTTCCACTCCCTCGACCTGGTGCTCCCCGCACCGAGCAGAGCCGCCCACGGAGGCAGCGTTGTTCTTCCCTCTCACCATCCGTGACTTCCTCGACCGGGCGACGACGGTCTATCCCGACCGTGTCGCCATCGTCGACGAGCCCGACCAGCCCGCCGCGCCATGGGGCTCGATCAGCTACGCCGAACTGGGCCGACGGGCCCGCAGCCAGGCAGCGACCCTTGACGACCTGGGCGTCCCCGTCGGTGCCAGGGTCGCCGTCGTCTCCCAGAACTCGGCCCGCCTGCTGACGTCGTTCTTCGGAGTCTGCGGCTGGGGACGCGTTCTCGTCCCCGTCAACTTCCGTCTGACACCCGCCGAGATCGGCTACATCGTGCGCCACTCGGGTGCCGAGGTGCTGATGGTCGATCCGACCCTGCGCGGTGTCCTCGACGACATCGAGTGCGAGCACACCTTTGTGCTGGGGCAGGACGACGACAGGATCTGGTCGAGCACATCGGAGCCCCGGTCATGGGCGGCGGACGAGACGGCGACCGCGACCGTCAACTACACCTCCGGGACCACGGCCCGCCCCAAGGGTGTCCAGATGACCCACCGCAACCTCTGGGTCAACGCGAGCGTCTTCGGATGGCAGGCATCGGTCGACGACCGTGATGTCTATCTCCACACCCTGCCGCTCTTCCACGTCAACGGCTGGGGCCACCCCTTCGCCGTCACCGGCATGGGCGGCAGGCACATCATCATCCGACAGATCGACGGCGCGGAGATCCTGCGGCGAATCGCGGAACACGACGTCACCTATCTCTGCGCCGCCCCAGCCGTGGTCGCCACCATCCTGGACGCCGCCGAGACCTGGGAGGGTGAGATTCCCGGTCGGGACCGGGTCCGGGTGATCGTCGCCGGAGCGCCGCCGCCCACCCGCACCATCGAGCGGGTACGGCGCGATCTGGGCTGGGAGTTCATCCAGATCTACGGCCTCACCGAGACCGCGCCCCTGCTGACGATGAGCCGGATGCGTGCGGAGTGGGACGGGCTGGAACCGGCCGAGCAGGCCCGGCTCCTGGGCCGCGCGGGCGCACCCGCCCTCGGCGTACGGCTGAAGACCGACGACGACGGAGAAGTGCTCGCACGGTCCAACCACAACCTCCACGGCTACTGGGACAACCCCGAGGCCACCGCCGAGGCGCTCGCTGACGACTGGTTCCACACCGGCGACGGCGGGATCGTCCAGGACGGCTATCTGACCATCGCGGACCGGAAGAAGGACGTCATCATCACCGGTGGCGAGAACGTCTCGTCCATCGAGGTCGAGGACGCCCTGATGTCCCACCCGGCCGTCCGGGAAGCCGCGGTGATCGGTATCCCCGACGACAAGTGGGGCGAACTCGTCACCGCACTGGTGGTCGCCGACGGCGGGGTGTCCGCGGCCGAACTGATCGCCCACTGCCGTGAGCAGCTGGCGGGATACAAGTGCCCGAAGAAGGTCGAGTTCCGGGACGAGTTGGTCCGTACGGCGACCGGGAAGCTCCAGAAGTTCAAGCTGCGCGAACCCTACTGGCGAGGCCACGGCCGTCAGGTCCACTGAACCGGGTCTCGGAGCACAACAGACGTCCCGCCGTTGCCCTTGGGCAACGGCGGGACGTCTCGTTCTGAGAAGGGCACTTGCCCCGGAGGTCAGCCGTTCTCGGCGGCCAGTGCGCGTACCACCCGGGAAGGGCTCGGGCGGCCCAGGTGGTCCGCCATCCACAGACTCGTACGGACCAGGGCGTCGAGGTCGACACCGGTGTCGATGCCGAGGCCGTGCAACTGCCACACCAGATCCTCGGTCGCGAGATTGCCGGTGGCGCTCTTGGCGTACGGGCACCCGCCCAGCCCGCCGGCGGAGGCGTCGACGGTGCGGACGCCCGACTGGAGAGCGGCGAGTGTGTTGGCGAGGGCCTGGCCGTAGGTGTCGTGGAAGTGGACGGCGAGACGCGACGCGGGATGACCGGCCTCACCGAACGCGGCGATCAGCCGACGGACATGTCCCGGGGTGCCCACCCCGATCGTGTCGCCGAGGCTCAGTTCGTAGCAGCCCATCTCCAGGAGCCGGGACCCCACCCCTACCACCGCGTCGATGGAGGTCTCACCCTCCCAGGGATCACCGAAACACATCGAAACATAGCCGCGCACCGAGATCCGATCACCGCCCGCCTCGCGGGCCCCGGTGATCACCTGCTCGGTCATCGCCAGCGACTCGGCGACCGTGCGGTTGAGGTTTCTGCGCGAGAACGCCTCCGTGGCCGAGACGAACACCGCGATATCGGTGACGCCGTGGTCCAGCGCGCGCCGCAGCCCGGCCTCATTGGGAACGAGTACCGGCAGCCGTACCCCCGACAGGCCCCTCAGCGCGTCGACGACCTCGCCGGCGTCGGCGAGTTGGGGCACCCACTTGGGGTGGACGAAGCTGGTGGCTTCGACCGTCGTCAGCCCCGCGCCCGCCAGTCGGGTGATGAACTCGGTCTTCACCGCGGTCGGCACCGGCCGCTGCTCGTTCTGCAGGCCGTCCCGCGCCCCGACTTCATAGATCTGCACCGACTGCGGCAACCCAGCGGCGAAGTGCACACCGTACCGGCTCATTCCGCGGTCACCTCCACTCGTGCGTCCACAGTGGCGAGTAGTTGGTCAATGGCCACGGTGTCGCCGACGCGAACGGTCAACTCGCCGATCACCCCGTCGAACGGCGCCGTGAGAGTGTGTTCCATCTTCATGGCCTCGACGATGACGACAGGGTCCTTCTGCGAGACCTGGTCGCCCGGTGACACGGGGACGGCGACCACGGTTCCCGGCATCGGGGAGCGCAACGCGCCCGAACCCCTGTCCTGGTCGGACGAGGAACCGCCCGTATCGCCGTCGCCGCGCCGGACCTGCCGACTCCGGCCTTCGACGGCGAACCAGTCCTCCGTGCCGTCCCCGATGTGGTCCAGACGCCGGGTCAGCCCGTCCACGGTCAGCAGGATCGCCTTGGCGCCGCTGTCCGCCAGCCGCACGTCGTGGGGGTCCCCGCCGTCGATCCGCACCAGATAGCGGTCGGGGCCGGGGGTGTACGCCACCGAGACCTCCGCGGTGCGCCCGCCGCAGTGGAGACGCCAGGAACTCCAGCGCTGCCCCTGAACGCTCCAGTGCCCCAGGGCGGCGAACGCCTCGCTCCCGTTGTCCATCGCCGATCGGGTGGCGAGCACTCCTGCGGCGATCAGCGCGAGGGTGTCGTGCTCCGTGGACTCGGCGGCGAGGGCGTCGCCACGGCGTTCGACGAGGCCGGTGTCGAGATTCCCGGCGCGGACGTCCGCGTCGGAGAGCAGGGCCCGTAGGAAGGCGGTGTTGGTGGTGACACCGAGGACGGCGAACTCGGCGAGCGCGCGGTCGAGGCGCCGCAGCGCCTCCGGGCGGTCGCGGCCCCAGGTGATGACCTTGGCCAGCATGGGATCGTAGGAACTCCCGATCTCGTCGCCTACGCGCAAGCCCGTGTCGACGCGGACATGCTCACCGGAGGGTTCACGCAGTCCAAGGACACGGCCTCCGGTGGGGAGGAAGCCCCGGGCGGGGTCTTCCGCGTAGACACGGGCCTCGACGGAGTGCCCGTGGGGGGCCGTCTCCGGCAGTTCCAGCGGAAGACCCGCGGCGACCCGCAGTTGCTGTTCGACCAGATCGACTCCGGTCACCATCTCCGTCACCGGATGCTCGACCTGGAGTCGGGTGTTCATCTCCATGAAGAAGAACTCGTCGGGCGCGTCGGCGGACATGATGAACTCGACCGTCCCGGCACCCGTGTACCCCACGGCGCGGGCGGCGTCGACGGCGGCGCGGCCCATCCGCTCCCGGGTCCGGGAGGTCAGCAGCACCGAAGGGGCCTCCTCGATGATCTTCTGATGGCGGCGTTGCAGACTGCACTCGCGCTCACCGAGATGGACGACGCTGCCGTGGGTGTCGGCGAGGACCTGGATCTCGATGTGCCGGGGGTTGATGACGAAGCGCTCGATGAAGAGGGTGTCGTCGCCGAAGGAGGATCCGGCCTCCCGTCGGGCGGCGGCGACCGCCGCCGCGATGCCGGACGAGGCGTCCACACGGTGCATGCCCTTGCCACCGCCCCCGGCCGAGGGCTTGATGAGCACCGGATAGCCGATGTCCTCGGCGGCGGCGATGAGCTGCTCGTCGGTCAGGCCCGGTTCCGCGGCCCCAGGAGTGACGGGGACACCGGCCGCCACAACAGCCTTCTTCGCGCGGATCTTGTCGCCCATCGTCTCCACCGCGAGGGGCGGAGGGCCGACGAAGACGATGCCCGCGTCGGCGCACGCCCGGGCGAACCGGGCGTTCTCCGCGAGGAATCCATAGCCCGGATGGATCGCGCCCGCTCCGGTGCGGCGGGCCGCGTCGATGATGTTCTCGATCGACAGATAGCTCTGCGCGGCGGCGGCCGGGCCGATCCGGACGGCTAGGTCGGACTCATGGACATGACGGGCGTCGGCATCCGCGTCGCTGTAGACCGCGACCGTACGCAGGCCGAGCCCCCGGGCGGTGCGCATGATCCGGACCGCGATCTCACCGCGGTTGGCGATCAGCAGGGTGTCGAACGGAAACTCTCTCAACCTTTTCTCCGAGCTGTGCGTGATGACGGGGTCTCCGGGGTGCGGTGCGCCCCTCACATGCGGAACACGCCGTAACGGACGTCCGCGAGGGGAGCGCGGCTCGCGGCGGACAGCGCCAGGCCCACGACGGTGCGGGTCTCGGCGGGGTCGATCACACCGTCGTCCCAGATCCGGGCCGTTGAGTAGTAGGGGCTGCCCTGCTCCTCGAACTGCTCCAGGATCGGCTGCCGCAGCGCCCGGTCCTGTTCGTCCGTCCACGGCGTGCCCATGGCCTCCGCCTGATCGCGCCGGACGGTCGACAGCACGGAAGCCGCCTGCTCACCGCCCATGACCGAGATCCGGGCATTGGGCCACATCCACAGAAAGCGCGGTGAATAGGCGCGCCCGCACATGCCGTAGTTGCCCGCTCCATAGGAACCGCCGATGATCACCGTGAACTTCGGTACGCGGGCGCAGGCGACCGCCGTCACGAGCTTCGCGCCGTGCTTGGCGATCCCGCCGGCCTCGTACTCCCGGCCCACCATGAACCCGGAGATGTTCTGGAGGAACAGCAGCGGGATCTTCCGCTGGTCGCAGAGCTCGATGAAGTGGGCGCCCTTGACCGCGGATTCGGCGAAGAGGATGCCGTTGTTGGCCACGATGCCGACCGGGTGTCCATGGATGCTGGCGAACCCGGTGACCAGCGTCGGGCCGTAGTTCTCCTTGAACTCGTGGAACCGGCTGCCGTCGACGATGCGGGCGATCACCTCATGGACGTCGTACGGGGTGCGGGCGTCGGCCGGGACGACCCCGTAGAGCTCCGCCGGGTCGAACGCCGGCTCCTCACCCGTGCCCACGGTCCAGACCGGTTCGGCGCGGTCCGCGAAGGTGGAGACGATCGACCGGACGATCCTCAGGGCGTGGGCGTCGTCGTCCGCGAGATGGTCGGCGACACCGGACTTGTGCGTGTGCAGCCAGCCGCCGCCCAGTTCCTCGGCGGTCACGACCTCGCCGGTCGCGGCCTTCACCAGCGGCGGCCCACCCAGGAAGATCGTTCCCTGCTCCTTGACGATCACCACTTCATCGCTCATGGCGGGGACGTAGGCGCCGCCCGCGGTGCAGGATCCGAGCACCGCCGAGATCTGCGGAATGCCCCGGGCTGACATGCGCGCCTGGTTGTAGAAGATGCGCCCGAAGTGCTCCCGGTCCGGGAAGACCTCGTCCTGGCGGGGGAGGAAGCCGCCGCCGGAGTCCACCAGGTAGAGACAGGGCAGTTCGTTCTCGGACGCCACCTCCTGGGCCCTGAGGTGCTTCTTCACCGTGATGGGGTAGTACGTGCCGCCCTTGACCGTGGGGTCGTTGGCGACGATCACGCACTCACGTCCGGAGACCCGCCCGACGCCGGTGATGACACCGGCGCCGGGGGCCTCGTCCCCGTACATCCCGTGTGCGGCGAGCGGGGACAGTTCAAGGAAGGCGGAGCCCGGGTCGAGGAGGGCGGCCACCCGATCGCGCGGCAGCAGTTTGCCGCGGGCGGTGTGACGTTTCCTCGCCGTCTCGGAGCCGCCGCGGGCGGTGCGCTCCAGTGCCGAGCGCAACTCCTTCAGCTGCTGGGTGTGGTGTTCGACGGCGCTACCGACGGCCTCGCTCGTTGGGTTGGCCGGGGTGCCGATGGTCGGGGCATGGGGTGCCATGGCGTCGGTGCTTCCTCGGGTGTGTTCCCAGCGGTGCTGGGGCGGTGGGGCTGATCGGTGCTGCCCCGACCGGTGCGGACGGGGCGGCCGGCTTCAGAAGGAGCGCGGCAGGCCGTAGGACTCGGCGAGGGTGTTGCGCGCCATCTCGTTCGAGATGGGGGCGATACGGAACTGGCGGGTATCGCGCCAGAAGCGCTGTGCGTGCGTCTCCTGCGCGAGGCCCAGTCCGCCCAGGATCTGGATGCCCTTGTCGGCGGCGGCCACCGCGTACTCGGACGTCACGATCTTGACCATGTTCGCCTCGCGCAGATAGTCCTCACCGGACACCTCACGCCAGGCCGCGTCGAAGACCATCAGCTCGGCCTGCTTCTGGCTGAGCGCTATCTCGGCGATGTACTGCTGAATGATCTGGAAGCTGCCGATGGTCTTGCCGAAGGCCTCACGGGTCTTCACATGGAACAGCGCCTCGTCGAGGACACCGTCGATGCAGCCCAGCGCGACCGCACCGGCCATCACCCGCTCGTTGTTGAGGGATCCGGTCAGCGCACGGAAACCCCGGTGGGGTTCGCCCAGCACCTGGGCGTCGGGGACGAAGACATCGTCGAGGAACACCTCGCACGATCCCATCGCCCGCATGGCGATCTTCGGGATGTAGCGCGTCTCGATCCCCGGGGAGTCGACGGGTACGAGGAAGAGCGTGGTGAGGGGGCGCTTGCCCGGGGCTTCGGGGTCGCCGGACCGGGCGAGGAGCAGGAGGTAGTCCGCTTCCTTGGCGCCGGTGGACCACATCTTCTGCCCGGTGATCCGCCATCCGCCATCGGCCTTGGTGGCCCGGGTCCGCATCGCGCCCACGAGATCGGTGCCGCCGCTCGGCTCGGTGACGGCGATCGAGAACTTGATCTCACCCCGGGCCAGTCTCGGCAGATACTCCTGCTTCTGCTCCTCGGAGCCGGCGTGGCCGATGGCCTTCGCCCCGGCGAAGGACGGTACGCCCCACACCCAGGTGAGTCCGGCGAGGCTGCGCGCCAGTTCACGCGCCAGTACGGCGGTGTCAACGGCGTCCCCGCCCTGACCCCCGTACTTCTCGTCGATGCCGACGGCGTGGAAGCCGGCCTCGGCCATGGCCGCCCACAGCTCGTGGGGGTACTGGTGTTCGCGCTTCTCCAGATCCCGCGCCACATCGGGCGGGCAGTTCTTGTGCACCCACGAGCGCACGAAGTCACGGAAGTCGCGGCGGTCCTGATCCAGATCTAGCAGCATGCCCAGACCGTAGCTGACCAACCGTACGGTCAGCAATATCTCTGCCCCACCTTGATGACCGTACGGTTGGTCAGCTACGTTTTCGATCTCAACCGCCCACACGGTCGACAGCGTCGGCCCTTGCCCGAGGGGCTCCATGGACTCCAGCGATTTCACCTGTGTCGATGTGCGGCGCGACGGTTTTGTGCTGCATGTCGTCCTCGACAACCCCCGCAGCGATATGAACGCCATCGACCGGGCGATGCACGACGACCTCACCAAGTTGTTCAGGATGCTCAAGCAGGAATCCCAGGCGCGCGTGGTGCTCTTGAGCGGACGCGGGCGGGCCTTCTCGGTCGGCGGGGACTTCGAGTGGTTCCGTACGCTCCGCAGCCCGCACGCCCTCGCGGAGCTCAATCGCGACGCCAAGCAGCTGATCTGGGACATGCTCGATGTGGAGATCCCGATCGTGACCGCGGTACACGGCTACGCCATGGGGCTGGGCACGAGTATCGCGCTCTACAGCGATGTCATCTTCATGGCGGAGTCGGCGAAGATCGCCGATCCCCATGTGAAAGCGGGCATCGTCGCCGGAGACGGTGGAGTGGTGGCCTGGCCGATGGCGGTGGGGCCCGCCCGCGCCAAGGAGTTCCTGATGACCGGTGACGCGCTCACCGCCGCCGCCGCCGAGCGGCTCGGCCTGGTCAACCATGTGGTGCCCGACGCCGAACTGGAGGAGCGGGCCCTCGCGTTCGCCCGGCGTCTGGCCGAAGGTGCGCCCATGGCGGTCCGCTTCACCAAGATGGCCGTCAACAAACTGGTCAAGCAGGCGCTCGGGGTCGCCTTCGACGCGTCCACCGGTTACGAGCTGCTGACCTTCATGAGCGAGGACCACGTGGAGGCCGTCGACGCGTTCCTGGAGAAGAGGCAGCCCCGGTTCACCGGGCGGTGATGGGCCAGAGGTGCGGACGCGATTCGCCTACCGGACGAACGGTCAGTGTAAAGTTCCTCCATGGTCACCGTGAGAACACCCCGGGCGAGCTCCCGTGACGACATCCTCCGCGTCTTCGCGGAACACGTCGCCAGGAAGGGTTACAGCGACACCAGCCTGAGCGAGATCGCCACGGTTCTGGGCCTGAGCAAGGGCACCATCGTCCATCACTTCGGCAACAAGGAGCGGATGCTCCACGAAGTGCACTCCGCCTATTACGAGCGTCGTTTCGCCGAGGCCGAGTTCATCCACCGGGAACTCGACGACCCCCTCACCCAACTGGCCGCGATCGTCTACGCGCTACTGGCCGCGCACCGGGACGACCGCGCGGCGACGATCGCCTTCCTTCGGGAGTTCGTGCGCTACGCCGAGGGCGGCGGTCTCAGCGAGGAGCTGCGGGGGCGGCGGATCGAGTACCGCGACATGGTCGTCGCGATCATCGAGCGCGGTGTGGCGGGGGGCGTGTTCCACTCCAGCGACCCCGGGCTCTCGGCGCTGCATATCTTCGGTATGTGCAACTACGCCTGGACCTGGTACCGGCCGGAGGGAGCCAAGTCGATCGAGGAGATCGCCACCTTCTTCGCCAGCGATGTGCTGCTCGGGCTCTGCGGCGCGCGCAGCGAGTCCCTGACCGACGTCGACGAGGCCATCTCCACGGCCATCGCCACGGTGATCCGCACACCCAACCGCCTCCCCCCGGAGCCCCCTGCCGCGAGCTGACATCGCGTCGCGCGCGATGGCCGTTCCCACTGGCGCACCCGCACCCCTGTGACGCTGGCTCTCCGGCGGGAGGGGTGTCATCGGCATGTCCGGCGCCCAGGGGTAGCCGCTGGTGCCGGACGGCCCGGGTGTTCCCAGCTGCCCGGGTTGTTCGATGTGGCCGCGCTCCGGCCGGCCGGGAGTGTGATGCCCGCGCATGCGGCCCGCTCCCGGGGCCACCGCTAGCGCCGTGGCGGTGTGACCACCCAGATCGCCGTGGTGGGTTCCTCGCCCGGGTTGACGTGCCAGTGCGGGACATCGCAGTCGTAGGTGATGGTGTCGCCCGCTTCCAGGCGGTGGCGTTCGCCGTTGAGGTAGACGTCCCAGGTCCCGGAGAGTACGAACCCGAACTCGACGCCGTCGTGTTGGTACGGCGTGGCACTGCTGTCGAAGCCGGGCGGGTTCTCCAGCCAGACCGCCTCAAGGACGCCGCTGGCGCTCGGGGTCAGGGCCTCGCGGACGATGCCGTCGACCGGGCGAGTGGAGCCCTCGATGCCGCGCCGCTCCGACTTGCGGACGACGGGGGAGTGGGGCCGGGTCTCGTCGCTGTCGAAGAACCAGCCGATCGAGACACCGAGACCGTGCGCGATGTGCAGCAGTGTGGTGAAGGACGGATTGGCCTTACCGCGCTCGACCAGGCTGAGCATTCCGGCCGAGATGCCGGAGAGCGCGCTGAGGCGCTCGACCGAGAGTCCGCGCTCCGCCCTGCGGGCCCTTATCCGCGCCCCGATCACATGGAGCATCGGAGCGGCGGCTGGCCCCTCCGGCTCGCTGACCGCTCCAGCCGTCATTGACCTCATGCTCCTCGCGCCTCCATAGGACGGGTCGCTGCCGCCCTCGGGTCCGTTTTTCCAGAGTATTGCAGGCGATCAAGCCCCTCACCGCCTCACTGGCCGCGCCATGGCACGGCCGGAACAAGACGGCTCGGGTGCTCTCCTGGCACTCTGTCGGCAAGCCTCCGGACGGCGACTCGATGTATCAGGAACCTATTGCTAACCGTACGGACGGTCGATACGGTGAGCGTAGTCGAAAATCAGACAGTGCTAGGCGCTGAACCGATGCGATCGAAGGGGGTTCAGTCCATGGGTGAACTCACCATGAGGGAAAGATCCGCCGCAGAGGAAGCCGCCGGCCCCGCCTATTGGCGCGAGTCCGACGAGCAGATGCCGGGCCTTTCGGAACTGCGTCTGGACGAACTGCTCGAACGGGCCGCGGCGGCAGCGCCGGACCGTGAGGCGCTGGTCTTCCTGCGGGACGACGGACCGGCGCGGAGGTGGACCTACGCCGAACTCACCGAACGGGTCGACGCCGCCGCGCGGGCGCTGCTCGCCTCCGGTGCCGGGCGGGGAAGCGTCGTCGCGATCTGCGCGGCCAACCGGCCCGAGTTCGTCTTTCTCCAGCTCGCCTGCTCCCGGATCGGCGCCGCCATGGTGCCGATGAATCCCGGCTACAGCGGTGCGGAACTGGCCGATATCCTGCGGCGCTCCCATGCCCAACTGTGTTTCTCCATCGGCCGGGACCGTGGCAACGACCTCTGGGCGACGCTCGCCGAGGTGGCCGCGGAGCTGCCGGAGCTGCGGCTGAGAATCGCCCTCGACCCCGAGTCCGGTCATGACACCGAATGGGAGGGGTGGCTGCGGGGAGCCGCGGCGATCGATGACGCGGCCTACGCCGCCGTACGCGCCGAGGCCCGCCCCGAGGACGTCGTACAGATCCAGTTCACCTCCGGAACGACCGGACGACCCAAGGGGGTTAGGCTGCGCAGCGCGGCCTTCGCGAACGTCGGCCGGTGCACCGCCGGGCGGGCCGAACTGGAGGAGGGCTGCCGCTATGTGCACGCCATGCCCTACTTCCATGTCGGCGGGACGATCGCCATCGCCCTCTGCCTCGCCAGTTCGGGCACCCAGCTGACCATGCCCCGATTCAGTCCCGCCGCCATGGCGGCGGCGATCGACGGAGAGGCGGCGACGGCCATCCACGCCGTCCCGACCATGATGATCGCGGTCGCGGACCGGGCCCAGCGGGACGGCCTCGGCTTCTCCGCCCTGCGCACGGTCATCACCGGAGGCGCTCTGGTCCCCGAACAGACCGCCCGGCACTGGGTCGACACCTACGGTGTGGCGATCTCCAATATCTACGGCATGACGGAGACCGCCGGTCCGGTGCTCCAGACCGGCCCCACCGATCCCCTGGAGCGGGCCCTCGTCACCGTCGGGCGGCCCCTGCCCGGGGCCGAGGTCGACATCGTCGGCGTGGGCACCGAGCAACGGGTGGCGATGGGCGAGGAGGGCGAGATCCGCTTCCGTGGCTGGGGTCTGATGGAAGGGTACGAGGGCGACGCCGAGACGACGGCGGCCACCGTCAGCGCGGATGGCTGGCTGCGGAGCGGAGATCTGGGACGGCTGAGCCCGGACGGATACCTCCAGGTCACCGGGCGCGCCAAGGACATGATCATCAGGGGCGGTCAGAACATCGCCCCCGTCGCCGTCGAGGACGCCATCCGGGAACACGTTCCCGAAGTCGCCGATGTCAGTGTGATCGGCGTACCCGACGACTACTACGGTGAGGCCGTCGTCGCCTATGTGCTCGCACACCCCGGGGCCCGTATCGAGGAGTCGGAGTTGCGGGAGCGGTTGCGGGGCAGGATCGCCAACTACCGCATCCCCGCTCATGTCCGGGTGGTGAGCGAGTTCCCCACCACCCCGTCGGGAAAGATCCAGAAGTTCCGGCTCCAGGAATGGTTCTCCGCGGACGAAGGGACCAGGAAGCCAGAAACGACCGGCGGCGACGATGCGCCCACCCGGTCGGGTCCCGGTCGGGACCCGCGTTGAGCGCCCCGCTTTCGGCCGGCCGACTGGTCCGCCTCGACCTCGGGGCGCATGGCCCAGGCGTCGCCACCATCACGCTTGACTCACCGGCCAATCGCAACGCGCTGTCCACGCGGGTGCGCCGGGAACTGGCGGAGTGTCTCGACTGGGCGATCAGCGACGAGGCGGTCCGAGTGATCCTGCTGGATCACACCGGGCGCGTGTTCTGCTCCGGAATGGATCTCAAGGAGTCACGCGGCGCGGGCGCCGACGACCAGGGCGTCCATGAGTTCCCCGCGCTGCTCACCAGCATCTGGGAATCCCCGAAGCCCGTGGTCGCCAAGCTCGCCGGACCCGCCAGAGCCGGGGGAGTGGGCCTGGTGGCCGCCTGCGACCTGGCCATCGCGTCCCGGTCCGTGACCTTCGCGTTCCCCGAGGTCCGGATCGGCGTCGTACCGGCGGTCATCTCCGTCCCGGTCCTGCGCCGAGTGCATCCCCGCGCGGCACAGGAGCTCTTCCTCACCGGCGAGGTGTTCGGCGCCGAGCGGGCGGCGGCCATCGGGCTGATCACGGCCGCGGTCGCCGACGATGACCTCGACGCCGAGGTCCGGCGCTATACGGACATGCTTCGGCTCGGAGCGCCGGCGGCCCTGGCGGGGGCCAAGGAACTCCTGCGGCGTGAGCCGGGAGGTATGGCGGCGGATTTCCGGGAGATGACCGCGATCGCGGCCCGCTATTTCGCGAGCGAGGACGGTCAGGAAGGCATCCGCGCATTCGCGGAGAAACGCGCACCGTCCTGGGCAGTGCCGCGCTAGAAAGGTGAATCGCGCGAGAAGGCCAACGCGCCGATAGCCAAAGGGCATCGACCGGCATCGGCTATTGAAGAGATTGCCGCCACCGATCACACCGGCGCAGAAGAAAAATCGATATTCCGAGGTCGAAAACATCTCCTTGACGGAGTGACCCATGCGGGCTAGCTTCAATATATTCAAGACGCTGTCAATATGTTGACGAGCCAGGATGGATCGGCCGGAAGTGAGGAAGGAAGGCTCTCGTGGAGTTTGAACTGAACGACTCCCAGCGGCGCTGGCGGCAAGAGGTACGTGACTTCCTCGCCGCCCAGGTGCCACAGGAACTGCGGGATGAACTGTGGCAGACCGGAGGCCCCGACTCCCCGGAGGGCCCCGGGCCCCATCTGCGGGTCTTCTGGAAGAAGCTGAGTGAGAAGCGCTGGTTCGGGCTCACCTGGCCGAAGGAGTACGGCGGTCTGGGGCGCGGCGCGGTCGACCAGCAGATCCTGCTCACCGAACTGGACTACGCGGGGGTCCCGGGACCTGATCTGACGGTCACTTCGGTCGCCCCGATGATCATGGAGCACGGCACCCCGCAGAACAAGGCGGAATTCCTTCCCGGAATCGCCAAGGGCGAGATAACCGCCGCGGTCGGATACTCCGAGCCGGACGCGGGAACGGACCTGGCGAGCCTGCGCACCCAGGCCGTACTCGACGGTGATGAATGGGTGATCAACGGTTCCAAGATCTGGAACAGCCACGCCCACCACACCACCCATGAATGGCTTTGTGTCCGTACCGATCCCCTCGCCCCCAAACACCGGGGAATTTCGGTGATCATGGTTCCCATCGACACTCCGGGAATCGAGATCCGGCCGCTCATCACCTGGCGCGGCTCCCGTACGAACGAGGCGTTCTTCACCGATGTCCGGGTGCCCAGAACCCATCTCATCGGCGAGGTGAACAAGGGCTGGCAGTACATCACCGGCGCCCTTGACCTGGAACGCGGTTTCATCGTCTTCGACGGTGAGATGCGCAGGGAGGTGGACCGGCTCATCGAACGGTGCGGGACCACCACCGCCGACGGCGTACGGCTCGCGGATCGGCCCGAGGTGCGCCGTCGGCTGGCCGAGTTGGACGCGGGTGTCGAGGTCGCCCGGCTGTTCGCCCTCGAAGCGGCATCCCAGGTCGACGAGGGAGCCATTCCCACGATCACCCTCACCACCGCGAAGATCTACACCAGCGAACTCCGGCAGAAGATCGCCGACTACGGGATGCAGATCTTCGGGGCAGCCGGTCAGCTCGATCGGCACGATCCCGACGCCCCGTTGAACGGCGCGATGGAGTGGCTCTACCGCTCCTCCGCCCGCTTCCGCTTCGCGGGCGGCACCAATGAGGTGCTGCGCGATGTCATCGCCCAACGCGGACACGGCATGCCCTCGTCCGGACGGCGCCCGAGCCGACCGGCCGACAAGACCGTAGCCGACCGCGAACTGAACGGAGCGAACCGATGAGAATCACGCTCACCGACGACCAGATCGAACTCCAGCGGTCGGTACGGAGTCTGTTCGCCAAGGAGTGCCCTCCGGAGCTGGTACGCGAACTGCGAGCCGACGACACGACCATGGACCCCCAGCGGCTGTGGACCTCGCTGGCGGATACGGGCATCCTCGGGCTGCCCTTCTCGGAAGATGTCGGCGGCCAGGGAGCCGGGCTCTTCGAACTCGGCCTGGTCCTTCAGGAAGCCGGCCGGGTGCTGTGTCCCACGATCGTCTACAGCACGCTCGCGTTCGGTATCACGATCGACCGGCTGGGCTCGCCCGAGCAGCGCCGCAGATGGCTGCGGTCACTGGCGGCCGGTGAGCTGAGGGCGAGTACGGCCCTGTGGAATCCATCGGACTCCGGCGACATCCGCCCCACCGTGACCGCCCGGCGCGACGGCGACACCTGGCATCTGGCGGGGACGATCGACTTCGTCCAGAACGCCGATGTCGTGGACGCGGTGCTGGTCTCCGCGCGCACCCTGCCCGAGGACGGCCCTGAGCGAACGCTCGCCTTCATCCTGACCCCCGGCCAGGACGGCTGGCGGAGTGAGCGGCACCGCACCTTCGGCCGGGACATCCAGTGCCGTGTCCACCTCGACCTCGCCGTCCACGCGGACGACGACCGGGTGATCGACCTGCTCGACGGCGGCCTGGACGAGAGCGATCTGCGCTGGGTGGCCAACGCGGTGACGGCGCTCCAGTGCATGGAGATGGTCGGCGGCGCCGCGGCCGTACTCGACCGGACCGTCGACTACGTCAAGGTCCGCGAGCAGTTCGGCCGCCCACTCGCCGGATTCCAGGCCGTCCAGCATCTGGTGGCCGACGCGCATATCGCCGTCGCCGGGGCCCGGTTGGTGGCCGCCCAGGCGTGCTGGCGGACCGCCCGCGGTGAACTCGCCGAGCGGGAGGTCGCGATCGCCAAGCTGCACAGCAACGAGGCGTACAAGCTCGCCACCCTCAACGCGCACCAGGCCCATGGGGGCATGGGATACATCCTGGAGACAGGACTGCACATGTGGTCCGAGCGCGCGAAGACCGCCGAACTCCTCGGCGGTGCGTGGGACACCCAGATCGGGCGGCTGGAACAGGCGCTCGGACTGGTCGGTGCCCCGGCCGAGAGGACTACGCCGTGACAGCGCGCCCGGCGCTCACGGCCGGTGGCGGACCCTCCCAGGTGTTCGACGATCTGCGGGTGCTCGACCTTTCGCGGTGGGTGGCGGGTGAGTTCTGCACCAAGACCTTCGCCGACTTCGGCGCCGATGTCATCAAGATCGAGAAGCCGGGGGAGGGCTCGCTGACCCGGCACCGGGGGCCCTACCCCGGCGATACCCACAACCCCGAGGCCAGCGCGCTCTTCCTGCACCTCAACACCAACAAGCGCTCGGTGAGCCTCGACTTCTCGACGACCATCGGACGGCAGCTGCTGCTGGAGCTGGCGGCGAAAGCGGATCTCGTCGTCGAGTCGTTCAGACCGGGGACGCTGGAGTGCCACGGCATCGGTCCGCGCGCGCTGCACGAGGCCAACCCCCGCGCCGTCATCGTCCGTATCTCCGCCTTCGGCCAGACCGGCCGCTACCGTGACCACGAGGCCACCGGACTGGTGCTCCAGGCCATGGGCGGGCCGTTGAACGCCACGGGCGCGGCCGACCGGCCGCCCCATCGCAAGCCGGGGATGCTCGACCACTGCACCATCGGCCGGATGGCCGCCGAGGCCGCCCTCGGAGGGCTCTTCAGCGCCCGTAGATCCGGCCGGGGCTCGGTCATCGACGTCTCCGGTATGGAGGCCCTCCTCGCAGGGGCGGATCGCCGTGCCTCGTATCTGCTCACCGCCGCGTACGCGGGGATGAACGCGCCCCGAGGGGTGCGCAGTCCGCACCGGGGCGCGGCCACCTTCACCGGCTCGTTCCGGTGCCGCGACGGCCATGTGATGCTCTACGTCGCCAACCAGGTCTTCTGGAACCGGCTCGTCGATCTGGTCGCGGCCGGCGACGACGGGTTCCGCACCCGGTTCCGGGACCGCTTCAGCTTTGACTCGCCCGAGGAGCAGCGCGCGTTCCGCGACCGGGTGGAGGACTGGTTCGCGACCCGCTCCAAACACGACGTCATGGCCCATGGCCAGGCGGCGGGGATTCCGCTCACCGCGTTCCTCGATGTCGGCGAAGTCGCGGACAGCGAACACTTCCGGGGCCGGGGCTACTTCATCAAGGCCGATCACCCGGCCGTCGGTGAACTGGAGTATCTCGGCGCGCCCTGGCGGATGCGCTCGGGATGGCGGCTCCGCCGCACGGCGCCCCTGCTCGGCGAGGACACCGCCGACGTACTCGCCGAGCTGAACACTCCCCTCGCCCCGGCGGAGGCGCCGGGCGGCGCGGAGCCGGTATGAGCCGGCCGACCCGGCGACGGTGCTTCAAGGAATCACACACGCAAGGGAGACCGGTATGACAGGCGCCCCCCTGGACGGCGTACGGATCGTCGACCTGACCGTGGTGTGGTCGGGCCCCGGGGCCACCACGCTGCTCGGGGACCTCGGTGCGGAGGTCATTCGCGTCGAGGACCCCCGGCGCACCAGCCGGGGAGTCTCGGCACGGACCGCCGACCGCGAGGTCGGCGGCCGTGAGTACGCCACCCGCAGCTACCCGGAACGCGACCCCGGGAAGCGGCCCTACGACCGCAGCCCCATCTTCAACTGGCACGCACGCAACAAGCTGAGTGTGTCGATGTCCCTCGGCACCCCCCAGGGACACGCGGACTTCCTCCGGCTCATCGAGAAGAGCGATGTCTTCATCGAGAACAACACCAAGGGCGTCCTGGCGAAACTGGGCATCGACTACGACACCCTCAGCGCAGTCAACCCGCGGCTGATCGTCGTACGGATGCCCGCGCTGGGGCTCGACGGCCCCATGAGCGACTACCGCGGCTACGGGCCGAACTTCAACGCCCTGGTGGGCATCCAGGCGATGGACGGCTACGCGGACGGCGACCCCACGATCGCCGGCGAGAACTACCACATGGATGAGGCATCCCCGGCCGGTGCCGCCTTCGCCGTGCTGGCCGCCCTCTGGGAGCGCGAACGCACCGGGCGCGGCCAGCTCGTGGAGTTCGCCCAGGCCGAGAACGTGATGCACGAGATCGGGGAGTACTTCCTCGACCACCAGATGAACGACCGGGTCCCCGCCCCGGCGGGCAACAGGGACCCGCTGGTGCTCCAGGACGTTCTGCCGACCGCCGGGCCGGACGTCTGGGTCGCCCTGTCGATCCGCCACGACGCGGACTGGCGCGCGCTCGAAGGCGTGGTCGGGGCGGCTGATTGGCTGTCCGAGGGACGCACGGGCGAACTGCGGACCCGAAACGCCGACCGTCTGCTGGAGCATCTCGCCGACTTCACCGCGCGGTACGGGGTCGACGAACTGGTCGACCTGTTCCAGTCGGCCGGTATCCCGGCGGGTGAGGTCATGTCCGAGGCCAGGGTTCTCGCGGACCCGCATCTGGCGGACCGCGAGTGGTTCCAGACCCGCAGCCACCCCACCGTCGGCACCTACCCCTACCCGGGACACCCCTGGCGTACGGACGGCTTCGAACTGCGGTGGGGGCGCCCCGTTCCCGGGTTCGGGGAGGACAACGCGTATGTCTACAAGGACGTGCTCGGCTGCACGGACGCCGAGTACGACCAACGGGTCGCCCAGGGCCTGGTCAGCGACGAGCAGATCGTCTGATGCGCGGCGCGACCAGATGACATCCCGGATCTAGCCCGGATGAATCCCGACGAGTCCCGACGAGTCCCGGCAGATCACGGCAGATCACAGCAGAGAGGAGAGCGAACAGTGAGTGCGATACCCATCCCGGACGGGCACACCGAGGAACTGACCGCCCGTGTGGAGAAGAAGGAGTTCCAACGGTGGGCGGCTGCCGTCGGTGATCTCAACCCCATGTACTTCGACGAGGACTTCGCCAGGGCCAACGGCCACCGCGATGTGGTGATGCCTCCCCTGTTCCTCAGCTGTGTCACCCATCAGGCCCCGCGGCTGGACGAGCTGAGGCCGGACGGGACCCGCAGGGGCCGGGTCGGCTTCGGCCCGCTGCCCGACGAACTCGATCTGCCACCGCGCCGGATGGGCGGGGGAGAGGAGCGCTGGTACTACTCCTGCGTTCACCCGGGCGATGTCATCACCTCCCGTCGCTCCATCCGGGACATCGAGAAGAAGACCGGGCGCTCGGGGGCCTTCGTCCTGGTCACCTGGGAGAGCGTCGACCGCAACCAGTACGACGAGATCGTGGGCCGATGCGTCAGCTCCATGATCGCCCGATGAGAAGTGACGAGGAAGAGGTGACATGAGCGAGCAACGCTACTTCGAGGATGTGCGGACCGGCGACGACATCCCGGTCGCCAGCCGGACCGTCGGGCGGACCCAGCTGTTCCTTTTCAGCGCGGCCACCAACAACCCCCACCGGGTGCACTACGACACCACCTGGGCCGTCGAGGAGGAGGGGTACGCGGACATCCTGGTCCACGGGCCCTTGCAGGCGGCCCTGATGGCACAGACCCTCACGGACTGGGCGGGACCCCGAGGGCGGCTGACCCGGATCGCCCTGCGGAACCGGGCCAGTGCCTTCCCCGACCGGGAGCTCCGCTTCACCGGCAGGGTCACGGACAAGCACGAGAGCGGCGCCGACGCACTGGTGGAGATCGAGATCCTGGAGGAGGACGGTGCGGGGCAGATCCTGATGCCGGGCACCGCCACCGTGGCGCTACCGCGCCGCACGGGCGGTGACCGCTAACCATGGGCCTGCGAGGAGAAGCCGCGATCATCGGCATCGCGGAGTGGAAACCCGAGCGCCGTTCGTCCCGCCCCCGGCGGTTCACCATCGAGCAGTGGGCGGAACTCGCGCGTGACGCGCTGGAGGACGCCGGGATCGGAGCGCGTGAGGTCGACGGAATCGTCACCACCGCCGTTCAGGAGACCTCCCGGTTCGCACCCGCCACGGTCTCCGAGTATCTCGGTATCCCGGTGAACTACGGGGAGTTCGTCGACCTCGGCGGTGCCTCGGCGGCGGGAATGGTGTGGCGCGCCGCTGCCGCCGTGGAGTTGGGCATCGCCGATGTGGTCCTCTGCGCGCTACCGGGCGACCCCGTGCCCGAGCCGCCGGTGGTGAACGATGCCCCGGCCGACCCCTTCGGGGTGTCGTCCAGCGCGCTCTACGGGTCACCGCAGGCGGAGTTCGAGATCCCGTACGGAAATGTCGCACAGAACGTTCCCTACGCCATGTTCGCCCAGCGGTACGCGGCCGAGTTCGGCGATCCGACCCGAGCCATGGCCAAGATCGCCGTCGATCAGCGGACCAACGCATGTGCCCATCCGGCCGCCGTGTTCCATGGGAAGCCGATCACGATCGAGGATGTGCTGTCGAGCCCGGTGATCGCCGAGCCGCTGCGGCTGCTGGACATCGTGATGCCGTGCTCGGGTGGAGCGGCCGTGGTCGTGGCCAACGCGGACGTCGCACGCAGGGCCCGCCACCGGCCGGTCTGGGTGAAGGGCTTCGGGGAGCGGGTCGCCTTCAAGACGCCCACCTACGCGGAGAACCTGATGGAGACGGCGATCGCGCCCGCGTCCGCGCAGGCGTTCGCGATGGCGGGTGTCACCCACGCGGACATCGACATGGTGTCCGTCTACGACTGCTACACGATCACCGTCCTGATGAGCCTTGAGGACGCTGGATTCTGTCCCAAGGGCACCGGGGCCGACTTTGTGAACAGCCGTGATCTGACCTTCCGGGGCGACTTCCCGTGCAACACCCACGGCGGCCAGCTCTCGTTCGGGCAACCCGGCAGGGCCGGCGGTATGTCCCATGTCTGCGATGCGACCCGGCAGATCCAACGCCGGTCCGGGGACAACCAGGTGTCCGACTGCGACCGGGCGTTCGTGACCGGCAATGGCGGGATCATGAGCGAGCAGGTGGCTCTGATCCTTCAGGGCGACTGAGGAGACGACGATCATGGACAAGCCACTGCCCCTTCCCACGCCCGTCTCCCAACCGTTCTGGGACGGACTGCGCGAGCACCGGATGCGTATCCAGTACTCGCCGTCGGGCGACCGGTGGGTCTTCTACCCCCGCCTCCTCGCCCCCGGGTCGCTCGCGGACGACCTCGAATGGCGCGAGGTGTCCGGGGCCGCCGCTCTCTACAGTTTCGCGGTCGCCCGCGTGCCGTCCGCCGCGGCCTGGTCCGACTCCCCGCCGCAGCTCCCCGCGATCGTCGAGCTGGCGGAGGGACCACGGCTGACCACGGAACTGGTCAATGTCGACCCGGCGGCCATCACCATCGGTATGCCGCTGCGCCCGGTGTTCTACGACGTCCCGGACGGGAACATCACACTGCTGCGCTACGAGCCGGCCTAGCCACCCACCGTAGACCCTGTGTGCGGGCGATTTGGTCGGGTCCAACCATTTACAACCGTACGTACGGTCAGTATCTTCAGGCGGGACACCGGGGGTACTTGACGCACCGGCCCCGTCCCGCTGCGGACGAAGGCTCCGGCCGCCGGTCACGCCGCCCTGGGAGTGGGCGCGGAGCCGGAGAGCGACTCACAAGGATCGCCTCCGGCCCCTCGCCCGCCCACCGAGAAGGCCCTGAAGGTCCGGTGGGCTCGACCCAGCGTTCACCGGCGTGTGCCCTCTTGCGGCCGGCGAAGCCCCACCCTGCCTGAAAGTAGAGGAAAATGCCCATCTCCCTCGCAGACCTGGCAGCGGATCTCGCTGCCGAGTCCGCCGTCGTCCGAGCGGTGGTCGCTCCTCTCGCCGAGGTCGATTGGCGCGCCGAGACCCCATCCGCCGGCTGGAGCGTCGCCGACCAGATCTCGCATCTCGCCCACTACGACGAGGTCACCGTTCTCTCCGCCACCAACGCCGACGCGTTCGTACAGATGCGGGCGAGAGTCGAGGCGAGCGGTGAGATCGATCCCGATGTCATCGCCCGGCGCTACCGCCATCTCTCCGGCGTCGAACTGCTGACCTGGTACGACCGGGCCCGCGGCGAACTGCTCTCCACCTTCCGCGAGTTGGACCCGGCCGTACGGCTTCCCTGGTTCGGGCCTTCGATGAGCGCGGCATCGCTGCTGACGGCCCGGCTGATGGAGACCTGGGCGCACGCCCAGGACATCGCCGACACCGTCGGCGCCGAGATCGCGCCGACCGACCGACTCCGCCATGTGGCCCACATCGGGGTGGGTGCGCGGGCCTTCAGCTACGCGGCCAACGGACTCAAGGCCCCGGCCGACCCGGTACGGGTCGAGTTGATCTCACCGAGCGGAGAGCTGTGGACCTGGGGCCCGGCCGCGGCCACCGACCGGGTCACCGGCACAGCGCTCGACTTCTGCTTCGCCGTCACCCAGCGGCGTCATCTCGATGACCTCTCCCTCACCGCCACCGGAGCGGCGGCCGAGGAGTGGCTGTCCATCGCCCAGGCCTTCGCGGGCGAGCCCGGCACCGGCCGGGAGCCACTGCGTACCGAAAACGCCGTGGCCCTTTCCTGATATCCCACACCCCGGAGGACGTGACAATGGACAAGGTCGTCACCGCCGACGACGCCGTCGCGGCGATCGGCACCGGTGCGAGCCTGGCCGTGGGCGGGTTCGGCATCTGCGGCATCCCCTCGGCACTCATCGCCGCGCTGCAACGCACCTCGGCCACTGGACTGAGCGTGGTGTCCAACAACTGCGGCGTGGACGGCTGGGGGCTGGGCCTCCTGCTGGCCGAGCACCGCATCGCCCGTATGACCAGCTCCTACGTGGGAGAGAACAAGGAGTTCGCCCGGCAGTACCTGGAGGGCGAACTGGAGGTCGAACTCTGCCCCCAGGGATCGCTTGCCGAACGGCTGCGTGCAGGCGGCTGCGGGATACCCGCCTTCTACACCCCCGCGGGCGTCGGAAGCGCCATGGCCGAGGGCGGACTCCCCTGGCGGTACGCACCGGACGGCTCCATCGCGGTGGCATCCCCGCCCAAGGAGACACGCGCGTTCGGCGGCCGGGAATACGTCCTGGAGCACGCCATCACCACCGACTTCGCCCTGGTCGCGGCTGCGCGCGGTGACCGCCACGGCAATCTCGTCCTCGCCAAATCGGCCCAGAACTTCAACCCCCTGTGCGCTATGGCCGGACGGGTCACCATCGCCGAGGTCGAGGAACTGGTCGAACCCGGCGAACTCGACCCGGCGGCGGTGCACGTCCCCGGCGTCTTCGTCCAACACGTCGTGCACGCGCCCTCCCCCGAGAAACGCATCGAGAGAGTGACCGTCACGGCCGGGGCAGGTGCGTCATGAGCCTCACCCGGACCGAAATGGCCGCCCGGGCCGCGGACGAACTCCAGGACGGCGACTACGTCAACCTCGGCATCGGATTGCCCACCCTGGTCGCCGCGCACATGCCCGACAACGTCCATGTCGTCTTCCACAGCGAGAACGGCATTCTCGGCACCGGCCCCTTCCCCGCTCCCGACGAGGTCGACGCCGACCTCATCAACGCGGGCAAGGAGACCGTCACCACCGTGCCGGGCGCCTCCTTCTTCGACTCGGCGCTGTCCTTCGGAATGATCCGCGGAGGCCATCTCGATGTCGCCGTCCTCGGCGGGATGCAGGTCTCCGCCACCGGCGACCTCGCCAACTGGGCCGTGCCCGGCAAGCTCGTCAAGGGCATGGGCGGCGCCATGGACCTCGTTCACGGAGCCCGTCGGGTCATCGTCCTGATGGAGCACTGCGCCAAGGACGGCTCGCCCAAGATCGTCCCCGAGTGCACCCTTCCCCTGACCGGCCGGGGAGTGGTCCACCGCATCATCACCGATCTCGCCGTCATCGATGTGACAGCCGACGGGCTGGCCCTGCGCGAGATCGCACCGGGGGTCACCGAGGCCGAGGTGCGCTCCCGCACCGGAGCACCCCTGGCATGACCGCCACCGGCCGTGCACCCCAGAGGAAAGGACAGGCCATGACCATGACCGCGCTGGTGTGCGTACTCCAGCCCCCCTCGAAAGGCGGAAACCGATGAACACCCAAGCCGCCGCCGAGCATGAGGCACTGCGGCTGTCAGCCCTCGAAGCCGCACCCGTGAAGGTCCGCATCGAAGGGGTCAGCAAGATCTTCGTCAGCGGCACAGCGGACGTGACCGCGCTGGACGATGTCAGCTTCACCTTCCGCGAGCGGGAGTTCATCACCCTGCTGGGTCCGTCAGGCTGCGGGAAGTCCACGCTGATGCGCATCCTCGCCGGCCTGGAGAAGCCCTCCGCGGGCGAGGTGACCGTCAACCACTACGGCGACCACCTCACCCAACTGTCCATCGCCTTCCAGGACTACAGCATCCTCCCCTGGAAGACGGTGGAGGCGAACGTCGCCTTCGGCCTGAGGATGCGCGGGCAGTCCCGCCGCGAGGCGCTGGCCACCGCCCACACCTGGCTGGAGACGATGAAGCTGACCGGCTTCGAGAAAGCGTATCCGGCCCAGCTGTCCGGCGGCATGAAACAACGGGTCGCGCTGGCCAGGGCCCTGGCCCTCGACCCCGCGCTGCTCCTCCTCGACGAGCCCTTCGCGGCGCTCGACGCCCAGATGCGGCAGATCCTCCAGGAGGAGATGCTCCGGCAGTGGGAGTCCGACCGGTCGCGTACGGCGGTCGCCGTCACCCACGACCTCGACGAGGCCATCCTGCTCAGCGACCGCATCGTGCTGATGACCGCACGCCCCGGCCGGGTGAAGCAGATCTTCGACGTCCCCATCGAACGCCCCCGGGACCCCTCGGTGCGCTACGCACCCGAATTCCTGGAACTCCGCCAGGAGATCTGGGAGAGCCTGCGTGAAGAGGTCATGCGGAAGGACAAGCCATGACGAACCCCGTGACCCTCGACACCGGCAGAACGGCCCCCACCCAGGGCCGCCCGGCGGGAAGCACCGTCATCACACCGGGGAAGGCGGAGCTGAACCCCCGGCGCTACCAGATCAGACGGCGCCGGCTCTCCGCGGTACTGAGCCTGCTCCCCCCGGTCGTCCTGCTCGTCGTCTGGCAACTCGCCGCGATGAACGACCTCATCGACGTGCGGTTCTTCCCGCCGCCGACGGAGATCGCCGAATCCGCGCGTGAACTGATCTCCAGCGGCGCGCTCTTCGACCATGTGGCAGCGACCATGAACCGGGTCCTGCTCGGCTATGTGCCGGGAGTCGTCCTCGGTATCGGCTTCGGCCTGCTGCTCGGCACCCTCCCGATCGCCAACGCGATCTTCCGGACGAGTGTGACCGGCGCCTACACCATTCCCAAGCTGGGCATCTTCCCGCTGCTGCTGCTCATCTTCGGAGTGGGCGAGACATCCAAGGTGCTGCTCGTCGGGATGACGGTCTTCCTCCTCGTCACCATCGCGACCGCCGACGCCTGCCACGCCATCCCGTCGAGCATGTTCGATGTCGCCAAGGCGTTCCGCGCCAACTACTTCCGCAAGTTGTTCGAGATCGTCCTGCCCGCGGCTCTCCCGCCGATCTTCACCAGTCTCCGCCTTGCGATGGGCATGTCGATCCTGGTGGTCATCGCCACCGAGTTCGTCGCCGCCGACCAGGGCGTCGGCTATCTCATCTGGCACTCATGGAGCCTGTTCCAGCCCTCGCCGATGTACGTCGGCATCGTTGTCTCCGCCCTGCTGGGTGTGATCTCGACCGCCGTCATCGGTGTCGTCCAGCGGCTGTGCACCCCCTGGGCACGCACCCGGCGCCGCTCCCGCCTGCGCTTCCGCAAGGCGCGCTGACCCCTCACCGCACCACCGCACAGGCACCAACGAGCACTTCAGCGCACCCCCTCATGAAAGGGAACAGCCCCATGAACAGAAGCCGCGCCGTGTCAGCCGCGGGACTCGCCACACTGCTGCTGGGTGTCACCGCGTGTGGAACAGGCGACGACGACGGTGCCACCCAGGCCCGAACCGGTGACTACTGCAAGCCGCTCGCCAAGACCGAGAAGGTCACCTTCGGCGCCACGCCGTCCCTCGCCTTCGGCACGCCCTCGCAAGCGGAGGGAGGCGGTCACTACAAGAGCGCCAAGCTCGAAGTGAAGACATCCACCTTCAGCACCGGCCAGGACGTCATCGCCCTCGTCGGGCGGGGCCAACTCGACGCCGCCATGGTCGGATTCCCCGCGAACATCTTCAGCGCCATCGACCAGGGTGTGGATGTCCGCATCGTGTCGTCGGCCGGCCAGATGACCGCGAAGAGCCCGACCACCGTGCTCTTCGTCAGGTCGGACCTGATGAAGAAGGGCACCGTCTCCAAGATCTCCGATCTCAAGGGACTGCGCATCGGGATGCCCGGTGGGCCCGGCTCCGCCGCGTTCTATGTGACCGGCCAGGGGCTGGAGAAGGGCGGCCTCAAACTGAGCGACGTCAAGAACGTGACGCTCGCGCCCGCCGACATGCTGACCGCGTTGCAGACCAAGAGCATCGACGCGGCCCTGGTCACCGCGCCGTTCGATTCCGCGGTGGAGAAGAGCGGGGTCGCCCAGCCGCTGGACACCCAGGGAGCCCTGGTCGGTCTGCAGACAGGAGGCATCATCATGGGGCCCAACCTGCTCAAGAAGCGGCCGGAGGTCGGCTGCGCCTTCCTCAAGGCTCATATCGAGGCCGCCCGCAAGGAGCTCGCCCCCGGTTACAGCAAGAACCCCAAGACGGTCGACAGCTTCGTAGAGCTGGGCAAGTTCCCCCGCTCCCTGGTGGAGACCACACCCGAGTACGCCTATGACGACACCCTGACCGTCGACAAGGACAAGCTCAACGGCATGCAGTCCCTCTTCATCGAGCAGGGTTCCCTTGAGCTCAAGAGCCCGCTGGCGTACGGCAAGGTGGTCGATGTGCCCTTCCGCGACCAGGTGGTGCGATCCCTGGGCGAGGCGCCGGCGAAGCCCTGAACCGGAGGCCGTACCGGCACCGGCATGGTGTCCGCACCCGGTCGGGTCGACCTCTTCATCCTCCCTCGAAGTAAATCAAACCTAACAACCTGGCAAGGTGAAGCGGGTGTGTTTCTCGTTTCGGTGTGTGCAGTCTCCAGGCAGGGGCTTCCGGGCAGTCGAAGTGTGTGAGGGGCAAGACAGTGCTGGCGAACGCGGTCTGTTGTGGTGCCCGCCATCTCCCTGGCGAAGGGCAGTTTTCCCCGGCGTCACTTGACAACTCGGGACTCCACCGAGAAAGTGAATGAACGTTATCCCCGACATGGATATCTTCCGGTGCGGGGATGCGCAGACCGGCCCTAGGGCCGGAACCACCCCCACCGAGCCCGGAGGCAGCGGCGGCGACCGCGACACAGCGGGTGGCCGCCCGCGCTGCGGCCATGGCGGATACGGGATCTCCCACGAGGTGGCCCGCGACGGCGCAACGGCGGCGTCATGCCCGACGGCACGATGCCCCGGACGGACACCTTGGTCGCCACCGCCTGCTCACCCGCCGAACACCACCGAAAGAGAGCACACGCATGATGGGAACCATGGATGGCAAGGTCGCGATCGTTTCGGGCTCCGGCCGGGGTATCGGTCGTGAGATCGCTCTGAAGCTCGCTTCTGAGGGAGCGAGTGTGGTGATCAACGATCTGGATGAGGAGCCCGCGAAGGAGACGGCGGCGGATGTGGTCGCGGCGGGTGGCAGGGCTGTCATCTGTGTCGGCTCGGTCACCGAGGACGGGTTCGCCGAACGCTTTGTGGACACCGCCGTAGAGGCCTTCGGCGGCCTGGACATCATCATCAACAACGCCGGATACACCTGGGACTCGGTCATCCAGAAGATGACCGACGAGCAGTGGGACGCCGTGGTCGATATGCACCTCAAGGCGCCGTTCCGAATTCTGCGCGCCGCACTGCCCTTCATCAAGGCCAACCCGACCGACTACCACCGCAAGGTGGTCAACGTCTCCTCGGGTTCCGGTGTGTACGGCAACCCGGGCCAGGCCAACTACAGCTCGGCCAAGGCCGGTGTGATCGGACTGACCAAGAGCCTGGCCAAGGAGTGGGGCCGCTACAAGGTCAACGTCAACGCCGTCGCCTTCGGATTCATCCTCACCCGGATGACCGAAGCCGTCGCCGATGGCAGCGCCTCCCTCGAAATCGAGGGCCGCAAGATCAAGATCGGTGTCAGCCAGGCCATCGTGGACCGCGTCGAGAAGACCAGCCCACTCGGCCGCCCCGGCACCCCGCAGGAGGCCGCCGGCGCCGTCTACGCACTGTGCCTCCAAGAGACCAACTACGTCTCCGGACAGGCCCTCATGGTGGACGCGGCCAGCCGCTGACCCGCTAGAGGCAATCCTGGGCATCGTCGGCGTTCCGGAACCTCGCTGCGCCGGTGATCGCCCCGTACCACCGGGGGTGGGAGCGCCACGACGCCATCGTCCACGGTGATGTGTCCTTCTCCGGGTCCCCCGCTGCCCGTCGGTGACGAGGCCCGACAACAGCGGTGTGCCCTACCCGCGCCGCTCTCCGGGAGCCAGCAGCCGCGGAACTCGTTGCCCATGTCGCCGTCCGCCCCTCCTTTCGGCGACCCAACCGGCGGCGAGGCAGACCAGCCGCGGAGTGTGCACGCCAGGGTCCCTGAGAGCGCACCCACCCCATGTTTCGGTGCCGGACGGCGGCTCTCCCCGTCCGCCGCCCACTCCCTGCAACTACCAGGAGGATCACTCATGCGTGACGCGGTCATCGTCGATGCCGTTCGTACTGCCGTCGGCAAGCGGGGCGGCGCTCTCGCCGATCTCCACCCCGTCGACCTGTCGGCCCATGTTCTCAAGGCCCTTGAAGAGCGCACCCATCTCGACCCGGCCCTGGTCGACGATGTCATCTGGGGTGTCGGAGCGCAGATCGGCGAGCAGAGCATGTGCTGCGCACGCTACGCGGTGCTGGGCGCGGGCTGGCCTGAGCATGTGCCCGGTGTCTCCGTCGAGCGCCAGTGCGGGTCCTCGCAGCAGGCTGTCAGTTTTGCCGCCGCGGGTGTCATCTCCGGTCAGTACGAGGTCGCCGTCGCAGGCGGCGTGGAGATGATGAGCCGGGTACGGGCCGCCGACGCGCGATCCTTCGGCCAGCCGTACGGTCGCCTCGCGCTGGCTCGCTACGGCGTCGAGGAGTTCAGCCAGTTCACCGGAGCACAGCTGATCGCCGACGAGTACGGCATCTCGCGCACCGAGATGGACCAGCACGCCCTCGACTCCCACGCCCGCGCGGCCCGTGCCATCGACGAAGGCCGCTTCAAGGGACAGATCGCGCCGATCACGGTCACCGACGCGGACGGCGCCGACTATGTCTTCGACACGGACCAGGGGGTGCGCCGGGGCTCGACCGCGGAGAAGCTCGCCTCCCTCCAGCCGGTCTTCGAGGGCGGCGACATCACCGCCGGCAACGCCTCACAGGTCTCCGACGCCTCCGCCGCGCTGCTCATCACCACCAGCGAGTTCGCCGCCGCCCAGGGCTGGACCCCCATGGCCCGCGTGCACACCGCGGTGGTGACCGGCTGCGATCCGGTCAGCATGCTCAAGGGGCCGATCCCGGCGACCGCCAAGGCGCTGCGGCGTTCTGGCCTGTCGCTCGGCGACATCGGCGCGTTCGAGATCAACGAGGCGTTCGCGCCGATCACCCTGGCCTGGCTGAAGGAGACCGGCGCCGACTACGAGCGGATGAACCCGTGCGGTGGCGCCATGGCGATCGGCCATCCGATCGGCGGCTCCGGCGCCCGCCTGATGACCACTCTGGTCCACCACATGCGGGACAACGGAATCCGCTACGGCCTGCAGTCGATGTGCGAGGGCGGGGGCCAGGCCAACGCCACCATCCTCGAACTCCTCTGATCCACCGCGGTGACCGCCGAGACCCGCGAAGTGCTCACCGCGCGAGCCGGTGGGGAGACACCCCGCCCTGGCCTTCGGTGGGTACGCGACGGGCACGGCACCGGATTCCACCCACCGTACTGCCGACCCGGCAGACAACCACAGCAAGGAGTTCCACCATGGGTTCGCTGGACGGGCGCGTAGCCGTCGTCACCGGAGCCGGAGCCGGACTCGGCCGGGAGCACGCGCTGCTGCTCGCCGCCGAAGGTGCCGCAGTCGTGGTGAACGACCTCGGCGAGGCCGCGCACGGCGCCGTCGAGGCAATCAGGGCCGCGGGCGGCGAGGCCGTCGCACACACCGAGTCCATCGCCGACTGGTCAGGCGCCGAGTCGTTGGTCAAGACAGCCGTGGAGACCTTCGGTGATCTCCACATCGTGGTGAACAACGCGGGCATCCTGCGCGATCGCCTGCTGGTCTCGATGACCGAGGCCGAGTTCGACGCGGTCATCGCCGTCCACCTCAAGGGCACTTTCGCCGTCACCCGGCACGCCGCCGCATACTGGCGCGAGCAGGCCAAAGCCGGAGTGACGGCCGACCGCTCGCTGATCAACACCACCTCCAGCTCCGGCCTGCACGGCAATGTCGGACAGGTCAACTACGGTGCGGCGAAGGCGGGAATCGCCGCTCTCACCCTGATCGCCGCGGAGGAATTGGAGCGCTACCACGTGCGAGCCAACGCCGTCGCGCCAGGCGCCCGCACCCAGATGACCGAGTCGACCCCGGGCCTGGGCGAGATCATGACCTCCACCGTGGGCGCCGAGTTCGACACCTGGCATCCGGGCAATGTCTCCCCGGTTGTCGCCATGCTGGCCGCGGCGGACTGCCGGTTCACCGGTCAGGTACTGCGTGTGATCGGTGGGCAGGTGGACTTCTATCAGGGCTGGAGCCCGGCACAGACCTTCACCGCGGACCACCGCTGGGGCATCGAGGAACTCGCCGAGGCCACCGCCGCAGTGCCGGCCAAGCCGGCCAAGGTCGCCGTCGGCGCCCAACGGGCGGTCCAGCAGAGCTGACGGTGCGTAACCCGGTGTGGACCGGGCC
>NZ_JAMQAW010000003.1:282042-285575 GCF_023701525.1 Streptomyces albipurpureus
CCCGGTCCACACCGGGTTGGATGCTGTGCGGACTCGTCCATCGGCGGTGTGGCGCAGACGCCTCCGGGGTGCCCCCAGAAGGTAGGGGGCACCCCGGAGGTGCTGTGGTTCCCGGCTGGTTGCCTACAGGCCCAGGTCCTTGGCGATGATGCCCTTCATGACCTCGTTGGTCCCGCCGTAGATACGGCTGACACGGGTGTCGGCGTACAGGCGGGCGATCGGGTATTCGAGCATATAGCCGTAACCGCCGTGCAGTTGGAGGCACTTGTCGATGACCCGGCCGGCGACGTCGGTCCCAAAGAGTTTGATCTTCGCGGCGTCGGCGGGGGACAGCTCCCCGCGGTCCTCCAACTCGATGCCCTTGTCCACCGTGGCCTGGAGGGCCTCGACCTCTGTGGCGCACTCGGCGAGGACGAACTTGGTGTTCTGGAAGGAGGCCACCGGCTTGCCGAAGACCTGGCGCTGCTGGGTGTACTCCTTGGCGTACTCGATCGCGGCGGTCGCGGTGGCCGCCGCGGTGACACCGATGATGAGCCGTTCGCGGACCAGGTTGTGGCCGAGGTAGGTGAAGCCCTTGCCCTCTTCGCCGAGCAGGTTCTCCACCGGGACGTGGACGTCGGTGAAGGACAGCTCGGAGGTGTCGGAGGTGCGCATACCGATCTTGTCCAGCTTGCGGCCGTACGCGAAGCCCTCGCTGTCGGTCTCCACGACGAGGAGGCTCAGGCCGCCGCGCCGGTTCTCCTCGGTGGCCGGGGAGGTACGGGCGACGACGACGCAGTACCGGGCGTTGCGGGCGCAGGAGATGAAGGTCTTGGCCCCGTTGAGGACATAGTGGGTGCCGTCCTCGGACAGCTCGGCGCGGGATCGGATCCCCGCCAGATCCGAGCCGGTGCCCGGCTCGGTCATGGCGATGCAGGCCACATCGCCCTCGACGATGCCGGGCAGCCAACGCCGCTTCTGCTCCTCGTTGCCGAGGCGCAGGAGGTAGGGCAGCACGATGCCGGTGGACAGCGACTGGGCACCGAAGGAAACAGCGGCACGGGAAGCCTCCTCGGCGAGGACGACCTGGTAGGTGAAGCTGGTCCGGCCGGGGCCGCCGTACTCCTCGGGCACGTCGAAGCCCATCACGCCGAGCGCGCCCAGCTTGCGGTACAGCTCACGTGGGACGAGTCCGTCCCGCTCCCACTGCTCGAAGTGGGGCGTGATCTCCTTGGCGACGAAGTCCCTGATCATCGCCCTGAAGGCCTTGTGCTCCTCGGTGAAGATGGTGCGCTTCATGGAAGGTCCTCTTGTTGCGTACGGGCGGGGGCTCAGCCCGCGGTGACGACGGCACTGCCCAGCAGGGTCACCGTGCCGTCGGGCAGTTCGGCCTTGAGATCGAGGTGCGCCAGCCCGTTCTCCACGCTGGTGACCGTCCCGGTGCAGACCGGGGCGGTATTGACCGGGGTGATCGCGGCGAATCGCACCTTGTAGGAGCGGACGCGTTCCTGCGGTACCCAGTTGGTGACCAGCCGGCCCAGATAGGCCATGGACAACATGCCGTGCGCGAAGACGTCGTCGACGCCCACCGCCCGACACTGGTCGAGGTCGATGTGCATGGGGTTGTGGTCGCCCGAGGCGCCCGCGTAGAGGGCGAGGGTGGTGCGGGTGATCGGGGGGAGTTCCATCGCGGGGAGGGTGTCGCCGGTCTTCATGGCAGGTCTCCAGGGGTCGTGTGGGAGGGCATCGGTGGGTCAGGCGGAGGCGCCGGGAAGCTGGCGGATCACCACGTTGTTGGTGAGGGTCGCGATCGGCTCGCCGTCGCGGGTCACCTCGGTGGTGCGGACCAGGAACTGCAGTGCCCCGCCCTTCTTGGCGTACACGTCTGTCACGGTCGTGCGGAAGTGCAGGGTGTCGCCCGCGTACGCCATCGCGTGGTACGTGAACTCCTCTTCGCCGTGCAGCAGCGAGCGCGGATCGATGCCCAGCTCGGTGTAGAAGCCCGACGGGTTGGGACGGTCCATGTCCAGGCAGAAGAAGAAGGTCGGAGGCACCGGTAGGTCGCGGTGGCCTGCTGCTTCTGCCGCGTCGAGGTCGGTGTAGAGCGGGTCGGTCTGGCCCGTCGCCTTGGCGAAGAAGCGCAGCCGGCCGCGCTCGACGAGCGCGTCATGCTCGGGGACCCTGCTGCCGACGATGGACGGGGAGAGCTGCATCTGATGGCCTTTCGGAAGAGGTGTACGGGGAGTCAGGCGCGCGGTGCGAGTCTCTCGACGGTCTCGGCGTCCAGGCCGAGCTCCGTCAGCACCTCATGGGTGTGCGCACCGATGACCGGCGCCGGGGCGGGGTGGGCGGCCGGAGTGCCGAGGAAACGGGGGGCGGGCGACGGCTGGATCATGCCGTCCTCCTCGTAGTAGGTGGCGCGCTCGGTGTTCTGCGGCTGGTTCGCCGCCTCCACGATGTCGAACACCGGGGTGACGCAGGAGTCCTTGCCGTCGAACGCGGCGGCCCACTCGTCTCGGGTGCGGGTCGCGAAGACCTCCGACATCCGGGCGATCATCTTCGGCCAGGCCGCGCGGTCCAGCTGCTCGGCGAAGAGCGGCTCGTCGCTGAGCCCGAGCACATCCTTGACGCAGGCCCAGAACTGCGGTTCCACGGAACCGACCGCCATGAACTTTCCGTCGGCGGTGCGGTAGGTGTTGTAGTAAGGGGCGCCGCCGTCGAAGGCGTTGACGCCGCGCTCGTCGAACCAGCGCCCGACCTTGCGCAGTCCGAGGAGGAGCGACAGTTGGGCGGCCGTGCCGTCGACCATCGCGGCGTCAACGACCTGGCCCTGACCGCTCGTCCTGGCGTGGAGCATGGCGGTGGTGAGACCGAAGGCGAGAAGTATGCCGCCGCCTCCCATGTCGCCGACCAGATTCAGGGGGACCGGGGGGTTCTCGCCGGCCTTGCCCATGGCGCCGAGGGCGCCCGTGACCGCGATGTAGTTGATGTCATGGCCGGGTAGATTGGCCGACGGGCCCGTCTGACCGAAGCCGGTCATCCGGCCGTAGACCAGGCGGGGGTTGCGTTCCAGGCAGATCTCGGGGCCGAGACCCAGCCGTTCGGCGACGCCGGGGCGGAAGCCCTCGATCAGCGCGTCGGAAGACTCGACGATCTTCAGAACGGCCTCGACACTCGCCGGGTCCTTGAGGTCCAGGGCGATGGAGCGGCGGCCCCGGTGAATGACCGGGTGGCCGGAGGGCTTGCCGGCGTCCGCGGCGCGCTCGATGCGGATGACCTCGGCGCCCTGGTCGGCAAGGAGCATACCGGCGAACGGGCCGGGTCCCACGCCGCCGATTTCGATGACACGGACACCGGCGAGCGCGCCGGAACGGTTGGTGGTCTCACTGCTCATGGAGTGGCGACTTCCTTGTCTGGGGGAGTGGGTCCGTTGTGGTCAGCGCGGGACCGGGTTCATGCGGCCCTGATGCTCGACTGCGTGGCGTTTTTCTTCTGCTGGTGCAGGGTGGGTGGTTGGCAGCCGGTGCGGTTGGGTGGGTGACCGGTGTTATGGC
>NZ_JAMQAW010000030.1 GCF_023701525.1 Streptomyces albipurpureus
TCCGCATCCTCACTCATCGGCATCTTCAATGCCGCTTCCGTCGGCATTTTCAGCGTCGCCCAACACCCTGTGCCCACGGCGCTGCCGGCAGCGACCACGTACCCGCCCCAGGCTCGCGTGTCGACCTTCCACCCCAGACGTCCTGCGCTCCCACGTAGCCGCTTTTCAGCAGGCGCGGTGAAGTACAGGTGCTGTCCGCCACGGCGGGTGCGCACGGTGTACGTCTCGGTCGGCAGACGCTCGCCAGCGCGCTCGCAGAGTGCGGCGAACACGTCCAGACCATCGGCCATCCCCGCCCATTCAGCCGGTGCCGTGTCGGCAGCGTCCTTGGGGATGTCAAGGTCCACGACCACGAGGTGGGCCGGGCCGGTGGCAACGCCGACGTTGTACGGGGCTGATTCCCAGCAAGCTCGGATGCTGGTGGCGTCGAGAGTGGCGCGCTGCTCTGGGGTGCGGTGCCCGTCGGTGCACCGGCCCATGCGGGGGCAGTTGCGTTCGGGGTGTCCGGCGGGGCGCTTGTCTCCGGGGCGTAGAGGGAACACCGGCCAGTCACGTTCAGCGGCGTTCAGCGCTGCGTTCAGCAGCGCGGTGGTGCGGTCATGGGTCATGCTGGAGGCCTCCTGAGGTCTGTAGTGGGCTGGGAGATCGAGGGCGGCCCCGGTTCATTGGCGTGAGTGAGGGGCCGTCCTCGGTTGTGTGGGGGTCAGGCGTGGTGCTGCTGGGGGCGGTGTTCGGCTCCGAGCTGGATCAGCCAGGTGGGCCAGTGCTGTGGTTGGTCGCGGTCGAAGAACTCGGTGAGGTGGCGGATGCCGTCGCTGTAGGGCTTGTTTGTCTGTGCGCTGCGGGCGGGGCCGGTCACTTCGGCACGGACGGGATAGATCCCGTTGATGGGCCCGGGACTGTCGAGCCGGTAGATGAGCCGCACGGTCTGGGGCGTGATGATGCTCTTGCCGAGATCGCGGACGTCTGGTTTTCCGTGTACCTGCCACGTCACGGTGACGGTGTCGACCATTGAGGTCTCCTTAACTGGTTGTGACGGGGAGGGAGGCAAGCTGAGGCCTGGAAGAGTGCGAAAACCGGGGCCCACGGGATGTGTCTGGGGCGCCTCCCCTGCCTCCCCAATCCGGGGTATGCGCTGATCAGGGGCGGGGAGGGGGGCTAGGGGAGGCGGTAGGGGAGAACTCCCCACCTCCCCTACCGCCTCCCCTTACGAAGCGTTACTTTCGCCGGTGCCGGTGGCGCGTTCTTCGATGCCTTCCAGGACTCGGGAGAGTCGGACGGTCATGATTCCGCCGAGCTTGCGTGGCTCGGCCCCGACCTCGGCCAGGGCGCCGGTCAGGTCGGCGAACGTCCACTTGCCATACAGGGCCGGCCAGGTGGCGATGAGGGCGGCCAGTACTTCGGTTGACCGCATGGTGGGCTTGTCTCCGAGGACGGTGACGATGTTCGCTAGGTGGTCGACCGGCCCGGTGTCCGCTACCGGGGCCACGGTGATGCCTTCTCGCAGAGCGCGGGCGCGGGTGACCACGGGGGTGATCTGGTCGGTCTTGGAGTCTTTGCGGACGTAGTAGGCGCGGACCAGTTCGAACGGGTTCTTGGTGAACCCCACGGTGAGGGCAGTACCGACGTTCTCGGCGGGGTTGAGGGTGGTGGCGGTGATCCCCGCTTTGTGCTTCCCGGTGCCGAGTAGGCCGTCGTTGGCGACGTGGTCACCGACCGCGAACGCCACCCGGTGGGAGGTGTTGCGGGTGACGTCTTTCGGGATGCTGTCAGCGGTCGGTGAGACGGTGACCCAGATCAGCGTGATGCCGACCTTCCGAGCCTTCTTCATCACCTTGACCGCCAGTTCAGCCGCTTCGGGGCCGTGCTTCTTGTGCATGAAGAGTTCGTGGCACTCGTCGAAGACGACCACCTTGGGCCGCATCCGCACATCCCGTTCAGCGATCTTCCGGGTGAGGGCGACCTCTTCCCCGCCCAACGAGTCGAGGAGCTTCCCGCGCTGCGTGACCTCATCCCGCAGTCCCCGCAGCGCGATCAGGGCGGCCTCGATCTGTTCGTCTTCGTCGCCCTTGACCAGGGTCCGTAGCCGCGGCTTCATGACGTCGTAGTCGACGTTGTAGGCCATGACGTAGACCTCGATCTCTACCAGCCGATCGAGCATGGCACCCAGGAGAAGACCAACGACCAGGGACGATTTACCCGATCCCATGATCCCGCCGACCATGTAGTTGGCGGCCATGAGCTTGCCGAACACCGGCTCACCACGCTGGGACACACCCAGCGGCACGCCCTTGAAGTAGTCGGCCTCACCATCTACCAGCAGCGGCCAGTCCGGCACTGTCCCGGACAGGGACCCCTGATCAGCCACCCACAGGTCCAAGACACCGGGCTGGTCGTGCGGTTCGGTGGGCCAGACCTCCACCGGCTTCCGCAACAGATTGTGTGCCAGCACCGTCTTTTTGCCGTTGACCATCTCCACTGTGACGCCCAGAGGGAGTTGGAGTTGGGTGTGCCATCCGTTGCCCAACCGGCCGGTCCCGGACACCCAACGAGGCTGCCACCCCTCCTTGACCGCCTTGTTCAACGGCCCGATACCCAAATGCCGCAGCGCGTCCAAGATCGCGCCCTCATCGGGGACAACATCCCCCTGGCCACTGGCGCTTGGGGGCATGGACCAGGCAGGAGCCGCCCCACGCGACCGACCCACCGCCCACAACGCGACCAGAGCGAGCCACGGGCCGAACGCGACCAAAGGGCCCCACACCACGGAAACGATCACCGCGACCCAGTGAACCAACTCGATCACGCCCATGGTCGGAGCGATCACCATCGATACATCCTCAGTAGCGATCGCCATGGTCGTACCCAGAGCGAGCAGACCACCGACACCTAGCCCGGTGCCCCACAGGGCGGCTTTGGCCGCACGCTGAGGGGCTGCCAGCAAGTCCATACGCCGCTGATGCCGGGCAGCCCTGAATACTGCTGCCCGCTGCTCCCACTCAGCGGCTTGTTCGTACTGACCAGCCAACTCAGCGCCCCGCATCATCCGCTCATACCGGGCAGTCGTACGGCCGTCCCAAGCACGCCTGGCAACGATCCGGGTGCCACCGATGGTGTAGGCACCATGGCGGGCAACCAACGCAACCGCGGTGCGGGTGCGGTCATGGGTGGCAACCCGCCGAACGGACCGGACCGACCGCCGCACCCTGCCCGCTCGCTCGGCCGCATCGACCGGGGCCGGGACGGATTCCGGCGGGTTGGACGGCATGGGCGGAGCGTCAGGTGGGGTCTTGAAGAGAGGAACGACGTTGGCGTTGTCCGTCATGCTGGAAGCCTCCTGAGGTCTGATTCGGGACTGATGGGCCGGGGTGACCGCGCATCTTTGGCGAGAGCGGGCGGTCACCCCGGGCAGAGCTACTGGGCTTTCTTCGCGGTCTGTTCCTGCCGCTTGCGGGCCCCGTCGATGACCCGATCCACCCGACGCTCAAGGTCAGAGAGATCGACCGTGCCGCGCTGTCGGTCCGGGTCGGCGATACCGCGCTTGGCCATGCGGGCGATCAGCCATCCGACCCGCGCCTTCTCGGCGGTGGTCAGTTTCGGTTCGTCGCGGTTCATCGACGGGCCTCTTTCGCTGCGGTGGCGTCGAGGGAGGCGGAGAGGGCGAGTCGTGCGTACACGTCCGCGAGCCGTACGGCATCAAGCGACGGCATCGGACGTCCGGGCAGAGGGGTGAGCAGTTGTTCGGCGCGTGCCCGGTATTCGTGGCTGGTCATGGCGCCTTTCTGGCGCCGGGGCTGTCCCGGCTCCCCAACCCCGCCCGTGCGAGACGGGCAGGGCAGGCAACCGTCAGGCTCGCCGTAGTTCGTGTGTGTGGCACAGGACCGTGCCGATCAGCGGGCCGACCCGGTGAACGGTCCACCGACCGGCCGTCAGCGGACCGGGCGGAACCTCATCCACAATCCGACCCGTCCGTCCCTTGGCGCGGGGGTCGTCCTCACACGAGACGATCAGCACCCGGTCACCACCCTTGAACGCCACGTCCAACTCCTGTCAGCCACGACGGCGGGCTTGGGTGATGTTCTTGGCGGCGGCCTTGCCATCCGGACCGCCCACGGATCGCACGACGGTGACCAGGCCCCAGGTGATCGCGATGATGATCAGGGCCGTCACGGCGAGCGAGATGGCCATGGAGGTGAGGGCGGCGACCAGCAGCGGACCGAAGTAGACGGATGCTCCGACTGCTCCGGCGCCGATTCCGGAGCCGAGCGCGACGCGCTGCACGGTGCGGTCGGGTGGGGCTTGGTGGATGTGCTGGTGAACGATCTGCGGCGGTTGCTGGTGAGTGGTGGGGAGGTCGGTGGGGTTGATGTAGGCGTAGACCTGGCTACCGTCCGGCAGCCGCACCCGGGCCGGTTCGGGCAGGGACTCCATCAGTGACCATCCTTGATCAGGGTGTTTGCTGGTGGGTGGTGTCGCAGGGCACGCACATGCCGAGCGTGGGGGGGATGACGTATCCGGCATCGCGCTGACACTGGGGGCAGGTGCGGCGGGCGAGCATCGCGAGAGCGAGTGCGCCCCAGCGGCGGGCCGTCATCGGACGCACGGGGAGCGCGCGGTCGATGCGGTACAGGTAGGCGGTCAACGGGCCCCGGCGGCGCCGTGGACGCAGGGTCTGCGCCGCGATGTCCTGGCCCCCGGGCCGGAGCCCCATGGCACGGAGTTGGCGACGTGTCGCCAGCCCTTCGGGGGCCATGCGCCAGAGATAAGGTGGGGATGCCGTGGCGGGCGCCGGTCGGGTCGTGGCACTCGGCGGGGGTCATGCGGCCACCACCCCAGACTCACCGCGGGTTGCCCGTTCTGCCCGCAGTGCGTCGCGTAGGGTCCGGCCGTTCGCCGACGACGTACGGACCGCCCGGCGGATTGCTTCCCCGGTCAACTCCGAGTCGGACCAGTGAGCCGTAGCCGATCGGGCTTCATTCAGCAGTTCGTCGGGGGTGCGGTTCGGGCGGCTCGATCGGGCCGACTGTGGGACGGGGCCAGTCGACCGTGCTGCGGGAGTCGACTCCACCCCGACCGGGTCCACCCGTTCAAGGCCCGGGTCGGCTGATTCGGTTGGGGCGGTCCGCTCAGTCGACTGGCCCACGGGCAGCGCGGCCACCGTAGGGGCGGCGGTCCGGGTCGACTCTTGCAGCTCAGACCCCGACCGATCCTCCCAATCGATTTCCACTGATTCATTCCGGTCTGCGGTCGGGTCTGACCGCTGCTCGTGGTGCAGAACCTTGGCGACCAGGTCCGACCCGAAGTAGATCGACCCGACCGGCAGGGACGTGGCGAGTAGGACCAGGGCCCAGTGGGCGGGGTCCCATCCGGCCAGTCGACTCCAGTCGACCACCCCGCTGCCGGTCGGGCCGTGGAGGCCGTGGACGTAGTTGAGGACCAGCGACGCGACCGTGTAGGCGGCAAGTACCCGCAGCGCGAAGTCCCGATCCGGGCCGGTGAGTACGAGTGCGGCGACCAGGGCCAGTGCCATCAGTCCATCGACCACGAACGGATACAACAGTGCTGCCGTGGCGTCGGCACCCGTCGCCGTGGCGACATCCCGCAGCGCGTTCCACGACACCCGAAACGCCATGCCCACGACCGCGACCAGGGCCAGCACGAGCAACGTCTTGGCGTGGCGGTTCACTGGTCGCTCTCCTCGATCTCGTCGAGGTCTCCCGGCTCCCACATCCACGACCCGCCCCACCAGTCATCAAGCGTGGAGTCCGGGGCAGGGGCAGGAGCCTCAGGGCGCAGACCGAGCAACCGGGCCAGCGGGCGGGGGAGTTTCATGCCGCACCCCCAGTGGGGCTCACGGCGGTGGCGGCGTGGTTGGTCAGTGCGGTGCGGGCGGCCAGCACCCGGCGGCGAGCACGACGGATACGCCGCTCATCCAGCTCGGTGACCGGTCGATCAAGGACGCTGATCTGCGCATCGAGTAGCTCGATGCGCGCGGTGGTGAGCGGCGTCTCCCGCTCGATCGCGTCCAGCTCGGCCGGGGTGGGCTCTAGCCACGGCTCGAACGCGATCGCGGCATCGTGGAAAGTAATGTGGTTCATGGGTCGTGGTTCTCCCTAGTAGGTGGGTACGGCCCGAAGCGGTCCCGGTGTTCCAGCACCGGGATCGCGCCGTTGGAGCGGCTCTCCGGCTCCCCTCAGCCCCGCCCGTACAGCGCAAAGCGCCGGACGGGCAGGGGAGGCAACCGCCGCAGAACATGAGCTGCGGAAAGGTCGAACCGCGCGATCCGTCCAGGGAGCTCCCAGACGGATCACGCGGCGGGTCAAGCAACGCGGTGGGCGTGGCCGGCAGCGCGGGTCAAACGCCGCAGCGCCCCTGTATGTCGTCGGATCACGACAACTCCCAGGTAGGAGGGACCGGACGTTCACCGGCTGCCGTTGCCACGGCGGCTGGTCCCGAGTCCGCGAAATCGGGTGCGTCATCGTCACTGCTCTAACGCCAGCAGGGCGGCCATGCATCAGGTGGCACACGAGAGGCTGACCTCCGGGGATGGAGGGATGATCCCCACGGGTGTTCTCCAGAGCTGACACACGAGCAAAGTGCGCCGCCGACGGCCCTTACCCGGCCGCCACAGGGACAGGGACTTCCACCCCGTCGTTCGTTCACACACGCTGTTCAGTTCTCAAAGAAAAGCCAGATCCTCCCCGGTGGGCGCGGTAAACCCCTGGTCACAGGGGAATCCCGTCCTCACGGGACCCGCCGGGCGCTCTGCGGTCATGCGGTTGAACAGCCCAAAGAAGGGCTTAAGAGGAATAAATCCTCTTGCTCAACTTGTTGGTACAAGCTGATGCAGTGATGTTGCACCCACAGGCAGTGAGTCGTCAAGAGATTGGGGACCGCATGTACCAACAAGTTGAGCGAGTGGGCCATGATGGAGCCATGAACAAGCAGCCGAAGTACCGACAGGTGGCTGACGCCCTCCGTCGCGAGATCGACAATGGCGCCTATCCGCCGGGGTCTCGCCTGCCGTCCGAGAGTGAACTCTCGACCCGATTCGAGGCGTCCCGCAATACCGTCCGCTCAGGCCTGAATGCGCTGGTCAGTGAGGGTTTGATCTCTTCTAGCCAAGGGCTTGGCTATGAGGTGCGCAAGCACGAGGTCTTCGAACTGAATGCCTCTCGCTTCGAGAACCTGACCTTCCCGCAGAACGGCGACGCCTACAGCACGGACGTCACGAACGCAGGTCGTCGGCCTAGCCAGACGTTCCGTGTCGAGATGACGCCGGCCACCGCGTACGTTGCGGACCGTCTCAAGGTGGCTCTCGGGTCGACCACGGTCCTGCGGTTCTGCCATCGCTTTGTGGATGACGTTCCGTGGTCCACACAGGCGACGTACTACCCGGATTGGCTCGCCAAGCAGGCTCCCCGTCTTGCCGAGCCGGGTGACATTGCGGAGGGGACGACCCGGTATCTGGCGGCGGCAGGGATCGAGCAGGCCGGTTACTTCGATGAGATCGCGACCCGGATGCCGACGCCAGATGAGTCGCGCCTGCTCGATGTGGGAGCGGGCGTGCCTGTGCTGCTTTGGACACGCACGGGGTATGCGGACGACCGGGTGATCCGATGCACGATCACCACTTTCCGGGGCGACCTCAACCGCATGAACTACGAGATCGGCACCTTGCCCGACCGAAATGGGGACGAGCGACCGTGATCATAGAAACCGCGACTCCAGGCGACCTCACCTGCCTGCTTGGCTTCCGAGAGGAGGCCGCCGCGTGGCTGAGTGAGCTTGGCTCTGACCAATGGAGCAGGCCGTACCCGGCGGACCGACTCTTGAAGACGATCGAATCTGGGACCGTCTTCATGGTGAGGGACGGAGATATCACGGCAGCCACCATCACTCTGACCGAGGAAGCTGAGGAAGGGCTGTGGACAGCCGATGAGCTGGCGACGCCATCGATGTTCGTGAACAAGTTGACCGTTGCCCGCACCCACTCTGGGCGGAACCTCGGCGGAGAGTTGCTTGACTGGGCAGGCGACCGGGCTCACCGTCTAGGCGCCATGTGGCTCCGGCTCGATGCCTGGAGCACCAACGGTGCACTTCAGCGGTACTACCTGAATCAGGGATTTGAGCATGTTCGGACCGTCCGGGAGGGGGGTGCGGTCAATGGAGGCCCCCGTGTCTCCGGATGGCTGGCACAGCGCCCGACCTGTCCGGCAGATCTGCCGTTTACGGATCATGCGTTGGCTCCTGTGCGGCGCTCATGGGCCATGTGTGGGCCAGAGCTGGCCGACCGGAGGGACTCGGGGGCCTCGGGCACAGGTCAGGCGCCTAAGCGCGCCTGAATGTGGAGCGGTCTTGAAAGCCGACGCGACGCGGCCCGGGCAGCCCCTCGCCCTGAGGGTGACGGTTGCACCTTCTGACCGTCTCTACGGTGCCTTCCAGAGCCGTGCTTCCGTGCGTCGCGTATACGCCTCCCCCAGCGCAGGCCCCATGTAGAAGCCTCCCCGGGTCTGAAGTTACTGGCCTCTCGACAGGGGGTATGGAGTGGCATCTCAGTCCAGGTGCGGCGCACGCACCAAAGCCGGCACATCGTGCCGGAACCTCGCAGTGGTCGGCACCTCGCGTTGCGCGAAGCACCAAGGCCCCTGGTCGGCCTACGGAGTCGCACAGCGCAAGGAGAAGGAAGCCAAGGCGAAGAAGCGCAAGATCCGCAAGAAGCGGTAGACCCTCCCCGGACACTCCAGGGCCACCGGCGCAGTCTCATCCATAGTCTCGTTCGCGGCCGTACGCGGTCGTTCATCCACCCGGCATCGCCGTCCGTGACCTGCCGGGTGGACGCGCACGAACTGGTACGAACAGAGCCATGCAGAATTGGAAAGCGTGTTGGGGGCAACCCCTCACGAGTTCGAATCTCGTATCCTCCGCCAGTGCCTCACCGGGCACTAACGTTGAAGGCTCCCACCGCAAGGTGGGAGCCTTCAACGTTTCTCCGTCTCACTTTCCGTCTCAGTTGCCCTTGGACGGCTCCCAGAGCGCATCGCCGATCTGCTGCGCGACCTTCCGCGGCATCGGCCCGGTGACATGCATGTACCGAGCGCGCATCCTGGCCGCTCCCCCGGGCTCCCAGGCGAAGACGTAACCCTTGCCTTCCCAGTCACCGCCGGCCGCCACCGCTCCGCCACCTGTTCCTCCTGGTGGTGACGCAGGAGCTTGATCAGCGGATCGGGCAGGCCGACCGTACGACGCCCGGCACGGGACTTGGTCGACTTGTGTTCCCGCCGGGTCTGCTCACGACGCGGGCAGTAGCCAGCCTTCCGTCCGCACGGCTCAGAGGAGCAGCCATGGCGGTACTTCGGCCGGAGCCGGTTCTTACGGATACGGACATAGCCCGCGGCCAGATCCACGTCTTCCCAGTGGAGGCCGAGCGCTTCCCCTTGGCGAAGGCCGATCGCCAGGGCGACGACCCATCGGGCACTGTTGCGGAGCTTCGAGGCTTCGACCAGGAGGCTTTGAACCTCTTCGATGGTGTACGGCTCGATGTCCTCCTCTTCGAGCCGAGGAGCTTTGGCGATCTCCGCCGAGTTGGTGGGTACGTGGCCGCGCCGTACGGCCTCACCGACGCGCCGGGGTGGCACCGGCCGGACCTCTCGCCGGGTTGCCGCGGTGACGACCAAGACCCGCAGCCGGGACGGAGCGACCGCCAGGCCGCAGGAGTCCATGACCGACCCGTACGAGATGAGGACCCGGACGACTGAGAACGGCAGACCCACGGCCACCCAGTACACGGCGGGGTACCATGCCTTGGCCCAGACCGCCCCACCGCCCAGTGCGACGACGAGGCAGCCCAGGAGGGCGAGCGTCAGCAGACCGGGCATCTCAGACACCGGCACCGACCGTCGCACCGGCGGTCAGCGCGGCGGCTCGGTAGGCGATGCCGTGCCGTGCCTGGCCATTGAACACCGACTCCCACGGGCGGGCGACCAGACCGGGCAGCGAGACGAGCCCGCCCAGGGTCAGCCCCTGCGTGATGCCGCTTTCGGGAACGGTGACGTGGACCAGAGCGGACTCGCCTTCGTCGATGTAGACGACGCCGACCTTCATCAACGCCTCACCGGTCTCGGCATCCTTGGCGATCTCACCGGTCTGCCGGTCGCGGACTTTGGGCTCAGGAATCTCGGTCAGCAGGATCGTCGCGGTGGAGGTGTCAACACGGATGGAACGCACGGGATGTCTCCTCAGAGGTTCACCTCAATGCATCTAGTCGTCTAGACAAGATGCATCGGGATACAGGGTTCAGCAGGAACGAGACCCAGAGTGCCATACCTCTTGACCACTCGTCTATACGAGTTGGCGTTTTCGTGTGTACGAGTTCGCCGCGATCGATTCCCCGAGGGTCCGTCAGCATCCCGTGCGCGCAGGCCGGTTAGGTGGCGGGCAGTTGGTAGTTCAGTACGTACGCGTCCGCCGCCATGACCGTGTCGCAGACTTCCACCGCCCGTCCCTTGGTGTCGAAGGCGGTACGGATGAGATGGAAGACAGGCACACCAGCGGCGAGCCGCAGCGTCCTGACCTCCTGCGGCGAGGGCATCCGGGCCTTGATCTCTTCCTCGAAGTGGTCGAGGGTGTGGCCGAGTTCTTCCAGTCGGGCGTAGATGCCGCCAGGCCCCGGGTTGGGTTGGGCGATCGGAGTGTCGCGGGCGAGGTCGAGCGGCAGATACGAGACAGCGAACTCCACCGGCCGTCCATCGAGCAGATAGCGCCGCCGCCGAGCCAGGACCTTGCGGGGAGCTCCCAGCCGAGCGGAGATATCGGGGGTCGGGCGTTCCTCTTTCACTTCCAGGTTGTCCACCTCCGGATGGCTGCCGGCCGCATCGGCCTCCACGATGAAGGCGGACTTCCCCTGCTCCCGGTGACGGCGGGCGAATCGGTCCGAGGCGAGACGGCGAACCGGCGGCCGAGGCCGGACGAAGACGCCCTTGCCGTGTTCGGACGAGACCAGGCCCTCACTCTGGAGGATGGAAAGCGCGTTGCGGACCGTCATCCGGGAGACGCTGAAATGCTCGACCAACTCGGACTCCGAGGGCAGCTTGGCCCCCTCGGCGAATCGCCCCTTGTCGATGGCTTCCCGCAGCTGATCGGCGATCTGCCGGAAGACGGCGCGGTCACTGGTCGGGTCCAGTGAGCCGAGCAGGCCGGACGCAAGAGCGGACATGTGCACTCCTTTGGATATCTAGACAAGAGGCTGAGTGCTGTTGCTACGGTGAGCAGCCTAGCCAGCCCGCCGGGACGAGGAACGCCGAACGTGACTGCTGCCGAACGCCCCCACTCCGTGAGCGTCGCCGGGGTGATCGTGGACGACCACGGTCGCGCCCTGCTGATCAAGCGACGCGACAACGGGCACTGGGAGCCGCCCGGCGGAGTGGTCGAAGCCGGGGAGACCCTGCCCGAGGCGCTTCAGCGGGAGGTGCTGGAAGAGACCGGCATCAAGATCGAGCTTCCCGCGACCCTGACCGGCATCTACAAGAACATGACGGGCCTGATCGTCTCGCTCGTCTTCCGCTGCCGTGCGATCGAGGGCCAGCCGACCACTGGTGACGAGACCAAGGCTTTGCGTTGGGTCACTCGCGACGAGGCGGCCGAGCTGGCCGACGAGGCGTATGCGATCCGAGTCCAAGACGCACTCGACACCATGACCCCGCCTGCTGTTCGAGCCCACGACGGCGTGCGACTCATCTAGTACAAACCATCGGTCCATAGCCGCCCACCAGCATAAAGGAACTTGTATGCACGAGTATATGAGTGAAATCCGAGTCTGGGGCCTCACTTGTCCAGGATTCCGAGAGGAGGTCAGCCGGGCCAGGCGCTGGACCCGCGACATCCTCAACGGCCACCCGAGCACGGAAGACGTCGCAGTGATCGTCACGGAGCTGAGCGCCAACGCAATCCGGCACACGGCCAGCGGCGAGAAGAACGGCGCCTTCCACATCACACTCGCGCTCGCCGAGCACGCAGTCCTCGTATCGGTCGCCGACGCGGGGAGCAGTAGCACCGTCCCGAAGGTGACGTGCGCCGATGACATGGCGGTCAGCGGCCGAGGGCTCGACATGGTCACCACGCTCGCCGACCGGGTCGCCATCCACAGCACCGGCCACGGCCACACCGTCACCGCGGAACTACGGACACAGCAGCCGGAGGGCCACCCATGGTGACGCCCGTATCCGCCTTACCAAGCCGCCCCACCTATTGGTGCGAGGCCACCGCCCAACCCACGACCGGTGGCAACACCTGTTGGCTCGGCTCCTATATGGCCCGCAGCCCACGGTTGGCCTTGCGGTGGTTCACCTGCCGGGTCCGCGATGTCACCGACCAGCTCGATCCCCACTACGCCGCCCCTGGCCGCCACTGGCTCACCAATGACGCCGAACATGAGCGCGCCCGAACATTCTTGGCCGAAGGCGAGATGTACACCCTCACCCTCCACGACGACACCACACGGTACGTACTCTCCGCCCGCCCCACAGGAACAACCCGATGACCGCGCGACTCGTCACCCCCGGCTACTGGTGCGAATGCCAGACCCACACCACTAGCAACATGACACCCGTACCGGTCGGCTCACTCAACACCGACAGTGCAGTGCAGGCAGTCCGCTGGATCAGAACCGCAGTACGCACCATCGTCCCGGCACTGGACCCAGAGCCGTTCCAACAGGTACTCGACTGGCTCACGCTGGAGTACCTCAACACCGTCTTGACCCTCAACTCAGGCCAACCGGTAGCCTTCACCGTCACCCAGGCCACCACCACGATCCAATGGACCGCCAGACCAGTGCACTTCCTGCACCTGGCCCACCGAGTGGCTGGCAACCTCCCAGCCTGCGCAGACCAGTACACCGAACCACCATGGACTCAGTGAGTAACAACTTTCTCTACGGTTTCAAGGCGCCTCGCTCCGCTCCCCGCACGCGGCCCGGCTCCGGCCGGGCCCGCCGCTCCTGTCTCCGCCCCGCTCCGGCCCCGCCGGCCGCGCCGAGAGCGGGTGGATGGGTGGTGAACCCCGATGTGGCTGGGGCAGTCGGCTCTGCGGCTTTAGGCCAAGACCTGGAAGTTAGGGCTGTTCGGGGTTGGTTCGGCGGCTTGACGTGGGAACGGAGCCCGGCGCGGACTGTGAGTGTCGAGGTCACGGTTCGAGGGGGCTCCGTTGTCTGTTCAGTGTGCCACCGCCAGCGTGGTGGGGGGCCGGTCGTGGGTGTGGAAGCCCGGTCATTTAGGGGTGTTGACTCGGTGGGTTCCGCCGTCGCTGGTGGACGAGGTCGTCCATGCTGCGGGCCGGAAGGAACGGCGGGTGCGGCTGCTGCCGGCCCGTGTAGTGGTGTATTTCGTGCTGGCCATGGCGTTGTTCACCGACTGCGGATACCGCGGAGTGTGGGCGGCTTTGACGGCCGGACTGCCGGGGACGTTGGTGCCCGATCCGTCGACGGCGGCGTTGCGGCAGGCTCGACGCCGACTGGGGACAGCACCGCTGGCCCTGCTCTTCGACCGGCTCCGCGGACCGCTGGGCACAGCAGACACGATGGGAGTGTTCTGGCGGGGGCTGCGGCTGGTGGCCTGGGACGGGACCTGTCTGGAGGTGGCCGACAGCGGGGCCAACATCGCCCATTTCACCAGGCATGGCGTCCGCACCACCCGCCCGGCCGGCTATCCCCAGGTGCGGCTGACAGCCCTGGTCGAATGCGGTACCCGCGCGGTGATCGATGCCGTCTTCGGACCGCTGCGGCACAAAGAACTCCCGCAGGCCCACGACCTGCTGCCCGCACTGAAGCCGGGAATGCTCCTGCTGGCAGATCGTGGTTACGACGGCTTCGAAGCGATCCGGGATGCCGCCGACACCGGCGCCGACCTGCTCTGGCGGGTGCAGGCCGGGCGTCTGCTGCCGGTCATCCACCCGCTGCCGGACGGCACCTACCTGACCCTTATCGCAGACCGCCGCTCCGGCGACCGGCTGGCCAAGTGGTTGCACCGTGGCCGCATAACCCCGCTGCCTCCCCGGCTGACCGCGATCACCATGCGCGTGATCAGCTACGAAGTCACCGTCACCGATTCCGGCGGCACCCGCCGCACCAGCACCGTGCGCCTGGTCACCACCCTGCTTGACCCGAACAAGCACCCAGCCTGCGAGCTCGCCACCCTCTACCACCAGCGCTGGGAGATCGAGACCGCCTACTACGGGCTGAAAGTGACCCTGCGCGGCGCCGACCGTGTCCTGCGTTCACACACCGTCGACGGTGTCGAGCAAGAGCTCTACGCACTGCTGACCGTCTTCCAGGTCACCCGCATGGCCATCACCCACGCAGCGACCACCGCCGGCATCGACCCAGACAGACTGTCCTTCACCATCGCCCTGCGAACCGCCCGCCACACCGTGATCAGAGCCGACGCGTCCGGACCAGCCCGCATGGCCGCCATCCTGACCCACACCCGAAACCTCGCCGCCCCACGACGCCGCTCGCGCACCAGCCCACGCTGCGTCAAACGCACCCTGTCGCCCTACGCCTACAACAAGACCAGAGGCAGCGTCGGACACAAAACCACCGTAACCACCACCGTCACACTCCTGACCAGAACCGCCAGACCCTAACTTCCCGGTCTTGGGCTTTAGGCAGCCACCATGGGGCGAGCCTCGAAGATCGGGGCCCACATCGTGCCATAGCGGGCAGGTCCACAGACCGCCCGATTCGCTGGAAGCTTACGGGCCCCGATCTCTCGCCCCATGGCAGCTCCCACCCAAAGCCGCTCCACCGACCTCAACTCTCTTGATAATTCTCTTATCTACTCGATAGGGTCCAGTCATGGACTTCACAGTGCTGGCTCACGCCGTAGAAGTGGATCACGGCGTCAAGCGCGTATCGATGCGATTCATCAAGAAGTACGCGGCGCCTACGAGGATGCGGCTCAGTTCGGAGCTCAACGCGGAGATCACCAAGGCGTTGGCGGAGCACGGGCTTGTAACCCTTCCCAGGACACTCCCGACCTCCGAAGACGCCTTCATCTTTGTCTTGCAGGCGGACACCGTGTTGGGGGAAGCAGCGAACCTGTCTGTGATGATCTTCGCAGGACAGAAGATCGGCATGTTGGCTGATCTTCCTATCGAGACGCGGTTCCCCAGACTCGCAGAGGAGACCAAGTAGTACAGCAGTGTGGTACCGCAGAGCTACGGATCAGAAGGCGCAGGTGCCCACTCCATTCGCAACCGGGTAGGGATGTGCCACGGAGGGCCCTTGGGTTCGCCTTGGCACCCTTCCCGCTCAGCCTGAACCTTTGAAGGCAAGTGCCGACGAGTCCCCGGTTCAAGTCTGGGCCGGAGTGTCAGTGGCAGCCGCTAGCGTTGATCTCTGCTAAGCCGGCGCGCCCACGAATGGTTCGAGGTGCCCCTGTTGGCATGGCATAAGGAAAAGCATGGCAGCTTGGCTGATGTTGGCGAAGGACGCGAGCAAGCGAATCGGGGAAGGGTATGACGACAACCCTGAGACCCATTACAGCTGGGACGACACAGTGCCCAACCACTCCACCGTGAAGGTTGGCGACGTTATCGCGTTGTGGGACGCTGCCGAACTGCTGGGTCTGTCCGTGATCGAGGACATCATGCTGGGCAAGGCCACCAAGAGGACCCCGTATTGCCTCAAGTGCGACAAGGCGGACATGGCTGAGCGAAAGAAGAAGCTTCCCCGCTTTGTGTGCTGGAACAGCGACTGCAAGCATGAGTCCGACACAGCCGGCTGGAAGACGAAGTCCGTCGTCACCTATCGCAGCCGGCACGAAGCAGGCTGGATTCCGGCCCGGGGCACCCTGACCGCACCCGAACTTCGGGCCTTGTGCCTGAAGCCACGGTCTCAGAACAGCCTGCGCGAACTGCACTGGAGCCAGTTCCAGCAAGCCCTTGAGCATGGAGCCGTTCCACTACCGCTGAACATCATCGACACCGCGCACCAGGCCATCCAGGGTGGTCACGGCACCGCGACCATCCGGGTCCGAAAGGGACAACCGGCTTTCCGCAAGCAACTGTTGGCGATCTTCGGCGAGGTGTGCGCATTCACCGGCCCCGCGCCCGTTCAGGCACTGGAAGCAGCCCACCTGTACAGCTACGCCGCTAACGGCAAACATCACAAAGGTGGCGGACTACTATTGCGCCGCGACCTGCACAGGCTCTTCGATCTCGGCTTGATCGCTGTTAATCCGAAGGCCAAAGCCCTGCACCTGCTCGACGAACTCAAGTCATTCCCCGACTACGCAAAGCTGCACAACGCGACACTGGCCGTCAACGTCACCGAAGAACACGTCAAGTGGCTCACCAAGCACTGGACCATGCACCGCGAGGCAGCGGCGCCGAACGTGATCCCCCAGCAATCCGACGCCACGAACCATGCCCCAGCCAAACACGGATCGTGCCAGGTGAGTGTCTAACTGCGTGACAACGGAGTCGGACGCCGACGGACGCCCGCGTATATCGAAGGACGATAGCAGCAGCTCACAGGGTCCAGAGCCTCAGGTCGATCACTTCCCCAAGTTGCCTCGGGAAGAAGAGGTCTCCGTCCCATGGTCGGGCCAGAATGGCCAGCGGACACCGGTCAGCAGCGGTCAACCAAGTACTGTCCCTAACGCGTCGAGGGAGAGTACTCACACAGGTCAACAATCGGTCGTGCTCCTCCGGACTGCTGATTCCCAAGCTGATGGCTGTTCAAGTTCGCACCTGGCCACTCCTACTGGCCAGGTGCGGAGGCAGAGCGAAGGCACATCTCGGGGATGTGTTCAGCCAGAAGCGTCACGCGACTGGCCGGTCAGAGTCCTCGATCCCGGTTCCAGCGGCTCACGTGCATTCCGTAGAGGATGTTGCCGATGCCTGCCGTGAACATGAACAGCCAGAAGTGGACCCACAGCGACTGATGACGACGCCTCACACCCGCACCGCCAACGAACCCAGCAGACGATGCCGCAGAGGAACTGCTGCTGTTGTTGATGATGATTGTCGGAGGCTGCCCGTACGGCTGGGAAGGCTGCTGACCCGGCGGTGTCGCCATGCTGTATCGACTCCTTGGTGAGCTGAGGATGCAAGAGCGAGACGCACCATAGGAGTCCCCAAGGCGTCACCGCGGTCGAACGGGTAAATTTCACCCGGTCGGGGCAGTCGCCGTCCGTCTCAGTTCCCTTCTCATTCAGCGCCGTTCACGGCCGTTCAGATGAGACCGCAGCCGAAAGCCGACCTCACAACCGGCCGCCCATGAACGCAGGTGAACGCCCCCGGACAACACCCTCCACCCCACCACCACAGTTGGAAAGCGTGTTGGGGGCAACCCCTCACGAGTGCGAATCTCGTATCTCATGTTGAAGGGCCCAGTCGACGAGAAGCGCTGGCCACCCCCGCGCCTGCCGCCGCTCCTCGTGACCGAGCCGGCTCACCCCGTAATCGACCGTGTGCCGTGAGCCGCGCGTCCGACGGCACGGGCAGGCGCCTCGCGTCGTGGGAAGCGGGAGCCGCCACACCGCGCATGCCGTGCCTCCGAAGCCATGGGCTCCGGGACGAGGACTCTCCCGCGACCGCGTTGCCGATCCCGGCCGGTGCTGTCACAGCACCGGCCGGGGTGGCACCGGCCGCAGGGCTTCACCTTCGGTACGAGGGCCGTTCAGAGTGACGGATCACGACCGCACGATGGGCCAGGGCTCACGATCACATCGATGACAGACCTGGTACGCCGCCTCCTTCACTACGTCGCCCCGCGGAGTTTCGCCGCCGGGACTCTCGGACTCCGGCCGTACCACCGTCATAGGCCAGGCCTCTGGGCCGGGGTTTCCTGGAACAGGTCGGCGTGCTCGGTGAGGAGGTAGGGGGCGATGGAGCCTTGATAGGCGTCTCGGCGGTCAGCGGGGAGGTCCTTCCAGCCGGTGATGCTGCCGCGGCAGAGGTCCGTTCCGCATTGGCAGCTGTCGGGGAAGTGCTCGACCCTGTAGTTGCGCATCGCATAGTCGAAGGTGATCTCTTGGCCGGACGAGATGAGTAGTCGGGCGAACAGGTCGTGAGCTCCTGCTTCGTTCAGTCTGACTCCGCAGGTCGGATCGCAGGAGTGGTTCACCCTCGGCATCAGACCGTCGTGGCGGACAAAGCGGTCCAAGGCGATCTGAGAGGCGTGGGCATCGTTGCGATCGAGCTCCGCCCCGATGACACCGGCCAGGACGAGTTCGCCTGCCCGAAAGGACCGCGCGGCGAACACACCGGCACCCTTGCCGCCCGATTCCCGCAGCTCAACACCCCAGTCCGCAGCCGGCGACGCGACCATCTTCGATGGTTGGGCGGACTTCTGAGCACTCATCTATGAGCCCTTCTTCGGTCATCGCCCGTGTAGCCCACAGGTCTCAACCGCAGGTCGAGCCACCGGGCGAGATCAGAATGCGGACCCGCCCTACACAACCCCACAGGTCCGCCGTGCGCCAGAGGCATACCAGTCTGATCGAAACCCGATCTAGGTCCACCAGCCGATCCGTCGCCCCCTGACCAGGGACAACGGGGCTGATGTGCTGCCCAGGAGCGGGTGGCTGAGCAGCCGAACGCGTTGCCGTGGTCGGCGCACCGGGCGGGTCCAACAGCGTTGTCCGCGTCAACTCACCGATCAGCCGGTCCGTCCGGGGCGATCATCCAGCGGTCCTTCGTACTGCACTTCATCGTCAAGTCACCGACCACCGCTCGGGGCGGGCCACGGGTGAAGTGTGCGATCTGCGAGTACATCGGTTGAGCCCCGCTGGCCTGCGCCACCGCGACTCGGCCGCGTGTAGCCAGACCTCGCCGGTCATCGCGGTGGGGGCAGGGTTCGGCACAGGGTTTCCAGTGCCGCGCCGTACGCGTGGTCGGGTGGGGTGGCGTAACCCACGACCAGCCCGTCCGGTGCCGGTGTGCTGGCTTCGGGGTGGCGGAAGGCGTTGAGGCCTTCGAGGGCGAGGCCCTGCCAGGAGGCTGCTTTGAGGGTGGTCGGTTCGGTGCCCGCGGGCAGACGTAGTACGGCGTGCAGGCCTGCCGCGATTCCGGTGATCTGGATGTGGGGGGCGTGTTCGGCGAGGGTGGTGCGGAGTTGGTCGCGGCGACGGCGGTAGTGCTGGCGCATACGGCGGATATGGCGGTCGTACTGCCCGGAGGCGATGAACTCGGCCAGGGTCAGCTGGTCCAGTGCGCTCGCCCAGGCTTCGCGTTCGCCCTTGATGTCCAGGGCGGCGGCGATGAGGTGTTCGGGGAGGATCATCCAACCCAGGCGGAGCGCCGGCGAGAGGCTCTTGCTCACCGAGCCGAGATAGAGCACGCGTTCCGGGTCCAATCCCTGGACCGCACCGACGGGTTCACGGTCGTAGCGGAATTCGCCGTCGTAGTCGTCTTCCAGGAGTAGCCCGCCACGCTCACGGGCCCAGTCGATCGCCGCGGTGCGTCGGCTGGGGTGCAGTGGGCCTCCGGTGGGGAACTGATGGGCCGGGGTGAGCAACGCCGCCCTCAGCCTGGGGTGGGAGAACGCCTCCCGTACATCAGCGCCCTTTTCATCGATTTCCAGCGGGATCGTACGCACCCCTGCCCGCTGAAGCAGGGTGCGGTGGAAGCCCAGACCGTATGACTCAACGGCCAACGGCCCGCGCAGTACTCCACGGCCCGGGCCGTCGGTGCCGAAGAGCAACTGGAGCGCATGGGCGAAACCGGAGCAGATCACGATCCGGTCGGGGTTGGTGCGCACTCCTCGGGCTCTGGCCAGATACTCGGCGAGGGCGGTGCGCAGTTCGATGCGCCCCTGGGGGTCGCCGGGCCCGAAGGCTTCATGGGGTGCGGCGTTGAGAGCGCGGCGGGAGGCAGCGAGCCAGGCGGTACGGGGGAAGGAGGAGGCGTCCGGCTGCCCCGGGCGTAGGTCATGGGCGGGACCGCGAGCAGGGGCGGGTGCTCTCTTCGGTACGCGTACGGGCTTCGGGGGCGCGGCGCGCTCGGCCACCCGGGTACCCGAGCCCTGGCGTGCGGTGAGCCAGCCCTCGGCGACCAGCTCCGCATAGGCGCAGGCCACGGTGTTGCGCGCGATGCCGAGGTCGGCGGCGAGCGAGCGGTAGGGCGGCAGCCGGGTCCCTGGAGCCAGCCTTCCTTCTCTGACCGCCTCCCGAAGGGCACGGGTGAGCGCGGACTGACGGCTACCGGGCTCCGTCAGTCGGAGATGGAGGTCGGCACCGATGCGTTGCGCAGAATCGACCCAAGGGGAATTGACCCAAGATTCCGACATAGAATTGCACTCTACTAGGGGTCTATCGAGTCGTAGATTCCTGGCTATGACGATTGACAGCGCACCCACCACGCTCGCGGAGACCCCCCGCATCAACTTCGCCAAAGCGGCCCCGAAGGCTTTCAGGGCCTTGCTGGGATTTGACGCAGCTGCCCGGGAGGGCCTTGACCCCGCTCTCGTTGAGCTTGTCCAGATCCGTGCCTCCCAGCTCAATGGCTGCGCCTACTGCCTGCACATCCACACATCGGACGCTCGCAAGGCCGGCGAGGACGAAGCACGGCTGCACATGGTCGCCGTCTGGAAGGACGCACCGCACTTCTTCACGGAACGGGAGCGCGCGGCCCTCGCCCTCACCGAAGCCGTCACACTGATCGGACAGGGCGGCGTCCCTGACGACATCTACGCGGGGGCCGCCGCCCACTATGACGAGGGGGAGCTCGCCCGGCTGATGGCCCTGGTCTTCACCATCAACACCTGGAACCGCATCGCCGTCACCACCGCCAAGGTGCCCGGTACCGATGAGCGGGCATCCGGCTGATGGCCGTAGCCCCCACGGGTGCCGACCGTCAGCGGTGACTGGCGTCAAGGTGCGGGACACGGAGACGGCCGGATAATGGGTGGGGCAACCGGGTGCGTCGAGCGGTCGCTCTGCCCGGTTCGTGCTCTCGGACCGGAAGGTGCGCTTCATGGCCAAGGGAAACGGGCTCTCCGCTGGAGGCGCACCGCAGAAGGCGCCATGGCGCTCACCCCGGGAGCGGGCGGAACGGGGTAGGGCGGCCCGCAAAAAGGTGCCGCGATCCAGCCACGCCGACTTTGGGCCCGCGCCGGAACGCGTCGACCCGGTGGACGTGATCGAAGAGCAGTCGGCCGCACGGGTGCAGGAGCTGATCCCCATCCGCTACGGGCGGATGATCGAGTCCCCGTTCCGCTTCTATCGGGGTGCCGCCGCGATCATGGCTGGCGACCTGGCATCGACCCCTGACACCGGCATCAGCGCTCAGCTGTGTGGCGATGCTCATCTGATGAACTTCAGACTGCTCGGCTCGCCGGAGCGGCAGTTGGTATTCGACATCAATGACTTCGACGAGACCCTGCCGGGCCCATGGGAATGGGATGTCAAGCGGCTTGCCACCAGTCTGGTGATCGCCGGGCGGGAGAACGGCTATTCGGCAAAGGTGCGGGCTGGCATCGTCCGGTCGACTGTGGGCGCCTATCGCGCCCGGATGCGCGCTTTCGCCGAGATGGGGAACCTCGAAGTCTGGTACGCCCGTGGAGATATGGAGCAGCTCAAGGCAGTGGCGAATCAGCGGCTCAGCACAAGAGGCCGTGGCCGAGTGCGCAAGGCCATGGCCAAGGCACGCACCCGTGACAGCGTTCAGGCATTCGAGAAGCTCACCGAACTCCAAGGCGGGGAACGCCGCTTCGTCGCGGACCCGCCCTTGATCGTGCCGATCGATGATCTACTCCAGGGTGCCGAACGGGACGGGCTCATCAGGGAGCTCCATGAACTCGTCGACCGATACGCCCAGAGCATTTCCGCGGAACGCAGGCATCTGCTGAGCCAGTACCGGGTGGTCGACATTGCCCGCAAGGTCGTCGGCGTGGGCAGTGTGGGCACTCGTTGTTGGATTCTGCTGCTCCTCGGCAAGGACGATGAGGACCCGTTGATCCTCCAGGCCAAGGAGGCTGACCATTCGGTGCTGGCCGCATACGTCGGGAAGAGCCTTTTCGACAACCAGGGGCAGCGCGTGGTCACCGGTCAGCGACTTATGCAGGCCGTTGGCGATATGTTCCTCGGTTGGGACCGGGTCAAGGGGCTCGATGGGCGTCAACGGGATTTCTATGTACGCCAGTTGCATGACTGGAAGGGCATTCTGGTGCCGCAGGTCATGGTCCCCAAGGGAATGCAGGTCTTCGGCGAGCTCTGCGGACAGACACTGGCCCGGGCTCATGCGCGGTCGGGGGATCGCATCGCCATCGCCAGTTATCTGGGCAGCGGCAATACCTTCGATATCGCGCTGAGCGAGTTCGCGGAGAGCTACGCCGACCAGAACGAACACGACCACGCCGCCTTGGTCACAGCGACGCAAACGGGCCGGGTCAAGGCCACCGCGGCCTGATCCCCGGCAGCAGACCAGTAGGCACCGGCGGACCAGTAGGCACCGGCAAGCGTGACTGCCAGTGGTCACAGGCACAGCGGTCACAGGCAGCCAGCAGACTTCAAGCGGCCAAGCGGTCAGCCAAGCGGTCAAGCGGTCAGACAACAAGCAAGGCGTTCATCGACGGGCCAGCTGCCGCTCACCGTTCGCCCCGGGCTGGTAGGCGATTCCGTAGTGCTCAAACACGGCCGGTTCATCCCCGGCAGGCAGTACGTCATCCGGACCGATCGAGGGGCACCTCTTGACCAGCGACCTGTCTTGGGCGACCTTCACATAGTCCGGCCCGACCGTCGCGTCGTCGAGCGGAACGAAGACCAGCCGACGGCGGCCAGGGAGTCCGACCTGGACCGTGGCCATCGCGGGTTGATCCGAACTGGTGTTCACGTAGATCGCTTCCAGCATCCCAATCTTGTGACCGCCCGCATCGACCACATCGTGGTTGCGCCAGTCACGGATATCGGCCATGTGGATCATCTTGAGGTCCCTTCGACTGTACGTAGCTGGTGGTCCGGGTCCGGCGTACGTAGCTGGTGGTCCCGGTCCGGCGAATGCCTGCGCGCGGCTGGTCCGGCGAGGCACGTGCCAGTCCGGCCCCGTTCAGAGCGTCTGCTGCTCCGGACCCACTTCCAGCGTGCGCCTGACAGCCCACTCCCACCAGCCCAGGAACGTCCTGCGGACGCTCACAACCGCCCGCGGGCGGCAACAGCCGGCGAGAAGGCCGGGGGCTCAGGCGGGTGCCTCCCACACCTGCGGGACAGGGCGGTAGCCCACCGGAAGTGCAAGGGAGCACAGGGGAAACCGGCTGGTCACAGCCCGCTTACACGTCCTCGGGGGAGTAAAATGGCCGAACCGGGAGCATCTCGCATGCCTGCTTCCACGCGGGTGTCGTTCCCGGCGAACACCAACACAGGGTGGTCATGGACACCCGGGGCAGCTTCGCCGAAGTCAGCAGAGGGAAAGCCCGCGAGGACGCGTGGAGGACCGAGGCCGAAGCGTGTGTTCCACCCGCCGGGCAACCGATGGGTACACGGCCTTCGGTGCGTTCGGCCTCTACTGGGAGGTGAGGACCATGACGAACCTCGTCGCTGTTGTGGCGTTGCTCGCGCTGATCGGCATCGGGGTGTTTCTGATCCACCTGGTGAACACCCAGCAGGAGGCACGCATCGCCACCCACCACTTCGGCGATCGTCGACCGGGCATCGGTAGACGCAGTCGCCGTCGCCACCATCGGCGACAGGCGTCCGCAGACCATGGCCAGCTGTCCCATGCCCACCCCGACGCGGCTACTGGCCGCGATACCGGCCCGAGCCCCGGCCCTCATGCGGACCGTAGCGGCACCGGACCATGAACCAGGTCCCTCCCCGTCCGGATCACACTCCGAACGGGAAGAAGGCATCGAACGCCACCGGTGCTTCGCGCCGTACTCCCGCCCGGAACCGAGAGGACGACTTCGCCTTGAACACTGAGAACAGCGTCCCGATGGACTCGACGGACTCGACGGGTAACGAGATCCTGCCGCCGTTGGGAACCGCCGAGGTCCGTATCGTCGCGGCTTCCCCCGAGACCGCCCGCGCGGTCGCCGAGGTCCTTCGCCGCTGCTTCGCCAGTACGGAGCAGCGCAGCTACCCCGCCTCGGAGAGCGGCACCCGGCTCCACCTCACGGTCGACACCGATTCCGTCGCAGGACCGGCGCGCTCCTGGTTGACCACCAGCAGGCCCCTTTTTGGTTCGAGTCCCCACTCCGACGAGGTGTCGTGAGCCCGGGTGCGTATCGCGGACGTTGTGACACGGACGTGGTGACACGGATATGGGGACCGGCTCGGGTGTTGTGGGTGTTGGCGTCGGCGGTGTGATTCGAAGGCGATCACCGGTTATGGGGTGATGAGGACCTTGCCGCGGGCGCCGCCTGCTCTCAGGTGCTCAATGGCCTGGGGAAGTTCGTGCAGCGGATGGATACGGTCGATCACCGGGGAGATCTCCTCCGCCGCGATCAACTCCACCACGGTCCGCAGGTCTTTGAGTCGCTCCGCCGCGAACAGGCCGCACAGTCGCTGGCGTAGGAAGGGTGACAGCAGCAGGGCGCGAAGCACCCGGTCCGTGCCGCCGAACCAGCGTCCTTCGCTCTCTCCTCCCACGATGACCAGGGTTCCTCGTGGGGCGAGGGCCCGACGGAGATGGGACAGGGAGCGGTTGCCCGCGATGTCGAGGATCAGGTCGTAGTGGTGCGCTCTGTCAGCGAAGTCCTCCTGGGTGTAGTCGATGACGGCGTCCGCGCCGATCGAACGGACCAGTTCCGTCTTGGTCGTGCTGCACACACCGGTGACCTCAGCTCCGAACGCCTTCGCCAGTTGTACGGCGAAGGTCCCCACACCTCCCGCCGCTCCGATGACCAGGACCCGTTGGCCCGGCCGCACTCGCCCCGCGTCGCGGAGGGCCTGAAGCGCGGTGGTGGCGGAGATGGGTACGGCCGCCGCGTGTTGGAGGGACAGGTTCGACGGCTTGAGGACAAATCCGTCCTCGGGCGCGCTCGCGTACTCGGCGAAGGCACTTTCACAGAAGCCGAACACCTCATCGCCCGGTTGGAACCGGGTCACTGAGTCACCCACGGCTACAACATGACCTGAGACCTCTCTACCCCGGACGCGGACCCTGGGTTTCCGCAGGCCGAAGCCCATCAGCCGAAGGAGATAGGGCAGGCCCGTCATCAGGTGCCAGACCCCCGCGTCCACGGCGGCGGCCTGGACACGGATGAGCACCTCGCCCGGCCCCGCCGTCGGCTGCTCGATCTCCTGGAGTTTCAGCACGTCGGCGGAGCCGTACTCCTCCTGCACGATCGCTTTCATGAGGGCATTCATACGGACTCCTCTTCACCGTCCGGGTACTGGAACACCTGGTCGAGCGGGACCGCGAAGACCCGGGCGATCTGGAACGCCATCTCCAACGAAGGCGAGTACCGACCCTTCTCGATGGCGATGACCGTCTGCCGGGTCACCCCGACGCGATCGGCGAGTTCGGCCTGGGTCATCTCCTGGTGGGCGAATCGCAGGGCCCGAATGGAGTTGGTGATCCTGGTCGGTTTCACCATGGCTGGAAGCCCCGCCGGTACGAGACGATCTTCGCGATGGACCCGAGGACGGCCGAGAGGGCGAACGCCAGATAGATGGCGTTGGCGATCCAGAAGTAGTCCACTTCGGCCATCGCCATACCGAGCGCGGCGACCGCGCCGAGGATGACGAAGGACTGTCCGACGTACTCGCCGAACCGGTTGATCTCCCGGTCGCGTTGGTCCTTCCTGGTGTTCTCCTTGGCCGTGGCCAGTCCCCACACGATGTCGACCACGATCGACGACACAATGGCCCCACCCACGGTCCACAACAGGGTGGACGCATAGGACACCTCGGCGAGCGGAGCGCTGTCGGCCCTTCCGAGAACGGTGGCCAGGTACACCGCATACGCGACGACCGCGACGACTCCCAAGATCCAAGCACGCTTCTCTTCGTGCGCCATTCCCCCTCCTCCCCACGGCACGCCCCAGGGAGAGCCGTGTGTGGGGCGCCTCACGAGAACGCCCCATGTAAAGCAGACTTGACATGGGGAATGTATGGTTTCTCGTACACCATGTCAAGGATTCTTTACTTGATCCCTCAACCCCCTACCGGGCTAGGCACAGAAGCGGCACAGAGCAGCGCAGAAGCAGTACAGAGCAGTACTGATTCAGCTCGGGCTCAGCGCTGAAGCAGCCCTCGGCCCGGGTAGAGAGTGCCTGGCACCGCAGGGGGCTGCGTGCCGGCCCTCCGCCCCGTCCATCAGGGGAAGCGCCGCGGTCACTCGCCTGGTGTCCTCCGCTCGCGCCGCAGGCTGCCCGCCCCCAGGCTCAGAGCAGCGGAAGGCCCCGCGGCAACGGACAGCGGACTCTCCGGACACCGCCCAGCGAGCGCGACCCGATGAGCAGAGGAACGAGTAGAGGGCGGCAGACAACGAGATACGGACGGCGGGCACCACACCACGGATCTCGGTGGAGGACACCACACCACGGATCTCGGTGGATGGCGGCGAGGAAGGGGGCCAGGGGTGGGTCGGCGACGGACCCGCGGGCTGAAGGACCCAGGGAGCCACGGGCAGCGACCGGCAAGGCTCCGCGACCGGCGGCCCATGCGCCCGCCGCGGCTCGGCAAGCCAACGCCCGCGGACATCGGCTCCGGAGCCGTCACCGGGCTGTTCTCCATCCCCGAGGGAATGGCCTACGCCTCGATCGCCGGCTTCAACCCCGTGGCCGGGCTGTACGCCGGTGTGGTCCCGGCGATCGTTGGTTCGCTCACCTCCCGTACCGTCCTGATGGTCACCACCCTGACCAGTGCCATCGCCCTGACCTCGCAGAGTGTCCTCAGTGACGCCGGTCTGGACCCCGGGGACGCCGGCCATATCGCCACGCTGACCATGCTGGTCGGTGGGGTGATGTTGTTGCTGGGAGCGCTGCGGCTCGGGGCCGTGATGAGTTTTGTCTCCCATGCGGTGATGACCGGCTTCTCCACCGGAATCGCGCTACAGATCATCACCGGTGTCCTCGAAGACGCCACCGGCTACCAGCCGCGGGGGGAGAACAAACTGCGGCAACTCGTCGACTGGCTGGTGCACCTGCCCGACTGGCAGGGCGCGGCCACCGCGGTCACCACGGTCACCATCGTGGTGTGGGCGGCGGCACGGGCGGTACAGCGGCTGAAGCCGGTGGCCCTTCTGCTGGCCATGGTGGTGGTGAGCGTCGGTGTCGCCCTGTTCTCGGTGGATGTGGAACTGGTCCGCGGTATCGCACGGATTCCGGCATCACTGCCGTCCTTCACCGCACCCGATCTCTCCGCACTGCCGCATCTGGTGGGTGGAGCGGTGTCCGTCGCACTGGTGGCGCTGGCGCAGGCGGCGGGGATCGCGCCCGCCATGCCCAACCCGGACGGCTCGCGCGCCGACGCGAACGGCGACTTCCGTTCGCAGGGCTACGCCAATCTGCTGGGCGGGCTCTTCCAATCGCTGCCCAGCGGTGGGTCCCTGTCCCGTACGGGAGTGGCGGTCAGCGCGGGCGCCCGCACCCGCTGGGCCGGGGTGTTCTCGGGTGTCTTCCTCGGGCTGGTGGTCCTGGTCTGCGGATCGCTGGCCGAGCACATCCCGATGCCGGTGATCGGCGGTCTGATCCTGGTGATCGGGGGCGAGCTGATCTGGGGCAGACGACACGACGTCCTGCTGGTCCTCCGCACCTCCCGACTGTCCTTCGCCGCCATGGTGCTGACCTTCCTGGCCACCACCCAGCTCCCCCTTCAGCAGGCCATCGTGCTCGGCGCGGTGCTCTCCCTGTTGCTCTACTGCGCCCAGGCGGCGCGTCAGGCAAAGGTGGTCGCCCTGCACCGCGCGGAAAGCGGGCGATGGCGGCTCGGCACCCCGCCGGAGCACCTCACCCCGGGGACGGTCACCGTCCTGGACTACGCGGGCTCGTCCTTCTTCGCCGAGCTGCCCCGCATCGAGAGCCAGCTGCCCTCTCCCGATGGGGCACGGGACGCCGTTCTGGTGCTGGTCGTGCGGGCTTTGCCGGATGTGCCGTCATCGGCCGTGATGGGCTTCCTCAGCCGGTACGCACAGCGGATCACCGACGCGGGGGGCCGGCTGGTCCTCGCCGGTGTGCAGCCGCCGTTGGCGCGCATTCTCGAACAGTCGGGGCTGCGCGACCAGTTGGGCGCGGACGGCGTCGTCATGGCGCAACCCGAACTGTTCGCCCCGGTGGAGCGGGCCGTCGCGGACGGGGAGACATGGATCGCCGCACAACAGCGGGAACGCGGGCAGTCGCCGCCGTCGAGCCGAAGATGACGAATGAGCCGCACCCGAGCAGGCGGGCGTATGCCTTCGGCCGGTGCGGTGCGCGGGGCAGCGGACAAGTCCCCGCCCGGTGGGGTGCGGGGGAGCGATGGGCGCGCCAGGGGCATCCGCTCCGACGGCACCCGAGCGGCCGAAAGGCAGAGCCCGGAATGCGGGCATTGTCGCTTGGTGCTGAGATGGGCAGCGTGGCGCCACCGGGCGAGCGCCCCGAGTCCCCAAGCTCGGGCCCCGCACTTCCAGAGGCCACCCACGCAGCGGCCACCCACACAGCTCAGACGCAGCGGAGCCGAAGGAGCCGAGGGAACGCCCGTCAAGAGCCGCGAGAGCCGTCGTAGGGCCGGAGGAGCCGAACAGAACGGCAAACAAGCAGTGCAGTGCGCCTCCCGACGAAGCATCGACCACCGCGGAACGGAGCAGTCATGTCGGACACGACCGCCCTCGACTTCGACGACACAGACGATTTCGAGAACGCCGACCGCGGGTTCATCGCCGCCCTGGCCCCCGCCGTGGTCAAGGACGAGCGAGGCGATGTCGTGTACGACAACGACGCCTACGCCTTCCTCACCGCGGACTGCCCCGATACCGCCCATCCCAGTCTGTGGCGGCAGGCCCAGCTCTGCGCCCGCCAGGGCCTGTACGAAGTCACCCAGGGCATCTATCAGGTGCGCGGTCTCGATCTCTCCAATATGACCCTCGTCGAAGGTGACCGCGGTGTCATCGTCATCGATCCGCTGATCTCAGCGGAGACCGCGTCGGCCGCTCTCGGCCTCTACCGCGCGCACCGCGGCGACCGGCCCGTCACCGGGCTGATCTACACCCACTCACACGGCGATCACTTCGGCGGTGGCCGTGGTGTGCTCCCCGCCGGGGCCGACGCGGACGTACCGGTCATCGCCCCCGCGGGCTTCCTGGAACACGCGGTCAGCGAGAACGTCTACGCGGGCAATGCCATGACCCGCCGTGCCGTCTTCATGTACGGCGACCGGCTGCCCAAAGCCCCGGACGGGCAGATCAGCGCGGGCCTCGGAATGACGACATCCACCGGCACCATCACCCTCATCCCACCGACCGTGGACATCACCGAGACCGGGCAGGAGGAGACGGTGGACGGCGTCCGCATCGTCTTCCAACTCACGCCCAACACCGAAGCCCCCGCCGAGATGAACTTCCTCTTCCCTGATCGGCGGGCCCTCTGTCTGGCGGAGAACGCGACGCACAACATGCACAACATCCTGACCCTGCGGGGTGCCGTCGTCCGCGACTCCCGTATCTGGGCCCGCTATCTCGATGAGACCATCGCCCGCTTCGACGGTCAGTACGACGTCGCCTTCGCCTCGCACCACTGGCCCACCTGGGGTCACGACCAGGTCGTCGCCTTTCTCAGCAGCCAGCGGGACCTCTATGCCTATCTGCACGACCAGACCCTGCGGCTACTGAACGACGGATTGACCGGGCCGGAGATCGCCGAAGCCCTTCAGCTCCCACCCGCGCTGGAACGCGCCTGGCACGCACGCGGCTACTACGGCTCCCTCTCCCACAACGTGAAGGCGATCTACCAGCGCTACCTCGGCTGGTTCGACGGCAATGTCGCACATCTCTGGGAGCATCCGCCCGTGGAACTCGCCAAGCGGTACGTGGAACTGGCGGGGGGTGCCGAGGCGGCGCTGGCGAAGGCGCGTGCCTACGTCGACGAGGGTGATCTACGGTTCGCGGCGACGCTACTCAACCACATCGTCTTCGCCGAACCAGCGCCCCCGGATTCCCCAGCAGGTGCCGGTGGGACCACCGGAGCCTCCGCCGCGCGCAAGGCCCTGGCCGAGGTCTACGACCGGCTCGGCCAGGGTGCCGAGAACGGCACCTGGCGGAACTTCTACCTCACCGCCGCCCAGGAGTTGCGCCATGGTGAGAACCCCGCCCGGATCGACACCACCGGAGCCGAAATGGTCATGGCGCTCCCCACGGACATGCTCATCGACTCGATCGCCATCCGTATCGACGGCCCCCGTGCCTGGGACGATGACCTCACCATCGATCTGGTCTTCACCGACGAGCGCAGTCGCCACCGACTCACCCTCCACAACGGCGCCCTGACCCATCGGAAGCTCTCCGGGGAGCCGGCACACACCGCCGGACTCACCCTCTCCCTCACCCGACCCCAACTGCTCGGCGTTCTCGCGGGCAAGGGTCTGGCCGGTGTGCGGACGGAAGGCGACCCCGGGCTCCTCGATCGGCTCCTCTCCCGCGTCACCGCACCGGATCCGGCCTTCCCGGTGGTCACGCCATAGCGGCCCGGGGAGTTCACAGAGCCCTGGAACTCCCCGGAAGCACCGCGACCTCAAGAGTTCTTGAACTCCTCAGGAGTCCCTGACTCGTCAGAAGTTCTTGAACTCCACCGGGCCCGCATCCATCTCCACCGTCCCATCGAGATGGAGCACCGGCCGCTTCTCGGTCGCCTCGTTGCTGTATGCCTCAATGTGGCGAATGGCCGCGCCCTCAGGGGTGGTGAAGTCCACCAGAGCTATCGCCACCCAGTAGGAGGTCTCGGTCTCCTCGAACAGCGGGACCGTGACCACCGAGCCATGGCCGTCATCGATCACGACCTTCGCGCCGAAGCTGAGGAACGACCCGGAGCCGTTGCTGAGTGCGGAGTAGGCGCAGAAGAGTACGTATCCGTGCTCATCGGGGCGGGTGATCCGGATCGTCTCGCGGCCCGGGGTCTTGGAATCCCCGTCAAGCTGGATGTGTGGTCCGCTCTCCAGCGACCCCAGGCGTTTGTAGTAGACGACATCCGCGTTCTTCGGGATGTTCGCCTGCTTGAAGCGCCGCCATCTCTTGCGTCCCTCCGGCTCTTCAACGGCGGGCGGGGGGACCTCGCTCGACGGGCGGAAGGGGGTGCCCTTCGGAGCGTGACCTGACTGCACCCGCGTTCCGGCCGGTGACAAACCCTGGAGGGCCTTCGCCGCCGGGACGAAGAGGGCGTAGAAATCGAGGTCGGCACCGCGTGCACGACGACGGTCGCTGCCGCCGTCCCAGTCGAGCGTGGCGACGATCTCCAGGCCCCGATCGTTCTTGTCCAGGCTGAACACCGCCTGAGAGCCCTTGTCGAGGCTGAGCCGGCCGAGCGGCGGTTTGGTCAGACTCATCGGAGGCGAAGGAAGCGGGGCCCCGGGCTCAGGGGCGGAGACCGCGGTGGGGGCAGGGGCAACCGCAGACGTCGCAGCGCCGCCCTGGTCAGCCGGAGCAGCGGGTGCCGCGGTACCGCCGGGCGCGGTAGCAGCGACCGAGGGATCGCCGGGTGGGATGGTGAGGGCCGGTATCAGAGTGACCGGTTGGGCCGGCGGTTCCTCCGCCGGCTCCTCCTCGACCTCAATGCCGAAGTCGGTGGCCACCCCGGCAAGACCAGAGCTGTACCCCTGGCCGACCGCCCGCACCTTCCAGCCGTCCCCCCGGCGGTAGAGCTCCAGCAGTACGGCTGCGCGCTCCCCATCGGTCATCGGCGGGACCTGGAACCGCAGGGGCTCCGCGCCCTCCTGGGTCACCCGGATGGACAACTCCGCCACCTGGGCGAACGTACGGTTCGCATCGTCCGAATCGCAGCTGCCCACCAGGACGACGCGCTCCACGGACGGGGACACGCCCAGGGGCTCCACCATGATCCGCTCGGAGGTGTCCCCTTCGGCCGCCATATGCCGTACGGCGCCGTCTCCAGCGCTGGGCTGGTTGAAGAACACCATGTCCGCGTCGGACCGGACCTTGCCGTCCGCGTATATCAGCAGTGCGGTGAGATCCACGGGTTCGCTGGTTCGCTGAAGCTCGACTGTCAGCAGCGAGCCCTCGACCGATGCGTTTCCACCCTTTGCGAGCTCTCTCATCACTTACTCCCCAGAGGCGCCATCCAGCCACTCTGGCACGTTTGTCCCTATCGATGTAAGTACAAAGGAACTGGTGTACCGGCATCACCGCAGTTCACACCGTGCTCTTCACGGCCGCGGCATGCCGAAGGCCCCGACCCGTGAATCGGTCGGGACCTTGGCGGGAAACCCGGCTAACCCCGTCGGGACCCTTGTGCGGGGGTGTGGGGCGCGGTCAGCTCTGGATGACGCGTACGCTGCCGGCCTGCGGCCCCTTGGGGCCCTGGACGAGTTCGAACTCCACGCGCTGCGCTTCCTCCAGCTGGCGGTATCCGGTGCCCTGGATCTCGGAGAAGTGGACGAAGACATCAGGCCCTTCGTCCTGCGAGATAAACCCAAAGCCTTTCTCGCCGTTGAACCACTTCACATTGCCCTGTACCGCCATCGTGCTTTGCCTCCAAGCCGCGAACATCAACGCCGCCAGATGTACCCGCCAACGGTAGGCATCGAAACCCCTGCAAACACAGGTAAGTCGGTAAAAAATTCATCTACCGCGGTTACCCAAGCCAGGGCGGGGTGGGCCGGGGCATCGGGTCGTCAGCCGGGCTCCCCTATCGGGCGAACGCCCCGAACTCCTTCGCCGGCTTGACGATCGCACCGGGATTGCGCGGGCTCTCCACGAGTCCACCTAGTCCAGCACGATGATCCGGTCGTCCTTGATCGCCGAGACCCCGGCCAGTGGTGGGTACGACTTCAGGAACTTCCGCTTCTGCTCCGCCCCGGACGCCGGGACGGCTGGAGCTCCGATTCGCCCCAGGCCGACACCACCACGTCATCCCCCACCGAGAGCTTCCCCGGTCCCCACACGGGGAGCTCCACCCCGAAGGCCACCCCACCGCCCGCCGCCCGTCGGTAACCGGCGAGTGCGCTCAGTGGTTCGGGCCCCGCCTTCGGGCCTTCCAGCCCCCACTCGAACACGGAGCGAGTGGCGCGGACACCGTACCGAACCAGCCGATGAAGCCGACCGGACGGGGTGGTTGGGAGCGTGGGAGCAGCGGTGGCCGGACGTGCGCGTCAACGCGGCGCGTCCGCCGAGCGGCCATACGGTGGTCTCTTTCACCCCTCCGCGATGCCGGAACGGTTCCGCACGGCCGGTCCCTTCACTCCACCGAAATGATCACGACGCTAAAGGTCGTCAATCACAGGGAGTTGGATATGCCTGTACGCGGAAAATGGCTGGCCGGAGTGGGTGTCGCGATGGCGGCGGCGGCCCTGGCCGCGGTCCCGGCCGCCCCGTCCGACGCCACGGCGGCCCAGCGGCAGGCGGCGCCTCCCCCACTCCAGCAGTTGACCCTGCGACTGGCGGCCGACCCCGGGCAGATCGCCGATGTACGGGGAGCCTCCCAGGCGGACGGCGCCGAGGTCATTCAGTGGGCCTCGTCCAACGGCCGCAACGCCCGTTGGACGACGGAGGACATGGGCGGCGGCTATGTGCGGCTCGCCGCCGTACACAGCGGCAAGTGCATCGATGTGCGGGGCGCGGCCACGGCCGATGACAGCGACGTCATCCAGTGGACCTGTAGCACCGGGACCAATCAGCAATGGCGGTTCGTCGCGAAGGGCAACGGCTACCAGATTGCCGCCCGGCACAGCGGCAAGTGCCTCAATGTCCGCGGCGGTACGGGCCAGGGCAACCGGCTGATCCAGTACAGCTGTACGAGCGCGGGTGCGGCCAATGACGTCTGGCTGCCGGTCTGGGAGCCGACCACGGTCTGAGGACACTCCCACTCGCCCCCGTGACGGTGGCGGAACCCGAGGATGGGGCCGCCACCGTCTCTCCGGCCCGGACCCGGTCTCCCTCGTCATACGGCGCGCCGTATGACGCTCCCTCATGGACCTCTCCTGAGAGCGGGTGGCTCGGCCAGCTCCGTATGACGTTCTCCAACACCGAACACCGCCTACCCTCGCCGCACAGTGTTCGTACGGCCGTACGTCGTGCGAGGCCTGCGCTACTCTGGGCCCGCAGAGATCCCCCGGGACGTGAGCAACGGTAGGAGAGGAGGCCGCGTGCCGGCCGACGAGCAGACGGCGTATCCATCCGTGTGGACCCGCCCGCCGAGGCGGCGCCGGGACCAGCCCGCGCTGAGCCGAGAGCAGATCGTTTCCGAGGCCATCCGACTACTCGACGCCGATGGCGTGGACGCCCTGAGCATGAGGAAGCTCGGCGCGCGGTTGAACGCCGGAGCCACCTCGATGTACTCGCATGTGGCCAACAAGGACGAACTGATCGAACTGGTCGTGGACGAGGTCCATGGCGAGATCGAGGTCCCGGCCGCGAGCGGAGCGCAGGAGTGGCGGGAGGCAACCGAGGCGGTCGCACACAGTCTGCGGGCGACGATCCTGCGCCACCCCTGGCTCGCGTCACTGTTCGGGGCGGCGGGGATGGCCTATCTCGGGCCGAACATGATGCGGCTATCCGATGACATGCTTGGCGTGCTCGAATCGGCCGGCTTTGAGCTCGACGCGGCTGACAACGCTGTGAGCACGGTGTTTGCCTTTGTCGTCGGCATGGCGACGACGGAGGCGGCCTGGTTGACCACGCTCGCCCGCAGCGGCCAGGGCGAACAGGAGTGGACGGAGCAGGTGTGGCCGGCCGCGGAGGCGGCGGTTCAGCCGTACCCCCGGCTCCGGCGACAGTACGCGGCGATACGGGGTGCGGATGTGCGAGGCGCCCGGGTGGACAAGTTCAACCAGGGCCTGGCCTCCGTGCTCGACGGACTCGCGACCCGCCGTTCCACCAACGGCTGACCGCTGCCGCGGCACCTGCGGCGGAGCGCCGTACAGCCGAGAGCCACCGCGGTACGACCGTGAGCTGGGCGAGATCGACCGAAGGCGGCCACCGCAGTGGCAGCGGGTAGGCAGGGCGCGGGGGCCTGGGCAGGATCGACGGAGTCATCACGCGGCCCCGCTGCGCCGCTCTCGGGCTTCAGCTGCCAGGTCCCCGAGTACCCCGGGACCTGGCACTCGGTTTCACCGACGGGGCAGAAGAAGGCGGAAGACGCCTGACCGCCGGGAGACCGACCACCACGGGGCCGAAGCCGACGATCACCGAAAGCGGACAGGGCACGTCAGCCCTGGCGCAGCCGGTCCAGGGTGGCGCTGAGGTCGGCGGCCTTGGGGCGGTTGTGCGGCAGCTTGCCGAGCACCACCGCCATGCCGCAGGTGTTGGTCAGCGCGGAGAAGACCAGTCCGGCGGCGATTCCCGCGGAGAGCAGCAACCAGGCCGGATGCAGCAGACCGAGGACGATCCCGAGCAGCACCAGCGAGCCCGCGGTGAACCGCACCTGCCGCTCCATGGCCCAGACGCCGCGGGTGGCGCCGGCCGGGCCTGGCGTCGGGCGGGCGAGATCCTGGCCTTGGGCGGCCCAGGCGTTGGTCCCGCCGACCAGTGTCGCCGAGGTGATTCCCCGATCGGCGAGCAGCGCGCAGGCACTCTCCGAACGGGCGCCGGAGGCGCAGACGACCAGGATCTCGCCGCGCCGGGCGGTTTCGGTCAACTCGGGCAGCGCGCGACGCAACTGGTCGAGGGGGATGTTGAGCGCGCCGGGCAGATGGCCTGAGGCGTACTCGCCGGGGGTGCGGACGTCGATCACGGTCAGCTGATCAAGCCGGGTACGGGCCTGGTCGATGTCGAGTGCTGGGGCGGTGTTCATGGGTACTGCCGTCCTTCGTTCCTTGAGGGAAACTGCCGGAGAAATTCGTCTGTGCTCCCCACAGGGTAAAATACCCCTAGGGGTATCGACCAAGGAGTCATTGTGGAGCTGGATCTCGCTGGTGCCGAACTGAAGGCCGTTCTCAACCGGCTGCGCCGGGTGCAGGGCCAGATTTCCGGGGTGATCCGGATGCTGGAAGAGGGCCGCGACTGCGCGGAGGTCGTGATGCAGCTCTCCGCCGCATCGCGCGCCCTGGATCGCGCGGGCTTCTCCATCATCGCCACGGGCCTTCAGCAGTGTCTGGCCGATGTCGAGTCGGGCCAGAAGAGCGAGGAGGACCGCGCCCAGATGATGGCGCAGTTGGAGAAGCTCTTCCTCTCGCTCGCCTAGGCCCGATCGTCGCCCTGGCCGCGCCCCTGGCCTCAGACAGCGGACTTCCGCGCGGGAAGTGGTTTCGGTTCACAGCAGGCTGTCCAGCAGCATCAAGGCCCCCACCGCGAGCAGCACATAGGCGAAGATCCGCTGAAGCGTTCGGCCCTGCGCCTTTGCCGCGAGCCGCTTTCCGTCCCAGGCACCGAGGACCGCGGCCCCGGTGAAGGGCGCTATCACCGCCCAGTCGAGCCCGTCGGCGGTGCCCGCCCGGGTCGTCAGCGCGGCGAGCGAGTTGACGGTGATCACCAGCAGACTGGTGCCGATGGCGGCGCGCATCCGCAGCCCGACCGGTTTCACCAGGGCGGGCACGGCGAGGAAGCCTCCGCCCACTCCCAGTACGCCGGTCAGCGCCCCGAGCCCGGCACCGGTTCCGGCGGCGACCGGCCACCGTCCCCGGATGCCCTCCGGTTCCCGAGCGGAGGCGGGGCGTAGCAGCATCAGTGCGGCACCGGCGGCGACGACCGCGAAGGCCGCGGTCAGCAGCGCGGGCGGCAGCTGCCCGGCGAGCACTCCGCCGAGCGCCGCGGGAAGGAGCCCCGCGGCGGCGACGATCGCACCCGTGCGCCAGCGGACCTGTCCATCGCGGGCGTGTGCGAAGAGCGCGGTGGCCGAGGTGGCGGTGACGATGACCAGGCTCGCGGTGGTGGCCGCCAGCGGGCTGAAGCCCAGCAGATAGATCAGGGCCGGGACGGCGAGAACACTGCCACCGCCGCCGAGAGCCCCCAGACAGAGCCCGACGACTCCTCCGGCGACGAGTGCGAGAAGCAGGGTGCTCACGCTATCGAGCCGCCCTGGCCCCGTGCGTCGATGACCGGGAGATCGGCGAGCGCCCAGGCACGCATCCCGCCGATGACATCGACGGCGTCAAGGCCGCGGGCGATCAGCAGCGCCACCGCTTCCCGGGACCGGTTGCCGGACCGGCAGATGACCACAAGGGGGCGCCCTCGTGCTGCCCTGGGCAGGGGCGACCCGGCCACCAGGGCGGAGAGGGAGAGGGGAATGGCGCCGGGCGCATGTCCCGCGGCCCACTCGTGGGGCTCGCGAACATCGAGCAGCACGGCGGAAGCAGCCGCCCCGGCAATCCCGTCCGGCCCGTCAGCCATCACCGCCCCGGCCGCCACGGCAAACCCAGCCGGTACACCCGCCTGGGCGCCCGGTGTGTCCCCGGCCGCAACGGGCCGCCGGGCCCTCTTGGACCGTGCCATCCGGCCGGTGTCGCCTTCGGTGGGGGTGCCGCCACCCGCACCGTCTTCGGGTCGCGTCCTCCGCTCGGCATCAGCGGTGCGGATGGCCGGGCGGGTACCGGTCTCATCGTGGGTATGGCGCCGTGCCTGGGCCACATGGAGCCGGGGTTCCCGGAAGACGGACATGCGTCAGCCCTCCCGGATGGGCAGTCCGGCGGTACGGGCCGCATCGAATCCGTCGTCGATGGCGACCACCTCCCGCCCGGACGCGTCCAGCAGGGATGCGGCGATGGCGGCACGCATTCCCCCGGCGCAGTGCACCCAGACCGTGCCCGGCTTCACCTCGGCGAGGCGGGAACGCAGCTGGTGTATCGGGATATGGACCGAACCGGCGATGTATCCGCCGGCACGCTCGGAGTCCCGTCGTACATCCAGCACCACCCGCCCGCCCTCGTCCGCGGTGCCGTCAGCGGCGATATCGGCGGCGAGCTCGGCGAAGGTCGCGCGGCGCAAGGACCGCGGCTGCTCACCGTCCCGCACCCACTCATCGGGGGACCCGGTGGCAGCCGCCGCGGGCCGGTCGACGCCGACGCGTACCAGCTCACGCTGGGCATCGGCGAGCTGCTCGGCCGATTCGGCCAGGAGCGTGACGGGCTTGCCCCACGGGATCAGCCAGGCGAGATAGGTGGCGAGCTGCCCCGAGGCCTCGAAGTTCAGCGCGCCGGCGACATGGCCGTCGGCGAACGCGATCCGACTGCGCAGATCGACCACCCACTCCCCCTCGGCGAGTCGTCGAGCGATCTCCTCCGCGTCCGCGACCGCGGGCGGGGCAAGATCGACCGGGGCGGGACCGCGGGCGTTGATGGGGCCCATATGGGTGTAGTACGCGGGGATGTCATCGAGCCCCGCGAGCAGTTCGGCGACAAAGGTGTCGGCGTCCTTGACCAGCGCTTCGTTGGCCTGACGCTCCCGGCCGATGGTGGTGGCATCGCCCGTGGCCTGGCTGGACGAGCAGAAGCTGCCGAAGCCATGGGTGGGCAGAACGGCAGTGTCATCGGGCAGCTCATCGGCGAGTCGATGCGCGGAGGCGTGCTGGGCGCGGGCGAGCCGTTCGGTGAGCCTGGGCTCGACCAGATCGGGTCGGCCGACGGTGCCGATCAGCAGCGATCCCCCGGTGAAGGCGGCCACCGGCTGCCCGCCCTCTTCCAGGACGTACGCGGTGTGATGCGGAGTGTGCCCGGGGGTGGCGACGGCACGCAGAACCAGGCCGGCGCCGATCTCCACCTGGTCACCGTCGGCTATGGGAACGCGCTGGTACGAGACGTTCGCATCGGCCGGTACGAGGTATTCGGCACCGGTGATCCGGGCCAGTTCAAGCCCACCGGTCACATAGTCGTTGTGAACATGGGTCTCCACCACATGGCTGATGCGCACCCCGCGCCGAGTAGCGGCGGCGAGGACTCGATCGACATCACGGGCCGGATCGACGACCACGGCGCTGTGTGCGCCGCCCGCCAGATAGCTGCGGTTTCCGAGGCCAGGGACCTCGATGGTGTCGATGAAGAACACGGGCCTGATCCTTTCGAAGATTACCCCCCGGGGTATGTGTTTCACCGTAACAGAATTACCCCCGGGGGTATTCTGGAGCCTCCGGAACGACCCTGGCGAGGCTCACCACGGGGGTGTCACGGTGCGCTTATGACCGAGTTCAGAAAGGGCTATGCCGCGTAGGCGCCCATCCGTGGTGCGGGACGGCATCCCCGTACGCGTGAAAGGCCGGCACCGCTATTCGGTGATCGACGGGCTCTCCGGCAGTTGCATGGCTCAGATCGTGCGGCTGGAGCAGACCCGCTTCCGGCCCGGTGAGACGGCAGCGGCATTCCGCGACTGGTGGGCACTGGCTCATCGCTCCCGGCAGTGGTACGCCCCGCTGTCATTCGCGGACTGCTCCTACTGCGAGGCACCGGAGTGCTGCGAGCCGACCGCGTTCCCCCGCGATCAGCTGGAGGACACCCTGCGGGCGCTACCCAGGAGACCGGCTCGTGAGCTGCGAGTCCTGGTGCGGGAGTTGGACGCCAGGATCCTCGCGAGGTCTCCGCTACTTCTCGCCGAGCCCTCGGACGCCTACTGGTGGGTGGCCTGATGAGCGGCCCCGAAAATCAGCCGCGGGCCCCCGTGACCAGGTCGGTCACAGCAGGTCGACCACACCGGTGACGATCGCCGTACCCGGCTCGCCGACGGCTGCGGCGGCCTAGCCGCTCTCCTGTGTCTCCTGCGTCTCCTGTGTCTCCGCCCCATCAGCTCGTCCGCCTCTACGCCCATCCCGGCGAAGCCCCGCCGACGGCACTGCCGTCGGCGGGGCTTCGGTCCGTAGCGCGCAGCAGCCAGAAGCGCGGTTGGGATGAGTCCCACGGTAGTGCGCGGCACTGACAACGGGGTTTACCTCAACCGGTGTTGCGAAAGGGGGAGCTGGTTTCACGGGAGGGAAGGAACCGGCGAGCCCGGGCCCGCCGCTTGTCTGACCTCGGCTTCCCACGGTGCGACCCCTGCGGCGTGCGGTGGTGTCGGGGCCGACCGGCCCGAAGGACGCCAGGTGTTCCAGGCGTCCATCCGCCGGGAGGGGACTCCCCAATGAGCGGAGAGCGCGGAGAGAGCGAAGAGCGGGGAGCGCGGGAGAAGGGAGCGCCGGGGGGAGAAGGGAGCGCCGGGGGGGAAGGGAGACCCGGCGGTGTCAGTGGGGTCGGGTACTCTCCGCCTACTCTCTGTCGCACTCCCCCTACCGCTCGAACGACCACTGCTCCAACGACTACTTCCCAGCAACGCGATTGAGCAGCAGACACCCGGAGGTGGGTATGACGTGGCGGTGCTCCGGGCTCAGCTGGCCCCAGGGAGCGCGGATGGCTGTTCTGCGGTGGGAAGGGGGGCGGGTGAGCCCCCTGATCGCCGGAAAGAGCCTCGGCTTCCGGGCCGAGGGCGTGCGCCGATGCGTCGGCGCACGGGGCAACCCCTGTCCGTCGCGGATCGAGGTGGCGGCCCATCTCACCGCGGCGCGCTGTGCGGAGTGCGGGCGCCTGGAGCGAGCCCATTCGGTGGCCGCCGACACCCTCGCCGATGACCCCAGGACCTATCGCGTCTATCTCGCCTGGTTCGGCCCTGGTCTGGTCAAGGTCGGCATCACCGGCGAGGAGCGGGGCTCCGCCCGGCTGCTGGAGCAGGGAGCGGTTGTCTTCAGCTGGCTCGGGCGCGGCCCGCTGATGGCCGCCCGCCGGGCCGAAGAGCTACTGCGTGGTGCGCTGGGAGTGCCGGATCGGATTCCCTACGCCGCCAAACGCGCCGTACTCGCCACCCTCCCCACGAATGCCCGGGAGCGGGCGGCCGAGGTCGAGGAACTGCATCGGCGGGCCACCGAGCTGGGGCGCTGGACCGAGACCCTGGAGCCGCTCGGCTGTGAAATCGTCGATCACACCGCGGTGTTCGGGCTCGGCGGCCTCCCGGCGCCGACCGGTTTCGTCCGCGGGCTCATCGACGGCGGAGCGGTCGCCGGCACCCTGATCGCCGTTGCCGGACCGGATCTCCATCTGCGTACCGCAGGGGATGGCCTGGTCGTCCTGGACACCCGGTTGATGACCGGATGGTCCCTCATCGGTGCCGGCCCCACGGCCGGAGTGTCCGTGCCGATGGCCAGCGCGGTCAGCTCCGACGGGGACGGCCTCATCCAGGACGGGCTCTTCTGACGGGTGCCGCGGGCATCCGGGCTCGGCCCGGCGGGGCCGCTGGGGGGTGCCGCAACCGGCTGGTGACGACGGGCCGGGGTCGCGGTTTCCGGCGCCCGGCGCCGGTCGTTCACGGGCCGGGTCCCGGGTCGGCCTGTGGCAGCGCAGAGGCCCAAGGAGCGAAAGCCACCGTTTTCTCAGAGAAATCACAGATCGAGGCAAGGTCGTTCTCAGAGCGGGCGCCCAAGCTGGCCGCCATGACCACGACTTCGCACCGGAGACATACCGAGATGCTCAGGCAGGACGGCACACCCGTCCGTGTTCTCGTCGTGGACGGCGAGGCGGCGCTGAGCGAGCTGCTGTCGATGGCCCTGCGCTACGAGGGTTGGGAGGTACACAGCGCCGATGACGGTGCCGACGCCGTCCGTTCGGTGCGGGACTTTCGGCCGGACGCCGTGGTCCTCGATGCGCTACTCCCCGATGTGGAGGGGCTTTCGGCCCTGGGCCGACTACGGCGGGAGATCCCCGGTGTGCCGATGCTCTTCCTCACCGCCGGAGACGCGGCGACCCAGCGCATCGCCGGCCTCACCGCCGGCGGTGACGATGTCGTCGCCAAACCCTTCGCGCTGGAGGACCTGGTGGCCAGGCTGCGCGGGTTGATCCGGCGTTCAGGGGCCACGGCGGTGCGCCCGGGGTCGCTGCTCTGCGTCGGCGACCTCCTCCTGGATGAGGACAGCCGCGAGGTGAGCCGCGCCGGTCAGTCCATCCATCTGACCGCGACCGAGTTCGAGCTGCTGCGGTATCTGATGCGCAATCCACGGCGGGTGCTCAGCAAGGCGCAGATCCTCGATCGCGTCTGGTCCTACGACTTCGGCGGCCAGGCCAATGTGGTGGAGCTCTATGTCTCCTACCTGCGCAAGAAGATCGACGCGGGTCGGACCCCGATGATCCACACCCGTCGGGGCGCCGGCTATCTGATCAAGCCCGGGGAGTAGGACCACCGGAGCTATACGGCGTAGGACAGTACCTGTACGGTGTACGAGACAATCGGGCACCGTACAAGGAGCTGGCATGACGGCCACCACCGCCGAGACCGACCCGGCCACCACCGGGGGGCACCCCCAACGCTGGCTGATCCTCGGCGTCATCTGCCTCGCCCAGCTCGTCGTACTGCTCGACAACACCGTTCTGAGCGTGGCCATCCCCTCCCTCACCAGGGAACTCGACGCCTCCGCCACCGACATCCAATGGATGATCAACGCCTACTCGCTGGTCCAGTCGGGCCTGCTGCTCACGGCGGGCAACGCGGCGGACCGCTATGGCCGCAAGAAGATGCTGATAGCCGGACTCGCCCTGTTCGGCGTTGGCTCGCTGGCCGCGGGGCTCGCCCAATCCTCCGACCAACTGATCGCCGCCCGGGCGGGCATGGGCATCGGCGGCGCACTGCTGATGACCACCACCCTCGCGGTCGTCGTCACCATCTTCGATGACACCGAGCGGGTCAAGGCCATCGGCCTCTGGGCGACCGTCAACTCCCTCGGCTTCGCCGCCGGCCCGCTGATCGGCGGAATGATGCTCAACCACTTCTGGTGGGGCGCGATCTTCCTGATCAACCTCCCGGTGGTGGCGCTGGGACTGTTCGCCGCCGTCGTACTCGTACCGGAATCCAAGAACCCGCAGGGCGACCGCCCCGATCTCCTGGGCGCGGTGCTCTCCACGATCGGGATGACGGCGGTGGTGTACGCGATCATCTCCGGCCCCGAGCACGGCTGGACCTCCACCCACGTACTGCTCTCGGCCGCGCTGGGCGTCCTGGTGCTGGGCGCCTTCGTACGGTGGGAGCTGAGCATTCCGTATCCGATGCTCGATATGCACTTCTTCCGCAACCAGCGCTTCATCGGGGCGGTCGCCGGAGCGATCCTCGTCGCGTTCGGCATGGGTGGCTCCCTCTTCCTGCTCACCCAGCACCTCCAGTTCGTCCTGGGATACGGACCGCTGGACGCCGGGCTGCGCACAGCGCCCTTCGCGCTCTCCATCGTCGCGCTCAACCTCACCGGGGTCGGCGCACGGCTGGTGCGCCGGATCGGAACGCCGGCGACCATCGCCATCGGTATGGTCCTGGTGTCATCCGGACTGACCGCCGTCGCCCTTCTCGGCGACGACTACAGCGGAATGCTGCTCGGGCTGGTGGCCATGGGCGCGGGAGTCGCGTTCTCCATGCCCGCCATGGCCAACGCGATCATGAGCGCGATCCCACCGGCGAAAGCAGGCGTGGGGGCGGGCATCAACGGCACCCTGGCGGAGTTCGGCAACGGCCTGGGCGTCGCCATCCTCGGCGCGGTGCTCAACTCCCGCTTCGCCGCGCTGGTACCGACCGTGATGGGTGCTGCCTCGCTGCCGGCCGCACTCGCCGCGGCGACCAGCGACGGCGAACGGGAACGGATCACGGACGCCTTCGCCGCCGGTTTGGAGACCAGCCAACTGGTCGGGGCCGTCGCCGTGCTGGCCGGTGGACTCCTGGCCGCCCTGCTGCTGCGCCGGGCTGAGCGGGCAGACTCCCTCAAGGCCGCGCAGTAGCCCGCTGGGAAGATCGCCCGGGTGCGGGAGTCAGCGGACCCCCGGCCACGGCATAGCATCGAGAGCCGGATGGACCAGGGCATTTCTCCCCACCCATCCGACCTTCTGACCCAATCGAGGAGGATGGCGCGATGGTGAGTGCGGCCGACCGAGCGAAGGGGCCCGCGCGGTCCAGTGTGTGGCTGGATGAACAGCGGGGCCGCACCCGCAAACAGGCCCAGCCCGCAGGGCTCGACCGCGCCAAGATCGTCGACGCGACGGTACGACTGCTCGACTCGGAAGGGGCCGCCCGCTTCTCGATGCGGCGGCTGGCCGCCGAACTGGAGGTCACGGCGATGTCGGTCTACTGGTACGTGGACACCAAGGACGATCTCCTGGAACTCGCCCTGGACGCGGTGTTCGCGACGGTACGCGCGCCTGATGTCTCCACCCCAGGGGAGTGGCGGGAGCAACTGCGGGCGCTCGCCGTCTCCTATCGGGCAGCGCTGGTACGCCACCCCTGGGCCTCCTCGCTGATCGGAACGTTTCTGAACATCGGCCCCCACTCGATCGCCTTCGCCCTGTCCACACAGCAGGTCATGCGCAACACGGGGTTGTCACCGCGCGGGCAGCGGGGCGCCCTCGCCGCGGTACTCCAGTTCATCTATGGATTCGGCACTCACGAAGGGCACTTCATCCAGCGGTGCGACGCCGCGGGGATGAGCCAGGACGAGTTCATCCGCGAGGCGATGGTCACGGTCAACGAGGAGCCGGGGTTGAAGGAGAGCTTTGAGACCATGGCGTATCTGAACGAGACCCGCAGCGAGAACACGGTGTCGCAGCAACAGGACCAGGACTTTGACTGCGCACTTGAGCTCCTGGTGGCCGGCATCGAGGCCATGGCGGCCAGGGAACGGGCTTAGGGCCCCAGGGATCAGGATTTCCTGGCCACGGGGTCGGGCGTCTGGTGGTTCTTCAGCGCGACTTCCTTGATGAAGATCATCAGCACCAGCGCCACCAGCGCGAACGGCGCCGAGTAGAAGAACACATCGGCCACGCCGTGCCCGTACGCCCCTTCCAGCACCGTACGCATCGGCTCGGGCACCACCGTCAGATCGGGGATGCCGCCCCCCGCGGTCCCGCCTTCGCCCAATCCCGCGCCACGCGGGCCCAGATCGGCGATTCCGGTCTCCACATGGTGGGTGATTCTGGTGCTCAGGATCGCGCCCAGGGCCGAGACCCCGATCGCGCCGCCCAGCGAGCGGAAGAAGGTCACCACGGAGGACGCCGCACCCAGGTCCTGCGGTGCCACCTGGTTCTGGACGCAGAGCACCAGGTTCTGCATCACCATCCCCAGGCCGAGCCCCAGCACGGTCATATGGAGGGCGACCAGCCAGTAGTCGGTGTCGTACCGGATCGTCCCCAGCAGGGCCAGGCCCGCCGTGACCAACGCTCCACCGCTGACGAGCCAGGATTTCCAGCGACCCGTCCTGGTGATCAGTTGACCGGAGAGTGTGGAGGAGAGGAAGAGACCGCCGATCATCGGGAAGGTCATCACCCCGGACATGGTCGGCGACTCACCCCGGGCCAGTTGGAAGTACTGGCTGAAGAACACCGTGCCGGCGAACATCGAGACGCCGACGAAGAGCGATGCCAGCGAGGCGAGGGTGATGGTGCGGTTGCGGAACAGCCGCAGCGGGATGATCGGTTCACTGGCCCGGGACTCGACGTAGACAAAGGCCAGGCCGAACGCCAGCGCTCCACCGATCATCGCCGCCGTCTGCCAGGACAGCCAGGCGTACCGATCACCGGCGAAGGTCACCCAGATCAGCAGCAGCGAGACCGCCGCACTGACCAGGAACGCTCCCGTCCAGTCGATCTTCACGGGGCGTTTGACCACGGGCAGGCTCAGCGTCTTCTGGAGGACGAAGAGAGCGATCAACGAAAACGGCACACCGACCAGGAAGCACCAGCGCCAGCCGAGCCACTCGGTATCGGTGATCACACCGCCGAGCAGCGGTCCGCCCACCGTCGCCAGCGCGAAGGTCGCTCCCAGATAGCCGCTGTACCGGCCACGCTCCCGGGGGGAGATCATCGCCGCCATGATGATCTGCGCCAGCGCGGAGAGGCCACCGACCCCAACGCCCTGGATGACTCGGCAGGCGATCAGCGCCTCGGTGCTCTGGGCGAGCCCGGCAAGTACGGAACCCGCCGCGTAGATCAACAGGGATATCTGGACCAGCAGCTTCTTGCTGAACAGATCGGCCAGTTTGCCCCAGAGCGGTGTGGTCGCCGTCATGGAGAGCAGCGTCGCCGTCACCACCCAGGTGTACGCGCTCTGCCCTCCGCCGAGGTCGCCGATGATCTGCGGCAGGGCGTTGGTGACGACCGTGGACGACAGAATGGCGACGAACATGCCGAGCAGCAGCCCGGAGAGCGCCTCCATGATCTGTCGATGGGTCATCGGCGGTATGTCGACCGGACTATGACCTCCTCGTACACCGGATGGTGCGGTCGTGGCCATGGGCATCCTCTGCTTCTGCTGCGTCACGTGGGCGTGGCCGTCACATGGAAGTGCGGGAAGGGCGAAGGGCCCGGGCCTCGGTGGCCCGGAGCGGCACTAGGCCCGAAGGGGAGTAGGAGCCTGGAGCTCGGCGTGATCGAGTACCTGGCAGGTCGGGAAGTCGACGGACCCCAGAGGCCGGTCGGCCGGAGACTGCACGGCCGGGTCCGCAAGGGGGTCCGCCGGAAGCCGATCGGCCGGGGGCAGCACGTCGGGGTCCGCAAGGGGATCGGCCGGAGACTGCGCGGCCGGGTCCGGAGTCCGAGGGACCGGGGGCTGTGTGGGGAGGGCGTCAGTGGAATCGCGCGGATGCCGGATCGTGGAGAGCGACCGGCAGTCCCCGAAGGAGTCCCGCAGCCGGGCGAGCAGGGCGTTGAGCTGGCCCACGTCGTCATCGGACCAATCGTGGAGCGTGCGGGCGAACATCTCGGTCGTACGCCGTGCGAGTTCATCGATCACGTCCTTGCCCGCCGGGGTCAGCCGCAGAATGCGGGACCTCCGATCACCGGGGTCCGGGCAGCGTTCGATCCAGCCGCGCTCAGCGGCGTGGGCGACATGCCTACTGGTCACCGACATATCGACGGCGAGCAACTCGGCCATGGCGCTGAGGCGCATCTGGCCGTTGCGATGAAGCAGGGCGAGCACCGCGGCGGGCCCGGAAGGGCAGTCGACCGGAAGCGTCCGCGCGAGTGCTCGCCGCAGTGCTCCGATGGCGCTGAGCTCACGCGCCAACTCCGCGTAATGACTGTCTGCGGCCACTCCGCCGACCCTCCCCTGATTGTTGCTTAGGGCAACCATAGAGACTGTTGGTTGCTACAGGCAAATGAAATGCGGGCTTACAGGAGTAAAGGAAGCCCAAAGAAGTCCCACCCTCGAAAGGCCCGGGCCCTCTCGCCCCTCCCATCCCTCGTGAACCGAGGGAGGCGTGCTGGGTCGTGAACGGAGGTAGGCGTTCTCGGCGCGGGGTCGGCGGTCGGATCCGGGGTCGGTGATGTCGATGTCGCGGTGGGGCCCTTGGCTGTCAGCGCTCGACGGGGTCGGTCCCAGTCCGCCAGATGAAGACCTCGGTACTCGGCTGGCGCTCGGAGAACCGGCCCGACGGGGAAGACTCCAGCAGCAGCTGGCGAAGGTCGGACTCGAAGTCGTCCCGGCGGGCTCCGAACAGATGCGGAGCCGATGACGACATCGAGAACGCCCAGGCGACCACGTCGTCAGATGTCCGTTCCCATGCCTGCCCGCCGGGAGCGACACGGCGCTCCGGGCCGGAGAAACCCGCTCGGGCGAGCACCGCGGCCTCACCACCGGGGGTCCCAGCCAGCAGCACGCCCTGGCCGGCTCGTCGCACCGGCCCCAGATACTGCCTGACCAGCTCGTCGATCTCGGCATAGGGCACGGCCGGGTAGGGCAGCCCGGCGACGGATCTCACCTCTGTCTTCACATCCGAGATATGCACCAGCGCCCCGCCGGGTCGCAGCATCCCCCGTACGGTCATCGCCACCAGCTCCCGGTCCATCCAGTGGAAGGACTGGGCGAAGGTCGCCACGGTGAAGGTGCCGAGACCCGCGGGCAGTTCCTCGGCCCGGGCCCGCACCCATCGGGCCTTTCCGGCGACTCCCGCCTCGCTGGCCCCTCGCTCGGCCTCGGCGATCATCCCGCTGTCCGGGTCCACCCCGACGATCTCGCTGAACACCTCGGCCAGCCGCAGAGCGAGGGTCCCCGGCCCGCACCCCACGTCGAGAAGGCGTCCACGCCCATCGAGCCCCAGCGCCCCGGTGAGCACATCCACGAGTCCGGGTGCGTAGGGGAGCCTTCCGCGCTCGTAGTAACTGGCCGCACCCAGGAACAGCGTGTCGTCCCACACCCAGTCAGCAGCCATATCCGCCCACCGTCATCCACAGGGATCGTGCTCAGCGGCTCCGATGATTCCACGGCCCGCACCATCTGGCCTGGGCAAGCGCGTCAGCTCCTCGCCCTGGGTACGGTGGCCACCCCTGACCACACTCACGCCCGCATCGCACTGATTCCCATCAAGCCCAAGCACCTCAAGGGCCCTCAGAGCCCTCAAGAGTCTTCAAGGACAACAGCTCTCGCCCATCCAGTGGCCCCGCACAGTGCTGCAACCGTTCGAATTCGGTCGCCCCGGGGTTGGGCGGGAAACGAGGGATTCGCTAGGGTCGTGGCCCATGGCACACAACCCGCATGCTCCCCAAGGCCAGGGCCCCGAGGGCAACTACGACCCCGCGGGCAGCACCCAGATGTTCCGCGCGTTCGTCGACGAGGCGGCACCCCAGGGTGGCCGTCGACGCGCGGCGGCTCCGAAGTCCGGCCCCAGCATGGGACTGATCATCGGTGTGGTCGCGGCGGTCGTGGTGGTCGCGGCGGTGGCCTGGCTGGCCATCAGGTAGGGGCCGACCCGCTCATCTCACCCGTTCACGGGTACGCCGGGGAGCCCGGACTCTCTGTCAGGGCCCGGACGCCTTGTCAGGGCCAGCACCGCGTCGGGTACGCCCTGGCCGGTGTCACCGGGGCTACTGGCACGCCATGGGCGCCCGGCCGAACCCGTGCTGGTCCCAGAACCTCGCTCGCGCGTTCCGCGAGAGCTCATGCGATACGGCCCTGGGAGCCCGCCGGGCCGTCCGAGTCGACTCACTCGCCCATGCGGACGGCCACACCACCCAGTCCCGGAGCACGGGCACCACCCGAGCCGATGCCGGAGATCCGCACGCCGCATCGCGGCAAGGTGCCTCACGCCTGGTCGTCCAACACGGCCGTCCAACGAGAAGCCCCTGTGCGCCCGGTGGTACTTCCAGAGGTCTGCTGGCCAACGGGCCCCAGAAAAGCCGGCCGTCAGCTAGCAAACCCCTGGAAGGGCGTCAGTCGGAGATCAGGCCTTCTCGCAACTGTGCGAGTGTGCGCGTCAGCAGCCGGGAGACATGCATCTGCGAGATGCCGACCTCTTCCCCGATCTGCGACTGCGTCATGTTGGCGAAGAAGCGCAGCATGATGATCTGCCGCTCCCTCGGGGGGAGTTTGGCGAGGAGCGGCTTCAGGGACTCGCGGTACTCAACGCCTTCCAGCGCTGTGTCCTCGTAGCCCAACCGGTCCGCGAGGGACCCCTCGTTGCCGTCGTCCTCGGGGGACGGCGAGTCCAGCGAGGAGGCGGTGTAGGCGTTGCCCACGGCGAGGCCGTCGACCACGTCCTCCTCCGACACACCGAGTACGGCGGCCAGTTCGGGCACGGTGGGCGAGCGGTCCAGACGCTGCGCCAGCTCGTCGCTGGCCTTGGTGAGCGCGAGTCGCAGCTCCTGAAGCCGGCGCGGCACACGCACCGACCACGAGGTGTCGCGGAAGAAACGCTTGATCTCACCCACGACCGTCGGCATCGCGAACGTGGGGAATTCCACGCCCCGTTCGCAGTCGAAGCGGTCGATCGCCTTGATCAGGCCGATCGTGCCGACCTGGACGATGTCCTCCATCGGCTCGTTGCGGCTGCGGAACCGGGCCGCTGCGTACCGCACGAGAGGGAGGTTCAGCTCGATGAGCGTGTCACGCACATACGTACGCTCGGGGCTGTCGCCCGTTCCCGAGTCATCCAGCGCGCGTAGGCGCAGGAACAACGAACGGGAGAGCGTACGAGTGTCGATGACTTCCGAGCTGTCAGGCGTGACAGGTGCGGGAGCGCTCTTTGTGAGCGTAAGCACCTTCGAGCTGCCCTGTTCTGCGGACATGCCACCCCCTTGAGGTCGCGGACGGTCGCGGTGGCCGCGACCAACGGAGGAACGCAGCCTGCACCTGAGATACCGGCGTCGAGGCTGCGGCAAACGCGTCTCCCGCAGAATGTCACATGTCGGCAACACGTCGAAACGATTTGTCGATATGAGTTTGATGAATCCCCGCAGCCAGCAAGGGGTGTGCGGTTATTGATTTGGCCGAAAGTCGCCCGAATGGGTTGTACCCGTTACAGCTACGCTTCGATTCTATTTGCGGATCGCAATCGGGCGAAGCTGCGGGCCAACAGCCTTGACACATGCATCTGGGATACGCCCAGTTCCTGGCTGATCTGGGACTGCGTCAGATTGCTGTAATAGCGGAGCATCAGAATCCGCTGCTCCCTCTCGGGCAGTTGTACGAGTAGATGCCTGACGAGATCCCGGTGCTCGACCCCGGCCAGCGCCGGGTCCTCATAGCCGAGACGGTCGAGCAGCCCCGGCAACCCGTCTCCTTCCTGCGCCGCTTCCAGCGAGGTCGCGTGGTACGAGCGGCCCGCCTCGATGCAGGCGAGGACCTCGTCCTCGCCGATCTTCAACCGCTCGGCGATCTCGGCGGTCGTGGGGATGCGGCCGTGGAGGGTCGTCAGGTCCTCGGTCGCGCCGTTGACCTGCACCCACAGTTCATGGAGGCGGCGGGGGACATGGACGGTGCGCACATTGTCCCGGAAGTATCGTTTGATCTCGCCGACGACCGTTGGCATCGCAAACGTCGGAAACTGGACGCCTCGATCGGGGTCGAAACGGTCGATCGCGTTGATGAGGCCGATCGTGCCGACCTGGATCACATCCTCCATCGGCTCGTTGCGGCTGCGGAACCTGGCCGCCGCGTACCGCACCAGGGGGAGATTGGCCTCGATCAGAGCGCCGCGCACCCGCGAGTGGTCCGCGGTTCCCGGCTGAAGGCACTTCAGTTCGCCGAAGAGCACCTGGGTGAGCGCCCGGGTGTCAGCGCCCCTGCTCTGCCGGGCTCGGGGAGCGTCCTCGTCCTCGGACTCGACCAACAGCGGCCCGTCCGCGGCGGAGATCGCCGCGGAGGGGGTCCCAGACGCCATCGGCGGGGCTGCCGCCGAGCCGGCGAACAGTCCAGGGGTCGAGGCAGCGGTCGTCGCCCGGACGGGGCCTCCACCCGGGCCCGGCGCAGGGGCCGCCCCTGGCGCCGGGGAACGGGCGGGGAGCGGAGGGGTCACGGACGGGGGTTCGTCAGGGCGCTCGTTCTGGGGCAGCGCCTGAGGTGCGGTACTGGCCGGCACGTTACGCCACCCCTTTGCGGTCAACTACGGTCAATTCATCCGTCAAAAGCGGTCATAGCATCACAAGACATGTCCACTGTGTGCAAGCACCAGATAACGCCGTGTTGAAGGCAAGTTGGGATTTAAACCTCAAAAAGCCCCTCGCCCATGCGGGCGAGGGGCCGTTTGAGGACGGTTGGGAAAGTCGTCCCGAGCAGATCAGAGACGGCTGAGAGCCGCCCGAGGTGATAGGGGCGGCAAGAGCCCAAGGCTCAGAACTCGTAGTCGGCGATCACCCACGTGGCGAACTCGCGCCACTGTCCGGCCGCTGCCTGATGCGCCGGATGGTCGATATAGCGCTTCAGCGCATCGTGGTCGATCACGGCGGAGTTGATCGCGAAGTCATAGGCGATCGGCCGGTCGGTGATGTTCCAGGCGCACTCCCAGAACTCCAGCTCCGGCACCAGCCCGCCCAGCTTCACAAAGGCCTCGGCGGCGGCGATCACCCGCGGCTCATCGCGCTGAACACCCTCATTGAGCTTGAAGAGGACCAGGTGGCGGATCAAGGGGGCACTCCTCAGGGGTCCGGAGGGCGGCCGGGGTTCTGGTTCACCAGCCGGGTTCTAGTTGACCAGCTGGGTCATAAACTCACCGACGCCCTTCGCTGCGTCCGACATGCCCTCGAAGCCTATCTCCACCAGGTCAGCAGCCCTGGAAGGGGATGTGATGATCGTGTACAGCACGAAGACGACAAGAATGTAGAGAATTACCCTCTTCGCCTGCACCATCAGTCCCTGCCTCCCCGTCGGACCCCTGCGGCCCCCTGCGACCCCTGTGGCTCTCCGATCTCCAGGTGATCGTGGAGAGTCGCGGAAGTCTAACCGAGCCTTTATGGACCAAGGGCCCTGCGATCGGGGCCCTTTGCCGATCCCCTACCGTCCGTCGAAGACGCACCATGGAGGAGAGCCCGCAGGGATCTGGCAGGAATCCAGCGGGCGAGGGACCGGCCCCACACTGCGGGGCCCACCGCCGCGTGTTTCCCCCGTTCCGCGGCACCGGGCTGGTGGGGCCGGTATCCCACGACGGGGGGAGCGGTTTCCCCCGATGCCGCTCCCCCCGACCCTCACTGCTCGCGGCTCGGATCCGTGCGGGCGCCACCCGCGGACACCCGGCGAAAACGCCCTCTGACCCCCGGCCCGAAACCATGCAGCCGCCCTGGCCGACTTCCATCGGTCGGGGCCTTTGGCGTACGGGCCCCTACCGGGCGATCGAGCTTCTTGGCCTCAGCCCCCGAGGAGCCGGCCCCAAGGAGTCGGGAACGTACCGCTGTTGCGGCCCTCTGATTCCCGGTTCCCGTCTCCCATCGGAACTCCGTCGCCGCCATGGAGGGAATCGACCGACCGTGACGGCCCAGCGGAGGGCATGGGCGACAGCGGCCCCGCGAACGGAAGCGGGCGGGGCAGCCCCCCGCGGCTTCGACTTCACCCCGCGGGGGAACACCGGGGCGGGATCAGAACTCTCCGCCAGCCACTCGTGCTCCGATCCCATCGATCAGGATCTGCACGGAGAACGCGAAGAGCGTGTCGGGGGAATCGGGTTGCCGGGTGTCTTCCTGGAGCCGGGTCAGATGGGGCAGGTCCCCTCCTGGCCCGTCCGGCTGGAGCCATGAGGGGAGCGGCTGGGAGTGTTCGGCGGGGTCCAGATGAGCCGGCGGGTGATCGTGCAGGCTGTCCTGGAACTCTACGAACCCCACGACCAGCCGGATCGTCTCCATACAGGCGCGGTAGGCATCGGGGAGCGGCAGTCCGACGGTCGCGTAGAAACCGATGAGGGCGTCGACATTGCGCAGCATCGTGGGATGGCGGGCCAGGGTGATGTTCTCGCGTAGGGCGAGGCTGGTCATTCCCGGATGGCGGCGGTAGTGGGCTCGCAGGTCCGCGCAGTACGCGCGTAGGTCCGTGCGCCAGCGGTCCGGGGTCGGGACCAGTTGCGGGGGCTGCCAGTCCGCTTCAAAGATCTCGGCCGCGACGGTGATCAGATCGCGTCGGTCCTCCACGTAGTTGTAGATCGCGCGCGGAGACACCCCGAGATCGGTCGCGAGCGAACGCATGGTCAGCTCGGCCGGACCCCGGCGACCGAGGAAGTCCAGCGCGGCCCGGCCGATGGACTCACGGGTCAAGGTCGCGCGGCCCTTGCGATGGGTGGGCCGGCGTCGGGCCGGAGGTTCGCTGCTCATGCTCATCAGAGCCCCGAGGCTAGCAAGTCCGGCCACCGCATCCGATTGAACTTCACACATGTTGACTTTAAGAGCGGCGGGCGCCAAGGTGCTCTCGGTAAGGGGACCCTCACCTGTTCCCCACCACAGCTGCCGCGGGAGACATCAATGCGCATGGCCGGACTCGTCATGGACTTCACCCCCCTCCGCGAGAACCGTGACTTCCGGCTGCTGTACTGCGGCTTCCTCGGGGCTCTGCTCGGCACTCTGATGACCAGCGTGGCGGTGGCCGTGCAGGTGTACGACGCCACGGGGTCGCCCTCGCAGATCGGTCTGGTCAGCCTGGCGCGGGCGCTGCCACTCATCGTCGGCCTGCTGATCGGCGGCGTTCTGGCGGACCGCTTCGACCGCCGGGCGCTGATGCTGGTCACCCGCCTCCCGCTGACGCTCGTCGCGGGCGCGCTCGCCGTCAACGCACTACTGCCGGACCCCAGGCTCTGGGTCATCTACGGGGCGACAGGCCTCACCGGTCTGTTCGCCGGGCTCGGCGGACCGGCCATGCTCGCCGCCATCCCCGCCCTCGTCGGCACCGAACGCCTGGCCGCCGCGGGGGCGTTGACCGCGGCCTCCACCCAGTTCGCGGCACTACTGGGTCCCGCCATCGGCGGCCTGCTCATAGCCGGACCGGGAGTGGCCTTCTGCTACGCCCTCGACGCGGCCGGGTTCCTCGTGTTCTCCGCCGTCCTCTTCTTCGTACGGCCGCTGCCGCCACCGAAGAAGCCGAACCCAGCGGAGGCCGACGGCCCCAGCAACGGCGTCCGGCAGGTGTTCGCCTCAGTCGCCGACGGGCTGCGCTTCGTCCGCGGTAAGCGCCTCGTCGTCGCACTGCTGCTCATCGATGCCGCCGCCATGGTGTTCACCATGCCGCAGGCGCTCTACCCCGTCCTCGCGGACCAGCAGTTCGGCGGCGGGCCCGGTGTCGTCGGCCTGCTGTACGCGGCCCCCGCGCTAGGCGCCCTGGTCGGCGCCGCCACCAGCGGCTGGACCGCCCGCGCAGGCGGCCACGCGCTGATCGGGGCCGTACTGCTGTGGGGCGTCTCGCTGACCGGCTTCGGCGCGAGCTCCTGTCTACCGCTCGCGCTCGTCTTCCTCGCCCTCGCCGGACTCGGCGATCTGATCTCCGAAACCCTGCGCTCCGCACTTCTCCAACACGGCACACCGGACGGGCTACGAGGCCGGGTCAGCAGCCTCTGGCTGGTGCAGGCGACGGTCTCCCCCGCGCTCGGCAACGCCGCCGTCGGCTTCCTCGCCGAACTCACCAGCGCCCGCGCAGCCGTCATCACCGGCGGCCTGATCTGCGTCGGCGCGGCCCTGACCGTCGCCGCCGCCTTCCCCGCCCTGCGCCGAGCGACCCTCACGACGCCGTCGGCACACACCGAGAAGCAGCCTGAACTCTCCTGAAGCACTCTTCTCAAAGACTCTTCTCAAGGGCTCTTCTCAAGCAAGGACGGCTGGGCTCACGCCAACGCGTCCGCGTCCGACCATCGGCTGGGTCCCCCTTGAATGTCGTTTCCGCAGTTCAGAAGGGTGCAGAAAGCGGTAGCGGAGGGATGTGAACCCTCGCTGACTTGCGCCACACCGCCTTTCGAGGCCTGTTCCCGCTGGTCAGTGCGCGATGCGGCGCTGTTCGCAGTCGTTCATCTCCGTACGCCGTCCCGCTGTCGCGGTGGTGCGCGTACGGGTGCGAACAGCCGTGAACGCAGGCGAACGAGACGGAGACGGAGACTGGGACGCTGGATCAGTCAGCCGCGATCAATGTCTCCATCTCGCTCGGTGTCCATTCACCGGCTACTCCCGGGGCCTGCGCAAGGTAGTGGGCAACCGCTGTCTCCTCCCATGCGTGGGATGAGAGAAGACCGAGGGCCAGATGCCGCAGATACGCGGACGACGGCCTGGTGACGGCGACGTCCCGGCACCGCCAAGGAGCGGTGAAGGTCACCACGGGAATCCCGCCCAGGGAGCCGGGGCACACCAACGTTTCGTAGCGCCCCGGCCCCAGAGCGACCCTTCCCTCCGCGAGCACGGAGTTGAGGTCAAGGTCTCTACCGGGGGCCTCATACATCTCCTGTGCGGCGATGTCGGCGAACTGTTCGGCGGTGACGAGATGCGCACGCGCCCACAGGACGCCGTCGGCATCGGGGTCGTAGAACGCCCTGCCTCCGGTCCAGACAGGTGACTCGGTCGCGAAATACAGCAACCCTGGAACCTCGATCGCGACGGAGCGCCGAGGCGGGCTGCTGTCACGGCAGCCGGGGTAGGTCCTTGCCGCTCCGGAAGGCTGACCGCCGACGATGTAGTACCGGAGTCGGTCCGGGTCCGTGTTGGACCCGTAGGACGCGTACCAGACCAGGCCTGATGGGTCTGGGGAGCTGGGAACTGCACCCAGGCGGTGGACGGTGCTCACGTAGTCACTCCGCGAAGACGTCGTATCGGATGACATGGCGGTGGCCTGGAGGAATCGTGACCATCGCCCTCAGGGGCCTGTCGTCCTTGTCGTACCCGGTCCTGGTGTGGACCGCGACCGGCGCTGTCGACACGGTCTCGGATCGGCACATGGTCGGCACCGTCCGAACGGGCCTCGCTGAACAGGTCGACGGTCTGATCCGGCAGGCGGACACGACCGGCCCGGACGATGACCACGGACTCGCTGGGGCCCTCGTACCGGCCGATTGAGACGGAAATTGAGATGGAGAACGAGCGAGGGGCGGACCTCATGAGGTCCGCCCCTTCGTTCACCAGCGGTAGCGGAGGGATTTGAACCCTCGGTGACTTGCGCCACACTCGCTTTCGAGGCGAGCTCCTTCGGCCGCTCGGACACGCTACCGGGAGAGAGCTTAGCCCAAGGTGGCCCGTGCGCAGAAATCCATATCCCAACTGGTGCGGGGACCGGCCTGGGCGGGTGGCCGATCTGTGCACCGGCCCGGAGGAGAAGTCCGTGGGGAGTCCACCGGTGGACTCCCCGTGGACGTCAACGGTCGCGGAAGAACGTGGTCAGCTGCTGTGCGCAGGCCTCCGCCAGTACGCCGGTGATCACCTCGGGGCGATGGTTGAGGCGCCGGTCGCGCAGGACGTCCCAGAGCGACCCGGCCGCGCCCGCTTTCTCGTCCCTCGCACCGTAGACGACCCGATCGACACGGGACTGCACGACGGCACCCGCGCACATCGTGCAGGGCTCCAATGTGACGACCAAGGTGCAGTCCGTCAGTCGCCAGCCGCCCAGCCGCTCGGCCGCTCGGCGGATCGCCAGCACCTCGGCATGGGCGGTCGGGTCGCCCGTCAGCTCGCGTTCGTTGTGCCCAACGGCCAGGAGTTCACCGCCCTGGTCGAGCACGACGGCGCCGACCGGCACATCGCCGGACCGCGCCGCCCGCTCCGCTTCCGCCAGGGCGAGGCGCATGGGCGCCTCCCAGGGACCCTGTACGAGGTCCCGTTCAGATGCTGTTCCCGTCACTACCGGACGGTCTCCAGCACATCGGCGACGCCCAGGGCGTCCGCGATCTCCGGCATCGCATCCGTCTCCAGTGCCAGCAGCTCCTTATCCGAGAGGCCGAGGTCCGACAGGATGTCCCGGTCACCTACCGGCCCGGGCGGCACGGCGTCGGCCGCCACCGGGGGCTCGGCGTCACCGTCATCGGTGTCGCGGTCGTCGGGCTCCCCGTCCTCGGTACCGTCGAGGTCCAGTGCGTCGAGGTCATCGGCCGGGTCGTCTTTGTCCCTGCCGAGCAGTTCATTGGTGAGGATTTCTCCATAGGAGGAGCGGGCGGCCGACGCCGCGTCCGAGACGAAGATGCGAGGGTCGTCCTCGCCCTCCACCCGAACGACGCCGAACCAGGCGTCCTCCTGCTCGATGAAGAGGAGCACCGTGTCCTCGTCCACCGAGGCCTCGCGGGCCAGATCGGCCAGATCGGACAGGGTCTCCACATCGTCGAGCTCTGTGTCGCTCGCTTCCCACCCGTCATGAGTGCGCGCGAGCAGTGCGGCGAAGTACACCGTGACTCTCCCACTGATCAGAGGTGTGACGATTGGGCGGAGCGCTGTTGCGTGCCCCGCTCACTCGGAATCGTGGCAGAAACCGGAGCTTTGCGAGAGGTCTTCCGTCGTTGAGTCGGCCATCAGTTCTCAACTGGGCCTGTTGGGGTAACCCGTGCCCAGTGCTGTGAGAGCGCGCTCATCGGGGTGTTGCGGGGGTGTTGGCGAAGACCGCCCCGCGGTCGTCACCGGCTTCCCTCAACCGTCACAAAAGCGCACGTGGGAGCGGCCGGGAAAGAAGACTGACGCCCCGTACAGGCAGGGCCGCTCCATGAGTGCGCCACCCGACGATCCATCACCCGAGCGCCCACACCGCGCCGGCAGGCGCGGTGCTGGGAGATCACCCTATGAGCGGACACGAGGTCTTAGGGCGAAGGGGCGAAGCCGGCCCTCAAGGGGCAGGGGATCGAGAACCGCCGCGGTCAGGGCGCCAGCGCGGCCCGCGGCCGATCAAGAGGACGGAGACAGGGGCCGGGAGCTCCAGGAGCCCGCGAAGCAGGCGATCGGCTACCAGCGGAACGTTCGCATACGCATCTGCTGCCGCATCCGTGCTGCCCGGGCGCGTCGTGGCTGGACCCGATCACGCAGCGCCTTGGCCTCGTTCAGTTCGCGCAGGAAGTGCGCCCGCCGCCTTCTGCGCTCCGCGTCGTTCTCGGTCTCACCCTCGTACTTCCTGGTGTCCTCGGGCTCCCTGCCCTCCGTTCCCGCTCGGGCGCGCCACTCGCGCTCGCGTTCCGGATGTTCCGGTTCCGGCATCGACCACACCACCCCATGGCTGGACGTCTGCCTCCACCTTCCCTCCGAAACCGCCCTTGATGCGAACCGGGCTACTGTTGGTGACATGCGGATTCATGTCGTCGACCACCCGCTGGTGGCGCACAAACTCACCACACTGCGCGACCGGCGCACCGATTCCCCGACCTTTCGGCGGCTCGCTGATGAGCTGGTCACCCTGCTCGCCTACGAGGCGACCAGGGACGTCCGCACCGAGCAGGTGGACATCGAAACCCCGGTGACGCGGACCACGGGCGTCAAGCTCTCGCACCCGCGCCCGCTGGTCGTGCCGATCCTCCGCGCGGGCCTGGGCATGCTCGATGGAATGGTGCGGCTGCTGCCGACCGCCGAGGTGGGTTTCCTCGGGATGATCCGCGATGAGGAGACCCTGGAGGCGTCGACGTACGCCACCCGGATGCCGGAGGACCTCTCGGGCCGGCAGGTCTATGTTCTGGATCCCATGCTGGCGACCGGCGGGACACTCGTCGCGGCGATCAATGAGCTGATCAAGCGCGGTGCCGACGATGTGACCGCGGTGGTGCTGCTGGCGGCGCCCGAGGGTGTCGAGGTGATGGAGCGCGAACTCGCGGGCGCACCGGTGACGGTCGTCACGGCGTCGGTGGACGAGCGGCTCAATGAGCAGGGTTACATCGTTCCCGGCCTGGGCGATGCGGGTGACCGTATGTATGGAACGGCCGACTGACCACCGCTGATGAGACCCGGCGCCGTCAACCGCCCCCGGTGAGGGCGTAGGGCGCGGCAGCCGTCGCGCCCTGTCGGCTACGGCGGATGCCCCGCGTCACCGATACGGCTCTGCCCCGGCCCTGGCGTGAGCCAGCGGTCCGGGGCAGAGCCGTGTGCGCAGCCGTATCGAACGAGCCGTCAGCACTTGCCCGAGGGCGCGGGGACCGGTTTGGCCAGTGCCGCGAGTGCGGCATCCGCGGTCGGCTTCGGCAGCAGCGTGGTGAAGGCGGTACCGAGGATGAGGTCGACATCGGCCGTCTTACGGGCGTCGGCCTTCGCCATCGCCCCCTTCACCTGAGTGCCCAGCACCTGGAGCGAACCGTTGACCGCGGTGGGCGACCCCAGCAACAGCCCCGTGTTCAGCACCTTCTTGTCGTACGCCGCTGTGGCGTTGCCCACCTTGCCGATGGTGAAGCCCCGTTTCTTCAGCTCATCGGCCGCGGCCTTGGCCAGGCCGCCGCGCGGTGTGGCGTTGTAGACATTGACCGTGATCTGAGCCGGTTTGAGTGTCACCACGGGCCGGGCCGAGGCCCCGGGGACCGGCTTGCAGTCCGTCTTGCGGGCGGCGGTCGTCCTGGTATCGCCGTCGTCGGTGAACACATCGATGAGCTGGACCGTTCCCCATCCGGCCAGCCCGAGGGCGGCCACCGCGGCAATGGCCGCCACGACCAACCTGCGGCGATTGCGGGGGCGTCGCATTCGGGGATACCTGTCGCCCGTGATGCGGTACTTTCCGCCCATGCCGGGAGGAGTCAGCATGCTCATGGGGGCAGCGTAATGCGACCCAGCGTCCGAGCGTACAAAATGATCAACCGTTTGGGTCCGTAAGGTCCCCGAAAGAGCCCGAAAGGGTCAGCCAACGGTCGCAGGCGCCACTCCGGGCACCTGCCCGCACCGGACCGGCTCAGCCCAGCTCAAGCACCCGGGCGTGCAGAACCTGACGCTGCTGGAGTGCCGCGCGAACGGCGCGGTGCAGTCCGTCCTCCAGATAGAGGTCGCCCTGCCACTTCACGACATGCGCGAAGAGGTCGCCGTAGAACGTGGAGTCCTCGGCGAGCAACGTTTCGAGATCCAGCTGCCCCTTGGTGGTGACGAGCTGATCGAGGCGGACCGGGCGCGGTGCGACATCCGCCCATGCCCGGGTACTTTCCCGGCCATGGTCGGGGTAAGGCCGGCCGTTTCCGATGCGCTTGAAGATCACACGGAAAGCCTACCGGGCAAGGGGCTCCGGGCGCAGCCATGACGACCGAGTGCGATCTTGGGCAAAACGCCCAAGGCCGGAGAATCAGGGGTGCCTTATGGGCGAGAGCACGGCCCATCTCGCGCAGAACATCGCCTCGGGGTACGCGTTCTCCGGTGCGGCAACCGTTCTGGACGCCCGACTCGGGGACGGGAGATGTCTCGCCGAAACCCCGATCCGAACTCCGCTCGCCGTGCGCGATCGACCTCGCCCTGTGCGATGGACACGGCCTGATCGCCGGCGCCCCCGGTACGGGCGGGCGCAAGGCCCTCCAGTTGTTCGCCGAACGGCTGTCAGCGCCGGGGTTGCGTCTTCCTCGCCAACGTACTCGCCGACATCAGGGCACTGCCTCGGGGATCTCGGCGCATGGTCTCCCCGAGGGGCGGGTGCAGGAGCGCACTGGCGGAGTGTCCCCTTCCCCCTTGGGTAGTCGGGGTCTCGCCGGCCGTCTCGTACGCGATCTCCCACCGAGCACGGGCCGGGTACGGTCCACCGCTGCGGCGCCCGCGAACGGATCGGTCGCCGGCGCACGCCGGACCGTCGCCCGTGCCCGCCAACGGACCACCGCCCTGGTGCGCTGGGATGCGCGGGGCCTGGGCCGGGAGGTCCCTGGGGCCACTGAGGGCTGCGCCGCCCTCGTGACGCCCGGTCAGTACGCCTGCGGACCGCCTCCGGACCGGCTCCGGCCCCGCCCGGCATATGACCTGTGCCGAACGGGGCCGGAGCGTCCCAGCGGGTGGTGCTACTCGGTCACTTCCTCATGGCCGTCGTGCAGTCCGCCACCGCTGCCCGTGCCCGGGGTCGTCGGAACCGAGACCACCGGCTTCTTCAGGGAGCTGAGGTCGTGGGCGTAGGTGCCCACGGCGTTGGCGATGATGCCGATGTTGACCTTGAAGGCCTTCAGGCTGATGTTGTTGATGTCATCGCCCTTGGCGTGGTAGTTCGGGTCGTACGCCAGCCCGGCCGTACCGCCGAACTTCGCCGCCTGCTCCGCCGACTTGACGCCCTCGGCACCCGTGAAGGTACCGCCCGACGGGATGCCGACCTCGATGAACGGGCCGTAGTCCGAACGGCCGCTGAAGTCCGTGCCCTCGTGCGGAGTGCCCCGCTTGTCGAGGAACTCGTTGATGTCCCGCTCCAGCTGAGCCGAGCCCTCCGGGCCGGGGCCCGCGCCGACACCGTCGGAGTTGTCACCGTCGTACACGAACAGGCCGTAGTTCGGCGAGGCGATCATGTCGAAGTTCAGATAGAGCTTGATCTCCTTCTTGCCGAGGGAGCTCAAGCCTGCGACGTACGCCTTCGAGCCGAGCAGTCCGCTCTCCTCGGCGCCCCACCAGGCGAAGCGGATCTTGTTGGTGGGTCGCTTCTCCGCCTTGGCCAGCTGCTCGGCGACCTCCAGCAGACCGGCTGAACCGGAGCCGTTGTCGTTGATGCCGGGGCCCTCGATCACGGAGTCGAGGTGCGAGCCGAGCACCACGGTGTCGGCCGCGTTGCCGCCGCGGGTCTCCGCGATGACGTTGTTGGTGGTCCGCGTCTCCTGGATCTGACGGATCTCGAAGGAGACGTTCACCGGTCCGGCCCCGAGATCGGCGACCAGCTTCTCGCCGTCGGCCTGGGTGACTCCACCGGTCGGGATCTTCCCCGCTGCGGAATCACCGAGGGTGCCGCCCAGGGCTCCCGCGGTGTTGTTGTAGATGATGGCGCCGGCCGCGCCGGCGGCCCCCGCCGCCGCCTGCTTCTCGGCGAAGGTGCAGCCACCGCGCTTGATCAGCGCGATCTTCCCGGTGAAGGTTCCGGAAGCGTAGTCGGTGGCCTCACAGCCGGTGGTGGCGTCCACCGGGACAGCGACCAGATCGGCCTTGACTCCGCCCACCGGGGTGGACTTCGTATACGTCATGGCCCTGATGGAAATATCACGCGGTGTGGGCGAAACCACCGAAAGCTTCTCGGCGAGGGTTTCGGTGTAGCTGAAGCTGAAAGGCTCGTAACGGACGTTATAGCCGTACTTCTTCAGCTGCTGGTAGACATATGCGGCGGAAGCGTCATAGCCAAGACTGCCGGCGACGCGATGGCCGCCGGCGGAGTCGGCTATCCGCTGGAATTTCTTCAGGTGGTCATGGGCGTCATCGACGTCCGACTTGGCCACCAGTTTCTTTGCCAGCTTCGCGGCCTTCTGCGCCGCCCGGTCGCCCGGATTGTGGCGATCGGCAGCGGAGGGAGAGGCGGATGCCAGCAGGAGCGGGGTCGCGAGTGTGGCGGCAGCCAGAGTGGCCACGGCTCTGCGACGGGATGCCTTCACAGAGTTCCTTCCCGGAATGGACAGGGTCGAAGGGAAGCTAGCGACAATGCCGGGTATCTGGGAATGCTTGTGCCCCAACTCACGTCGAATTTCATCTCATCGCCATGCGCCGGAGTCCGACAACTGCTGTAAAAACAGTTAATGTCAGCCACCCTTGGCGGATTTCGCATCTTTCGCGGCCTGCTTCATTTCCTGCTTGTGGGCGCGCACCTTGGCCAGTGATTCAGGTCCCGTAATATCCGCCGCGGAGCGAAAGGAGTCCTTTTCGCCATATGCACCAGCGGCTTCACGCCACCCTTGTGGCTGTACCCCGTACTGCTTGCCCAGCAGAGCCAGGAAGATCTTGGCTTTCTGTTCGCCGAAACCGGGCAGCGCCTTCAACCGGGCCAACAGGTCGGCCCCACTGTCCACGTCACGCCACACGGCGCTCGGATCTCCCCCGTACTCATCGACGAGGTACTGGCAGAGCACCTGCACCCGCTTGGCCATACTGCTGGGGTAGCGATGGACGGCGGGCTTCTGCTTGAGCAGTTCCGCGAAGGCCTCCGGGTCATAGGTCGCGATCTCGGCGGCGTCGAGGTCATCACCACCCATACGGCTGGCGATGGTGTACGGACCGGAGAACGCCCACTCCATCGGGACCTGTTGATCGAGCAGCATCCCGACGAGCGCGGCGAGCGGACTGCGTCCGAGCAGCTCATCGGCGTCGGGCTGCTGCGCAAGATGGATGGTGGTGCCCTTGGGGCTGTTGGGGCTCATAGCTCGATGATCACCCGGCCCGGGCCTGGCCGCCAGTGAACACGGGGCGAGGTGACCCGGCAACGGCGCCGGGCCCCTCGGACGACCGGGGGCGGCCGATCCTCGGGGCCGAACGGACACCTGAGGGCCGCTGGAGGCCTGCTGGAGGGCCCCAGGGCCCCATCCTCCCGTGGAAGGGAAAGGGCCCCGAGGCAGGGAAAGGGCCCCGAGGCAGGTGGATGGGCCGGTGGGATCACCGGGCGCCCAGCCAGGGAGGCCATGGCGCCGGGCCCGTGGCTACCACCAGGCGCGAGCCACGCCATGGAGCCCGGCCCCAGGTACCCGCACCCCGGACCCGCTGTGGAGCCGGCCTGCGGGGAGGGCACCGTGGAATCCGCCGATGCCTGGCCCGGCGTAGCCGATCGGTCACCGTATGCCTGGCCCGGAGCGTTCGGTACGTCCAGCACATTGCGGTCGCTGCGCGTTGCGGACCGGGGTCACTGTGCGTCGCCAGTAGAGTTACCGTGCGTCGCCGCGCCGGGCTGTCTCCCGGAGTCCCGGACCGTCTCGCGTCGCGAGCCCCCGGGCCCGTACGAGCGCCGCCGCCCGGCCAGGGGTTCCGGTCACCGGCCCCTCGGCCGAACCCCACCCACCGGTTCCGGCCCGCGATGGACTGGCGACACCGACCTGCACAGGGGAAGTGGTGGTCAGCTGCTTGGCGGGACAGACGGGTGGGGTGCGCGTGCTCCCGAGTCAGTCGAAGACATAGGTCGTGCCGAGGATCGCCGCGTGCTCCAGGACGTCCTCCAGCGGATCGTCGATCTGCCCGGTCTGGATGAGCGACACCCGGTGGCCGTTGTGGGAGTTGACGTTGGTCTCGTCCGCGCTCGCGACGGTCGCCGGGAGCATCGACGCCAGGGCTGTCGCACCCAGCACCGTAAGGGAGATTTTGAACCTCATGTCTATTTCGTCCACCTGTTCGTTATGTACATCGTCGAACGGTGTATCCACCTGACCCACTGGAAGGTCACGGCCCCCAACCCATCCAGCGGTTCATTCACCCGTGTGGGCTATCAAGGCACACGGGTGTAGTAAATAACGGTGGTCTCGCACGGGCCGTCGGCGAACAGCTTCAGCACCTCAAGTTCTTCCTTGTCGGTGGTGAGGCCCCAGCGGAGTTTGGTCGCCACCCAGTCCGCGATGTACCGGCACTGCTGGGCGGGTGCGGCGGGAAGCCAACCGCCGAGGTCCCGGTCGGCCCTCTCCCGCTTGCTACGAGCGGTCACCGTGGCCAGGGTCCCCGAGGCGTCCTGATCGTTGGCGAACGCCTCACGCCGCTTGGGGGTCCACTCGGAAGCCCCCGAGCCCCATGCCTCCGCGAGCGGCACGACATGGTCCACCGCCAGGCTGGCCAGTTTGGTCACCGACTGATCGTCGTAGTGCGAGATCCAACGACCGCCGGTCAGCTTGCAGTCGGCGCTGACATCGGGAGCGTCGGCCGCCTCCGCGATGAGCACCTCCTCACGGGCGGTGCAGGCGTCCGCCGTGTCCTTGCCCTTGCTCCAGTGCCGGAAGGCGGTGCTCACATAGCCGCCGCGGTTCTCGTCCATCGTCGGGATGATCGAGATGGCGTCTTCCAGTTGGGCCACCTCCGCGGACGCGGCATAGGCGGGCTGGGCGCCGGTGAAGGGGATGACGGAGATGCCAGAGGTGCCAGGGATTCCGGGAAGGCCGGGGCCGATGGGCAGGCCAGGGACGAGGGGAATGATGGCCAGACTGAGTGTGGTCAGCACTCGTCCAATGCGCTTGTTCATAAACTGACTTATAGCTAACAATCACCTGTTCGCCGGAACTTCCGCGACTAATCCACTCAGATGAGCGGCGATTCCCGGTCACTCGGCAACGGGAAACGGGGGCGGCGTCGTTTCTGACTACCGCCCCCGCCTCAGCTCAACTACTCAGTCGGTTCGCTGTCCTTGCGTTCTCCGAACCGACGGGTACTCCTAAGGCAGCCCCGTATGCAGGGCGTTCATCAGCGTTCCGTTCGGGGTGTCGCCGGACATCTCCCAAACCATCGCCCCCAGCAGCCCCTTCGATCTGACCCACTCGGCCTTCTTCCCGATGGACCAGGCGTCGTCGAAGCTCCACCACTGCCCGCCGTTTCCGGTGTAGCCATAGGTGGATACGGACTGCTCGTCGTGGTAGATGGTCATGTTCGGCAAGCTGGTCAGCAGGTTGTGGTAACCCCTGGTACCGGCCTCTTCGGGGAACTGCCCCGCTGCGGCGCCGTTGGCCGTCTGCCACTCTCCGTTCACTCCGGTGGGACCGCTCGCGACTTCTTTCCAACCTCGCCCATAGAACGGGAAGCCGATCGTCAACTTCCGTGGGCTCACTCCCGCGTCGAGATAGGTCTGGATCGCCCGCTCGATACTGAAGTCGAAGGTGTACGGGTCCTGGGCGTCGCGGCGCAGATTGGCCTGGTGGCCGGCGCGCAGGGGCTCCCAGGAGTTGTCGCTGCCCGCGCCGTGGAAGTCGTACCCCTGGACGTTGGCGAAGTCCAGAGAGTTGAAGATCTTGGAGATGTCCCAGCCTGCCTGGATCTTCGCCGGGTCGGCGGGGGTGAACGCGGTCAGCAGCTTGTGTTCGCCGCCGGTCGCGTCCAACTGCTTGCGGAACTCCGCCAGCAGCGCGGTCAGATTGTCCTTGTCGGCCGGGCCCCAGTGGTTGCCCGCGTGTCCCTCGGACCCGGGCCACTCCCAGTCGATGTCGATGCCGTCGAAGACGCCGGCTCCGGTCCCCGGACCGCCCGCGCCGTTGTAGACCGGCAGATTGCCCTTGATCCAGACGTCGACACAGGACCTGACGAACTTCTCCCGGGAGGCGGGGGTCGCCGCCGCGTCGGCGAAGTACTTGGAGAAGGTCCACCCACCCAGTGAGACCACGAACTTCAGATGGGGGTGCTTGGCCTTGAGCTTCTTGATCTGGTTGAAGTTGCCGCGGAGCTTGCCCCAGCCGTCATCGGCGACACCGTCCACCGACTGTGCGGCCGAGATGGGACGGCCGTAGTCCGCGTCCGCGTCACCGGCTCCGGTGCCTTCGTTCGGGTCCTGGGGATTGCCGGAGATGCCCTTGGTGACGCCGGCCTGGCAGGTGAGGTTCACCGGGTCGACGTTCTCGAAGGCGTAGTTGATGACATCCAGTTTGGCCGCGGCCCCCGAGGTGTCGAGGTTCTTGATGAAGTACTGGCGCCCGTAGAGGCCCCACTGGATGAAGTAGCCGACCTTGTAGTAGTTGCCGGGCCCTGCGACGTCATCGGTGGTGACGGAGAGGGTGTTGGAGGCGGGGGACGAGTTGTCCGCGGTGTCCCGTGCCTTGACGGTGAAGACATAGGCGATCGCCGGTGACAGCCCGGTCACGGTCGTTGAGGTCGTGGGCACCGTCTTGACCAGGGTCGTTCCCTGGAAGACGTCATACGCGGCCACGGCCACATTGTCGGTCGATGCGTTCCAGGCAAGGCTCACGCTGGAGGCCGTTTTCCCGGTGGAGCGCAGATTGCCGGGAGCGGTCGGCGGGGTCGGATCGCTCGCCGGGTCCACCGTCCGCACGGTCAGGGGTGGACTGAGCGCGCCTACATTGCCACGGCTGTCCTTGCCCCGGATGGTGAAGGTGTAGCTCGTCGCCGGAGTCAGTCCCTGCACGGTCGCGTTGAGCGTTGCGGTGGTGGCCACGGTCACACCATTGCTGATGACATCGTACGAGGCGATCGGATAGTCGCCTGCGTTGCCCGCGGGCCAGCTCAGTGAGACGGTACGGGCGGTCACCGAGGTAGCTGTCGGGGCGCCCGGTGCGGTGGGTGGCACATCGGGGGTGCCATCACACTTGTCGCCGTTGACGGTGCAGTTGGTCGGGGTGAAGACCGGGCCGGTGGCCAGGAACCAGTAACTCCAGGGCTCAGTGGTCCCGTTGGCGGGCACGGTCGCGTTGTAGTAGGCGTTCTTGACGGTGACGCGGTTGCCGCTGACCGTCGCATCGCCGTGGTAGTGACCGCCGAGCGTGGTGCCCGCCGGGAGGTCGAAGGCCAGGGTCCAGCCGGTGACGGGGGTGGCTGCGCTGTTGCGGATGATGAACGAGCCACGCCACCAGGAGCCGTGGTTCTGCGTGGTGAAGCTCGCGGTGAGGGTGCCGGCCGCCTGGGCTGGAGAGGCAAGGCCAGTGAGGGTGGCCAGCGGAAGCAGCAGTACGGCGAGGAGGGCGACGACTCTGTGCCAAGTGCGTCTAGGGGTGATTTTGCGTCGGTTGAACATGGCTCTCCCTGAGGGGGTAGGGGTGTGTGGCCGTGCTCAGTCCGTGCTGGGTACTCGCTCGGTTCTTGTGGGGGTGTCGTTCCCGCGGGTCTCGGTCCTCGTTCCCACAGGTCTTGGTCTCGTTCGGGCGGATCTCGTTCGGGCGGGGAGTCGTGGGGGGCTCGGAGGCTCGTGCGGAATCGTCGGGGCTTCTCGTGGTGGAGCGCTCGGTGCCTATGCGTGGGCGGTCGGCTTGCTTCTCGTACGGTTGTTGCTCTCCCAGCGGTTGCTCTTGCGGTGTTGCTCTCCCAGCGGTTGCGCGCGCGGTGGGGTTTGGCACGCGGGGCTCATCCGGCGAGTGCTCGTAGAGCCGGTAGTTCATGAGCTGGTACTCGGTGGGCGGGTGCTCGGTGGGCGGGTGTGAGTTCGGCGGGTGCTCGGGGGCCGGATGCTCGGGGGGCGGGTGTGAGTTCGGCGGGTGTGAGTTCGGCGGGTGTGAGTTTCGCGCGGTTGGAACTCGTGGGTGGACGGGTGGGGGGAGGCCCGACACGGCGTACATGACAACCTTCGACGGTATTTGGTATGGACCAAAGCGGAAGGGGTGCGGGCGTCGGATACCCGACACTGTCGCCTTTCCGCCAGTCAGGCCCGGCAGAGATACATCTGCACCAAATCGACCATTCACTCTCATCACGCCACTCCCACACCCCCGCTCTCCCTCCGGCCCCACTGTGATCGCCTCCTATGGCAACAGCCCCTGCCGTATCTCTTTTCGCTGGAGAAGCCCCCTTCGCGGGCCCCTCTCCCATCCCAGGGCTGACAGAGGTCTGTACCTGTCCCGGTTGGCCGCCCTACCGTCAGTACCCCATCGGCCAGCACCCCAACGGCCTCAGGAGGCGCAGTGACGCGCAGCGCGGACATGGTCGGCGTTCCGGATCGGCGACTGACAGCTCTGGGCATCCCCGCTGATGACGAACACCTCTACCGGGCCCTGTTGATTCGTCCCCGGGCAACGGTCGCCGAACTGGCCGCCGCCACCGGGTGGGAGACGGCCCGAGTCCGCCGCCGCATCCGCTCGCTGGAACAGCGCGAGATGCTCACCCGCCTCACTGGCCGTCCGTTGCGATTCAGCCCCGCGCCTCCGGATGCGGTGGTCGAGGTGCTGGCGCTTCAGCGCCGGGAGGAGATCGAGCGGGCGCGGTTGGCGGCGGCGGTGCTCGGCGATGAGTTCCGGTTGGCAGCGCGGCGGGCCGACGAAGGACCCGCGCTCCATCTGCTCAGCGGGCGGGAACGGGTGGCCCGAAAGGTGGCCTTGATCCAGCGGTCGGCCCAGGAGGAACTACTCGTACTGGACCGACCTCCGTACGCCGTACCGTTCGAACGGGCTCAGGGAGAGGTACGCCGCCGAACGGTCCATGACCACCGGGCGGTGGAGCGACCCGCCCGGTGCGAGGAGAGTCGGACACTGGACGATGTACCGCTGAATCTGGTGATCGCGGACCGTCGGATCGCGCTCGTCGCGTTGGACCCGTCCGGCGATGCGCTCGTTCTGCACCCCTCGGCGCTACTCGATGGGCTGGTGGCCCTGCACGGGCTGCTGTGGGAGCGTTCCCTGCCGCTGTGGCCCGAGAGGAGCCGGCCGACCGATGAACTGTCCGCCGAAGACGCACACTTACTGACCCTGTCGGCCTCCGGGCTCACGGATCAGGCCATCGCGCGCCGTCTTGGGGTGGCGCAGCGGACGGTCGAGCGACGGATGCGCAGGATCATGGACGTTCTGGGGGCGCGAACCCGCTTCCAGGCGGGGCTTCGGGCAGCCCACCGCGGGGTGATCACCGCGGGCTGTAGTGACCGAGGAACATATCCACACCACTGGTGAGCAGCCGCTCGGTGAGATCGTCGTCCATGATCGTGCCGTAGTGGCCGAACACCATGTGCGGGTGGACCAGGAGTGCGTACAGCTGGAGGGTCGCGACCTCCAGATCGGGAATGACCAGCCGGCCCTGGTCGGCCAGGGCTCGCAGGGCGTCCGCGACGACGGGGTGGTGACCGCTGGGGCTGTCCCGGTGCCAGGCTCGCCCCAGTTCGGGGAAGCGATGCAGTTCGGCGGCGACCAGTGTGTGCAGGGCAGCGACCTCGCGGTCATTGCGTACCGCGTCGATCCAGGCGCGAGCGGCTTCGACAAACGCCGGCCGGAGGTCTTCGGCGTCGGCGAGCCGGGCGAGCGGGGCGGCTGAATCCCGCTGTAGGGGCTCATCGAGCGCGCCGGCGACGACGGCGGTGAAGAGCGCTTCCTTGCTGCCGAAGTGGTTGTAGACGGTGACCTTGGAAACCCCCGCCTCGGTAGCGATGGCGTCCATGCCCACGCCGAATCCATCGCGGAGGAAGAGGTCACGGGCGGCCCGGACGATGGCCTCTCGTTTGCGTTCGGCGCGAGGGCCGCCGGGCGCCTGCTTGTCCACGCTCATGGGCAGGAGCCTAATCCACATCTGAACTGAACTGTTGAGTTCATCTGTACTGAACTGTACGGTTCACTTGTCGCCTCCCAGTGGGGCATCGCAAGGAGGCGGGGTGCCCACGACGAGCCCCGCCGGATTTGGAGCAGCCGTGTCCCACGCCCCCGCCCACGAGGAACACCACGGGGAAGAGCATCACCACGATCACGATCACCACCCCGGCCAGGAGCCTCCCCCGACGAACCCGCGCCGCTGGGCAGCCCTGGCACTCATCTGTGTCGCGCAGTTCATGCTGGTGCTCGATGTGACCGTGGTGAATGTGGCGCTGCCCGATATGGCCGCCGATCTCCGTCTCGATCGAGCCACCCTCACCTGGGTGGTGACCGCGTACACCCTCTGCTTCGGCGGACTGATGCTGCTCGGAGGCCGGCTCGCCGACGCCCTCGGCGCCCGTCGCACCCTGCTCGCGGGGCTGATCGTCTTCACCGCCGCGTCCTTGGTCACCGGTCTCGCCGAGAACGCCCCGACGCTGATCGGTGGCCGGATTGCCCAGGGAGTGGGGGCGGCCCTGCTCTCTCCGGCCGCGCTGGCCATCGTGACGACCAGCTTCCACGGCGCCGAACGCAACAAGGCCCTCGGCGCCTGGGCGGCCATCGGCGGCACCGGCTCGGCGGCGGGTGTACTGCTGGGTGGGGCCCTGACCGCGGGGCCGGGATGGCCGTGGGTCTTCTACATCAATGTCCCCATCGGTCTCGCTCTGCTGGTCGCCCTCCCCGCCCTGGTCCCGGCCCGCGCCCCCCGGCCGGCCCGGCTGGACGTCCCGGGCGCGGTACTGGTCACGGCGGCAACCGGGTCGCTGATCTACGGCCTGGTCAGAGCGGGCGACAGCGGGTGGAGCGATCCGCTGACGCTCCTGGCGCTGATCGGCGCCGTGGCGATGTACGGCGGTTTCGCGGTGGTCGAGCGATCGACCCCCGAGCCCCTGATGGATCTTCGGATGCTGACCCGCCGCCCGGTGGTGGCCGGATCGTTTCTGATGCTGGTCGCGACGGCGCTGCTGATCGCGTACTTCTTCCTCAGCTCGGTCTACCTCCAGCACGCGCGCGGCTTCGGTCCGCTGGAAACGGGCCTGGTCTTCCTCCCGGTGGCGGTGGCCGTGGGGCTGGGGGCCCACCTCGGCTCCCGTCTCGTCGGCAGGATCGGCAGCCGGGCGTGTGCGGTGGGCGCGATGGCGCTCGCGGCGGCGGGGAGCGCGTCCCTGACCCTGGTCTCGCAGGATACGAGCGTGTACCTCACGCTGCTGCCGGGGCTGGCGGTCGCCTCACTCGGGGTCGGCGCGGTGTTCGTGACCGCGACCACGACGGCGCTGGCGATGGTGGGCCACGCTGAGGCCGGACTCGCGTCAGGGGTGGTCAACACCTTCCACGAGGTGGGCGGTTCAGTCGGAGTGGCGGTGGTCTCGACGGTGGCCGCGACCGGCATCACCGGCGGCACCTCGGCGGGGTTCACGGACGCCTACACCCTGCTCGCCGTGGTGGCCGGGGTCAGCGCGGCCCTCTGCCTCGCTCTGGTTCCCCGTGGAAAGCCCCAACTGAGCGGGGGCCCGCATGTCCACTGAGGGCCGCGGTACGGACCTGCTGATCAGGGAACTCTGCCTGGCGATCCTGGACGAAGCCTCCCTGTCCCGCGGCAGCCGGAGGGAGCTCAGGGTGACTGGCCTCGGCCGCCACTTCGCGATCCTGGCGGAGGAAGCCCGCCGCTTGGAACGGTCGGAGGAGACCGAGGTCATCTCCTATCTGGAGAAGATCGAGGAGGAGTGGGAACGCCCCTGGCTGGCGGACACCGACAAGACCTGGAGACCCCTCCACCACAGCCTGCTGACCGGCCCCTCCCCCCTCTCCTACGCCATCCTGGGCGGCCGCCCCCTGACGAACGGCCAGCGCTACCTCACCCGCCTGGTGACCCCCGAACAGGTGCGCCAGACATCTGGCGCCCTGGCCGAGGTCGAGGAAGCGTGGCTACGGGAAAGGCTCTCCCAACTGGGCCTGCGAGGAGAGCTGCGCTGGATGTGGGAATCCCTGACGGAGGTACGCGACCTCTTCGCACTGGCGTCGGCCACGGACAGGGCGGTCCTGTTCACCGCCGACGCATAACCGGGGCGGAAGCATGGCGGCTGATCGGCTCCGGCTGAGACATTGCCGTCAACCACCGCCGGCACAAGAAACACCAGGGGCCCCATCGATCTTCTCGATGGGGCCCCTGGCCTGCTGTGCACTCGGCAGGATTCGAACCTGCAACCTTCTGATCCGTAGTCAGATGCTCTATCCGTTAAGCTACGAGTGCTTAGCGTTCCGGTCTTTTTGGGCCGGTCGGCGTTGCGAGAACAACATTACATGACCTGCGCCGCCAGGTGAAATCCGTTAAGCAAACCGCACCTGACCTGCGGAAATACCTTGATCAAGGGTGTCGCGACCACTCGAACCAAGCCTGCGGCGAAGAGTCGGAGGCGGGGGCTGAAGGCCCGTCGCGGGAAACGTCGAAGCCCCGACCACAGGGTCGGGGCTTCGACGATCAAGCTGGCGGAGGCGGAGGGATTTGAACCCTCGATGGGTTTTAAGACCCAAACCGCATTAGCAGTGCGGCGCCATAGACCGGACTAGGCGACGCCTCCAGCACACCCGCCCATAGCGCGCGAGTGGTGTGCAGATGATGACACAGACGAGTGCGGTGTCACCAATCGCTGACCACGGTACTAGGCGTGCGTGCCGCAGGGCAAAGCGCTGGATGTCGGATGGCCGAAGACGGGGTGGATGGCTGTTCACGATTGGCCGCGGTCCGGTTGCGCAACGCCCGGGCGTGCCGAGCGTTAGAAGCGTTGGGGACGCCGGGGCACCCGCCTCGGGCCGGGGACCGTGCGCGGAAGGTCGCGCGAGGGACCCGCGCGAGGACCCTCGCTGGGATCGGTGTCCGGGCAGTGGCCCATCGCCGATGTCGGTGCGGATCATCGCGGACACCGCCCCTCGACCGACTTCCAGGAGCGTCCATGCTGCGCCGCCTCATCCTCACCGCGACCGCCTCCGCCGCCGCGCTAGTCGCCGCCGTACCCGTCGCCGGGGCCACCACCCTGCCCTTTCCGCTGCCGCTGTTCTCGGCTCCGGAGCTGGACCGGCTCACCGTGGTCGTCTCCGAGACGGGCAACACCCGCGCGGATGGCCGGTATGAGCTGAAGTGCGACCCTGCCGGCGGGACGCACCCCGCCGCCGAGCGCGCCTGCACCCGGTTGGATGAGCTTGGTCAAGACGGCAGCGACCCCTTCGCTCCGGTCCCCGAAGGGCAGATGTGCACCCAGCAGTCCGGTGGCCCCGCCACCGCTCGGGTGACCGGAACCTGGCGGGGTAACCCGGTTGATGCCGTGTTCAGCCGCACGGACGGGTGTGAGATCTCTCGCTGGCGAACCATGGAACCCGTACTGCCCAGCACCAGGTGAGAGTGCCGAGGTCACGGCATATACACGAAACCTCAAGCACGCCTCCCCCCGATCCACCGTCCCGCTCTCATCTGCTGCCTTTAGACTCCCTCCAGTGACAGGTTGAGCCCAGAGAGCAAGATGGGAACTGGCTGTCCCTTACACACGCTGTAGGTCAGGGAGGAACCGTCGTCGTGAGCAGCAGGCCATCCCGAGGCGCTGCTCGCCTCGCGGCAATACTCGACGCACTCCCCGACGGCTTGGTGCTCGTCAACTGCAACGGCACAGTCGTCAACGCCAACACCATCGCCCTTGAGCTCTTTGAGACTCCGGGCACCGCGCTCGTCGGGCGCGGGCTGCTTGATCTGCTGCCCGCGTTCGACTCTCGGCTGATCCCCGGTTCGATGCGCCGCCCTGAGGCGGCGGACGAGCGGGGGCGCACCAAGCCGACACGGATGGTCGCCCGCCGTACGGACGGCAGCGAGTTCCCCGTAGAGGTGACCAGCGCCAGCCTTGAGGACGGACGCAAGGCGTACGACACGTACAGCGGTGGCTTCACCGGCGACGAGTTGCTGATGCTCGTCCTGCGGGATCTGTCCGGGACGGTGGACACCGAGGCCGAACTGGCCCGTTCGCAGCGCCAGACCGAGATGATCCTGCGGGCCGCCGCCGAGGGCGTGGTCGGTACGGACACCGACGGCCGGGTCGTGCTGGTCAACCCGGCCGCCGCGCAAATCCTCGGCTTCCGCGCCAGTGACCTCGGTGGCCAGGAGCTGCACCCGCTGATCCTGCACTCGCGGGAGGACGGCAAGCCCTTCCCGTACGCGGAGTCGCCGCTGGCGGACACCCTGAAGTCCGGCCGCAAGCACCGGGTGCGAGGCCAGGTGCTGTGGGCGAAGAACGGCGCGCGGGTACCGGTGGATCTGACGACGGCGCCGGTGCGCGACGGGGATCAGCTCGTCGGTGCCGTGATGACCTTCACCGACCGGCGCCCGTATGAGGAGCTGGAGAAGAGCCACGCCGAGGAACTCGACAGCACCATCGAGCGGCTGAACAAGGAACTGGCGGAGACCACCGAACGCCTGACCGCCGAACTGGCGGACAAGGCCGAGCGGTACACCTCCGAGATCGAGCGGCGCGATGAGCGCTATCTGGAGCTGGGGGCCAGTCATGAGCAGCTGACGGCGGTGCTCGGTGGCTCGCTGCGCGGGCCGCTGGAGGAGCTCCGCTCCGAACTGGGCACGCTCGCCGCCGATCCGGCGGGGCAGCTCTGGCCGGAGGCCAACCAGATCCTGCACCATCTGGCCGCCGGATACGCCCGGATGACGACACTCATCGACAATGTGCTCGGCTTCCAGCGTCTCGACACGGGGGTGGAGCAGCTCTACAAGGCCAAGGCTCAGCTCGATGCGGTGGTCGCCGCCGGAGTTGAGGGTGCGGTGGAGCTGATCGGCCCTGGCCGGGTGCAGTTCGCCGTGCATGCACCGCCGATAGAGGTCGAGGTGGACGGGGGCCGGCTGGCGACGGCGCTGGCGCATCTGGTCGCCGATGTGGCCGGGGTGGATTCCACCGGCAAGACGCGGCTGCTGCCGGACGGCGGCTATGTGGACTCCACCATCGTCGTCGCGGCGGCGCAGCGCGGCGAGGTCGTACGGATCGAGGTGCGGGGCCCGTTCACCGGGGGCGATCCGGTGCACCAGCCGATTGTGCGCGGGATCGTCCAGGCGCACGGCGGGGTGCTCCAGACACACGAGGTGCCGGGCACCAGTGGCAGTGCGTACGTCCTTGAGGTGCCGTTGGGCGAGGGCGCGGGAGTCGTACCGCTCGCTCCCGCACCGGACGTCGTGGCTCCGGTCGACGGTGGCACCGCCGGTGACGGGATCGTCCTGCCGGAGCAGCTCGGGTCCCCGGAGACATTGGGCGGCGGCCGACGGCGCGCCCGCAGGGGCTCCACGGACGCCTTCTTGGAGAGCCCCGTCGCTTCCCAGAGCACCGGGGAGTCCCCGCCGACACCGCCCACGGGACGGCGAAGGGCCCATACGGATGAGCTCCAGCCGGGGGGTGGCGGGCAGGACCTGATCCCGGCCCAGGACTCCGGCGGCACCGGGGGAGCCCGTGCCGGCGTCGCGGACGGCCGCTCCGGTACGCAGGGGGACGGTACGGGGCGACGGCGCGGACGGCCCAGCCCCACCGATTCGCCCGTCGCGGTTACCGCGGGCACGGGTAAGCCCACCGAGGGTTCCGTGGTCACGGCGGCGGAAGGCGCGGCGGCGACCGGTCGTCCCGCACGTGGTCAGACGGTGCCTCCGCAGGGTGTGCCCGTCGATCCCCAGGGGTTGGGCCAGCGCGGACACCAAGGTGTGATGCATGAGTTGCCCGCCGGCTCGCAGCTGCCGGCGCGGCAACTGCCGAGCGCCGCCGATGCTCAGGCGAGCGGACGAAGGGCGCGTCGCGCACTGGCTCCCGCTCCCGCCGAGACCGGGGGGGCTTCCGCGCAGGAGGCGGGCCGTTCGGCCTTCGCCCTGCCGCCGGCCCAGGCCGATCGCGTACCGCCCAGGACAGGGCAGGCTGACACCTCCCCGGCCGCTCAGCACGATCTCGTACGCGCCGAACCCGGCGCCGATCACACGCCACCGCAGCAGCATCCGCTGCCGACCGGGCGGCGAAGGGCCGCCGATCTGACGCAGCCCCAGGGATGGGACGAGCGGGGGACGGCCGGGGCCGGTTCCGCAGCCGTATCCGCCGACGATGCGACCGGCCAGCACATGGCGACCTCGGACGAGGCCGCTCCTGGAGAGGGTCCACGGGCGGGCTCGGAATCCGGTCAGGACGCCGGTTCCCTCGCCCTGCCGATGCCCAACTTCGCGGCCCTGAGGGGAGCGTCGAGCGGAGCCGGCAACGACCCCATGGGTGCGCCCCGATCGGGATCGCAGCACGCTGGGCACACGCATTCCGCCGGATCTCAGCCGACACCCCAGTCCACCGGGTCCCAGCATGTGGCGCCCCACTCCCCGGGGCCCAAGTCCATTGCCCAACCACTGCCCGCCGAGGCGCCGCTGCCGGCTGACGCCTCGCAGGGCCGGGCGTTCAGCGTGCGCACGCTCGGGCAGGGTGCGCCCCTGGCTCAGCAGATCGCCGACGCCGAGCAGCAGCAGTCCGAGGCCAAGGCCCACTCCGACAAACAGGGCGGCCAGGCGTCTGGCTCCGGCCGTCGCCGCAAGCTGGGTACGCCATCCGAGGGTGAGCGGCCGGAGGCATCCGCCCGGCCGCATCCCCAGCTCCAGCCGCCCATCCCGGCGCAGCCCGGAGCGCGAAGGCCCATCGAGCGGTCGGAGGGGCGGGCGTACGCCATAGGAGCACCCGACGAGGGTGCTGAGGGGCCCGAGCCGCTGGACGGCCCGGGTGGGGCCATTGAGGTGGCGAACCGTCCGCATCCGCAGCCCGTGGACGATGAGCTGCCACCCGAGCCGTTGGACAACCCCCGGCGGTTGCTGGTGTGGCCCGCGCCTGATGTCTCCACCCAGCAGGCGCTCAGCGAGCGGGGCTACCGCCCTGTCGTCGTGCACTCGCGCGAGGAGGTGGACGCGCAGATCGCGGCCTTCCCGGCGGCGCTCTTCGTCGATCCGCTGACCGGTCCGATCACCCGTACCGCGCTGCAGTCCCTGCGTCAGGCAGCCGTGGCCGCCGAGGTACCCGTGTTGGTGACGGCGGGGCTGGGCCAGGCGACGAGGGAAGCGGCCTATGGCGCCGATCCGGCCATCCTGCTCAAGGCGCTGGCGCCGCGCGACAGTGAGCAGCATCCCCCGCGGGTGCTGTTGATCGAGGAGCATGAGGAGATCGCTCTCGCGCTCACCGCGACCCTGGAGCGGCGGGGGATGCAGGTTGCCCGCGCGGGCGCGGACACGGACGCCGTCATGCTCGCTTCTCAGACGCGACCGAATCTGGTGGTCATGGATCTGATGCAGATCCGCCGTCGAAGGGCGGGGATCATTGACTGGCTGCGGGCGAACGGTCAACTGAATCGGACTCCTCTGGTCGTCTACACCTCGGCGGGTCTCAATCGGGCGGATCTGCCGCGGCTCTCTTCGGGGGAGACAGTGCTCTTCCTTGCCGAGCGCTCCACCAGTAGCGAGGTGCAGGCACGCATCGTGGATCTACTGGCGAAGATCGGAACGAACTGACCTACTGGTGATGGCTGGTGATGGCTGGTGATGGCTGGTGAGAATCGGTTCGGGCCGGGTCCGCCCAGAGCGGGGCCGCGAGGGATCGGTTCGACTCCCCGACAGGGCAAGGCAGGCGTCCGCAGGCCTCGCTCAGGGCCTGAGGACCCGCAAGGGGCTTGTCTCGCCGCATCGGGGCAGCTCTGAGTAAGCCGGGGAGGATGGGGAGGGCTGGGATAGGGGGCCGAGGCAGCAAGCCCTCTTGGACCCGCGGTCCCGCCCGGAACAGCATGGATGCGGGTGCGTCTGGGCTGTGCTGATCGCCCGCGGGCCTGTCAGCCCACCGAACTGCCGTCCTGACCAGGAGGAGCAGACCTGACTGCCGCTCCCCGGCCGGGCTCGGTAGGACCGATCGTCGACCGGGCAGGCGCAAGCGACGGCGGCGGCGTCAGCCGCAGCGATGTATTCCGTACTGATCTGTCGCCCGTGGGGTGTCCCATGGGCGCTCCGGTCGGATGTCCATGTTCTGAAGAGTAGAGGCAGCCACTGACATCGAGACTCGAACGTGGGTTCCGGTGGTCGTGGCACGGGCGCTGACCGACGCAACCGGCCCCCGCGGGCAAAGCGCGGGGGCCGGTCAGTCCGTCCCAGGCTCTGGGAGGCGCGGTTCTACGCCTCGGTGACGTCCAACTCGCCGTCCGCGTACTGCTTGCGGATCACCTTCTTGTCGAACTTGCCCACACTCGTCTTCGGCACCACGGAAATCACCGACCAGCGCTCCGGGAGTTGCCACTTGGGGATGGTCTCGGAGAGGAACGCCTTCAACTCCCCGTACCCCGCGGTGGAACCTTCCTTCAGCACGACCGTCGCCAGCGGGCGCTCGCCCCACTTCTCGTCCGGAACCGCCACCACCGCGGCTTCGGTCACCTCGGGGTGGGCCATCAGCGCATTCTCCAACTGGACACTGGAGATCCATTCCCCACCGGACTTGATCACGTCCTTCGCCCGGTCGGTGAGGGTCAGATAGCCGTCCGGGCTGATGACACCCACATCGCCCGTCTTCAGCCAGCCGTCCGCGCTGAACTTGTCCGCGGGCCGGAAGTCCTCGCCGCCCGCGCCCCCGTAGTACGAACCAGCGATCCAGGGTCCACGGACCTCCAGCTCACCGGCCGACTCCCCGTCCCACGGTAGAAACTCATCGGCGGGTCCGACCAATCGCGCTTCGACACCCGCCGGGAACCGGCCCTGGGTGATCCGGTAGGGCCACTCCTCGTCGGCGGTCAGCCCGGCCGGGGGGTGGGACATCGTGCCGAGGGGCGAGGTCTCCGTCATGCCCCAGGCATGGCAGAGGCGGACGCCGAGTTTGTCGTATGCCTCCATCAGCGCGGGCGGACAGGCCGCACCACCGATGGTGACCTGCTTCATGGAGCTGATGTCACGCGGATTCGCGGTGACTTCGGCCAGCAGCCCCTGCCAGATGGTGGGGACGGCCGCGGCGTGAGTGGGTTTCTCGCGCTCGATCATCTCCGCGAGCGGCGCAGGCTGGAGGAAACGGTCCGGCATCAGCATGTTGATGCCGGTCATAAACGTGGCGGTCGGCAGTCCCCAGGCGTTCACATGGAACTGCGGCACCACCACCAGCGAAGTGTCATGGTTGGTCAGGCCCATCGATTCGGCCATGTTGACCTGCATCGAATGCAGATAGATGGACCGGTGGGAGTAGACCACGCCCTTGGGGTCCCCCGTGGTGCCGGAGGTGTAGCACATGGCGGCGGCGGCACGCTCATCCAACTCGGGCCAGTCGTAGCTGGTCGGGCGCCCGGCAATCAGCTCTTCGTACTCGTGTACCCGCGCGTCGGCATCGGCGAGTAGCGCGCGGTCCCCCGGGCCCGAGACGACGATGTGCTCGATCGTCGGCAGGTGCGGAAGGAGCGGTGCCAGCAGGGGCAGCAGGGTGCCGTTGACGATAACGGCTCGGTCCGCGGCGTGATTGACGATCCAGACGAGTTGCTCGGCCGGCAGCCGGAGGTTGAGGGTATGGAGGACGGCGCCCATGGAGGGGATCGCAAGATACGCCTCGACATGCTCAGCGTTGTTCCACATCAGGGTCGCCACTCGCTGGTCAGCGTCGATGCCGAATTCATCACGAAGCGCATTGGCCAGCTGCGTCGCCCGATCACCGATCTCAGCAAAGCTGCGGCGGTGTGGTTCGGGCTCTCCGGTCCACGTCGTGACCTGCGACTTTCCATGGATCGTCATTCCGTGACGCAAGATTCGGGTGACTGTCAGCGGTATGTCCTGCATGGTGCTCAGCACGGCGTCCTCCCGGTGGGCGCTAGCGCTACATGGCAGTAAGGATGAGCAGATTCTGCGCACACGGCATTTGGTATGTCACTACCCCCGGGTAGGTGTTTCGGCGGGGGCCCTGGAGGGCAGCGTGCGGCTTCCACTGTGGGGCCTGCCACGCATGTTGCGCGACCGGGACGAGTGCATCTGACACGACCGACCACTACGGCATCGGACCACCGGGACGACCGGAGCTGGCAGGGCTTCGGTGGGTCGCGATGCTGCACAACGATGTCAGCGTTCCGCGGGACAGCGGACGGATGTAACACAGCAGACGGATGTGGAACGGCAGACGGACGCGGGACAACGGACGAATGTGGAACAGCGGACGGATGTGAGACAGCGGACGGATGTGAGACAGCGGACGGATGACTGTGGAACGGGTCGGCCAGGAGAAGGACCCGACCAGGAAACGGATGGCTACGGATGACTACGGATGGCTAGGAACGGACCAGTGATGGAACGGGTCCGTCGGGAAACGGATCGACAGCGGTTGCGGAGAGAGCCTCAGTGGGTCTCGCGGCCCACAGGTCCTCGCAGGTAATCGCAGGTAATCGCAGGTCAGTGCCAGGATATGGGGCAGGCGACCGCCTCAGTGGGTACGAAGGGGCGATGGGCGTGAGTCAGCGCACCGGGGCCAGCTCAGAGTCCTCCCGGAGCTTGCCCAGTGCCCTGGAGACCGCGCTCTTGACCGTACCGACGGACACCCCGAGGACCTCGGCGGTCTGGGCCTCACTGAGATCCTCGTAGTAGCGGAGGACGACCATGGCGCGCTGCCGGTCGGGCAGCTTCATCACGGCGCGCCACATCGCATCTCGGAGGGCCTGCTGCTCCGCAGGGTCCGGCGCGGGCACGACATCGGGCTCGGGCATCTCATCGCAAGCGAATTCGTCCACCTTGCGCTTGCGCCACTGCGAGGTACGGGTGTTCAGCAGCGCCCGACGGACATAGCCGTCGAGTGCACGATGGTCCTCGATCCGCTCCCAGGCGACATAGGTCTTGGTGAGCGCGGTTTGAAGGAGGTCCTCCGCGTCACTCGGGTTGGCGGTGAGCGAGCGTGCCGTGCGCAGCAGTACGGGCCCCCGCGCCCTTACATACGACGAGAACGACGAATAGCGCGCATAGGTCGCATACCGTGCGTCGGCTCCATACGACGGAGGCACCGGCACGGCAGCCCTCGAAGCGCTTGTGCAGACTGGCGTGGTCATGGGTCCACGCTAGAAGTGGGTGCTACTCCGGGGGATCGGCCACAGGTCTTGAAGGCATGTCCGCCTCAGGTTGTACTGGTGGGCCCCGGGCCACCTCCTGTAGGTGGAGGAGACCCTCAGAGCAGATGACCCGATTCTCGGGGCCCGCTCAGGGACGGTGCGTCTTCGTCTGCCGGCGCTCAGACCCGCGCTCACCTTGGAAGGGGCGATTCCGCAACGGTGGGATGCCCCACCCTCGGCTTCTCCCACCGGTCCCCGCGCAGCCGGCGAGATCCTGTGCTCAGTCGACACGGAGTCTCTGATCTCAATCCTTCGTTCGCTGGTGGGCCCTCCCCCTCATCGGGGCTTGTGAGAGCGGTGTCCACGGCTCACCGGCGCAAGCCCCCGTGTACCCGAAGGCGACCGGGCACACGGCAGACAGATCCTTCTCACCACCCATCGACCGGCCTCACAAGCCGGCGCCCCGAGTCGGCCGCGCGGCTGCGCTTACGGGCTTTTGGCCCGAGGCCTACGACGTACGACAACAGGGACCGGGCGGAGCGGTGAGATCGCGGCGGCCGAAAAACAAGGCCCCAGGAGGAGCTGGGGCCTCCCCCCGGAGACTCCCAGGAGGCCCGCCGGGCATCAGACCTGAGGCTGATAGAGATCCAGCCTCTCGGGGCCGCGTCGGTGCCACCCGTCCGACACCTGTCCCCTTGCGTCGCAACGGACCTCGGACGCCGCCTCCAGCCGCCCCACTCCAGCAGCCGCCTTCCTCCAGGCCGAACCAACCGGTCTGGCGCCGCTGACGGCCAGCAGAAGCCGGTCCCACCGAAGCCGAGAGGCGCCACCACCGCAGAAGCACCTGTGCGGCGGCACCGAAGTGCCGCCGCACAGTCCGTCGTTCACCCCACGATCGCCCCCCCTACGGGCCGGGCGTCACCACAGATTCGTGAAGTTCACTACCGCGTTCGTCTGGTCGACGACCGTGAACGCGGAGCCGTTCACACTGGCGATATTGCTCTGGGCGCTCGCCCCATCGCCGCTTGCGACCTGCTGGCCGGTGGTGGAGTTCCCCAGGTTGGCGCCGCCGACACCGCTGCCGACGATCGCGGCAACAGTCGCATTCGATCCGTCGCCCAAGATGGGGTCAGCGGCCGTGGCAACGCCCGAGAAGAGGGCGACCGTCAGAGGCAGAGCAGCAGCGGCGGCGAGGACGCGGGCGGTACGGATGCTTGCCATGTCAATTCCTCCAGGAACCGAAAGTGCAGAGGTACGGCTTACTCCAAGGCGGTTGGCCGACCGCCCCGGCTTCATGGTCACGACGTCGCGACCTCAGAGTTGCCCATCAAATCCCCGGCGAACCACCCAAGTCCTATCGATTCCCCCTCAAGCGTGAGGACAGGGCGATAAACCCCTTTCCCGCCCGCTGGATCACCTACCGCCCCCTCCAGTGAGGGCCGGGCCAAGCACAGCCCGGGCGCTGCAAGAGGTGAAGCGTTACGGCATGTTTTCAGACATTCTCCCCACCCTCCCCCCTTCCTTTCTTCGAACGCTTGTACGAAAATAGGGTTATGGCCATCACCGACCGGGGACCCGCCGCTCTGGCCCTTGCCCATGCGCTCTTCGCCGCCGAGCGGGGGCTCCCGGTCATTCCCCTCTCCCCCACCAAGCTCCCGGCTCTGCCCTCACCGCATCGGCACGACATCGAGCCGGTACGGTGCCGAGGCGAGTGCGGTCTGACGGGACACGGCGTCCATGACGCCACCACCGACCCGGCCGGGGTGCGAGCGCTCTTCGCCGCCGCGCCCTGGGCAACCGGCTACGGCATCGCGTGCGGTCGGCCCCCACACCATCTGATCGGCATAGACCTCGACGTCAAACCGCCACCGGCCCACCCGAACGACCCAGCGCCAAGCGGTCAAGCCAACGGCCCGAGCGCCTCGCCGAACTGCCCGACAGTCGATCCGCACCGGCTGCCGAACCGTTCGAATGAGGCGAATGAAGCGAAAGGGGTGGATGAGGTGAAAGAGGCGCCGGCCGATTCCCTCTCCTCACTCCACTACCTGGCGCTGCGCCATCTCTTCACCATCCCGGAGACGATCACCGTGCTCACACCGAGCGGCGGTCGACACCTCTGGCTGACGGGCCCGCCCGATGTCGTCGTACCCAACTCGGTCGGCAGGCTCGCTCCCGGCATCGACGTCCGTGGGGCCGGCGGCTATCTGGTCGGCCCCGGATCGTGCTCTCACCAGGGTCTCTATCGCCTCGCCCCCGGCACGGCCGAACTCTCACCCGCCAAGTGCCCCCGCGCCCTCCTCCGCCTTGTCGCACCCCCCGCGCGCGCCCAGCAGACCGCCCCCACGCCCTCCGGGACCCGCCCGCAGCATGGCCAGGGCCTGGTTCAGTTTGTGCGGGCAGCCCATGAAGGCCAGCGCAACACCCGTCTGTTCTGGGCCGCCTGCCGCGCCTACGAGAACCGCATCGGCACCACCTTGGCGAACGCCCTCACCAAGGCGGCGGTCCAGGCCGGTCTGACCGAGCGAGAAGCGCGCGCCACGATCGCCTCCGCCGCCAGACTCACCTCAAGCCCCACCCGTTAACCGGCACGGCCCTCACACATCCGCGAGCGTTGCCGCCCGCACCGCCCCCGGCCCGAAGCGGGCGCGTGCCCGGTCAGCCGAGATCTCGATACGGCGGGCCCGATCATCGGCGGGATCAAAGGTGAGCTGGGTGATCTCATCCTCGATCGGCTGGAGTTCCTCGGCCCGCACGGCAATCCCACGGACCCTGGCCCGTTGCAGCCCAAACGTCTCGTACAGGTCATAAGCCACCCGTACCAGCGCAATGCCATGACTGGTGGATTCGGGCAGAGTACGCGTCCGGGTAGTGGTGGAGCCATCGGCATAGCGCATGGTCAGGGTCAGTCGCCGGGTGATCTGATGCTCGGACCGCAGCCGAATGCCCAGCTCCTCGACGAGAGCGAGAACGGCTCGGCGGTGCCGGTCCGGGTCCAGTTCATCGCGGAGAAAAGCATGATCGGCCCGATAGGAACGGGACGGCGCCTGCGGAGTGACGGGACGGGTATCCAGACCATGGGCCCGCTCATGGAGCAGCCGCCCCTGGGTACGCCCGAGAAGCCGCTGCAAAGTGCCCGGAGCGGTGTCGGCAACGGCGCCGATGGTGTGGAGTCCATGGCGTGCGAGCAATCCGGCCATCGCGGGGCCAACCCCGTACAGCGCACCGACCTGACGAGGCCGAAGAAAACTAGCAATCGCTTCCGGTTCTGAGCTGAGATGGGTTATTCCACCAGGTGCAGTCGTGTCGACGGCCATGGCAGCAAGCATCCGGTTACCGGCCGATCCAAGGGTGGTGCCGACACCGTGCAGCGCGGTGACACGCATCTGGATCAACTGGGCGAGCTCATGGGGACCGCAGGAGAAATAGCGCAGCGCGCCGGTGATGTCGCAGTCGGCGTCGGTGGGAGGGATGGCCTGCACTCGGGGGGTGATCCCATGGAGCTGCTCCAGCAGCGATCCATACAACTCGGGGTCGTAGCCGCTGCCCTCCAGGTGGTAGTGGACGCGTAGGACATGCCGGGTGCCCACGGGGGTGTTATCGGCCAGCGAAGTGCCCGGGCGAGCACTGTCGTACCGCGACATCGCGCCATTCGCGTACTGCGTCATCGCGCCGCACCTTCCGTGTGCCCTTTCGCGTTCATCAGGCCCGTACGCCCTTCGGGGTGCATCCAGCCCATGTGCCCTTCGGCGTTCACCCGGCGCTCCCTGGGCTGGTGTAGCCGAACGACTTGAGGTCGGGCGTTCGGAGATCGCCTGCGGGCTGGAGATCGGCCCACGGATGGAGACTCGCCCCGGTCTCCTGCGCGATCGTGCGCCGGGGGCGCCCGCCCGGCGCCGGTGAATCGTCCATCGCTGGCTGCGCCCCATCACCGGACGACTGCGATACGGGTGTGACAGCGGGCCCGAGCAGCCGATGCACGGCCTCCGGCCCCTCGTCACGGCGGGCGACGGCCAGTGCCTCCAGGTCCCAGGCCATCGTCCCGACGATGGTGCCGCGCCCGCCCCGCCGCTGCACCGTGCCGCGTACCAGCAGCAGCCCGGAGTGGAAGACCGTGTGCGCGCAGGCGTCATGGCTGTCTTCGAAGAAGGCCAGATCGACCAGGCCCGAACCGTCGTCGAGGGTCACGAAGATGATCCGCTTGCCGGATGCGATCGGCGGGGTCTGCGTAGCCGCGCGTACGCCTGCCACCAGAACGGTCTCGCCGGCCCGCAGCTGCTGTAGATGCCGGGCGTCGGTGGCCCCGAGTTCACGCAGCAGCCGATGGTGATGGTCCATCAGATGCCTGCTCACATCCATGCCGAGGACTCGCAGTTCGGCTCCGAGCGCTTCTCGGCTGGTCATTTCCGGGAGCCCCGCGCTCTGCCCCTGCGGTTCGTCGGTACGGAGGGGAAGCTGGCCGTCGTCGAGTGGTCGGCCACGGTACTGGCGGTGGAGTTCGGCGATCTGGAGCAGCAGATCGCGTCGGGTGAGTTCACCGCGTACCGGCTGGAGTGCGCCGATGTCGGCGAGGCGGTCGGCGATCGGTCGGCTGGGACGGGCGCGCTGCCAGAAGTCGGAGAGGGAGCTGTAGGGATGGGCGGCGGCGATACGAGTGACCTCATCGCCGCTGATACCGCGCACCTCGGACAGGGCCAGCCGTACGCCGTAGGTGCCGTCCGGCGCCTGTTCAAGGCTGTGGTGGGGGCCGGAGCGATTGATGTCGACGGGGAGGACGGCGATGCCATGGCGACGGGCGTCCGCGACGATGACGCGTTTGGGCCACATACCGGGGTCGTGTTCGAGCAGGCCCGCGTAGAGAGCGGCGGGATAGTGCGCTTTCAGCCAGGCCGACTGAAGTGCGGGTACGGCGAAGGCGACCGCATGGGCGCGGGCGAATCCATAGGCGCCGAAGCCCTCGATGGTTTTCCATACGGTGTCGAGTACGGCGGGCGCGTAATCGCGGGCAGCGGCCTCCCGGTAGAACCAGGCGCGGACTCGGGGCAGCCGGGCCGGATTGCTCAGAGCGCGCCGGGCGAGATCACCGAAGGCCAGGTCGCAGCCGGTGAACTGATGGAAGATCTCAATGATCTGCTCATGCCAGATCAGCACTCCATAGGTGTCGGAGAGTATCGGTTCAAGATCCTTGTGCGGACTGGGAACCGGGCGGCCATGACGAGCGGCGACATACTGCTCCGGCATCCCTCCAGCCACCGGCCCTGGCCGAAAGAGGCTGATGTCGGCGATAACGTCTTGCGGGTCGCGGGGCTGCATCCGACTGAGGAGATCCATCTGCCCGGGTGACTCCAGCTGGAACATGCCGAGGGTGTCGGATGCCTGGATGAGCTTGAAGGCGAAGTGGTCGTCCAGCGGCACCTGGCGGGGGTCGTCCAGATCAATACGGCGGCCGGTGACGCGCTCGATCTCGGCGGTGGCATGGGCCATCGCCGACTGCATCCGTACACCGAGGATGTCCAGCTTGATCATTCCAAGGTCCTCAACATCCTCCTTGTCCGCCTGGACCATGGGATAGCCGCCCGTGGGCGTGGGCTGGACGGGGAGGCGATCGAGTAGCGAGGAGTCGGTGAGGATCACTCCACAGGGGTGCATGGCGATCCCTCGGGGGAGCGCGTCCAAGCCCTCGGCGAGTTCGAACAGAAGGCGGTACCGGGCCGCTTCGGCGGCCAGCTGCTTGAGCTCGGGCAGCTCGGCGAGAGCAGCGGTGATATCGCACGCCCGAATATGAGGAAACGATTTTGCAATACGGTCGACCTCGGTCGGAGCGATACCGAGTGCCAGCCCGGTATCGCGAAGCGCGTGCCGTGCTCGATAGGTCTCGGGCATCCCGGTGATCGCGACCCGCTCCCGCCCGAATCGCTCGATGACCCGGTCATAGACATCGAGCCGACGAGCGGACTCCACATCGAGGTCGATATCGGGCAGGTCCATCCGCCGACGGGACATAAAGCGCTCAAACAGCAACCGATGCTCAAGGGGGTTCGCGGTGGCGATATGGAGGACGTGGTTGACCATGCTGCCGGCGCCGGAGCCACGAGCAGCGACCCGAACACCCATATCCCGCACATCAGCGACAACTTGAGCCACTGTCAGAAAGTATGTATCGAACTCCAGTTCGGTAATAATGGCCAGTTCTTCTTCGAGGCGAGTCCGAACGTCCGAGTCGCGATCCAGGCCCCGGCGTACCAGCCCGGCCTCACAACGCTCGCGCAGCACCCGAGCGGCGTCGGCGGCATCCTTTGCACCGACGGTTTCGGGCTCGGGAAAGTGCCGCCGCTTCAACCCCAGGTCGCCACCGGGGTCCAGCCGGCACATCCCGGCAGTCTCCGCGGTGGCCGCAAGCAGTCGGGCGGCACCAGCACGCCCCTCCCCGGCGGCCTGTGCGATCTGTTCGGCGGCAACCCGCATGGCATCGGGACCCTTCAGCCAGCGCTCCCCGGAGTCCAACTGGCGACGGTCGATGGGACGCAGCAGCCGGGCCGCGTCCAGCACATCGGCGAGCCGGTGCTGTTCCGGGTCGGCGTAACGGACGGCATTGGACAGCACGACCGGAACACCGGCCCTGCCCGCGAGCCCGAGCGTCCGAGCGGCCAACCGCAGCGAACCGGCTCCGGCTCCGGCGTGGCCATGCCAGACGGCCTCCAGGCGCAGCGACGGCCCGAATACCTCCCGCCAGGGGGCTAGCAGCCGCTCGGCGAGATCAGGACGCCCGGCAGCAAGAGCACGCAAGGGCTCGGCCACCGGCCCGAGCAGGGCGATCAGCCCCGCGCCGCCCTCTCGCCCACCGCCCGCGTACTGGCGCAGGGCGCTCCAGGACACCACGGGGCTGCCCCCGACGGGGTGGGCGTGGGCGGCGGACGTCAGTCGACAGAGCGCGGCCCAGCCCGCGCGGTCCCGGGCGAGCAAGGTGACACGGAGGGGCGGCTCCACCACATGGGCCCCGCCACGCACGGGGGTACGACGGCGCTGAGCATGGTCGGGGCGGGCGGGGGCAAGGGGCTCCACCGCGAGATCGACCCCGAAGACGGGCCGCACACCGTGCGCGATGGCCGCCTTCGCAAACCGAACCGCCCCGGTGACCGCATCCCGATCAGTCAGCGCCAGCGCCGCCATACCGCGCTCGGCGGCTCGGGCCACCAGGTCCTGGGGGTGCGAGGCGCCATAGCGGGTCGAGTAGCCGGATGCGACATGCAGATGAGTAAAGGCCTCCATGCCACACCTCCAACTTTGACCCCCTTTGTCAGTCTCGTACGAATCACCCCGAAAGTCTCATCGAACTTCTGTTCGAGCAGAGTAGCGTGTGCTGCCTAGGGATGCGAACGGGATGGGTGAGGCGTATCAGCAGATGACAGCGGGTTTCCGGCCCATGACGAAGCCGGTACGAGACCGGTTGCGTCGCCAGCAGCCACACCCGCGCCCGGATACTCCGTGGGGCACCCATGTCGGGCGCCACGGGGGTGCGTCAGGGGCCTCGCCAAGGCCTGGGGAGGCGCCGGGGCGGCGGATCTCCGAGAGAGTCGGCCTCAGCGATCCCCGTTTCAAGGTCCTTCGATCAGGACGCGCTCCGCTCATCGTCGACCCCCGGCACATTCGAATCTCGCCAGTCCGCCTCGCGCCAGTTCGCCTCGCAACGCCTGAAGAGGTAGTAGCCCACGGTGTCGCCCCTGAGGGCAGCTCCCTCATCGGACACCAGAAACGACCCATTGACCAGTTCCCAACCCTCCCGGCAAACGGAGTTGAGAATGACCACGGGATCGCTCGCGCTCTGCGTCACGTTTCCCGCTATCGCGATAATGACCGTTCGCAGCCCCGAGGCACTGATCGAACACTGGAACACCTGGTCCCCACGTTCAAACGACTGCCGAGCAAGCCCCACAGGTGTACTCATAAACGCCTGCCAGGCCCGCTTGCCCTCAGCGGCGTACTCCAGCTCCTGCGCCTCTCGCCGCTTCCGCTCCTTCTCCGCGGCTGCCTGAGCCAGTTGTTCGGGGCTCTTCTTGGAGATCAACGACATACTTCCCCCTCATATATCCGTTGCCTGCCTCATGTCCGCGCACCGCCTCAGTCCGTTGCACTGCCAAACCAGCTTCCACGGTTCCTCCGCGCCGAGATCGGCGCGGCCCAGCGGCGGGCAGTCGAAACCGAATGATCGATGACGCGCGGGCGGGCCCCGGAAGATCCTCAACAGAGGTGACGGCTGGCCCACACATGGCCCATACGCACTGGTCAACGGTGGGATATGGGCGAGTCAGGGTGAGACAGGTCGAACGCAGAAGGGGCGCCCCTGTTTCAGGAGCACCCCTTCTGACCTGCACATACTCTGATCTGGCGGTGGGTGTGGGATTTGAACCCACGGTGACATCGCTGCCACGACGGTTTTCAAGACCGTTCCCTTAGGCCGCTCGGGCAACCCACCCGCGCCCCGTGCCGTTCGGCGTGGAGCGGCTACAGACTACCGGCACCGGGGCGGAGCCCGCAGCAGCGTTCTTTCCGGGGGCTCCGTACCGGGGTGAGTGGCGCTGATGGGATGGTCAGCTGTCGCCCTCGCGTTGGCCGAGGATGAGGTCCGCCTTGTTCTCCTTGCCGGCCCTCTCGTACGTCACGGTGACCTTGTCCCCCGGCTTGTGGTTCCAGATCTCGCTGATCAACGTCGGGCCGCTGTCGATCGGCTTGTCGTTGAACCGGGTGATCACATCGCCCGCCTTAAGGCCTGCCTTCGCCGCCGGACCGCTTGCGACCACCGCGGCCGTGCCGCCCGCGCCCTGAGTGGCGATCTTGGCGCCAGTGCCCTTGCCGGCCATGTCGACGGTGGCGCCGATCACCGGGTAGACCGGCTTACCGGACTTGATCAGCTGTTCCGCGACGTTCTTCGCCTGGTTGATCGGGATGGCGAAGCCCAGGCCGATCGAGCCCGCTTGGGATTGGCCGAAGCCGCCGCCGGTGGACTGGATGGCGGAGTTGATGCCGATCACCGCGCCACGCGAGTCCAGCAGCGGACCGCCCGAGTTCCCCGGGTTGATCGAGGCGTCCGTCTGCAGCGCGCTCATGTAGGAGTTCTTGCCACTGGCAGCGTCTCCCGAGGCCACCGGGCGGTTCTTCGCGCTGATGATTCCCGTGGTGACCGTGTTCGACAGGCCGAACGGGGCACCGATGGCGATCGTCGAGTCGCCGACCGCCACCTTCTGCGAATCGCCGAGCGCCAGCGGCGCCAGCCCCGCCGGGGCGCTCTTCAGCTTCAGTACGGCGACGTCATAGCCCTGCGCCCGGCCGACCACCTCGGCGTCGTACTCCTTACCGTTCGAGAACGTCACCGAGAGCGTCCCACCGGCCGCGGCTGAGGCGACCACATGGTTGTTGGTGAGGATGTGGCCTTCCTGGTCATAGACGAAGCCGGTGCCGGTGCCGCCCTCTTCCTGGCCGTTTCCGCCGCCGCCCGGGTCGGCTTCGCCGCGGCTTGCCTTCGCCTCGATGGTGACCACGCTCGGCAGGGCCTTCGAAGCGACCGAGGCCACCGTTCCAGGCTCGCGCTTGAGGTCCACCGGAGTGTTCCCAGCGGAGACCGTCGTGGAGTTGATGTCGTTGTCGTTGCGCTCGGCCGCCCAGTAGCCGATGCCGCCGCCGACACCACCCGCGACCAGCGCCGCGACCAGTACCGCCGCGACCAGTCCACCTGGCCGCTTGGGCCGGGGGCCACCACCGGGCTGGACCGGCGCGCCCCAGGCGGAGCCGTCACCGCCGCCGGGCGCGCCATAGGCGCCGTAGGAAGGGAGAGCGGGCGGGGCGGGCGGCCAGCCCGCTCCCTGGTGGGACGCGCCCGCTCCTTGATGCGACGCGGCAGCGGGGGCCGCCGGCTGCGGTTGTCCGGCGTGAGCGGCCGCGAACGCCCCCGAGCCCGCGGCAGGTCCCTGCCCATGGCCGGCGGAGCCATGGGGCGGCTCCCCATAGCCCGAGCCGGGATGCGATGGCGCTGCCGGAGCAGCGTCAGCCGGGACGGCCGGGGGTGCGGACTGCGGCACCGGCCCGGGCGGCCCCACCGGTGCCGCCCCCGGCACGGGAGGGGCAGTCGGCGCAGCAGGCTCCGACGCGGAAGTCCCCGCAGGAGGACCGTCAGGAGCCGCTGCCGGCACAGGAGGTACGGACGGGGCGGCCGGCTGCGCAGTGCCCTCGTTGTCCTCGTTCTCAGTGCTCACGGCTCTCTCCTCAGATTTTGCGGATCGACGGGATTCACGGCGTTCGCAAGATCCAGTCGCCCACAGTTCGCTCACTTCAGCAGGGAATCCGCTTCGGCAGCCGGCCCAGTCTGTTCAGGTCAGCATTTCCCACGGCTCGTCAGGCCACTGTAAGCAGGACCTGTGCATATCCCGGTAATTCTTTACTTCCGACAAAACGGGCGCACCCGTAGGGCGTCGGCGAGAGCCGCCGTCCATCCGCCGAGAAGCCTCCGGGGCAGCCCCGTGGAGACTCCTTCCCGTTCTCGATGACACCATGACCCGGGTGACTCAAGCACGGCAGCACCACATTCAGGTCGTCGCTCACAGAGGAGCGTCCGAAGACGCCCCCGAGCACACTCTGGCCGCGTATATGAAGGCCATCGACGACGGCGCGGACGCCCTCGAATGCGATGTGCGCCTCACCGCGGACGGCCACCTCGTCTGTGTTCACGACCGCCGCGTGAACCGTACGTCCAACGGCCGCGGCGCCGTCTCCGCCCTGGAGCTCGCGGACCTCGCCACTCTCGACTTCGGCACCTGGAAGGGTCGCGAGGACTCCGTGGAGAGCCCCGACTGGGGGGACCCCTCCCTCACCTCCGTCCTCACCCTGGAGCGGCTGCTCGAACTGGTCGCCGACTCCGGGCGAAGGGTCGAGTTGGCGATCGAGACCAAGCATCCGACGCGTTGGGCGGGCCAAGTGGAGGAACGGCTGCTCCAGCTCCTTGGCCGATTCGGTCTCGCCGGACCGGCCGCGGCCGAGGATTCGCCCGTACGCATCATGAGCTTCTCGCCCCGTTCGCTGCACCGGATCGCGGCAGCGGCCCCGACCATCCCCACGGTCTATCTGATGCAGTTCGTCAGCCCGCGACTGCGGGATGGACGACTGCCGGCCGGGGCGCGGATCGCCGGCCCCAGCATCCGGATCGTCCGGAACAACCCCGGCTATCTCGAACGGCTGCATCAGGCGGGCCATCGCGTCCATGTGTGGACCGTCAATGAACCCGAGGACGTGGAGCTGTGCGCCCGACTCGGGGTCGAGGCGATCATCACCAACCGGCCCCGGCAGGTACTGACCCAGCTGGGCCGCGCTCATTGACACCTGTCACCAACGACAGTAGCTGCCACCACCATCACAGGGAGTGCACCGGCGCGTTCGATGCGTGCTCGTCCATCAAGAGTGCGTCACAGGCCCGTCTCCGAACGGTTTCCGGTCCAGTCCAATGGGGCATCCAAACCGTGGCGTGGGGCAAAGGAGGTCTCGGGGGTGGCGTTGGTGGTGGCACAAGAAGTGCCCACGTCGTCGAGCATGGCCGTACCCCATGGCCCTGCGGGCGTGGGCGAAGCAAGGCACCGGATGCGGGAGCAGTTGCGCCGCGGCGGGTTGCCGGAGTCGGTTGTCGACGATGCGATTCTTATTCTTTCCGAGCTTCTCAGCAATGCCTGCCGACACGGCAGGCCGCTGGGACACGCGGAGGTGGGCGACGGAAACATTCGCGCCGCATGGCGCTTCGACAGAACGGGTGGATTGACGGTTGAGGTGACGGACGGAGGCGGCCCGACTCGCCCCATCCCCGCCACACCATCGGTCACGGCCCGAGGTGGTCGTGGACTCAACATCATCAGCGCTCTGGCGCAGGAGTGGGGTGTTCGCGACAGCGCGGCGGGCGAAGTCACCGTATGGGTAGTTGTTACCAAGGGTCATCGCCGCGACGATTTTGCTACGCGCGTCACTGGTCCCGGATTCGACTTCTCGGAGGTGTATGACGATCTCAGCTGATCAGCGAGGTGTACCAGACCTCTGACATATGGCCTGTGGCATATGCGGTGAACGCGGACAGGAGTGCTCCCCGTGTTCCCGCCGTCGGTCAACCAGGGCAAGGCAGTACGGGCGGTTCGGCTACGACTCGACTATGACCGCTGTGCGAGGGTCATTCGAGAGCAACGGTGACAGAGGGCGACCGACAATCGCCCGCAAGGCCGTGCCGCCGGTTGGGAACCGACCCTGTTGTGCTCTTGTCCCCTGCTGAGAGGACTCCAGGGCACTCCAGAAGACTTAAGGACCCAGCGGGCATAAGAGGCCGAGGGCTTAGCGGACTGTTCTCCTGAAGGGCTCTCTTGAGCGGCTCAATTCCTTCGCTCTCACGATGGATTCCTCGGTTTCCCTCTACCTACCTACCCGCCGCACTCATTGTTTTCCTCTTGTACCTGAGCCTCATCCCGACATGCGGCATATGGGCTTCTCGCCAGCACTCGTAACTCAACGCCGGCAGGGCTCGCGCAGAGCGGGCACCCCGTCCCCGCGGAGATATCGCCGATCAGACGGCGACAAGGATCAGACGGCAACAAGCCTTCCGCAGCGGCGCCGACAAGCCAGGAAACGGCCGACCGACCGACCGGCCAACTCGCCGGGCCAGCACTGCCCGTACCGCCGAACAGCCAGCTCAGCGGCGAACCGGGGCGAGCCTCGAACGGCCGGGTGGCCGGACGGTTTGAGCAGCCAGGCGCCGGGACGGCCCGGTGTCCGAGTGCCACTCCAAGAGCGACGGACGGCTAGGCTCGCGCAAACACAGCACCTCCGCCGCTATCGGGAGAAGCCGCACCATGGCCAAGAAGCGCCCCCAGACCAAGGCATCGAAGCCTCAGCCCCACCAGGGCCGCGGCGGCAATGAGCCCGTGCCCGTGGTGGGAGCACGCGAGCCCTGCCCCTGCGGATCTGGGCGCCGCTACAAGGCATGCCATGGCCGTGCTGCCGCGCATGCCGTCACCGAGTTGGTCCAGCGCCCCTTCGAAGGGTTGCCCGGTGAGTGCGACTGGGTCGCCCTGCGCGAACTGGTCCCCGCCGCGACGGTACGGCTCACGCTCAAGGACGGACTGCCCGACGGGGTGCCGTCCGTGACCCTGGCGACGGTACTGCCCATGGCCTGGCCGGCACTGCGTCGGGACGACGGTTCCGTACTGCTTGGCCTCCAGAACGACACGGCGAGCGGTGATCTGAGCCGCGATCTCGCCGACACCCTGACCCGTGCGCTGACCGTTGAACCGGGTAACCCCGTCCCTCCCGCGAGTAGGGCCGGCGTCCTTCAGGGGGAGGGTCCCCGCCTTCAGGATCTTCTTGACCTCAATGCGCCCTTTGAGCCGCGAGTACATTCCGGTTTTGAGTTCTGGGTGCCGGAGTCCACGGAGGAGTCGGCCCCCGAGGTGGCCGCGTCCCTGGAGCGGGCGAACGCCGCCGCCATCCCCACCGTCAAGCTCTCCAGCGTGGACGCGGCGTACTGGTGCGAGACCCCGGAGAAGAACCACCTCCGCTGGGTCATGTCCCACCCCGAGGAGAAACTGCTGGACTCGCTTGCCCGGCTGTACGCGGCCGGGCAGGCTTCGCTGGGTGAGAACACCCGGCTCGTCGGATCGTTCCGCGCCCACGGACTGGTGGTTCCGGTCTGGGACCTGCCCACCACGATGGGCGCGGAAGAGTGTGAGAAGCCAGCTGCCGAATTCATCGAGCGGCTGGCCGAGGCTCTCGCTCAGGACGCTCCGCTTTCGGCTGCGGAGCGTCGGGCGCGCAGTGGACTCACCAACCGTCAGGTCACCTTGAGCTGAGAACTTGAACTGATCCCGGGCGTAGGCCGCTGGGGCTCAGAGCACGGGGTCGATGCTCTGAGCCCAGTCAGGGAGCCGGGGCAAGGGCTGGAGGCCTGGGGGCTGGGGCGTGAGCCAGGTGGTTGAAACCCGGCTCGCTCGGACCCTCGACCGTCTCCGCACCGCCGTTCGTCACTCAGTGGGACAAGCTGAGTGACTCGAGTCACAACTGCCCTTACCGTGAGCTGAATCCTTGTCTGAATTCCCGAGATCGAATTTGCGAACCGCAGATCTCTTGTTACCGTTCTATAAGCCCGGTCGCTGGTGCATCCCCCGTCGCCAGCGACCGGGCGTCTGCTTTTCCACGGAGTGATCACCTCCGATGACAGTACGTCAGCAAACCTCAACGGCCTTCACTGGCAACGGAGTTGCTGCCGAACGGCAGGAGGGGTCACCACCGTCGGAGTCATCGACGACGGCGAACTCCGCAACGGCCCAAAAGTCCATGGCCCTGCCGTTGGCACTACCACGGGAAAACTCCCGCGAGGTCTCGCAGAGCCGCGGTTCATCACTCGCTTCGGCCATGCAGGTGCTCTGCGAAGTGCGTCTTTCAACTGCCATGAGAGTCCCTGCGGAACTTCAATTCTCGGCCTGTTGCATTGCGGTGGTACGTACGCGTCCCAGTGTTCCGGGCGGGGTGAGCACACGGTTCGGCGCCTCTGCTCCCTCGGGAGGCACACGTTCCGTGCTCGCGTCGGGCGAGACTTGGGGGATGGGAGACATGCCCCCCTGCCCACTGTCGCCCGCGGCCGGTCCTATCGCCGCGCCCGGCGTGGGGAAGGCCCCTTGTCGGGCGTTGGGCCTAGGGGCGATCGGCGGGTGCGGAGCATGGGCCATGAGTGATCCATGGGGGTGGAAGCAGCTTTCAGCGTCCGAAATCCGAGCGCTGGGGTTCTGTTTCGGCCTTCTGCCACGCTGATGACGATCACCTCAGCCCCAGTAACCCATAACCGTGTCCGCCAGCAGCGGCACCGGAGCCCGGCCGCCCCAGACGCCGGAGAAGACACCGGCCCGATGGAGCATGGGCCAGCTGTCGGCTGAGCGACTGTTCCCGCTGTTCCCGCTAGGAAATGTTCCCGACAGGAAACGGATGGCCTACGCCATCCAGGGCGTATGAGTGACCAGCGCCCCGCACCTGGCCGCCGTACGACTCAGGCCGGCTCCTACCCGTACGGGTGAGAGCCGGCCGTCGAGGTCTCGCAGGTTCATCCGCGCACAGGCCGCCGTGCTCGCAAGGTGCCAGCGACTACGTGAGTAGTGCCAGCCCGCACGGACTACGGGGCGGCTCCACTGGGGAGATGGCGCTGTGCGCGGGGCGGCGGGAGGTCAGTACGAGAGACGGCTTCCGCCGTCGGGCGCGCTGGTGCTCGCTTCCACCAGTGCGTCCACCACCGCCTCCACCTTGGGCAGCCATGGGGCAGCGGTGCCAGGCAGCGGTGCACGCTCCCATCGGACCTGCCCCGCCCCCGTCTCCGAGGGAGGTAGTACGAGATAGCCGCCCTCGCCGTGGAATCGCAGCGAACTCGGCACGCAGTCCTTCGCGAAGAGAAGCTCTCCGAGCTCCTCCAGGCTGTAGGGCGCGACCAGCAGCGACCATCGCGTGGGTGTTGCGACTACCGGCCCCAGCCGCAGGTTCATTCCGTCGAGCACCGACAGCGCCCGGGCCCCGGCCACTGCCGGGAGACTGATCGCGCAGGGCGCGTTCTTGCCGGTGGCGAGGATGAGTGGGGCGGTGGGACGGTTCGTCCACCACCACCGCACCATCCGCTCGTCGGTTGTTGCAGCAAGGAGTCCGGGTTCGAAGGGGTGCGCGCCGGGTACGACGCACTCGGGGTCGGGGCAGGCACAACCGGCTCCACGGGCATCACGACCACCGCGAGCACTGACCGTCTTGGGCCCCACACCGGGGAGTACGGGCCATTGCCACTCGGTGGCGCAGATGAGCGCCGTTTCCAGCTGTGCCAGCTGTACAGGTCCCCTCTTACGCCGAAACCGGAGCCTGCGTCGCCTTCCGAGGATCTCGCGCATGAGCGCTCGTTCCTTTCCGTTGAACGCCGAGGTCCACATCACACCATGTGTGCAGCTTCACTGTGCGTACACATGCCTATTGGCTGTACGAGTACATTCTGGTCGGCGTATCACCGCCCCCTGCCGGTGTGGCATGGGCGACCCCCGCTTCGCCTGCGACAGGATCGCCGCCGGGGGCCGAACGTGGGCTGTGCTCCATCGAACGCGCGGCCAGGAATGGCGCGCGCCTGGCGCTTGCTGTCAGCGCCCGCTGTTCTGTCCCGTTATAACGGATCAGCCCCATCGCTGTGGGGATCTGCCGTGGACTCCTGGCGCGACCTACGCCTGTAAGGACGCCTGAGCCGGTCGCAAGGTTCCGGGACGATACCAACTGCCCCTGGCCATCACCGTTTACGTACCCACCACGTTTGGTATGACGCTTCCGCCGATGCCTCCTTCAGGGTTCCCTCCCTGAAGAGATCCACCGAGGGATCAACTGCCGAACACCCTCAGTCGACCTCAATTACCCTCCATCAGGTGCATTTTTCGGCCAAGTTCAAGAATCGTTCAAGAGAAGTTCAAGAGCACACAGACACCATCAATCCCACTGGTCCAATGCTGGACATCCCCTTCCTTCTGCGTGTACATGTGGATGCATGGGTAGCGGCCCAGAATCAGCTGGGGGTTTGCAATGCCATTGAGCGAAATGCGCCAGTCAAAAAGTCGGCTGCCATGAGTGCCCCCCATGTGCCGAAAGTGGCTGGAATCGACTCAGCTCTTTCTTCTTCCACGCACACTGCGGCGGCTCTTCCGGGAATCCCTGCCGTCCCGGCCCCACTCGAAGATCCCTCCGAGGTGCCGCCCGGTAGTCGCTCGGGCGCCGCATCGGACGGCAGGACCGATGAACCGCCGGATCACGCGTCCAGCGTCCACCAGGGGTTGGTCGCTTCGCCGAGCACCGTGGTGCAGGACCGGCTCGCGGGCTGGGTATCGGATCTGACCGCCCTCCAGGAACTGACCGAACGACTGGCCAGAACCAGTTCACTCGACACCGCGCTCCAAGAGCTACTGGAGGCGGGGGCCGCTCTGCTGGGTGCCCGGCGCGGCATGGTGGTCCTGGAGCCGCAGCCGGGCCCGGGGCAGAGAATCGGGGCCGGCCTCGACGATCGGACCTGCCGCTTCGGCACGGACCGTGACCCATTGAGCCGCCGCACCCGGATCAAGGGCCTGGGGCTCACCCACGCCGAACTGGGGCACATCGAAACCATTCCGCGCGCCGCGACGGCGTACGGCCAGATCCTTGCTCATCAGGGGGGCAATCCAGACACCCGCCGAGGTGACAGCGGCGGCGACCACCGGGAGACCGCTCCTGAGGGTGGTCATGCCCCGGGTGATCAGCCTCATCCCGGCCAACTCGACGGACCCGACCGTCTGATCGGAGCGATGAGGTCCGAGGGAACGACTCGGCCATGCGAAACCGATGCTTCTGGCGGTCTCGGTGGACCTGATGGGTCCGGCGCATCTGGCAGTTCCAGTGCATCTGGCGGGTCCGGTGGATCTGATGGGTTGCCCCGGCCCATCTGCCTTCCCGACCTGCTCGGTGACACCTCCCTCGACCCCCGCCTGCGCGAGGTCGCCGTCCGACTCGGCTATGCCGCCAGTTACACCCAGCCCCTGGCGTCCGAGTCGGCCGGAATCCTCGGTGCGACCGTCTGGCTGTACGACGAGCCCGCCACACCGCAGAAGCGGCAGTGCCATCTGGTGGACCTCTACACGCGGTACGCCACCGAGCATCTGGCCCGGCTGCTGGAGCTTGAGCAGGCCCGCGAGACCATGGCGACCATCGCTGAGGAACTGCTGCCCAGCAGGCTGCCACGGCTGCCCGGGGTCCAGCTCGCCGCCCGGCACCGCACGGGCCCCCTCGGCGGTGGTGACTGGTACGACGCGCTACCGCTGCCGGAGGGCGCGCTGGGGCTCGCGGTCGGTTCGGTGAGCGGTTCGGGGCCGAGCGCGCTCGCTGCCATGGGGCGGCTACGCGCCTCCCTGCGGGCGTACGCCGTGATGGAGGGCGAGGACCCCGTCGCCGTACTCTCCGATCTTGAACTGCTGCTGCGGCTGACCGAGCCCGCCCGTACGGCGACCGCGCTCTTCGCCTATGCCGAGCCAGCGGCCGGGAAGATGGTGCTGGCGGGTGCGGGACACACTCCGCCGCTGGTGATCGGTGAACGGCGGACGGAGTTCGTGGAGACCTCCCTGTCCGCGCCGCTGGGGATGCTCGCCTGCTGGGAGGCGCCGAGCGTGGAGTTGACGCCCGAGCCGGGAGAAACGGTGCTGCTCTACACCGACGGCCTGCTCAGATGCACCGGTGACCCCATGGACCGGGCTTTCGCCCGACTGCACACGGCTGCCGCATCCGTCCCCAAAGCCGCCCGGCGTAACCCTGGTGCAATCGCCGATCACGTACTCAAGGAACTGCTTCCAGAAGGACTCGACCACAGCACCATCGATGAAGACATCGTCCTGCTCGCAGTGTGTTTCGACTGATCCACGCCAACTTTGTCGGCTGATTCCGGTACCACTCGATTTGCCCACCGGGGCGGTTCCCACCCGCCATCTGGCCCTGCCCGATTTGGGGGGCTTCTCACATCTCTCCGGGCCATCTTCACGTCCCACATACGATGGACTCCGGTCCAGTGTTGTATCGAGGAGGCAGACGTGGCCGAGGAGCTCACCCCGAGTACCCCGGAAGAAGAAGAGCAGCCGATCAAGCCGCGTAAGAACGGCCTGTACCCGGGTGTGTCCGACGAGCTGGCGGCGAGCATGGCCAGCGGCTGGGCGGACACCGAGCAGGGTGATCTGAGGCCCATAGCTCAGGCCCCGCACACCGCTGCCCGTCGGGCCGCGCTGTCGAAGCGTTTCCCGGGCGAGCGACTGGTGATCCCTTCGGGCAATCTGAAGACGCGTTCCAATGACACGGAATACTCCTTCCGCGCCGCCACGGAGTACGCGTACCTCACCGGTGACCAGACCGAGGACGGCGTGCTCGTCCTTGAGCCCACCGCCGACGGTCATGAGGTGACGATCTACCTGCTGCCGCGCTCCAACCGCGAGACGGGCGAGTTCTGGCTGTCCGGTCAGGGCGAGCTGTGGGTCGGCCGGCGCCACTCCTTCGCGGAGGCCGAGCAGCTGCTGGGCCTGACCGCCAAGGACGTGCGTGAGCTGGCGGAGAAGCTGCGCGAGGCCACCGGTCCGGTGCGTGCCGTACGAGGGCACGACTCGGGCATCGAAGCCGCGCTCGCGGACAAGGTCACCGCCGAGCGCGATGAGGAACTGCGCGTCTACCTCTCCGAGGCCCGCGTGGTGAAGGACGAATTCGAGATCGACGAGTTGCAGAAGGCCTGTGACTCCACGACCCGTGGTTTCGAGGACGTCGTCAGGGTCCTGGACAAGGCACAGGCCACCAGCGAGCGCTATATCGAAGGAACGTTCTTCCTTCGTGCCCGTGTCGAGGGCAATGACGTGGGATACGGCTCCATCTGCGCTTCGGGCCCGCACGCCACCACACTGCACTGGGTGCGCAACGACGGCCCGGTCAACTCGGGCGATCTTCTGCTGCTCGACGCCGGTGTGGAGACCACCAACCTCTACACCGCCGATGTCACACGCACCCTGCCGGTCAACGGCCGCTACAGCGAGTTGCAGCGGAAGATCTACGACGCGGTGTACGACGCCCAGGAGGCGGGCATCGCGGCGGTGAAGCCCGGCGCCAAGTACCGGGACTTCCACGACGCGGCCCAGCGGGTGCTCACCGAGCGGCTCGTCGAGTGGGGTCTGGTCGAAGGTCCGGTGGAGCGGGTGCTCGAACTGGGTCTCCAGCGCCGCTGGACCCTGCACGGCACCGGTCACATGCTCGGCATGGACGTCCACGACTGCGCCGCCGCGCGCAACGAGGCGTATGTCGACGGGACACTGGAGCCGGGCATGTGTCTGACGGTGGAGCCCGGGCTCTACTTCCAGGCGGACGATCTGACCGTGCCCGAGGAGTACCGCGGCATCGGTGTGCGGATCGAGGACGACATCCTCGTCACCGAGGACGGCAACCGGAACCTGTCCGCCGCACTGCCGCGACAGGCGGATGAGGTCGAGGCCTGGATGGCGTCGCTCACTTCTTGATCGATCCCGATCGATCCGTCTCCAGGTGATCCGTGGCCATCCGGCCTCGACGGGGTGGTGCGGGAGCGAAGGTGAGGGGCGAGCCCTGATCGGGTCTGCACGTTCCAGCAGGGGTTGGCGCGTACGGGCCGTGTCGTGCGGTTCGGCTTCCGGAGCCCGGCTCAGCACATGGATCCATGGAACGGACGGGCCCCAGGGGTCCGGCCCAGGAGATCAGCAGGAGATTTCCGGAGTTCAGCCAGGGCGTTCAGCGTGGAGTCCGCATAGGGAGACTCCCCACGAGAACCTCCCTGCCGGGACTCCCGCTCCAGGACGAGGGCGCGCGGCCCGAGGTCCCCAGCGACCGTTTGCGGTCTCAGGAGACCTTGAGCAGCGCGCCCTCGCGCCATTTGAGGACCTTGTCAAAGCTGACCACCGCGCCCCGCCCTGGCCTGTTGCCAAAGTGCACATGATCGGCCAGTTGCTCGATCAGGCAGAGCCCCCGCCCGTTCTCGGCGGTCGTCGGGGCCTGGGTTCGGGCCCTGACCCGGGCTCTGCCCTGGCGGGCCGGGAAACCCGGGCCGGAATCGGCTACTTCAATGCGGCACTTCTCGCCGTCCAGATACGCGGTGACCCGATACGCCCCCGGGATCTCCCCGGGACCGTGGCCACCTCCGTGTTCCACTGCGTTCGCACACGCCTCGCTGAGCGCGACGGAGAGATCGAACGAGATATCAGGATCGACTCCCGCGGTCTCCATCGTGCCGAGCAACAGGCGCCGCGCGAGCGGGATGCTCGCGGCTTCGCGCCGCAAGTGGAGTGACCACCAGATGCTCATGCTCCAGCCTCCTGGCTGCGGCTCGACATACCGATACGTATTGCCCCTGGACGGGGTCCGTAAGCACCAGGCAGATGTGATTGCGCTCATTCGGCCGACGCGCACTGCCTCGGCAGGGGTGTAAAAGACCACTCGGACGGCCGTCCTGTGCTGCCAAAGGGGACCTTTTGGACCTGCCTTACGGTGGCTCGATAGCCAGTGGGATGATGAGCCGGCCATGTCGTCCCTCAGGCCCTCGCCGCCCCTGCCGCCCCTGTCCGGCGTCTTCGCCGAAATGGGTCCGCGGTTGCTGAGGGCTGCGGTGTTCACCGCCCTCTGTGTGGTGCTGGCCGCGACGGGACATGCGCTGGCATCGGGCTCAACGGTCCCCCCGTGGACGTTGGCGGTCGGCTTCGCCGTGGTGTTCGCCCTGGTCATGCCCTTCACCGGCCGAGTGCGTGCGCTGCCGTGGGTGGCCGGCGGCATGGGCGTGGGACAGTTCGCCCTCCATCTCCTCTTCGGCGTCGGCCAACATCAACTGCGGCTGACGCCCGCCGCGGACGACATCCTGGTCAAGATGGCCGCGAAGTTGGTGTGCGGGGGCGGCGCCAGCTCCCTCAGCCCCACCGATGCGCATCGGATCGTCACCACCGCGGGCCTCACTCCGCCGACGCACGGCGGCAGCGCCCATGTGGTGGAAAGCACAGTCGGTCAGCCGGCCCTGCTGCCCTCGCTCGCGATGCTGCTGGCCCATCTGCTGACCGCCGTGGTGACCGGCTGGCTGCTACGGCACGGGGATCTGGCGCTGACTCGGCTGGGCGAGCATTCGGCCGCCACCGCACCGGAGATGGCCCGACTGGCCTGGCTCCGACCGCTGCGGGCCGCGCTCGCTCTCGTACGGGCGCTGTGCACCGGCCTCGTAGCGGATGCCGAGCTTTCGGTACGCCCTCAACGGACCGGGGACGACCCTCATCCGGCCATCACAGCAGAAACGCTCCAGCACGCGGTGATCAGGCGCGGACCGCCAGCGCGGTTCGTCCTCACAGCCTGACGCGGCCCACTCGACGGGAGTGGGGCCGTGGTGTCCGCGCACGCTTGTGCGCCTGGCACACCTCCGTTCTCCTCACCCTGTGGAGCGTTTTCGCCATGAGCCTTTCCTCCCGTATGCCCCGCGGTGCCTCCTCCTCGGTCGCCGCTCGCCGGGCCCCTCTGGGTGCTCTGCGCAGCGTCGCGGTCCTGGCCGGTGCCACGGTGGGCTCCGCCCTGCTGCTCTCCGGCACCGCCTTCGCCCATGTGAGCGTGCAGCCGCAGGGCGAGGCCGCCAAGGGCGGCTACGCGACCGTCAACTTCAAGGTTCCCAATGAGCGCGACACCGCCTCCACCGTGAAGTTGGAGGTCAATCTGCCGACCGAGCACCCGCTGGCCTCGGTGCTGCCCCAGCCGGTACCGGGGTGGACGGTGCAGGTGACCAAGTCCAAGCTCGCGAAGCCGCTTGAGGTCCACGGCAACAAGATCACCGAAGCGGCCAGCAAGATCACCTGGACCTCCGCCGGAGGCAAGATCGGCCCCGGGCAGTTCCAGCAGTTCCCCGTCTCGCTCGGCCAGCTGCCCGAGAACGCCGACCAGCTCGTCTTCAAGGCGCTCCAGACGTACGACAACAAGGAGGTCGTGCGCTGGATCGAGGCCCCGAAGGAAGGCGCCGAGCCCACCTCGCCCGCGCCCGTACTCGAACTGACCGCGGCCGAGGGCGGCCACCACGGCGGAACCAAGGGCGGCGATGATGCCAAGAACAGCTCTGGTTCCAAGGACGGAGACCATGGCAAGGAGCACGTGACCGCCTCCGGCGATGACTCCGACGGCACCGCACGCGTTCTGGCGGTCGTCGGCATCGCGGTCGGCGCTGCCGGAGTCGCCTTCGGTGTGCTCGCGGGCCGCCGTCGCACCTCCTGACACACCCGTACACCACCTCTGGGATATCTCTCCATGCGCAAGAAGACCGCACTGGTGGCCACGCTCGTCGTGGCCACCCTCACCCTGTCCGGCTGCGGCAAGGACTCCAAAGCGGACTCCGATTCGGCGAAGTCATCCGTCGCCGATATCTCGACCGGTCAGGTCGACGATCCGGGTACCGTGCTGGATCGGCCGTTCACCAAGCCCGATCTGGTGCTCACCGACACCAAGGGGCAGAAGTTCGATCTGCGGGAGCAGACCAAGGGCAAGCCGACGCTGCTCTTCTTCGGCTACACCAAATGTCCCGATGTCTGCCCGCTGACGATGAGCAACATCGCCATCGCCGAGAAGAAGCTCCCCAAGGCCGACCAGGACAAGCTCCAGGTCGTCTTCGTCACCACGGACCCCGAGCGGGACACCCCGGCCGAGCTGGGCAAGTGGCTGCCGAGCGCGGGCGATCCCTCCTTCATCGGACTGAGCGGCGACTTCCCGACCATCCAGGCCGGGGCACGTCAGCTGGGCATCGGCATCGACCCGGCGACCAAGGAGAAGGACGGCACCGTCGTCTCGATGCACGGCGCCCAGGTCATCGCCTTCTCACCGAAGACCGATGAGGGCTATGTGCTGTACGGCGAGGACACCAGCGTCGATGAGTACGCCAAGGACCTCCCGGAGCTCGTACGCGGTGAGAAGCCATGAGAGCGACCGCAAGCCGCTCGGTCAAACGGGCCAACGGCGGGCTACGAACCGCTGCCGGAGTCATCGCCTTCGGTACGGCGCTGGCGCTCACGGGCTGCTCCACCGGGCCCGACAAACCGGAGCTCAAGGTCGATGGCGCGTTTATGCCCCAGCCGGTCAGCGATACGGCCGCCGGCTTCCTCACCGTGCACAACAGCGGCTCGGCGGGCGACAAGCTCACCGCCGTCACCAGCACGCTCTCCGACGATGTGACGATCCACGAGTCGAAGAACCGGAAGATGCGGCAGGTGAAGTCGTTCGGCATCCCCGCCGAGGGCGAGCTCAACCTGGAGCGGGGCGGTAACCACCTGATGTTCATGCAGCTCAAGGAGCGGCCGAAGAAGGGCCAGAAGGTGGCGGTCGAGCTGCACTTCGAGAAGTCAGACCCGATCAAGGTCGAGCTTCCGGTCAAGGAACCCACGTACAACCCGGCGAAGCACTGAGTGTCGAGGGGACTGACTAAGCCATGACGACCACCGCCCCGCACCGCGGAGCGCTCCCGGCCGGGTGTCCAACCGAAGCCGTGCCCCTGCCAGCACGACCGTTCGGTGGGTTCGCCGGGCGGCACCGGCCACCGCACCAGCGGTTGCTGGCCCTGGTCACGCTGCTCGGCACGGTCCTGGGTCTGCTGCTCGCCGGCGCGGCCCCGGCCTCGGCCCATGCCGCTCTGACCGGGAGCAATCCGCGGGACGGGGCGGTGGTCGCCAGTGCGCCCAAGGAGGTGACACTCACCTTCTCCGAGCAGATCGCGATGGGGAAGGACTCCATCCGCGTCCTGGAGCCGAGTGGGAAGCGCGCGGACCGCTCCACGGTCCGGGACCTCTCCAGCGAGAGCACCGTCTCCTATGGCGTAGACCTGCTGCCCGGTCTTCCCGAGGGCACCTACACCGTTGCCTGGCAGGCGGTCTCGGCGGACAGCCATCCGATCTCGGGGGCGTTCACCTTCTCCATCGGCGCCCCGTCCAAGACGGAGGTCTCGCTGTCCAAGGAGGAGCCGGGCGGCGGACTGGTGGGCCTCCTCTATGACATCGCCCGCTACACCGCGTACACCGGTTTCCTTCTGATGGTCGGTGCCGCCTCCTTCGTCCTGCTGTGCTGGCAGCGTGGTGCCGGCGTCCGGCCGGTGCAGCGGCTCATCACCCACGGGTGGGTGACACTCACCGCGTCCACCCTGGTCCTGCTGCTGTTGCGCTCCCCGTACACCGGTTCCGGAAAGCTCGCGGACGCCTTTGAGCTCAGTGGGCTGAAGGATGTTCTGGAGACCAAGACCGGGGCGGCGCTGGTCTCCCGGTTGCTGCTGCTCGGGGCGGCGGCCCTGTTCATAGCGGTGCTGTTCGGGGCGTACGCACGACGGGACGGCGAGCCGGACACGAACGACGGCGGCGGCAGGACCGAGGCCGAACGCAAGGACCTGACGTTTGGGCTGACCGTCGGTGGCACGGTCGTGGCCGCCGGGATCGCCGCGACCTGGGCCATGTCCGAGCATGCGTCGACCGGTATCCAGCCCGGGATCGCCATGCCGGTCGACGTCATCCACCTCCTGGCCGTCGCGACCTGGCTGGGTGGGCTCGCGGCACTGTTGACCGCGCTGTACCGGGTTCCCTCGATCGAGGAGACGGCGGTACGGCGGTTCTCGCAGGTGGCCTTCGTCAGCGTCGTCGCACTGGCGGCGACCGGGCTGTATCAGTCCTGGCGGCAGGTCGGCTCCTGGTCGGCGCTGACGGGAACGTCATACGGGCAACTGCTGCTGGTCAAGGTGGCACTGGTGGTGGCGATGGTCGGCGTGGCCTGGGTGTCGCGTCGGTGGACCGCCCGGCTGGCGCAATCCGATACGGCAGATCCCGCCAGAGTCAGCGGTACCGCCGGTGTGAGCAGTACCGCTGATACGGCAGGGACGGTCGCGGTCAGCACCGCAGAGACCGCGGATAGGACAGATACCGCGGGTACGGGGGCAACTGCTGGTGCGGCCGATCCGGAGCGGGTCGCCCAGTTGGCTCGTCAGCAGGCGGCCGTGGCGACCGCCAGCCGGAAGAAGGTACGGGACGCCGACCCCCAGCGATCCGGCCTGCGCCGTTCCGTACTCGCCGAGGCGGCCATCGCCATCGTCCTACTCGCGGTGACGACCGCGCTCACGACCACCGAACCCGGCCGTACGCAGGAAGAGGCGGCGGCCACCACCGGCAGCTCCGCCGCCTCCGGTGCGGCGGCACAGGGTCCGGCTGAGCTCACGATTCCGTTCGACACCGGTGGGGCGAACGGGAAGGGCGCCATCCGGCTGACCCTCGACCCGGCAAGCCCCGGGGCGAACACTCTCCACCTATGGGTCGATGGACCGAACGGCACACCGCTGGACGCCCCCGAGGTGAAGGTCTCCTTCACCCTGCGGGCCAAACAGATCGGGCCACTGCCGATCACCCCGCAGCGGCTGGCCGCGGGACACTGGACCGCGCCGTCGGTCCAGATCCCGATGCCCGGGGACTGGCAGGTCCAGGTGACCGTCCGCACCTCGGACTTCGACCAGACGACCGTCGACAAGAACGTGAAGATCGGCTGATAGCGAGTGAACCCGGTGGCAGCGAACGCCTCAACACCGTCCTCCGACCCGGAAGCGGGTCAGGGCTCCCAAGCGCCCGCTTCGGGTCAGCGCGCGGCCGGTGACGGCCCGTCCCGACGACGGCTCCTCGCCACCGCGGGCGCCGTGGGCGCGGCCGGTCTGACGGTGGGGGCGGCGGGTGGCGCCCTGGCGCACTCCGCCACCGACGATCACGCCCCGACGGCGCTGTCGACGGTCGGGTCCCGTGAGGTCGCCTTCCACGGGAAGCACCAGCCCGGCATCACGACGCCCATGCAGGCCCACGGTCATCTGATCGCCTTCGATCTGGCTCCGAGCGCCGGCCGCAAGGAGGCGACCGCCCTGATGCGGCGCTGGTCAGCGCTGGCGGGCGAGCTGATGGCGGGCCGCACGGCCGAGCACGCCGGGGCCGATACGGGTGTCGCCCTCGATGCGGGGCCCTCCTCGACGACGGTGACCTTCGGTTTCGGCCGCACCTTCTTCGACCGCACGGGGCTGGTGGCACGGCGACCGGAAGGACTCGATCCGCTGCCCGCCTTCTCCGCCGACCAGCTGGACGCCCAGCGTTCCCACGGCGACCTCTGGGTGCAGATCGGCGCGGATGACGCGCTGGTCGCCTTCCATGCGCTGCGCGCGGTGCAGCGAGCAGCCGGCAAGACGGCCCGGGTGCGCTGGCAGATGAACGGGTTCAACCGCTCCCCGGGAGCGACCGAGCAGCCGATGACCACCCGCAATCTGATGGGCCAGGTCGACGGCACCAACAATCCCAAGCCATCCGACCAGGACTTCGACCAGCGGATCTTTGTGGCCGCCGGGTCGGGACAGGAGTGGCTGACGGGGGGTTCCTTCGCGGTTGTCCGACGTATCCGCATGCTCCTGGACGATTGGGAAGCACTGTCGTTGAACCATCAGGAGGCGGTCATCGGACGGCGCAAGTCCGATGGTGCGCCCCTCACCGGAGGGGAGGAGACGACGGAGCTCGCGCTCGATGAGCGAGGCACCGACGGGAAGCTGGTCATCCGGGAGAACGCCCATGCCCGGATCTCCGCCCCCGAGCAGAACGGCGGGGCGGCGATGTTGCGGCGCCCGTTCTCGTACCACGACGGCATCGGCCCGGACGGTACGCCGGACGCCGGGCTGCTCTTCATCTGCTGGCAGGCGGACCCGCTGCGCGGCTTTGTGCCCGTCCAGCGCAAACTCGATCGGGGGGACGCTCTGTCGGAGTTCATCCGGCATGAGGCGAGCGGTCTGTACGCGGTACCGGGCGGGGCGCGGGAGGGCGAGTACGTGGGACAGCGGCTGCTGGAGTCCTGACCTTGAGGCGGGCCTTGCCAGGAACCGGAGTCCGGACCTTGAGATCCGGCCAAGCAGGAGACCGGAGTCCTGAGGTCCAGCCGTGCGGGGGCGGGATCGGGTCAATCGGCCGGTTCGACTCAGTCCGCGCAGTCCCCGCCTTGGGGCACCGGCTGGCACCGGGGTTGGCCATCAAGCGGTCTCGGGGCTCTGCGCGAGCGGTGCGCGTCAGCCTGGGCCCCAGGGCTTCAGGGTTCGGCCCCGTCCCGGGGCTCCGCCGGAGGGCCCCGGTCTCCGACCGGACCGGGCGACCGGCCCCGGCGCATTAGGGTGACGAGTATGTCCGCCACGCGCTACACGTACCTGGGCCCCGAGGGCACCTTCACCGAGGCCGCTCTCCGCACACTGCCGGAAGCCGCCACGCGCGAACTCGTCCCGATGGTGTCCGTGCCCGCCGCACTCGATGCGGTACGCAATGGAGAGGCCGCAGCGGCCCTCGTGCCGATCGAGAACTCCGTGGAGGGCGGTGTCACCGCCACCCTCGACGAGCTGGCGTCGGGCGAGCCGCTGATGATCTACCGCGAGGTACTGCTCCCGATCGCCTTTGCGCTGCTGGTACGCCCGGGCACCGAACTGTCCGCGGTGAAGACCGTCACCGGACACCCGGTCGCCCAGCCGCAGGTGCGCCAGTGGCTGACGGCCAATCTGCCGGACGCCGTCTGGGAATCCGCCGCGTCCAACGCGGACGGTGCCAGGCTGGTGCAGGAGGGGCGTTACGACGCCGCATTCGCCGGTGAGTTCGCCGCGGCGACCTATGGCCTGAGGCCGCTGGTCACGGACATCCATGACGCGGAGAACGCCGAGACCCGCTTTGTCCTCGTGGGCCGCCCGGCCAGGCCGGCAGCCCCGACCGGGGCCGACAAGACCTCGGTGGTCATCTGGATGGGTGAGGACCAGCCGGGTGCGCTCCTTGAGCTGCTCCAGGAGTTCGCGGTACGCGGGGTCAACCTGATGCTGATCCAGTCCCGGCCGACCGGAGCCGGTATCGGGAACTACTGCTTCGCCGTGGACGCGGAAGGCCATATCTCGGACCGGCGGGTCGGCGAGGCGCTGATGGGGCTGAAGCGCATCTGCCCGAAGGTGCGGTTCCTCGGTTCCTATCCCCGCGCGGGCGTGTCGCCGGCAGAGGTGCGAGAGCCCCGAGCGGGGACATCGGACAGGGACTTCACTGCGGCCTCGGACTGGCTGACCCGCTGCCAGGACGGGCGGGCCTGACCCTCCCGCCGCCCCGGCGCTCAGCGGAGCCGTCGGCATGGTCGGGGCCAGGACATCCACCGCCGTCACGGAAGCGGCCGTTACAGAGGCGGCCGTCATGGAAGCGGCCGCTATGGAAGGGGCAGGTCGGCCCGCTGCCGAAACGGGCTCTCCTGCTGGACGTGCTGAACATGCTGCCGGTGCGATCCGCTTCGCTTCGATCCGGACCGGAGGCCAGGGGAGCGCCAGATGCCCGGCAGCCCCTGCTCCGATGGGTCGATCGCGCACGCCAAGAGGGGCATCTCTCCACCAAACAGAACAGTCCTACCTGCCGATTTTCATCATCCACAGAGTTATCCACAGGGACCCATCTCGACCTGGGGACAAGTCGACAACGCCTCGCCATTCCGTCGACAAATCGGCCCGTTTACCCTTCGCTCACCCCTTCCGTCCGGCGAGCAACAACTCACACATGCCACCCACTCGTCACCTCAATTCCATTGATCAACTCTTAGGCGCGAGCAATTCCCTCCGATATGGGCACATAGGGCCGGTTTGTACGGTAGACATCTGAAGCCGAGCGCCCCCAGAGGAACGATCTACGCAGCGATCCACAGAGACCACACACAGCCTGTGGATAACTTTCCAGAAGTGCGCGCCCCTGTGGACAACCAGCAGGCAAGTCCCCCAGAACAGCGGGGATATGAGTCAATTCCCACCCATGCCGGATAGCTCGTTCCGGCGAACGTGAGCACGTTTATGTGACGCGCCCACCGGCCCCGAGCGCAAAATCTACAAGTCCGGCAAATTACATCAATAGCCCTAAAAAGCCTCTCAATATCTTTCATTGCCGTCACTGCCCGTCACGGCTGGCCACCACGGAAAACCGGTGGTCGAGCGGCGACCCGGCACCGGTAGCCTGGTGGGGTGATTGACCTTCGCCTGCTCCGTGAGGACCCCGACCGTGTTCGCGCCTCCCAGCGCGCCCGTGGAGAGGACGTCGACCTCGTCGACGCCCTGCTCTCCGCCGATGAGCGGCGCAGGTCCTCCGGGCTCCGCTTCGACGAACTGCGCTCCGAGCAGAAGGCCCTCGGCAAGCTCATTTCCAAGGCCACGCCCGAAGAGCGCGCGGAGCTGCTGAAGAAGGCCGAGCAGCTCAAAGCCGATGTCAAGGCCGCGGACGCCGTCCAGGACGAGGCCGACGAGGAGGCCCGCCGGCTGCTCCTCCAGCTCGGGAACATCGTGCAGGAGGATGTTCCCGTCGGCGGCGAGGAAGACTTCGTCGTCCTGGAAACACATGGCACGATCCGTGACTTCGCGGCCGAGGGCTTCAAGGCCAAGGACCATCTGGAACTCGGCGAGGCGCTGAGCGCGATCGACGTCGAGCGTGGCGCGAAAGTGTCGGGCTCGCGCTTCTACTACCTGACCGGTGTCGGGGCCCTGCTGGAGCTGGCGCTGGTCAACGCCTCGATCGCCCAGGCCACCGAGGCGGGCTTCATCCCGATGCTGACCCCGACCCTGGTCCGCCCGCGGGCGATGGAGGGCACGGGCTTCCTCGGCCAGGCCGCGGAGAACGTCTACCACCTGGAGAAGGACGACTACTACCTGGTCGGAACCTCCGAGGTCCCCCTCGCCGCGTACCACATGGACGAGATCATCGATGCCGAGAAGCTGCCGCTGCGGTATGCGGGCTTCTCTCCCTGCTACCGCCGTGAGGCAGGGACCTACGGCAAGGACACCCGCGGCATCTTCCGGGTGCACCAGTTCGACAAGGTCGAGATGTTCTCCTACGTCCACCCGGATGAGGCGGCCGCGGAACACCAGCGGCTGCTGGAGTGGGAGAAGCAGTGGCTGACGGCGCTGGAGCTGCCGTTCCGGGTCATCGACGTGGCCACGGGCGACCTCGGCGCCTCCGCCACCCGTAAGTACGACTGCGAGGCATGGATCCCCACCCAGGGCAAGTACCGCGAGCTGACCTCGGCCTCGAACTGCGACAGCTTCCAGGCCCGCCGGCTGTCGATCCGGATGCGGGACGGCAAGAAGGTACAGCCGCTCTCGACGCTGAACGGCACCCTGTGCGCCGTACCGCGCACGATCGTGGCGATCCTGGAGAACCACCAGCTACCCGACGGTTCGGTACGGGTGCCTCCGGTGCTGCGGCCGTATCTCGGTGGTCGGGAGACCCTGGAGCCGACCGCCAAGTGAGCCCCGCTGCTACCTTCCCCTACCGGCTGATCGCCACCGACCTCGACGGCACGCTCCTGCGTGGCGACGAGACCATATCGGAGCGCACCCGCACCGCGCTCGCCGCGGCCACCGCGGCGGGCGCCGCCCATATCGTGGTCACCGGGCGATCCGTGCCATGGACCCGGCATGTGCTGGACGATCTTGGTTACCGGGGGCTCGCGGTCTGCGGCCAGGGTGCCCAGGTCTACCACGCGGGGGAGCATCGGCTGCTGACCTCGCTCACGCTGGACCGCCGTATCGCGGAGATCGCCCTGGCGAAGCTTGAGGCGGCCATCGGGCCCCTGGCGTTGGCCGCCAGTAGGGACGGTCTCAAAGGTGAGGTACTGGTCAGCACCGGGTACGCGGCCCAGGCGGGGCCCCTTCCGGTGAGTCCGCTGAAGTCCGCGGCCGATCTCTGGGCAGCCCCGCTGAACAAGATCTACATCCAGCACCCCGACCTCGATGACGACACCCTCGCAAGGGTCGCCAACGAGACGATCGGCGGTCTGGTGAACATCGTCATGGCGGGACCCGGGATAGTGGAGATCCTTCCGCTGGGGCTGTCCAAGGCGACCGGTCTGTCCGTTGCCGCGCGCCGGCTGGGGTTGCGGGCGGCGGACACCATCGCCTTCGGCGATATGCCCAACGACATCCCCATGTTCGGTTGGGCGGCCCACGGGGTGGCCATGGCGAACGCGCACCACACCTTGAAGGCTGTCGCCAACGATGTCACGGAGTCCAACGAGGACGACGGCATCGCACTCACCCTGGAGAAGCTACTCGTCGGCTGAGGGTGGCCCGATGCTCGTCGACCTACCGTGGATCCCTTGTGCAATGCCCCGGGCTCCCCTGCGAGGACCCGGGGCTCGTAGGGACGGGAAGCCACCGCTGACACGGGCCGTGATCTTGTGCCCATCGCATTGACTGGATGGTGGAGCCCTGGGAGCCGAACGGCAGCAGGCGCACATCGCCAACGGCCCTACGTACGGCGGAAGATCACTGCGTTCTTGCGGAGGATGCGCGGATCGAACGCGCGCGGGGATTCCCCGACCACGGCTTAGCAAGCCGGTGCCTTGCCTCTCGGCCAATCCTCCGGGAGGGGGCGGTCCGCGCTTGCGCGCGCTCGAAGCGACCGCCCCCTGGGCAGCTGCTGGTGAGCGACTCCGCGGAGCCTTGGGTGGCTACTCCGCGATCTGCCCCGCGCTGCCCTGCCGGGAGCTCAACGGACTCGGACTGATGTGATCCGTCATCGTTGCGCTCCTCTCCCGGCTGATGGCATCAGGCGTACCTGCGTACGCCCGATATAACTACTGTGCCCCCGGCGGCGGTTGGGCGCCACTCGATTTCCCCGACGGCCTCTCCCCCACGGCCTTTCCTGGGCGCCCTCCCCCGGCGCTCTGCCCTCGGCCATCCCCCGTCGCCGCCCCTCCGCCGCTCGTCAAGCGCCGGAAGACTGCCCCGAACTCCGCACCACGGCGAAGTTGAAGGTGTGCGAGTCAAGCGCCTGTGCGACCCCGATGAACAGCAGCGCAAGATGCTCCTGTCCGCGGGAGGTGGTGATTCCGCCGATGTCGAGCTGGGTGTCGTCGGTCCAACCGAGATCCCTCAGGAATGCGGAGACCTGCGTCTTCGCCCCGGCGTCGTCGCCGGAGAGGAAGACCGTGCTGGGGCCGGTGAGGCTGTTGGGCGCCACCATGACCGTGGCATCCATGGTGCAGAGGGTCTTGACGACCTTGGTGTCCGGCAGTGCCTGCTGAATCTGTTCGCCGATGCTGGAGTTGGGGTGGGCGAGATCCCAGCTCTCGGTGAGCCCGACGGCGATGTCCAGGAGCACCTTTCCCGCGAGCTTCGGCCCAAAGGGCGTCAGCAGGGCGAGGGATTCGGTGCCGGGGGTGGCGTTGACGACGATGTCGCTGTGGTCGATGGCCTCAGCAAGAGAGACAACGGGCAGGTCAAGGTCCCTCTTACGGTCCGGATCACGCGATCCGAACACCACGTCGTGGCCCACCGCCGCTGCCTGGATGGCTACAGCGCGTGCGACATTTCCCGTACCGATGAATCCGATTTTGGTCATGTCGACGACGGTAGGCGGGAGTTGGGGGATCGGTATCGGGCAAGGGAACCAGCCGGGGAGGATGAAGGGTCTAGGACCGAAGGTCCATACGGACACCCTGGACTCACCCGTACCGGGTCGGGCGCCCTCATGGATCAGCCCCCGTCCACCGGATATCACCGGACGGGGGCCGATCCACTGCGCAAGGACCTCAGGGGGGTTTGTCAGTCCCCTTACTCCTCGCCCGCGAGCTTCAGCACTCGCAGCTTCTGACCCGCGTACCAGGTGGCCACCACCGTGACACCCAGCAGCAGCGATACCGCCAGCGGCAGCCCGACGTCCGAACCGATCAGCCCCTCAGTGGCGATCTTCTCGGCGAGCGCCAGGGACCACTGCTGCACACTCAGGGTGCGCGCGCCGGGCACCAGGCTGCCGAACAGGGCCTCCCACACCAGGGCGTAGATGAGCCCGATGACCACCGCGTGCCTGCTGACGGTCCCGAGCAGGAGGAACAGCGCGCTGTAGGCGATGGAGGCGACCAGCGCGGCCACGGTGTAGGCGATCGCGACCTGCTGGCCATTGCCGTTGAGGATGAATCCGGCGATCAGTGTCGGTATCGCCGAGAAGGCCATGGTCACGGCGATCGCGACGATCAACTTGGTGAAGATGATCGTCGATCGCTTCACCGGCTTGGCGAGTAGATAGACGATCGATCCATCGTCGATCTCGGGGGCGATGGCGCCGGTGCCCGCGATCACTCCGATCAGGGGCACCATCGCGGCGATGGCGAACCCGCCGAGGAGATCCGCGGCGATCTGGTCGTCCGGGCCGACGAAGATACGGACGGAAGTGGCGATGAGCAGCAGCAGCGCGGGCAGGATGAAGAGGATCGCAGCCCGGCGCCTGCCGAGGACGGCCCGATAGGTGAGCCGGGCGACTGTGGGGTTGTACATGGACGTCACAGCTCCTTTCAGGCCGTTACGAGGTAGGAGAAGACTGATTCAAGGGACTCGTCCGACGGCGAGACCGTGAGCAGTCGAATGGAGTTCTCCCGGGCGACCCGCGGGAGGAGTTCGGTGAACCGACCGAAGTCGATGGCCTGGATGTGCAGCGCGCCCTCGGCGAGATCCACCTCGATACCCGCGGTGGAGGGGTCCGCGATCAGCGCGGCGGCGAGCACACGGTCGTCGCTCGACCGCACGAGGTAGCGGTGCGGGCGGTCCGTCATCAATCTACGGATCTTGCGGAAGTCACCGGACGCCGCATGCCGGCCGGCGACGATGACCTCGATGTGCGAGGCGAGTTGCTCGACCTCCTCCAGGATGTGCGAGGAGAACAGCACGGTCCGACCGGTGGCGCCCATATGGCGCAGCAGGTCCATCAGTTGCATCCGCTGACGTGGGTCCATACCGTTGAACGGCTCGTCCAGCAGGAGCACCGAGGGGTTGTGGACCAGCGCGGACGCCATCTTCACCCGCTGCCTCATGCCCTTGCTGTACGTGGCGATCTTGCGGTCCTGGGCGTACTCCATCTCGACCGTGGCAAGGGCCTCTTGGGCCTCTCGCGCGCCGAGCCCCTGCAACTCGGAGTTGGCGACGACGAATTCCCGCCCGGTGAGGAAGTCGTACATCGCTTCCCGCTCGGGTACGACACCGATCTGGCGGTAGACGGACTCATTGCGCCAGATCGGCTGGCCGTCCAGGGTGACGCTCCCGGTGGAGGGAGCCAGGAAGCCGCCCATCATATTGATCAGGGTGGACTTTCCGGCGCCGTTGGGCCCGAGTAGACCGGTGACCCCCGGGCTGATGGTCATGGAGACGTCATTGACGGCCACGACGTTTCCGAACCACCGTGAGGTGTGCTCGATGGAGATGGTGGTCACAGCCCGACCTTTCGGTAGCGGAGCATCAGAACGGCGTACGAACCGACGATGAGTCCGGAGACGGCCAGCAGATAGACCACGCCCACGCCGACGTCAGGACCCGCCCCACCCGGGAAGGCTGAGGAGGCGCCCAGGAACGCGGTCTGGAAGCCGTCGATGAGCGAGGCGGGCGAGAAGAGGCCGAACCACTGGATCACGCCCTCCGAGTCGTTTGCCCGGGCGATCTCCTGGATGAGGGAGACGGCGGCGTAGCTGATGGTCAGTGTGGCGATGACGGCCGCCACTCCGAAGCCGCGGCGCGGGGTGAGCGCTGCCAGCACCAGGCCGATCCCGCCGAAGAGGACGGAGAGGACAGTGACGGAGACCATGCCCTGGGCGAAGCCCTTCGTCTGGTCGGTGAAGTCCATCTCGGCGAGCAGCGAGCCCACATAGAGGACGACCAGGGGTGCGGCGGTGAGGATGAAGAGCGCGGAGGCCATCGCGCCGTATTTGGCGAGCGCATAGTCGCTGCGCTCGATCGGGCGGGAGAAGTACAGCGACATGGTCTTGAACCGCAGATCGCGTGAGACGGACTGCGGGGCCTGAGAGGCCAGGAAGAGCCCGATGATCGGCTGGGTCATGATCGCGTATGCGGTGTACTCCACGGGGAGCTTGCCGGACTTGGTGGCGACGGCGACCGCGACCATGATCGCTGCCGGCAGGCACATGACAGCGAAGAGGATCATGGGCAGCACCTTGGACTTGGCCGACCGGCCCAGTCCGTAGGCGCCGCGCAGGGACTGCGAGAAGAGCGCGCGGCGTTCATAGGCGCGGCCGAGCCGTGGACCGTCGTAGTTGCGGTAGCCGATGTTGTGGATGCGCGTGGCCGCGGGGGCCTGCGGGTGCTGCGCTTTCTGTGTGCTCATCGGGCTTGCACCTCCGTGACCTGCCCCGTGCCCCTGGTCGCGGTCTCTGTCGCGGTGGGGCGGAAGACTTCGGCGATGTGGTGGCGCCGCTGTTCCATTCGTACGAGTCCCAGGCCCAAGTCCGCGACGGTGTCGCGCACGATGTCGTATGTCTCCTCGCCCGCCGCCTCGACGAGCAGGATGTGGCCGGCTCCGGGCAGTCCGTCCTCCACTCCCGCGTGGAGGGTGAGTCCGGCGGTGGTCAGCCGTTTGCGCAGTACGGAGGTTCCGTCGGGGTGCTCGTCGGTGTCGGTGACCTCGACCGCGAGGGTGGTGGTGGATTGGGTGAAGTCGCTGGTGGAACTGGAACGCAGCAGGGTGCCGCCGTCGATGACGACGACATGGTCACAGGTGCGCTCCAACTCGCCGAGGAGGTGCGAGGTGACCAGGACCGATATGCCGAAGTCGGTGTAGATACGGCGGATCAGGCCGAGCATCTCGTCCCGGCCGACCGGGTCGAGGCCGTTGGTCGGCTCGTCCAGGAGTACCAGTTTGGGGTCGTGGACCAGGGCTTGGGCGAGCTTGACCCGCTGTTTCATGCCCGTCGAGTAGCCGCCGATGGGGCGGTACCTCTCCTCGTACAGGCCCACGTGCCGCAGGGTGTCCGCGGTCCGCTCCCGGGCAGCGGTCGGCGGCAGCCCGGACATGCGCGCCATATGGACGACGAACTCGGTGGCCGACACATCGGGCGGCAGGCAGTCGTGCTCGGGCATATAGCCCACCTGCTCACGGATGGCGCTGCCACTGGTGGCGACGTCGAGTCCGAGCACAGCGGCCCGGCCTTCCGTGGCGGGGGAGAGGCCCAGCAAGATCTTGATCAATGTGGACTTGCCGGCTCCGTTGGCACCCACCAGACCGGTCACACCCGGTCCGATGTCCAAGGAGAGCCGGTCAAGAGCGGTCACCCTGGGGAACCGCATGCTCAGGCTTTCGGTCGCGATCACAGTCACGTTCCGACGGTAGTGGCGTGAAATACCTCAGGCGTCAGCCCTGACGGCTGGATCGATGTCCGACTCCAGGGGGACGGGCCAGTAGGGGTCGATACCAAAGAGGACAGCCGGCCCGGACCAAAGTGCCGTGCCAGCGGCATGGGCGCGGCTGACGTCAGGGGCCGAGTTATCCACAGGCGCAGGCGGGGCCTTGACGCAGCCGCTGGTCATTGTCACATTCATCAGTGTGAAGTTACGGCTGCGTACTGCTATCGGCTCGGAGGGGGTGTCGGCATGACTTTCGCTGTGGGAAGTGAACTGACCTCGCGGTTGGAGGGGTTCAGGGCTGTGCAGCGCCTCGCGTATGAATGTGCGGAGACGGTCGCGGCACAGCTCAGACCTGGTGTCACGGAGCGCGAGGCGGCACGGATGCAGCGGGAGTGGCTGCGCGAGCGGGGTGTGCGGGACTGGTTGCATCTCCCGTTCGCCTGGTTCGGCGACCGCACGGCCTTCACCGACTTTCGTCTACCGTTCCAGTTCTTCCCCACCCATCGCGCGTTGGAGCCGGGGATGCCCTTCATCCTGGATATGGCCCCTGTCCACAGAGGCTTCACCGCGGACGTCGGATACTCGGGCTGTCTGGGGTCGAGCCCCCTGCATGACCGGATGCTCGCCGATCTTCAGGCGCATCGCGAGTTGATCCTGCGCGAAGTGCGGGAGCGGCGTCCACTGCGCGAGATCTATGAGTCCGTGGACCGGCTCATGGTCCGCCAGGGGTACGCCAACCGACATCGCGCCTATCCCTTTGGTGTGATCGCCCACAAGGTCGGCACGGTGCGGGAGCAGCGCTGGTCACCCACCTTCTTCGGGTTTGGCGCCCAGGCGCTCAAGGGCTTGCTCGGTGATGCTCTCCACGGGCACCGGGAGGGCTGGTCACCGCTCTGGAGCCCCCATGCGTTCTCTGATCATCCTCCCAGGGCGGGGCTCTGGGCGGTCGAACCGCACCTCGGTTTTCGGGGCACGGGAGTGAAGTTCGAGGAGCTTCTGGTGATCACCGACTCCAGGGACCCGGAGCAGAGCGCGTTCTGGCTGGACGACGATCTGCCCCATGTGCGGCGCTGGGGCCCCTGACCGAACGGTTCTGTCAACGCCGGGCATACGGGCCTACGGACGGTGCTGATGGATCGGACCAGCGCCCCCGCGGCAGCACTCCGCGGTGGGCGGACACAGAGTTGAACGGAATGGGAGCAGGCGTGAGCCTCAAGGGAGCGCGGGAGCGCCGGGTCCATACGGGCGGGATCGAGCTGTGCGTCGCCGAGCTGGGTGACCCCGCGCATCCCACGGTGGTCCTCATCCATGGTTACCCGGACAGCAAGGAGGTGTGGGCCGAAGTCGCCGAGCGACTGGCCGACCGCTTCCATGTGGTGCTCTACGACGTACGGGGGCACGGCCGTTCGTCGGCGCCCAAGCCGCTGCGGGGCGGTTTCACCCTGGAGAAGCTGACGGATGACTTTCTGGCGGTCGCCGACGCGGTGAGCCCCGACCGACCCGTCCATCTGGTGGGCCATGACTGGGGTTCGGTCCAGTCATGGGAGTTTGTGACCGTCCAGCGCACCGAAGGCCGTATCGCATCCTTCACCTCGATCTCCGGCCCTTCCCTGGATCACTTCGGCCACTGGCTCAAGAAGCGGCTGACCCGGCCCACTCCCCGTCGCGTAGCCCAGTTCCTCGGCCAGGGAGCCAGGTCCTGGTATGTGTATCTGCTACAGATCCCCGTACTGCCGGAGCTCGCTTGGCGGGGGCCGCTGGGCAAGAGGTGGCCTTCGATGGTCCGGCGGGCTGAGGGACTGCCCCGGGACGGCTATCCGACCGCGTCACTCCCCGAGGACGCGGCTCATGGCGCCTGGCTCTATCGGGACAATGTCCGCAGCCGCTTGAGCCGTCCACGGACGGACGCGTACGCGCAGGTGCCGGTCCAGCTGATCACCCCCACTCGCGATGACTTCCTGTCCGAGCGACTCTTCGACGATCTCTCCGGCTGGGTGCCCGAGCTGACCAGGCGGACCCTGCCGGCCAAGCACTGGGTTCCCCGCACCCGGCCCGACCAGGTGTCCACCTGGATCGCCGATTTCACCCTGGCGCAGGAGAAGGCGATCAGCACTCCGGGGGGCAGGGCTTCAGTCACCCCCGAAACAACCCGAGCAACCCGAGCAACCCGAGCAACCCGAGCAACCCGAGCAACCCGACGGAAGGCGATGTCCCAAAAGCCTTACACCGAGCGGTTTGGCGGGCAGTTGGTCCTGGTGACCGGTGCGGCCAGTGGCATTGGGCGGGCCACGGCCTTCGCCTTCGCTGAAGCCGGCGCCCGGATCGTGGCGGTGGATCGGGACGCGGAGGGAGCGGAGCGCACGGCTGAGCTGTCCCGGCTGATCGGTGCGCCTGATGCCTGGGCCGAGGTGGTGGACGTCAGCGATGCGGAAGCCATGGAGAAGCTGGCCGTGCGGGTCGCCGCCGAGTACGGCGTGGTGGACATCCTGATCAACAACGCGGGTATCGGTTTGTCCGGACCGTTTCTCAAGACCACTCCACAGGAGTGGAAGGACGTGCTTGACGTCAATCTCTGGGGCGTCATCCATGGCTGTCGGCTCTTCGGCCGGCAGATGGCGGAGCGTGGTCAGGGCGGTCACATCGTCAACATCGCTTCCGCGGCCGCCTACCAACCGTCGAAGTCCCTGCCCGCCTACAGCACGTCCAAGGCGGCCGTGCTGATGCTCAGCGAGTGTCTACGGGCGGAGTTGTCCCAGCAGGACATCGGAGTGTCGGCGATCTGCCCCGGCTTCGTCCATACGAACATCACGTCCACCGCGCGTTTCGCCGGCGTCGATGAAGCAGAACAGCAGCGGCTGCGCGAACGATCGACCCGCTGGTACGGACTGCGGAACTACCCACCGGAGAGGGTCGCCGAAGCGGTGCTGCGGGCCACTCTGCGCAATGAAGCGGTGGTGCCGGTGACGCCCGAGGCCCGAGGCGCACAGCTGCTGTCCCGGTTCGCTCCTGGAGTGCTACGGCGGATCGCACGACTGGAGCCGCCGCTATGAGGTCCGCTGAGGCCTCTCGGACGCGAAGAGAGCAGTCAGCCGGCCCGGGGTCGAAGTGATCGGGCTCCGGAGAGGAGGTCCGGGGCGGAGTCACACGGGTAGGGGCCCATCCACTCGTGAGCGCCGGTCACAGCGTTCGCCGCGAGGAGTTCGATGAACTCCGTCGAACCAGAGAAGGAGAGCCGAGCCATCTGCCCTAGGTGGTGAGCCAGATCGTCTCGGCTTGCCATGGTCTGTCATCGAGGAGGCGGGCGTGCCAGAGGAGTCAGCACAGCCAGCGGGCCAGCAGGTCACTGAGTATCGGATCGAGGACCTGGCACACCACAGCGGTGCCACGGTCCGGACCATCCGCGCCTATCAGGACCGCGGGCTGCTCCCGAAGCCGGAGCGGCGCGGTCGCTCCAATGTCTACGGCCCCGCCCATCTGACCCGGCTGCACCGGATAGCGGACCTCCTCGACCGTGGCTACACCCTCGCCTCCATCAAGGAGTTGCTGGAAGCCTGGGATACCGGACGCGGGCTGGGCGGAGTGTTGGGGCTCGTCGCCGAAGTACAGGGGCCTTGGACGGATGAGTTGCCGGCCCGGACCACCCGGGATGAGCTCATCGAGAGGTTCGGCGGGATGGCGGATGAGGCGGCCATCGCTGAGGCGGTGGAGCTTGGGGTGATAGAACCACTGCCGGGCAGGGAGGGTGAGTTCATCGTTCCCAGCCCCCAAGAGCTCTCGGTGGCGGTGGAGTTGCATGCCGCCGGTTTGCCCTTGGTGGCAATCTCGGTGCATCTCAGAGAACTTCGCGTCCAGGTGGAGCACATGGCCTCCCGTTTCCTTGAGTTCACCACCGAGCATGTCTTCTCCCGCTATCTGGATCACCACCCGCCCACGGACACGGCCGCCGCCGAATTGGCAGAGCTCGTCAGACGACTCCGTCCACTGGCTCAGCACACGGTCGACGCTGAACTGGCCCGAGCTATGCGGATGTTCGCCACCCGGCACCTTCGGCACCATCTGAACCCGGAGGGCACTCCGCCGATGCACCAGGACCCCCGTCCCGTACTCCTCCCGGCAGCCACAATTCAGGCGGTACAGAGCCTTGTCGGCAATGACAGTGTCTCCGCATTCATTGCAGCCGCTACTGAACGGGAGCTCCAGGGAAGGGCGTTGGATGCGCTGACCGCAAAACCCCTACAGGAGTAAGACTTTGGCCAAGGAGCCTCATTCATAATCCAGTTGTCCACAGAATCGCCAAATACACTGTGGATAAGTCAAGTTGACTGTGGATCAAACCTCTGGCCTAGGAAAATTTCGGTAGCGATCACAACGGGAAGAGGTTCACTCTGGGCCTTATGAGCAGACCAACTGGCCCCCGGCGGGGAACGCCGGGCGCCCAACCGAAAGAGTCATGGGCTCCCCGATCGAAAGGGAAGGCCGAAAGCGCCCTCTCAGCAAGCCCAGAAGCGGAGTCCGTACCGGCGAACAGTGGCCGAGGAGGGTGGCCCCCCGATGAGCGTCGCACGGTAAAGGTGTCGAAGTACCTGTCCAGGCATCTGCGTCACCAACCCGAGCGCATCGGCATCGCCCTCGATGCCAACGGTTGGGTGACGGTTGCGGAGCTGATGCAAGCGGCAGCCGGACACGGTTTTCCCTTCACCCGAGCCGAGCTGGACCATGTCGTCGCCGTCAATGACAAGCGTCGCTTCACCATCGACGGTCCCCGTATCCGCGCCAACCAGGGACACACCGTCGAGGTGGATCTCGAACTGCCAAGGGCCGAACCGCCCGCGTACCTCTATCACGGCACCGTCGCCGCCCGTCTGACGGCGATCAGGGCGGAGGGGCTCCGTCCCATGGACCGCCACCATGTACATCTGTCACCCGACCGCGAGACGGCGACACGGGTCGGCGCCAGACGAGGGCGTCCCATCGTGCTCTGCGTGGACACTCGGGCCATGCACGGGGCAGGCCATGTCTTCTTTGTCAGCGCCAACGGAGTCTGGCTCACCGACGGGGTCCCACCGGAGTATCTACGGCTTCCCGGGACATAGTCCGGCCCACCACCAAATCCCGGGCCGGCCCCGCGGTCCCTCCGATGGGGTCGATGCCACCGCGGGCCTGGCGGCGCTGGATGCGGCCAGGCCCAGTAACCGGGCCGCACCCACCGACAGCCGACCAGGGACATCGAGAAGACGGCAGTCCCATGCCCTGTCGACGGCACGGCTCGGAGGTCGAAGAGGTCAGCCTCCGAATCGGTGAAGACCGCAGCCCATGCCGGACGGACGGCACCGGCCAGCGGTCGAAGCGGTCAGCCTCCGAGCGGAGCGGGTTGACCCTGTCGACCCGGGTCACCGGCCGGGGCGGGCGAATCAGCGGACTGCGCGGGCAAACCAAGCTGGGCCAGGGACTCGGTGGCGATCTGTTCGAAGACCGTCCGGTCCACCGCGAAGTCCGAGTCCGGGATCGGAGCATGGATCACCAGTTCCGTGAAGCCGAGCTCGATATGCCTCCCCGCGAAGTCCACAAAGGCGTCGACGGACTCAAGGGGCGCCCCCCGGTCCGGTGTGAAGCCGGTGAGCAGAACCTTCTCCAGCTCATCCACATCCCGCCCGGCCTGCGCACATGCCTTGCCCAGCCGGTCGAGCTGCCCCCGCAACGCCATACGGGAGTCCTCGGGGGTACCCGTCTCAAAGATCGCTGGGTCCCCGGTGGTCACCCACGCCTGGCCATACCGGGCGGCAAGCCGCATCCCGCGCGGCCCGGTCGCGGCCACCGCGAACGGCAGGCGGGGACGCTGCACACAGCCCGGGATGTTGCGGGCCTCCACCGCCGAGTAGAAGTCGCCCTCGTGGCTGAGGGAGTCCTCGGTCAGCAGCCGGTGCAGCAGCGGGAGGAATTCCTCGAACCGGTCGGCCCGTTCCCTTGGAGTCCAGGCCTGCTGCCCCAGCGCCGTGGCGTCGAAGCCCTTCCCGCCCACGCCGATGCCCAGGGTGAACCGGCCACCGGAGATGTCGTCCAACGACATCAGTTCCTTGGCGAGGGTCACGGGGTGGCGGAAGTTCGGCGAGGTCACCAGCGTGCCCAGACGTATCCGCCCGGTGGCGGCAGCAGCCGCGGTCAGCGTGGGCAGCGCGCCGTACCAGGGTCCGTCACGAAACGTGCGCCACGACAGATGGTCGTAGGTGTACGCGGTGTGGAAGCCGAGCTGCTCGGCCCATAGCCACTCATCACGGCCACCGTCATGCCAGGGACGGATGGGGAGGATCACGGTGCTCAAACGCATGGTTCGAGCGTACGGGGACCACCACCTGGGTGGGTACCCCACCTTCTGAAGGTGCACACACCTGATCGGGCGAGCCCGGGGCAGAGCCCGAGAAGCCTTCCGGTACCGCCTCGGCCTCCCGGCCACTGGGCCCAGTGGCCGGCCTTCGCACCGGCCCTCCGGCCACCGGCTACCGGCGCCGGGTCCACGACCCACCAGTCCACCGCTCCTCTGCGGAGCTTGGTCAGGGAGTGGGATCCAGAAGTTCCCAGGACTCGGAAGGCTGAAGGTCACCGGGGACAGGTGGTCAGCCCGACTTCCCGCTCCCGGGCGAACCGCGCGGTACGAGCCCACGGCGCATCGGCAAGGCGCCCACGGGAAGCGCGGCGGCCTGCTTCCGGCACATTCGAGAGGACGGGCCACCGCGTGGCCAGCGGAGAGTGGAGCGCGACAAAACAGCGGCTATCCCTTATCGAACACCAGATGGCTAGCTATCCGCGTGTATCACCCATAAGCAACCATCGAGTGGCACCCCATCGACCTCCCGCGCCCCTCGTGCGCCCCTCTGCACTCGTCTGACCACCCCTTTAACTCTCCAACCCCTCAATCGCTCCCTCAAATGTGCGCCCTTCCGCACGCCCGTGCGAGTCATACGGGAGAATGGGGCAGTGACCTCAGCTACCGATACCCGTCAGCTGCCCGCAGCCGTCCGGCTGATCGCCACCGATCTGGACGGCACTCTGCTGCGCGATGACAAGACCGTCTCGGAGCGCACCATCGCCGCCCTCGCCGATGCGGAAGAGGCCGGGATCGAGGTCTTCTTCGTCACTGGCCGACCCGCTCGCTGGATGGATGTCGTCAGCGAGCACGTCCACGGCCACGGCTTGGCGATCTGTGCCAATGGCGCAGCCGTGGTGGATCTGCGGGCAGGCGGCAAGCTGCTCGATGTCCGCCCGTTGGATCGGGCCGTCGCCCTCACCGTCGTCCAGGCGCTGCGCGCTGCCACCCCCGGGGTGACCTTCGCCATCGAGACCACCACCGGCTTCCACCATGAGCCGGACTATCCCCCGCCGTACTTCCTCGACCGTGCCTCCACAGTGGCCAGCGCCGAGGATCTGCTCCGCGAAGATGAGTCCGATCCCGCTTCCGCCGTCATCAAGCTGCTCGCACGCCACCGTGAGCTGGAGCCTGACGCCTTCCTCACCCTGGCCCGTACCGCCGCCGGTGAGCTGGCATCGCTCACCCGCTCCAGCCCGTCCGCACTGCTGGAGGTCAGCGGTCTGGGTGTGAGCAAGGCCAGCACCCTGGCGCTGTGCTGCGCCGAGCGCGGCATTTCCGCCGATGAGGTCGTCGCGTTCGGCGATATGCCCAACGATGTGGACATGCTGAACTGGGCGGGCACCTCCTACGCCATGGGCAACGCCCATCCGGATGTGATCGCGGCGGCCTCCGGGCGGACCGCCGCCAACAACGAGGACGGGGTTGCGATCATCATCGAGCAGATCCTGCGCGACCTCCATCTGCCCAAGGCCTGAGGCAGCGCCCCCTCGATGTGCTCGCCTATGGCCGCGCAGGGCTAGGGGCTGCCCTGGGGCGCCACCCCAGCAGGTGCGGACGGGGCTGATGGGCTGGCCTTCAAGGCGTCTCGCATGGCATGGGCTCCCCCAGCGCCGGCTGGCCCCTTGCCGTCCGGTCGCGTCGGCTTGGCCGCTCCGGTGGGAGGCGCGGAGCCAACGGGACCGACCGGCTCGGCCCGAGGGGTGGCCTCGGCCCGAGGCGTGAGGTCGGCCGTGGGCGGCACCAGCTGCACGCCGTGTTCCCGTAGCCAACTGGCCGGATCGACGCTGGACCCGAGATAGGGCGTGAGCCGCACCTCGAAGTGCAGATGCGGCCCGGTCGAGTTTCCCGTCGTGCCCGCCAGGCCGATCCACTGACCCGCGACCACCCGCTCACCCTGGTCGACGGTGACCGATGCCAGATGCGCGTACTGGGTGTAGTAGCCGCCCGGATGCTGTACGACGATCTCGATCCCGAAGGCCCCGCCACAGGAAATCGACACCACCCGACCAGCACCCACCGAGCGGACCGGTTCACCGATGTCCACGGCGAAGTCCTGACCGGTGTGACGGCTCGCCCAACGCTCCCCCGCGCTGGCAAAGCCCGCGGACAGTTCGTACCGTGCGACGGGAGCCACCCAGGCGGCCCGCGCCGAGGCATCAACACGCCGATCGAGGCCTACCGCGCCCGGACAGGAGCCGGCGGCCACCCGGCGATCCGCCTCACCCTGGAGCGTCCATTGCGCTGTCTCCAACGAGGTCTCGATGCGCTGTTTCGCCGCGGCCAGCAGTGCCCGACGGCGTTCGAGATCGCGCCAGGCCGACTGGGCTCGCAGTTGGGCGGTGGAGAGCCGTCGTTCCGCCTGTCGGGCCTGTTCGAGGAGTCGGCTGACGACGTCCTCGGCCTGCCGCGCGTAGCGGCGGCCGCGCAGCAGTTCCTCGGGGTTCTCCGCCGCCAGTAGCCGGGCCAGATAGGCGAGCGGACCGCCCGTACGGTACTGGGCCCGGGCGACCGCCCCCATGGCGTCCCGGGTCGTGGTGAGTTCTTGCCGACGGTGATCGAGGCGGGCCTGAAGCCTGGCCGCGATCACCTGTTGGGCGTCGGCGGCACGCCGTCCTCGCTCATAGGCGGCGGTGGCCCGAGCGGCCTTCTCATACAGCCGTACCACCTGGGCACTGGCCGGGATCTCCGGACCGTCGGAGGCCGTGGCGGCCGACGGTGAGAGCACCACCAGCAGCAGCGCGCCCGCCACCACCGGCCCGATCGGTGACCGGCCGGCAATTCCTGAGCGTTTTCCGCACATGCCGGGATCGTCACCCGGTTCGGACGGGAATCCTGGTACCTGCCCGTGTCGTACCGCCACCTGGACCAGCGGCCACCGTCAGCCCTCCGAGACGGAGCCGACGGGTGGCGCAGTGCGTTTATGCAGCAGTGCGTTCATGCCGGGGGTTCCTCACAGGGGAGCTTCCCACCGTACGGTCGTCCCCTGCCCGTCCTCCCCGATGCCCGGCTCGCAGATGCTCATGCCGCCGAGCGATTCGGCCCGCCGCGCCAGATTCCGCAGTCCGCTGCGGCGCCCGCCGGAGGGGATGCCCACCCCGTCGTCGGCGACGGTGAGCCGTACCCCGTCCCTGCCGTCGGGCAGTTTGACGGTGGCGTCGACGACCACGTCGATATGGGACGCCTGGGCATGGCGGAAGGCGTTGGAGAGGGCTTCGCGCAGCGCCGCGATCAGGTTCTTGCCGGTGAGCTCGCTGACGACGGTGTCCACCGGCCCGTGGAAGCGATGCCCCGGCTTGAAACCGAGCGGGACGGCCGCCATGTTGATCTCCCGCAGTACCCGGGTCCGCAGCCCTGAGGGGGCCTCGGCCGGACCCTGTTGAAGCGCGAAGATGGCGGTACGGATCTCCTGGATGGTCACATCGAGTTCATCGACCGCCTTGCCGACCCCGTCCTGGACCGCGGGCACCTCAGACCGGCGCTGTGCGCCCTCCAACATCATCCCGGTGGCGAACAGCCGCTGAATCACCAGATCGTGCAGATCGCGGGCGATCCGGTCCCGGTCCTCGTAGACCGCTAGCCGCTCCCGGTCCCGCTGGGCCTCCGCCATGATCAGCGCCAGGGCGGCCTGAGCGGCGAACTGCGTGGCCAGGGTCCGCTCGGCCTCGCTGAACTGACGTGCGCCCCGTGCCCGTGGAGTGGCGAGCGCCCCCAGCACTCGTCCACCGCTCTGCAGGGGCAGCATCATGCTGGGCCCATAACGTGCGGCCAGTCTGGTGATCACCCGAGGATCGGTGGCCGCGTCCGCCATGAAGACCGCCTCTCCGGCGAGCAGCTTGGCGACCACGGGACTCTCCACGGGTACGACCGCACCCAGCGAGTTGACCGACTGGGCCGAGGAGACGGCGACGATCTCCAGGCCGCCCTCCGCGGCTGGCAGCATCACGATCCCGGCAGCCGCGTCGGCGAGCCTGCGGGCCTGTTCGGCCACGACGGTGAGGGCGTCATCGGCGTCACCGCCGGAGAGCAGTGCGGTGGTGACGGCGACCGAGCCATCGATCCACCGTTCACGCTGGCGGGCCGCCTCGTAGAGCCGGGCATTGCCGATGGCGATCCCGGCCTCGGTGGCCAGCACGCGCACCATATGGAGGTCGTAGTCATTGAACTCGGCGCCGTCGTTCTTCTCCGTGAGATAGAGGTTGCCGAAGATTTCCCCCTGAACCCGGATGGGCACTCCGAGGAAGGTCCGCATCGGGGGATGACCGGCCGGGAATCCGGCGAACCTCGGGTCAGAGGAGAGATCGGCGAGTTTGACGGGGGCTGGATCATGGATGAGCGCTCCGAGCAGTCCACGGTGGCCGTCAGGGCGATGGCCGATCCGCTCGGCCACGGTGTCGCCGACGCCATAGGTCACAAAGTCGGAGAGGCCCATGCCTTCCTCGTCCACAACTCCGATGGCGGCGTAGCGCGCATTCGCCAGTTCGGCTGCGGTCTCGCAGATCCGGTCGAGCGTGGAGTGCAGTTCCAGACCGGTACCGACCGAGCGCATGGCTTCCAGTAGCTGGGGGACCCGGGCGGTCAACTCGGTTGATAGCCCCTGAAGGCTGCGAGTGGCCCGTGTTGCGGCTTCGAGCGGGTCCTTGGAATCCTCAGGGTCCACGTTCATACCCTTGAGACTAGTAATTCCTATTTCGTGAGGAAAGTTAGCTGGGCGGGAGGCAGGTTCCCAAGGGAGCCTGAGCGGGCCCCTGACCTGCTCAGACGAGCGGCCCCGGCACCGTTTCACCGGGCGCCGCCTGATCCGTCCGATCCCGTTCATCCCCCCTGATCCATCCGACCCCGTTCATCCAGGGCGGCGCTTCGGCAGCCGTGTCATCGACACCGTCGGCTGCCTCACCGGAGTCGAGCCGCTCGGTCTACTCCCCACCCGCGCTCCCCACTCACCGTGGGCTCTACCGAGTTCGGTCGGCTCCGGCAGTTCCCTCCCGCGGAGCTGCGCCCCGAAGCACTCCTCATCTCGGCAAAGGGATCATCCGGCGGCCATCGCCAGCCGCGCCCCCAGCTGATCCCCGGCTCGCTCCCGCTCCCACATCCGTCGCAACGGCCCCTCCACGGAGATCAGATCCGCGTAGGTGCCGCGCTGAACCGCCCGTCCGTCCTCCAGGACGATGATCTCGTCGATCTCCGTGAGCCCATGGAGCCTATGGGTGATCAACACGGTTGCCGCCCCGCGCGCCGTCCGTCCAGCGGTTGCCGCCAGGAGATCGGCGGTGAGGGCATCCGCGGTCTCCAGGTCGAGGTGTTCGGCCGGCTCGTCGAGCACCAGCACGGGGAAGCCCGCCAGCAGCGCCCTGGCCAGCGCCAGTCGCTGCCGCTGCCCACCGGAGAGCTGTGCTCCATGCTCCCCCACGAGGGTGTCGAGGCCATGGGGCAGCGCATCCACCCACTCCAGCAGCCGAGCTTGCGCGAGTGCCTGGCGCAGTTCCCCATCGGTCGCATCGGTACGGGCGAGCTTGAGGTTCTCCCGTACGGAACTGTCGAAGAGATGGGCGTCCTGCGCGCACAGCCCCACGAACCGGCGAACGTCGTCCCCGTCCAGGGTCTTGGCCGCGACACCACCGAGGCTGTACGTCCCCTCCCGGGCGTCCAGGAACCGAAGCAGCACCTGGGCCAGGGTGGTCTTCCCCGAGCCCGAAGGGCCGACGACGGCGATCCGCTTACCGGCGGTGAGGGTCAGGTCGAGACCGTCGAGCGCGTCCCGATCCCCTTCCGCGTACCGCGCCCGCAGCCCCCTCACCTCAAGAGGGAAGGCCGTCGCTGGACTCGCCGCGGGTGAGGTCGGCTCCACCACGGGTTCGGGCGCGTCCAGGACCTCATAGACCCGTTCGGCGCTGCGCTTGACGCGCTGGCGGTACTGCACCGCCAGGGGCAGCCCGGTCACCGCTTCAAAAGCGGCGAGGGAGGTGAGGACGACGACCGCGAGGGCCACCCCTGAGAGGCTGCCGTCGCCGACCGCCCGCACCCCGGCCATGGCGGCGAGCACCACGGTCAGCCCGCAGGCGAGCGTGGAGAGCCCGCCGCCGACAGCTGTCGCGGCCGCGCCGCGTGAGGCAATCCGCGTGAGCGTGCGATCAGCGTCCTTGACCCCCTCCAGCCTGGCGTCCAACGCACCGGCCACGGTCAGTTCAGCCGTGCCGCGCAGCAGATCGACAACCCGGGTGGCGAGCACCCCGCGGACCGGGGCGAGCTGGCGCTCGGCTCGGCGCGCGATCGTTCCGCTGATGAGGGGTACGCCCACACCCGCGAGGAGAAGGCCAGCGGCGAGGGCCGCGCCGGCTTCGGGTACCAGCCAGGCGGTGAACCCCACCGATCCCACGCAGACGACGAGGGCCGACCCCACGGGCAGCAGCCAGCGGAGCCAGTAGTCCTGGAGCGCATCGACATCGGTGACCAGTCGGGACAGCAGATCGCCGCGCCGGCTCTGCCGTAGCCCGGCCGGTGCGATCCGCTCCAGCCGTCGGTAGACGGCGATCCGCACTTCGGCGAGCATGCGCAGGACGGCGTCATGGGAGACAAGCCGCTCGGCATAGCGGAAGACGGCCCGGCCGATGCCAAAGGCCCGGGTCGCGGTGACGGCCATCATCAGATAGAGAACGGGAGGCTGTTCGGAGGCGCGTGAGATGAGCCATCCGGATACGGCCATCAGTCCCACGGCGGAGCCCAGGGCGAGGCTGCCGAGCAGCAGTGCCAGCCCGAACCGCCCCCGTTGGCGCCCAGCGGCCTGGCGCACTCGGGTGAGTACGGAAACCCCGGGGCCGGCGCTCTGGGCGAGCCGGTAGCCGTCATCGGCCGCGGATGCGCCGAGCGCCTCCCAGTCGGTCACCCCCACGACGTCGCGGCCACCGGGGAGCGGTTCACCAGCGGCATTCGCCGACACCATTGCGGCAGCGGGCACGCTGATCGGTTCGCTGATCGGTTCGGTACCGCGGGAGAGAGTGACCACTCGATCCGCGACGGCGAGCAGCGCCGGCCGGTGCACCACCAGCAGGACGGTTCGACCGGCCGCCAGTCTGCGGACCGCGTCGACGACGCCGGCTTCGGTCTCTCCGTCGAGCGCCGCGGTCGGCTCGTCGAGGAGCAGAAGCGGCCGGTCCGCGAGAAAGGCCCTGGCCAGCGCCAACCGCTGGCGCTGGCCTGCGGACAGCCCTGCTCCATCCTCGCCCAGTGCTGTCTCGACGCCCTGGGGGAGAGCGGCCACAAAGTCCGCCGCGCCCGCTTGCCTCAGCGCATCCCGCACGGCCTGGTCATCGGCTTCCGGACGAGCAAGTCTTACGTTCTCGGCGATCGTCCCGGCGAACAGATAGGGGCGTTGCGGCACCCAGGCGATCTGCTCCCGCCAGCGGTCGAGATCACAATCCTTGATATCGGTGCCATCGATCCGCATCCGGCCCTCGGTGGGCGCCGCAAAGCCGAGTACCACATCGAGCAGGGTGGACTTTCCGATGCCACTCGGTCCGACGATGGCGACGGTCTCACCCGGTTCCACTCTGAGCGAGGCCAAGTCCAGTGACGGCTCGGCCCGCCCTGGATGGCGCACGGTGACCGCGTCCAGCTCCAGTCGCGGTACGGGTTCCCATCGTTGGGCCGGTTCGTCCGCATCACCTCGGCTGACTGCGTCCGCGGCCACCGAAGTGCCGTACCCGATGCCTGGTCCGTTGGCTGGGCCACTGCCGGTCTGCGGATTCGCTTCGGTGCCGGCACCGCTACGCGAGGACCGCACGGGCACCTTGGTCGTACCGGCCGCACCGTTGGATGGGGGGTCTGCCTCCAGGATCTGGAAGATCTCCTCCGCTGCCGACAGCCCTTCGGCGGCGGCGTGATACTGCGTGCCCACCATGCGGATCGGCAGATATGCCTCGGGTGCCAGTACCAGGATGACCAATCCGGTGTAGAGGTCCATATCCCCATGGACCAGGCGCATACCGATGGTGACGGCCACCAGCGCCACGGAGAGGGTGGCGAGCAGTTCCAGGGCGAAGGACGAGATAAAGGCGATCCGCAGGGTCCGCACGGTCGCCTGGCGGTATTCGGAGGTGATCGACCGAATGGACTCGGCCTGCGCCTTGGCCCGACCGAAGACCTTGAGGGTCGGCAGTCCGGCGACCACATCGAGGAAGTGCCCCGACAGGCGCGACAGCAGCAGCCACTGACGATCCATTCGCGTCTGGGTCGCCATCCCGATCAGCACCATAAAGATCGGGATCAGTGGGAGGGTCACCACGATGATGGCCGCGGAAACCCAGTCCTCGGTGACGATCCGCGCCAGCACCGCCAGCGGGACGACTACGGCAAGGCCCAGCTGGGGCAGATAGCGGGAGAAGTAGTCGTCCAGTGCGTCAACACCACGGGTGGCGAGCGCAGCCAGCGATCCGGTGCGCTGCCGACCGAGCCAACCCGGGCCCAGTTCAGCGGCCCGGGCCAGCAATCGGCCCCGTAGCTCCGACTTGACTGCCGCGCTGGCCCGGTGTGCGGCGAGTTCGGTCAGCCAGGAGACGGCCGCCCGTCCGACCGCGACCGCGGCCAGCAGCGCCAGCGGGGTCGCCAGACCGGAGACCGAGAGGCCCTGTTCAAAGGCTCCGACCACCACTTCGGCGATGAGCATCGCCTGGGCGACGACCAGGGCCGCCCCAACGAGCCCCAGCAGTACTACTGCCAGGAGAAAGAACCTGGTGGCACGCGCGTAGCGGAGCAGACGCGGATCGATCGGTTTCACGTGAAACATCCCCCACTAGTGGGCATCGGCGATGTGCTGCGTACCGATCCGCTTGCGGAACACCCAGTACGTCCAGCCCTGGTAGAGGAGGACGAGCGGGGTGGCGATACCCGCACACCAAGTCATGATCTTGAGGGTGTAAGGGGTCGACGAAGCGTTGGTGACGGTCAGGTTCCAGGCGTCATTGAGCGAGGACGGCATCACGTTCGGGAACAACGTCAGGAACAACATCGCCACCGCTGCGATGATCGTCACTCCGGAGAAGGCGAACGACCAGCCCTCGCGGCCCAGCTGGTTCGCTCCGATGGCCGCCACCAGTGCCACCACCGCGATGATCATTGCGATCAGGCTCGTACCGTCTCCCCGGTCCACTTGGGTCCAGGTCAGAAAAACGAGCGCGAGTACCGCGGTGACCAGGCCCAGCTTGAGGGCAAGGGCACGGGCCCGGGTCCGAATGTCTCCGAGCGTCTTCAGGGCGACAAAGACCGCGCCGTGGAAGGTGAAGAGGGTCAGCGTGACCAGTCCACCGAGCAGCGAGTAGGGGTTGAGCAGGTCGAAGAAGTTGCCGACGTACTCCATCTCTCCATCGATCTTGACCCCCCGCACGATGTTGGCGAAGGCCACACCCCAGAGGAAGGCGGGGATCAGGGAGCACCAGAAGATGGCGTGCTCCCAGTTGGTCTGCCACCGGTCTTCGGGCCGCTTGTGTCGATACTCGAAGGACACTCCGCGCACGATCAGACAGACGAGAATGATCAGTAGCGGTAGGTAGAAGCCGGAGAAGAGGGTGGCGTACCACTCGGGGAAGGCAGCGAAGGTGGCGCCACCCGCGGAGAGTAGCCAGACCTCATTGCCGTCCCAGACCGGTCCGATCGTGTTGATCAGCACCCGCTTCTCACGGCGGTCACGAGCAAGCAGTTTGGTCAGGACGCCCACCCCGAAGTCAAAGCCTTCGAGGAAGAAGTAGCCGATCCAGAGGACGGCGATCAGGACGAACCAGACGTCGTGGAGTTCCATGCCTCAGCAGCTCCTCAGGGCCTCAGTACGAGAAGGCCATCGGACGGTCGGCGTCATCGTCGTGGCCTCCGATCTTGGTGGGCGGGTTGAGGTCGGCCTCGGTCAACTCGGGCGGCCCGAGCTTGACGTACTTCACCATCAGCTTGAACTCGATGACGGCGAGGATCGCGTAGAGCAGGGTGAAGCCGATCATGGAGGTGAGGACCTCGCCCTGCGAGACGCCGGGGGAGACCGCGTCCTTGGTGCGGAGGACTCCGTACACCACCCACGGCTGACGCCCCATCTCGGTGAAGATCCAGCCCCAGGAGGTGGCGATCAGCGGGAAGGTCATGGTCCAGAGGGCGATCACCCAGTACCACTTGCTGAACCGGGGGCCCAGGGGCTTCTTGCGGAACAGCACCAGATTCGGCACTTCGTCCTCACCGGTCCGCAGGGCTGTCGGCAGCAGGAACCGCTTGCGGGTGAGCCAGAGGCCGAGGAGTCCGATGGTGACGGAGGCCATACCGAAGCCGATCATCCAGCGGAAGCCCCAGTAGGCGACCGGGATGTTGGGCCGGTAGTCACCGGGGCCGAACTTCTCCTGCTCGGCCTTGTTGATGTCATTGATTCCAGGGACGTAGGAGTCGAAGTCACCGTTGGCGAGGAAGGACAGCAGTCCCGGAATCTCTATGGCGACCTTGTTGTGCCCCTCGTCCACATCTCCATACGCGAAGAGCGAGAAGGGCGCCGGCGCCTCGCCGTCCCACAGGGCTTCGGCCGCGGCCATCTTCATCGGCTGCTGCCGGAACATGACCTTGCCGAGCACATCGCCACTGATGGCGGTGAAGAAACCGGCGATGATCAGGGTGACCAGGCCGAGGCGGAGCGAGGTCCGCATCACGGGGATGTGCTTCTTGCGCGCCAGATGGTAGGCGGCGATACCGACCATAAAGGCGCCGCCGACGAGGAAGGCCGCCGTGATGGTGTGGAAGAACTGGGCGACGGCGGTGTCCTGGCTCAGGACACGCCAGAAGTCGGTCAGCTCCGCTCGCCCGCGCTCCTCATTGATGCGGTAGCCGACGGGGTGCTGCATCCAGGAGTTGGCGGCCAGGATGAAGTACGCGGAGAGGATGGTCCCGATCGAGACCATCCAGATACAGGCCAAGTGGATCTTCTTCGGCAGCTTGTCCCAGCCGAAGATCCATAGACCGATGAAGGTCGACTCGAAGAAGAACGCAATCAGCGCTTCGAAGGCGAGTGGTGCACCGAAGATGTCACCCACGAAGCGGGAGTAGTCCGACCAGTTCATACCGAACTGGAACTCCTGCACGATGCCGGTGACGACGCCCATGGCGATGTTGATCAGGAACAGCTTGCCCCAGAACTTCGTGGCCTTGAGGTACTTCTCGTTCTCCGTCCGCACCCAGGCGGTCTGGAGACCTGCCGTGAGAGCGGCGAGGGAGATCGTCAGGGGAACGAAGAGGAAGTGGTAGACGGTCGTGATGCCGAACTGCCATCGCGCCAATGTCTCCGGCGCCAGAGCCAGGTCCACGTCGTTATCTCCTTACATCGACGAGGTCGTGCGGCAGTTTGCCTGAATAATCCCAGTGATCGCGGGACGAACCAGGACACGCTTGTGAACGCGTTCACATTCACAAGGATTATGACTCATGCGAAAACCGCACCAATGACCGGGGGGTCCCTTCGCGACAATCCGCCCTGAGGAGACATAGGGACCCCGGATAGAGCCTTGATCCACCCGGATCAGGGCGACTCAAGGGGTCGAGACGGGGCATCCACTGGCCAGAGAGCGTCGCGCCGATCAGAACGGAGCACTCGACGGCGCGCTTGTGAACGCCCACGCGTTGGAAGCGGAGAGCCCGCGGATAGGCGCCGGGACGGGATCGGAGGTGGGACCGAGCGGGCAGAGCGTCGGTGAGCAGCGCACTGCCCCGGTCCGGGCGGGCCGGATCGGAGCAGTGGCGGTGGTACATGGACTCAGCGCCGACCCAGGCCGGTCGAGACGGGCGGCACCTCTACGGAAGGGGATCGAAACGGCCGGGTGGGGAAGTTCCACGGCCTGGGATCCAGGAGTCCGCGAGCTCCGGAGTCCTTGAACTCGGCAGATCGCGAGGCCGCACACCCGGGGATACACCCGGGTGATCAAGGAAAGGTCTTCCCTAGAGGGTCTTGCGGAACTCCTCCGCCGCCCGCAGAAGAAGATCATTGGCCTCGGGCTCACCGATGGTGATCCGCACCCCCTCCCCCGGGAACGGACGCACCACCACCCCCACCTGCTCGCACGCGGCTGCAAAGTCGACGGTGCGGTCGCCGAGTCGCAGCCACACGAAGTTCGCCTGGGTCTCCGGGACGGTCCACCCCTGCTTCACCAAGGACTCATGGACCCGGGAGCGCTCGCAGACCAGCGAGCCGACCCGACCGAGCAACTCGTCCTCCGCCCTCAGCGAGGCCACCGCCGCATCCTGCGCGAGCTGGGTCACACCGAAGGGGACCGCCGTCTTCCGCAGCGCCGCCGCCACCGGTTCATGTGCGATGGCGAAGCCGACCCGCAGCCCGGCCAGCCCATAGGCCTTGGAGAAGGTGCGCAGCACGGCCACATTGGGGCGGTCCCGGTAGACCTCGATCCCGTCCGGCACCTCGGGGTCACGGATGAACTCCCGGTACGCCTCATCCAGCACCACCAGCACATCCGATGGCACACGGTCCAAGAACCGCTCCAGCTCAGCACGCCGGACGACCGTGCCGGTCGGATTGTTGGGGTTGCAGACGAAGATCAGCCGGGTCCGCTCACTGATCGCGTCGGCCATCGCGTCCAGGTCGTGCACCTCACCGGCGGTCAGCGGCACCTGCACCGCCTTCGCCCCGCTGATCTGCGTGATGATCGGGTACGCCTCGAAGGACCGCCAGGCGTACATCACCTCATCGCCAGGACCCGAGGTCGACTGCACCAGCGACTGGGCGACCCCCACCGATCCCGTACCGGTCGCCAGATGCGCCAGGGGCACGCTGAAACGGTCCGCCAACTCATTCATCAGACCGGTGCAGGCCATGTCGGGGTAGCGGTTGAAGGACTGGGCCGCGGCCATCGCGGTCTCCATCACCCCGGGCAGCGGCGGATAGGGGTTCTCATTGGACGACAGCTTGTACGCGGCCGGGCCACCGGCAGCCGCGGGCTTGCCCGGCTTGTAGGTGGGGATGCCATCCAGCTCGGCGCGCAGCTTGGGGCTCGTCTCGCTCACCGCAGGTCCTCCTCGACCGTCCATACACCGCAGGAACAGCCCATCCGTCACCGCGGTAACCACAATCCGGAACCGGTACTTCGGGTACCCCGGAACCAATACTGCTCACCCTATGAGGATTCCGGTCCGGAGCGTATGGGTGGAGTACGGAAATGGGGGGAGCGCTCGACTCCCTGGCGCACGCCGGTGGCTCGCTCCGTGGCGCGCATCCCCCGTAGAGGTGAGTTGAGACCTCTTCGAGACTCTTAGAGGCATCGACTATTCAGTAGGCCAACACGGCCAGACACCCGAGACGCCGTAGGCGCAACGTGTAACTTCCTTACATTTCAAGGCAGTTGATGCGTTATGATCATGCATAAACGTGCCTGTCAACGACTGAATATGCGATCAGCCCAACCGCCCACGTGAGCCCTACTATCGGCTCGCCATGACAGCAGCAGGGAAGCACCAGGTGAGCCGGACGGACACAACCCGCCGGGGAAGCCGGCAAGGTCGGGCGGGCATCCGAGACGTCGCCGCCGCAGCCGGTGTCTCCATCACGACTGTCTCGGACGCCCTCAACGGAAAAGGGCGACTACCGGACGCCACCCGCAGACATGTCCGAGAGGTCGCCGATCGACTGGGTTATCGCCCATCGGCGGCGGCCCGCACCCTACGTACCGGCAAGTCGGGACTCATCGGCCTGACGGTGACGACGTACGGGGATGAACCTTTCACCTTCACGGAGTTCGCGTACTTCGCAGAGATGGCGAGAGCCGCCACCTCTGCGGCATTAGCCCGCGGATACGCCTTGGTGATCCTCCCCGCCACTTCTCGCCATGACGTCTGGTCGAACGTGGCCCTCGACGGCACGATCGTCATCGATCCATCCGACCATGATCCGGTCGTTACCGAGCTGGTCCGCCAGGGCCTGCCCGTCGTCTCCGACGGACGACCGGCGGGTACCCTCCCGGTCACCGCCTGGGTGGACAACGACCATGAGGCCGCCGTACTCGACCTACTCGACCATCTGGCGGATGCTGGCGCCCGCCGGATCGGACTACTGACCGGCACCACCACCGATACGTACACGCGTCTGTCCACCACCGCGTATCTGAACTGGTGCGAACGGGTCGGCCAGGACCCCGTCTATGAGTCATACCCGGCGCATGACCCATGCGCCGGAGCCGTCGCAGCCGATCGGCTGCTTGCCCGCCCAGACCGGCCAGATGCCGTATACGGGCTCTTCGACCCCAATGGCACGGATCTACTCGCTGCCGCCCGTCGGTACGGGCTACGTGTCCCCGAGGACCTCCTCCTCGTCTGCTGTAGCGAGTCGACCGTCTACGCCACGACCGAACCGCCCATCACCACTCTCTCGCTCAAGCCACGCAGAATCGGCACCGCGGTTGTCCAACTGCTCATCGATGCCATCGAAGGGATTGATGAGGATCGACCGGTCGAGCAGGTGATACCGACCGAACTGATCATCCGGACGTCCTCGCAGCGCCGTTCTCCGCGGACGACGGTGAGCGCCCCACGCTCTCCATCTTCGGAATAGATCTCCCCAATCAGGACGAAACAGCCGACGTGTCAGGGGTGGGGACGGATTCACCACCCCTGGTGCGTCACAGAGCGCCGCCCTCATTCCTATGATGGGCGCACGACACCGCGGACCACCCTGACCAGGCTGGGCCGAGAGGTGAACGGCGGCGCGACGGTGGTGGAGGGGTCGATGACTCAGGGGGCCGGTCAGGGACCCGTGGTGCGGACGGCGACATTGCGTGATTTCCGCGTTCCACCATATGCGCAGGTACCCGTACAGTCGCAGCTAGCCGAGGAGCAGAAGGAACCTCCAGCGCCGCCGCAGCCACCTCAAGCGGCGACGCCATCTCAGCCCCACGAACCACCAGGGCCTCAGCCGGAACCCACGGCGCAAGAGGTACTGCCGCCACGCTCCACCCACCCCGGAAACGCCGTGCCGGAGGATGAGCTCCCCGAGGGTTACACCCCCACCGAGCGCGACCTCCCGGTGATCAAACGTGCGGATCCGGGTGACACCGTCAAGATGCAGACCATCCCGGGCGAGGGATCCGACGGTCTCGGTCCGCTCTATGTGGTCGGTGATGTCCATGGCTACTTCGACGAACTGGTCGAGGCCCTCGCTGCCCAGGGGCTGATCGACGCCGACGGCGGTTGGGCGGCGGGCAATGCCCGTCTCTGGTTCCTCGGCGACTTCACCGACCGAGGTCCCGACGGCATCGGGGTCATCGACCTGGTGATGCGGCTGTCGGCCGAGGCCGCCGCCGCGGGTGGCTACTGCAAGGCCCTGATGGGCAACCACGAACTGCTGCTGCTCGGCGCCAAGCGATTCGGCGACACGCCGGTCAACTCAGGTGCGGGCACCGCCACCTTCCAGGCCGCCTGGCTGCTCAACGGCGGCCAGAAGTCCGATATGGACCGGCTCCAAGACGTCCATGTGCAGTGGATGGCGCGACTGGACGCAGTGGTCGAAGAGGACCGGCACCTCTTGATGCACTCCGACACCACGGCCTACCTCGACTTCGGTTCCACCATCGAAGACGTCAACGAGACCGTCCACGAGATCCTCACCCGCAATGACGCCGACGAATGCTGGGACCTCTTCCGCAAGCTCACCAAGCGCTTCGCCTTCCGGGACGAGGGCGGCCCCCAAGCCGTCCGCGACCTGCTGGCCACCTACGGCGGACAGCGCATTGTGCATGGCCACAGCCCCATTCCCTATCTGCTGGGCGAGGTCGGCAACGAGGACGGCGAGGAGGTCGAGCGCACGGTCATCGATGGGCCGCATGTGTACGCGGACGGACTCGCCATCGCCATGGACGGCGGAGTGACCATGGCCGGAAAGCTACTAGTCGTCCAACTTCCGGTGCCCAATTAGGCAAAGCCCCGCCCTCGATTTATCGAAACCCCCTGTCACCGCGTGCCGGAACCGCTCTACCATCGGCATATCCGTAGCAGGCTCTCCTCCGTTTCCGCCCAACCGTCCCGCCAAAAGCGGGCGATTCGGGCCCTACGGAGCATCGGGGGATGCAGATGAAAAGCGCTCCGCACCTGCTGAACGAGGATCGCGCCGAATTTGAGCGGGTCCTCGAAGACGCACTGCGCAATGCGCAAGACCGACCAGACCTCGCCGCCATAGGGCAGCGACTCAACGCAGCACAACTGCGCACGATGGCCTTGACCTCGACGGCGCTGATCGCCGCCGAGGCTGCCGCCGAGTACGAGCACTATGTGAAGATCCGCGAGGAAACGCGCTCAGCCGCGGCTCCCACGGTCGCCCAGGACTCCGTCATGGGCACCGGCGAATCGGCCGAACGGGGCGCGGGGCTCGCCGCCGTGATAGCCGTACTCGCCCCGGTTCTCGCCGGGACGGCCGCGGTGATCTTTCTGCTGATCGGCTACAGCCTCAGAATGCTCGACCCCGTTCCCGCCATCGCGAAATCCCTGGTGTCCGTCGGCTGGTTCTTCGGTGCCCTGGCGGCCGTGGCCATGACGGTCGCCGGCATCGGTCTGCTTCTCACCGCTCTCCGCAATGAGGCGACACAGGTGCAGGCGGTGGAGGTGGTCGCCGAGTTGCCCGACGAGGTGGCTCGCGCCAAGGACGCCTGGCTCCACGCGCTGCTGGAGCGCGGCATCCTGCCCTTTCTCCAAGCGTCGCTCAACGACCCCAGTGCCGACCCCACGTCCGCAAGCCCGCCACGACCGGTGGGCCGAATCCCCAAGGTGGGGTACAGCGGACCGAACTACTCCAGTCCCAACGAGGGTGCGACCAAGGGACAGCGGCCCACCTTCACCAGCCCGGACTTCTCCAGCCCCGACTTCGGCGGGCCGGAGCATCAACCGGATTGACCCGCGCTACCCGTCAACACACGGTGGCGAGGCAACAGAGCGGCTAAAGGGCCGATGCCTGGAGCCGACAGCAGTGGCTGCGGGGCCGGTCCATGGATCGGCCCCGCAGCATCAGCTACCAGGAGTAGCGTCAGTCAGCCAACGGCAGATACACCCGATTCCCGCTGGCCGCGAACTCCTTGGACTTCTGAAGCATCCCCTCGGCGACCTCCGTATCGGTGCCCTGGGCGTTCCCACCGCCGAACTGCTCATTGATGCTTCTGCTGATCTTCATCGAGCAGAATTTGGGGCCGCACATCGAGCAGAAGTGCGCGGTCTTCGCCGGCTCGGCCGGCAGTGTCTCATCGTGGAACTCCCTTGCCGTATCAGGGTCGAGGGCGAGATTGAACTGGTCTTCCCAGCGGAATTCAAAACGCGCGTCGGAAAGCGCGTCGTCCCACTCCTGGGCGCCCGGGTGCCCCTTGGCGAGATCGGCGGCATGGGCGGCGATCTTGTAGGTGATCACGCCGGTCTTGACGTCGTCCCGATTCGGCAGGCCGAGATGCTCTTTGGGCGTGACATAACACAGCATCGCCGTGCCCCACCAGGCAATCATTGCCGCTCCGATACCGGAGGTGATGTGGTCATACGCGGGAGCCACATCCGTGGTCAGCGGGCCAAGCGTGTAGAACGGGGCCTCTTCGCAGATTTCCTGCTGGAGGTCGATATTCTCTTTGATCTTGTGCATGGGGACATGACCGGGACCTTCGATCATCGTCTGCACCTGAAAACGCTTTGCGATCCGGTTGAGTTCCCCCAGCGTGCGCAACTCGGCGAACTGGGCCTCGTCGTTGGCGTCCGCGATGGAACCGGGCCGTAGCCCATCGCCGAGCGAGTAGGTGACGTCGTAGGACGCGAGGATCTCGCACAGTTCCTCGAAGTTCTCGTACAGGAAGGACTCTTTGTGGTGGGCCAGACACCAGGCCGCCATGATCGAGCCACCCCGGGAGACGATTCCCGTCTTACGGCGGGCGGTGAGGGGCACGTACCGCAGCAGCACCCCGGCATGGACGGTCATATAGTCCACGCCCTGCTCAGCCTGCTCGATGATGGTGTCCTTGTAGATGTCCCAGTTCAGCTCCTCGGCCCGGCCGTCCACCTTCTCCAAGGCCTGGTAGAGCGGGACCGTCCCGATCGGTACGGGAGAGTTGCGAAGCACCCACTCCCGGGTCGTATGGATATTGCGTCCGGTGGACAGGTCCATGACCGTGTCAGCGCCCCAGCGCGTCGCCCAGGTCATCTTGTCGACCTCTTCCTCGATGGAGGAGGTGACCGCCGAGTTGCCGATGTTGGCGTTGACCTTCACCAGGAACCGCTTGCCGATGATCATCGGTTCGATCTCCGGGTGGTTGACGTTGGCCGGCAGCACGGCACGGCCCGCGGCGATCTCCTCCCGGACGACTTCGGGAGAGACGTTCTCGCGGATCGCCACGTACTCCATCTCCGGAGTGATCTCACCCCTGCGGGCATACGCGAGTTGTGTCACGGCCCGACCGCCGCTGCCCCGGCGGGGCTGGCGCGGACGGCCGGGAAAGACCGCGTCGAGGTTCTTGAGACCGCCGCGCGGCGAGGTGTGCTTGAGGCCGTCGTCCTCGGGGCGCAGCGGGCGGCCCTCGTACTCCTCGGTGTCCCCGCGGCTGATGATCCAGTTCTCCCGCAGCGGCGGAAGACCACGGCGTACATCGGTATCGATGACGGGGTCGGTGTACGGGCCGGATGTGTCATACAGCGTCACATCCTTCCCATTGGTGAGGTGCACCTGCCGAACCGGCACCCGGAGATCGGGGCGTGAACCCTCGATGTACCCCTTGTGCCACCCCGGCTTGCGCCCGCTGACCTCGCTGACCTCAACGGGATCACCGGCCTCAGCGGGTGCGGTGATCCCGATCGGCTCGACCGACTCGACCAGATCGACGGCAGGCGTGCGTGCATCCTGAACGGCCATAAGACCTACTCCCTACGCCGGCATTACCCGGTAACAGGTTCGGCGGTCGACGCAGCGGCTTCCGTCATGTCCCACTGGCTCAGGCCAGCCGGTCATACGGAGGTCAGCGCCCTCTCAGCCCGGTGCTCCGAGCTCCCGCGTGTGCAAAGGTGCCACCACGCTAGCGCCCTTTCTGGCGCGCTGAACAGAGGCCCCCTGCCGTTCTTGCGATGATCGGTCGGTGACCTCTTCGCCACCCGACCCCCAGCAAGGACCCGATCCCCAGTGGGGACCTCTCCCGGGGGAGTCTCACGGTCCACCACCAAAATCCCTGGGGCGCTCACAGGAGACACCCGGCTCCGGCGAGAACCCCGGCCCTCCGCGGCAGCGACCGATGCCTTCGTGGCGCGAACCGCAGGAGTGGGGAACCGGGCCTGTTCCCAGCCCGGCAGACGACCCTGGACACCCGCTTCCACCCGGCCATGACCACGGCCACCCGCCCACTGGCTCACCTGGTCCTCCGGGCCACTCACATGGTCATTCGCATAGCCATGGACCCGCCGCACCCGTCTCCCGCCACCTTCGCAAGGTGATCGCGGCCGTGTTGATCCCCTTCGCCACCGCCGTCGTGGTGGGGCTGCTGATTCTCTGGCCGGGATCTGTTCCCGATTCCGAACGTTCCGGTGTGGGCCTGGCCCGACAGACCGAGCAGGGCAAGGTGACCAGCGTCGCCCAGGTCGACTGCAAGGACGTCAACGTCGCCCAGGCACCGCCGGGCGGGCTCACCACCCCTGGGGGGCGCGAAGCGGGCAGCTCACCCCAGGGGGAGTGCAAGAAGGCAAAGGTCGAGGTCTCCACGGGCAAGGACAAGGGGCGCGTCTTCACCGAGGTCGTCCCGCCCAATGCCTCACGGCAGTTGGAGAAGGGCCAGGGCGTCGTGGTGGCGTACGCGCCCGACGCACCGCGCGACCTCCAGTACGCGGTCATCGATGTGGAACGGTCCTTCCCCATGGCGGTCCTGGCGGGGATCTTCGCCCTTGCCGTGGTGCTGGTGGGGCGGATGCGCGGGGTGATGGCCCTGATTGCGCTGATTATCTCGTTCGCCGTGCTGACGCTGTTCGTTCTGCCCGCGATCCTGGAAGGCTCCAATCCGCTGGTCGTCGCGGTGGTCGGGGCGAGCGCCATCATGTTGATCGCGCTCTATATGTGTCATGGGCTGACCGCGCGTACCTCGGTAGCCGTCCTCGGCACGCTGATCTCGCTGCTCCTCATCGGCCTGCTCGGCTCGCTCTTCATCGGCTGGGCACATCTCAGCGGCAACACCGATGACAACACCGGTCTCATTCACGGGCTCTACCCGGATATCGACATGAGTGGGCTGCTCCTGGCCGGAGTCCTCATCGGCTCGCTCGGGGTGCTCGACGATGTGACGGTGACCCAGACTTCGGCGGTCTGGGAGCTCCACCAGGCCGATCCGCGCATGGGGCCCCGTGCGCTGTATCGCGCCGGTATCCGGATCGGCCGCGACCACATCGCCTCCGTGGTCAATACGCTGGTCCTCGCTTACGCCGGCGCCGCACTACCGCTGCTGCTCCTCTTCTCGATCGCGCAGAGCAGTGTGGGAACGGTCGCCAACAGCGAGCTCGTGGCGGAGGAGATCGTACGAACACTGATCGGGTCGATCGGCCTTGTCGCATCCGTGCCGGTGACCACGGCGCTCGCGGCGCTCGTGGTCTCCGCCGATCGCCCGGCGTCCGGTGATCGCCACGCCACTGGCGGGCTGAGCGGTGCGCCCGCCCCCGGTGGGGTGGGCGCACCCCGCAACGCGGCGGCCCAGACGGCCGAGCCCACCGGATCGCGAAGCGGAGGGGGGTTGCTCGGCGAGGGCGGGCCCTTGGGACGCGGGGGCAAGGGGCGCCGCCGTAAGAAGTAGTGGTGTAGCGCCCCACCCATCGGTGGCCCGCCCAGCTCCCTCGACGCCCGCCCCGCCCCTCAGCCCGCGTTCTCCTCGGCCAGGATGTCCTTGAGCGCCTTGTCGAGATTGCCCTCGAAGTCAGCGAAGGTGCGCTCCTGCCCCAGTGGGACCAGCCTGTCGGTGCGATCGAGGAAGGCCACCACCGGTGCCGTCCGCACATGGAACAGGGCTCTGTCACCGGTCACTTGAAGCCGGATGGCGATATCCGCGAGCTCCTCCGGGCCGGTCGGAGCGATATGGACATCGCCGTCACCGCTCGGCCCCAGGACGCCGTCCAGTAGGAGATCTCGGCTGAAGGCCCAGGTCACAGGCGTATCTCCAGGGAGATGGAAGGTCATCCGCACGGCGTACGGATCATCCGTCTCATACCGGAGCTCCACCGGAATCCGGAACGACAGCTCCTCGGAGACAACGAAACTCATCAAGACCTCTGCCTGGACCGACTCGCGCATCGTCTACTCCGCAGTGAATGAAGCCCGCTGAAAGCCTGCCAAAAACGGCCAGGAATGATCCCCCTGACCCTCTTGCCGTAATCGTGCTGCACACGCTAGAGGACTACAAGGAGTGATTTTTCAGATACTGATAGAGAACGCCAGCGTGTTGAGCAGCTCTCCCACTCCTTTGCGTAGTTGTTCGATCGCTGGGAGCAACCTCTCCTCCTGATGGAGGGGTAGAGAAATCGCCATTGCTGCCGCGCTTGATCCGACGGTGATCGGGATGGCGGCGCAGACCGTACCGAGCGCGTACTCCTGCCGCTCGATGACCGGTTGCATACGCCCGGTCGCGGCAAGCCGCTCCCGCAGCGCGCGGCGGTCGGGTACGGAGTACCGCGTCACCGGCTGAACCGGGTGCCGATCCAGATGATCGCCGAGCGCTGCCGCATCAAGCTGACTCAGCAGGCACTGGCCCACCGCGTGCGCATGCCCGGTCTCACGGAAGTTGGCCCACTCGGCGACAGCCGGCGCATAGGGGCTGTCGGCGACGGCGACCAGATCGATCTCGCCCTCGCGGTAGTGGGCGAAGTAGACGGGCACTCCCAGCGCGTCCCGCCAGTGCTGGAGCGACTCCTCAAGTTTGCTGCGACGATTCTGCACAGTCCCCGCAACGGCGAGCAGCCCGACCGCGGCACCGAGGACGAACACGCCCTTCTCCCGGCGGAGATAGCCCTCATGGGTCAGTGTGCGCAGCAGATGGTAGGCGGTGGGGAGGGGGATTCCCGCCTCCCTCGCCAACTGCTTGGCCGGCGCACCGTCCCGATGGGAGGCCGCCGCCTCCAGCAGCCTGAGCGCCCGCTGCACAGAAGTGATCAGTGTGGGGGGAGCATGCGAAGCTGTGGCCATAGGTCAACCCCCAGGCATGGTTACGGGCGCTGCGCCCGCCCGCGGGGGCCGCCCCCGCGCGCCCGCCGCACGGACGCCCCGAGAGCCTCCCAACAGAGAGGCGTTCCCGGGGTCCTGGGGCGGCTTGCCACTGTAATGGCCGTACGGCTGGAGAGACCTGGGTTCGACGGGTGTTCCCCCAGCCGGGTTAACACTCTGCCGGCAGCGGCTACCAGTCCCCTCGCGAGTTCGACGAAGCGGTGAACTTCCGTACGACGAAGATGAGTCCGGCGACCAGCGCGACAAAGATCAGTGCCTTGAAGAGCAGACCGATGACAAACCCGACGACATTCGCGATCAGCCCGCCGAACACGGCCAAGACGATGACGGGAACCGCGACCCACTTCACCCACCAGGGCAGCCGAGTGAACATTTCCCGCATGGCCATGGCCTTACCTCTTTCTCCTCTGTACTTCACCGGCGCACCGGATGCTCCTGAGCTTCTCAGGTTCCGGTTGAGCCCTCTGACTGCTGTCTTCGATGCTAGGAGGACGGATGGGGTGAACGGGGGCCCAGTAGCCCTTGTTCTCCCCTGACCGGCCCCCTAGGGACCCCGTAGGCCCGGCGTCCGCTCACGGCAGGAGATCGGGGTGGGCGGTCTCAGCTCTCGGGGGGAGAGAAGACCACCAGCACCCGAAGGTCCTCGGTGATGTGGTGGAACTTATGGGGTACTCCCGCTGGGACATAGACCACACTGCCGCGTCCCACCTGCGTCGTCTCCATGCCCACGGTGATGGCGGCGCGACCGCTGACGACGAAGTAGACCTCGTCCTCGGTGTGTGGCAACTGCGGATCGAGATCTCCCTTGTCGAGGGCGTAGAGGCCGGCCGACATATTCCGCTCGCGCAGGAACTGGAGGTACGCGCCGTCATTGGCGGCCCGCTCGGCCTCCAGCTCATCCAGTCGGAATGCCTTCATCGTCTATCCGCCCCTGCCATCGGTCCGATCGTGTCTGTCACGATCAGAGACATGATGAACTTTCTCGTCAAGACGATCGCCAACGCGGTGGCCCTGGCCGTCGCCATCTGGTTGATCTCGGACATCACACTGACCGGCGACAGCACCGGCAGGAAAGCACTGGCCCTGATCGTTGTGGCCCTGATCTTCGGGCTGGTCAACGTTGTCGTCAAGCCGATCGTGCAGCTGCTGACAGTGCCGTTGTTCATCCTCACGCTGGGGCTGATCACGCTGGTCGTCAATGCTCTGATGCTGCTCCTGACCTCTTGGCTGGCCGACAAACTGGATCTGAACTTCCACGTCGAGGGTTTCTGGACCGCCGTTCTCGGTGGCCTGATCATCTCGGTCGTCTCCTGGGCCCTCAATGTTGCCCTGCCCGACAAGGAGTGACCCACAGGGAGTGACCGCCAATGACCAGGGCGCCCGGGAATCCGCCCGCGATGGTGACCGAACGGCGGGGGCTGACCCGACAAGGGCCGAGCACCCCAGGTAGAGCAAGGACTGAAGGCACTCGATGAACAGCACAGAAGGCCCTGGAGACGGAACACGGGCGGTACGGGCAGGGCTTCCCGAGCCGGTGAAGTACGAGCCGACCCTGCCGGGGCCGGTCTTCGCCGCCCATTTCCATCTACCCGGTGAGCCAACCGGTCCCTACACCTACGGTCGCGACTCCAACCCCACCTGGACCCATCTGGAGCGGGCGATAGGCGAGCTGGAATCGCCGGGGCGACCCGTGGAGACCGTGACCTTCGCGTCCGGGATGGCGGCGATCTCGGCCGTGCTCTTCTCCCAGCTCAGGACCGGGGACGCGGTGGTGCTTCCCAACGATGGCTATCAGGCGCTGCCCCTGGTGCGCGAACAGCTGGAGGCGTACGGGATCGAGGTCAGGACCGCACCGACGCGCGATGACGCCCAGTTGTCCGTGCTGGAGGGCGCACGGCTCCTGTGGATCGAGACACCGTCGAATCCGGGCCTCGACGTGTGCGACATCCAGCGCCTCGTGGAAGCGGCACATCAAACGGGTGCCCTGGTAGCCGTCGACAACACCCTGGCGACACCGCTGGGCCAGCGCCCGCTGGAGTTGGGAGCCGACTTCGCGGTGGCCAGTGACACCAAGGGGCTCACCGGACACGGAGATCTCCTACTCGGCCATGTGAGCTGCCGGGACTCCGTCCTGGCAGAGGGCGTACGACGGTGGCGCAAGGTGGTTGGCGCCATTCCAGGGCCCATGGAAGCCTGGCTCGCTCACCGTTCGCTGGCCACCCTCCAACTGCGGATCGAGCGCAGCTGCGCCAATGCGCTGGCGCTCGCGCAGGCCTTGGATGATCGCGGTGAGGTGTCGGGACTGCGGTACCCGGGCCTTCCCACTGATCCTTCGTATCCGCTGGCCACCCGACAGATGAAGCGCTTTGGGGGAATCGTCTCCTTCGTTCTTCCCGACCGTGCGCACGCGGAGCGATTCCTGGACGCGTTGAGGCTGGTGGACGACGCCACGAGCTTCGGCGGGGTGCGCTCGACGGCAGAACGCCGTGGACGCTGGGGCGGGGACGCCGTGCCTGAGGGCTTCATCCGACTCTCAGCGGGCGCGGAGGACACCGAAGACCTCGTGGCCGATGCGCTGCGGGCACTGGATGAGGCACTCCCGGGGTCGACCACCGCGAGCTAACCGCAGCGGTGCTCAGCGCTACGCCCCACCGCCGCCTTTCCCATCCAGGCGCGGTGACACGCCCGGGCGGGAAGGGATCGACCGGACAGGCCGGATGGACCGGATGGACCGGATGGACCGGATGGAGATCGACAGGACCCAGATCACGCGATTCCAGATCACCGGCAGGAGGGCGGAATGGAAGAGCGGAACGGGAGAACGCTTACGGCCCGGCGCGACTGCGACCTGAGGGCGGTACGGAGACCGGTGCGAGAAGCCATGCGCAGGGGTGCCGAGGATCGGGCAACCACGCGTGCCAGGCGACCGGGGGCAGGGGCCAGACCGCCCCTGGGATGGTGGCGGGCGGTCCGAACCTCCCCCCCTCGTGGCTCGGACCGCCCCGGTTCGTCCCCCCGAAGAACCGCGCGACCCAGGCTAGTTGACTCTGCGTCAGTGTCCAATCACAGTAGCGACAGAGACCTATCGACATATTTATAGTTATCCGATCCGGAGGCGTCGTCGGTCGAGAGGGGCGGCTCGACATGGATCTAGCCTTGTTGCGCACATTCGTCACGGTGCACCGCGCCGGCTCCTTCACCCGTGCAGCAGCGCTGCTCGGTCTCTCCCAGCCTGCGGTGACCGGGCAGATCCGCACCCTGGAGCGGCAGCTGGGCCGCCCGCTCTTCCTACGGCAGGCCCGCGGTGTCACGCCGACCACCATCGGTGATGAACTCGCCCACCGGGCGGCACCCCATCTGGACGCCCTGGTGGAGATCGCCGAAGCCGGACTTGAGGAGCAGACGGGCATACGCACCCTCCATCTGGCCGGCCTCCCGGAGTTCACCTCCTTACGCGCTCTGCCCGCCCTCACTCCACTGATCTCCCAAGGCCTAGCGCTGAGGGCTTCTTTCGGAAACGCCGAGGAGACCCTGGAAGGACTGGCCGCCGGCCATCACGATCTGGCCATCACCACGGCCAGGCCCCGGGGCGGTCTGCTCACCGCGACTCCGCTCTGTGATGAGGAGCATGTGCTGGTGGCGTCCCCGCGCTGGGCGGCCCGGCTCGGACCCAGCGTGCTACGCGACGGTCATGTGGTGCTGGAGCAGCTGCCTGTGGTGGAGGTCCATGAATCCCTTCCGCTGGTCTCGCGCTACTGGTCCGCGATCTTCGACTCCCGCCCTGCCGCCGCGGGTACGGTCATCGCGCCCGATCTACGAGCCGTCCTGGAGAGCGCGGCTGCGGGGGCCGGTCTCGCCGTGCTGCCGCGCTATCTGTGTGCGGAGGCCCTGGAAGGTGGCCGTCTGGTGGCACTCCTCGATCCTCCGGTTCCTCCCCTTCGCACCTACTTCCTCGTGGTGCGCACGGGAACAATGGCCCTCCCCCACATCGCTCGGGCGCATGAGTGGTTGCTGCGGGCCGCGGTCGGCTGGTGACCGATGAGGCTCCGGGAGTTTCAGAAGCACTGGCACGGGCCATTTTCTAGCCATGACCGAACGTCCTGTGGTCAAGCGCACCGCACGCGCCATCCTGCTCGATGGCGACGATCTCCTTCTGATCAAGCGCACCAAGCCAGGAGTCGATCCGTACTGGCTGACGCCGGGCGGTGGAGTCGAGCCCACGGACACCACCGTGATCGCCGCACTCCATCGTGAGCTCGACGAAGAGCTGGGCGCCAAGATCACCGATGTGGTGCCTTGCTTCGTCGACACCGTGGAGCACATCGCGGGCGGTGGGGTGACCGGGGTGAAGGTGCAGCACTTCTTCGTCTGCCGACTGGATTCCATGGACCTGTCGCGACGGCACGGCCCGGAGATCGAGGAACCCTGCGGGGAGTACGAGATCGTACGGGTGCCCTTCAGCCGGATGGGAATCGCCGCGGTCCATCTCGTACCGCTGTCGCTACGGCACTACCTGGACGGCAATATCGAGGGCGTACGCGCGCTGCACGCTCATGACCTGGGCTGATCGCATACAGCACCGCTGATCGCATATGGAGCACCGCTGAATCTCGCCGCCGACTCAGCTGGGCCGATCGGGTGCTCTCACCCTCCAGCCGCTGCTGTGCGCATACGGACCTTCGCCCGCTGCTCCGGTCCCACCCGGTCCTTCTCCGTGGAGTCCGCGGTGAACACTGAGCTCTTGGTTGTGGGGGTTATCGCCCCGCCATGACCAGATCCTCGAAGGAGTCATGGCGGATGCGGTCTTGGGGGATGCCGATGCCGCGCAGAGCATCCACACCACTGCGGATCATCCCGGGGGGACCCGAGAGATAGCCGTCGTACTCGTCCCAGGGGCCAAACGCCCGCACGGCATGGGGAAAGTGCGCCCGATCGTCAACGACAGGGCGAACGGAAAGCCATGGGTGTGTGTTCTGGAGACGCAGCATGGTGTCGATGTCATAGAGATCGAAATCGGAGCGCGCCCCGTAGAACACCTCGACCGGGCGGCGGGTGCCGTGTTGGGCGACATCCTCGACCAGCGCCTTGATGGGGGCGATACCCGTGCCGCCACCGAGACAGAGCAGACCGTTGTCGGTGCTGTGATCAACGATCATCGAGCCCGCCGGGGGACCGAGGCGCAGGGTGTCGCCGGGGCGGGCATGGCGGACCAGGGCGCCTGAGACCCAGCCCGCGGGAACCGCCTTGACATGGAACGAAAGCAGCCCATCCGGCCGAGGCGCCCCGGCGAAGGAGTACTGCCGCCAAACCCGGGGCCACCAGGGCGTCTCCAGACTGGTGTACTGGCCTGCGACAAAGGGGTACGGCTGGTCGGGGCGGACAGTGACGATCGCTATGTCGGGGGTGCGTAGATCGTGGGAGACCACCTCGGCATGCCACCAGGCAGGTGCCTGCACCTCGTTCTCGGCGGCCGCGTCGATCATGATCTGCGAGATTCTGCTGTAGATACGGACCCACGCGGCCTCGGTTTCCGTGTTCCAACTCAGCGTGGCGTATCGGGCCAGCGCGCCGAGGAGGGCCTCACCCACGGCGGGGTAGTGCTCGGCCCGGGTCCCGTACTTGCGGTGCCCTCGCCCCAGTTGCTGAAGGTACTCGGTGAGGACGGCTGGATTGTCCATATGGTCAGCGGCTGTGAGCAGGGCTTTCAACAGCCGGTCCCGCTGGGTGTCCATGGCGACCGGGAAAAGGGGTCGCAGCTCTGGATGCCCGATGAAGAGCAGGGCGTAGAAGTACGAGGTGACACGGTCTGCCACCGGTGCGATCTCGGCCAGGGTGCGGCGGACGAGCACGGCGTCGGGGGAGGCATCGGTCGTCGGGGTTGCCGCCGCGGTCGGCTTCGCCAGTCCGCTGCCCGGATCGGGCGCCGCGACCGAAGGTTGCGGTCGCTGGCCGGTGAGTTGGAGTCGGGTGGGGGTACCCGGCGGGTTGAGGGCCTCGCGTGGCCAAGGGAGGACGTCCCCCTCCACGGCGCCTGACCCCGGGATGGTTGGCGGCTCTGGGTGTTCCCGCTCCCCGGCCACCGGGTCACCGCTCACGCCAGGGTCCGGTTGCCTGGAAGAACCATCGGGGTCCGGCTGCCGGAGCTCGGAGGGCTCCAACCGGTCCCCGCCGTCGTCGTCGGGTTGCCGCTGAGCGGATATGTCTGCGCCGCAGCTGTCGGCACCTGATCTGCCGGCCGACGCGGTCATCGGAGCGTCCATTGTCTGCCTCGCCTTGAACATGTCTCGGTCGGTCTCCGCACTTCCATCTGCTCGGAACGTGCCTCACTTCACCGCTCCTGCCCCAGGACTGCTGTCAGCCACCCACTTCGGCATGACCCGTCACCTCTGTAGTCGTATCATTACAGGGAGTGTGCTTAAGTTGGCTGAAAGCGCAGAAACTTCCGGCACTTGGAACCGCCGACCATTAAGCTGCGGCGCCGCCCCTCGGGAGGAGCCGACAGCAGGCCTTCTACGCCCAGGCTCGTACGACCGATTACTCCCAGCGTGAGACGCGCAAAGGCATCGACGCCCGACACGGTGTTTCACGTGAAACCACTGAAACGTCCAACCCGCAGAGCCGTCCTTGTCCTCCATGTCTCCGCTGCCTCCTGTTGGCTCGGGCTCACACTCGGCCTCCTCGCCCTGGCCCTGGCTGCCATCACCACCGAGTCCACCGTTATCACCAAGTCCAGCATCCGCTCAATGAAGGTCTTCACTGACTGGCTGGTTCTGCCCCTGGCGCTACTGACCCTGGCAAGCGGTCTCGTTCTGGCCCTGGGCACCGCGTGGGGGCTCCTACGGCATCGCTGGGTCCTCACCAAGTTCTGCCTCACGATGGCCACCACGGCAGCCTCGGTGTTCGCTCTGCGCCCAGGAGTCAACGATGCGGCCACGGCCATCTCCTTCGGAGACCCACTGGCCGACTCAGCCGATCTGGTGACGGGCCCGATCGTGTCCTTCAGCGCCTATCTCTTCATGACGGTGATTTCGGTAGTGAAGCCCTGGGGGCTGACCCGGCGAGGGCGGAGAATGCGGAAGTCGGGTACTTCCCGGAAAGCACTAGACGAACGATCACCGCGTCAGACAGCCTGATCCTCATGCCGACATCACTCCCTGACCCCCTGCCCATTCGCCGCCTCACCAGGGACGATCTCGTCCTCTGTGCGGATCTCTCAGAAGATCGAGGATGGCCACGCGATGAACACAGGTGGGGTTTGCTCCTCACCGCGGGAACGGCATACGGCGTTGATGACCCATCGGGCAAGGGCCTGGTCTGTAGTGGTGTGGTGATGTCTTACGGCCGTGATCTGGCAGCGATCGGGGTGATGCTGGTAGCGGAACGCTATGCCCGGCAGGGCGTTGGCCGACGCTTTATGCAGTACATGATCAAGGAGACCAGCGGCACACCGCTCACCCTGCACGCCACCTCACAGGGAGAACCGCTCTATGAGCAACTGGGCTTCCGTGCGGTCGGCCGCGTTGAAATGCTTCGTGGACCCTTCCGGCTCCCCGCTGAGGGGGCGGCCACGCCGGCGACGACCATCACCCGTCCGGCGACGGCCGAGGATCTGTCCGCCATCGTCCGACTGGACGGCGAGGTCTTCGGCCTGGACCGCACCCATATGATCGCGCGGCTGCCGGCCTTCGCCGATCAGCTTCGGGTAGCCGAGGAGAACGGTGTACTCACCGGCTATGCCGCGGCGTGGCCCAGTATGAACACCCATGTCATCGGCCCGCTGATCGCCCGAGACACCCAGACCGCGCAGGCACTGATCACCTCGCTGGCCTCGGCGACGGACCGGCCGTTTCGGGCAGATATTGACATGCGTCATAAGGAACTGCTGACCTGGCTCAAGGAACACGGTCTGGAGACGGCCTCTTTCAACACCGTGATGACCCAAGGCATCGATGCGCTCCCCGGCGACTGGACGCGACGCTTCGCTCCGCTGTCGGTTGCAACCGGCTAGCCGCCAACTCCCCTTGCCATAAGGGCTCTTCGGTGATGACCCGCGCGAAGCCGATGATTGCGGGCGCGGTATATTGCGGCCCCCACCTTCCCTGCTCCTGAGCATCGAACGCTTGGCGGTATCCACCAAGGGGGGCCTGGGCATGGAGGAGGAAGACCAATGGCCGAGACCAATCCCGCCCATGCGTTGCTCGCCCAGGGATGGTCCGTGTTCTCCTTGCTTCACGGAAGAATCGAAGCCGACATCGAACGTGCCCTGGAGAGGGAACACGGGCTGAGCGTGCGGGAGTTCTCCCTCCTCGAAGTCCTGAGCCGCCAGCACGGCGACGACAGTGGACACCTTCAGATGAAGCAGGTCGCCGAAGCGGTCATCCTGAGCCAGAGCGCCACGACCCGCCTTGTCACCCGGCTTGAGGGCCGTGGGCTGCTCAGGCGCTATCTCTGTGACACCGATCGTCGCGGTATCTACACCAATGTGACCGATGCCGGTCTGGCCCTACTGGCCAGAGCCCGCCCCACACATGACACCGCCCTGCGCACCGCACTGGATACAGCCGCCCTAGACCCCACGCTCGTCCCTCTGGTTCGGACCGTCGAGGAACTGAAAGTGCCGGCGTAGTCTGCGCATCATGAGTGATCTGGAGATACGGTCGGCCACCCCAGCTGACCTACCCGCAATCGTGGCCATGCTCGCTGATGATCCCCTGGGCGCCACCCGGGAGTCCCCGGATGACCTCACCCCGTACAGGGACGCCCTGGACCAACTGGTCAACGACCCTCGTCATCAGCAACTGGTCGCCGTCCGCGGAGAACGGGTGGTGGGCACGCTTCAGCTCACCATCGTCCCCGGGCTCTCCCGACGCGGTGCGACCCGTTCGCAGATTGAGGGCGTGCGCGTGGATGCCGCCGAGCGGGGCAGTGGCCTCGGCGGACAGTTGATCGAGTGGGCGATTGAGGAATCCCGCCGACAGAACTGCCAACTGGTACAGCTGACTTCGGATGCCTCACGTTCGGACGCCCACCGTTTCTATGAACGACTGGGTTTCAGCGCCTCCCATACCGGTTTCAAGTTGCCCCTCTGACCCGGGAGTCCGTGTGCGTCATATCAGTGATGAACAGCGCCGAATTCGGCTAGGACAACGCCATCGCCTGGCCCCTTCGGTACGAGCCGACACTCCGGTGGACATTGCCGATTCGGTTGTTGCGCTCCATGCGACAGACGCTGCGACGGTCTTTCTCTCCCTGGGAGCCCGCCTCAAGGAGCCGGGCGTCGACATCGTGGAGCGAGCTCTCTACGAGGACGTGGGCCTTGTACGCATGCTCTCCATGCGGCGCACCGTATTCGCCGTCTCCACGGGCATCGCTCCCTATGTCGATGCGTCCACCGCCCGTGCCATCGCCGCCAAGGAACGCGCGACCCTGCTTCGCCATCTAGAGGAGGACGGCCAGGGACTGGATGAGCGCTGGCTTGCCGAAGCAGAGACATCGGTGCTCGCCGTTCTGGCCCAGCGGGGCTCAGCAACCGGTGTCCAGCTGTCAGCGGATGTTCCGGCGCTGAAGACAAAGATCACCATCTTCCGAGGTACCCGGCAAGAGACGGTGCAGGGCGTGGCGACGCGCGTCATCCGGGTACTAGCCGCCCATGGGCGTATCCGCAGGGACCGGCCGCGTGGGTCCTGGACCTCCAGTCAGTTCCGCTGGTCGGCGGGTGAGCCCTGGCCGCCGATGCCGGCTACTCAGGCCCAAGCGGAGTTGGCCCGCCGCTGGCTGCTCGCCTATGGGCCGGCCACCGAGGCAGACCTGAAGTGGTGGACCGGCTGGACTCTTGGCGATGTGCGCAAGGCACTCATCGCGGTCGGCGCTGAAGAGGTCCGCCTCGACTCGGGGACCGGCTACACCGCCCCTGGTGACCAGGAGCCCGAGCCGGAGTCGGAGCCTTGGGCCGCCCTCTTGCCCGGTCTTGACCCCAGCGCGATGGGCTGGGCCGATCGCGGTTTTCATCTCGACTCGGACCATCGGGCGGCGATCTTCGACAGAGCCGGCAATATCGGTCCTTCGGTGTGGTGGAACGGGCAGATCGTGGGCGGCTGGGCCCAGCGCCAGGATGGCGAGATCGTCTGGCGCCTACTGAGCGACCCCGGCAGCGAAGCCACGGCGGCTCTTGAAGTCGAGGCAGCCCGTTTGTCGGAGTGGGTTGGCGAGACCCGCATCACGCCCCGCTTTCGAACTCCCTTGGAACGAGAGCTGACCGCATAGCCGGCTTGGTCGCCTAGAGGCGGAGAGTAGCGGGGGGACCGAGGCGGATGAGTGTGCTGAGGCGGTCCACGCGCGCTGAGGCGGTCCCTACGTTTCACGTGAAACATCGTCTCGACTCGACTCCGTCGTCTTCACTCGGAAAGCCCGCGCCATCCCTCCTCGTCAACACCGCCGGGGACTCCTGCCTCCGGTTCATAGGGCTCGCGGGTAAAGACAAAAGAGCCCAGATCAAGATGGCGAACCGAGCCATCCCGGTGACGCACCACTCGGAGCGTTTCTCCCGCGTAGTAGCCGTTCTCGCCCATCCACGTACCGTCTGGCTCGGCGGTAAAGCGGGATCGGCGGCCAGGGCCAGCAAGCGGGGCAAGCGACAGGACACGGCCCGGGAGTAGACGCAGCCCAAAGGCGTATGTCCCCCAGTACCAAGGACCTGTGAGCTCCACGAGGTCTCGGTCGACCTCCTGAAGTGGGCGCCAGGGCTCGGGGATACGCGGCTCGGCCTCAGCGACGATCCGTACCAGCTCGGTGGCTACCACGCTAGGGAGAGGGCCCGAAGTGGCGTTGGCCAGCACGCTGGCCGCAATTCCATCCTCCACCCCCACCCACAAGCCGGCGACAAAGCCGGGTAGCGAGCCCCCATGACCGACCAGAGTGCGTCCATCCCTGCGAATGATCTGTAGCCCCAGGCCATAGGTGCTGTCCCACTCCCCCGCCTCGGCGGGCACGGACGGAGTGCACATCTCCCGAACGGACGCCGCGTTCAGCACTCGTTCATCGCCCTCGGTGAAGAGTGCCGCGAACCGGCAGAGGTCCCCGGCGGTCGACCAGAGTTGCCCAGCCGGGGCCATGAGCCCAAGGTCCTCGACGGGTTCGGGGAGAAGCACATCGGCCCAGGGGTGGACAGCCCAGCCTTCGGCACAGGGAGCCTGGGGCTCCAGGCTCGTACGAGTCATGGCCAGCGGTTCCAGGATCTCCCGCCGGAAAACATCTCCCCAGGGCGCGTCCCGTACGGCTTCGATCAGTGCCCCAAGGACCGTGTAGCCGGGGTTCGAGTAGTGGAAGCGACGGCCGGCTGGGTGCTTGTGTGGCTTGCCACCGAGGACATCGGGGAGTGTCGGACGCAGGGAGGCGGAGGAACGCTCCCACCAGGGCGAGGGAGTCTCGGCACTCAAACCGGCGCTATGGCACAGCAGTTGGGCGATCGTCGCCTTCCCCGCATCGGTTCCCGGGAGGTACTGGTCCAGCGGGTCTTGGAGATCAAGCAGACCCTCGTCACGCAGTCTCATCACCAGGACAGCCGTAAAGGTCTTGGTGATCGAGCCAATGCGGTACTGAACGTCGACTCCCGGCCCACCGCCCTCCGGGGAAGGGCGGACAGCCGTCCAGACCGGCTCTCCATCTCGTGCCACGGCAGCGGTGAGCGACGGAGCACGGCCTTCCGACTGTGCCCTGGCGATGCGTTGGAAGAGTGCTCGCTCAGTGGCCGGGAGAAACGCTCTCAGAGGTGAGGTCATAGCGCAGGTCTACCGTTGTTGATCGGCTGGAGTCGACCTCGCTACGGGCCATCTCGGGGTCCGCACGGTGCGCTTTCATCAGCGGAAAGATGGCCGTGCGCCGTTCTCCCGCTGACGCGGTAAAGGAACTCCTGGCCCTCACCGGCCTCTGGCCGACTCCCTCTCGCCGCGTCTCAGGAACCAGCTTCAGTACCCGAAGCGGTCAGCGAGCTGATGACCCGCCCGAGCTCACCCTGCTCGTCGTCCGGAAGCCATCGGGCGGCATGCACCATCTGGAGCGCCGTCACCAACCGCACTCGATCCTCATCCGTACCGAGGTCCCCCAGATAGACGGGGAGCACCAATCCGAGAGCCTTGAGGTCAGCGCGGCTGCAGAACCGGGCGATCAGATCCTTCAGGAGATCGCCGCCAGGGCGAGGCGCAGTGCTGCCGGTCGACCGTAGGCCCTCGGCTATGCCACACCGTAGCCAGTCGGCGTACTGCCCTTGCCCCACGGTGTGCAGGTGCTCGGCGGCCAGGAGGAAGTGTTCATGTGCCCGGTCGAGCTGTCCGAGGTCCCTCTGCGCGTGGGCGATGTTCAGATGGAGCGAGGGATAGAAGGCGCCCACCCGCTCGTCCGCCACCAGGTCCGCTCGACGAAGGCACTCATGGTTCCACTGGAGAGTCTTCGCAGGCGTTGGCTGATGCCGAGCCAGATAGTGCGCGGCGACACAGGCTTCATAGTCGTCGGTGGCCATCTCCCAGGCCTGTTGGAAGAGGTCGTTCGCGTCGGCCTGCCTGGTCTCCGCTTCGGCCTGCATTCCTTTGACACATAGCTGGATCACTGGGTTGTCGGGGTTCATGGCCCGGTCACCTTCCTTCTTCTCCAAGCCCAGGCCCACGGCCGCGACAGCGCCCGCGCCTGGCTCTCCACGGTGGATGAGGCTCAGCCGTCCGCTGCGTTGTTCTGGACCGGCATGACCAATGTGGTGAAACTTCCCTGGTCAGCGGAGCGAACGACGACCGGTTCCGTGGGGGAGGAGATCTCCAGCAGCACATCGGGCCCCACGCTGGCATCGAGCGCCGGCAGGAGCACCTCCCGATCGAAGGCGATACACAGCGACGGCCCCGTGCAGAGGGCCCGCAGCGCGGCCTCGGTCGAACCCCGCTGGGAGACCAGGAGCCGCTGCTCATCGGTGTGCAGGATGATGGGACCAGCGGATGAACCCAGCGCGAGGGCCCCAGGGAGTGCCTCGCGGAGTGCCTCGCGGCCAATGATCACCCGGCTCTTCGCGGTGGCGAGCGCGTCCAGGACCACTCGGTAGGCGGGGAACGTCTCATCGACGGCCCGCAGCGCCCGATCGGTGTCATCGCCGCGGATCCGCACATCCCGTCCATCGATCTCAACGCTGACGAACGGCAGGCCCAGCGCCCACGACGCAATGCCCTTCAGCTCCACGGCGTCGACCAGTACCTGGCAGGGTCCACCCTCGGTGGAAGCCGGGCGCAGTACCCGTACGGCCAGTCGATAGCGGTCGGTGGCCACCAGGCGGACCTCCTGGCCATCGAGCTCGATCAGTACGCAGCCGAGTGCGGGAAACTCCTCCCGTACTCCAGGAAGGGCTACCGCCGACGCCACCTGGCGCACCGCACTGGATAGTTCCGCACCGCCGATGAGCGCCGTGGCCCGCGGTGCTCCATCCGACAGATCGCCGAGGATGTCCTCAATCGCCGCCTGGGCCGCTGCCGCCATGTCGCGCGTTCTGCGCGCATGGCCTTCCAGAACCGCGCGGGCTTCCTTCCGCGTACCGTCCAGAACCACCGAGGCATCGATCAGCGGGAGCCCGGCCGCCCGCAACCGCCGTACCAGAACGGCACGGGGCTGTTGGGCGGGGCGGTAGTAGCGATAGCCGGTTGCCTCGTCGACCGAAGCGGGCCGTAGAACACCGCAGTCGTCATAGAACCGCAGAGCACTGGGCGCCAACCCCACCCGTCGGGCGAAGGCGCCGATGCTCATGAGTGCCTCGGTGTCGTCCATGACCGCGATTGTCGACGTTCAACCAACATGAAGGTCAAAGCGGCCAACAGGTCCTGCTCACCAGCAGCACTTCACTGGCGGCAGCTCACCTCTGGTGCACGGCAGTGGGCGCATCTGCGGCAACCCGCCGTTCCGCCACGCCTCTCTCGCATCTTCACGGCATGGGGGTGAAGCCCGCTGACTGGTCGACTGCGCGCTCGCGCAGTACGTACCCGAGGTCCGTCCGGGACACCGCCTTCCGCGAGGACGCCTCCAAGATCCGCACTTCGACGCTGTGGGACGGTCTCAGGCGTATCGCTCGACAAGCGCGTTGCCGATCGAGGCCAGGTGGTCTCGCACACCCGGAGGGCCAGTCACTTCGACCCATTCGACCAGCCCGGCGAGCTCGCCGGCGAGCATGTACTCGTTGTGGCCGCGGATCACGACCTCGATGCGGCCGTCGGTCGCGGAACCTCCCACCTGGAGCCGAGCGCCGAGCGCCATCCGGAGCACGCCTATCCCGTGGGGCGCGCATACCGCCTGGATTTGGAGGGGTGTTCGCTTGCGGTCGACCTCATCGGCGATCTCGCGCCAGCTCTCGGCGAGGTCGAAGCCCTCGGGTCGGTGCACGGGATCGTCGGTCGGGTCGGCGGACGAGACGCGGTCGATCCGGAAGGTCCGCCGACCGGCCTCGGTGTCGGAGACGAGGTACCACGACGGACCTTTGGCGACGATGCCCAGCGGGTGGACCGTTCTCTCGGTTTCGGCGCCGTTGCCGTCGACGTAGCCGAGCCGCACCTGGACGCCGCGGATCACCGCGTCTTGGAGTTCGTCGAGAAAGCGAGGTGGTCGGTGCTCGATCCGAGTCGACCCCCATCGTTGCGGGTCCATGACCAACGACGACGCTGCCGCCTCGGCCTGCACCCGGAAGGGCTCCGGCAGGGCTTGGACGAGCTTGCGCAGGGCTGCTTTGACGGCCGGCGTCGCAGCCGAGGCCGGGCCGGCAACCAGGAACAGGGCGCGGGCCTCGCTCGCGGTCAATCCGGACAGGTCGGTGCGGGCGCCGCCCACGAGGCGCCAGCCGCCACCTCGGCCCTGCAGGGAGTACACGGGCACCCCGGCCATGGCCAGGGCGTCGAGATCGCGGCGGGCGGTGCGCTCGGAGATCTCCAGCTCTCGGGCGACCTCTGCTGCTGTGACCTGCTCGCGCCGTTGCAGCATGAGGAGGATGGCCACCAGCCGGTCGGTTCGCATGCCGACGACACTTTCACATAAAACCGGTCACGAGGTGACCGGTTTAGGTCGGCAAGATGGCGACATGACCTCACCGACGAGTCCCACTGCCCACGACCGCATCGGCCCTCGGCCTGTCAGGGGTGGGCCGACGCTGCCTTCGGGAACCCTCGTCGCTGAGTCCGATCACTCCGAAAAGATAGCGAGGAAATGCAATGTTCGATCCAGCCGATTTTCCCAAGCCCACCAATATTTCAGTCAACGGTGTGGAGCTTGAAGTCTTTGAAGCAGGTCGACAGAACGCGGGGAAACCCATTGTGCTCTGTCATGGCTGGCCGGAGCATGCCTTTTCCTGGCGCCATCAGGTGCCCGCCCTCGCCGCAGCGGGCTACCATGTCATCGTTCCGAACCAGCGGGGTTATGGCAATTCATCCCGTCCGGCCGAAGTGACGGAATACGACATTGAACATCTGTCGGGTGATCTCGTCGCACTTCTCGATCACTACGGGTACGAGGATGCCACCTTTGTCGGTCATGACTGGGGTGCCATGGTCGTCTGGGGACTGACCCTGCTGCATCCGAACCGTGTGAACAAAGTGATCAACCTGAGCCTGCCCTACCAGGAGCGCGGAGAAAAGCCCTGGATCGAGTTCATGGAAGACTTCCTTGGCGGCGACTTCTATTTCGTCCACTTCAATCGGCAGCCAGGCGTCGCGGACGCCGTGTTCGAAGAGAACACCTTCCAGTTCCTTCGCAACATGTACCGGAAGAACGAGCCCCCCAGGGAGCCTCAGCCGGGTATGGCGCTGATAGATCTCGCCAGAGCGGAAACGCCACTCGGTGATCCCGTCATGAGCGACAGCGAACTGGCCGTTTTCGTCTCCGCCTTCGAATCGACCGGGTTCACGGGCAGTGTGAATTGGTACAGGAACCTTGACCGCAACTGGCGCTTGCTGGCGGACGTGGACCCGATCATCCAGCAGCCCACGCTCATGATCTATGGCGACCGGGATGTGATCCAGAGGTCCGAGAAACTGGCGGAGTTCGTGCCCCATGTGGAAGTGGTCAGTCTGGATTGCGGTCATTGGATCCAGCAAGAGAAGCCGGAAGAAACAAACCAGGTGATGACGAAATGGTTGGAACAGCAGGATGCCAACTAGTGTCTCGTGATCCGGTTCGTGTCGCCTGAAGCTCTTCGGGTCGTTGGGCGGTGTGGATCTCCCTTCGATCGGGGCCCGAGCAGCAGCAGCCACCGCCCGATCAACCACAGCCACCGGCCGTACGGCAAGCCGGGGGCGGACTCACGGGGGAACAGCGGCACAGCGAGGCAGCGGCCGAACCGCCAACTCCTCCGGTGCCCCGCCGGAGCATCTGACAGCGGTTAGGAAAACCCGAACGGGTCGGAGAGAAAAACCTCCGGCCCGTTCTTCGCAGGTACAGGCCAAAAACGTGGCTCCGGAATCGGATTGACCGACGGAACCGGCAACACCACATGCAATCGCAACCAAGGTGTCAGCGCTCTCCCGTGCGTGGAGGGGCCCTGCCCCTCACTCACCCCTACGCGTAAATACTCCGAGCTGCAGGTCTCACATCGGCTGTATAAATGTCGTCCATATGCAGCCGATGCGGAGATTATGAAGCGGGATGTGAGAACCCACAATCTATCTGTAGGATCTCGCCGCCCGTGTCATACGGAATCCCGCTGACCAGCAGCTTCATTTCTGTCTCCGTCGATGTCCACTCGCGTGTGTCTCACGTTGCGTGGCATTTCCTCACGCACGGCTTTGCCGGTCGGAGGGAACAGGCTGTGGGGTGCCCGTCATCCGCTCTTCGCCTGGGCCCATTCGAGAAGGGCCTCGATGGCGTCGAGGAGTTCGTCCGGGGTGCGGAGATCGCGATGTTCCTGCCGGACCTGGCTACTGGCCCACCCAAGATCAGTCTCAGATCGATGCCGTCTCCTCGGCGGAACGATGGGTCTGCGGCTGAGCCACCAAGCACGAGGACTACATGTGAGCTCAGATCGCGCACCGATGAGTTTCCCGCGCCGCGCCGGTCTGTACGCGTGAGACCGACTCACGAAAGGCTGGCGCCATGCGGAAACTGATCTACGGCATGAACCTGAGCCTGGACGGCTACATCGCCGCGCCTGGCGACAACATCGGCTGGAGCGTGCCGAGCGACGAGCTGTTCCAGTTCTGGTCCGACCAGTTGCAGGCGACCGACCTGACGCTGTACGGGCGCAAGCTGTGGCAGACGATGAGCTCCTACTGGCCGACCGGCGACCAGCAGCCCAACGCCACCCCGGCGGAGATCGAGTTCGCGCGCCGCTGGCGGGACATGTCGAAGGTGGTGTTCTCCTCGACGATCGACAAGGTCGACTGGAACACCCGCCTGGTCACCGGCGACGCGGTCGCCGAGATCACCCGGCTCAAGGCCGAGGACGGCGGCCCGATGGACATCGGCGGCGCGACGCTCGCCGGGGTGGCCATGCGGGCCGGGCTGATTGACGAGTACGTGCTGGCCACCGCGCCGGTCCTGGTGGGCGGCGGCACGCCGTTCTTCACCGGGCTGGACAACTGGGTGAACCTGAACCTGGTGGAGACGCGGACGTTTCCCGGTGGCCTGATCCTGACCAGGTACGAGACGAGGCGCTGAGCAGCGACACCCGCGCGCTGGTCTCACGGTGGTGTCGGATCCGACTTCAATCCGACATCGACCGTGGGATTCCGACACGAAACTTGAGACCCTCCAACTGCCGCATCACGTCTGGGCCATGTCCACAAAGCGAGAGTAGTGACCCTGAAAAGCCACCGTGATGGTCGCCGTCGGGCCGTTACGGTGCTTGGCGACGATCAGGTCCGCCTCACCCGCTCGTGGTGACTCCTTCTCGTACGCATCCTCGCGGTGCAGCAGGATGACCATGTCGGCGTCCTGCTCGATCGACCCCGATTCACGGAGGTCGGAGACCATCGGCTTCTTGTCGGTGCGCTGCTCAGGTCCACGGTTCAGCTGAGAGAGGGCGATCACCGGGACTTCCAGTTCCTTCGCCAGCAGCTTGAGGTTTCGCGACATGTCCGAGACCTCCTGCTGACGGCTCTCAGCCCGCTTGGAACCACCGGACTGCATGAGCTGAAGATAGTCGATGACGACCAGCTTGAGGTTGTTGCGCTGCTTCAACCGCCGGCACTTCGCTCTGATCTCCATCATGGAGAGGTTCGGCGAGTCATCGATGTACAGCGGTGCCTGGGACACATCCGGCATCCGACGGGCCAACCGGGTCCAGTCGTCGTCGGTCATCGTGCCGGACCGCATATGGTGCAACGCCACCCGAGCCTCGGCCGAGAGCAGGCGCATCGCGATCTCGTTCCGGCCCATTTCCAGCGAGAAGATCACGCTGGGCAGATTGTTCTTGATCGAGCACGCCCTGGCGAAGTCCAGCGCCAAGGTGGACTTACCCATGGCGGGACGGGCCGCGATGACGATCATCTGACCGGGGTGGAGTCCGTTGGTCAACGAATCGAAGTCGGTGAAGCCCGTGGGCACACCGGTCATCTCGCCGCTACGGGAGCCGATCGCCTCGATCTCGTCGAGCGCGCCCTCCATGATCTCGCCGAGGGGCAGATAGTCCTCACTGGTTCGCTGCTCAGTGACCGCGTAGATCTCGGCTTGGGCGGAGTTGACGATCTCATCGACGTCACCGTCCGCCGCGTACCCCATCTGTGTGATCTTGGTGCCAGCCTCGACCAGACGGCGCAGCACCGCCCGCTCATGGACGATCTCCGCGTAGTACGAGGCATTCGCCGCCGTGGGCACCGACTGCACCAGCGTGTGGAGGTACGGAGCACCGCCGACACGTGTGATCTCACCCCGCTTGACCAACTCCGCCGCCACGGTGATGGGGTCGGCAGGCTCACCCTTGGCATAGAGATCGAGGATGGCCGTGTAGACGGTCTCATGCGCCGGCCGGTAGAAGTCATGGCCTTTGATGATCTCTACGACATCGGCGATCGCGTCCTTGGAGAGAAGCATTCCGCCAAGAACGGACTGCTCGGCATCCAGGTCTTGCGGAGGAACTCGCTCAAACCCGGAGGCGCCGCCGCCCCAACTGCCACTGTCCTGGTCACGCTCATGCTGGTCCTCACGAGCGCCGCCACGGTGATCATTGCGGCGCTGGCGAGAGACGGGCAGACGGTCACCGGGGCCGCTGTCAGCCGCCCATGGGTCGTCCAAGGGCTCGGAAATGGTCAACCGGGCCACCTCCTCCCGTCCGCTGAGCGGACCTCGCCGTGCCCCCTCTTTCTACGGCACAGCACTGACAAATCGAGCGGCTCGGCTCCGCTTCCGGCGCGTCGAGCAACGGTCCACGGTAGGCCTCTCTCCACCGTCAGCCAATCTGGTTATCCACAGGCCATGTGGATGACTGACCAGATGCTGTGGAGAACTCCCTGGAACCTGTGCACGGACCGGGGGACAGCACTGTGGACAAAGTCGCACTTGGCTCGACGAAGCGCCTCTGATCTGCGGTTTCTCCATCCACTGGCTGTGGGGAAGAAAAACTTTTCCAACCGGGCCAAGATCAGAACAAACGGCGTACCGCGAAGCCGCCTTTCGGCGCTCAAGTAAGGATCTCAGCCCTATTGCAACTCTTACCTGTGGAAGATTACATTGGGGCCATGACACAGGCACCCTCGGCTCCGAAGACACTCCGGCGGCGCCACGATCGAGAGATCATCGCTCTCGCCCTCCCCGCCTTCGCAGCCCTCGTTGCCGAGCCGCTCTTTGTCATCGTCGATAGTGCGATCGTCGGCCATCTTGGAACACACCAACTCGCCGGGCTCGCCATCGCGGCATCCCTCCTGATGACCGCCGTGAGCATCTTCGTGTTCCTCGCCTATGCAACAACCGCAGCCGTCGCTCGACGCGTCGGCTCAGGCGATCTCGCTGCCGCGATCCGGCAGGGCATGGATGGGATCTGGCTAGCGACCTTCCTCGGCGCGGCCGTCGCCGCCGTGACGTTCCCCTTCGCTCCCCGGCTGGTCCGGCTTCTTGGTGCCTCCGATACCGCAGCGCCCTATGCGATCACCTATTTGCAGATCTCCAGCATCGGCATCCCCGCGATGTTGATCGTTTTTGCCGCTACCGGAGTCCTCCGCGGGCTCCAGGACACTCGGACCCCGCTGTATGTCGCCATAGGCGGCTTCACCGCCAACGCGGTTCTCAATGTTGTGCTGGTCTATGGCGCCGGCTTCGGTATCGCGGGCTCCGCCTGGGGCACTGTCATCGCCCAGTACGCCATGGCCGCCGCCTATCTGACCGTTGTCATACGCGGCGCCCGCCGGTACGGGGCCTCCCTACGCCCCGATGCCACCGGAATACGCGCCAGCGCCCAGGGTGGCGCACCCCTGCTGATCCGTACGCTCTCACTGCGTGCCGTCCTCATGATCGTCACCGCCGTTGCCGCCCGGCTCGGCGACACCGAGGTCGCTGCCCACCAGATCGTGCTCTCCCTCTGGAATCTGATGGCCTTCGCACTCGACGCAATCGCAATCGCTGGGCAGGCAATCATCGGCCGCTATCTAGGCGCCGGCAACGCCGAGGGAGCCCGACAGGCGTGCCGACGGATGGTTCAGTGGGGCGTGGCATCCGGCGTCGTGCTCGGGATACTGCTGGTAGCTCTGCGGCCACTCTTTGCGTCGCTCTTCACTGATGATCCATCTGTGCATGACGTCCTCTTCCCCGCCCTGCTGGTCATCGCGGTCTCTCAACCCATCGCAGGCGTGGTGTTCGTCCTGGACGGTGTACTGATGGGAGCAGGGGATGGCCCCTATCTCGCCTGGGCCATGCTGGCGACCCTGGCGGCCTTCGCTCCCATCGCTCTACTCGTTCCCGTACTCGGCGGGGGACTGACCATGCTCTGGTGGGCCATGACGCTGATGATGATCATCCGCATGGGGACACTCTGGCTGCGTATGCGCTCGGGACGCTGGATGGTGACCGGCGCGACCCGCTGAACCCCGATGGGTCAAGCTGGGGCCCATGACTGACCACCAAAGGCCCTTCTGCCAGTCGCCCCAGGATCTGACCACCAGGATCTGATCAGTGGGCGGGCGAGCTCTGTTTCACGTGAAACAGAGTGGGTGATCCGCGTACACCACACGAGAGAAGGGCCGCACCCGGTTGGGTACGGCCCTTCTGTGACTCAGTCTCTTACCGCACTCAGGCGGCGATGACCTCAACGCCGAGCTTCGCGGCAACCTCGGGGTGCAGACGCACAGACACCTGGTGCGAACCCAGGGTCTTGATCGGCGCACCGAGCTCAACACGACGCTTGTCGACCTCCGGGCCACCAGCGGACTTGATCGCCGTGGCGATGTCAGCCTGGGTCACGGAACCGAAGAGACGGCCGGCGTCGCCAGAGCGAACAACCAGACGCACCTTGACGGCCTCAAGCTTGGCCTTGACCTCATTGGCCTGCTCGATGGTCGCGATCTCGTGGATCTTGCGGGCGCGGCGGATCTGCGCCACGTCCTTCTCGCCACCCTTGGTCCAGCGGATCGCAAAACCGCGCGGGACCAGGTAGTTACGAGCGTATCCGTCCTTGACGTCGACGACATCGCCGGCGGCACCGAGGCCAGTGACCTCGTGGGTGAGGATGATCTTCATGATTCGGTCACCCTCCCTTAGCGCGCGGTGGACGTGTAGGGCAGCAGCGCCATCTCACGGCTGTTCTTCACGGCCGTGGCGACGTCACGCTGATGCTGCGTGCAGTTGCCGGTTACGCGGCGGGCACGGATCTTACCGCGGTCGGAAATGAACTTCCGCAGCATGTTCGTGTCCTTGTAGTCCACGTACACGGTCTTGTCCTTGCAGAATGCGCAGACCTTCTTCTTCGGCTTGCGCACAGGCGGCTTCGCCATGTGTATCTCCTGTGTGATCAAGAAGTGGGGGTACGAACTCCCCTAGGAGGAATCCCTAGAAGGGGGGCTCGTCCGAGTAGCCGCCGCCAGAACCACCGGAGTTTCCGGAGCTTCCGCCCCAGCTGCCTCCGCTGCCACCCTGCTGCTGTCCGCCGCTGGCCGGGGCGCTGGAGGCCCAGGGGTCGTCGGCAGGTGCACTGCCACCGCCCTGCTGGCCGCCGGAGCTTCCGCCCCAGCTGCCTCCGCTGCCGCCCTGCTGCTGTCCGCCGCCGCCGTAGCCACCCTGTCCACCGCGACCGGTGGTCTTGGTGACCTTGGCCGTGGCGTTCTTGAGGCTGGGGCCGACTTCTTCGACGTCCAGCTCGTAGACCGTGCGCTTAACGCCCTCGCGGTCGTCGTAAGACCGCTGCTTCAAACGGCCCTGCACGACGACGCGCATTCCGCGCTGAAGCGACTCTGCGACATTCTCCGCCGCCTGACGCCAGACCGAGCAGGTCAGGAACAGGCTGTCGCCGTCCTTCCACTCATTGGTCTGCTTGTCGAACATGCGGGGAGTGGACGCGATACGGAACTTCGCGACCGCCGCACCAGACGGGGTGAAGCGCAGCTCGGGGTCGTCGACGAGATTGCCGACGACCGTAATGACGGTCTCGCCTGCCATGGGTGAACCTCTCGGCGGGGATTGCTTCTGGCTGCTTGCTGCTACTCGAACCCGATGCCCTCTGAGCTAGTCGCTCAGTGGGTCTCGGGACGAAGGACCTTGGTCCGGAGGACCGACTCGTTCAGGTTCATCTGGCGGTCGAGCTCCTTGACGACCGCAGGCTCGGCCTGCAGGTCGATGACCGAGTAGATGCCCTCGGGCTTCTTCTTGATCTCGTAAGCGAGACGACGACGGCCCCAGGTGTCGACCTTCTCGACCTTTCCATTGCCCTCACGGACAACGGAGAGGAAGTTCTCGATCAGGGGAGAGACAGAGCGCTCCTCCAGATCGGGGTCGAGGATGACCATCACCTCGTAGTGACGCATGTGGAACCCACCTCCTTTGGACTCAGCGGCCACGGTCGTTCCGTGGCAGGAGGGTCGTGATGCGTAAGCAACAGTGCCTTCAGTCAACCAGCCGCCACTGACAATCGCGGGGCGATCCTCTCCGGCCTGGCCAGAGACTCGACAGACACTGGTGCAGACCGTACAGAGTACCCGTTGAGATGCGTCCGGTTGAAATCCAGTGGGGATGAGACGCAATCTGTACACATCGGGTGTGCGCGGCACTACGATGCGCCGCGCTCCGGCAACGCCAGGAGGTGCTTCATGGCACAGGCAATGCGACGTCAACCGTCCACGACCTCTCTCCTTGCCACGGACGGAAAGCCCCACCCCCTCCAGGACACTCTGGTCGCGGTGACGCTGGTACTGGGACTTCTCGCCTTTGTCACGGCGATGTTCCACCATCTGCACCTGCTGAGCTCCTGGGCGGGGCTGGTAGGAATCCTCACCGGCGGCTACGGACAGTTCATCTCGGTGACAACCCGCGAACGCACCGCGTTGATCATCGGCCTTGGCCTGTCCGCCATCGGTTTCTTCCTCGGTATGGCCCACGGTGGCCTTTTCGGCGGAGTCGTCGGCTGAGCCGAGGGGAGCGTCGGCCGCCGGGACATGCCGGCGGCCTCCCATAGGACGCCGCACAGCCATTCGGGGCGCTCCCCCAGCGCAGTAGGCTTCGGCGCGAGAGCCGGAGCCCCTGACCCATGGGGACATACCTGCTGAGGAGCGCCCCACATGAGCCTGACCCTGAGGACCATCAGCCGAGAGCAGCATCTGGCGTATATCCAGTCGCTGCCTTCGGCAAGTCACTGCCAGGTCCCGGCATGGGCCGATGTGAAGACGGAATGGCGCTCGGAGAACCTTGGGTGGTTCGACAAGAACGGCCAGCTCGTGGGCGCTGGTCTGGTGCTGTACCGCCAGCTCCCGAAGATCAAGCGGTATCTCGCCTATCTGCCCGAGGGCCCGGTGATCAACTGGTACGCGCCCAATCTGGATGAGTGGCTCCAGCCGATGCTCGCCCATCTCAAGCAGCAGGGCGCCTTCTCCGTGAAGATGGGTCCGCCGGTGGTCATCCGCCGCTGGGACGCACCGGCGATCAAGGCAGGCATCCAGGATCCGGACGTCAAGCGGCTCCGGGACGTGGAGGCCACGCATATTGAGCCGCGCGCCTTCGAGGTCTCCGACCGGCTGCGGAAGATGGGTTGGCAGCAGGGCGAGGACGGCGGCGCCGGCTTCGGCGATGTCCAGCCGCGGTACGTCTATCAGGTCCCCCTGGCGAACCGATCGCTCGACGATGTCCTCAGGGGCTTCAACCAGTTGTGGCGACGCAATATCAAGAAGGCCGAGAAGGCCGGCGTCGAGGTCGTCCAGGCCGGCTACCACGATCTTGAGGAATGGCAGCGGCTCTATGAGATCACCGCGATCCGCGACCGCTTCCGCCCGCGCCCTCTCTCCTACTTCCAGCGTATGTGGCAGGTCCTCAACGCCGAAGACCCCAACCGAATGCGGCTGTACTTCGCTCGCCACAACGGAGTGAACCTGTCCGCGGCGACGATGCTCGTCGTCGGTGGGCATGTCTGGTACTCCTATGGGGCGTCGGACAACATCGGCCGTGAGGTCAGGCCCTCGAACGCGATGCAGTGGCGGATGCTGCGCGATGCCTACGCCATGGGTGCGACCGTCTACGACCTGCGCGGAATCAGTGATTCCCTGGATGAGACCGACCATCTCTTCGGACTGATCCAGTTCAAGGTCGGCACCGGCGGAGAGGCGGTCGAGTACGTCGGTGAGTGGGACTTCCCGCTCAACAAGCTGCTGCACAAGGCCCTGGACATGTATATGTCGCGCCGCTGAGGCGCACCGCGCCGCTGGGGTCTTGCTCACCCACGCCGTAACCTCGTAGATCTCGTACACACCCCTGATACACCGCAGCCACCAGAAAGGTTCCGGGCCGGCCCATGGCGCTCTCCCTCTACGTCGACACCACGCGCTGGCGGGCGCACCAGAAGTCCGTGATCGACCAGTTCCCCAGTCTGGTGCCGGTCTGCAAGGGAAACGGCTATGGCTTCGGTCATGAGCGACTCGCCGAAGAGGCGTCCCGATTCGGCTCCGACATGCTGGCCGTCGGCACCACCTACGAAGCCGCCCGCATCAAGGACTGGTTCAGTGGCGACCTTCTCGTCCTGACGCCCTTCCGCCGCGGTGAAGAGCCGGTTCCGCTGCCCGACCGCGTTATCCGCTCGGTCTCATCGGTCGATGGTGTGCACGCCCTGGTGGGCGCCCGTGTCGTCATCGAGTGCATGAGCTCCATGAAGCGCCACGGCGTTCTGGAGCAGGACCTGGGGCAGTTGACGGCCGCCATAGAGGATGTGCGGCTGGAGGGTTTCGCCCTCCATCTGCCGCTGGACCGCACGGACGGCTCCGACGCGGTCGAAGAGGTCATCAGCTGGATGGACCGGCTCCGGGCCGCACGGCTGCCGCTGCACACCATGTTTGTCAGCCATCTGAAGGCCCAGGAACTGGGCCGGCTGCAGCAGCAGTTCCCGCAGACCCGGTTCCGCGCCCGTATCGGCACCCGACTCTGGCTCGGCGACCATGACTCGACGGAGTACCGCGGTTCCGTGCTTGACGTCACCCATGTCTCCAAGGGCGACCGCTTCGGCTACCGCCAGCAGAAGGCCGCGTCCGATGGCTGGCTGGTCGTCGTCGCCGGGGGAACGTCCCATGGGGTGGGGCTGGAGGCTCCCAAGGCGCTGCATGGGGTGATGCCCCGGGCCAAGGGGGTCGCTCGCGCCGGCCTGGCGACGGTCAACCGGAACCTGTCGCCCTTCGTCTGGGCGGGCAAGCAGCGCTGGTTCGCCGAGCCCCCGCACATGCAGGTGTCCATCCTCTTCGTGCCGTCGGACGCCCAGGAACCCCGGGTGGGCGATGAGTTGGTGGCGCACCTACGGCACACCACCACCCAGTTCGACCGGCTCGTAGACCGCTAGCCCCCGCAGGGACCCTCAGAACGAATTGCCGGTGGCTCCGAGGGTCCCGTCGATCTGACCGAACCGCAGCCCATGGGGCCCCGGGGCACCAGGGCCCCGGAGAGTGGCTAGAACCGTCCCCCCTGGCCGCCCCCGCCGCCCCATCCGCTCTTCTCGGATGAGGTGCCCCAATCGACCTTGGCCCCCTCGACCACCTCGGCCGAGGCCAGTTCCCGCCCCCGTCCCAGGGTGAACACATCCGGCGCGCCGTCGAACACCCCGCCCGACGGGTCATCCGAGCCGTCCTGGCGTACCCCGTCCCGTTCCGGCATCAGGATGTCCCGCACCACCATCGCGCACAGGTACAGCGTCCCCAGCAGGTGCAGGGCGATCACCACCTGATAGCCCTCGGGCGGCAGCCCCTGCTGCTTACCGCTCGTCGTGTACGAGAGGTACATCCAGATCCCGAGGAAGTACATGACCTCGCACGCCTGCCAGATCAGGAAGTCCCGCCACCGGGGTCGGGCGAGGGCGGCAAGCGGAATCAGCCACAGGACGTACTGCGGTGAGTAGACCTTGTTGGTGAGGATGAACGCGGCGACCACCAGGAACGCGAGTTGGGCGAACCGGGGCCGGCGAGGGGCGGCCAGGGTGAGCGCTGCCACACCGGCGCAGGCGAGCAGCATCAGCAACATGGCGTAGTTGTTCACCGTCTCGACATCGATCGATGCCTCGGTGCGTTGGGTGATGATCAGCCAGAACGAGCCGAAGTCGATCTGTCGCTCCTGGCTGAAGGTGTAGAACTTCTTCCACCCTTCCGGTGCCAGCACCATCACCGGCACATTCACCACCAGCCAGGCAGCTGCCGTCCCGAACCCCGCATAGGCGAACTCCCGCCATCTGCCGGTGCGCCAGGCCAGGAGGAAGAGCGGACCGATCAGCAGGACCGGATAGAGCTTGGCCGCCGTCGCCAGCCCGATGAGGATGCCGAACGCCAGCGGCCTTCCACGGGACCACATCAGCATCGCGGCCGCGGTGAGCGCCACGGCGAGCAGATCCCAGTTGATGGTGGCGGTGAGGGCGAGGGCGGGTGCCAGGGCGACCAGGAGCGCGTCCCAGGGCCGACGGCGGTGGGTGCGGGCAACGCAGACAGCGAGGATCGCGGTACAGATCATCAGCATGCAGGCATTGATCATCCAATAGACCTGCTCCTGATGCTGTAGGGAGCCCTCGGCAAGATTCAGCCAAGAAGCCACCTGCATAAAGAGCCCCGTCAGCACGGGGTACTCCAGGAACTCCATATCGCCCGAAAGCCGATCGAAGTACGGGATAAGCCCTTCCGAGAAGCCGCGCCCCCGATAGAGGTGCGGGATGTCGGAGTAGCAGGCGTGGGTGTACTGCGAGCTGGCACCTCGGAACCACGCCCAGTTGTAGCAGGGCATCTTCTGCACCATGCCCAGCGCGAACATGCCGATGGCCACCAGGGCCACGACCCGTACGGGGGTGAGCGGGCTGGTACTGCGCCGCAGGGCCCAGCGGCCGAGGGGACCCCCGATCAGTTCGCTGCCGGAGGCCGCGATGGGGTCCTGTCGGGTGGGTCGCACATCCGGCCGGTCTTGGTTCACGCTCGTCTTCTCTGCGCTGGGCATGGTGCTCATCCTGCCGTACGGCTCCGAATACGCCGCCACGGTCGGCGAACCCGAAGGAGCCACCCCCAGCCCTCGGCCCAGGGGGTCGGCGTGCTCCCGAAAGCACCGCGCCCCTGCCCGCACCCGCCTGCGACGCTCCCCAGCCGGTGCACAACCCATGCCCCGTCAACGCAGGAGTGCCTCACACCAGCCACTGCCGGTGTGAGGCACTCCTAGCGGGAATTCTCAGGTCCTAGCCGTCGGGGCCCCCGAGCCATCCGCCGCCCTTGCCGCTGTTGACCCCTGGAGAAGGCGATGGGCTCGGGCTGGGATCGACTCCCCCGTCGCTGTCACCGCTGCCGTTACCGCTGCCGCTTGCGCTGCCATTGCCGCTGCCGTTGCCGTTGCCCCCGGGGTCGCCGCCTTCGGTGCCGCCGAGTTCCCCGCAGTCCAATCCCCACGGGTCACACGACTTACTCGGGGATGTGGAGGGCGACGGAGAGGGCTCCTTGCTCGCTGAGGGGGAGGAGCTCTTGCTCGGCTTCTCGCTCGGTTCCTTGGACGGGCTCGGGAGCGGGCTGGGGGGCGGGCTGGAGGCGCCACCACCCCAGACGGCCTCACCGAACGGGCCGGGCTTCGGGAACTGCTTCACCGGCTGTCCCTTGTGCACATCCGACATATACCGCTGCCAGATCTCGGACGGGAAGGACGATCCATGGATCTTCGCCTTACCGCCGGTTCCGAACATCTCCTGGAAGGCGCGGTTCTTGTTCTTCTCGTTGGAGTCGAGACGGAACATATCGATCGCGGTCGACAGCTGCGGGGTGTAACCCACGAACCAGGCGGACTTGTTGCCATCGGTCGTACCCGTCTTACCGGCGACCGGACGACCGGGGATACGAGCGTTCTTACCCGTGCCCTCGTCCTTGTCCACTACGTCCCGCAGAATGTCGGTCACCGTGTTGGCGATGACCGGGGGAAAGGCCCCGCTCGGCTCGTCCTTGTGCTTGTAGACCGTCAAGGCCCCCTTCTTGACCTCCTGGACGGAGTAGGGGTCGCGCTGCTGGCCATTGGCGGCAAAGGTTCCGTATGCACCTGCCATACGGATGGCGCTGGGGCTGGAGATGCCGATCGAGAACGACGGCACATTCGACTTGTCCAGGGAGGACTCCAGCAGTCCGGCGTTGCTGGCCGCCTCCCGAACCTGCGGGATGCCGATGTCCATACCGAGCTGAACGAAGGGGGAGTTGGCCGAGACGATCATGGCATCGCGAAGATTGATGTTCTTGTACGACTGATCGTTGTCGTTGACCTGCAGCCACTCCTTCCCTTCCTCGTTCCGCCAGACACTGCCGTCATAGCGCTTGATCTTCAGCTTGTTCTTGCCGTTGTAGATGGCCTTGTCGGGATCGACGAGCGTGCGCTCTTCCAGCGACTGGTTCTCGCCGAGTTTGGGATCGCGCACACCGTCTGTCATCGCCGCTGCGAGGACGAACGGCTTGAACGTCGATCCGACCTGGGCACCGGTCTCATTGGCGTTGTTGATGAAGTGCCGGGTGGCATCCTCACCGCCGTATATGGCCACGATCTTCCCGGTGGACGGCTCCACCGAAGCGCCGCCGAACTGCACGAAAGTATCGTATTTAGGGCGCTTCTTTGGGTCGATGTTCTTCTTGTAGACGTCCGCGATGGTCTTTTCGAGCTTTTTGACCTTCGACTTGTTGAACGTCGTGTGGATCTCATAGCCGCCCTGGGCCAGATCCTTGGCGGTAATGCCCCTGTCGTTCTTGCTCAGGAAATTCGCCTTGGCAAGGTCCACCAGATAACCGACCTGCCCACCGAGCTTGGCACCCTTTTTAATGGGCTTCGGCATGGGATATCCGGCCTGGATGTGCTGATCCCGCTCGGCGGAATCGAGATGCCCGTCCTTCACCATCTGGTCGAGGATCCAACTCCACCGCTCGGCGGCCCTCTTGTAGTTCTTCGCCTGGGTCGCCGCCGGGTCGATGTCGATCGCGCCCGCCGGGTCGAAGTACGTGGGGCCTTTCAGCAGCGCGGCGAGAACCGCGCTCTGGCTGGCGGTGAGCTTGTTGGCGTCCGTCTCGTAGTACGTACGGGCCGCCGCCTGGATGCCGTAGGCACCCCGCCCGTAGTACGAGGTGTTCAGATAGCCGGCCATGATGTCGGACTTCTTCACCTGGTTATCGATTTTCATCGAGATGAAGAGTTCCTTGAACTTTCGGCTCAGCGTCTGCGACTGGTCGCGGAGCCGGTTGTTCTTCACATACTGCTGGGTGATGGTGGAGCCGCCCTGGGTCTGGCCTCCCTTGGCCATGTTCACCAGCGCCCGGCTGATGCCCATCGGGTCAATTCCCTCATCACTCCAGAACGTCTTGTTCTCGGCGGAGATGACGGCATTCTGCATATGCAGGGGGATCTGCTCGAAGTCGACGTTCTGCCGGTTGATCTCACCACCGGTGGCGGCCATCTGGGTTCCGTCGTCCCAGAGGTAGACGTTGTTCTGCGCCGTAGCCGCCTTATCCGGGTCCGGCACCCCCACCATGGCGTACGCGACTGTCGCCGCGGCCATCAGTGTGCCGATGAAGCCCAGGCAGATGCCGGTGGCGAGCTTCCACGACGGCACCCAACGGCCCCAGCCGTCCTTGTCGCGCCGTGGATAGTCGATGAGTCGCCGCTTCCCGGGGTCTCCGCCGTACCGGGGTCCATCGGGACCCCGGCCACCACCGCCACCACCACGACGACCGCCCCCGCGGCCACCCGCGCCCGCACCGCTGTCCATCCGTCGGCGGCCACCACCGCCTTGTGCGGCACGACGGCTTTCGGCCCGGCCTCCGTACGAACGGCCTTCCCCCTGTGAGGTGGAATCCCCGTACGACGCGGAGGGCGATTCATCGCCATAGGGCGTGGAAGCCGATCCCGCGCTGGTGCGGTGGGGCGGTGCTGCGCGACGGCCGGATGGCTGCTGGGCAGCGCGCCTGGCAGCCGCCCGCCCGCCACTCTGCGGTTGTGGCGATTTGCGACGGTGCTCGCTCATCGAACGACTACTCCTCGGGCAGGCGAGACGCCTGGAAGCGGCAGTTGAGTTCCGGGCCCCGGTAGTGGATACGGACCAGACCAGACAAAGATCTCATCCGCTGAGTACCCACGGCGTTGACGTCTGGAGGCGTCCCATGGTTCCCGATGGTCGGCATCCGCACAGACTACGCACGGTCAAAGGTCGCCTAGCACTGAAGTTCACCCCAAACCAGGCAAGTTGCTCAACATCAATTGACGATGTGACGCCGTTCACCATGTCCCCCCTTGTCGCACGCCGGACCTGGACCTATCGTGCTGATGTATCGACTCGATACATCAGCACGACATAAGCAGCTGGGCCAGCGAAGGAGGGGATGGTGAGCAGACGCTCAGGCATCCTTGAATTCGCTGTGCTCGGCTTGCTCCGTGAGGCCCCGATGCACGGGTATGAGCTGCGCAAACGGCTCAATACCTCACTGGGAATCTTCCGAGCCTTCAGTTACGGGACCCTCTACCCCTGTCTCAAGACGCTGGTCGCCAACGGCTGGTTGATCGAGGAACCGGGAAGCGCTCCCGAGGACGCCCTGGCGGCTTCACTCTCAGGGCGCCGCGCCAAGATCGTCTACCGGTTGACGGCGGAAGGTAAGGAACACTTCGAGGAGTTGCTCTCGCACACCGGCCCGGACAGCTGGGAAGACGAGCACTTCGCAGCTCGTTTCGCCTTCTTCGGGCAGACGGAGCGCGAAGTCCGGATGCGCGTGCTGGAAGGCCGACGCAGCCGGCTGGAGGAGCGTCTGGAGAAGATGCGCGCCTCACTGGCCCGCACCCGGGAGCGCCTCGACGACTACACCCTTGAGCTCCAGCGACACGGCATGGAGTCCGTGGAGCGCGAAGTGCGCTGGCTGAATGAGCTCATCGAGAGCGAGCGGGCGGGACGGGACCAACGGCGGCCCTCCTCCGACGGCTCGCTTCAGCAGGACAACACATCTGGGTCGATGGACGGCCTGCCTCGGCTCCGGGGTTCCGAGTCCACCGGAGGCACACCTCCAGGGCGCGACACCCCGCCGAATCCGTCCAGCGACACCGTCAACTGAGACCCCGCGGTCCGCAGGGTCCCATCCGAAATATTGAAATCAAACAGGGAGCAACCGGAATGGGTTCGGTTCGCGTAGCCATCGTCGGCGTGGGCAACTGCGCCGCCTCACTGGTGCAGGGCGTCGAGTTCTACAAGGACGCAGACCCGGCCGGCAAGGTGCCGGGTCTGATGCACGTCCAGTTCGGCGAGTACCACGTACGTGACGTTGAGTTCGTCGCCGCTTTCGACGTGGACGCCAAGAAGGTCGGCCTCGACCTCTCGGACGCCATCGGCGCCAGCGAGAACAACACCATCAAGATCTGCGATGTGCCGAACACCGGCATCACCGTGCAGCGGGGCCACACCCTCGACGGTCTCGGCAAGTACTACCGCGAGACCATCGAAGAGTCCCCCGAGACTCCGGTCGACATCGTGCGGGAGCTCAAGGACAAGCAGGTCGACGTTCTGGTCTGCTATCTCCCCGTCGGCTCTGAGGCTGCGGCGAAGTTCTACGCCCAGTGCGCCATCGATGCCAAGGTCGCTTTCGTCAACGCTCTTCCGGTCTTCATCGCCGGCACCAAGGAGTGGGCCGACAAGTTCACCGAGGCGGGCGTACCGATCGTCGGCGACGACATCAAGTCGCAGGTCGGCGCCACCATCACCCACCGGGTGATGGCGAAGCTCTTCGAGGACCGGGGTGTCATCCTGGACCGCACGATGCAGCTGAACGTCGGCGGCAACATGGACTTCAAGAACATGTTGGAGCGGGAGCGCCTGGAGTCCAAGAAGATCTCCAAGACGCAGGCCGTCACCTCGCAGATCCCCGACCGGGACATGGGCGAGAAGAACGTCCACATCGGCCCGTCCGACTACGTGGCCTGGCTCGACGACCGCAAGTGGGCTTACGTCCGCCTTGAGGGCCGCGCATTTGGTGACGTTCCGCTGAGCCTTGAGTACAAGCTTGAGGTTTGGGACTCCCCGAACTCCGCCGGTGTCATCATCGACGCGGTGCGTGCGGCGAAGATCGCCAAGGACCGCGGCATCGGCGGCCCGATCCTCTCCGCGTCTTCGTACTTCATGAAGTCCCCGCCGGTGCAGTACTTCGACGACGAGGCCCGTGAGAACGTCGAGAAGTTCATCGCAGGCGAGGTCGAGCGCTAGTCGCTCGTCTCACGTCAGCAACGCTCAGGCCGCCGGTCATGGTGAACCCTTGATCTCCTGGTGGAACTGAGTAGCCGGTCTTCCCTGACCAGTCGGCACCCATCGCCGACCGTTCATGGCCGAGCTGAACGACCGTGAGGGGTCCCCGGGTCATCCGCCCGGGGACCCTCCGCATGTGTGACGCTTGATCACATGCCTGCCGTACGGGATCTGCGCGTACTTCTGCGCCTGACCAACTTCCGCCGACTGCTGGCAGTACGTCTGCTTTCCCAGTCCGCCGATGGGGTCTACCAGGTTGCCCTCGCCACCTATGTGGTGTTCTCCCCGGAGAAGCAGACCTCGCCCGCGGCCATCGCCTCGGCCATGGCCGTACTGCTGTTGCCCTACTCACTCATCGGCCCGTTCGCCGGAGTGCTCCTTGACCGCTGGGAGCGACGGCAGGTCTTTCTCTACGGGAATCTGCTGCGAGCCCTGCTCGCGAGTAGCACCGCCGTGCTGATCCTGATCTCCGTTCCCGACTGGATCTTCTACGCCTCGGCCCTATCCGTTACCGCCGTCAATCGCTTTGTACTGGCAGGCCTCTCGGCAGCCCTCCCTCGTGTTGTCGACCAGGAACGGCTGGTGACGGCGAACGCCCTCTCCCCGACTGCCGGCACACTGGCCGCGACCGCCGGTGGCGGACTCGCCTTTGCGGTCCGACTGGTCTCGGAGGACTCCGATGCCGCGGTCGTACTTCTGGGAGCAGTGCTGTACCTCTGCTCGGCGCTGGCCTCCCTGCGCATGGGCCGACAGCTACTGGGCCCCGATCCGGAACGCGTCCAGCCTCGACTGACTGCCGCACTCGCCTCCACCGCTCGCGGGCTCAGCGACGGCCTGCGCCACCTCAAGGAGCGCCCGACGGCAGCCCGAGTACTGGCCGCGATGACCTTGATGCGCTTTAACTACGGCGCGCTGACCGTGATGGTCCTCATGCTGTGCCGCTATGCCTGGTACGACAATGAGCAGGACGGCCTTGCACTCCTCGGGATCGCCGTAGCCGTCTCGGGGGCCGGCTTCTTTGCCGCGGCCGTACTGACTCCCTGGGCGATCCATCGATTCGGCCGATATGGCTGGGTGGTCCTCTGCGCAGGAGCGGCGGCCGTCCTTGAACCCGCGCTGGGGCTGTTCTTCGCGCCCGGACCCATACTGATCGCCGCCTTCGTCCTGGGGTTCATCACCCAGGGCTCAAAGATCACCACCGATACGGTCGTGCAGACCTCGGTGGATGACGCCTATCGCGGGCGGATCTTCTCTCTCTACGACGTGCTGTTCAACGTCGCTTTCGTGGGTGCGGCTGCCGTTGCGGCGCTCATACTGCCTCCCGATGGGCGGTCCGTTCAGCTCGTCGTCCTGGTCGCCCTGATCTACGCGGCAATCGCCGTGACCATGAGCCGCTGGAGTCGAGTAGCCGAGAAGGAAGCTCCATAAGGCGCCCATGCGAAGGGGTGATGTTTCACGTGAAACATCACCCCTTCGCTACTCGCCGCCTCGGAGAACCGCCCGAGATGGTGGTCTGGCTCGATGTTTCACGTGAAACATCGAGCCGGACCCGCCTACTCCTGTGTCGCCCACCACTCCTTGAGCGCGGCAATCGCAGCCCCTTGATCCATCGGGCCATTTTCCAGACGTAGCTCCAAGAGGAAGGCGTACGCCTGGCCGATCACCGGTCCGGGACCCACCCCAAGGACTTCCTGGATCTGATTGCCATTGAGGTCAGGCCTGATCGAATCCAGCTCCTCCTGCTCCTTCAGCTGGTCAATCCGCGCCTCAAGCCCGTCATAAGCGTGGGAGAGAGCACTTGCCTTGCGCTTGTTGCGGGTGGTGCAGTCCGAACGGGTCAGCTTGTGCAGTCGAGTCAGCAGCGGACCGGCGTCACGGACATAGCGGCGCACTGCCGAGTCCGTCCACTCGCCGGCCCCATAGCCGTGGAACCTCAGATGGAGCTCCACCAACCGCGAGACGTCCTTGATCATCTCGTTGGAGTACTTCAGCGCGGTCATCCGCTTCTTGGTCATCTTCGCGCCCACCACCTCGTGGTGATGGAAGGAGACCCGACCGTCCTTCTCAAAGCGTCGCGTCCTCGGCTTGCCGATGTCATGGAGCAGGGCGGCCAGCCTCAGCACCAGATCGGGGCCATTCTCTTCAAGATCGATAGCCTGCTCCAGAACGGTCAAGGAGTGCTCGTAGACATCCTTGTGCCGATGATGTTCATCGCTCTCCAGCCGAAGGGCTGGTAGCTCAGGAATCACCTGCTCGGCCAGACCGGAGTCGACCAGGAGCGCCAGGCCCTTGCGGGGGTGCGCGGAGAGGATGAGCTTGTTCAGCTCTTCCCGCACCCTCTCCGCGGAGACGATCTCTAGGCGGTCCGCCATGTCCTTCATGGCGGAGACGACCTCAGGTGCCACCTCGAAATCCAACTGAGCCGCAAACCGAGCCGCCCGCATCATCCGCAATGGATCATCCGAGAAGGACTCTTCCGGCGTGCCGGGAGTCCGCAGCAGCCTGGCGGCAAGGTCCTCCAGACCGTTGTGCGGATCGATGAACTCTTTTTCGGGTAGGGCAACCGCCATGGCGTTCACCGTGAAATCACGGCGTACGAGGTCTTCCTCGATCGACTCGCCATAGGAGACCTCGGGCTTCCGCGATGTCCTGTCGTACGCCTCGGAGCGGTAGGTCGTGACCTCGATCTGATAGCCGTCCTTCTGGGCACCGACGGTCCCGAAGGCAATGCCCACGTCCCAGACCGAATCCGCCCAGGGGCGGATGATCTTCAGTACATCCTCAGGGCGGGCATCCGTCGTAAAGTCGAGATCGTTGCCGAGTCTGCCGAGCAGCGCGTCCCGGACGGAGCCCCCCACCAGCGCGAGGCTAAATCCCGCATCCTGAAAACGGCAGGCGAGGTCGTCGGCGACAGGAGCTACTCGCAGTAGCTGTGTCACCGCGCGTTGTTGCACCTGGTTCAATGCGGTGGGGATGTCTTCATTGGCGTTCGGCACAACAGAAGAGGGTACGTGGCCCTGGCCGTCGAGACGTCCTTCTTTACCTCTGACCCCATGCTGGCCTCGCCCTCAGACGATCGACGTCCCTGAAAATGCCGTCTACCCCGAGTTAGAGCGGTATCCGGCTATCCGTTGCGATCTTGTAAGACACTCCGCGGCACTTCAGCACAGCGCACCTCGTTACCATGCGTGGACGCAATGAGCGACAGCGACCAACGGCAACAGACGACAGGGACGGGCGTGCGCGTGGCCGAGGCGGCAGATTTCCTAGGGGCGTCCCCTTCTCCTGCCCGCCGGTGGTTGCGCCGCACAGCCTCCCTGGTCGCCGGAGTTCCCCTGCTGGCCGTTCTTATGGGCGGGCCTGGAACGTCTCCCGCCCATGCCGACAACGATCCCTCGGGCTCACGCACCGTCGACGTGTCCCTCGACTCGTTCACTCCGGCCGCCCCGGACAAGGACGACACCCTCACCATCTCCGGCACAGTGCTGAACCAGGGCAGGCAGACCGTCACCGACGCGCAGCTTGAGCTGTATGTGGGCCCTCAGCTGCCCGGTAGGACGGCAATCGATCGGGCTGCCAAACGGACCGGTTATGTCGCAGGCGCTGATGGCACCCCCGTCGACGACAAGTACACGGTGAAGCTCCCCAAGCTGGTCTCCGGCATAAGCAGGGACTTCTCGCTGTCGATCCCGGTCGAGGAGCTAGATCTCGAGGCCGACGGCGTTTACCAGCTCGGTGTGGCCCTCCAGGGCAAGACTCCGAACGAGCCCATCGACCAGGTGCTGGGTATGCAGCGGACCTTCCTCCCCTGGCAGCCCGAAGCCCTGGACAAGAAGACCCAGCTCACCTATCTCTGGCCGCTGATCTCCTCCACTCATCTCACTTCGGAGACCGAGGCCGGGTCCGATGAACGGCAGACACCGGTCTTCGCCGATGAGTCGCTGGCCAAGGAGCTAGCGCCGGAGGGCAGGCTCGGCCAGCTGGTCTCGCTGGGCCGGGGGCTTCCCGTCACCTGGGTCATCGATCCCGATCTGCTCGCCACCGTGGACGCGATGACAGGGAACTACCGGGTCAAGAGTGGGGATCGCACGGTCGCGGGAAGGAACCAGACCGTCGCCAATCAGTGGCTGAGCTCGGTCGAAGCAGCAGTCGAGGGCCGCAAGGTGGTGGCGCTGCCCTTTGCCGATCCCGATCTCGCTTCGTTGGCACACCGCGGCAAGGATGTCTCCGGGTCGCTCAGCCATCTCCAGCAGGCCACCAACGTTGCCGCCAGCACGGTGGAAACGATCATCCATGAGAAGCCGTCCACTGATTTCGCCTGGCCCATCGACGGCGCGATCGACACTTCCATCGTGGATGTGGCCACCTCGGCCGGCGCCAGCAAGGTGATCGCCCGTAGCGACAGCCTGCGGGACAATCTGGAGTACACCCCCACCGCCGCGAGGCCGATCGGCGGTGGCACGACCGCCGTCGTCAGCGATGCCCGGCTTTCCAAGGCCTTCCAAGGCGACATGCTGAGCGCCGACAGCTCAACGCTGGCGGTTCAGGAATTCCTCGCGCAGACGCTCGCGGTGACACTCCAGGACCCGGAGAACCGCCGAAGCATCGTGGTCGCTCCGCAGCGAATGCCGACCGTCTCCCAGGCCCAGTCCATGGCGCAGGCGCTCACGGCTCTGAAGCCAGCGCGCTGGACCCAGCCGATCGATCTGCTGGCCGCGTCGGCGGTCAAGCCCGACACCCAGGCCACGACTCAGGTAGCCCCGCCCTCCCGGTACCCCAAGAGCCTGCGGAAGCAAGAACTCCAGGTGCAGGTGTTCCAGGACATCCGGACCACCCAGAACACCCTCGACAAGTTCAAGGTCATCCTCACCCAGATGGACCGGGTCGAGACGCCCTTCGGCCGTGCCATCGACCGTGAGATGTCCACTTCATGGCGAGGAAACCCCACGGGCGCCCAGCTGTACCGGGATGGCGTGCAGAAGAACCTCCAGTCCCTCACCGAGGAAGTGGAGCTGATCGACAAGTCGCAGATCACGCTGTCCGGGCGCAGTGCCACGATCCCGGTCACCGTGCAGAACCGGCTGGTGCAGGGCGTCGACAATCTCGTACTGCGGCTGAGCTCGGACAACGCGGCCCGTCTGAGCCTGGGCGATGACAGGGGCACTGCTGAGCAGCCGATCACCGTGCAGGGCGGCCACAGTCAGTCGGTGAAGTTCGACGCCCTGGCGAACGCCAACGGCCAGGTCAGGATGACGGCCCAGCTCTACACCGAGGACAACAAGCCGTACGGCGAGAAGATGCAGTTCACGGTGAAGGTCTCCGAGATCACCCCCACCGTGATGCTCGTGATCGCCGGAGGTGTGTTGCTGCTCGTCCTCGCGGGCGTGCGGATGTACAGCCAGCGAAAGCGAGCCGCTCTCCTCGACCCGCCGGAGGCCAGGGAGCAGTCCGCGCAGGACGCCGGAGAAGGGGCCGCGCAGGACCCCGAGGGGAACATCGACGGCCCCGATCCCGGGCAGGCGAGTGACCCGACACCGGACACCGAACCGGAAAGCGGCAACCCGTCGGGCCCGGGTGAGAAAGTGGACCGTTGAGCGATGTCGTGGCCGGTCGGCCGGGGACGATGAGGTGGGGTAGCAATGAACGCGCCGTACGACGGTGACCGCGGTCAAGGCGCGGGCGTGGACCCTGATGGCCAGGTCCCGCCGCAGCCCGAACCTGACCCCGGAACCCAGAACCCGTACGCCCAGGATGTCTATGGTCAGGAGCAGTACGCCTACGACTCCTACCCCCATGACCCCTATACGCAGGATGCCTACGCCCAAGATCCGTACCGCACACATGATCTCTCTGCCCAGGACCCGGTGACCGAGGCGCTCTACGATCGCGCATCGCATCCACCGCCGCCTCCGGGCACCTATCAGCAGCCACAGCCCCTCTACCAGCAGCCGCCCGTGGCCCAGTACGCACCCGATCCCCGGGTCTGGGCCCAGACCCCACCACCCGAACCGGACGGTCCATCGCGCCATCTGCCTTATGGCGATGACGCCAGGACCACCCAGTTCACCGGGGTGGACGATCTGGTCACCCGGGCGGGCGATCAGGCGCCGGAACCGGATGCCTTCGCCCATCTCTTCCGGGATCAGCAGACATCCGCGAAGCAGGTTCCCGCGCCCACACCCGAGCCCCTTCCGGCGCCGCCGCCGAAATCCACCAACAAGGCCGGCGGGCTGCTGAAATCCAGCGCCGTCATGGCTGCGGGCACCATCGTTTCGCGGCTCACCGGCTTCCTGCGGACGCTGGTCATGGCGGCGGCCATCGGGGTGGGCACGCTCAATGACTCCTACCAGGTCGCCAATGTCCTGCCGACGATGATCTACGTCCTGGTCGGCGGCGGCGCCCTCAACGCGGTCTTCATCCCCCAGCTGGTGCGGGCCATGAAGAACGACGACGATGGCGGCGAGGCCTACGCCAACCGGCTGCTGACCCTGGTCATCGTGCTGCTCGCGGGTGTCACCACGCTCGGAGTGCTGGCAGCGCCGCTGCTCATCCAGCTCATGTCGGACGAGATCGCGTCCAACCCGCAGCAGATGGAGGTGGCGGTCACCTTCGCCCGCTACTGCCTGCCCACCCTGTTCTTCATGGGCGTCCATGTGGTGCTCGGCCAGATCCTCAACGCCCGAGGTCGCTTCGGCGCGATGATGTGGACCCCGGTCCTGAACAACATCGTGATCATCGCGACCTTCGGTGCCTTCATCTGGGCGTTCGGCAGTTTCACCGAGACCGGAGTCGACAGCTCGACCATCACCGCTGAAGGCGTCCGCCTGCTCGGTATCGGCACCCTGCTCGGACTCACCGTCCAAGCCCTGGCGATGGTGCCCTATCTGCGCGAAGCCGGCTTCAGGATGCGGTTGCGCTTCGACTGGAAGGGCCAGGGCCTCGGCAAGGCGGCAGGCCTGGCCAAGTGGACGTTCTTCTTCGTTCTCGCCAACCAGCTCGGCATGATCGTCGTGACCCAGCTCGCCACCTGGGCCGGCGCCGTGGCCGAGAGGGAGCAGGGCGTCACCGGTGCGGGCATCACGGCATACAACTACGCGCTCCTGCTGTGGCAGATGCCCCAGGCCATCATCACCGTCTCGGTGATGACCGCCGTGCTTCCGAGGATCTCCCGTTCCGCCAGCGACGGCGACGCGGCGGCGGTCCGCGACGACATCTCGCACGGCCTGCGCACCTCTGCCGTTGCGATCGTGCCCTGCGCCTTCGCCTTCCTGGCCCTGGGCGTCCCGATGACCAGCCTGCTGTACGCCGGATCGGGTGAGGAGGGAGCCCGAAACATCGGGTTCATCCTGATGGCGTTCGGTCTGGGACTCATCCCGTACTCCGTGCAGTACGTCGTACTCCGTGGCTTCTACGCGTACGAAGACACCAGGACCCCGTTCTACAACACCGTCATCGTGGCCTTCGTCAATGCGCTGGGCGCGGCCATCAGCTTTGTGGTGCTCCCCGCCCGGTGGGCGGTCGTCGGTATGGCCGCGTCCTACGGATTCGCCTACATGGTCGGCGTCGGTGTCGCCTGGACCAGGCTGAACAAGCGCCTGGGTGGCGATCTGGACGGTCCGCACGTGCTTCGGACGTACGCCCGTCTCTGCATGGCCTCCCTTCCCGCAGCAGCCCTTGCCGGGGCCGCCGCGTACTTCATCACCAAGGCGCTCGGAGGCGGTGCCGTGGGTTCTCTGGCCGCGCTGGTGGGGGGCGGAATCGTCCTGCTGGGAGTGTTCTTCCTCGCGGCTAAGCGGATGCGCATCGAGGAGCTGAATTCCATGGTCGGAATGGTCCGCGGCCGTCTCGGCCGATAGCCGACAGCAGTACCGCACAACCATCGCCGTCCGCTGTGTGTCGTGCATAGCGCCGGACTGTGGGCACAATTGGCATGGCTGTTGGTTTATGCGCAACGGATGGGGAGGCAGGAACGACGGTGGCGGAACGTAGCACGGCTGCCGTCGACGTGGCCGACAACAGCGGAGACGAACCGCTGACCGCGCAGGCGGACAAGGCCACGACCGACGGGGCGGCCCAGACCGAGGACACGGCGGAGCAGGACACGCCGGACGCGGGCAGTGAGCGACAGGGTGCCGAGCCCTCCATCGCCCCGCCCGAGCTGCACAGTGGTCACAAGCTCGCCAGACGCTATCGGCTGGAGGAGTGCGTCACCCGTCTGGACGGTTTCAGCAGCTGGCGTGCTGTGGACGAGAAGCTGCGCCGAGCCGTCGGAGTCCATCTCCTGCCTGCCGACCATCCCCGCGCCCGCTCGGTGCTGGCTGCGGCGCGCTCTGCGGCCCTCCTCGGCGACCCACGCTTTGTGCAGGTACTGGACGCCGTCGAAGAGAACGATCTTGTCTATGTGGTCCATGAGTGGCTACCGGACGCGACAGAGCTGACCGCTCTGCTCGCCATGGGTCCGATGGAACCGCATGACGCCTACCACCTCGTCGACCAGCTCTCCCAGGCCATGGCCGCCGCACACCGCGAGGGCCTGTCCCACCTCCGGCTCACGCCTGGAGCCGTCCTACGCACCTCAACGGGCCAGTACCGCATCCGCGGACTCGCGGTGAACGCGGCCTTGCGCGGCATCACCACCGACCGCCCCCAGCGCGCCGACACCGAGGCGATCGGCGCGCTCCTCTATGCGGCCCTGACCCAGCGCTGGCCCTATGAGAGCAATGCCTACGGACTCTCCGGGCTCCCCAAGGGCGCTGGGCTCCTCCCCCCTGATCAGGTGCGGGCGGGAATACATCGGGGGCTGTCAGAACTGGCCATGAGGGCTCTCGTCAACGACGGCGCAACGGCTTCGCGCCAGGAGCCGGCGTGTACGACTCCCGAGGAGCTGGCCAAGGCAGTCAGCGCGATGCCGCGCATCCGCCCGCCGGAGCCCACCTTCACCTCGCCTCCTGACTATCAGCGAACCACCTACCAGCAGGGCACCTATGGCCGACCGGCCAACCGGCCGGGTCCCATGGCGACCCAGCCGGTGCCCGCCCTTCCCGCACCGCTCGAAAGCCGCGCGGGCAGAGTCCTCAAGTGGACCGTGGCCGCTCTGCTGATCGCGGCTCTGGGGCTCGGTAGCTGGCAGATCGCGGACAAGTTGATCGACCGCGACAACGACCGGGTGGACCCCGGCACCACACAGTCGGAGAACGGCAACAAGAACGAGGGCACCGCCCCGCTCCCCGCGTCGGGGAAACCGATCAGCATCGAGTCAGCCCGAGACTTCGACCCCTTCGGCCAGGACCGCTCCGAGAAGCCCGCCGGTATAAAGAACAGCTACGACGGGGACTCCAGCACCTACTGGAACACCGATGGTTACCGGGGCAAGTCCAACTTCGGCGGTCTGAAGCGCGGTGTCGGCCTCATTCTGGATCTTGGCAAGGCTCAGCAGATCGGCACGGTCAATGTGGCCTTCCTCGGTGGACACACCTCGGTTGAACTACGGGCCGCGTCCGAGCACGCCGGTTCGGAGCCGACCAGCTTCACGGAGTACACCAAGGTGGCCGAGGGTTCCGGAACCAATGTCTCCCTTAAGCCCAGCAAGCCGCTGAAGTCGCGGTACGTTCTGGTCTGGCTGACCGATCTCCCGCGCAGCGGCGAGGGCGATTTCCGCGGCAAGGTCTCGGAGATCAAGATCACCAGCTGACGGCACCAGGGGAGGGGGCTTCAGCGTTGGACGACGCGATACTTCGCGACACCAGCGACCAAGACCTGCTGGACAGCCATGTCGCGGGGAACCCGCATGCCTTCGGTGAGCTGGTGCGCCGGCATCGCGACAGGCTCTGGGCGGTCGCCCTGCGCACCCTGGGGGATCGCGAGGAGGCGGCCGACGCCGTCCAGGACGCCCTCGTCTCGGCGTTCCGGGCTGCCCACACCTTTCGCGGGCAGTCCGCGGTCACCACATGGCTCCATCGGATCACGGTCAACGCCTGTCTTGATCGGGCCCGCAAGGCAGCGTCGCGTAAGACCTCACCCGTGGATGACACCGAGCGACTTGAGCTGCTGCTGGAACCGCATGAGTCCGCCGAGGCCCCAGCAGAGCGCAAGGACCTCAACCGCGAGCTACTCGCCGCGCTGGCAAAACTTCCCGCGGATCAGCGAGCGGCACTGGTGCTGGTGGATATGCAGGGCTATCCGGTCGCGGAGGCGGCCCGCGTCCTCGATGTACCGGTGGGGACGGTCAAGAGTCGGTGTGCCCGTGGCCGGGCCAGATTGCTCCCCATGCTCACTCATCTGCGCGGTGATGCCGGGGGTAAGGATGATCTCAGCGGGGGAAGGAACCGGACGCCGGGGGATTCCGTCCCACCGGAGTCGGGACCAAGGGACGCGGGGTCACATGATCCTGCTGCTGCGAAGGGCGGAGGTGGGCGCGCGTGACATCCACGGCCGATATGACTCAGCACCCGGACGTCTCGGAGATCTCCGATCTAGCCGAGGGGTTGCTACCGCCCGCGCGGAGCGTGGGCCTTCGACAGCATCTCGATGACTGCGCCCTGTGCGCAGATGTCCATGCCTCCTTGGAGGAGATTCGCGGACTGCTCGGCACGCTTCCCGGCGCAACACGGATGCCCGCGGATATCTCTGAGCGTATCGACGCGGCCCTGGCCGCTGAGGCCCTACTGAACTCCACCGCCCCTGATCACCACGCTCATGTTTCACGTGAAACAACGTCGGTCCTGCCACGGCAGGAGCCTCGCCCGGCGGACCGGCCTTCAGGGCAGGCTCGGGGTAAGACCGGCCCGGGCCGCGGCCGTATGGGAAAGCGACGGCGCACAGCGGCGCTGGGAGCCGTCTTCGCCCTGGCCGCCGTAGGCATGAGTGTGCTACTGCTCCAGACGGTCCAATCCACCAACAACGCTGCCGCGGAAAAGAAGGACGCAGCCACCGACTCGGCCGCCGCGGGTGGCGCTCATGACTTTGCCGGCCCTGAACTGGAGAGCACGGTGCGGTCATTGATCGGAGATGGTTCCTCTCTGAAGCGCAGCGTGCCGGAGAGCGATGGCTTCCAGACCAAGGAGGCTCCGACCCCGCCGCGGGCTCTGAAGAGCACCCAGGTGCCGGTCTGTATCCAAAAGGGCACCGGGCGACTGGATGACCCCATCGCGTCCGAGCAGGGAACCCATCACGGCACTCAGGCGTACCTCGTCGTCTTCCCGCATACCTCTGATCCCGCGCAGGTAGAGGCTTATGTCGTGGACGCGGCATGCGTGGACAGCTCGTCCTCGGCCGCAGGGAAGCTACTGCTGGAGAAGCCGTACCCTCGCCCTTGAAGCATTCGCTAGCGCTGCGTGCCACCCCGGGAATGCGAGCCCCTTAGTATCCGTTGGGTGGGGTGAGGAGTCATTGACCCGGCACCCTTGGCAGCAGCGCAGCCTTCAGAGACGAGGAAGAAACCCGTGAGCGACGTCCGTAACGTGATCATCATTGGCTCCGGGCCAGCCGGTTACACGGCGGCGCTTTACACCGCGCGCGCTTCGCTGAAGCCGCTGGTGTTCGAAGGAGCCGTCACGGCAGGTGGCGCACTGATGAACACCACCGATGTGGAGAACTTCCCCGGCTTCCGTGACGGCATCATGGGCCCAGACTTGATGGACAACATGCGCGCTCAAGCAGAACGCTTTGGAGCCGAGCTCATTCCGGACGATGTTGTCTCCGTTGACCTCACGGGCGACATCAAGACCGTCACGGACACGGCGGGCACCGTTCATCAGGCCAAGGCAGTCATCGTCACCACCGGGTCGCAGCACCGCAAGCTAGGGCTGCCCAATGAAGACGCGCTCTCCGGCCGGGGTGTCTCCTGGTGTGCCACCTGCGATGGGTTCTTCTTCAAGGACCAGGACATCGCCGTGATCGGCGGCGGTGACACGGCAATGGAAGAAGCGACCTTCCTCTCCCGGTTCGCCAAGTCCGTCACGATCGTTCACCGCCGTGACACCCTGCGGGCCTCGAAGGCCATGCAGGACCGTGCCTTCGCCGACCCGAAGATCTCGTTCGCCTGGGACAGTGAGGTTGCCGAGATCCACGGCGACCAGAAGCTCTCCAAGCTGAGGTTGCGCAGCACCAAGACAGGTGAGACCTCGGCGCTGGCCGTTACCGGTCTGTTTATCGCCGTCGGCCATGACCCACGGACGGAGCTGTTCAAGGGCCAGCTCGACCTCGACGACGAGGGCTATCTCAAGGTCGCTGCCCCGTCGACCCGAACCAACCTCACCGGCGTCTTCGCCGCGGGCGATGTGGTCGACCACACCTACCGCCAGGCGATCACCGCCGCGGGTACCGGCTGCGCCGCAGCCCTGGACGCCGAGCGGTTCCTTGCGGCCCTCGCGGACAGCGAGAAGCTCGCGGAGCCCGAGAAGACCCCCGCGGTCTGATTACCCGCCCATCCCTTTCCCACAGAAGTTAAGGAGGCCGCCGTGGCCGGCGCGCTGAAGAACGTTACGGATGACACCTTCGAAGAGGTCGTCCTGAAGAGCGAAAAGCCTGTGCTGGTGGACTTCTGGGCCGAGTGGTGCGGCCCGTGCCGTCAGATCGCGCCGTCTCTGGAAGCCATCGCGGCCGAGTACGGCGACCAGATCGAGATCGTCAAGCTCAACATTGACCAGAACCCCACCATCACCACCAAGTACGGCGTGATGTCCATCCCCACGCTGAATGTGTACCAGAACGGCGAGGTGGCACAGACGATCGTCGGCGCCAAGCCCAAGGCTGCGATCCTGCGCGAGCTGGAGCCTTTCCTCGCGCACAAGTGACGCCCGGAAGCTGGTAGGTCGATGTTTCACGTGAAACATCGAAGGGGCTCATCCCGCAAGGGATGGGCCCCTTTCGCTGTGTTCATCAGACGCACCTCAGAGCGGTCTGAGGATCGGCTCCTTCTGAACCGCTCCCAGCAGACGGTCAAGCGCCAGCTCCACATCTTCCCTCCAGGAGAGCGCGGTTCGCAGCTCCAGCCTCAGCCTCGGATAGGAAGGATGCGGGCGCACCGTCTTGAAGCCCACCGCCAGCAGATGATCGGCCGGCAGCAGACAAGCAGGCTCAGTCCAGCGAGCGCTCCCAAAGGCCTCTATCGCTCGGGAGCCTCTTCGCAGAACGTCCTTCGCCACCGTCTGCACCATGACACGACCAAGACCCTGCCCTTGGTAGCCAGGGTCGATCCAGGCGGTCATCAGCTGGACGGCGTCTACTGAGACAGGACTCGTCGGAAAGGCCTGAGAACGTGGCACATATGCCGGCGGCGCATAGAGAACAAAGCCAGCAGGCACATCGTCCACATAGACCACCCTGCCGCAGGATCCCCAGTCCAACAGCACCGCGGAGATCCAGGACTCCTTCTCCAGTTCGGATCGTCCCGCCCTCATCGCGGTGTCTCCCCTGACTGGATCAAGCTCCCAGAAGATGCACGACCGACAACGCTGCGGAAGGTCCGAAAGGTTGTCCAACGTGAGGGGTACAAGCCGGCGCCCCATGAAGGCTGTTCCTCGCTTCCTGCGCTGAGCACACTTGGCTTGCTCCAGCGGCTCTGCCCCGCGAGCAAGCTACTGATCTGATCCGTCCGCGCCTGCCACCGCCGGTGGGCTGCAACTCACCGCTCAGAAAATCCCGCCCCTTACTGCTTCGCATTCAGGGTCGTTGTGCCCATGGGGTGCATGCTATCGACGGCTTCTTGGCCGGGGATAGCCAGAAAACAAGAGGGGCCGTGCTCGGGTCCTTCACCCGAGCACGGCCCGCCCAGCGGCACCAGCGGAACGCCTTAGCCTTCCCCGTGCGTGTCCTCGCCGTCGAGTCCCTTCTCCAGGACCCGCCCCTCGCCCGGAGCCAGAGTGCCGAGGATGCGCTCCAAATCCTCTATGGAGGCAAACTCAACGACGATCTTTCCCTTCTTCTGACCTAGATCGACCCTCACCCTAGTGTCAAAGCGGTCCGAGAGACGAGTGGCAAGATCTCCAAGCGCGGGCGCCAAGCGCGTACCAGCACGTGGACTCTTTGGCTTTGCCACGGCCTTCGAGCTCGAATTGAGCAGTGTCACAATCTCTTCGACTGCTCGGACCGAGAGACCCTCGGCGACGATTCGATGCGCCAGCCGATCCTGCTCACCGGAGTCCTCCACCGAGAGCAGCGCCCGTGCATGACCAGCCGAGAGAACACCCGCGGCCACCCTGCGCTGCACCGGCGCAGACAGCCTCAGCAACCGCAGAGTGTTGGAGACCTGTGGTCGAGAGCGCCCAATCCGGTCAGCCAACTGGTCGTGGGTGCAGTTGAAGTCCTTGAGCAACTGGTCATAGGCCGCGGCCTCTTCCAGCGGGTTCAGCTGGGCACGGTGCAGGTTCTCCAGCAGTGCATCCAGCAGAAGCTTCTCATCGTCCGTGTGCCGAACGATGGTGGGAATCCGCTCCAGACCCGCCTCACGGCAGGCCCTCCAGCGTCGCTCGCCCATGATCAGTTCATAGCGATCGGGACCCAACTGGCGTACGACGACCGGCTGAAGCAGCCCGACCTCCTTGATGGAGGTCACCAGCTCAGCAAGAGCATCCTCGTCAAAGACCTCACGCGGCTGCCGCGGGTTAGGAGTAATCGAGTCAATCGGTACTTCCGCGAAGTACGCGCCCGACGGTTCAACAGGCTGAGGTACCGGCTCCGCCGAGGGCGCGGGGACGGTAGCCCCAGACGTAACTGCTGCGGTGGGTAGCGCCGTCACCTTGGCAGCCGCCACACCGCGCTCTGTGGTCAGTACCGGTGTTACTCCCGGAGTGCCTGTGGCACCGCTGGGAGGCGCCTGCTTCTCCTGGGGAGCAGCAGGGATCAAGGCACCGAGCCCACGCCCCAACCCTCTACGTCGCTCGCTCACTGAATCCCCTCCGAGACGTTCTGCTGACTTTTCTGGCCGCCCACATGGGCATGCTGCGGGTCGTAGAACATTCCAACGCCCCGTAGCGCGATCTCACGAGCGGCCTCAAGGTAAGACAGAGATCCGCTGGAACCCGGATCGTAGGTCAATACCGTCTGCCCATAACTCGGAGCTTCTGAGATACGGACCGAACGCGGAATGCTCGTCCGCAACACCTCCTCACCAAAGTGAGTACGGACCTCCTCAGCAACCTGAGAGGCAAGCCGGGTCCGGCCGTCGTACATGGTGAGAAGAATCGTGGATACATGCAGGGTGGGGTTGAGATGGCCCCGCACCAGCTCTACATTCCTCAGCAGCTGTCCCAAGCCTTCCAGCGCGTAGTACTCGCATTGGATGGGGATCAGGACCTCTGCACCGGCCACCATCGCATTGACGGTCAGCAGACCGAGCGAGGGAGGACAGTCAATCAGGATGTAGTCCAATGGTTGCTCATACGCCTGAATCGCGCGCTGTAGCCGGCTCTCCCGCGCCACGAGCGATACCAACTCAATCTCCGCACCGGCGAGATCGATGGTGGCGGGGGCGCAGAAGAGACCTTCGACATCCGGAACTGGCTGGACCACCTCGGAGAGAGGTCTGCTGTCCACCAGGACGTCGTAGATCGAGGGAACTTCGGCGTGGTGATCGATACCCAACGCCGTGGAGGCATTGCCCTGTGGGTCCAAATCAACCACCAGGACACGCGCGCCGTGCAAGGCGAGCGAGGCGGCGAGATTGACTGTGGTGGTGGTTTTCCCTACGCCACCCTTCTGGTTGGCAACCACCATGACGCGGGTCTGCTCAGGTCGGGGCAGGCCCTCACCGGCACGCCCCAGCGCCTCCACGGCCAGCTGGGCAGCTCGACCAATGGGGGTGTCGTCCATCGGGGGCGGTGTTTCACGTGAAACATCCTCTCCCACCGACTCGGTACGGGGACCGGGGACCGGATCGGTCATCGGTCCCGCGATGTTGGCGTCGGACCGCAAAGATTCACTCTCCTCGACTTCAGGCTCGCGATGAACAGAGCCTGCCATGCTTTCGGGGTCATGAACCAGCGAGGCCCGTGCTTCTGTGGATGAATCCACCTCTGTGGACAACGCCCTAACCCCTGCGAGGGGTTTACGGCTACGCATCGGGGCGGCAGCCCGCCCGCGGCTGATGATTCCTTGCAGCAGTGAGCGACGTTTCACGTGAAACACGATGCACGGGGTGCTGGACAACGACAGCACGACACTCCGCAATGCGTACGTATGGCTGCTTGTATGGAGCATCACGCACCGGCTTCACCAAGAACACACCCCCATGGCACGACGTATCTCATGAGCGGGTAGCGGGAATCCCGCCGTTCCGTAGCCGGTCTGGCGTGTCACCCCGAGAGCTGCCCAGCAGGGGCTGACCCAGTACGGCCGAGCCGCCCAGCCCTGCCAGCCGCGAGGCGGTCCAGTGCAGCCCTGGCACAGGGCACAGAAGCGGGCCGACCGATGGAGAGAGGCCGCGATTGCTGGAAGCAGGCCATCTACCCAAACCGAGTCTGTTTGCCGCTCAGCGACGGCGGCGGGTACGACTGACCCGGGCAGCCTTGGCCCGCTTGGCCGCGAAGCGTACCCCGCCCGGACTCTCACCCACCTCGACCCGCACCACGGTGGCCAGCGGATCAACAAGCCCTTCACCGACATGCAGTACCGAGGTTTCCACCACTCCCAGCTTGCTCAGGGCAGCCCTGGCCCCCAGCAGCTCCTCCTCCGCCGTATCGCCCTTGAGGGCGAGCATCTCCCCATAGGGGCGAAGCAGCGGCACCCCCCAACCGGCCAGCCGGTCCAGCGGTGCCACAGCGCGCGCTGTCACCACATGTACGGGAGTGAGTGACCCCAGGACTTCCTCAGCGCGGCCACGAACCACGGTCACATGGTCCAGTCCGAGGAGCTCGACCACTTCCTGAAGAAAATTGGTACGCCGCAGAAGAGGCTCAAGGAGCGTGATCTTCAGATCGGGACGGACCAGGGCCAGCGGAATACCGGGAAGGCCGGCACCCGAACCCACATCGCAGACGGTGACGCTCTCAGGTACCACCTCGGAGAGCACCGCACAGTTCAAAAGATGGCGTTCCCAGAGCCTTGGCACCTCGCGAGGGCCAATCAGGCCGCGCTTGACTCCGGCATCAGCGAGCAGTTCCGCATACCGCACGGCTTCCGGAAAGAACTCTCCGAAAACCGTCCGGGCCTCATCGGGCGCCAGGGGAAGCTCTGCTGCCTCCGTCACGAGGACCGTCCTTCCGTACCGCAGGGTCGCAATATGGACCGTGGTGGGTGACTATCAGGCTGACAAAGATCGGCCCCGTCTGCGAAACAGACGGGGCCGACGGAACGATGGGGGTCAGGCAGGGAGCACGACGACGAAGCGCTGGGGCTCCTCGCCCTCGGACTCACTACGCAGACCCGCGGCGGCGACCGCGTCGTGAACGACCTTGCGCTCAAAGGGTGTCATCGGCTTCAGCTTCACCGGCTGACCGGTGCCCTTCACTTCAGCCGCGGCCTTGGCACCCAGTTCGGCGAGTTCCGTACGCTTCTTGGCCCGGAACCCCGCAATGTCCAACATCAGCCGGCTACGGTCACCGGTTTCCCGGTGCACGGCCAGGCGGGTCAGTTCCTGAAGGGCTTCCAGAACCTCTCCGTCCCGGCCGACCAGCTTCTGAAGATCCCGACTGCCCGCTTCACTGATGATCGAGACCGCAGCCCGGTCGGCCTCGACGTCCATGTCGATATCGCCGTCAAGATCGGCGATGTCGAGCAGACCCTCGAGGTAGTCGGCGGCGATCTCCCCTTCCTGCTCCAGGCGGGTCAGGGTGTCGACTTCCTCGGTGGCGGCGGTGATGGTGCCTTCCGTCACGGATGGACTCCTTCTACTTCTTGGACGACGGGTGCTTGGGCCGCTGCTGGCCCTTGCGCTGTCCCGCCTTGGGCTGCTGGCGTGCGGCAGGCTTGCCGGCCGTCTTCGGCTTCGCATCCTGCGGCGCTTCCTTCCGGAGCGAGATCGCCTCGGAATCGGTGTCGCCGCTGGTCTTGGCGCCACTCTGGGCACCTGCGGTGTGACGCTTGGCCTTGGTCTGCCGCTTGGGCTGCTGGCGCTTGTGGGCGGCACTGCCCTCGACGTCGGCGACCGCTGTATCGCTCTTGGCCACATTGCCGTCGGCCTGAGCCGCAAAGCCCGCCTTGGCCAGACCAGAGATAAAACGGCGCTCGTTGTCATTGCGGTCCGGGCCCTTGGCGACGATGGCCGAGACGACATTGCGCTTACGCCGGGACCGCACCTCGCCGCGGGCGGTCGCGCCCTTCAGCAGCCGGTGCAGATACTGGTCCTGGGCCTTGCTGCCGGGGGTGGGGTTCTGGTTGATCACATACATCTGCTGGCCCATGGTCCACACATTGGTGGTCAGCCAGTAGACGAGAACACCCACGGGGAAGTTGATGCCCATCACGGCGAAGATGACCGGGAAGATGTACATCAGCATCTTCTGCTGCTGCATGTAAGGCGTCTTGACCGTCAGGTCGACGTTCTTGGCCATCAGCTGGCGCTGGGTGTAGAACTGCGACGCCGACATCATGATGATCATGATCGCGGTGACCACACGGACATCGGTCAGCGAGGCCTGGAGGGCCTCCACCTTGCCGGGGCTGTCCGTGAACTTGGACGCCAGCGGGGCGCCGAAGATATGTGCCTGACGGGCGCTGTCGAGCAGCGACTCATTGATGACACCAACGGTCTTGCCCGATGCGATGTTGGAGAGCACGTAGTACAGGGCGAAGAAGAACGGCGACTGCGCGAGGATCGGAAGGCACGAGGAGAGCGGATTGGTGCCCGTCTCCTTGTACAGCTTCATCATCTCTTCGGACTGACGCTGCTTGTCGCTCTTGTAGCGCTCCTGGATCGCCTTCATCTTCGGCTGGAGCGCCTGCATGTTCCGCATCGACTTGATCTGCTTCACGAAGAGCGGGATCAGACAGATGCGGATCAGGACCACCAGCGACACGATGGACAGTCCCCAGGCCCAGCCCGTATCGGCGCCGAAGACCGCCCCGTAGAGCTTGTGGAACTGGACGATGATCCACGAAACAGGTGTGGTGATAAAACTGAAGAGACTGGCAATCGTGTCCACTAATCAGGCTCCTTGAGCTTTGGGCGAGGTCTCTGCTGCCGGTTCCAGGGGTTGAGGGGTCGGCCCCTGGGAAGGCACATCGGCGGCGGAGTGCCCGCCCTTGTTGCCACGTACGGCATCGCGCAGCATTTCGTGCCACCGCGGACGTTTACGGGGCGGCACATGGTCCACACCGCCGGGCGACCACGGGTTGCACCGCAGAATCCGCCAGGCGGTAAGGGCCGTGCCTTTCACCGCACCGTGTCGGTCGATGGCCGTGTATCCGTAGTGGGAACACGACGGGTAATACCGGCAGACAGGCCCCAGCAAGGGACTGATCGTCCACTGGTACAGCTTGATCAGAGCCAGCAGCGGGTACTTCATCGCGCGCCCCCTCCCAGCAGCCGCTGGAGGGCGGCATCCAGGTCTTGGGCCAGCTGTTCATAAGCGGCGTCGCCCGCACCGGGCAGCGCCCGTACGACCACCAGGCTACCGGGGGGCAGCGTGGCAAGCCGTTCGCGTATGAGATGCCGCAGCCGGCGCTTGACCTGGTTGCGTACGACCGCTCCGCCCACTGCCTTGCTCACGACGAAACCCGCACACGTCGGGGGAGCGCTCTCCCCAGGCGCGTGCGGGTCCGGTGAACCGCTGCGTAGATGGACAACGAGGAGTGGGCGTCCTGCCCGGCGTCCCCGTCGTACCGCGGTCGCGAAGTCCTCGCGCCGCCTCAGCCGATTCTCGGTAGGCAGCACGTCATGACCTGTATGCGATTAGGCGGACAGGCTGGCGCGACCCTTGCCACGGCGAGACGCGAGAATCGCGCGGCCGGCACGGGTACGCATGCGAAGACGGAAACCGTGGGTCTTCGCACGACGACGGTTGTTCGGCTGGAAGGTGCGCTTGCTCACTCGGGGGCTCCAGAAATGATTCGTAGATGGCGGGACATCGCCTGGCTGTCACCGTGCGCCCACGAGTAGCTCGCGTTTCGCCCGAGTGCACCGCTTCCCATCACGGAACGTGAGGTTTGCCCATCGGAGGCAGGCGGCAGCAGCCATCGACAACTCGACCTGTTTACGGTACGCGCGGCTACGCCATCCGGTCAAACCAGGGTTGCATCGACGGCCACTATGCACAGGCTGTGGACAACAACTTGAACCGCGCGGGTCGCCGTGACTACCTTGGCTGAACTCCGAACCCTTTCCTTTCTGTCCTTGCCTGTCCTTCCCATCCCCGTCCCAAGAACCACACCTTCGTGGGACCTGTGAGAGAGCGTGCCCTGTGGCTGATGTACCTGCCGATCTTGCCGCAGTGTGGCCACGCGTGCTGGAACAACTCCTCGCGGATGGCCAGGCGGGCATCGAGCCCAAGGACCGGCAGTGGGTCGAACGCTGCCAGCCGCTGGCGCTGGTCTCCGACACCGCTCTCCTCGCCGCGCCCAATGAGTGGAGCAAGCGCGTCCTGGAGGGCCGGCTTGCTTCGTTGATCAGCGAAACCCTGAGCCGGGAGTGCGGACGCCCGATCCGTATCGCGATCACCGTCGATGACTCAGTGGGCGAGCAGCCGGCTCCCCGGCCACCCGGTCCGCAGTCCCAGGGACCCCGCTATCAGGGCCCTCAGCGGGATGACTACCAGGGTTCGCAGCGCGATGAGTACCAGGGCTCCCAGCGCGATGAAGCCCCGGACGACCGCTATCAGCAGAGCGATCGCTACGGCGGATACACCCGGCGCCCGGTCGAGGACGGGCTGCCGGAGATCCGCCCCGCCTACCCGGAGTACCAACAGCAGCGGCCCGAACCCGGGGCCTGGCCCCAGTCCCAGGCCGACCTGTCGTGGCAGCAGCCGCGGCTCGGTGGCTTCCAGGACCGTGATCCGTACGCCTCGACCCGCCCGCCCCAGCACGACTACCGCTCCCCCCAGCCGTCCGATCGCCAGTCATACGACAACGGTCGGTCGGAGCGCCATGACAGGTCGGAGGGTCCCTCCCCCCGCCGTGGCGTCCCCTCGGGCGCGCCCGGACCGCTGGGCGCGCAGCCGTCTCCGGCGCCTGGGCCGGGTGAGCCACATGCCCGCCTGAATCCCAAGTACCTCTTCGACACCTTCGTCATCGGCGCGTCCAACCGGTTTGCGCACGCCGCCGCCGTCGCCGTCGCGGAGGCTCCGGCCAAGGCGTACAACCCGCTCTTCATCTACGGGGAGTCGGGACTCGGCAAGACGCACCTACTCCATGCGATCGGGCACTACGCGCGGAGCCTGTACCCGGGTACGCGGGTGCGTTACGTCAGCTCGGAGGAGTTCACCAACGAGTTCATCAACTCGATCCGGGACGGCAAGGGCGACACCTTCCGCAAGCGCTACCGGGATGTCGACATCCTCTTGGTCGACGACATCCAGTTCCTGGCGAGCAAGGAGTCGACTCAGGAGGAGTTCTTCCACACCTTCAATACGCTCCACAACGCCAACAAACAGATCGTGCTGTCCTCTGACCGGCCGCCCAAGCAGCTGATCACCCTGGAGGACCGGCTGCGCAACCGCTTCGAGTGGGGTCTGACCACCGATGTGCAGCCTCCCGAGCTGGAGACCCGGATCGCCATCCTGCGCAAGAAGGCGGTCCAGGAGCAGCTGAACGCTCCGCCGGAGGTGCTTGAGTTCATCGCCTCGCGGATCTCGCGCAACATCCGCGAGTTGGAGGGGGCGTTGATCCGGGTGACGGCGTTCGCCTCGCTCAATCGGCAGCCGGTCGACCTCGGGCTCACCGAGATCGTGTTGAAGGACCTGATCCCCGGGGGAGAGGACTCCGCACCCGAGATCACCGCGGGGGCGATCATGGCGGCCACCGCCGACTACTTCGGACTGACGGTGGAGGACCTCTGCGGGTCCTCCAGGAGCCGGGTGCTGGTCACGGCCCGGCAGATCGCCATGTATCTCTGCCGTGAGCTGACCGATCTCTCCCTACCCAAGATCGGCGCGCAGTTCGGCGGGCGCGACCATACGACGGTGATGCACGCGGACCGGAAGATCCGCGCGCTGATGGCGGAGCGCCGGTCGATCTACAACCAGGTCACCGAGCTGACCAACCGCATCAAGAACGGCTAGCCGACCGTCGGAGGACGGCCGGGCGACGTCGTACGGCTCGGTGGCACATGACCGGCCCGAGTCGACCTCCTGGGCCGTCCAGCGACTACCGCGGCCGTCCGGTGGGCCCGTTCGCAGCAAGGCGAAAGCGCCTCGGAGGCTGGCACTCCGGGGCGCTTTCCCGTCTTCTGAGTCGCCCTCCACCACGCGGAAAGTCGCTCTCCACCACGCGGAAACCTGGCCCTGCGGCGTTCTCCCACGCGGCCGATCGCGGCCCTGAGGGCTCTTTGCGACGGTCTTGGACCCCTGCTTGGGCTCTTCTCGGCGTGATGCGGGCGGGTCATCGAGCTCCGGAGTGTTCGAATACGGGCTCTCAACCCGGAGTTCTCCACAGATCGGGGGAGAATTCTCCGTCCACAGCCTGGGGACTACCAAGTTGTCCAGATCTCATCCACAGGCTGGACCCCCGGTAGATGATCATCCCAGGTCAACACCCTGTGGAATTGTGGCAAACAGTTTTCCACAGCCTGTGGACAGACTTTTCATCCACAGGCCCCGCTCGGGCTTGTCCACCGGCACCCCACAGGCAACGCCGGGTTGCCCACAGCTTCTCCACACCGCTGTCCACTGTTCGGCAACAAAAAGCCCGCTCTCACCGTGTCGAGTGAAAGCGGTCACACCAAGGAGGCGGATTGGCCTGTGGGGAACCTGGGTAAAGCTGGGGACGACCCTGGGGAGAAGTGACCCCAACCTGTGCATCGAATGTGCAGAACTTTTCTGTGTCCACAGAAGCACGGGGTTGTCCACCGGTTGTACCCACAGGCCCGGTGGACAAAAAACAGGTGCTGACCTGGGAAAACGACGTTATCCACCGTTTCCACAGGCCCTACTACTACTGCCACAGATAGTTAGCGGGGAATTGGTTTCGAAGTGGGGACTGTGGACAACTCGCCCCGGAAGCCGACGACACCTCTGGTCACGACTTGACCCCGAGCAGCGCCGACTGTCGGCGGCGTACGTCAGACTGGTCCCCGGCAACACAGCCGACGACAGAGGCCAGCAACGGCGAGCCAGCAACAAGCAGGAGGCGGTTCCGGTGAAGATCCGGGTTGAGCGCGATGTACTGGCGGAGGCGGTGGCCTGGGTGGCCCGGAGCCTCCCGGCCCGTCCGCCGGCGCCCGTACTCGCTGGCCTTCTGCTGAAGGCCGAGAACGGAGCGCTCAGCTTTTCCAGCTTCGACTACGAGGTCTCCGCGAAGGTCTCGGTGGAAGCCGAGGTCGAGGAAGACGGCACGGTGCTCGTCTCCGGTCGGCTGCTCGCCGACATCTGCCGTGCCCTGCCCAACCGCCCGGTGGAGATTTCCACAGACGGTGTACGAGCGACCGTGGTCTGCGGCTCCTCCCGCTTCACCCTCCACACCCTGCCCGTGGAGGAGTACCCGGCACTGCCGCAGATGCCCACCGCGACCGGCACGGTCCCCGGAGAGGTCTTCGCCTCCGCCGCCGCCCAGGTCGCCATCGCGGCCGGCCGCGACGACACCCTCCCCGTCCTCACCGGCGTACGGATCGAGATCGAGGGCGACACGGTCACCCTCGCCTCCACCGACCGCTACCGCTTCGCCGTCCGAGAGTTCCTCTGGAAGCCCGAGAACCCGGACACCTCTGCGGTCGCACTGGTCCCCGCAAAGACCCTGCTCGACACCGCCAAGGCTCTGACCAGCGGTGACACCGTCACCCTCGCACTCGCCGGCTCAGGTAAGGGCGAAGGGCTGATCGGTTTCGAAGGTGCTGGCCGACTGACCACGACACGGCTGCTCGAAGGCGACCTGCCCAAGTACCGGACGCTCTTCCCCACCGAGTTCAACTCGGTCGCGGTGATCGAGACCGCCCCCTTCGTCGAGGCCGTGAAGCGTGTTGCCCTGGTGGCCGAGCGGAACACTCCCGTCCGCCTCAGCTTCGAGCAGGGTGTGCTGATCCTGGAAGCCGGTTCCAGCGACGACGCACAGGCTGTGGAGCGCGTCGACGCCCAGCTGGAAGGCGATGACATCTCGATCGCCTTCAACCCGAACTTCCTGCTCGACGGTCTGAGCGCGATCGATTCGCCGGTCGCCCAGCTGTCGTTCACCACCTCGACCAAGCCCGCGCTGCTCAGTGGCAAGCCCGCTGTGGATGCCGAGGCGGACGAGGCGTACAAGTACCTGATCATGCCCGTGCGGCTCTCCGGCTGAGTTTCGGGTCGCCCTCGCCGGCAGCCTCCAGCGCACTCCTCGCGGGCCTGCTCACACCCCGAGCAGGCCCGTCGGGCTGCCTACGCCAGTCCGGCGTAGGCTCGGGACCGGTTACGCATCGGCATTCGACGCTTAAGGACAGTCAAGATGGAGCTCGGGCTCATCGGCCTCGGCAAAATGGGCGGCAACATGCGCGAGCGCATCCGCCGTGCAGGCCACACCGTCATCGGCTACGACCGCAACCCTGACCTCGCCGATGTCCACAGCCTCCAGGAACTTGTGGACAAGCTGAAGGGCCCCCGAGTGGTGTGGGTGATGGTCCCGGCCGGGGCCGCGACCCAGTCGACCGTCGATGAGCTGGCTGAGCTGCTCTCCCCCGGTGACATCGTCGTGGACGGTGGAAACTCCCGCTGGACCGACGATGAGAAGCACGCCGTCGAACTGGGCATCAAGGGCATCGGCTTTGTCGACTGCGGAGTCTCCGGCGGTGTCTGGGGCCTGGAGAACGGCTACGCGCTGATGTACGGCGGGGACACCGAGCACGTGGCCCGGGTGCAGCCGGTCTTCGACGCGCTCAAGCCCGAGGGCGAGTTCGGTTCGGTCCACGCGGGCAAGGTCGGTGCCGGCCACTTCGCCAAGATGGTCCACAACGGCATTGAGTACGCCATGATGCAGGCCTACGCCGAGGGCTGGGAGCTCTTGGAGAAGGTCGACTCGGTCACCGATGTGCGCGAGGTCTTCCGCTCCTGGCAGGAAGGCACGGTCATCCGTTCCTGGCTGCTCGATCTCGCGGTCAACGCCCTGGACGAGGACGAGCACCTCGACAAGCTGCGAGGCTTCGCACAGGACAGCGGCGAGGGCCGCTGGACCGTGGAGGCCGCCATCGACAACGCCGTGCCGCTGCCCGCGATCACCGCATCGCTGTTCGCGCGGTTCGCTTCGCGGCAGGACGATTCCCCGCAGATGAAGATGATCGCCGCGCTGCGCAACCAGTTCGGTGGCCATGCGGTGGAGAACAAGAAGTAAGAGCCCTGAGCCGGGGGAGGTCGGCCTACATCCATGCACGTAACGCATCTGTCACTGGCCGACTTCCGCTCGTACGCCCGGGTCGAGGTCCCACTCGACCCGGGCGTCAGCGCGTTCGTGGGGGCGAACGGGCAGGGGAAGACCAATCTCGTCGAGGCCATCGGATATCTGGCCACCCTGTCCAGCCACCGGGTCTCCTCGGACGCCCCGCTGGTGCGCGCGGGTGCCGAGCGGGCCGTGATCCGCGCGGCGATCACCCAGGGTGATCGCTCTCAGCTGGTCGAGCTCGAACTGAACCCTGGCCGGGCCAACCGAGCGCGTATCAATAGATCGTCGCAGGTCAGACCGCGTGACGTGGTGGGGATCGTGCGCACGGTCCTCTTTGCGCCGGAGGATTTGGCACTGGTGAAGGGCGACCCGGGCGATCGCCGTCGATTCCTCGATGAGCTGGTCACCACGCGCTCGCCGCGGATGGCCGGGGTGCGCTCTGACTATGAGCGGGTACTCAGGCAGCGCAACTCCCTCCTGAAGTCCGCGGCCATGGCACGGCGCCATGGAGTGACCAAGTCGACCCGGGGGGCGGGCCGCGGTTCGGCGGATGCCTCAGGCACCCCGGAGTCCACGGGTTCGTCAGGCGGCTCCGGAGCGGACCTTTCGACGCTGGATGTGTGGGACCAGCATCTGGCCCATACGGGAGCCGAGCTCTTGGCGCAGCGGATCGAGCTGATCAGGGTGCTCCAGCCGCTGACCGAGAAGTCATATGAGTCGCTTGCTCCCGGTGGTGGCCCCATTGCCCTGGAGTACCGTTCCTCCGCCGGTTTGATCATCGAGCAGGGCGACAAGCCCCCCAGCCGGCAAGAGTTGTACGACCAGCTGATCGTTGCGCTGGGCGAGGCCCGCAAACAAGAGATCGAGCGGGGAGTGACCCTGGTCGGGCCGCACCGGGACGAGTTGGTGCTCGGCCTGGGCCAGCTGCCCGCGAAGGGGTACGCCAGCCACGGCGAGTGTTGGTCCTTCGCCCTGGCGCTACGGCTGGCCTCGTACGACCTACTGCGTTCCGAGGGCAATGAGCCGGTGCTCGTTCTGGACGATGTCTTTGCCGAGCTTGATGCCCGACGGCGGGAGCGGCTGGCGGAACTCGTGGCTCCTGGAGAGCAGGTGCTGGTGACCGCAGCGGTCGATGACGATGTGCCGAAGGTGCTCTCCGGCGCGCGGTACGCCGTCGCCGACGGAGAGGTGGGGCGGCTATGAACGGCGAGTCTCCGCTGCCCGATGTTTCCGGTCGGATCCAGCTTCCCCAGCCGGCCGAGGCCTCCGGTGTGGATCTGGCCCGAGTCGCCCTGCGCGCCGCCAAGGAGCAGGCCCGGGCGCGCGGCGCGGCAGCGCAGGAGAAGAAGCAGGCCCGACGGGGTGGAGGACTGCGCTCCGGGGCACGGGCGGATGGCCGTGATCCGCTGCCGCTGGGGGCTGCGATCAATCGGCTGATCACGGAACGGGGTTGGGAGACCCCGGCCGCGGTCGGTGGAGTGATGGGACGGTGGCCGCAGATCGTGGGCGAGCACCTGGCCAACCACTGTGTGCCGCTCCGTTACGACGAGGACCCCGATGCCCGGGTGCTGACGGTCCAGTGCGACTCCACCGCCTGGGCGACCCAGCTGCGGCTACTCGCACCGCGACTGGTGGCCCGGCTCAATGAGGACCTGGGGCAGGGCACGGTCAGATTGATCAAGGTGCTGGGTCCGACCGGTCCGCGGAAGGGATACGGACCGCTGCGGGCACCGGGGAGCAAGGGGCCGGGGGACACCTACGGGTGACCGCGTGGGGCGATCGCCTGCGTTCGCTCGCCAGAGTGGGCGATGGAGCGGCCGGTTCTCCACAGCCCCTGTGAGTTCTTCGTATGAACCCGACGGCGTCCTCTCCCATGAGCACGGCGTCCTCTCCCATGGATACGGCGGGTTCCACCGCTCTCCGGATCACTCGGCCCGCCGGGACCTCGCGCCCCGCCCGGCCGTCGGCCGCAGGACCGGCCCTGCCGGCTCGCGCTCGGTGGGAGGCCGGGTCCGGGCCGGCTGTGACACGCAGGACAAGCAGTGGCAGGGGCGTCGTGAACTGCCTGAGCGGGCGCGGGCGGTGCGGGTGCGGCCTTCTGGCGGGTCGCGATGGGGCTGGTGCCTGCCGGGGCGCTCCGGGAGGCGCGCCCGAGGTGGCCGCACCTTTCCACGTATCCCTCGCGGCCACTTCCCGCCTTCTTCCGGGCCCTTTCCTGCCCCATGCCGTCCACTTTTCGACACCCTTCGGGAGTCGGCTCCAGCCCTCCATGAGGCCTCTGGTGTGATCCGTCCCTCACCGTAGCCGTCCGTTGACAGTCCAAAGCGCTCAATGCCCGTGTGTGGCTCCTGAAGCCCCTTCCCGTATATGGGGAGTCGGACCGTGAGTGTTCAGGGCGGCACATGCGGACTCAAGCACCGGCAAACCCCCATGAGTGTCGGCGGTACCGGTAGACTGATGGACAATCCCGCCACCTTGCGGAACAAGTCGAACGACGCAGCCGTCCCCGCCTGTCCGGAGAACGGCTTGTGCTGTGCCAGAAAGGGCGCTTCGTGGCCGATTCCGGCAACCCCAACGAGAACAACCCGTCCACCCCCGTCGGCAGCGGCGAGGTCACCGCCTCGTACGACGCCAGTGCGATCACCGTCCTGGAAGGGCTGGACGCGGTTCGCAAGCGCCCCGGCATGTACATCGGCTCGACCGGTGAGCGTGGGCTTCATCACTTGGTTTACGAGGTCGTCGACAACTCGGTCGACGAGGCCCTGGCCGGGCACGCGGACACGATCGACGTCACGATCCTCGCCGACGGTGGCGTTCGTGTGATCGACAACGGTCGAGGCATCCCGGTGGACATCGTGCCGTCCGAGGGCAAGCCGGCCCTGGAGGTCGTCCTCACCGTCCTGCACGCGGGCGGCAAGTTCGGCGGTGGCGGCTATGCCGTCTCCGGTGGTCTGCACGGCGTCGGTGTCTCCGTCGTCAACGCGCTCTCCTCCAAGGTCGCCGTCGAGGTCAGGCGGGACGGACACCGCTGGACACAGGACTACAAGCTCGGCGTACCGACCGCTCCGCTGGCCAAGAACGAGCCCACGGACGAGAGCGGCACCACGGTGACGTTCTGGGCTGACAGTGACATCTTCGAGACCACCGAGTACTCCTTTGAGACGCTCTCGCGT
>NZ_JAMQAW010000031.1:0-55312 GCF_023701525.1 Streptomyces albipurpureus
CGAAACCCACACCACACCAACCCACCCTGACCAGCTAACCAACCACCCCCACACAACGGGGGAACCTCAGGCAACCCCAGCCCGTCCGGCGTTTGAGGACGGAACCCTTCACCCCCGGTGAGGACGGCAGGGAGTGGGGGCACTCAGCCGGTGCACCCAAGGTCCCGGCACAGGGTCACCCCTACCGAGACCCGCCCCTGCAAAGGGGCACCCCAGCCCGTCCGGCGATTGAGGACGGAACCCCCCACCCCGGGTGAGGACACCCAGTACGGGAGCGTCGAGCCCAGGACCCCGTACCCCGGGCACAAACCCCCACCCACAAAAGGCACCCCGCCAAGGGGCAACCCAGCCCGTCCGGCGATTGAGGACGGCCCCCCACCCCAGGTGAGGACACCCATCACAGACGGCGCCCGAGCCCGGAACGCAGGCCCCCCCCGCACAGGCCCCCCGCCAAGGGGACGCCCCCTCTAAGGGGGTAACGAGAACCAGATCCCCCAGCATCACCCCCTCGGTATGGCGTCTCACGCCCCTACTGGGGCCGTCGCGCCCCTGGGGGGCGTCTGGAGCGCAAAGGGGGCGATCCACGCGCGTAGGCGGGCGCTGAGAGGGGTTGGTGGCGGCGATGCGGCATTGCAATCTGACCACGGTTCGGTATTGGACATGTTCTGAGGCCGTGTGAGGAGTCATACTCAAAGCAATGAACAAGTCAGCCGAATCCCGGCGCCACCTGCCGACGAGTCCCTTCAACCGTGCGGCCCAGGCGGGTCCTCCCATCGAGGAGTATGCGGTGGGGGATCGGGTCTCGCACGATCAATACGGTCTGGGCCGCGTCATCGCGGTGGAGAGCGGCAATGCCGCTGTCCATGTCGACTTCGCCGGTCGCAAGGGGAGAATCCCCAGTCCTTACACCAAGCTTGCGAAACTCTGAGGGCCGCTGCCACCGAAACGCGCCACCGGAACCCGCCGTGTGATCCGCGGCGGGCCCGGCGGCCCGGTTCACAGTGCCTGCGCGGCGGGCTTCACCATGCCCCGTACAGTGCGTGACTTCACGAAGTCGCCTACAGCAGTCATCTCCCACTCACCGGAGAACTGCTTGATCAGCTTCGCCATCATCACTCCGGTCTGAGGCTCGGCGCTGGTCAGGTCGAAGCGGACCAGCTCTTCGCCTGTCGCTGCGTCCATCAGGCGGCAGTAGGCCTTGGCCACCTCGGTGAATTTCTGTCCCGAGAACGAGTTCACCGTGAACATCAGTCCGGTGGCCTCCGCGGGGAGGCGCCCGAGATCAACGGTGATCACCTCATCGTCGCCGGCCCCCTCGCCCGTCAGGTTGTCGCCCGAGTGCCTGATCGCGCCATTGAGAATGGTCAGCTTGCCGAAGTAGCAGCTGTCCAGGTGGTTGCGGTTCGGGCCGTACGCGATCACGGACGCGTCGAGGTCGATGTCCTTGCTGCGGTAGGCGGGCTCCCAGCCCAGACCCATCTTGAGCTGCGAGAGCAGCGGACGACCGCCCTTGACCAGGGACACCGTCTGGTTCTTCTGGAGATTGACGCGCCCCTTGTCCAGATTGATCTTTCCTGAGCCGGGGGCGGGTGCGGGGGGCGCCGGAGGCGCGGCAGCCACTCGGGGGTCCTGGACGGCCGGTGCGACGGGCGGTGCGGCCGGGGGCGGTGGCGAGACCGGAGCCGAAGCGGGTGCCGGGGCGGCCGCGGGCTCATCCTCAACCGAGACGCCAAAGTCCGTGGCGATGCCCGCCAGTCCGTTCGCGTAGCCCTGACCGACCGCACGGGCCTTCCAGGCTCCATTGCGCAGATAGATCTCCACGACCACGAGCGCTGTCTCGTTGCCGAGCTGCGGCGGGGTGAAGGTGGCGAGGGCGCTGCCGTCGTCGGCGTTACGGATGGTGGCGGTGGGCTCGATGCCCTGGAAGGTCTGCCCAGCGGCATCGGGGCTTGCCGTGACGACGATCTTTTCGATGCCCGGGGGGACCGCGGTGGTGTCCACCACGATCGCGTCCGGAGCGGTGCCTGCGCCGGAGCGGTAGGTCACCCCGGAGCCCGTCGGCTGGTTGTAGAAGATGAAATCGTCGTCGGAGCGCACCTTGCCATCGGCGGTGAGCAGCAGGCCCGATACGTCGAGCCGCACCGGGGCGGCGACGTCCACCGCGATACGAGCGGCGGAAAGGGGGATGTTCGAGCCGGGGGTCATAGCTGTCATGTCTGGGGTAACGAGCGAGATACCTTTGCCGTTCCCTTACCGTTTTGGTCGATAACCGGCAGGTGGAGACGGTCGACAACCTCGGGGCAGGGGAGCCCCGCACGAGACATGGCCAACTGTTCTGGAGGGGCCCGCAGCTGGTTGTCCGAAGGGTCTCACGCCATCGCATCGCCGTGGATGGCCGATTGCCCGGTCCACTCGCGCCGCGGTCCTCACCCGGAGTGCTGTCAGATGACCGTGGCCGTGCCGTTCGCTGCCGGGACTCACTGCTCCTTGACGGAGCCGCTGGACCCGGCCTAGCGTCATCCAGCCATATGCCATGGAGAAGATCAACACGGAGGGCACCCCATGACCGTCGCCCCCGTTCCCTCCCGTACCCAGTACGTCCTCGAAGAGATCAGGCACGCCGTTCTCATCGGTCGGCTCCGGCCCGGACAGCCGCTGGTGGAAACCGAGTTGGCCGCTCATTTCGGAGTCTCCAAGACCCCCGTGCGTGAGGCGTTGAAAACCCTGGCTGGCAGCGGACTCCTGGTGATGAGCCAGTACAAGGGCGTCACGGTGCGGACCGTGGACGCCGCCATGGCCCGCGAGGTCTATGACGTACGCCTGCTGCTGGAACCCGAGGCCCTGCGTCGGGCCGTTGAACGCTCAGCCGACCTGGAAGCGGATCTGGGAGCTGCCCGAGACGCGCTGGTCAGGGCCGCGGCAGCCACTGACCCGGCCGAGCACTCGCTGGCGGGCGGTGACTTCCATCGTGCCCTCTGCCTGCCCTGCGGCAATCCGCTGCTCGCCCGAATGCTCGATGATCTACGGGATCAGGCCGCTCTGGTCTCCGCCGTCGTCTGGGCGGCCGACCCTTCGGGGGAGCGGGAGGACGCCGAGCACCGCGAAATCCTGCGGTTGGCTCTCAGCGGCGATGCGCAGGGCGCGGCCGATGCGCTGCGTCAACACCTTGCCGGATTCGTTCACCGGGCCTTCCCCGGTGACGGAACCTCTCACTGACGTCACTTCAGCGCTGCCGCCATCATCTTCTGTGCGACGGGCGCGGCCAGGCCGTTGCCGCTGACCTCGGAGCGTGGGCCACCCGCGTCCTCGATGAGCACCGCGACGGCCACCTCCTTGTCGCTGTTGTCGTCCTTGCCGTAGGAGGTGAACCAGGCGTAGGGCGTCTTGCTGTTGTTCTCGCCGCGCTGGGCGGTGCCCGTCTTCCCGCCCACCTCGGCGCCCGTGACCTGTGCGTTGGAGCCCGTGCCGTCCTCGACGACCGTCACCATGGCGCTGCGCAACTGCTCCGCGGTCTTGGCGGAGACGACCCTTTGGGAGCCACCGTTCCCTGGGGATTCGAGGGTGTTCCCATCGGCGTCCACCACCTCGGAGACCATGTGGGGGGCGGCCATCACCCCGTCGTTGGCGATCGCGGCCGACACCATGGCCATCTGCAGCGGGGTCGCGGTCACATCGAACTGCCCGATCCCCGTCAGCGCGGTCTGAGCCTTGTCCAGACCGGTCGGATAGACGCTGGCGTACGCCCGTACCGGCACATCGAGCGTCTTGTCGTTGAAGCCGAACTTCTCCGCCATCGCCTTCACCTTGTCCTGCCCCAGATCGGCGGCCACCTTGCCGAAGACGTTGTTGCAGGAGTAGCGCAGGGCAGTGCGGAGAGAGGCGTTCTCACAGGGAGCGGAGGGGATGTCGTTGACCAGGACACGGGTGGTGCCCGGGAGGGTGTAGGGGAGGGGGCTCTTGGTCCGCTCGTCCACGGAGCCGTAGAGGCCTTCCTCCAGGGCAGCGGCCGCGACGACCAGCTTGAATGTCGAACCGGGTGCCAGCGGCTGGCGCAGCGCACGGTTGACCAGCGGCTTGTCCTTGTCGGCCAGGAGCTTCTGCCACTCTTTCGAGTCCGAGATCCCCGCGATCGTCGAGGGATCGTAGGACGGAGTGCTGACCATCCCGAGGATCTTCCCCGTCTTGGGTTCGATGGCGACGGCCGCCCCCTTGATATCGCCCAATGCCTTGTATCCCGCCGTCTGAACAGCGGGATTGATGGTGGTGAGCACATCGCCCGGGTCCAGTTGCTTACCGGTCAGTGCGTCCACGGGGTTCTTCAACCGGGTGTCCGTGCCGTCCAGCACCTCGCTGTAGATGCCCTCCAGCTGGGTCGAGCCGTACGCCTGCGAGCTGTATCCGGTCACCGCCGCATACAGCGGGCCCTCGGCGTAGGTGCGCTGATACGCGAGATCGCTGCCCGTCGTCCGCTGGGAGCCGGTGATCGGTGCCCCGGCCACGACGATGTCACCCAGTGGCTGGGCGTACTGGTCAATGATCTTGCGTCGATTTCTGTCATTGTCCGTGAGCGCCTTCGCCTCGTAGGTCTGGAGCCAGGTCGCGTGCACCAGGAGGGCCAGCACCAGTAGCAGACTGAAGACGGCGGCGTGCCTGATTGTCCTATTCATCCCACTGAAAGACGAAGGAGGCCCTGGTCAGGGTTCCCCTGTGCCCCGTTTCTCAGGATTTCTTCATGCCCGGCGCACGGAAGCACTTTGCCGCTGTGGATGGTTCGGCCCGGTGCCATGGGCGGCACTCCAGGGTCGGCGATCACGGTTTGCCCCTGGTTCCGAGCCGTCGGAGGACGTGCCGACCAGCAGGGTGCGTACGCCGATTCGGTGGCGGGTGCTGCTGGTGTCTGTCTCCACTCCGCCCAGCCCGGTTCTGCCAAGGAACGGAGCAACGTACGGACGCTGGACTTGGGCCCGTGACTGGCGGCAAACTGCCCCGATGGTCGACCCCTGTGAACTGCCCGTACTCCCTTTCCCGTTGCGTGCGTACGGTCCGCGGGGCAACTGGTCATACGAGAACGACGTGCTCACCGGCTGGGCCGGAGCCCGGGCCGACCGCTTTGTGTCACCAGCGGGCACCTCGCTGGACCCCGCATCCGACGCGCCACGGCTACTGGGCGCCCCCGCGGGGGACTTCCAACTCATCGCCCGGGTCACTGTCGGCTTCTGCGCCCCCTTTGACGCCGGCGCGCTCTACCTTCACGTCGGTGACCGTGAGTGGGCCAAGCTGTGTTTGGAGCGCTCCCCCGACAAGCCCACCATCTGCACGGTCGTCACCCGCGGCCACTCCGATGACGCCAACTCCTACGAGGTCGAGGGCGACAGTGTGTGGCTGCGCATCAGCCGCACCGGGAAGGCGTTCGCCTTCCACGCGTCCACGGACGGTGTGCGATGGACCTTCGTACGGATCTTCGCTCTCGGCACCGAAGAGTCGGCGGGGGCCGCGCTGGTCGGCTTTCTGGCGCAGTCGCCGGTGGGGGAGGGGTGTGTGGTCACCTTTGATCGAATCGACTTCAGGGAAGGGTGGCCGAATGGGCTGCGCGACGGTTCATGATCGTCTCCATGGGTCCGTAAACTGCTGCGATCACCCGCGCTGGTCCACCGGGGAGTAGTCGCCCTGGGCATCCACCCATGCCCACCCCAGCCGGCGACGACTGGCCGCCGGCCAGTCCGGCACCCCGAGCGCCCTCCGACCGCCCCATCCGACGGTGGCCGGGAGTGGAACACCCTCCATGCCCTCCTGTGCAGGAATCCGCCCTAACCACAGCGTGTTCGCACATAGTGAGCGCATGGCCACATCCATACGAACCTGGAGGAAATCGGTATGATCGTCGAGATTTGGAGCGATATCGCCTGCCCGTGGTGCTACATAGGTAAGGCGCGCTTCGAGAAGGGACTCGCCGGATTCGCCCACCGCGGGCAGGTAGAGGTGATCCACCGTTCCTTTGAACTCGACCCCCATCGGGCCAAGGGCGACACCGCTTCCGTCGTGGACATGTTGGCCAGCAAGTACGGCCGCACCCGGGAACAGGCGCAGTCGATGGAGGAGCATGTCGCCTCCAACGCCCGCTCCGAAGGTCTGAACTACCGAACCGAGGGCCGTGACCACGGCAGTACCTTCGACATCCATCGGCTGCTGCACCTGGCCAAGGAGCGCGGTCGCCAGGACGAACTGTTGAACCTCGCCTATCGGGCCAACTTCGCCGAGCAGCGATCCGTGTACGACCCCGAGGTGCAGGTCGCCATCGCCGTCGAGGCCGGACTCGACGAGAGCGAGGTACGAGCGGTCCTCGCCGATGGGGCGCGGTACGCATCGGAGGTACGGGCCGATGAGCAGGAGGCATCCGACCTCGGCGCCAGCGGGGTGCCCTTCTTCGTCTTCGACCGTCGCTACGGGGTCTCGGGCGGCCAGCCCGTCGAACTCTTCACTCAGGCGCTGGAGCAGGCATGGCAGGGGCGAGAGGCTGATGCGGCGGTGAAGGCGCCTGCTGTCGACGCAGCCGTCTGTGGGCCTGACGGGGCTTGCGAGGTTCCACAGCGTTGAGCGCATGTCCGGAAGCGGGCCAGCTGACGGAGACGCCCGATTGACCGGTGGGCGGGGGCGGCACATGGTGATTCCATGGAGAGCCTTGGCGGTGCGGAGTTTGCACCAGAATCAACGTATCTGAACACCTCCACCTGCGGACTGCTGCCCGCCCGGTCCGTTGCGGCGGCGACGGAGCTGATGCGACAACTGGTCGCCGGGCGGCCGGGCGGCGCCGGCGACTACGAGCCGCTCGCAGCGGTCCGACACTCCTTCGCGCAGATTGCCCAGGTCGACGAGGAACGCGTCGCCCTGGGGGGTTCGGTCTCCGTCCACACCGGGTTGATCGCCAACTCGCTGCCGACCGGGGCCGAGGTCCTCATCCCGGAAGGGGAGTTCGTTTCGGTCGTCACTCCGTTCGTGGTACGCGGGGACCTCAAGCCGCGTTTCGTCCCGCTGGACGGACTGGCGGACGCGGTGGGGCCCGAGACCGCCCTGGTGGCCTTCTCCGCGGTCCAGTCTGCGGACGGCCGGATCGCCGATCTGTCCGCGGTACGGGAGGCGGCGGCCCGACACGGGGCCCGTACCCTCGTCGATGCCAGCCAGTCGGCGGGGTGGCTACCACTGCGAGCCGGTGACTGGGACTACACCGTGACCGGTGGATTCAAGTTCCTCCTCTGCCCCCGCGGGGTTTCCTTCCTCACTCTCACCGAGGAAGCCCAGAACGAGGTGGCCCCCATCCACGCGGGGGGCTTCGCGGCCGCGGATCTCTCGGACGCGCCATACGGCCCGGTGAAGCACCTGGCCCCATCGGCCCGCCGCTACGACGAGCCCCCGGCATACCTCGCGTACCACGCGGCTCAGCGATCATTGGAACTGATCGAGGAGATCGGGGTGCCCGCCATCCACAAGCACGCCACAGACCTGGCGCACCGCTTCCGCGAAGGCCTCACCACACTCGGCCACCCCTCCATCCCCGGTGACTCCGCGATCGTGGCGATCCCGGGGCTGGGACACCTGGAGCCGGAGCTGGCCCGCGCGGGGGTGCTGGTCGCGGAACGGGCGGGGAACCTTCGGGTGGCGTTTCATCTGTACAACTCGGTGGGGGACGTGGAAAGCGTGTTGTCGCTGCTCCGACGCCTGAGGTGAGGCCCTGGCCGGGCCTGGTTTCCCCGGGGGTCCCCTTGGCGGGGTGCCTTTTGTGGGTGGGGGCTTGTGCCCGGGGTACGGGGTCCTGGGCTCGACGCTCCCGTACTGGGTGTCCTCACTTGGGGTGGGGGGTTCCGTCCTCAATCGCCGGACGGGCTGGGGTTGCCCCTTGGCGGGGAGCTCACCAGTCGGGGGCGGCTCTTTGCCCAGAGGCTCTGGGCACCCTGGGCCGAGTGCCTCCGCCTTTGATGTCCTCACTTGAGGACGGAACCCCCCCCACCCCCGGTGAGCACGGCAAGGAGCAGGGACACTCAGCCCCTGCACCCAAGCCCCCGACACACGGCAACCCCAGCCAAGACCCGCCCCCCGCCAAGGGCTACCCCCCCTGGGCCGCGCAGTCGGTGGTCTGGGTGCAGAGGTTCTCCTCTACCTTTCCCAGGAGGCGTACCAGCTCCACCCGCTCCCCCTCGTCCAGCCCCGCCAGGGTGCGCCCTTCCAACTCCGCCAGTGCCGCCTCCGCTGCCGCGTTCAGCTCACAACTCTCCGTTGTGGCTTCCACCAGCACCGCGCGGCGGTCGGCTGGGTCGGCGGAGCGTCGGACGTGTCCCGTCTGTTCCAGGCGTTGAAGCATCTTGGTCACCGTGGAGGGGTCCAGTTCCAGGGTTTTGATCAAGTCTGACTGGCGCTGGGGGCCGCTCTTCCACAGGTGGATCATCAAGGATTCCTGCCCGGGGTAGAGGCCCAGCACCTTGAGGGCCTTGGCCGCCGCCATGCGGTGGAGTCGGGCGGTTCGTGAGAGGGAACGGCTCACGGGTCCGCCGAGTGAGCAAGCCGACAGCGGCTCATGACAGACGGGGTCTGCGACTGCCTCGGATTTCATCGGGACTCCTCGCTGGTGGGCTGTCGTACGCACAGTGTCTCCGAACGCCCGCCCACACCTCCAACGAAAACTTTACCTTGGTCGACCAAGTAAATGCGTTACAGTGACTCCCGGATCGATTACTTGGCCGACCACATAATATTTTCTGGAGCCCTGATGACCACCGCTTTCGACCCGATCGACCTCTCGGGCAAGCAGCTGGCGAACCGTATCGCCATGGCCCCCATGACTCGCAGTCGCGCCTTCGGTACTGGTCTCTCGCCGACCGACTCGGTGGTCGAGTACTACGCGCAGCGCGCCACGGCTGGCCTGATCATCTCCGAGGGAATTCAGCCCTCGGAGACCGGCCGGGGATACCCCGACACCCCGGGGCTGCACAGTGATGACCAGGTGGCCGCGTGGAGCAAGGTCACCGATGCCGTGCATGCCAAGGGTGGAAAGATCTTTGCCCAGCTGATGCACGCGGGGCGGATCGGTCATCCCTCGCTGTTCGACGATGGCCGTTCCAGTGTTGGTCCGTCCGCCGTGGCCGCCGCCGGCCAGCTCTACACCCATGAGGGTCCCAAGGACTTCCTGCCGCCCCGGGCCCTGAGCGGCGATGAGATCCTTTCGGTGGTGGGGGAGTTCACCCACAGTGCTCGCAACGCCATCGAGGCCGGGTTTGACGGTGTGGAGCTGCACGGGGCCAACGGCTACCTGATCCAGCAGTTCCTCGCCTCCAACACCAATCAGCGCACCGACGAGTGGGGCGGCTCCGTCGAGAACCGCATTCGCTTCGCCACCGAGGTGACCAACTCCGTGGTGGCTGCCATCGGAGCCGACCGTACGGCGATCCGACTCTCACCCAGGAACGAACACAATGACATCGCCGAGGCCGATGCTCATGAGGTCTACCCCGCGCTGATCCGGGAGCTCGACCAGCTCGGACTCGCCTATGTGCACATCGCGGAGAACAACGGGAGGGTTCGGGAGCTCACGCTGGAACTGCGGAAGCAGTACAGCGGCACCATCGTTTTGAACCCGTCGACCGAGGGCCCCACCGACCATGCGGCGCTCTCCCTGATCGAGGACGGGATCGCCGACATCCTTTCCTTCGGTTCGCTCTTCCTCGCCAACCCGGACCTTCCGGACCGGCTGCGGACCGAGGGGCCGTACAACGCCCCCGACCCGGCCTCCTTCTTCGGCGGAGACGACAAGGGGTTCATCGACTACCCGGTGCTGAGCACCGTCTGACCGGGGGGCGACGCGGGGCCGGTCCGGACGACACCCGGACCGGCCCCGCGGTTGGCTCTCAGCGGAGCCGTAGCGTCATCGGATCGGTGTGAAGTCCCGTGCCCCGATGAACTCCGGTCGCGGCACCGGCGCCGCGAACGGCTGTACCGCCGCGTTCTCCACACTGTTGAAGACGATGAAGACGTTGCTGCGGGCAAACGGCGTGATGTTGTCACCCGAGCCATGCATGCAGTTGCAGTCGAACCAGGTTGCCGATCCCGCGCGGCCGGTGAACAGCCGGATGCCGTGCTCCTGCGCGTAGCGCGTCAGCGCCGCGTGCGAGGGAGTGCCGGCGTCCTGCATCTGGAGTGACTTCTTGTAGTTGTCCTTCGGCGTCTCGCCCGCACACCCCAGGAACGTCTTGTGCGACCCGGGCATGATCATGAGACCGCCGTTGGTGTCCCGGTTCTCGGTCAGCGCGATGGAGACCGAGACGGTCCGCATGCGGGGCAGACCGTCCTCGGCGTGCCAGGTTTCGAAGTCGGAGTGCCAGTAGAAGCCCGAAGCGCCGAAGCCGGGTTTCACATTGATGCGGGACTGGTGGACGTAGACGTCCGAGCCCAGGATCTGCCGAGCCCGCCCCACCACACGTTCATCGCGCACCAGGGCGGCGAACACCTCGCTGATCTTGTGCACCTCGAAGATCGAGCGCACATCCTGCGAGGTGGGCTCGATGATGGAGCGTTCATCGGCACGGATGGTGGGGTCGGCGATCAGCCGGTCCATCTCCGTGCGGTAGAGGGCGACCTCGTCGTCCGAGATCATGTCCTCGACGGTGAGGAAGCCATCGCGCTCGTACCCCTGTAGCGCGGAAGGCACGACGGGCCCCGGTGCTCCGGGCGCCGACCAGACCACCGGGTCCTGGCGCGGGGTCACCACCTCCCCCACGCCTCGGGTCGGGTAGAGATCGGTGCGTACGGGTGCGGTCGTCATGATTCAGCCCTCCTCGGTGAGCAGCGGATAGACACCGTTCTCGTCGTGGTCCTCCCGCCCGGTGACGGGTGGGTTGAAGACGCAGACACAACGGAAGTCGGTTTTGGGGCGCAGGGTGTGGCGTTCGTGACCGTCCAGGAGATACATCGTCCCGGGCTCGATCCAATGGGTCTCGCCGGTCTCGTCGTTGGTGAGTTCGGCCTCGCCCTCCACACAGAGCACCGCCTCGATGTGGTTGGCGTACCACATCGATGTCTCCGTGCCTGCGTACAGGACGGTCTCGTGGAGTGAGAAGCCCACCTTCTCCTTGGCGAGCACGATGCGTTTGCTCTCCCAGGTGCCGGACGTCGCCCTCACATGGCGCTCGGTGTTCTCGATGTCCTTGAACGAGCGGACAATCACGGTGCTCTGCTTCCTTTCTGCTGGGCCTTCCGGGATACGGGGAGGTCAGGCGGTTTCTCGGACGCTGCGGGCGAGGATGCGCAGGCCCTGGTCCAACTCGTCGGGTGTGATGGTCAGCGACGGCAGCAGTTTGACCACCTCGCTCTCGGGACCCGATGTCTCCAGGAGCAGCCCCAGTTCGAAGGCGCGGGCACAGATCGCCGAAGCGCGTGACTTGTCGGTGAACTCCAACCCCCACACCAGACCGCGGCCGCGGAAGGAGACTCCGGGCTCGGCGGTCTCGGCCACGATGGCCAGCAGTGCCTGCTCCACCTGCTCCCCACGGGCGAGGGTCTGCTTCTCCATCTGGCCGTCCGCCCAGTAGGCGTCGAGCGCCGCGGCGGCCGTGACGAAGGCGGGGTTGTTGCCGCGGAAGGTGCCGTTGTGCTCGCCCGGCTCCCAGATGTCCAGTTCGGGCTTGAAGAGGCAGAGCGACATGGGCAGGCCGTAGCCGCTGATGGACTTCGACAGGGTGACGATGTCGGGGGTGATGCCCGCTTCCTCAAAGGAGAAGAAGCCACCGGTCCTGCCGCAGCCCATCTGGATGTCGTCGACGATCAGCAACATGTCCTGGCGTACACACAGTTCCTGGAGCGCCCGGAGCCACTCGGCGCGGGCGACATTGATGCCGCCCTCACCCTGTACGGTCTCGACGATCACCGCGGCCGGCTTGTTCAGTCCGGAGCCCTGGTCGTCCAGGAGGCGTTCGAACCAGAGGAAGTCCTGGACCTGGCCGTCGAAGTAGTTGTCGAACGGCATCGGTGTGCCGTGCACCAGGGGGATTCCGGCGCCGGCCCGCTTGAAGGCGTTGCCGGTGACGGCGAGTGAACCCAGTGACATCCCGTGGAAGGCGTTGGTGAAGGAGACGACCGACTCGCGGCCTTTCACCTTGCGGGCCAGCTTGAGCGCCGCTTCCACGGCGTTGGTGCCGGTCGGGCCGGGGAACATCACCTTGTACGGGAGGTCACGAGGCCGCAGGATGATGTTCTGGAACGACTCCAGGAACGCCCGTTTCGCCGCGGTGGCCATGTCCAGACCGTGGGTGATGCCATCGCGCTCGATGTAGTCGATCAGGGCGCGCTTCAGTACCGGGTTGTTGTGCCCGTAGTTGAGCGAGCCGGCGCCGGCGAAGAAGTCGAGATAGGCGCGGCCGTCCTCGTCGTGCAGATGGCTGCCCTGGGCCCGGTCGAACACGGTGGGCCAGCCGCGGCAGTAGCTGCGCACCTCTGATTCAAGGGTCTCGAAGACGCTCAGGGCGGGCGGGGTGATGGTCACAGTGGTCTCCAGGGGGTCCTGTTGGCGAGTGCGCACATGGCAGGTCGGTCCAGGCGTCCGGATGGGGAGCGACCTTGACGGCCGGGTGGGGTGGACGCGCGAATGCGGGGACTCGGGGTGCGAAGAAGGTGGGGCGCGGGCTGGTCAGGCGCTGAGCGGGCCGATCCGGTAGAGAATCTCCGGCTGATGCGCCTCCAGGGGCTTCCCCGGCGCCGCTGAGTCCATCAGCCCTGGGGATTCCTGGTGCGGCTGAGGCTCTTGGGGGAAGTGGGCGTTCTCGAAGAGGGTCTCGCGCTCCAGCGCGGCGCCATGGCGCTTCGCGTAGGAGGTGAAGAGACGGTCCGACGCGGTGTTGTCGGGGGTGACGGTGGTCTCGATCTCCTTGATCCCCCGGTCACCGATGACCTTCGCGGTCAACGCGTCGAGCAGTACCCCGGCGAGACCCTGACCGCGGTACGCGCGGTCCACGGCGATCTGCCAGACCACCAGAGCCGTGGGGCGATCGGGCCGTGCGTATCCGGTGACAAAGGCAACCGGCGCACCGCTGGTGTTACGGGCCACGAGCGAGGTGGCGGAGAAGTCACGGCACCACAGCAGATAGCTGTACGAGGAGTTGAGGTCCAGAACCTCGGAGTCGCGGGCGATTCGCCAGAGCGCGGCTCCGTCCTCCACTCGCGGAGGTTCGACGGTGATGAATTCGCTCGATGGGGTGGCTCGTACAAGGTCTTCCTGTGCGGCGGTCATGCCCAAGTAATTTACCGAGCAAATTCTGAAATTGCATTGTTGGGAGGGGTTGGGTGGTGGGGCCTCGTGTGTTATCGCGCGGGCGGGAGACGTTCTCAATATGCGTAGTGGTTTGGGTGGTTTTGTTAGGCACAAAAGGGATTAATCATAGATCATGTGGGGTCGGTCACATCTTGAAATCACCGCCGATCCTATTGATGAAACTCTTATGTTTAGGGTCGGGATACGGGGGCAGGAGATGATGGAAAACCGTCAGCTATAAACGCGTTCAGCGAATGAGGAAATCATTTCGCGGAGGCGTTAGGAGTGCGCTCTGTGGGCAGTGCCTACACGGTTCCCTTATAAGGTCGTGGGTGAGTCTTCGGAGGGGTTCGCGGATTTATGGAGGGGCGTTTTCCTCGGTGCTCCCTCCTCCCGGATGGGTTCTCGTCGCTGTCTTCTCGGTTCCCGCTCGGCTGCCCCGCCAGGCGCTTCGGCGTTGCCTACGCCCGCACCTCACGCACGGCACGACCCCAGGGTGCCCGATGGGTCCGGTCGGCACCGCAGGCCCCTGGGGCGAGCAGCGGCGCCCGGCTCGCGGGGTGGGGATACGGCAAGGCCCCCGGAGCGACGCCTTTCGCCGTCCCGGGGGCCCGCTTCGGTGTTGCCTACGCCCACACCTCGCTGACCGCGCGTCCCGCGGCTTCCAAATCCACCGCCGCACCCCTGTCCGCCAGTGCCGAGCCCAGCGCGGTGAGCGAGGAACGCACCGCACCGCGGGTGGCGTCCAGGCCGTAGTGGTTGACCCGGACCATCTCCTTCGACAGCGCGCCACCGCCCGCGATCAGCGGTAGCGAAGGATCGGCTGCCAGGGCCTGCGCCACCAGATCGGACGCGTCCACACCCGCCGGTGCGCGCAGGGTGGTAGCCACCGGCGCCGCGTCCCGCGCCTCGTACACATACGGCTCCAAGCCGCCGCCCAGTGCCAACGCGCCCGCGCGCGTCGCGGCCGCCGCACTGGCGTGCCGCGCCATCACGGCATCCAGGCCCTCCGACTCGATGCGCTCTACACAGGCCTCCAGGGCCAGCATCTCCAGTTGAGCCGGCGCGTGCAGCAGCGCTCGGCGACCGCTGTCGATCCAGCGTTCCTTCCAGTCCAGCAGGGAGAGGTAGGAGCGCCGAGGTGCGGCCGGATTGGCCGCGAAACGCTCCCAGGCCCGTTCGCTGACCGACACCGCGGACACTCCGGCCGGTCCCCCCATCGCCTTCTGCGCACCGATCACGCAGAGATCGACTCCCCAGACATCCGGCAACAGCGGCTCGGCGGCGACCGACGCCACCGCGTCCAGCATGAAGAGCGCGCCGTGTCGCCGTACGACCTCGCCGATCTCCGCGACCGGGTTGGTGTTGCCCGTCGCGGCTTCCGCGTGTACCAGCGAAACGAAGTCGATCTCCGGCCGTGCGGCCAATGCCCGCTCCACCTGCTCCGCTGTGACCGCGGTGTGGAAGGGCACCTCCAGATCGACGACCTCGGCGCCACAGTCACGCAGCCAGTTGCCGAAGGTCTGCCCATAGGGGCCCGTCACCACATTGAGTGCGGTCGAGCCGGGCCGTGCGCCACTGCGGATGCACCCCTCCAGCGGCAGCAGTGCCTCACCCTGAGTGATCACCACATCCTGCTCGGTGTTGAGCAGAGCGGCGACCCGCCGTTCGATGCCCGCGAAGTGTGTGGCGGTCAGCGGGGGCAGGTCCAGGAGCGGATGTGTCACGGTGGTGCCTTCTTCGGGTCCGCGCTGCAAGTCGCGCTATGGGTTTCGTCTTCTGTCGAGCCGCCTGGGTAACACACTTGATCAGCGGCTTTAGGTCTCTCGGAGGAGAGTACCCACCGCGTCGTACGATCCTCGTACAGTGCTGGCATGAGCGATCACATGGTGTTGCGGCTGAAGGGGCGGGTGCTCGTCGGCCCGGAAGACGTACGGGACGAACTGTGGGTCGTCGATGGGCGAATCACCTATCACCGGCCGCTCGCAGCCAAAGATGTACAGACCGTATCGGGATGGGTGCTTCCCGGACTGGTGGACGCGCACTGCCATGTGGGGCTCGACCGACACGGCCCGGTGGACGACGCGACGAGTGAGAAGCAGGCGCTCGATGACCGGGACGCGGGCACCCTGTTGATCCGGGACGCCGGTTCTCCCTCCGACACCCGCTGGATCGACGATCGGGAAGACCTACCGAAGATCATCCGAGCCGGCCGCCATATCGCCCGTACCCGTCGATACATCCGCAACTACGCTCATGAGATCGAGCCCGTCGATCTGGTCGCCTATGTCGCCCGGGAGGCTCGACGGGGTGATGGTTGGGTCAAGCTGGTCGGGGACTGGATCGATCGGGACGCCGGGGACCTGACCGCTTGTTGGCCGCGCGACGCGGTGGAAGCGGCCATCGCCGAAGCGCATCGACTGGGTGCGCGGGTCACCGCGCACTGTTTCGCCGAGGACTCCCTCCGCGATCTTGTGGAAGCGGGCATCGACTGCGTCGAGCATGCGACCGGCCTCACCGAGGACACCATTCCGCTCTTCGCGGAGCGCGGTGTCGCCATCGTGCCCACGCTGGTGAACATCGCCACCTTTCCCGCGATGGCCGATGGCGGCGAGGCCAAGTTCCCCATCTGGTCAGCCCATATGCGCCGGTTGTACGAGCGCCGCTATGACACCGTCCGGTCGGCCTATGACGCGGGAGTGCCGATCTTCGTCGGCACGGACGCGGGGGGTTCGCTGCCCCATGGGTTGGTCGCGGCCGAGGTCGGTGAGTTGGTGAAGGCGGGCATTCCTCCGCTGGAGGCGCTGTCGGCCACCACGTGGGGGGCGCGGGCTTGGCTCGGCCGTCCGGCGCTGGAGGAGGGGGCACCCGCGGATCTGGTGGTGTACGACGAGGACCCGCGGGCGGACACCAGGGTGCTGGCCGCCCCGCGCGGGGTGATCCTCAACGGGCGGGTGATCGGTTGAGCACGGGCGGTCTTCACCGGCGCCGTCGCCGGACCGCGCGGCGGTGGCGTGTTGACCGAGCGTGACTCGGGCGCGTCGCCCGTCGTTGAGCACTTCTCCGTGTGCCCTCATCGGTGAACCGGCGCACCACCACACGCCCTTGACGATCGCCCCACAGGCGAACACTCGTACCTCACAAATCGAATATAAACGCGGAAACCCCCCTTTGGGGTGAACTAACGCCAGGTATCTGTCGGTTCACTCTCAGTGCGTAAAGATTCCGGTGTCCCAGTCGCCATGGCCCGCATGTCCCTGCGGGCCAAGGGCGATGTCATGTCTCCTGTGGGGGTTCCACCACCTTGAACAGCAATGCCTTCCGTATGTCCGCACGCCGCTGCGCCGCCGCCACCGCCACTGCCGCATTGGTCGCGGCCCCGGTGGCGTTCGCGGCCCCCGCACAGGCCACCGGCGGCGGTGAGGGAAGGGCGAGCGCGGTTGTGCTGCGCACCGGCCTCGAAGTGTCCCTGCTCAACAAGACCGTTCAGGTGCCGCTCAACGCCTCGCTCAACGAGGTCAAGGCACCCGCCAGCGCGGAGCAGACCGCGCTCACGGTGGAGTTGGACGGAGTGGACCGCGGCAAGCCCTTCTCCGTGCTGCGTGCGGATGTGGCCACGGCGAAGGCCACCACCGAAAAGAAGCGGACCGAGGGGTACGCCAATCTCGTCCGGGCCAAAGTGAATCTGCCGGGCCTACCGCTGCTGTCCCTGATCGAGGTGGAGCAGGTCACCTCCAGGGCGGTCTGCAAGGCCGGCGAGCGACCCACCGCTGAATCGAATCTGCTCGGCCATGTCCGTGTGCTCGGCAAGAAGGTCACGCTCACCACCGGCGGTCAGACGAAGGTCACCGTCCCCGGCGTCGGCGAGGTGACCCTCGACCTCTCCCGGACCCACACCACATCCCGAACCGCCGCGGCCACCGCGCTGGCGCTCCAGGTCGCGGTGAACCCCCTCAATCTGAATGTCGCCGAGGTGAACGGTTCCGTCACCCTCGTCGAGGCCACCTGCGAGTCGCCCAAGGCCCCGCACAAGCAGGAGCAGACCCAGGCCACCGAGGAGCCCCAGAAGCAGCAGGAGCAGCCGGCGAAGCAGGAACCAACGGCCGCTTCCACCGGGGGAGTCAAGGCCCTGACCGGCGCTGAGCCCGCCGAGAACCTCGCCGAGACGGGTGGTAGCCCCACCACGATGTACCTCGCGGCCGGTTCGGCGGCGCTCCTCGGGCTGGGCGGCGGCGCGCTGTTGGTGGCCCGCAAGCGCGCCAGGACCCGCGGCTGACGGGTAGGGCACTTCCGGCTACGGCCCCTGGCCGTAGCGGAGTTGGTCAGGACCCGGCGCCGGCGGGCGCCGGGTCCTGACCTTCCGCGTACCAGCACGGGGTGGACCGTCCCGCACATCGGCGTCGCGCACCGGGCTCCTCCGGTACGGCTGCTACTCGGTGCGCAGCGCCGTGGCCGTGCGGGCCTTGGCCGCCCAAGCGGCGGGCAGGAGCGCGCCCAAGGCGGCGATGAGCAGGCCGCCGAGTGCGAGCGGGAGCGGTTCGGCCCCTTGGTGGACGGCGATGACGGAACCGGGGAGGCGGAGCCCCACACGGTCGCCCATCGCGGGGAGGACCGAGCCGCGCAGTGCTACGCCGAGCGGCACGCCCAGAGCGCCGGCGGCCGGTCCGGTCACGACGACCGAGGCGAGGACCATCGCGACGGTCTGCCGAGGGGGCATACCGAGCGCCTTGTGGACACCGATCTCCCGGACGCGTTCGCGGGTGTCGAGCAGTACGCCGTTGAGCACGCCGAGCGCGGCGACGGCGACGAGCATCAGCGTGAGGATCACGGACGGCGAGTTGAGCGTGACGACCATGCCGTTGCCGTTGCCGTTGCCGGGCCCGCCGGCCTGGGCGGTGGCTCCCAGCGGCGCCAGGCTCCCTTTCAGCGCGTCGACATAGCGGGTGACATCGGCGTCCGACGTGACGGCGATGTGATGGCTCGTCTCCGTCAGGTCGTGGGTGACCACGACGATGGTCCGGCCCTCGGCGTTGAGTTCGGTGAACAGCTTGCTGACGTCCTGTCCGGCGGCCGTGTCCAGGGCCCCGGTCGGCTCGTCGGCCAGGAGCAGCGGCGGCCGGCTCATCAGCGCCCGTGCCACCGCGACGCGCTGCCGTTCGCCGCCGGACAACCGCCCCGGGTAGGCGCGGGCGTGCCGGTCGGGCCCGAGGGTCTCCAGAAGCCGTGCGCCGGCGGTCCGCCTCGCCACGGGCCATGCCCGCGAACCGTGCGGGCGGGACGACGTTGTCGGTGACGGTCAGGTCGTCGAGGAGGTGGAAGAACTGGAAGACCATGCCGACCTTCGACCGCCGGTAGCGGGCCGCTCCGGCCTCGCCCAACCGGTCCACCCGCACGCCGTCCACGGTGACGGACCCCGCATCGGGCCGGTCCAGGCCAGCGACCAGATGGAGCAGCGTGGACCTACCGCTGCCAAGGGGCCGAGGATAGCGACGGCCTCGCCAGGTCGCACGTCAGCGATGCCTCGTGCAGGGCGGGCGGGCCGTCGTCGTGACGGCGGCTCACCTCGCGCAGTTCGATCACCGGCGTGGTCATCAACGGGCTCCTTCGCTACGGGCACCAGATCGGGCCTCTGACTCCCGGAACGCTGGGAGCGAGCCCCGCCGCCGTGCGTCACCCCGCCCGGACCCATTCCCGTACCGCACCGGGATCACCTGCCGGAACGTCATCCCTGCGATGTAGCAGCCCGATGTACGCCGGGCGCCGGGAACGACCGCTGAGGCGGATTCCGGGGGATCGGGCGGCGGCGACAATGAACCGGTGATGAACGCGGGTACGACGCTGGAGCGGCTGCGGGTCCTGGTCCGCGAGGCGCTCCGCGACGTCAGACGTCAAACCGGTCCGCCGCTGCGGCTCAGCCATCGGGCCTGGCAGTTCGACGTGCTGGTGGCGCTGGTGCTCGGCATCGCCACGGTCTACTACGGCATCGACAACGCGAACAACGTCGTGGTGCGGGAGATCGCACCCGGCGTGGAGCACGCCGTGCCGCGCCCGGCCGGACCGGGCGGCATGGCCTTCATGGTGACCCTCGCGGCTGTCGCCTCGGGCGCCCTGGCGCTGCGCCGCCGGTTCCCGCTCGCCGTGCTGTACGTCGTGACGGCCGCGGTACTGGCGACACCGCAGAGCGTCATGCGGCTGACCTTCTACGCGTTTGTGATCGCCGTCTACAGCGCCGCGGTCCACAGCCCCTACCGGGTGGCGACCCTGGCGGCGCTGCCGGTGTCGGTCCTCCTGGTCGGCACCACGGGGAACTCGCTGACACCGATCATCCCCAACCAGTACGTCGCCCTGCTGATCCTGGTCCCGATGGCAGGAGCCGCCCTCGGGCTGCGCACCTGGAAACTCCGGACCGACGAGGGCCGCACCCGGCTCTCCGCCCTGGAGCGCGGACAGGCCGAGGCGCTGCGCCGGGCGGTCGAGCACGAGCGGGCGAGGATCGCCCGCGAGTTGCACGACGTCGTCACGCACAACGTCAGCGTGATGGTCATCCAGGCGGGCGCCGCCCGCAAGATCATGAAGACTTCCCCCGAGCAAGCCGGAGAGGCGCTGCTCGCGGTCGAGGCGGGCGGGCGTGCGGCCATGACCGAGCTGCGTCATGTGATGGGACTACTCAGCATGGCCGACGAGGGTGAGGGGGCGGACGAGGATCCGGACGGGACCGGCGCGGCTGCGGAGTTGGCCCCTCAGCCCGGCCTGGACCAGCTGGGAACGCTGGTCGGACGCGTCCGGGACGCCGGACTGACGGTCGGCATGACCGTGACGGGAGCGCCTTGCCCCCTCTCGCCCGGCCTTGAACTCGCCGCCTACCGCGTGGTCCAGGAGGCGCTGACCAACACGGTGAAGCACGCGTCCGGCGCCACCGCGGCGGTGACCGTCGAATACGGCGCGGACCGGCTCCGGGTGGAAGTCACCGACACCGGTGGACACCAGGGTGCCGACGCGGCTGCCGGAAACGGCCGGGGCCTGATCGGCCTGCGTGAGCGCCTCGCTGTCTACGACGGAACCCTGAACACCGGCCGGCGCCTGACCGGCGGCTACCGTGTGGAGGCACTCATCCCCCTGGAGGCGAGGTGACCGAGTCGCTGCGCGTGGTGGTCGCCGACGATCAGACGCTGGTCCGTACCGGGTTCCGCATGATCCTGATGGCCGATGGCATCGATGTGGTCGCGGAGGCGACCAACGGCCTTGAGGCCGTTGACGCGGTGCGGCGCACCCGGCCCGATGTGGTCCTGATGGATGTGCGGATGCCGGAACTGGACGGCCTCGAAGCCACTCGGCGCATCTTCACGCCACGAGCGGGGGAGGCGCCGCTTCGGGAGCTACCACGGGTGATCATCCTGACCACCTTCGACCTTGACCGCTATGTCTATGCGGCCCTCTCGGCCGGAGCCAGTGGCTTTCTCCTCAAGGACGTCACCCCGGAGCAGTTGGTCGCGGCCGTCCGCACGGTTCGCGCCGGTGACGCGCTGCTGGCGCCGACGATCACCCGCCGTCTGGTGGAGCGCTTCGTCCAACGGGAAGGCGACACCGCCACGATCCACCGTGACCTCGCCGCACTGACCCCACGTGAGCGCGAGGTCCTCGCGGTGCTGGCCAGAGGTCTGAGCAACGCCGAACTCGCCGTCCGCCTCCATCTGTCCGAGGCGACCGTGAAGACCCACGTCGCTCGTATCCTCGCCAAACTCGGTCTACGCGACCGCGCCCAAGCCGTGATCGTCGCCTATGAGACGGGCGTGGTCAGCGTCGGGCGGCCTGCGCCTGGCGAACGGTCCGCTGAGCGGGGCTGAGCCGGATCGGACTCCGGGGCGCCAGCGATGGACAGGGCGCCCGGAGAGCGCAACCGACCCCACGTCCCACGGGCCGCCCGCCCCGGACGCCGTCCTCAGCAGCCCACCATCGTCAATGACTGATCCAGTGCTTGGAGGAACCGGTTGGTGGTCACCCGATCCCGGACCGCGATCCGCAGCCAACTGGGACCAAGGCCGGGGAAGGTGTCACCGCGCCGGACCGCGAAACCGAGTGAACGCAGCCGCTCGCGCACCTCCGCGCCCCGCCGTACATGCGCCAGGACGAACGACGCCTCGGCGTTCGCCACCACCCGCACCTCATCGAACTCCGCGAGCCCGGCGAGTAGATGGGCCCGCTCCACGGCGATGAGCCCGGCCGCCTGTTCCGCCTCCTTCAACGCCGCCGGGCTCATGCACACCTCGGCCGCGATCAGCGCCGGGGTGGAGACCGGCCAGAGCGGTTGGGCGCGCTCCAACTCCGCGATCACCTCCGCGGGCGCCAACACATAGCCGACGCGAAGACCGGCCAGACCCCAGGTCTTGGTGAGGCTGCGCAACACCACGAGCCCGGGTACGTCCGTACGGCCCGCCAGGGTCTCGTACTCCTCCGGTACCGCGTCCATGAACGCCTCGTCGACGACGACCAGCCGGCCGGGTCGGGCCAGGGACGCGATGTCGGCGGCCGGATGGAGCACCGAGGTGGGGTTGGTGGGATTCCCGATCATCACCAGGTCCGCGGACTCGGGCACCGCGGAAGGGTCGAGCCGAAAGCCGTCCTCCTCGCGCAGCACCAGTCGCCGTACCGTATGGCCGGCGTCCCGCAGGGCCGCCTCGGGCTCGGTGAACTGCGGATGGACGACGAGCGGGTGCCGCACCTTCAACGCCCGGGCCAGCAGCACGAATGCCTCCGCCGCACCGGAGGTCAGCAGCACCCGCTCCACCGGGAGCCCATGCCGTGCGGCGACCGCCGCTCGGGCGGAGCGCCCGTCCGGGTATGCAGCCAGTGTCATCAGCGACGCGGCGATGCGTTCGCGCAGCCACTCCGGTGGAGTGTCGGTACGGACATTGACCGCGAGATCGGTCATATGCGCCGCGATGTCCCGGACTTCGGCGTCGCCGTGGTGGCGCAGATCATGGGGGTCAGCGTGCGTGTACATGGTTGCTGTATGGACTTTCGTGGGTGCGGGGGAGCGGGACGGGCGGGGTGAACCGGTGGGGCGGCTGGGCCGGGCCCACGGATCGGTGCTGATCCGTGCCCTGCTCAGTCGCCGTCCTTCGCGGGAGTCGGCAGGCCCATCGGTGCGGGAGCGGGGAGTGCCGCTGTCTGAGATGGGCGATGGCCATGAGGGTGACGTCTCTCGGTTGAGCCGCGCTGGGAGAGGGGAGCAGGGATGTCACACGTTCTCCAAGGGGTGAGGGTCGTACGGCAGGAGCAGGGGCGCGACGGAGGTCTCAGCGCCATGCGCACGGTGACCTCCGGCAACGGGCGGCCGCCCGGCGGATACGGAGGACCCCCGCGCACTCGCGGGTCCGGGCAGGGGCCGAAGGGGCGAACTGGTGAGGGCTCGGAAAGGAGCGTCCGGAGGGGGCTCGCAGATGCGGTGACCCCTCTGCCGGAGCCGCCCCGGTCGCTCCCTTCCCGGCCGCTCTGTTGCCTACTGTTCCCGGCCTGGCTGGTGACGGCCGGTGCGGGCCGGGGTGAACCAGGGGCGGGCACATGGCGATCGGATGCGTCAGGAGGCGCGGATCCATCGAGGGGGACGGATGCCTGGAGAGGGGCGGGCACCTTGAAGGGCGCGGACATGTCGAGAGGGGCGGACGCGCGGCGAGGTGCGGTCGGGTCGGGAGAGGCTGTCGGGTCGGCCGCACCGGGAACGCCGGTCTGCACCACGGCTGTCCGGTCGGTCGGTTGATCAACCCACGGGTGACGCGGGACGCGGTGGCTGATCGGGGCCGCTCCCCGACCGGGGCGGCTGGGCGGGCGCGTCACAGATGCCGCGGGCGGCTTGCCCATGCCAGGGACATGGTGCCGCGCGCGGCCAGAGGGGCCATCGCTCACCGTGCGGGGTCTCCGCGCGGCCCGCGACAGGCGGGTGGCTGTGTTGCCGACCGTCACGATCGTCATCATGTCCACCCTTGCGGTATCCACTCCGAGTGCTGCACGCACATGGCTTGTTCTATTCGGTCGATAGGGTTGATGTCCCGGCTACGAGGGTCCTCGTTATGGGTGGTGGTGCGCAACGTTCGGTAGTCGTCGTGCCGGTTCCCGGTCCGCTGACCGAAGCGTCGGCTAGCTTGCTCGGGCGTCCCCGTAAGCCTTGGAATCCACCCAAAGCATCTCTGAGCAGCGACTCCCCTACAGCGGGCGGCACGTACGGCGTATGGTGCCACCGCCTGCGCCCGGCCTTCGCTCTACTGGCCCGATCGTCTGCGACCCACGGTCAGGCATTTCGTCGATCGGTCTGACCGGGCGGTGTCCGTCCCCTGAGGTCGAGGCCGGATTTACTAGTAGGCGGCGAAGGTTCGACTTCGGCAGCGCTCTTGATCGGTACTCTGCGTGCCACCGCGCAGGTCGCCTTGGCGGTCCTTCCCCCGGGACGGGACCTGCGTTTGGGCACCAGCAGTTCGCCCCCGCCGGCCAGCGCCGCCGCCTCGGCGACCGAGGGCGTGCCCACCGCACCGAGTACGGCCGCTGAGGGATGCGGTACGGCGATCCGGGCGAGGTGGTCCGCCGGGTGGGCCACCAGGGGCACGCCGAGCCACCGCGCGGCGGCGAGAACGCCGGGCTCGGCGGCCTTCTCCTGGACGGTCGCCAGTTCGCAGACGTCCAGCGCGGAGAGCCCGGCGTCCCTCAGCGCGTCCTTGACGAGCCCGATCACCTCAGCGGCGGGCACCCCACGGGAGGCGCCGACGCCGACGACCAATGACCGCCCGACCAGCCGCGGCCCGTTCGTCCCCGCACCACCACCGCGCTCACTGCCCGGATGCGCCGGGGCATCGGCATCGGCCATGAGCGGGCTCCTCTCGGGTCAAACGGGTGATTCGGGCGGCTCCTGTGCCGGAAACCGTCCCGTGGTGGGTCGATCCGCTAGCAAAGGTGCATGGCGGTGTTCGTCGCGCTCGGCGCGTTTGTGATGACGCTGTTCGGCGGTTGGACGGCACAACGCGTCACCGACCGGCGCCATCTCGTGCTGGGCCTAGCGGGCGGACTGATGCTGGGTGTGGTCGGGCTCGATCTGCTGCCCGAAGCGTTGGAAGCGGCAGGCCAGGAAGTGTTCGGGGTGCCCCAGGCACTGTTGCTCTTCGTCGGTGGCTTTCTGGTGGCGCACATGGTGGAACGGCTGCTGGCCGCCCGCCAGGTGGCCCATGGGGCGGAGGAGGAACGAGTGCCCCAGGTGGGGCTGACGGCCGCCGGAGCGATGGTCAGCCACAGCCTGATGGACGGCATCGCGATCGGTGCCGCGTTCCAGGTGGGCGACGCCATGGGGCTCACCGTGGCCCTCGCGGTCATCACCCATGACTTCGCGGACGGCTTCAACACGTACACGATCACCAGCCTGTACGGGAACACCCGCGCCAAGGCCCTGGCCATGCTCTTCGCCGACGCGCTCGCCCCGGTGGTCGGTGCGGCCTCCACCCTGTTCTTCACCTTGCCGGTGGAACTCCTCGGCAGCTACCTCGGGTTCTTCGGCGGAGCGCTGCTCTATCTCGCCGCCGCCGAAATCCTCCCCGAGGCGCATCACACCCACCCGGCGGCCTCCACCCTGCTGTGCACCACGGCGGGGGTGGGCTTTATCTGGCTGGTGACCGGAATCGCCGAATGAGCAGGCCGTACCCCGTGGTCGAACTCGGACCACGGCGCCGGCTGAGCGGACCGACTCCCGAGGCCCGCGCTGAGCCCTGGACGTACCGCACGGCCTCATCCCGCGCACCACCCGACGAACCGCCCGGCCACCCCTGGCTCGGCCGCCCAGTGCGTGTGCAGATAACTGGCATGGACCCCGCCCTGGACAAACCCCTCCCGCCGGGGTTCAGGCAGTCGCATCCCCCAGGCGGGGGCAGGCCCCGCCGTCGGCTCGATCACGGTCCGGTGGAACTCATGCCCGCGCAGTCGGGTACCGACCGCGGCCAGACAACTGTCGGTCAGCGCGACGGCCTCGCGATACCCGAGCGTCAGCCGCTCGCCCATCCGCGCGTCCGCGTCCAACACCCCGCACATCGGCCGGCCGTCGAGCGATCGCGCCAGATAGAGCAGCCCGGCGCACTCCGCGGCCACCGGACCCCCCGCGTGCGCGAAATCGGCCACGGCCTTGCGCAGTCCCTCATTGGCGGACAACTCCGCTCCGAACACCTCGGGAAACCCGCCACCGATGACCACCCCGGCCGTCCCATCGGGTAGCTGGGTGTCACGCAGCGGATCAAAGGCGACCACCTGCGCACCCGCTGCGGTAAGGAGTTCGAGGTGCTCGGCGTACGAGAAGGTGAAGGCCGGGCCGCCCGCGACGGCGACCACCGGCCGCCGCTTGCCCGCACCCCCCGAACCGGTCGCCGGCGGAGCCCACGGCTGGGCGCTGAGCGGTGGTGCGCTCCGGGCCAGGGCGAGGAGCCCCGGCAGATCGCAGCCCTGCCGCACCAGCTCGGCCATGGCCGTGACCGCCGTGACCGCCTCGGCCCGCCGCTCGGCCACCGGTACCAGCCCCAGATGCCGGGACGGGGTCGCCACCGCCTCGCCGCGCCGCAGCACCCCGAGCACCGGTACCCCCGACTCCTCCAGCGCGTCTCTGAGCAGCGCCTCATGCCGGTCGGTGCCGACCTTGTTGAGGATGATGCCCCCGATCCGAACCTCCGGGTCGAAGGAGACAAAGCCGTGCACCAGGGCGGCCACCGACCGCGACTGCGAGGAGGCGTCCACCACCAGCACCACCGGCGCCCGCAGCAACTTCGCCAACTGCGCCGTTGACGCCAGCTCACCCGCCCCCGACGCACCGTCGTAGAGCCCCATCACCCCCTCCACCACGGCCAGATCGCAGCCCGCCGCGCCGTGCAGGAACAGCGGCGCCATCAGCTCCGTACCGCAGAGATACGCGTCCAGGTTGCGGCCTGGGCGGCCGGTGGCGAGCGAGTGGTAGCCGGGGTCGATGTAGTCGGGCCCCACCTTGTGCGGGGACACGGCGAGACCCGTCGCGGCGAAGGCCGCCATCAGGCCCGTCGCCACCGTGGTCTTCCCGCTGCCCGACGAGGGTGCGGCGATGACGAGACGCGCTACCACTCGATGCCCCGCTGCCCCTTCTGACCCGCGTCCATCGGGTGCTTGACCTTGGTCATCTCGGTCACCAGATCGGCGAAGTCAAGCAGCTCCGCGGGGGCGTTGCGGCCGGTGATCACCACATGCTGGTTTCCCGGCCGATCGCGCAGCACCGAGATCACCTCGGCGGTGTCCACCCAACCCCAGTGCAGCGGATAGGCGAACTCATCGAGGACGTAGAGCCGGTACGCCTCTGCCGCCAGGTCTCGCTTGACCTGCTCCCAGCCCTCCCGGGCCGCCTCCTCGTTGTTGAACTGGGCATCGCGCTGCACCCAGGACCAACCCTCGCCCATCTTGTGCCAGTCCACCCGGCCGCCCTCACCGGACGCCCCGAGCACCTTCAGCGCGTTCTCCTCGCCGACCTTCCACTTCGCCGACTTGACGAACTGGAACACCCCGATCGGCCACCCCTGGTTCCAGGCGCGCAGCGCCAGCCCGAAGGCGGCCGTCGACTTGCCCTTGCCCGTGCCCGTGTGGACGAACACCAGCGGACGGTTGCGGCGCTGACGTGTGGTGAGCCCGTCGTCCGGTACGACGGACGGTTGTCCCTGCGGCATCTATGCGGCCCTTCCCATCGCTATCGATCCACCCGGGGTCCGGGCGGTCTGCTCACCGGTGTGCCGAGCACTCTTCACCAGACCGGCGATCGCATCCGCCCGCAGTTCGTCCAGGGTCACCGCCGTGCCCTGGAGGTCGGCCGCGAGCGTGACCGCGAGCCCCAGCCGCACCAGCCCCGACTCACAGTCCACGACGATCGACGCGGTGCCGTCGGATGCGTGCAGCCGAGCGGCCCGGGCGGCAAGCGCCACCGGGTCGGCCCCGCCGCCCGTGGCGCGCCCATCGGTCACCACGACCAGCAGCGGACGGCGCGAAGGGTCGCGCATCCGCTCAACGCGCAGCACGTCATGGGCCTTCAGTAGCCCCGCCGCCAGCGGGGTGCGCCCACCGGTCGGCAGCAGCGCGAGTCGGGCGGCAGCCGTGTCCACCGACGAGGTCGGCGGCAGCGCCACCTCGGCATCCCGACCGCGGAAGGTGATCAGCCCCACTTTGTCCCGCCGCTGATAGGCGTCCAGGAGCAGCGAGAGCACGGCACCCTTGACCGCCCCCATCCGCTGCCTGGCAGCCATCGAACCCGACGCGTCGACCACGAACAGCACCAGGTTTCCCTCCCGCCCCTCGCGCACGGCCTGCCGTAGATCGTCACGGCGAATCACCAGACCGGGCCCGCTCCGTCCACGGGCGCGCTGATGCGGGGCCGCGGCCTGCACGGTCGCGGTCAGATGGAGTCGGGACAGAGCGCCTCGCGGCCGGTGGGAGCCCGTCGTCCGGCCGTGCTCGGTCCGGGCACGGGAGCGCCGGCCCGCCGCCCCCTCGCCGAGACCGGGCACGCTCAGCGCCTTGGTCCGAAAGGGCTCCGCGGCCGAGACAGCGCGCTGTTCACCGCTGCCGCCGGACGCGGGCTCCTGGGGCTGGGGCTGCGCGGGTCCGTCGTCCGGGGCCGGCGCGTCGGGGGCGTCCCGCGGGGGCTCTCCACCCTCGCCGCCACCGTCAGGGCCGCCATCGGGGTCTCCACCAGGGCCGCCATCAGGTCCGGGATCGGGGTCGGTGTCGGGATCGGGGTCATTTTCTCCGGACCCGCCGAACTCCTCCAGCGTCTGGTCGAGTTTGTCCTCATCCAGACCCGGCGCGTCAAAGGGATTGCGCCGCCGCCGATGCGGGAGCGCCAGGAGGGCCGCCTGCCGGACATCCTCGGCGAGTACCTCGGTACGCCCCGCCCAGGCGGCCAACGCGGTGGCCGTACGCGCCATCACGATGTCGGCACGCATCCCGTCGACCTCGAACGCGGCGCAGGTGGCCGCGATCTGCCGTAGCGCGTCGTCTCCCAACCCGACCGTGGGCAGCAGCGCCCGGGCCGCGACGATTCGCGCCCTCAGGGCGTCTTCCTCACCGGTCCAGCGCGTCGCGAACCCCGCCGGCTCGTCGTCGTACGCCAGCCTTCGCCGCACCACTTCGACCCGCTGCTCCGGCTCCCGTGACGCGGCCACCTCCACCGTGAGGCCGAACCGGTCAAGGAGTTGCGGCCGGAGCTCACCCTCCTCCGGGTTCATCGTCCCCACCAGCAGAAACCGCGCCGCGTGCCGTACCGAGACACCTTCGCGCTCCACATAGGAAGCACCCATGGCGGCGGCATCCAGCAGCACATCCACCAGATGGTCATGGAGCAGGTTCACTTCGTCGACATACAGGATTCCGCGGTGCGCGTCCGCGAGCAGCCCCGGCTCAAAGGCCTTGACGCCGTCCGCGAGCGCCCGTTCGATGTCCAACGCGCCCACCAGCCGGTCCTCGGACGCCCCCACCGGCAACTCCACCATCCTGGCGGGGCGTTCGGTGGCGGAGCCCGGCTCATGGGGTCCGTCCGGGCACCCGGGGTCGGGTGCGAGGGGATCACAGGAGAACCGGCAGCCGGGGATCACGGAGACCTCTGGTATCAGGGCCGCCAGCGCCCGGACCGCGGTGCTCTTCGCCGTGCCCTTCTCACCGCGGACGAGCACACCGCCGACCCGCGGTGATACGGCGTTCAGCAGCAGGGCGAGCCGTAGGTCGTCCTGTCCGACAATGGCGGTGAACGGGTACGGCGTGCTCATCCGGCCTCCTCCGTGGTGTGCGAATGTGTCTGTGGTCGCCGAGGTGACTGCGCTGACCGCGGCGATCTCGGGATGTGCTCCGGTGCTGTTGTGCTGACTGCTGCTGTGTGGGCGGCGGGTGTGTCGGCGGCGGGTGTGTCGGCGTCGCGGGACCGATGGTCCTGGGCCGCCGTCGACCCGCTCACCGAACCCGCCCCGGCCGTGGGGTTCCGTCTTCGGCCTTCGCCCGGGGGAGCGGCGGCGCTCCGGGGGGAACGAACGGAAGCCCCGCGGGCGCACCCCGCTCGATCAGCCGCAGCAGCGCGTCCGTATCGGCGTGCTCCTCGATGAGATCGCCGAGCCGGTCCAACTGCTCCTCGCGCAGCGCGCCGAACGACGTATCGGGGGCGGGGGTGAAGCGCCGCCCGGTGGCCCTGGCGACCTCCCGCAGAAACCGCCGACGGAAGCCGTCGCTCTCCAGCGAGCCATGCCAGTGGGTGCCCCACACCGCCCCCACCCGGCACCCCGCCAAAAAGGGCTCTCCGCCGAGGACCTCGGCCACCCCGTGATGGATCTCGTACCCCTCCACCCGTTCACCGAGCGCTTCACCGACCGGCCGGGCAAGGGTCTTCTCGACCGCGAACCGTACGCGTACGGGCAGCAGCCCCAGCCCCGGCACCGAGCCCAGCCCGGATTCGATGTCGTCCTGGATGTGCTCGCCCAGCAGTTGGAAGCCGCCGCAGATACCCAGTACCGGGCGCCCGTCCGCCGCCCGCCGCGCCAACTCCCGCGCCAGACCGCGCTCCCGTAGCCACTGGAGCGCGCGGACCGTGCCGCGGGTGCCCGGGACGATCACCAGATCCGCGTCGGACAGCTCCTCGGGCCGATCGACGAAGCGCACGATCACCCCCGGCTCGGCGGCCAGCGCGTCCACATCGGTGAAGTTGGACATCAGCGGTAGGGCGCACACCGCGACCCGCAGAATGTCCTCGCCGACCGGCGGTGCCGTGACCGACTCACGCACCGCCCCGCGCAGGGACACCCGCAGCCCGTCCTCCTCATCGATGCCGAGCCCGTGCGCGTAGGGCAGCACACCGTAGGTCCGCCGCCCGGTGAGCCCTTCGAGCATGTCCAGGCCCGGTTCCAACAGGGACACATCGCCACGGAACTTGTTGATCAGATAGCCCGCCACCAGCCGCTGGTCCTCGGCGCCCAGCAGCGCTGTCGTACCGAAGAAGGAAGCGAACACCCCACCGCGGTCAATGTCTCCGACAACCAGCACCGGAAGCCGCGCCGCCCGGGCCACCCCCATGTTCACGATGTCCGTACGCCGCAGATTGATCTCGGCGGGACTACCCGCCCCCTCGCAGATCACCGCGTCATGGGTGGCCCGCAACTCCTCCAGACACTCCACCACGGTGCCCAGCAGGGCCTGCTGGCGGCCGCCGTGATAGCCGCGGGCACTCATCTCACCCACCGGCTTCCCCATCAGCACGACCTGGCTGGAGCGGTCGCTGCCCGGTTTGAGGAGCACCGGGTTCATCAGCGCGCTGGGCTCGACCCGGGCGGCCTGCGCCTGCATGGCCTGCGCACGGCCGATCTCCGCGCCCTCCCGGGTCACAAAGGAGTTCAGGGACATGTTCTGGCCCTTGAAGGGGGCCACCTTCACCCCCTGGCGCACCAGCCACCGGCAGATGCCCGCGGTGACCACGCTCTTGCCGGCGTCCGATGTCGTACCGGCGATCAGTAGCCCGCCCCCGATGTGCCCACCGCTCTTCATCCGGTCCCTCTCAGTCCTCGGCGGCGCTGTGCGGCTCGCTGGAACAGCGACCGTCCGACCACGCTCGCGCCCAGCGCCAGCAGAGTGACCCGCTGGGAGAGCCGGACCGCCCGCTCGATGTCCCCGACCGCGACCGGCCGGCCCGTGCCATGGAGCACCGGCCGATGCTCGATCCGTCCCCCGTAGGACAGGGACCCGCCCAGCCGTACCCCCAGCGCCCCGGCGAACGAGGCCTCCACGGGACCCGCGTTGGGACTGGGGTGTCGATGGGCATCGGACCGCCAGGCGCGTACGGCGCCCATCGCGTCCGGGCCCGCCGCGGCGGCGAGAGCGGCCGTCAGCCGCGCCCCGGGCCAGCCGGCGACATCGTCCAGCCGGGCCGATGCCCAGCCGAACCGTCGGTGGCGCGGCGAACGATGGCCCACCATCGCGTCCAGGGTGTTCACCGCGCGGAACGCCAGCAGACCGGGTACGCCCGCGACCGCGCCCCACACCAGGGCCCCCACGACGGCGTCGGAGGTGTTCTCCGCGACGGACTCCACGACGGCCCGGGCGATCTGCTGTTCATCCAGGGCGTGGGGGTCGCGCCCGCACAGGTGTGGCAGCCGGCCACGGGCCTTCTCGGTGTCGCCCGCCGCGAGTGCCGCACCGATGGCACGGGCCTCTCGCCCCAGCGACGTTCCTCCGACGACGGTCCAGGTGGCGGCGGCGGTCAGCGCGATGGATGCGGCGGGGCCGCGCCGGGTGATACGGGAGAGGAGAGCGGCGGTGGCGGCGACCGAGCCGACACAGACGGCTGTGTGCAGCGCACCCCAGCCGCGGTGATCACGCCAGAGGGCGTGCTCAACAGCGCCCGCGGCCCGTCCGAACAGAGCGACCGGATGTCCTCGGCGGGGGTCGCCGAGCAGGAGGTCGCACGCCAGACCAGCGGTGGCGCCGTACGCGAAGACACGATCGGCACGCATCGGATCAGGCCGGTGTTCCGCCAAGAAGGGCCCTTACGGCCCGGGCCGCTCGCTCGCCGTCCCGGGGCGCGGCCACCTCCCAGGGCGCTGGCGGCGACGCTTCCATGGGTGGCGTGGTGCCGTCGATCAGGGCAGGGGCTGAACCGCAGCCGGGCATGGCGATATGTCCTCACTCAGGGTGTCCGCGCCCTGGTCTGACGTGATCGACGGTTGGAGTTCCTGGCTCGCGGGGATCGCTCCCCGGTGACAGTGGCGGGACCGCGCCGGATTCGCACCGGCTTCCTCTGTTGCCGTCGTCTTGGCCCCGGCAGTCCACCATGCTGTGAGAACACCCGTCAACCTGCCTTTGACCTGCGATGAGTCAGTGTGCCGAGCCCCACACGGACAGGAGTGGCCGATGGGTCCTGGGAACGCACAGAAGCCGAGCCAGAGATCCCGGGAGGGGATGTCCGGCCCGGCTGGTGAGGCGGGGCCCGGTACCGCGGGTACCGGAGGGGACCGCGCTGGCCGTCAGGTGACGATCAGATAGATCCCGAAGCTCACTGCCGCCAGGCAGAGCGCGAAGCAGGCATACGCACCCACCCGCGGCAGGGTCACGGAAGCCGTGCTGCCACCGGCCGTCGACGGCTGCTTGCTCAGACCGATGATGCCCAGGGTGAACAGGCCCACCAGGGCGACGGTGGCGACGAGGCTCACGCCGAACACTGAGCCGAGGGCTACCCAGTCGATTTTCATGGTCTTCAGTCCTTACACCGCGGCCGGGCTTGCGGGACCGGCTTCGGGGGTCGCGGCATTGCGGGCCGGGATGGTGGTCTTGAGGTCGTCGAGGGAGTGGCTCATGGAGACACCGGCCGGAGGCGGGGTGACGGCCGCGATGGCGGTGGTCACGACGCCGGGCTCATCGCCGTCGGAGACATCGTTGACGTTGTTGTGGTCGACCACCTGGCGGCGGGAGATAAACCAGATGGCGGTCGAGGAGGCGATCAGGAAGACGGCCACGGCCGCGACGCCCCAGTCGCCCTGCTTGGTCACGTACTCGGAGCCCGCTGCTACCAGACCGGCGGCCGGCAGGGTCAGACCCCAGGCCACGAACATCCGGGTGGCGGTGGACCAGCGCACCACACCGCCCTTGCGGCCGAGGCCCGCGCCCATCACCGCACCGGAGCAGGAGTGGGTGGTGGAGAGCGAGAAGCCGAGGTTCGAGGAGGCGAGGATGACGCTGGCCGCGCTGGTCTGGGCGGCGAAGCCCTGCTGCGGCTGGAGGTCGGTCAGGCCCTTGCCCATGGTGCGGATGATGCGCCAGCCGCCGAGGTAGGTACCCAGGGCGATGGCGATACCCGCGGAGGCGATGACCCACATCGGAGGGTTGGAACCGGGGACGAGCACTCCACCGGCGACCAGGGCCAGGGTGATGACACCCATCGTCTTCTGGGCGTCATTGGTGCCGTGGGCCAGCGAGACCAGTCCGGCCGAGGCGATCTGACCGGCGCGGTATCCCTTGGCGGTGGACTTCGGGTCGGTGTTGCGACCGATGCGGTAGGTCAGCCGGGACGCGAGGTAGGCGGCCAGACCGGCGACCAGGGGGGCCGCGATAGCGGGGATCAGTACTTTGGTGACGATGGTGCCGCCATTGACTCCACTGGTACCGACCGAGGCGATGGTCGCACCGATCAGACCACCCATCAGGGCGTGCGAGGAGCTGGACGGCAGACCGATCAGCCAGGTCAGCAGATTCCAGAGGATGGCGCCGACGAGCGCCGCGAAGATCACTTCAGGGGTGATGCCTGACTCGTTGACGATGCCGCTGGAGATCGTCTTGGCGACCTCCACCGAAAGAAACGCGCCGACGAGGTTGAGCACCGCGGACATCGCGACCGCGGCCTTGGGTTTCATCGCGCCGGTCGAGATGGTCGTCGCCATCGCATTGGCCGTGTCGTGGAAACCGTTCGTGAAATCGAACACGAGAGCCGTCACGATCACAATCGCGAGCAGCAGCGTGATGTGTTCCATTTACCCAGGCAATCTATCGACGTCAGTGACATCGCGAACGTAGATAACCTGGGTGAACGGAAGGTGAACTGGGGCGAGATTCGGGGTGTCTCCAAGTGAGGTTCCAGGTTCCACTTGCTCGCTGAGTGATCTCCTTGGCCCGTCTGCGTGGCCATGCGTCCGGGCCCACCCCAGGTGAAGCGGTCGCTAGGTGTCTTTCGTGGCTTTTGCGGTGATCTACATCACGGACTGTCTGTTGTCTTCTGGCCAAGGCCTGACAGGATCGATTTATGGCCGAACAGATGTCCAAGGAGTCCATCGAACGGGTGTGGCAAGACGTCATAGCCACCGCATGCAGAACGGCCGGTGCGGGCCTGGTAGTCGGCACATCCGGCAATGTCTCCGCACGAGTCGGCTCCCTGGTGGTGGTCACACCCAGCGGAGTGCCGTACGAGCAGCTCACCGTCGCCGACGTGGTGGCCGTCGACCTCGCTGGGCAGCAGATGGTCGGTGACCTCAAGCCCACCAGTGAACTACCGCTCCACCTGGAGGTTTACCGGAATTCCCAGGCCCGTGCGGTCGTTCACACCCACGCCGTCCACGCCACCGCCGTCTCCACTCTCGTCGATGAGCTACCGCCGATCCACTACATGACCGCCGACCTCGGCGGCCCCGTGCGAGTGGCCCCGTACGCCCTCTACGGCACGGATGAACTCGCCCGCAACATGCGGCGGGCCCTGGCGGGGCGCACCGCGTGCCTGCTCCAGAACCACGGCACGATCGCCCATGGGGACACCTTGGCTCGGGCATATGACCGCACGGCCCAACTGGAGTGGATGTGCCAGGTCTGGCTGACCGCGTCGTCGGTGCCCGGTCTGCGGCCCTCGCTGCTCTCATCCGCCCAGCTCGACGAGGTGGCCGCTCGACTTCGCGGCTATGGCCAACGTCCCTGACGGCACGTTCCGCTTAGGGGCTCCCACGGCGCGCTGGCGGTGACGGAAGGCCGTCTGGGCCATCGCTCGGGCGCAAGGGGCCGCGATGCCTTTCGAACGGGCGGCCCAGCCGTCTCCGACGAGGGCGCGGCCACTGTCCGGTGCCGCGGGACCGGCAAGCCGGCAATAGGCGCCCTTCGCGGTCCTCAAGGCCCACCCGGGAAAGCCCTCCCCCCGGGTGGAATCCAGGCTGCGCGGTCATGGTGCACCACCCTCGGTGACCGAAGCTGCCTCGGACCATCGGTCGCTCTGGCCGAATCTCGTTGGCTCGGTTGGCCAGCCTGCCCGCCGTGACTTCGCGGAGCACCTTCCTGGGGTTCGGGATGCCCGGGGAGCCGATGGGCCATGAGGCCGGTCGGGTCGCGGCACGGGTCGGCGCGGAGTCGGTTGCGTAGCGGGCGGGCGGTAGCGAGCCCGGAGCGTGGGTGCGGTGCTGCCGGGAGCCATGGCTGACGCCTGGGCGCGGGCGGCTCGGGTCATGGGCTTGCCCCAGGGGTCTGCCGCAGCGGTGCGGCGGGCGGAACCGAGCCCCGCACCGCCCATTGGCTCCAAAGCCGCGCAGGGGGCCGCTGAAGGCCCCAGCGAGTCCATCGCGCGGAGGGGCAGGCGTAGGGCGATCCTGTTTCCCCCGCCAGGGGGTGGGCCAGGACCGTGCGGCCCAGAAGGTGACCCGTAGACGCGCGGAACGCCCCCAGCGCCCAGGTACCTGGCTCGCGAACGGTCGCCTGGGGATCGTCCCCGTAGCCCCTGCGAGTGACTCCGGCCCTGCGAGGACTCCGGCTCCGCGCGGGCACCCTCACTCCGCGAGTGAGCCCTGCTCCGAGCCCTGGCCCCGACCGCCGGCCAGGCTGCGACGCCGAGAGCTCGCCAACCACCACATCGCCTGCCCCGCCTGGGGATCGGTCGGATGCGCGGATCGAGACCCCGACAGCCGACTGACCGCGAGTGGCCTAGAGCCGCGGGCTCTCATCGAGCGACGGTCCAAGGGCCCGCCCGCCACGCGTCGCGCCGCGCACCGCGGGTGGCGGCCGGCTGCGTCCCGGCACCGCCCACGACCGTCTCGATCAAGGAGAGAACCCAAGGGAGAACCAAGGAGAAGGGGCCCCGCGCCGGGTTCGCGCATCCCCGCCGGACACACCTTTAGTCCGCTGCCAGGCAGCCGCGTCAGAGCCGCTGACCGGCGAACGGTGGCCATGGGAGGGGCCCGCCCACTGGCAGAGCGGCCCAGCCGTGCCGACACTGGGGTGGTGCGCCCTGTAACCGCGACGGCAGCGGCCGTCACCACTCTGCTCGGCGTTGGCGCGGCTGCGATCGCGGCCGGCCGCTACGCAAGCGATGCGGCCCTCAAGATCGCGCCCGACCGACCGCTCCCCGGCGATCCCCGGCTCACCGTGCACGCCACGGCCGCCGGACAGATCACCCTGACCCGCACTCTCGCCGCACAGCGGCCCGGCACCTATGGACTCGCCGGGCAAGACGTCCACGCCATCGTCGGTCCGGCGCTCGACGGCGTACCGCATCCCGTCGACACCGTGGTACGCCGACTGGAGAGCATCGGCCACGGCACCCTGGAGCCGGGAACCAAGGTGCGAATGACCCCGCAGCTTCATATCGGTGACCCGACCAGCGCACTCGGCATCGAACACATCGACGTCAGTGTGCCCGGCGAGCTCGGCCCGCTGCCGGCCTGGTACGTGCCTGGTCCCCGCGACACCTGGGTGATCGCCGTACACGGTCTGGGAGCCACCCGCGAACACCCCTTGAACCTCCTGCCGTTCCTGCACGGTCGACGGTTGCCCGTGCTCGGCATCGGCTACCGCGGGGACCCCGACGCCCCTGAAGCACCCGAGGGAATCGGGCACCTCGGCTACACGGAGTGGCGCGACCTCGATGCCGCCCTCCGCTTCGCCGTCCGCAACGGTGCGAACCGGGTGGTTCTCCACGGCTGGTCCACCGGCGCCACCATGGCCCTGCACGCTGCGGCGAACTCCGCCCTGCGGGACCGGGTCAGCGGGCTCGTGCTGGACTCCCCGGTGCTTGACCGCGAGGCCACCCTGCGCGCGCTGGCCACAGCCCGCCATCTGCCGGGACCGCTGGTGCCGCTCGCCGTCAAGGCAGCCCAGAGCAAGGCCGGCCTGCTGGGCGATCAGCCGTTCGCTGCCGGTGACACCCAGCTCCCCACGGTGCCAACGTTGATCATCCACGGGCCCGATGACACCATCGCGCCCTGGCGGTCATCGCGTGAACTTGTCGCCCGCCGACCCGAACTGATCCAGCTCCACACCGTTCGCAGCGCCCCGCACGCCGCCATGTGGAACGCGGATCCCGCCCGCTACGAAGAGGCGCTCCGTCGCTTCCTCACCCCGCTGATGTAGCACCGGTCCGTAGGCCGACTCGGTCCCCGGCCCGCTGGCGACGGCACCGCCGAACCCTCGGTTAATTGGTTCCGAACCCTCGGTTAATTGGTTCCGTTTGGGCTTTCGGGCCGTCAGCGGGAAGACTGTTCCCCGTGACGTCCCGAAAGCCTGATGAGCAATTGGCGCGCAACTCCAGACTTCGTCTTGTCCGCCCGCGACCGCTGGCCACCGCCCGGCGGGCCGTGACGACCCGGCGCACCCGGCCGGCGCCGAGGCCCCCCGAGGGCACACCTCCGCCGGCGGAGCTCGCCCGTCAGGCGCGCGAGGTCCTTGCCGACGCCGTACGAATCGCCCGCTGGGCAGCGGTGGAGCGCGATCCCCGCACGCTGCCGCTCGCCGACCAAGCCCAAGAACGTGCCGCCGAAGCGCTGGCGCTGACCCCACTCCAGGTCCGTGCGGGCTGGGATCGAGCGCGACTTGCCGGCCTGGTCGAAATCCACGGGAAAACCGCCCGCCCGGGGTGGCGGCTGCGTGCCTGGGACCGCGATGACATGGCCGTGCTCCGCGGCTGGGTCGCACTGTTCGACGCTTGGTCGCTGGCGCACCCGGCTCCCCCTGAGATCGCTCCCACCGCGGTCGCGGAGGTAGTGGAAGCCGTTCCCCAACTACTCTCCCTCCTCCAGCTCTCGGCCGGTCCCGTACTGACGGCCGCACTGCTCGACCTCCTGGAACAACGGGTGGCCGAGCTGCGTGAGGAACGCTGCGAAGTCCCCTACGGACCAGACCATCCGCACCCCGCACCAAGCCCCGAGCCCGCCGCCGACGGCCTTCCCAGTACCGCCTCCACTGCTCAGTCCAGCGTCCCGGGCGCTGGTGCCGCTCCCTGGGAGCCCGCTGCCGCGGCTGATCCGGTCTCCGATTCAGCCACCGAGACGAGTGTTCCGGTTGCGCCGGTCTCCCTTCTTCTCCACTGGGCCCTCGCGGGCCTGGCCTCCGTCGGCGCACTCACCCTCGACCAGGACCGCTCCGCCACCCTCACCCCCCTCGGCAACTGGGCGGTCTGGGTCAAACTGGAGCAGATCTGCGTCGCGGCCCAGAGCCCGGCCGGCAACATCGAGCAGCCCGCTGAGGACATGCTCCGCGGCTGCGCACGCCTCACCCCCGGTCCCGCCCGCGTTGAATACCGAGCCTGGCTCGCCGCCCGTACGGTCTCCAGCGCCGTCGCCGAACTACTCGACGTCGCGCGCGGCGATGACGCACTTCTGCGCGGACTGGCCTTCGAAGCCCTCAGGGTCGTCGGCGGACCAGCAGAGCCCGAGGTGCGCACCGCCGCGCAGGAGCTCTCACTGCGTCCCTATGCCCTGCTGTGGATCGCCGAGTACGAAGGCATGGACCCCGAGGACGCCCACGATGTCCTCACCCGTGAGGAATCGACCTGGCTCTGGGTGGACACCGCGGCCGCCGTCGCCGACCACGGCGAGCCCCAACTACTGCTGCGCCACCTCGACTCGGCGGTCCAGGGCACGGTCCCGGCACTCCTGGACGAGGTCCGTTCCGGTCGTCACCCTCGCACGGTCCAAGTCCTGGTTGCCCTGGCCGCCGCCCATCCCGACCCAGCCCTCGCCAAAGCCGTGCGCCGGGCAGCGTTCCAGGTGCACTCCGGCGGAGCGTGACCCCGCGCGTCGGGGGCTTCCCCCAGGGCCCCCGGCCGCTCTCCAACCTGCCCGAAGAGCAGCCGACTTAAGTCCCTTCGGTGTGCTTTGGCATGATCCATGATGTAGGTCCCGAAGCTCGCCATTCGTGCTTCGTAGGTCGACCTCCGTATCCCCCTGCGCCAACCAGTCCCGCACCCTTGGCCCTACTCGCTCGGGACCTGCGCGATGTGCGCGCCGTACACAACCGCTCGCCCCGAACACGCGGCCACACCACCTGCGAGGACGAACACTCCCGCCCCACCCTGGGGACGGGCCGCCAACTCCCCTCCCGCCGATGCCGGCTTGGTGAGAGCGCCACCAGGCGGCTGTCGGGGCGTGGCGAGTCCCCGCCGCCTGGCTGGCCGGATCACTTCTTCTTCCAGCGGCTGACGCCCTTCGAGATCTGGTCGACTCGCGGCACGGACAGGCCCGTCAGCTCCGCGATCGCGCGGAGCGTCTTCCCCTGCCCGCGCAACTCCCTGATGGCATCCCCGCGCACTCGTTTGACGCGTACCACGGCGGCGGGCAGGAGATCGTCACCCAGGAGTCTCGCGGCAGCCTCTCGCTCGACGGGGTCCGCGATGTCGTCAGCGAGTGCCATGGCCGCGTCGATATGGGCTGCCATCTGTGTACGAAGATCAGTCATGGGTCGACCGTAGGTCGATCCACCCCAGAATTCAAGGCCCCCTTTACGTGCTGTGTCGGTTCCCTGCGGCGACATCGTCAAGGCGGCGGTCGAAGCGGACGGCGCAAGGGGGCTGTGGGTGCAATCGGACCTCTCCGTGCGTCGAGGCCGGCGTGTCCCCGCGCCCCCGCCGTGGGTGCTCGCTCCGATGGGCTCCGTCACTTCCTTCGGTTGCTTCCTTCGCGCGCCGGGATGTGATCTGCGTCTCGGCCCGCGCCGCCCTGGGCGCCACCCACCGGTCACCGGCTCCGCCCAGGGCTCCACTGCCTCAGCCGAAGGTGTTGCACCGGGCCATGTCCCCGGTGCGGTAGCCGGTGTGGAACCACTGCTGCCGTTGTGCCGCCGACCCGTGTGTCCAGGTCTCCGGGGTGACCCGCCCCTGGAGCCGCTCCTGGATGCGGTCGTCGCCGACGGCCGCCGCCGCATCGAGCCCCTCTCCGATGTCGGCGTCCGTCAGATTCGTGAGCAGGGGGCGGCCGGTCCGCTCGTCCGGAGTGGTCGTGGCGTGATGGGCCCATACGCCGGCGTAGCAGTCGGCCTGCAACTCCACCCGCACCGCGTTGCTCGTGGCCCCCTGGCGGCCGTCCTGGGCCCGCTGGAGCGTGCCCATCAGGTTCTGCACATGGTGGCCGTACTCGTGTGCCACCACATAGGCCTGGGCGAAGGGGCCGCCGCTCGACCCGAACTTCGTCCGCAGCTCGTCGAAGAAACCCAGATCCAGATAGACCTGGCGGTCCGCCGGGCAGTAGAACGGCCCCACCGCCGAGCTCGCCGCCCCGCACGCGGTGTTCACCTGTCCGCTGAACAGCACCGTCCGTGCGTCCGAGTACCTTCCCTGGCGCCTTGGGAACTCCGCTCGCCAGTAGTCCTGGACGCTGTTGACCACCGCCACGATCCGGCAGTCCTCCCGGCTGTTGGCGTCCGAGCCCCGCCGGCACGCCTGCTCGATCGCCGCCTGAGGGGAAGAGGTCGGGACCGGCCCGGTGTCCCCGGACGACAACCCCAGCTGCTCGGGGCCCACGCCGAAGAGCAATCCCAGGATCAGCGCGATGAGCCCGGCGATGCCCCCGCCGATGGTCGCCTTTCCCCCGGGGACGCGGCTGCCCCGCACATCCTTGACCTCGGATGTGTCCAGGTCGGCGTCATCGTCGAACTGCATGGGCCACCACCCTCGGCTTCCGCCCTCGGTGTCGGATTCCCGGCAACGGCACGGCGGCAGCCCGCCGCCCTGCGCCGAGTATCGATCACTCTGGTGTGACTCGCCCCTTTTCGCCCTCGTGGCGGTGGGGGCGGGCGACGGGAGGCCATAACGTGCCACTCCACCGCACCTGCGCCCCTACACCGGGAAAACCACTTGCAGACCCCCGTTAGACTGGCCCGTATGGCCACTCTCCTTGTGCATTAGACGGCGTCGAAGCTTCCACGCCCCATCCTTCCGCCGTCCATACCGCCCTGGAGACCGTCCGTGATCACCGCTTCCGGCATCGAGTTGCGCGCCGGTGCGCGCATCCTCATCGAGTCCGCTTCCTTCCGCATCGCCAAGGGCGACCGCATCGGCCTGGTCGGTCGCAACGGCGCGGGGAAGACGACCCTCACCAAGTGCCTCGCCGGCGAAGGCGTCCCCGCCGCCGGCACCATCACCCGCTCCGGCGAGGTGGGCTACCTTCCGCAGGACCCGCGCACCGGCGATCTCGACATCCTGGCGCGCGACCGCATTCTCTCGGCCCGCAACCTCGACGTCGTGCTCAAGAAGATGCGCGAGAACGAGGACCGGATGGCGAACGGGCAGGGTGCCACCCGCGAGAAGGCGATGAAGAAGTACGAGCGCCTGGAGACGGAGTTCCTCACCAAGGGCGGCTACGCGGCCGAGGCCGAGGCAGCCACCATCGCCGCGGCGTTGGGGCTTCCGGACCGTGTCCTTGGCCAGCCCCTCCATACGCTCTCCGGTGGTCAGCGCCGTCGGGTCGAGTTGGCTCGCATCCTCTTCTCGGACGCCGACACCCTGCTCCTCGATGAGCCGACCAACCACCTTGACGCCGACTCCATCGTGTGGCTGCGGGACTACCTGAGGACCTACCGCGGTGGCTTCATCGTCATCTCCCACGATGTCGATCTCGTCGAGACCGTGGTGAACAAGGTGTTCTATCTCGATGCCAACCGGGCCAACATCGATGTCTACAACATGGGCTGGAAGCTCTACCAGCAGCAGCGCGAGGCCGATGAGAAGCGCCGCAAGCGCGAGCGGCAGAACGCCGAGAAGAAGGCCGCGGCCCTCAATTCCCAGGCCGACAAGATGCGCGCCAAGGCCACCAAGACGGTGGCCGCGCAGAACATGGCCAAGCGGGCCGAGCGGCTGCTCGCCGGTCTGGACGAGGTGCGGATGAGCGACAAGGTCGCCAAGCTGCGCTTCCCCGAGCCCGCGCCTTGCGGCAAGACCCCGCTGACCGCCGAGGGGCTGTCCAAGTCCTATGGCTCGCTGGAGATCTTCACCGATGTCGACCTGGCCATCGACAAGGGTTCCCGAGTCGTCATCCTCGGATTGAACGGCGCCGGCAAGACCACCCTGCTGAGGTTGCTCGGTGGGGTGGAGAAGCCCGACACCGGATCGGTCACCCCGGGGCACGGCCTCAAGCTCGGCTACTACGCCCAGGAGCACGAGACCCTCGACCCGGACCGCACGGTCCTGGAGAACATGCGGTCGTCCGCGCCCGACCTCGATCTGGTGGAGGTCCGCAAGACGCTCGGTTCGTTCCTGTTCTCCGGCGACGATGTCGACAAGCCGGCCGGAGTGCTCTCCGGCGGTGAGAAGACCCGGCTGGCACTGGCGACCCTGGTCGTCTCGTCCGCCAATGTGCTGCTGCTCGATGAGCCCACCAACAACCTCGACCCGGCCAGCCGCGCCGAGATCCTCGGTGCGCTGCGCACCTACAAGGGTGCGGTCATCCTCGTCACCCACGATGAAGGAGCCGTCGAAGCCCTGGAGCCGGAACGGATCATTCTGCTGCCGGACGGCGTCGAGGACCTGTGGGGCGCGGACTACGCGGATCTGGTGGCGCTCGCCTGACCCATGTCCCAGCCGCCCCAGCCGGAAAGGGGACCGGGAGACCGGGCCGCCGCACCGATGGGGTGCAGGGCGGATCTTCAGGGTTCGGGTTGCAGCCGCTGACCGGCCGGAACCCGGAACTACCGCTTCCGATCTGGGACGCAATGGGGGCTTTCGGCCGTATCCCGGGCCGTCTGACCAGGGGCGTCGCCATAAAACCCCGGGCTTGGGCACTTCCGGGCCCGGGGGAGACCCGGGCCGTCGCTGATCCACTTCGTATGGATCATTCGGCTCACGGGTGATCCATCATCTGAGTGAGTGCGTCTCATACCGTGGCGCGGTGCCTCGCGTGATTGCGCTCGATGAGTACCGGCGTGCGCCCGGCCGACTCCGTTTTCCGTACCGTCGCTGACCTGGTAGTTCCTGGGGCAGTTGATTCTGACGTGCACATTCAACAGACTGGAATCGATCATTCCGGGCGGGTTGATCGTGCTGTGCACGCCAAAGCCGCTCGCACGGACCTTGTCGAATGGGTGGCCAGGAAGCGCGCAAGGGGTGATCATGAGAAGTCCAGAGCGCACTTCCCATGAGGAGGCACGGGTGGCCGAGACTCTGAAGAAGGGCAGCCGGGTAACCGGCGCCGCGCGCGACAAGCTCGCGGCAGACCTGAAGAAGAAATATGACTCCGGTGCGAGTATCCGGGCGCTGGCCGAAGAAACCGGTCGTTCCTATGGGTTCGTCCATCGGATGCTGAGCGAGTCCGGAGTAACGCTGCGGGGACGCGGCGGAGCGACGCGAGGCAAGAAGGCCACTACGGCCTGAGGGCTGATGACCGTGGCTCGCCATCGGTCTCCAGGGTGGTCACCCGGTCGATCTGGCGGTCGACCGGGTGGTTGCCCCCGGTTGGTTACTGTGCAGTAGCTTAGGCTGCGCTGATGCCATCCGGACCGGAGGTGCCCCGTGACTTCGCTTGACTCTGCTCATGACTTCGTGCTGGACAAGGACGGCGTACGACTCACCGTCGAGAACGCGGTCGCCACCGTGACCCTGACCAACCCGGAAAAGCGAAACGCCCAATCTCCCGCTCTGTGGCGGGCGTTGGCGCAGGCGGGTCGGTCGCTACCGGGCACGGTGCGAATCGTGGTACTCCGCGGCGAGGGCAAGTCCTTCTCCGCTGGGCTCGACCGGCAGGCATTCACGCCGGAGGGCTTCGACGGAGAGCCGTCGTTCCTCGACTTGGCGCGGGGCTCCGACGCGGAACTCGACGCTGCCATCGCCGAGTACCAGGAGGCGTTCACCTGGTGGCGGCGGAGCGACATCATCACGATCGCGGCGGTCCAAGGCCATGCGATCGGTGCGGGCTTCCAGCTCGCCTTGGCCTGCGATCTGCGGGTCGTGGCGGACGATGCTCAGTTCGCGATGCGCGAGACCAGCCTGGGGCTCGTCCCCGATCTCACGGGAACGCATCCGCTGGTCGCTCTCGTGGGATACGCACGTGCGCTGGAAATCTGCGCCACGGGTCGCTTTGTGCATGCCGAAGAGGCGGAACGCACCGGACTCGCCAATCTGCTGGTACCGCTGGCCGAGCTTGACGACGCGGTACGGGACCTGGCAGCCGCGCTGCTCGCCGCCCCCAGGGATGCGGTGATCGAGACAAAGGTTCTTCTGCGAGGTGCGACAAACCGCACCTATGACGAGCAGCGCACCGTTGAGCGCGCGGCACAGGCCCGCCGGCTCCGCGATCTCGCGGGCCTCGGCGACTGACGTCGCGCGAGATCCAGCGACGGCCTGCCGTGCGGCCGCTCGCTGCTCACCGGCGGCCGATGAGAGACCAAGCTCCGGCTCCCGGTTCGCTGGTCGTCAGGCGCCGGGAGCGCTTCCGTCCACCCGCAACGGACGCGCCGGGAGCGCTTCCGTTCACCCGCGTTGCTCCCCTTCGCCTGGGCTTCACCTCGGCCCGCCCGATGTGCCCGCTCCGATTCGGGTGCCGAAGCCGGTCTGAGGCCGCCCACCCCGCCGTCGGTCGCGTACCGGGGCCTGCCCGCTGTGTCTGAGGCGCGCCCCGGCGAGATCAGCCCGCGGATACGTTCGTCACCAGGACGACCACGGGCCGCCCGTCGTCGCCGAGCGCCCCCAGCACCGCCTGACGCACCGCTGCCACGACCGCGAGCGGCCGGTGACCAGGAGTGATCGCCACCTCGACCCTGAGGTGGTCCTTCCCGAGATGCACGGCCGACCCCAGGGTCGCCGTCAGATGCGCGACCCCGGGGGCGGCGGACGCGGCCAACGCCGCGGGACCCTCCGGACGGGCCGGGCGTCCCCCGGGTGGAGGAGCGGACTCCGGGCTTTCCCGGTGATCTTTCCCTGGGGCCTCCACTGAGGGATCCAACAACCCCGTCACCTGCAGATCTGTCTCCTCGACCAAGAGATCCAACTCCTGGGTCGCCACCGTCCACAGGGCTTCCCGCAGCTGGGAGGCGACCAGGGGCAGGGGCTGGCTGGTGCTGGTGCTGAAGCCCGCCTCGATGCGCAGGGCTCCCGGCGGCAGTGCGCTCGGTGGCGGGGGCACGGGTGAGACGGCTGCCGTCTCCGGGTCCGCAAGCGAGAGCCTCACCCGCCCCAGCTCCACCGCCGGCACCCGGGCCCCGGCGACCCGGAGCGCTGCCACGGCCGCCTCTTCGGTCAGCCAGGCCCCGTCCGCGGCCGTTCCCAGCGGAAGGAGTCTGCCGAGGCCGAGCCGGTTCCGTACCGCGTCACGTGTGGTCATGGCCCCAGCGTGCCGCATCCCCGGCGCGAGAGTGGGCAACCGCACTTAGTGTGGGCTCAGGGGTGTCTTCTTGATCGCGCAGTAGTTGAGCAGGACCGAGAAGGGCCCGCCAGGGAGTACCACTGCCCGGAAAGGACGTAAGGCGATGAGCGAAACCGACCCGAGGAACCGGCCCGACAGCTCGGGCAATGTGCCATCCGGTGGAACGGACGAGGCGAGGAAGACATCATCCGGTAAGCGTGGTGGCGGCGATCCGGCCTCCCGCGGACGGACCACCATCGCCGACGGGGTCGTCGAGAAGATCGCCGGCCTGGCCGCACGCGATGTGCTCGGTGTCCACGCGATGGGCAGCGGGCTGTCCCGTACCTTCGGCGCGGTGCGTGACCGGGTGCCCGGCGGCAGCAAGTCCAACGCAACCCGCGGAGTGAAGGCCGAGGTCGGCGAGGTGCAGACCGCCCTCGACCTGGAGATCGTGGTCGACTACGGCGTCTCCATCGCCGATGTCGCCCGCGCGGTCCGCGAGAACGTGATCTCCGCGGTGGAACGGATGACCGGACTTGAGGTCGTCGAGGTCAACATCGCCGTGAGCGATGTGAAGCTGCCGGACGAGGAAGAAGACGAGCCGGAGCAGCGTCTCCAGTAGTCCCAGCCATTCCCGACAACCGCAAAGGAGCTCACGATGAGCATGGCTGTGGTCGGCCTGGTGGCCGGCATGGCGCTCGGTTTCGCCGGATACTTCGGCGGCTTCGGCGCGTTCTTGCTCGTGGCCGCGTTGGGGGCGGTCGGCTTTGTGCTGGGCCGCTTCCTGGACGGCGACCTGGAGCCCGGAGAGTTCTTCCGCGGTCGCGAGCGCGGCGACCGGCGGCGGTGACACCGGGTGGCAACGGATCACATCACTCCCGACGACCCGGGCGGTGAACGGATCGCCCCAGGCGAACGCGGTGCGACCGTCATCGCCGACCGGGTCGTGGCCAAGATCGCCGCACAGGCGGCTCGTGAGGCGCTCAACGGTGTGCCCAAGGGGGCCAACGCACCCCATGCCACGGTCACCGTGCGCCATGACGCCGCTCGCGTACGGATCAGCCTGGAACTGGACTACCCATCCGATATCGGTCGTCAGTGCGGTGCGGTGCGCCGCACGGTGACCGAACGGGTGGAAACACTGGCCGGTATGGAGGTGCCCGAGGTGGCGGTGCTCGTCGAGCGACTCCACTCGGCCCACTCCGGTGACTCCCATGGCCGAGCACAGGGGAAGATCGCATGACCGAGCCCGTATCGCCCCAGGAGCCCCCCGGCCCCGTCCTGGTCAAGCCCGAGCGCGCCGCTGATGAGCCGGCGACGCCGACGGCCGGTCGCCAGGGGGCCAAGGCGGGCCGATTCTGGTCCGTACGTAGGATTCCGGCCGCGCTGCTCGCTCTGGTGGTGCTCGGCGGTGCGGGCCTTCTCCTCTATGACATCGCCGCGGTACGGGCGGATCGGCCGGCCATGCAGTGGCGGCGCTCCACCGCCGACCATCTCGCTCGCTGGCGGGTGGACGAGCCCTGGGTGATCGTCGTGGCCGCGGCCGTCGCGCTGCTCGGGCTCTGGTTGATCCTTCTCGCCCTCACCCCGGGGCTGCGCTCGCTGCTGCCCATGCGCCGCGACGATCCGACCGTACGCGCCGGCCTGGACCGCGATGCCGCGGCGCTGGTGCTCCGGGATCGGGCGATGGAGGTGCCCGGGGTGCAGTCCGTGCGGGTGCGCCTGCGCCGGAAGAAGGCGACTGTGCGGGCCCGTTCCCACTTCCGCGAACTGGACGATGTCCGAACGGATCTGGACACCACCTTGGCCGGTGCCGTGGCCGCGCTGGGCCTGGCCCGGCCGCCGGCGCTGACCGTGCGGGTCGCCCGGCCGTCGGCGAAGAAGGGATGACCCGCCATGCTGCGGACGGTCAATCGTGTGCTGCTGGCCCTCGCCGGTCTTGTGCTGCTGTGTCTGGGCGGGGGAGTGCTGGCGGCGGGAGCGGGTCTCGATGTGCCGTCGTGGTGGCCCTGGGACGGGCGGCGCGATGTGCTGTTGAGCGTGGCGGATCGGGAGCGGTGGCGGGATGAGGGCTGGTGGTGGCCGTCGATCATCGCCGGGCTCGCGGTCCTGGTCCTGCTGGCGCTGTGGTGGTTCTGCGCCCAACTGAGGCGCTCCCGGTTGACGGAGATCCTGGTCGACAGCGGTGACGGGGAGGGCTCCCAGCTCCGTGGAAGGGCCCTGGAAGGGGCCATCGAAAGCGAGGCGGAATCGCTGGACGGGGTGTCCCGGGCCCGCGTCAGACTGTCGGGCCGACGCGATCAGCCGACGGCCCGCGTGCGGCTGTTGCTGGAGCCGTACGCTTCCCCCGCGGTGACCGTGGCCCGCTTGGCGTCCGAGGCGGTGGCTCATGGCCGCGACTCCGCGGGCCTGGCCGCACTTCCGGCCGAGGCCCGCCTCAAGGCGGCCAAACACGGGGCCACCCGGGTGACCTGAAGGCCCCCGGGCGCCCAGGGGAACCGAGACGGCCCGGGGCGCGAAGCGCCAGCGCGCCCATCGGGCCGTTGGAATGGCGGATACGGCGTCAGAAGCCGTGCCGTGCGCCCCCATCCACCGGGATCATCACTCCGGTCAGATAGGAAGCCGACGGTGAGAGAGCGAACGCGGCCACCTTCCCGAACTCGTCGGGGTTGCCGTACCGCCGCAGCGGAATGCGGGCCTCTGCCGCCGTGCGTGCCGCGTCCCCGTCGCCCGAGAGCGAATCCAACTCGCGGATGCGGTCCGTGTCGATCCGCCCTGGGATGAGCCCGACGACCCGGATTCCCCGTGGCCCCAACTCGGCCGAGAGGGACTTGGCGAACCCCGCCAGCCCCGGCCGCAGGCCGTTGGAGATCGTCAGCCCGGGGATGGGCTCATGGACCGAGCCGGAGAGCACAAACCCGATCACTCCGCCCTCGCCCAGCGCGGCGGCCGCCGTCCTGGCCATCCGTACGGCCCCGAGGAACACCGACTCAAACGCCAGCCGCCACTGCTCGTCCGTGTTGTCGGCGGCGAACCCGGGTGCCGGGCCGCCCACGCTGATCAGTACGCCGTCGAGGCGTCCGAAGTGTGCCTGGGCCGCCGCGATCAGCCGATCCGCCCCGGCGGGGTCGGAGTTGTCCATCGCCACCCCGACCGCGTCCGAGCCCAGTTCCGTGGCCGAGTCCGCCACGGTCTTCTCGTCGCGCCCGGTGATCACGACCTTTGCGCCCTCCGCGACCAGGGCCCGCGCAGCCGCGTTCCCCAGCCCGCGCGAAGCGCCCGTCACCACGTATGCGCGGTCCTTGAGTCCAAGATCCATGGGCCTATCCTGCCTCTTCCTCCCGGCCCAGCGCGAGGGCCGTGGTCACCAGCGCGATATGGCTGAACGCCTGGGGGTAGTTTCCGAGCTGTCGTCTGGCCACCGGGTCGTACTCCTCCGCCAGCAGCCCGACGTCATTGCGCAGGGCCAGCAGCCGCTCGAACAGCTCGCGGGCCTCCTTCACCCGTCCCGTCATGCGCAGCGCGTCCGCCAGCCAGAACGAGCAGGCGAGAAAGGCCCCCTCCTCACCGGGCAGGCCGTCAACGGCCGCCCCCTCGGTGCTGTAGCGCTTCACCAGACCGCCCGGAGTGCCGAGTTCCGCTCGGACGGAGTCCACGGTGCCGATCACCCGGGGATCGTCCGGGGGCAGGAAGCCGACCCGGGGGATCAGCAGGGTCGCCGCGTCGAGTTCAGTAGAGCCGTAGTACTGGGTGAAGGTGTTCCGTACCGGGTCATAGCCCTTCTCGCACACCTCCCGGTGCACCTCGTCGCGCATGGCACGCCAGCGCCCCGCGTCCCCGCGTAGGGAGGTGTCCGACTCAAGGGTGCGCACGGCACGGTCCGCCGCCACCCAGGCCATGACCTTGGAGTGCACGAAGTGGCGGCGAGGGCCGCGTACTTCCCAGAGTCCCTCATCCGGTTCCCGCCACTTTGACTCCAGGAAGCCGAGCAGACTGAGCTGGAGGTACCAGGCATGCCGATGGCCGGGCAGGCCCGCCTCCCTGGCCAGGAAGAGCGAGTCCATGACTTCGCCGTACACATCGAGTTGCAGTTGATCCACCGCCGCGTTCCCGGTGCGTACGGGGGATGAGCCCGCGTACCCCTTGAGCCAGGGCAGTACGGTTTCGGGCAGCCGCCGTTCCCCGGCCAGTCCGTACATGATCTGGAGGTCGGCCGGATCGCCCGCGACCGCCCGCAGCAGCCAGTCACGCCAGGCCGATGCCTCCTCCTTGTATCCGGCGTCGAGCAGGGCGTCCAGGGTGAGGGTGGAGTCCCGTAGCCAACAGAAGCGGTAGTCCCAGTTCCGTACGCCGCCCAGTTCCTCGGGCAGGGAGGTGGTGGGCGCGGCGACGATCCCGCCGGTGGGACCGTAGGTGAGCGCCTTCAAGGTGATCAGGGAACGGACCACAGGCTCGCGATAGGGGCCTTTGGTTCGGCACCGTACGGCCCACTCCTCCCAGTCCCGCAGACTGTTCTCCAGGGCTTCGTAGGGATCGCTGCACTCCGGTCGTGGTTTGTGCGAGGGATGCCAGGTGAGGACGAACGCCACCTTCTCGGCCGCCTTGACGGTGAAGGAGGAGACGGTACTGAACTGCTGACCCCAGGTCTTGACCGTGGGAATGCTGCGCAGCCAGACCGAGTCAGGACCGGCGACCGCCACTCGATGCCCATCCGCGCGGCGCATCCACGGCACGACCGAGCCGTAGTCGAAGCGCAACCGCAGGACACCCTCCATCTCGACCGAGCCGCTGATGCCCTCCACGATCCGCATCACATCGGGTGCCTCATCGCGCTGCGGCATAAAGTCGATGATCTTGACAGTGCCGGTGCGGGTCTTCCACACGGTCTCCAGGACCAGCGAATCGCCCACATAGCGGCGGCTGGTGCACCGACCGGCGCCTTTGGGAGCGATGCGCCAATGTCCGTTGTCCTTGTCGCCGAGGATCGCGGCGAAGCACGCCGCCGAGTCGAAGCGCGGCAGACACAGCCAGTCGATGGAACCGTCGATGCCGACGAGGGCCGCCGTCTGGAGATCGCCGATGAGGGCGTAGTCCTCGATGCGTAGGGTCACGCTTTGGCCTGTTCCCGTCGGGTGCGCAGACTAAGCAACCGGGCGACCAAGCGGGTACGAATGCCGGATTCGCCCCACCCGTAACCACCTCGGGGGTCATCGGAACCGGTCGGCGCCTTGGGACGGAGGGCAGTTCCTCAGGCGCTGACCGGGGTGGCGGGCTCGACGGCCGGCTCCTTGGCCGCCCGGCGGTCGCGCACCTCACGCCGTACGAGGATCACCCAGCCGATGGGCACACCGGTGGTGAAGAGCCACCACTGGACCGCATACGCCATGTGCGCGCCGATCGAGTCATGGTCGGGCGCGCCGATCAGCTCCGGGGTGTCGCCGGCCGGATCCGGTCCTGTCATCTCCAGATAGCCGCCCAGTACGGGCATGCCCAGGGACTCCGCCTGCCGGGCGCTGTTGATCAGCATCACCTGGCGGTCCGGTAGCCGGGAGCGCTCCTTGATCCCGCTGCCCTTCGACGTCTCGTCGGCCTTGAGCCGGCCGGTGACCGTCACCGTGCCCTTGGGCGCGGGCGGTACATCGGGAAACGCGTGCTGATCCCCTCGGTCATTGGGCACCCAGCCGCGGTTGACCAGCACCACCCGGCCGTCGGTGAGGACCAGCGGGGTCAGCACATGGAAGCCGACCCGGTCATCACTGTTGGTGCGCAGCCGGACGACGACTTCCTTGTCCGTGGCAAAGGTGCCCGTGGCGGTGATCCGACGCCAGAAGTCGGATCGGGGCACGCTATGACCCTCGGAAGTGAGCTCGGTGACGGGGACCGGCTCGGCTTCCAGGTTCCGGGCGATCAGCTCGTTCTGCACAACACGGCGCTCATGGCGGTGGTACTGCCAGAACCCCAGCTCAATCATGGTGGGGATGAGAACGAGGCCGATGAGGGTGAGGATCACCCACTGCCGGGACAACAGGAAGCGGTACACGGCTTCGACCGTACCTGCTGGGTCGGGTGGCCCCGGCGCCGGGGCCGCCGAAACCCCTTCCCGCCCGTACCCCGCGAGGTCCGCGATCGGCTGCCAGCCGCGCCACACCCGCGGCCGTCCTTCCGCGGGCTCGGGCGACCGGGCCCAGGCCCTGCCCCGTCCGTGGCCCCGGGGTGGTCACGAGCGGATCGTGACGCCTGTCGGTGGGCCGGCAACGGCCTCATACCCGGTCCACGATTCCCACCCGCCCCTCCGCCCGGGCGCAGTGCGCTCCGCAGTACCAATGGCCCTCGACCTCGACGCCCTGGCCGATGATCTGGACCCGGCAGTGCTCACAGATGGGCGCCATCCGGTGAATGGCGCAGGAGAAGCAGTCGAAGACATGCACCGCGCCCTGCGCGTGCACCTCGAACGACATGCCGTACTCGTTTCCGCAGACCTCGCAACGTGCCATGGGCCACAGGGTGCGGGGCGCGATCGTCGATCTCCGGGGCGGCACGCCAGGCCGTCACCCGTCTGCCGGGGTCACATCCCGCAGCAGTTGGGTGAAGGCGGCCTCGTCGATGACCGCGGTGCCGAACTGCTTCGCCTTCAGCAACTTCGACGTCGCGGCGTCCGGATCATTGGTCACCAGCACGCTCGTCAGTCGCGACACACTCGTCGCGACATGCAGACCGGCCTCGATCGCACGGTCCTCCAGCAACTCCCGGTCGACGGAGGTGTCACCGGAGAACGCGACCCGCATCCCCTGTTTCAGCGACTTGCCCACCTCATAGCGTCCCGGGTTGGGGTGCGGGCAGGCGGGACGCTTACGGGAAGGACGCCAGCTGCCAGCGCCGTACCTGCCGTAGGAGCCCGATCCGCCGTAGGACGGCTGGGACCCGATTCGAGGCGCGGCCGACGCCGGTGAGTCGACCCATTCGGTCAAAGGGCGGCACTCCAGCAGCGGGAGTCGCACCCCGTCATGAGCCGCCGCCCGCAGACTCGGGCGGAACGCCTCGGCCAGCACCCGGGCGTCGTCCAAGGCGTGGTGCGCGCGCTGCTGGACCACGCCGAAGTGGGCGGCCAGCGACTCCAACTTGTGATTGGCCAGCGGCAACCGGAGCTCTTTGGCGAGCGCGATGGTGCACAGCCGCTGCCGGACCGGAGCGGTGCGGCGGGCTCTGGCGTACTCGCGGGCGATCATGGACCAGTCGAAGAGGGCGTTGTGCGCCACGAGCACCCGCCCGTCCAACCGCTCGGAGAACGCGTCGGCGATGTCCTCGAACAGCGGAGCCCCTTGAAGGACATCGCTGGTGAGACCGTGAATCCACACCGGGCCCGGATCGCGCTCGGGGTTCACCAGGGTGTACCAGTGGTCTTCGACATCGCCCTGGGCAGTGAGACGGTAGACGGCAGCAGACACTATCCGGTCGTCCCGAGCGAGTCCGGTGGTCTCCACATCGACGACCGCGTACCCCTGTGGATACGCGGTCGGCCAAGTCGTCGCTGCTGTCGTGCTGTCGTCAAGCATGGTCACAGAGAATACGGCCCCCCGCTGACAGCTTCCGATCCCCCTGCCCTGTAAGCTCCTTGTGGCCTTTCACGCGCCGGTGCCATCCCTCTCCCGCCTGCCCGTACCAGCTGCCTCTCGATCAGCTGACGATCCCTGGGCAGCCTCCGCGTACCCCAACGCCCGTACCGCTGTGGTGAGTAGCGACCGGTACGTCAGCGCCCGGGTACCCCGTTCGAGCGGTCGGCCGGAGAGCGACGCGATGCCCCCAGGGGTGAGTCCCCGCCGCCCGGCGGGTCGCACCCCCATACGCGGCCCGGCCGCACGCGGGTCGATCCGCACCTCCGTGTCCGCTCGGTGAGACGCTCCCTGAGTGAGTTCTGACGAACCGGATGACCCGTCCCGCTACCCGCCCCACCCCCCGTCCCGCGACGGCTCCACCGCCGCGGACGGTGACCCCGGCGATGGCGGGACCGAAGGCGGCGCCCCCGAGGACGCCGGCGTGGCCGATGCCTTGGAGGGCGCCCGCCATGAGCCCCATGGGGCTCACCTGGGCACCCGGCTGAACTGGCTGCGGGCCGCGGTGTTGGGCGCCAACGACGGAGTGGTCTCCACCGCGGGTCTGGTGGTGGGCGTCGCCGGAGCCACCGAGGATCGAGGAGCGCTGCTGACCGCCGGGCTGGCCGGACTGCTCGCCGGTTCGATGTCCATGGCCGCCGGTGAGTATGTGTCCGTCTCCACCCAGCGGGACTCCGAGCAGGCGGCTCTCGACGTCGAACGTCGGGAGCTGCGTGAACAGCCCGCGGCCGAACTCGACGAACTCACCGATCTGCTGGCGGAGCGTGGACTCTCACCGCGGGTCGCCCGTGAGGCCGCCGTCCAACTCACCGAACGCGACGCGCTCCGGGCCCACGCACGCGTGGAACTCGATATCAACCCGGACGCCCTCGCCAACCCCTGGCACGCGGCGGTCGCCAGTTTCCTCGCCTTCACGGTCGGCGCGCTGCTCCCGCTGCTCGCGATCGTGCTGCCGCCGTCTTCGGTCCGGCTACCGATCACGGTCTGCTCCGTGCTCGCCGCCCTGGCGCTGACCGGCTGGTGGAGCGCCCGCCTCGGCGCTGCCCTGGCTCCGCGCGCCATGCTGCGCAATGTCGGCGGGGGAGCGCTGGCCATGGCGATCACCTATGCGGTGGGTTCTCTCCTGGGGGCGGCCGGGGTCTGAGAGCCGAGCACTTCGACCGTGCCGCACCCGGACGCGGTCCCCGAGGCCCATGGACCCGCCTTCTTGGTGGAAGTCACCAAAACCCGCTGACAATCCATCTCACATACTTGTCGGTAATAACGTCTGGTCCCGCACCCGAAACCGCCTCTACGGTTCCCCCATGCCGAATCCTCCCGATGTAGTGCTGTGGTCCGTACCCGCGTTTGTGCTGCTCACCGCCGTGGAGCTGATCAGCTGTCGACTCCGTCCCGACGACGAAGCAGCGGGATACGACGCCCGGGACACGGTCACAAGCCTGGCCATGGCGCGCGAAGTGCGGGCCGCGAACAACCGGCGGGAGCGCGCCGGGTCGGTGGTCCGCGGCCCGGGGTGGCAGCCGCCCGCCCCACCGGGGCCGGGCCCCCGTGCGGGAGGCTCCCGGGCGCACTCCGAGACTCCCCGAAGCGCCGTGGTGAGCGCCGCCACCGTCCCGAGGGCCGTGGGAGGCACGGGATGAACGCGTCCGAAGCCCCTCTCGCGCTCCCGATGAAGCGACGTCCGTTCGCCGGGCAAGGCACCCCCGCCAGGGCTCTGCTGGCCCTCTTCGCCCTGGTCCTGCTCACCGATCTGGTCTCACTGCTCGTCGACGCCGAGTTGGGCCATCAGATCGCCAAGCCCCTGCTGATGCCCCTGCTGGCCGCCTACACCATCGCCCGCCGGGGCCCACGCCTCCTGGTGGTCGCGCTGCTCTGCGGCTGGGGTGGCGATGTGTTTCTGCTCTCCGACGCCGACTGGGCCTTCCTCGTCGGCATGGGGTCCTTCGCGGTGGGGCACCTCTGCTATCTCGTCCTCTTCGGCCGCGCCCGTACGCCACCGGGGCCGGCCCTGCTCTACGCAGTGGCGCTCATCGGCGCGATCGCCGCGCTCTGGCCAGGCCTACCGGCCGAACTGCGCATCCCGGTCACCGGATACGCGCTGGTGCTGACCGTCATGGCCTGGCGGGCGAGCGCGCTGGGAGCCGTCGCCGGCGCGGGCGGGGCGCTGTTCCTGATCTCGGATCTGCTCATCGCCACCTCAGTCGCCGAGTGGCCCCAGCCCCCGGCCCCCGATTTCTGGATCATGCTGCTGTACTCGGTGGGACAGCTACTGCTCACTCTGGGGGTGCTCGCCCGCTACCGGGGTGACTGAGGCACCCGTAGACGGCGAGAGGGGGCTGGACGCGGTG
>NZ_JAMQAW010000031.1:55342-91482 GCF_023701525.1 Streptomyces albipurpureus
CCCCTCTCACTGGTGGGACCGCACGCTTCCGCGCGGTCCCGACCGATCGGGGAGGGCGAACCCGGCCGGGGCCGGAGGGAAGGTCCTAGCGGCGCACCGCGTCCAGGGCGTCCGCGACACCCTCGCCGTAGAAGCCGTTCTTGCCCTTGCCGCCCGCGCACACCGCGTCGATGACACCGTCACCGTTGATGTCATAGGGGTTGGTGCACGCCCGGTTGTCGGCCCCCGCGTACAGCAGGGCCTTCACCGCGGCCGGAGAGGCGTGCGGGTGCTTCGACTTGATGAGGGCGACCACACCGGCGACATGCGGCGAGGCCATCGACGTACCGGCCTTGTAGCCGTACTTGTTGTTCGGCAGCGTCGACAGGATGCGACCGTCCGTGGCCGGGGCTTCGGGCTTCTGGAAGGCGGTTCCATCGCCACCGGGGGCCGAGATGTCCACCACGCCGTTGCCGTAGTTCGAGAAGGAGGACTTCAGCCCCTTCGCCCCCAGCGAGGAGGTGGTGACGACGCCCGGCAGCTGGGTCGGGATGTCCAGGCACTCGCTCGGATTGATGAGCCGGTCCACCGGAGTGGTGTCATTGGGGCTGGTGTTGTCCGCGACCTCCTTGGACGCCAGGTCCGTGCGGCTGTTGCCCGCCGCGGCCACATTCACCGCGCCCTTGCGCTCGGCGTACCGGGTGGCCCGGGTGATCGCCTCGACCAGAGCCTTCTGGTCGGGGTCGTTCTTGCAGTTGAACAGCCACGGGTCGACGTAGTAGCTGTTGTTGGTCACCTCGACGCCCCGCTCGGCGGCCCAGACAAAGCCGCAGACCACTGACTCGGTGTAGAAGAACCCGGCCGTGGTCGACACCTTGATGCCGGAGACCTTCACACCGGGGGCCACCCCGGTGACGCCGACACCGTTCTTGGCCGCGGCTATCGTGCCCGCGACATGAGTGCCGTGGTCGCTCTCGCCCACGCCCGGACGCCAGGAGCCGGCGGTGGTGTCCGGCTTGCCGGTGACGCAGTTCGCCGACGCGCCCTGGTCGAAGTTGGGGGCGAGATCGGGGTGGGTGTCGTCCACGCCCGTGTCGAGGACGGCGACGGTGACCTTCTTGCTGCCCAGCGACCTCTTGTGGGCCTGATCGGCCTTGATGGCCGGCAGACTCCACTGGAGGGGCTCCAACGGGTCCTGGGCGTCGTCCGCGACGGCCGCCGCGGACTTCGCCTCCTGAGCGGTCAGCGGCCGCTCGGATTCGATCGAGGTGTCCGTCGCGCTGGCCAGCGGCGCGGTCCGGGTGGCACCGGCCGATACGACCCCCGCGACCTGGCGTATCTGTGCCGCGAAGGCCGGGTTCTGCGAGTGGACGACGATCACGCCTATCTGGTCGTAGGCGATGACCACCGATCCGCCCGCGCTCGCTATCGCCCTCTTCACCGACTTCGCCGTGTGGGAGCCGCTTTTGACGTTCACCACATACGACAGTCTCGGGCCGTCCGCCGCCACGACGGCAGGTGCTTCGGCAGGGGTGGCAGCCGAGGCAGCTCCCGCGGGCAGGAAGCCGAGCGAGGCCGTGAGCGCAAGGCCCGCGGGCAGTGCGATCGCTCGACGCCGCTTGGACCGCAGATGAGCCATGGGTTCTCCACATCATCCATAACCACCGTCCAGGCACCGGGTGCGCTTGGACGCGTACATGACGAGCGAAGCTATCGCCGATCTTGATTGCCATCAATGTTCGAGCGGAAACCGTCACCAAAAACGGCCGATGTTGAACCGGTCCGGCGCGCTCCCCGTGCCGTTGTCAGGAGGTGGAGCACCATCACAACCCTCCGATGCCTCCTGAGAAGCGAAGGTAGTCCCCTTTGACCACTCTGCCAGTCCCCACCCCGCCCGCGTCACGAGGAGGATCAGTGGCAACCGACGCAGCGCCGCCGCCCCACGGCGAGCCCGGACACGATCCCGCCCACCCCACCACCGAGGAGTTCATCGAGGTGCAGGAGAGTGCGGAGTTCGGCGAACTGCGCCACTCCTACCGCTCCTTCGCCTTCCCGCTCACCGTGGCCTTCATCGCCTGGTATCTGCTCTACGTCCTGCTCTCCAACTACGCGGGCGACTTCATGGGCACCAAGGTCTACGGCAACATCAATGTGGCATTGGTCTTCGGCCTCGCACAGTTCGCCACCACCTTCCTCATCGCCTGGCTCTACGCACGCCACGCGGCGGCGAGACTCGACCCCAAGGCCGAGGCGATCAAGACCCGGATGGAATCGCGCACGGAGGCAGGCGGATGAGCGACACCCTCCAACTGGCCGCGACCTCCCTGGCCGCCCAGAGCGCCACCACCGAACACCGGCCGCTGATCATCACCCTCTTCGCGGCCTTTGTGGTGGCCACCCTCTTCATCACCATCTGGGCCGGCCGACAGACCCGCAGCGCCGCCGACTTCTATGCCGGTGGACGCCAATTCACCGGATTCCAGAACGGCCTGGCCATCTCCGGCGACTACATGTCCGCAGCGTCGTTCCTCGGTATCGCCGGCGCCATCGCGCTGTTCGGCTACGACGGCTTCCTCTACTCCATCGGATTCCTGGTCGCCTGGCTCGTCGCGCTGCTCCTGGTAGCCGAACCGCTGCGCAACTCCGGGCGGTTCACCATGGGCGACGTGCTCGCCTACCGGATGCGCCAACGCCCGGTCCGCACCGCCGCCGGCACCTCCACCATCGTCGTCTCGATCTTCTATCTGCTCGCCCAGATGGCCGGCGCCGGTGTGCTGGTCTCGCTGCTCCTCGGCATCACCCATGACGGCGGCAAGGTCCTTATCGTCGCCCTGGTCGGCGTACTGATGATTCTCTACGTCACCATCGGCGGGATGAAAGGCACCACCTGGGTGCAGATGGTCAAGGCCGTCCTGCTCATCGCGGGCACCCTGCTGATCACCTTCCTGGTGCTGCTGAAGTTCAACTTCAACATCTCGGACCTCCTGGGCACCGCCGCTGAGAAGAGCGGCCACGGCGCCGCCTTCCTGGAGCCCGGACTCAAGTACGGCGCGACCGGCACCTCCAAACTGGACTTCATTTCCCTGGGTATCGCCCTCGTCCTCGGCACCGCGGGACTTCCGCACATCCTCATCCGCTTCTACACCGTGCCCACTTCCCAAGCCGCCCGCAAATCCGTCAATTGGGCCATCGGCATCATCGGCGGCTTCTATCTGATGACGATCGCCCTCGGCTTCGGAGCGGCGGCCATCGTCGGGTCCACCGAGATCGTCGAATCCAACAAGGCGGGCAACACCGCGGCGCCGCTGCTGGCCCTCCACATCGGCGGCACCGACTCCGCCGGCGGGGCGATCCTGCTCGCGGTGATCTCCGCGGTCGCCTTCGCCACCATCCTGGCCGTCGTCGCCGGCCTCACCCTCGCCTCGTCGTCCTCCTTCGCCCATGACATCTACGCCAATGTCATCCGCCGGGGGCAGGCCACCGAGAAGGAGGAGGTTCGCGCCGCGCGCTGGGCCACCGTCGCCATCGGTGTGGTCTCCATCGGCCTCGGCGCACTCGCCCGCGATCTCAACGTCGCAGGCCTGGTAGCCCTCGCCTTCGCGGTCGCGGCATCGGCGAACCTGCCGACGATTCTCTACAGCCTGTTCTGGAAGAGGTTCACCACCCAGGGCGCGCTCTGGTCCATCTACGGCGGGCTCACCTCATCCGTGGTGCTGGTGCTCTTCTCACCCGTTGTCTCCGGGAAGCCCACCTCGATGTTCAAGGGCATGGACTTCTACTGGTTCCCCCTGGAGAACCCCGGCATCGTCTCCATCCCGCTCGGTTTCCTGCTCGGCTGGCTCGGCTCGCTGCTCGGCAAGGAAGAGCCCGACAAGGGCAAGTACGCGGAACTGGAGGTCAAGTCCCTCACCGGCACGGGAGCCCACTGAACCGCCCGGGCACCGCAGGGGGGCCAGGGCCAGGACTCCGGCGCCCTGGCCCCCGTCCCGCAGTTCGCGGCTCGGTCGATTGTCAGACCCCTGACGTAGGCTCGTAGGAACAGCAGGGCTACGTCACCGATGACACCAGCCGTCGGACCCTGTGCGCTGATGCCTCCGTACCCACCGGATTGACGGGCATCAGTCGGATTCATGGGGAAGGGGGCCCTCGGTGCTCGTCGATACCTATGGCCGGGTCGCCACCGATCTACGCGTCTCGCTGACCGACCGATGCAATCTCCGCTGCACCTACTGCATGCCGGAAGAGGGCCTCCAGTGGCTGGCCAAGCCGGATCTGCTCACCGACGACGAGATCGTCCGGCTGGTCCGCGTCGCCGTCACCCTGCTGGGGATCACCGAGGTCCGCTTCACCGGGGGTGAGCCGCTGCTCCGCCCCGGACTCACCGGGATCGTCCAGCGCTGCGCCGCGCTGGAGCCGCGCCCCAGGCTCTCCCTCACCACCAATGGCATCGGCCTCAAGCGCACCGCGGCCGCCCTCGCAGCCGCCGGCCTGGACCGGGTCAACGTCTCCCTCGACACCCTGCGACCCGATGTCTTCAAGACGCTCACCCGCCGTGATCGCCACGCGGATGTGGTCGATGGCCTCCAAGCCGCCCGGACCGCCGGGCTGACCCCGGTCAAGATCAATACCGTGCTGATGGCCGGCCTCAACGACGACGAGGCACCCGAGCTGCTCGCCTGGGCCGTCGAGAACGCCTATGAGCTGCGGTTCATCGAGCAGATGCCGCTCGATGCCCAGCATGGCTGGAAGCGCGAGGGAATGATCACCGCGGGTGACGTCCTGGAGTCGCTGCGCACCCGCTTCACCCTCACCCCGGAGGGGGACGACCAGCGCGGTTCCGCGCCTGCCGAGCGGTGGACAGTGGACGGCGGCCCTCATCAGGTGGGGGTCATCGCCTCGGTCACCCGCCCCTTCTGCCATGCCTGCGACCGCACCCGACTCACCGCCGACGGCCAGGTCCGCAACTGTCTCTTCGCCCGCGAGGAAACCGATCTGCGCGCCGCCCTGCGCTCTACGGCACCCGATGAGGAGATCGCCCGAATATGGCGGCTGGCGATGTGGGGCAAGAAGGCCGGTTCAGGTCTCGACGACCCCTCGTTCCTCCAGCCGGACCGACCCATGTCGGCTATCGGGGGCTAAGGCCGCACTCGCGCGGACAACCGGCGCCGAGGTCGGTACCACCCCGCCCGCCGCCCCCGCTATCTCCCGAGATCACCCGCGCCCGAGGCCTCCCACTCCTCCAGGGTCACGCAGTCCTTGAGAAAGCCGCGTAGATCAAGGAAGTTGGAGAGGTGCTCCCGATGTTCCTCGCACGCGAGCCAGGTCTTGCGGCGCTCCGGTGTATGCAACTTCGGATTGTTCCAGGCCAGTACCCATACAGCTGCGGCACGGCAGCCCTTGGCGGAACAGATCGGGGTTTCTTCGCTCACCAGGTCATTGTCCACAACAAACGACGCCGAGCAGCCACGGGGGGAGCTGCCCGGCGTCGGTCCGTCGCTCCGACGGGGGATGCGGAGCGCGTAGGCAGTATGTCACGCGCAAAGGGGTCGGAGGCACTGGAACTTCATGATTGATCTGAGCTTTTCCAGAGGCTCAAGTGTGCTGTGAATCAACCCTGGTGGCAGTCGCTGCTGACTCCGAGGTCAGGCCTGCTACCGGTGTTGCCCGTCCGCGCCGAAGGCGGCTGCTTCCGGCTTGGGTTCCGCGTCCGCCGCTGGTGTGGGGGGCTCGACCATCGGCCGGATGGGCGTGGACATAAAGCTGGAAGGAAGCGAAGGCACGTTCTCCCGGCCGGCGTTGGCGATGACCACCGCGATATAGGGGAGCAGAATGCCGAGCACCAACGCCACGATGGCCACATGACGTTCCACGTTCCACAGGACGGCGCCGAGAACCACCGAGACGGTCCGCACGGACATGGAGATCACATAGCGCCGCTGTCGGCCGCGCACATCATCGGCGAGCCCCTGCCGGGCTCCGGTGATCCGGAAGACCTCCCCGTGAGCCTGCTTCCACATCACATTCCACCGCCCGGTTTCGCAGTCGGACAACCCCTGGTCCTGACCCCTCACACGGTACGCCGCCGCTGCGACGGCTACGAGAGCGGGGCGGGGTCCGTGATGCGTGCACGCACTGCGCCGTACCGCGTATGGCACCGCCCAACATGCGAGCTACACGTTATGGGCCGACACTGACGGCATAACTGCTCACGCAGAGCCGTACGAGGAGGCAGCAATGGGCTGGTTGTGGGCGATCATCGTGGGATTCGTGCTGGCATTGATCGCCAAGGCGATCCTGCCGGGAAAGCAGCACCTTCCCTTGTGGCTGGCCACCATCTGCGGTATCGGCGGTGCGGTGCTCGGCAACTGGGCCGCGGGTGGGATGGGCATCGAGGAGACCCCCGGCTTCGACTGGGGTCGCCATGCGCTTCAGCTCGTCTTCGCCGTCGCCCTGGTCTTCCTGGGAGATCGGGCCTGGATCGCGCTGAAGGGCAACAAGCAGAGAGCCTGAGCCCTGACACCACGGCGGCGGCCGTACGGGCACCGTGTCCCGTACGGCCGCCGCCGTGGTGTCGACCCTCAGCCGTGCCGGTCAGCCCAGTTCGACCGCGGCCAGGTTCTTCTTACCGCGCCGCAGCACCAGCCAGCGGCCGTGCAGCAACTCAGCCGTTTCCGGCACCGCGTCCTCGGCCGTGACCTTGACGTTGTTCACATAGGCCCCGCCCTCCTTCACGGTCCGCCGGGCCGCCGACTTGCTCGCGGCCAGACCCACCGCCGTGAAGAGGTCGACCACCGGCGCCAGCTCGCTGACCTTGGCGTGCGGCAGCTCGGAGAGCGCGGCACGCAGCGTCGGCTCATCCAGATCCGCCAGCTCGCTCTGACCGAACAACGCCTTCGACGCGTTCATCACAGCCGCGCACTGGTCCGCGCCGTGCACCAGGGTCGTCAGTTCCTCCGCCAGCGACCTCTGGGCGGCCCGCGCCTGCGGACGCTCCTCGGTCAGCCGCTCCAGCTCCTCGATCTCCTCGCGGGACCGGAAACTGAAGATCCGCAGGAACTTGGAGACATCGCGGTCATCCGCGTTCAGCCAGAACTGGTAGAAGGCGTACGGAGTGGTCCGCTCGGGGTCCAGCCAGATCGTGCCGGACTCCGTCTTGCCGAACTTGGTGCCGTCTGCCTTGGTGATCAGCGGGGTCGCCAGCGCGTGCACCCCCGCTTCCGGCTCGACCCGATGGATCAGATCCGTACCGGCCGTGAGGTTGCCCCACTGGTCGCTGCCACCGGTCTGGAGCGTGCAGCCGTGCCGCCGGTAGAGCTCCAGGTAGTCCATTCCCTGGAGGATCTGGTAGCTGAACTCGGTGTAGCTGATCCCCGCGTCGGAGTTCAGCCGACGGGCGACCGCCTCCTTCGCGATCATCTTGTTGACCCGGAAGTACTTGCCGACATCGCGCAGGAAGTCGATCGCCGACAGCCCCGACGTCCAGTCCAGGTTGTTGACCATGGTCGCCGCGTACGGGCCCTCGAAGTCCAGGAACCGCTCGACCTGCCCCCGCAGTCGCTCGACCCAGAGGGCGACGGTCTCCGGAGCGTTGAGCGTCCGTTCGGAGTTCGGCTTGGGGTCACCGATCAACCCCGTGGCCCCGCCGACCAGACCCAGCGGTCGGTTTCCGGCCAGCTGGATGCGGCGCATGGTGAGGATCTGCACCAGATTCCCCAGATGCAGGCTCGGCGCGGTCGGGTCGAAGCCGCAATAGAACGTGACGGGACCGTCCGCGAACGCCTTCCGCAATGCGTCCTCGTCAGTGGACAGGGCGATCAGCCCGCGCCACTGCAGTTCGTCGACGATGTCCGTCACTTCTCTCGCATCTCCTTCGATAACAGCGTTGAGGGGGCCCATGAGCGGACCCCCTCCGAGGTTATACGCCTCGGCTGACCGAACTCATATTGAAATCGGGCACCCGTAGCGCCGGCATCGCGGCCCGGGTGAACCAGTCGCCCCACTCGCGCGGCAGTGTCTTCTCGGTGCGTCCGGCCTCGGTCGCCCGGGAGAGCAGATCGACCGGCGACTCATTGAACCGGAAGTTGTTCACCGCGCCGACCACCTCACCATCCTCCACCAGATAGACCCCGTCCCTGGTCAGCCCGGTCAGCAGCAGCGTCGCCGGATCCACCTCGCGGATGTACCAGAGGCAGGTCAGCAGCAGTGCCCGGCCGGTCGTCGCCGCGACCATCTCCTCCAGCGAGCGACCGTTGCCCCCGTCCAGGATCAGGTTGCCGACCCCCGGCGCGACCGGCAGCCCCGTCAGCCCGGCGCTGTGCCGGGTGGTCACCAGATGCTCCAGCTTTCCGCCGCGCACCCACTCCGTCGCCGACAGCGGCAGACCGTTGTCGAAGACGGAGGCGTCATCACCGGAGGAATGGGCGATCACAAAGGGCGCGGACTCAAGGCCCGGCTCGCTGGGGTTGCCGCGCAGCGTCAGCGGCAGACCGGAGAGGGTCTCGCCCACCCGGGTGCCGCCGCCGGGCTTGGAGAAGACCGTACGGCCCTCGGCGGCGTCCCGGGCCGCCGACGACCACAACTGGTAGATCAGCAGGTCGGCCACGGCCGTCGGCGGCAGCAGCGTCTCGTACCGCCCGGCGGGCAGCTCGATCCGGCGCTCGGCCCAGCCCAGGCGCTGCGAGAGCTCCGTGTCGAGGTCGGCGAGGTCCACGTCCTTGAAGTCGCGGGTCGCCACCCCCGCCCAGGCGGACCGGGCGCGGTCCGGGGATTTGGCGTTGAGCTCAAGCGTCCCGTTGGGCTGGTCGTGCCGTAGCCGCAGGCCCGTCGACGTGCCCAGATAGGTGGAGGTCATCTCATGGCTGGCGAAACCGTAGAGCTCCCGCCCGCCCGTGCGCGCCCGGGCGAAGGCCTCCCCGAGCGCGGGCGCGAAATCCGCGAAGACGGCGGACGAGGTCTCCGCGGGAGCGTCCTGGAAGTCGGGGGCCGGCTCGGCACCCGTGACCAGGGGCTGGGCGTCCTCGGCGGGATCCGACTTACGGGCGGCGGCCTCCGCGGCCCGTACCAGGGGCTCCAGCTCATGTGCGGTGACCGCGGACCGGGACACCACGCCCGACGCGGTGCCCTGGGCGCCGTCGACGGTCGCGATGACCGTGAGCGTACGGCCGCGGGTGACCCCGTTGGTGGTCAGCGCGTTCCCGGCCCAGCGCAGGTTCGCGGAGGAGTGCTCATCGGCGATCACGACACAGCCGTCGGCCAAGGACAGCTCCAGCGCCCGTTCGACGATCTCGTACGGCTTGCTGCTCCGGCTCATCGACCGGCCTCCTGCGGGGTGTCGGTGCCGGCGCACGCCGGGCGATGGCTGGTGGTGCCCGGGTGAGAGGCGAGGGGAGAGCCGGGGCGCGAAGCCGCAGCGGCGGCGCGGTGGGTGGTCATCGCCCCGCCTCCTGGGTCGTGTTGAGGATGTCCACACCGCGAAACAGCGCGGTGGGGCAGCCGTGGGAGACCGCCGCCACCTGGCCCGGCTGGGCCTTGCCGCAGTTGAACGCGCCTCCCAGCACATAGGTCTGCGGGCCGCCCACCTGCTCCATCGAGCCCCAGAACTCGGTGGTGGTGGCCTGGTAGGCCACGTCCCGCAGCTGTCCGGCCAGCCGTCCGTTCTCGATCCGGAAGAACCGCTGACCCGTGAACTGGAAGTTGTACCGCTGCATGTCGATCGACCAGGAGCGATCCCCGACCACATAGATCCCGCGTTCCACCCCGCCGATCAGGTCCTCGGTCGACAACCCGCCGGCCACCGGCTGGAGTGAGACGTTCGCCATCCGCTGCACCGGCACATGGCTGGGGGAGTCGGCGTAGGCGCAGCCGTTGGAACGGCCCAGGCCCGTCAGCTTCGCGATCCGCCGATCCGTCTGATAGCCCACCAGCGTTCCGCCCTTGATCAGGTCCCAGGACTGCGCCTTCACCCCCTCGTCGTCGAAGCCGACCGTGGCCAGCCCGTGCTTGGCCGTCCGGTCCCCGGTCACGTTCATCACCGATGAGCCGTACTCCAACTTCCCCAGCTGGTCGAAGGTGGCGAAGGAGGTACCCGCGTACGCCGCCTCATAGCCCAGCGCCCGGTCCAGTTCGGTGGCGTGCCCGATCGACTCATGGATGGTGAGCCAGAGGTTCGAGGGGTCGACCACCAGGTCGTACCGCCCGGCCTGCACGCTCGGCGCGCGCATCTTCTCGGCCAGCAACTCCGGGATCCGCTCCAGCTCGCCCTCCCAGTCCCAGCCGGTGCCGGTCAGATACTCCCAGCCCCGGCCGGCGGGCGGTGCGATCGTCCGCATGGAGTCGAACTCGCCCGTCGTCTCGTCCACGGCGACCGCGCTCAGCTGCGGATGCAGCCGAACCCGCTGCTGGCTGGTGACCGTGCCCGCCGTGTCCGCGTAGAACTTGTTCTCCTGCACGGTCACCAGCGAGGCGTCCACATGAGCCACCCCGCTTGCGGCCAGCAGCCGCGCGCTCCACTCGGCGAGCAGCGCGGACTTCTCCTCGTCGGCCACCTCGAAGGGATTGATCCGGTACGCGGAGACCCAGGTCTTGTCCGTGTGCACGGGCTCGCTCGCGAGCTCCACCCGCTCGTCGGAACCGGCCGCCGCGAGCACCTTGGCCGAGAGCTTCGCCATCGCCACGGCCTGGCCCGCCACCTTGGCCGCCGCGTCCATCGTCATATCGACCCCGGAGGCGAAACCCCACGCCCCGCCGTGCACGACCCGCACCGCGTAGCCGAGATCCGTGGTGTCCGACGACCCCGACGGCTTGGCGTCCCGCAGTCGCCAAGCCGCGCTGCGCACTCGCTCGAAGCGGAAGTCGGCATGGTCGGCGCCCAGCGCCCGCGCTCGGGCGAGCGCCGCGTCGGCGAGCGCCCGCAGCGGCAGCGCCGTGAACGACGCGTCGATGGAATGAGCCACGGATGTCTCCTGTCGTATAAGACCGGTCGTCCCGATGAGCCGACACCGGTCAGCCCGATCATGTCGCGCCGAACTGCTCATTGCCCACTCCCTTTCCGCGCCGTTGCGCGGTGGCGTTCTGTAGGGACCCGACAGTGACGCGTGGAAGGCGCTGTCAGTGCCCGATTCTCCGGGAGGGGGGTGGGACCGATAGTTTCGGAGATAACAGACCGCTATCGAAAGGGTGATCCGTTGAGCCGCTCGGTTCTCGTCACCGGAGGAAACCGGGGCATCGGCCTCGCCATCGCCCGAGCTTTCGCCGACGCTGGCGACAAGGTCGCGATCACATACCGCTCCGGCGAGCCGCCCGAGGCCCTGACACAGGCCGGCTGCCTCGCCGTGCGCTGCGACATCACCGACACCGAGCAGGTGGAGCAGGCGTACAAGCAGATCGAGGAGAAGCACGGCCCGGTCGAGGTGCTGATCGCCAACGCCGGTATCACCAAGGACCAGCTGCTGATGCGGATGTCCGAGGAGGACTTCGTATCGGTCCTGGACACCAACCTCACCGGCACCTTCCGGGTCGTCAAGCGCGCCAACCGCGCGATGCTGCGGGCCAAGAAGGGCCGCGTCGTCATGATCTCCTCCGTCGTGGGCCTCCTCGGCTCGGCCGGCCAGGCCAACTACGCCGCCTCCAAGGCCGCGCTGGTCGGCTTCGCCCGCTCGCTCGCCCGTGAGCTCGGCTCGCGGAACATCACCTTCAATGTGGTGGCGCCCGGCTTCGTCGACACCGACATGACCAAGGCACTCACCGAGGAACAGCGCGCTGGCATCGTCGAGCAGGTGCCGCTCGGCCGCTATGCCCAGCCGGAGGAGGTCGCCGCCACCGTGCGCTTCCTCGCCTCCGACGACGCTTCGTACATCACTGGAGCCGTCATCCCCGTTGACGGCGGATTGGGAATGGGTCACTGATCGCCATGAGTGGAATCCTTGCCGGCAAGCGCATTCTCGTCACAGGCGTCCTCACCGACGCGTCCATCGCCTTCCACGCGGCCAAGGTCGCTCAGGAAGAGGGAGCGGAGGTCATCCTCACCGGTTTCGGCCGGCTGAGCCTGGTCGAGCGCATTTCCAAGCGGCTCCCCAAGGAAGCCCCCGTCATCGAGCTGGACGTCACCAACAAGGAGCATCTGGACTCGCTCGCCGACAAGGTACGCGAGCACTCCAGCGATGAGACCGGCCTCGATGGCATCGTGCACTCCATCGCCTTCGGTCCGCAGGGCGCCTTCAACTTCCTGGCGGCGGACTGGGAGGACGTCTCCACCGCGGTCCATGTCTCGGCGTACTCCTACAAGTCGCTCGCGATGGCCTGCCTACCGCTGATGGAGGAGCGCGGCGGCTCGATCGTCGGCCTCACCTTCGACGCGCAGCTCGCCTGGCCCAAGTACAACTGGATGGGCGTGGCCAAGGCGGCCCTTGAGTCCACCAACCGGTATCTCGCCCGCGACCTGGGCCCGAAGAACATCCGCTGCAACCTGATCTCGGCGGGTCCGCTCAAGTCGATGGCCGCCAAGTCGATCCCGGGCTTCGAGGAGCTCGCCGACGTCTGGAACCACCGGGCACCGATCGGCTGGGACCTGACCGACCCGGACCCGACCGGTCGCGGCATCGTCGGACTCCTGTCGGACTTCTTCCCGCGGACGACGGGCGAGATCATCCATGTGGACGGTGGCGTCCACATGATGGGCGCCTAGCCCCTTCCCGTACGACGCATTCTCCCGTCGCTCGGAAGCTCTGAATCCCGTGCGACGTGCAAACGCCCCGCCTCCCGCCTGGTGCGGAAGGCGGGGCGTTGCGCGTCATGCCGGCGGTACGGGAAGGAGCGGGCCTTGTCGCCCATTCGGCCCTGAGGGCTCGCGCCGGCGGCATCGGGCAGCCAGGCTGGGGGCGATCCCCCCTTGTGGTGCAGCCGCGGCAAGCCTGCCGCAGTACGGCCGAGGAGGTCCTGCCTGTGCATATGATCCGGTGCTCAGCGTCCGTTCTGGCCGCGCTGGCAACAGTGCTCTGCGCCGCCCCGGGGGTGGCCCTCTCCGCGCCGCTCGACGACCGGCCGGAACCCCGGAAGTACAAGGCCTACTGCCATACGGTCATCGACGGCTCCCGCGCCACCGCCTACTGCAACAATCCCTATCCCGGTGGGGACCGGGTCAGGCTGCACATCGAGTGCGAACGCTGGTGGGACCTCGATGTGGACAGCGCGCCCGCCAGGATCGATCCGGCCGGCTATGTGGAGCTGACCGGGCGCTGCTGGAAGGAGATCCGCGCGGTCTGGGTCAGCCATCAGCCCCTCGCCTATCCCTGAGCCTTCCCGCTCCCGTCGCCCGCCGACTGCTCCTGTCGTCGACTCCCGTTCTCGTCGTCTGCGCGGGGCCCGCGGTCGCCGGCGCAGTGAAACGGATACCGGGCCGCCTCGGCCCCCGCGAACTCCCCGTCGCCCGTCCGGATCGCCTCGACCAGCCCGGAATGGTCCATCGGGTGCGCCGGACGGAGATCGTCGCCCACATCGTCACGGAGCCAGTCGCGCAGCAGATGGCCGAGGTCCGCGTACAACTCGATCAGTACGTCGTTGTGCGAGGCCGCCACCACGGCGAGGTGGAAGGCCACATCGGAGGCGACGAAGCGCTCGGCGTCACCCGTCGCCCAAGCGTCCTTGCGGCGCACCAGCAAGGCGTCCAACTGCCGTAGATCACGTGCGGTACGTCGCTGGGCCGCGAGCCGGGCGGCGGATGACTCCAGCGTCGAGCGCACTTCAGCGATATCCCGAGGCGTTGCGCTGGCGAATCGCCGATGCATCACTCCGGCCAGCTCGCTCGTCGCCAGAACATAGGTGCCCGAACCCTGCCGGATGTCCAGCAGCCCATTGTGGGCCAGTGCCCGAACGGCTTCACGGATGGTGTTACGCGCCACACCAAGTTGCTCAACCAGTTCGGGTTCGGTGGGGATCCGCGTACCGACCGGCCACTCGCCCGAGGTGATCTGGTTCCGCAGCTGGGCGATCACCTGGTCGGTGAGGCCCGAGCGGCGGGGAGAGGTCAGCGGCATGACGCTCCTCGCTCCATGGGTGCTCAATGGGGGATGCTCGAACAGGATCGGATGCGGCAGCAAATCATCCGATGATTCTATGATGGACTCCATGTCGTCCGACAAGACCTTGAGCAGACCCGGGACACCCGTTCCGGGTCTCGCGGCAGACGGTACCGCCGAGGGCTCAGCACGCGCCCGCAAGAGCGTCTGGACCATCCGCTTCCTCACCATCGGCATCGTGCTCGCGGCGCTCAATCTGCGTCCCGCCATCACCAGCCTCGGCGCGCTCCTCGAAGAGGTCAGAACCGGGCTCGGGATGAGCGGGAGCGTCGCCGGCCTGCTCACCGCAGTACCACCACTGTGCTTCGCCGTCTTCGGCCCCGCTGTGCCGTGGCTCTCCCGCCGCTTCGGGCCGACGGCCGCCGTCGGCGCGGGCATGGCGGCCATTGCGGGGGGACTGCTGATCAGGCCGTTCGCGGACGGTACGCCCGGCTTCCTCGCCGCCACCGCGCTCGCCCTGGTCGGCATCGCCGCCACCAACATCCTGATGCCGGTGATCGTCAAGCGGTACTTCCCCGACCGCGTCGGCTCCATGACCGGTCTCTACTCCATGGCACTGGCCCTGGGGACCGGTGGGGCCGCGGCACTCACGGTGCCGCTGACCGACGCCAGCGGCGGCGACTGGCGCATCGGCCTCGCGCTCTGGGCCAGCCTCGCCGCACTCGCCGTCCTGCCCTGGCTGGTGGTGCTGCGACTCGATCGCGGTACCCGCTCCCCCCGGACCGATCGGCTCGGCCGTGCGGCCCGCGGCAGGGAGGTCACCGCCTCACCCGCCGAGCCGACCGCGGCCCGGGACGCCGGACCCGATCGCGGCACCACGGGCGCCGCCACCCCCACTCACCGTGCGGGTTCCCCAGCCGCGGCGTCTCCCACCATCCCGCCAGCCAAAGCACCGGGCCTGCTCCGCAGCCCCACGGCCTGGGCGCTGACCGGATACTTCGGACTCCAGGGCGCCGGCGCGTACACCGTCATGGGCTGGATGCCCCAGATCTTCCGGGACGCCGGCGTATCGGCGCGGACCGCCGGTCTGCTGCTCGCCGTCATCATGGCGCTCGGGGTGCCCCTCGCGTTCGTCATTCCCCGGTTGGCCGCGCGCTACCGAAACCAGGGGCCCATCGCCGTTGTCCTCGGGCTGAGCGGACTGGGTGGATATGCGGGCCTCTTCTTCGCTCCGGCCGCCGGAGCCTGGGCCTGGGCACTGCTGATCGGCATCAACAACTGTGCCTTTCCGCTCGCGCTCACCATGATCGGGATGCGGTCGCGCACCGCCACCGGCGTGGTCCGACTCTCCGCCTTCGCCCAGTCCGCCGGCTATCTGATCGCGGTGCCGGGGCCGTTGCTGGTGGGGGTGCTCTACCAGCACAGCGGAGGTTGGGGAGTACCGATCGCGCTGATGGCGGCGTTGCTCGTACCGCAGATCATCTTCGGGGTACTCGCCGGCAGGGACCGGACGATCGAGGACGAAACCGGGATGCGAGACTGAGGGCATGCAGCCAGTCCTCGATCCCAATCCCCAGAACGGCCAGAAGAAGCTCCTTCTTCTCTTCGGCCTGATCCTCGGCCTCTTCGTCGTGATGGGAATCATCGCGACCATCGCCTCACCCTGATCCGGCCGTTGGCCTTCCACCGAGCGGGGTGGGGCTAGCACCACCGTCCCCTAGGGGGCCAGGCTCAGGGAGAAGTGGGTGGGTCGCCGGATGGGCCGGTCAGCTCGTCATCCGTAGGTTTGTCGCAGTAGAGCGAACCAGCGGACGAGACTGAGGAGGCGGCCATGTCGGCGCACTCGCCCACCCCTTCCCCCGTCGAGGGCGGTGCGGGCGTCCGCCTTCCCTGGTGGTCGCTGGCCCTGCCGATGCTCGCCTTCGTCTTTCTGCTGCTACTGATCGCTGACCCGGCCCAGGCACAGCCCGCCGAGGAGACCACGGCGATCGGTGATCTCGTCGCCTACATCCAGCTTCTGCTGTTCCGTTGAGCGAAACAGCGCCCCTTAGGCCCCCGGGGCGTCGGCTACCGCTCCGTACGGGCCTGCGGGCATCGATCCGGCCTCGGCGAATCCCCGACGCCGACGCCCGCCCACGCTCCGCGTGCACCGCCATCCGTGCCCTGCCTCCCGTACGACGAGGGCTGGGCGCGATCCTTTCCCCCGGCCGTGGTCGGCCTTCCGCGCGGGTGCCCGCGATGGATTCAGCCGAGGTGGGCGAGCACATCAACACCCCGCGCCTGCTGGCACATTTCATGCGAAGCTGGGGTGCATGAGCGTCGCCACGTCCTCCGGAGGGACAGCCCCCGGATCGCCCGCATCTTCCGCGGCCCGCACGATCGTTCTCCTTCGACACGCCAAGGCCGAATGGTCGGATGAATCCGACCATGAGCGTCCGCTCGCCGAGCGGGGCCGTAAGGACGCCCCGGTGGTGGGCCGCAGCCTGGCCGGGACCGGAATCCCTATCGACCTCGCCCTGTGCTCCACCTCCATCCGAACGCGCGAGACGTGGAAAATGGCCGTTCATGAGCTGCCCCACCGCCCCCGGACGGTCTACGAGGAGCGGCTGTACGAGGCATCCCCAGGAGAGATCATCGCCCTGCTGAACGAGACCTCCGACGATGTGAGCAATGTTCTGGTCATCGGCCACAATCCGGGGATGCACGCGGTCGCCGATGCGCTGACCGGTCGGGCTGAGGGCGATCTGCTGCCCCTGATGAACCGCAGCGGCTTTCCGACCTCGGCGTACGCCGTGATCGGTTTCACCGGCTCCTGGAAGACCGTGGAGCCCGATGTCGGCACCCTGCGCGACTACTGGACGCCGAACTCCTCAGCCCATTGAGCGAGGAGCGCGCGCCCCGCGTACCGGCCGCGCTCATCCGGTGAGACACCGTGGTCGGCCCATGGACAGGGCCCCGGCGCAAGCGCGCCGGGGCCCTGTCCATGGAGAACCAGTGCGTCGATCGTTGACGAGCGACGCACACGGCGCGCCACTCCTCGTTCTGTGACCCGCGGGGCCGCCGTGCACATCTGCTTCGTGCGGATCTGTGTCGTGCGGATCTGTGTCGTGCGGATCGATAGGGCAGCGGGATCAGTGCAGGGTGGGCGTGCCGTCCGCGCCGTCCGCGGCCTCGACCTCTTCTCGGGTGATCCCCAGCAGATAGAGCACCGTATCCAGGAAGGGCACGTTCACCGCGGTGTGCGCGGCCTCGCGGACCACCGGCTTGGCGTTGAACGCGACACCGAGACCAGCCGCGTTGAGCATGTCCAGATCGTTGGCGCCATCACCGATCGCCACCGTCTGGGAGATCGGTACGCCCGCTTCCAGAGCGAACCGGCGCAGCAGCCGCGCCTTGCCCGCCCGGTCCACGATCTCACCCGTCACCCGGCCGGTGAGCTTGCCGTCCACGATCTCCAGCGTGTTCGCCGAGGCGAAGTCCAGCCCCAGCCGCTCCTTGAGGTCATCGGTGACCTGGGTGAACCCACCCGAGACCACGCCCACTTGGAACCCGAGCCGCTTCAAGGTACGGATCAAGGTCCGGGCCCCCGGAGTCAGCCGCACCTCGGCGCGGACCTTGTCCACGACCGAGGCGTCGAGCCCTTCGAGGAGGGCCACCCGTGCGTGCAGCGACTGCTCGAAGTCCAACTCCCCGCGCATCGCCGCCGCCGTCACCTCGGCGACCTTGTCCTCGCATCCCGCATGAGCGGCGAACAGCTCGATGACCTCGTCCTGGATGAGGGTGGAGTCCACATCCATCACCACCAGGCGTTGCGCCCGGCGATGCAGGCCCGCCGACACCACGGCCACATCGACACCGGTCTCGGAGGACTGGGTCGCCAGCGCGGTGCGCAGCCGCTCGGTCTCGGCCCCCGACACCGCGAACTCCACCGCGGTCACGGGGTATTTGGCGAGCCGGAAGATACGGTCGATATTGCCACCGACCGAAGTGATCCGGGCGGTTATGGCCGCGGTCGCCTCGGCGGTCAGCGGATGTCCCAGCACGGTGACATGGGAGCGCCCACTGCCACGCGGACGGTTGTCACCGATGCCGGAGATGATCTCGGCCTGGAGTTTGAGGGATTCGGCCCAGCCGTGGACGGTGGCCCTGAGATCGCCTTCGTCAGCCCCGGCCGATGCCGGCGCGGTGACCAGGGCGCACAGAACGAGCCTGCCCCGGGAGACGACCTGCTCAAGGTCGATGACATCGACGGAGTAGGCGGCGAGGGTGTCAAAGAGTCCGGCGGTGATCCCGGGGCGGTCCTTCCCGAAAATCTTGACGAGAAGGGTACGTGCGTCGGAGGTCTGCGATGCGCTCATGGTTCCTCCACCGTATCCGGCAGGTGCGTGCCGAGACGCACCGTCCCGATGGGCGGACATTCCACCACGCTCGGCACCGCGCACCTGGCGAACCGCCCTGTTGGGGTGAAGCACCCTCGGCTCACGGCTCGCGGTCACCCTCGGGACGCGGTGTGGAGCCCTGCCGAGAGTGCCGCTCGATCATCCCCAGGCTGCTCTGGGGTCATTCTGCGCCCTGAGCTAGGGGCGCGCCCCCGGAACCCCCGGCTGCGGCGGCCCCTCCCGGTCCGGTGGCGATGGCTCGCCCCCGTCCGGGGATCGGGGCGGTGCCTGCGGTTTCTCCCGGTCCGGAGACCGAGACGGCGGGTGAGCGGCACAGCGAGGGCCCCGCACCTTCGGTAGGGCGGGTGCCGCTGGCGGCACCCGCAGATAGGGGTTGGTGTCCGGATCGGGCGGGCGGTAGGGCTCCAACGGCCGGTAGGGCCCGGGGCCGCCACCCTGTGGCCCGGCGGCTCGGGCGTCCGGTCGCGCACCGCGGGTCGCGTGCACCAGCAGCGCGCCCACACCCCCGGCGCAGGCCCCCCACACACCGCCGAGCAGGACCGCCCTTCCCACTCGCCCATGGAGTTCGATGCCAGCGCCGAAGGCGTCGACCCCCAGTACCGAGAGCGATGCGTCCACCGAGACATCCGTGAGCCACACCAACAGCGGCAGAGCCAGCGCGCTCGTCGTCCCCAGCCGCAGCGCACAGCCACCCGCGAAGGACCAGAGCCGTAGCCCATGAGGTGTGCGGACGGCCGTCAGCACACCGGCGTACAGCATCAGCACCCCGGCGGCGACCGCCAGTAGCCATACCCGCCCGTCCAGCTCCGCCAGCGCGGCCACGGTCGCGGGCCGATCCGCGGAGAGGCGGAAGAACTCATCGAGCGGGTCGGGCAGCAACCGCGCCAACGCCCCGGTCGCCTCGCCTTCCCAGGGCACCCCAAGGCCCAGCGGCACACCCGACCAGGCGCCGTTGGGCGCCCCCAGCAGCGCGGACCCCGCGATCCGCCGGGGGCGGTCATCGCCCATCGCCGCGTACCCACCCGCCGCAAGGCCCGCGACCACCGCCACCAGCAGTACGGTCACCAGCGCGGACAGGGCAGGGCGAACCCCGCGCAGCACGGCGAACGAGGGCGGTAGTGGCGCTCGACGGTTCGCCAGCAGTGCGATGCCGAGCACACCGAGCACCCACAGCAGCGCACCACCCAGCGACGGTACGAGGTCGACGGTGAATCCCACCGAGGCATCCGCGTCCGCCAGCTCCCGTAGCCGATCCGGCAGCAGACCACCGATGTCTCCCAGCCCGCCGAGGCCCGGTATGTCGATCCCACCGCCATCCACGCCCGGCACCCGGTCCGGCTTCAGGCCGAGCTCCCGCCCGTCGAGGGTGATCACATCGTGTCCCACCCAGGCGAGCCCGCCGACCGCGGCCACCCACACCCCCACCAGCGTCCCCACCCGGGTCAGCAGCTCCCAGCCGTCCATGGCGGGCCCGTGCCGGCGTAAGGAGCGCAGAAAGCAGTACGCAAGCAACAGCGCGCCCACCAGGCTCACCCCAAGTGGCGTGATATCGACTGCCGTTTCTGCTGCCGCGCCCTCAAGACCGTAGGCGGAGACATCCCCGGACGGTGTCAGTGACCCCTGAACCGCGAGGACGACCACGGCCGCTGTCATCGGGCCGAGCGCGCCCGCGGAATCGGCTTCCAGGAGGTGCAGCCCCAGCGCCGCCGTGCCCGCCATCCCCACCAGGGCCCAGCTCACGGCAGCGATCGAGGACAGCACCACCTCGCCCCAGGGCACCCTGACACCGCCGCCGAGCATGGCCATCCGGACCCCCCGATCCCTGCCGTATATGACCCGTTTCTCGGCGATCACGCATGATCCGTACTGCTGAGGGGTCCTTACTACTCTCCGGGGGTGTTTCTCCCCCGTCAACGGTGGATACCTCCGCGGTCTTCACCCGGCCCGACTTCCGCAGGTCGGACCAAGCCTGAAATAGTTCCTCAGGATGTTCGCCATCCCTAGACTCCCGGAAACGGGGGTAGCTCGGGGGACAAGTAGTGGGGCATGGAGTGCGGGAACTCGTACTGGAATTGAACGGAAGGACCTGGACTCTCAGTTCGTCCAGGTCGTACACCCTGGGGCGGGATCCACAGGGGGACATGGTCCTGGAGGACGCCAGGGTGTCCTGGCGGCATGCCAGCATCAGCTGGGGTGGCCACAGCTGGCTGATCGAGGATCACGGCAGCACCAACGGCACCTATGTCCAGGGGCAGCGGATTCAGCGGGCCGAGATCGGCCCCGGCGCGGCCGTCCATCTGGGCAATGCCAACGACGGCCCCCGGCTGACGCTGTCCACCGCGACGGCCGACGCCCGCAGCGCCGCTCCGGCGCAGGGCGCCGGGCGGCAGCACCAGCCGTTGCAGCACCAGGCACCGGAGCCGCCGCCGGAGGCACGGCGCAGTTGGCCGGAGCCGCAGTCCGTGGACGGGCAGGGTTGGCAGGGAGCGCCCGAAGCGGCAGCCGGCTGGCAGTCGCAGCAACAACCGATCATCCCCGAACAGCAGGGCGGCCAGCCGCAGGGGCCCGCTCCGATACACGGAGACCGCAGCCCCACCACCTTCTATCAGCTGGCCCTCGGCCGGGTGATGCGCATCGGTCGTGCGCTGGAGAACGAACTGGTCGTCTCCGACCTCCAGGTCTCCCGCCACCACGCCGAGTTCACCGCCACCCCCGACGGCCGCTTCCAGATCCGCGACCTCGGCTCCCACAACGGCACCTACGTCAACGGCCAACCGGTCGCCAACTCCGGCACCGTGGTCATCGGCCCCAACGACATCGTCGGTGTCGGCCACTCCACCTTCCGTATCGTCGGCGACCGACTCGAGGAGTTCGTCGACACCGGAGAGGTCTCCTTCTCCGCGCGGCACCTCACGGTGACCGTCGACGGGGGTAAGCAGATCCTGCGGGATGTGTCCTTCGGGGTGCCGGAGAAGTCCCTCATCGGAGTGATCGGACCCTCAGGCTCGGGTAAGTCGACCCTGCTCAAGGCGCTCACCGGCTACCGGCCCGCCAACCAGGGCGATGTCCTCTACGACAACCGCAGCCTCTACAAGCAGTTCGCGGAGCTGCGCCAGCGCATCGGTCTGGTCCCGCAGGACGACATCCTGCACAAGGAGCTCACCGTCCGGAAGGCGCTGAAGTACGCGGCCAAACTCCGCTTCCCCGGCGACACCGCCGAGACCGAGCGCGAGGCCCGCATCGATGAGGTGCTGCGCGAGCTCAAGCTGGACCTCCACAAGAACAAGAAGATCACCTCGCTCTCCGGTGGCCAGCGCAAGCGGGTCTCGGTCGCGCTGGAACTGCTCACCAAGCCGTCGCTGATCTTCCTGGACGAGCCCACCTCCGGACTCGACCCGGGCATGGACCGCGATGTGATGCAGCTGCTGCGCGGCCTCGCCGACGACGGCCGCACGGTCCTCGTGGTCACCCACTCCGTCGCCGAGCTCCAGCTCTGCGACAAACTGCTGGTGATGGCCCCCGGCGGCTCCGTCGCCTACTTCGGCCCCCCGGAAGAGGCGCTCAACTTCTTCGGCTACACCACCTGGGCCGATGTGTTCTCCGCCTTCGAGAACTACCGGGAGTACGACTGGGCCGGCCGCTGGCGCGGTTCCCAGCACTACCAGCTCTACGCGGCGGACATCGACGCCGTCGCCGCGCAGTCGGTGAACATGCCGTCCCCCCAGCAGATGCGCCCGCCCAAGCCGCAGAGCTGGGGCGCCCAGCTGATCACGCTGATGCGCCGCTATGTCTCCGTCATCGCGTCCGACAAGGGCTTCATGGGCCTGATGGTGATCCTGCCCGCGGTCCTCGGCCTGGTCAGCGTGGTCATCCCAGCGGACTTCGGCCTCGCCGCACCCAACGACGGCCGGTCCAAGTTCAATGGCGACGCCGGCACGATCATGCTGATCCTCGCGGTCGGCATCACTTTCTCGGGCGCGGCCAACTCCGTACGAGAGTTGATCAAGGAACGGGTGATCTACGAACGGGAACGGGCCACCGGCCTCTCCCGCTCCGCGTATCTGATGTCCAAGGTGATCGTCCTCGGGATGATCACCGCGCTTCAGGCCGTGATCATCTGCGGCATCGGCTTCGCCACCCGCAGGCTCCCCGAAGAGGGCCTGATCATGCCCCCCGCGGTGGAACTCTGCCTGGTGATCACCGCCCTCGGCTTCACCTCGATGATGTTCGGCCTGGTGATCTCCTCGCTGGTGAAGACCGCCGAGAAGACCATGCCGCTGCTGGTGATGTTCGCGATCGTCCAGGTCGTGTTCACCGGAATCCTCTTCAAGGTCTACGGATCACCCGGCCTGGAGCAGTTCGCCTGGCTGATGCCCTCCCGCTGGGCGATCGCCGGCGCCGGGTCCACCCTGGACCTGGGCCGGCTGATGCCCCCGTGGGACCACAAGAACCCGGACGACCTCGACCCGCTGTGGGAGCACACGGCCACCCAGTGGGGCATCAACATGACCATCCTGCTGGCGATCGGCGTCCTCTGCGGCTTTGCGGTCGCCCGACTGCTACGCCGCCATGAGCCCGAGGTCATGCGCAAGTAGCAGCCGCCGTGAGAACGCCGAAGGGCGGCACCATCCCTCATGGGTGGTGCCGCCCTTCGGCGTGTGCGGGATCCAGCGCGGCTCAGTAGGCGCCGTTGACGTTGTCGATGGTGCCGTAGCGGTCGGCGGCGTAGTTGGCCGCGGCGACGATGTTGGCGATCGGGTGGTACAGGTCGTGGGGGGTGCCCTTGACGTGGTACGCGTTGAACGTCGGCTGGATGACCTGGAGCAGGCCCTTCGACGGCACACCGTTGATCGCGTTGATGTCCCAGTTGTTGATGGCCCGCGGGTCACCGCTCGACTCGCGCATGATGTTGCGGTGCAGACCGTCGTACGAACCCGGGATGCCGTTCTTCTTCATGATGTCGAGCGACTGGCGAATCCAGCCGTCCAGGTTGTTGGCGTAGCCGGCCTTGCGCTCGGCGCCACGGCTGGTGGGCTGCTCGGCGGCGCGCTTCTTGGCGGTGGCCTCGGCAGCTGCCTTCTTCGCCGCGGCGGCGAGCTTCGCCTTTGCCTCGGCCTGAATCTTGGCAGCGGCCTTCGCGGCGGCCTCGACCTGGGTCTCGATGGTCGACTGCTGGTTGGTGACGTGGGCGTGGACCGGGATGGTCTTGGTGCTGCCGGCATCGGCCTGCCAGGCGACGGGCGCGGCCTGAGCGGCGGCCTCGGTCTCCGTGGTGCCGTTGCTGGGAACGAGGGAGAGGGTGATGGCTGCGACACCGGCGGCGGCGATACCGGCGATCGAGGCCCGGTGGACCTTGGTCAGTCGGGTGCAGGACGCGGACATACAGTCGTACCTCTTCGAATAGCGGAAGTCGCATCAGGCCGGGAGGCGGCGCTGCGCTCCAACGGCGGGCGACTTCGGCAATTCTTAGCGGTAGCAAAATGTCCTGGCAAAGGTGTGACGTACGACCCCGGATAGTTGATCCGCGTCCTGACGAAAAGCCTTTCTCGACACTTATGCGCCGCTCACATGGCCTGACGCTATCCACTAAAGAGTTTCGTAAGTGATCTGCGTCCTATGTGCGGGCTCACATCGAGCGCAGGTCGTTCTTACTGATTGTTGCTCCAGCAATGCAATGTGTAGGGATCTCATCTGGGAGTAGGAGATGCACATCCCCGAACTCATGCCATAGGTAGAGACGGCGCAGCGCAGCGGAGTAGGCCCGCCCGAGAGCCACCCGGCCCGCTATGGCCTCCAGCATCAGCAGATGCGATGCCTCAGGCTCATGGAGCCCGGTCAGCAGTCCATCGACGATCCGCGGCCCGCGCTCGGGCGTCACCACCAGCCCGGTCCACCCCGAAGCCGGCCGCACCACCCCGTCCGCCCCGGTCGCCGACTCCATGGCGCGGACCGCGGTCGTCCCGACCGCGATGATCCGGCCGCCACCGGCCCTGGCCGCGTTCACCAGCCACGCGGTCGCCGCCGACACCGCGAAACGCTCCGGATACGGCGGCTCATGCGTCTCCGCCGACGCCACCCCGGTATGCAGCACGATCGGAGCGAACTGCACCCCCCTACTCACCAGTTCCGCCACCAGCGCCTGGGTGAACGGCCTGGCGGCACTCGGCATCTCCGCGGAGCCTGCCCCGTCGGCGGAGGGGAGGGCGAACACCGTCTGATAGGCGGTGAGCGGCTGGTCCCGCTCCGTGTACGCGTACCGGATGGGCCGCCCGTAGCGCCTCAGCAACCCCGGCACCCGCACGGAGACCGAGGCCCACCACAGCCGGTCCGCACCCGGGGTGAGCGGCTCCTCCAGCCTGAGCCGCGCGCCACCGGGCAGCCGCACCAAGGCGCCCGCCGGGCCACCCGGGCGCGGCCCCGTACTCCCGGTGCCATCCGGGCGGCGCAGTTCCACCGCCCATCGCCCGTCATCGCCGCGGGTCGAGAAGTGCACCACGACCCCGTCACCGCCGACCCGCCCGTTGACCGCCGCCGGCAAGGTGGCGGAGGTGTTCACGACCAGCACATCACCGGCCCTCAGCTGACCGGGGAGCTCGCGGAACGCATGATGGGTGACCTGGGAACCCCGTGACACCATGAGCCGCACATCGTCCCGACCGCGGCCGCGGGCCTCGGCGGGCAACCGGGCCGACAGCTCATCGGGCACCCGGAGCCCCTCCAAGCCGACCGCGCCACCCCCGCGCGGTACCTGATCGCCTTCGTCGCACTCCTTCGCCATCACAGGCCTCCATCCCCTCGTGTACTCCGCTGGCCAGGCCAGGGCGCGAGGTGCCGAGCCCAGCCCAAGGCCCCTCACCGAGCCCCTACGGCCCTGAACGCGCTCTGAGGCACTCCACCCAGCCCCGTCCCACGCCGCGAGAGCCTCCGCGCTACCTCCGCGGTGCAGGCCCACCCCTCCTGACAGGCCCCGGCCCGCCGGCCACCCCGCCCCTCCGCTCCGGGCAGGCCAGGAGCGGTCCAGGAACGACCGGGACCCCGCTAGGAACCGCCCAGCAGCGCGGGCGCCCCGTACCTCCCACTCACCGGCCGCTCGTCGAGCAGCCGCAGGAACCCCGGCACCACGGTCTCCGGCGCCGGCCGGTACTCACCGTCCCCGTCCACCGGTACGGCCGCCGTGTAGAGATCGGTGTCCATGTCGCCCGGGTCCACCGCCCACACCCGCAGCTCCGGCTCCTCCACCGCGAGCACCGCCGCCAGCTGGTCCAGGGCCGCCTTCGCGGCCCCATAGCCGCCCCAGGTCTCATACGCTTCCGCCGCCGCGTCCGAACTCAGCGCGATCACCGTCCCCGCCTCGGCCGCCCGCAGCAGCGGCAGCGCCTCCTGTACGAGGCCCAGCACGGCGACCACATTGGTCTCCAGCGCCACCCGCAACCCCTCCAGAGGGAGCGCGTCCAATCGCACCAGCGGCTCAGCGCCCAGCGCGCTGGCGTTGTTCACCAGCAGATCGAGCCCGCCCAGCTCCCCGGCGGCGGCCACCAGCTCCGCCCGATGCCCCGCGTCATTGACATCGCCCGTCACCGCCACCACCCGGGTCCCATGGACTCGTGCGTGCTCGGCGCTCCGGGCCAGCACATCGGATGTCCTGGCTCCCAGCACCAGATCCCAGCCCCGCTGGGCGAGAGCCTCCGCGAGCGCCCGCCCCAGCCCCTTCGAAGCACCCGTGATCACAGCAACCGGCATGGCATCCATCCCCTTCCGCACCCGGCGCCACTTTTTTGTCCGGCGCCGACGCACCCACCGTAGGAATGCCGCCCGGTGAGCCGCTTCGTCCGGGGGACCCCACCACCAAGGCACTTCGACCTAGGCCCACAGTCCTAAGCGGTAGCCGCCCACGGGCCGATACATACGGTCACCACGCGCCGGTACGGTTGAGTTCATGAGTCATCAACCCCGCTCCGGTCTCGCCGCAGTGAGTACCGCGCTCCTTGCCATGAGCAGGCATCTGGAGGTGCGGGATGTGTTGAAGACGATCGTCGCGTCGGCCCGCGAACTACTGGACGCGCAGTACGCCGCGCTGGGCGTCCCCGACGATCACGGAGGCTTCGCCCAGTTCGTGGTCGACGGGATCAGCGACGCCCAGTGGAAGGCCATCGGCCCCCTGCCACGCCAGCACGGCATCCTCGCCGCGATGCTCCGGGATGCCAAGGCCGAGCGTCTCGCCGATGTCCGCAAGGACCCCCGGTTCGAGGGCTGGCCCTCCGCCCACCCCGAAATGTCGGACTTCCTGGGCGTGCCCATCAAGGACGGCGAAGAGATCATCGGAGCCCTCTTCCTCGCGAACAAGCGCTGCGCCAAACCGCAGGGTGACTGCGGCTTCACCGAAGAGGACGAGGAACTCCTCTCGATCCTCGCCCAGCACGCGGCCATCGCCCTCACCAACGCCCGGCTCTACGAGCGCAGCCGGGAACTCACCATCGCCGAAGAGCGATCCCGTCTCGCCCATGAGCTGCACGACGCGGTCAGCCAGAAGCTGTTCTCGCTACGGCTGACGGCCCAGGCTGCGGCCGCCCTGGTCGACCGCGACCCGGCCCGCGCCAAGGGGGAGCTCCAACAGGTCGCCGCGCTCGCCGCGGAAGCGGCGGACGAGTTGCGCGCCGCCGTCGTCGAGCTGCGTCCGGCAGCCCTGGACGAGGACGGTCTGATCCATACGCTGCGCAACCAGATACACGTCCTGGACCGGGCCCACGCCGCCACCGTCACCTTTGACACCTGCGGGATCAAGGCACTGCCCGCGGCCCAGGAGGAGGCCCTGCTCCGGGTCGCCCAGGAAGCCCTGCACAACGCCCTGCGCCACTCCGGAGCGGCCAAGGTCGATGTGGTCCTCGCCCGCCGCGGCCAGGGCGCGGTCCTCAGCATCACCGACAGCGGCAAGGGTTTTGAGCCCCGCGCGGTCCGTCGCGCCGGCCGCCATCTGGGACTGGTCTCGATGCGCGACCGGGCGAGCGGGGTCGGCGGAAGGCTGCGCGTGGAGTCCGCGCCCGGCAAGGGCACGACGATTGAGATGGAGGTCCCCGGTGGGTGACAAGACGGTTCGGGTCCTGCTGGTCGACGACCACCAGGTGGTACGCCGCGGTCTGCGCACCTTCCTGGAGGTCCAGGACGACATCGAGGTGGTCGGCGAGGCCGGGGACGGCGCGGAGGGGGTCGCCCGAGCCCAGGAACTCATGCCCGATGTGATCCTGATGGATGTGAAGATGCCCGGCACCGACGGCATCGAGGCCCTACGCAAGCTCCGGGAGCTGGCCAACCCCGCCAAGGTGCTGATCGTCACCAGCTTCACCGAGCAGCGCACGGTGGTTCCCGCGCTGCGCGCCGGCGCCTCCGGTTATGTGTACAAGGACGTGGACCCCGAGGCGCTGGCCGGCGCCATCCGCTCGGTCCACGCCGGACATGTGCTCCTCCAACCGGAGGTCGCGGTCGCACTCCTCTCCCAGGACGAGCCCGGCACCGGCTCGGGACGCAGCACTTCGCTGACCGAGCGGGAGCGCGAGGTCCTCTGCCTGATCGCGGACGGCCGCTCCAACCGGGAGATCGCCCGAGCTCTGGTCCTCTCCGAGAAGACCGTCAAGACCCATGTGTCGAACATCCTGATGAAGCTCGATCTGGCGGACCGGACCCAGGCCGCCCTCTGGGCCGTGCGCAACGGACTGACGGACTGACGGACTGACGGGTGGACGGGTGGACGGGTGGACGGGTGATCCGACGATCCGGCGATCCAGCGGAAGGTTCCGTTCCGGTCTGAGATTCATACTGTCGGGTGTATGTCACCCAGACGGCGCATCCTCCGCGCCCCTCGGCCGTTCTTCAGGGGGAGCTGCGGCGGTCGGCCGCAGCGAACGCCAGGAGGATTTCGAAGTGAAGAACCTGAAGAAGGCCGCTGCCCTCACCATGATCACCGGCAGCATCATCGCCGCGGGTGCGGGTGTGGCCTCTGCCACGGGCGCGCACGCCGGCGGTCACGCGGTGGGCTCCCCGGGCGTCGCCTCCGGCAACGTGGTCCAGGTCCCCGTCCACGTCCCGGTCAACGCCGTGGGCAACACCGTGAACGTCATCGGTCTTCTGAACCCGGCGTTCGGCAACCTCGGCATCAACGGCTGACGCGCCCCACACTGCCCGGGCACCGGACGACTCCTCCCCAAGAGCCAAGCGTCCGGTGCCCGGGCACCGTCATGCCCGGGCCTGCGCACCCGCAGTCGATGAGCCACCCCCGGCGCTCATGGCACCCCTTTAGGACACCTCCCGCCCCAGCTCCTCCACATAGGCGTTGTACGCCGCCACCTGCGCCCGCCGCGCGACGCGTTCCACCTGCCGCAGGGCTTCCCTTCGCGCACTCATCTGTGACGCGCTCACCGCGCCACCGGGTCCATGCCCGGGGCCGTCAAGAGCCACCGCGATCAGCAGCCCCACCCGCTGGGCGAGTTCCAACACCCTTACCGCCCGCGGTGGGTACCCCGGAGCCAGCGCCTCCCGCCCCCGTTCGGCCCGTGACCGGTAGGCATCCACCGTGGCCTCGGCCAACGGTCCCGAAGCCGCCACATCGAGCCGTGTCAGCGCTTCCGTGGCATCCCGAAGCGCCTCCGCCAGCTCCCGCTCCGCCTCTCCGAGCGAGGGCACATCCGCCGGCGGGGCGTCCCGTACCGGCAGGCAGTGCCACACCACCTCGGTATGGAGATCGGCCGGATCCCCCGGATGCCCTGCCTCCCGCACCTCGGGCACCAGCCCGAACGGAGCCCCGTAGCCGACGACGGCCTCCTCCGCCTCCAGCGCACGAGTATTGAAATCGGGCGGGCCGCTGAGACCCAGAGGATGACCCGGCACGGGTAGCGCAAGCCGCCACCCGGTCACCCCGAGCACCCGCAACCGCCCCAGTGCCAGCGTGAGCCCGACCGGCTCCACCTCGCCCGGCAGTCCCTCGACCCGATGTACGGCGTCGTCGCCGACGATGGCCAGCGCCGCCTCGTCGGGTGACACCAGTTGGCCCAGCAGAGCGTTTCCCCATGCGGCCAACCGTCCTGAACGTGGTTCCGAAAGCATGGCCCCAGCCTAAGGATCGGACCAGGGGACGGTGCCACTCAGCCGGTGGCGTAGGTTTTCCCATAGGGCTGTGCCCACAGGCACACAACGCCTCCACACAACCTCAAGACGATTGCATGGGGAGACAACGCGCTCATGAGCGATGTACTGGAGCTGGTGGACGTATCCGTGGTCCGCGACGGACGCGCTCTGGTGGATGACGTCTCCTGGTCGGTCAAGGAAGGAGAGCGCTGGATCATCCTCGGCCCCAACGGCGCCGGGAAGACCACGCTGCTCAACCTCGCGTCCAGCTATCTCTTCCCGACCGGCGGCGATGTCACCATCCTCGGCGCGCGCCTGGGCCGGATCGATGTCTTCGACCTCCGCCCCCGCATCGGCATGGCCGGTATCGCGATGGCCGAGAAGCTGTCCAAGCGGCAGACCGTCCTGGAGACGGTTCTCACCGCCGCGTACGGGATGACCGCCAGCTGGCACGAGAACTACGAGCAGGTGGACGAGGACCGCGCCCGAGCCTTCCTCGACCGACTCGGGATGACCGAGTACCTGAATCGCCGATTCGGCACCCTCTCCGAGGGCGAACGCAAGCGCACCCTGATCGCCCGAGCGATGATGACCGACCCCGAGCTGCTGCTTCTCGACGAGCCCGCGGCCGGGCTGGACCTCGGTGGCCGCGAAGACCTCGTGCGTCGCCTCGGCCGCCTCGCCCGTGACCCGATCGCACCCTCCATGATCATGGTCACCCACCATGTCGAGGAGATCCCCCCGGGCTTCACCCACGTCCTGATGATCAGGCAGGGCAAGGTGCTTGCAGCCGGCCCGGTGGAGACCGAACTGACCTCTCGCAACCTCTCCCTCTGCTTCGGCCTCCCGCTCGTCGTCGAGCGCAACGGGGCACGCTGGACCGCGCAGGGCCTTCCGCTTCGTTAAGACCTCAGCCGGCCTACCGCAGACAACCTAGAAGGTCCCATACGGCTACAGACACCTCAGACCTTCCGCTAAGCCTTGGATATCACCAGTAGTTGTCACCAGCCCCATCAGACCCACAGTGGGAGCTGGCACTCCACTTCCCGCGCGCCTTGACCCGCCCTTGCCCCCTGTCGTGACCCCGACGGGCGGATCTACCATGGCGATGTGGAAATCGACGCGTGGGTGTGGTGGTTGATCGTCGCGGTCGGATTGGGGATTCCGCTCGTCCTGACGGCGATGCCCGAGTTCGGCATGTTCTCCGCAGGAGCCGTCGCAGGCGCCATCGTCGCGGCACTGGGCGGCGGAGTGGTCGCCCAGGTGCTGGTGTTCGTCGCCGTCTCCGTGGCCCTCATCGCCGTCGTACGGCCGATCGCAAGCCGCCAGCGCGCCGGACGTCCACAATTCGCCAGTGGAATAGACGCCCTGAAAGGCCGTCAAGCCGTCGTACTCGAACGAGTCGACGCCAGTGGTGGCCGCATCAAACTCGCCGGGGAGATCTGGTCCGCCCGTGCGCTGGACGCGGAAGCGACGTTCGAAGTCGGCCAACAGGTCGACGTGGCGGAGATCGACGGAGCCACCGCGATCGTCATGTGACGCCGGGAGAGCGACTGTTGGGCACCAGTCGAAACGCACTGAAGTGAGACAACAGACCAGAACGCTCCCCATACAAGCCCATGGTCTGGGAAACTCGATCATCAGAATCCACAGAATCATCCGGCAGCCAAGGACACGGGGAACTCGATGCAACCGATCATCATCGTCCTGATCATTCTGGTGGTGTTGGTCTTCATCGCCCTGATCAAGACGATCCAGGTCATCCCGCAAGCCAGCGCCGCCATCGTCGAGCGGTTCGGGCGCTACACCCGCACCCTGAACGCGGGATTGAACATCGTCGTCCCGTTCATCGACTCCATCCGCAACCGCATCGACCTCCGCGAGCAGGTCGTGCCCTTCCCGCCCCAGCCGGTGATCACCCAGGACAACCTGGTCGTCAACATCGACACCGTCATCTACTACCAGGTGACCGATGCACGGGCAGCGACCTATGAGGTCGCCAGCTATATCCAGGCCATCGAGCAGCTCACCGTCACCACCCTCCGCAACATCATCGGCGGCATGGACCTGGAGCGCACCCTCACATCCCGCGAGGAGATCAACGCCGCCCTGCGCGGAGTCCTCGACGAGGCCACCGGCAAGTGGGGCATCCGCGTCAACCGAGTCGAGCTCAAGGCCATTGAGCCGCCCACCTCCATCCAGGACTCGATGGAGAAGCAGATGCGCGCCGACCGTGACAAGCGCGCCGCGATCCTCACCGCGGAGGGCATCCGCCAGTCCCAGATCCTCACCGCCGAGGGCGAGAAGCAGTCGGCGATCCTGCGCGCCGAGGGCGAGGCGAAGGCAGCCGCCCTACGCGCCGAGGGTGAGGCCCAGGCCATCCGTACGGTCTTCGAATCCATCCACGCCGGCGACCCCGACCAGAAGCTGCTCTCCTACCAGTACCTCCAGATGCTCCCGAAGATCGCCGAAGGCGACGCCAACAAGCTCTGGATCGTGCCCAGCGAAATCGGCGACGCCCTGAAGGGGCTGTCCGGAGCCTTCGGCAACTTCGGTGGTGGCGGGATGCCCGGCTTCAACACCGGCGGCAACGGTGGCGGAAACGGCGGGCACGGCGGCGGAAACAGCGGCGGCAACGCGGTCGAGCGTCGGGAAGAGCCCCCCGTCACCTGATCCATTCGCGGGTCGGGCATGATCGGTGCATTCAGCACCGATCATCGAGGGGCACAGCGTGACGATCTGGGAGATGCTTGCCGTCTTCGCCGCGGGTATCAGCGCTGGCACCATCAACACCATCGTCGGCTCGGGAACACTGATCACCTTCCCCGTGCTCCTCGCGACCGGCCTCTCGCCGGTCACCGCGACCGTCTCCAACGCTCTGGGACTCGTCTCCGGCGCGATCAGCGGGGTCATCGGCTATCGCGCCGAACTCGTCGGCCAGCGCCGTCGAGTCATTCGACTGAGCATCGTCGCCGCCATCGGCGGCATCAGCGGTGCCATTCTGCTGCTGACCCTGCCGGAGACGGCCTTTGAGACGATCGTCCCGATACTCGTCGCCCTCGCCCTGGTCCTGGTCGTCCTCCAACCTCGTATCTCGCGAGCCGTCCAGCGCCGCCGCGCCGCCAAGGGCACCACCGACACCCACCCCGACGGCGGCCCGCTCCTCCTGATCGGCCTGCTCTTCGCCAGCGTCTACGGCGGGTACTTCACCGCAGCGCAGGGAATCCTCTACGTCGCCCTGATGGGCATGCTGCTCCATGACACCCTGCAACGGATCAACGCCGTCAAGAACGTCCTCGCCGCGGTCGTCAACAGCATTGCGGCACTCTTCTTCGTCTTTGTCGCAGACATCGACTGGACCGCTGTCGTACTGATCGCCATCGGCTCAGCCATCGGCGGCCAGGTCGGAGCCAAGGTCGGCCGCAAGCTCTCGCCCACCGCGCTCCGCGCCATCATCGTGGCCGTCGGCATGGTCGCGATCGTCCAACTCCTGCTACGCCGCTACGGCTGACACCGTTGAGCCCGCCCTCTCCCGAAAGGCTGAGGACGGGCTCGGAAGAACTGGTCTACGCCGCTGGCCGTGCTGCCAGCCAGCTCGGCAACTCCGAGCGCTCACCCACTTTGAGCCCCAGCAGCATGGCATCGGCCGGCGACGGCACGAAGGGCTCCCGCAGTAGCGGCATCCCCGCCTGCTCCGGCGTACGGGCGGCCTTGCGGTGGTTGTCCTCAGCGCACGAGGCCACCGTGTTCAGCCAGCTGTCCGACCCACCGTGCGAGCGCGGCAGTACATGGTCGACTGTGGTGGCGCGCTTGCCGCAGTACGCGCACCGGTACTGGTCCCGGACCAGGACTCCCCGCCTCGACCACGGTGCCTGTCTTCGGAAGGGCACCCTGACATATCTGCACAGCCTGATCACCCGGGGTACCGGAAGTTCAACCGTGGCAGCACGCAAACGGAGTCCTGGGTGGGCCTGCTCGACGACGGCCTTGTCCTGGAGGACCAGCACCACCGCACGGTTCAACGTCACCGTCGACAGCGGCTCGAAGCTCGCATTCAGTACCAGCGTGTCCCGCATCACGCCCACCTCCGTATCCCGGCCCCACCCGTGATCGGGCTCTGGGCTCGGATCAACTCTGGCTGGGCGCGCCGAGATGGACAACGCAATATCTGCGCCTCCCAGGGGACCACCCCCGGGCCCCGGTAATAAAAGTGCCCTGCTCTGATCTCTCCAAGACCAGAGCAGGGCAAACAACAGACGAACGGTCAGTGCGCCAAGGGTCCTTCGTACTCACCGATCACCGATGCGCGAGCGAGCGTGTGAAAGCGAAGATTGAACCCCACGACCGCGGGCGACGCGTCCGCGTCAGGACCGAGTTTCTCGCTGTCCACCGCATACACGGTGAAGACATAGCGATGATTCTCTCCGGCCGGGGGAGCGGCGCCACCGAAGTCCTTCGACCCGTAGTCGTTTCGGGCATGTACGGCACCATCGGGAAGCCCGGCGAAGGGCCCGCTGCCCGCGCCGGCGGGGAGCTCGGTGACGGACGCGGGAAGGTCGAAGAGCACCCAGTGCCAGAACCCACTGCCCGTGGGGGCGTCCGGATCAAAGCACGTCACGGCAAAGCTCTTGGTCTCTGCGGGAAACCCTTCCCAACGAAGCTGGGGCGAGATGTTGCCCTCGGCATGGACCTGAGCGTCCTTCAGTACCGATCCCGGTGCGATGTCGTCGCTCACCACGGTGAATGACGGCACCTGCGGATGGAAATCGTGCGGAAGGGGCGCCTTCGTCGACTCGGTCACGTCTGTACCTCCGGTTCGGCTGCTGCTGACTGCTGACTACCGCACCGGGAGCCTAGAACCAGTTCCGACGGCCACCGACGTCGGCGAGCCACTGGTTGATGTACGCGCCCCAGTCAGTGGACTGGAAGTCATGGTGGCCGACCGTGAACGCCTTGTACGAGTCGCTGCCCTCGCTGAAGAGACCCGGCTTCTTGTCCATCTCCAGGATGACGTCCATTTCGCGCGCGTCGGCGATGAAGGTCAGCTCCACCTGGTTCAGCCCGCGGTACTGGCTCGGCGGGAGGAACTCGATCTCCTGGTAGAACGGCAGCTGCTGGCGCGTCCCACGGATGTGCCCGCGCTCCATGTCCGCACTCTTGAAGCGGAAGCCGATCTGTAGGAAGGAGTCGAGGATGGCCTGCTGCGCCGGCAGCGGGTGCACATTGATCGGATCCAGATCACCGGAGTCCACGGCCCGTGCGATCTCCAGCTCGGTCGTGACACCGATGTTCATTCCGCGCAGCTGCTGCCCGGCGATGCTGGTGACCGGGGTCTCCCAGGGGATCTCCAGCCCGAACGGCACCACGTGCACCGCCCCGGCCTTCACCTCGAACTCGCCACCGAGCCGCTGCTTGATGAACTCGATGTCCTGCTTGAACTCCCCGTCGCCGTTCTCCACCTCGACGCGCGCCTGGAGGCCCACGGAGAGCGCCTCGATCTTCTGATCGACCGAGCCGCCCTCAATGCGCACCTCGCCCTGGACCACGCCGCCCGGGACGACGTTCTCCTCGGTGAGCACCGTCTCCACGGAGGCCCCACCGGCCCCCAGGCTTGCCAGCAGCTTCTTGAAACCCATGTCCACTCCTTCTCGGCGTTCTGTTCATGCTCAGTCTCGCGCGGTCTTGACCCCTACTTACGCGCTTCAAGGGCCACCGGTTCCCCGGGTACCCTCGGACGCCATGATCGAGACCTCCGACCGTACGCCTTTGCCACGGAAGTTCTTCGACCGCCCTGTTCTTGAGGTGGCGCCGCAACTCCTCGGCTGCACCCTGGTACGCCATACGGCCGACGGTCCCATCGAACTGCGGATCACCGAGGTCGAGGCGTACGCGGGGGAGATCGACCCGGGCTCCCACGCGTACCGCGGCCGTACCGCCCGCAACGAGGTGATGTTCGGCCCTCCCGGCCATGCGTATGTCTACTTCACCTACGGAATGTGGCACTGCCTCAACGCTGTGTGCGGACCGGAGGACCAGGCGAGCGGGGTCCTCCTGCGAGCAGGTCAGATCCAAGTGGGCGCTGACCTAGCCCGTAAACGTCGATTCTCGGCCCGTCATGACAAGGAACTAGCCAAAGGGCCGGCCCGACTGGCTACCGCCCTCGATGTGGACCGTGCCCTGAACGGCACTGACCTCTGCGCGGACGGCATGGCCCCACTCGCTCTACTGCCCGGGCCCGCCCCGGACCCTGAACTGGTACGCAACGGCCCCAGGACGGGTGTCGGCGGAGGTGGAGCCCATCAGCCCTGGCGCTACTGGATCGATGGGGACCCTACGGTCAGCCCCTATCGCCCACACGCCCCACGACGTCGGGCAACTTGACTCCACCCGCCGAGACGCCTAACGTAGCCCGAGCCGCTTGAGACGGGCCCTGCTGTTCAGCACCCCGTAAGCGGCCATCCACTACTCTTCACTGAAGCCCAAATCGGGTTCAATTTCGGCGTGCCGAAATTCAATCTCGATGAACTCGATTATGAGTTGCACTGGGAATCAGCTAACGTAGTGAACACGCCGAAAGGCAAAAGCCCTTCCAATCGGGTGTTGGATTGAATTCGAAGTCCGGAAACGGAATGAG
>NZ_JAMQAW010000032.1:0-84244 GCF_023701525.1 Streptomyces albipurpureus
TCGTCTCCGTGGTGGGCGTAGAGGGTGAACAGTTCCCGCATCAGCACGGGAAGGGACCAGCCGTCGAGGAGGATGTGGTGGTTGGTGAAGACCAGTTGGTAGCGGTGGGTGTCGAGGTGGAGTAGGGCGAAGCGGAGTAGGGGTGGGTTGGCGAGGTCGAAGCGTTGGTTTTGGTCGTGGTGGAGCCAGTCGGTGATGGTGTGTTGTTGTTGGTGGGGGTCTAGGTGGCGGAGGTCGATTTCTTGCCAGGGTAGTTCGATGTTGCGGGGGATGATCTGGACGGGTTGGGACAGTCCTTCGTGGAGGAATCCGGCGCGTAGGTTCGCATGTCGGCGCAACAGGGTGTGCACGGAGGCCTTCAACACCGCAACATCCAACACCCCCTCCACCAGGAAAGACAGCTGGGTGGTGTAGACGTCCTCGCCCTGCTCGTCGTAGAGCGCATGGAAGAGCAGACCCTCCTGCAGCGGAGCCAGCGGGAGCAACTCGACCGCGTCGTGGTGTCGGGCTTCGAGGCGGTCGATGTCGGCCTGGTTGAGGTTGAGTAGGGGTAGGTCTGAGGGGGTGCGGCCGCCGCTGGTGGGTTGGGTGGCGTGTTGGGTGAGGGCGGTGAGGGCTTGGAGGTAGGAGTCGGCGAGTTGCTGGATGTCGGTTTCGTTGAATTGGTCGGTGGGCCAGGTGTAGGTGATGGTCAGGGTGGGGCCTTGGGGGGTGTCTTGGGTGAGGGAGTTGATGGTGAGGGTGTGTGTGAGGGCCATGTCGGGGTCGGTTCCGCTGCCGGCTGTGGTGCCGTCGGTGGCAGGGGTCCAGTCGGTGGGTTGGCCGATGGAGAAGCGGCCTAGGTAGTTGAAGCCGATCTGTGGGGTGGGTAGTGGGGCCAGCTCGGTGGCGGTGTCCGGGTTGAGGTAGCGGAGTAGGCCGTATCCGATGCCGTGGTCGGGGACGGCCCGTAGTTGTTCTTTGATCCGTTTGAGGAGGTGGCCGATGTCCTGGCCGCCGGCCCAGGCGTTGGTTTCGTTGATGGTGCCCGGGTCCAGGCGGACGGGGAACATGGAGGTGAACCAGCCTGTGGTGCGGGATAGTTCCGCGCCGTCGAAGATCTCCTCACGGCCGTGGCCTTCGAGGTCGATCAGTAGAGTGTTGTTGCCGTGTTGGCCGCGGCGGGCTCGCCAGCGTCCCATCGCCAGTACCAGTGCACTGAGGAGTACGTCGTTGATACCGGCGTGGAAGAGCGCGGGGACCTCGGTCAGCAATGGCTCGGTTTGCTGTGGTGCCAGTGTCACGGTCAATGAGCGGGCGCTTCTGCTGGTGTCGCGTGCCGGGTCCAGTGGCCGGGCGCCGAGTAGCGGATCCGGTCCGTGCAGCGTCTTGCGCCACAATGCTAGTTCTGCGACCCGGCCGGGGGTACAGGCTTCCTCGGCCAGGGTTTGTGCCCAGTGGCGGAAGGAGGTGCCGACTGGTTGCAGAGCCGCGGGCCGATTTGCTGTGGCGGCTTCCCATGCCTGCTGTAGATCGGGTAGCAGGATCCGCCAGGACACTCCGTCGACTACGAGGTGGTGGACCACTATGAGTAGGCGGCCTGAGGTGGTGGGTCCGGCGTCGAACCAGACTGCCTGGACCATCGTCGCGTCCGTGAGTGCCAGCCGGTCCCGGGCCGCTTCCGCCTCTACGGTGATCACGCGTTGCAGGTCTGATCCCTCCAGGCCTGCGACATCGATCCGACGCACACACGAGGCTGCCTGGACCGCACCCGGCTCCAGGACCTCCAGGACCCACTCGCCATCACCGTCGGCACCCGAAAGCCGGGCCCGCAGCACATCGTGGTGATCGAGAACCGACTGCACCGCCGTTACCAATGGCTCCATACCCAGACCGGCTGGCACCCGCACCAGCACACCCTGACTGAACCGGTCGATCGAACCACCCCGCTCACGCAACTGATGCATGATCGGCGTCAACGGCACCACCCCCACACCGTCCCCGACCACCGGCAGTGCCTCACCCACCACACCGGCCACCAACGCCAAACCCTCAACCGTCTTCCGCTCAAACACATCCCGCGGCGCAATCACCAACCCCACCGCCCGCGCCCGCGCCACCAACTGAATCGACACAATGCTGTCGCCACCCAGATCAAAGAAGCCGTCATCGATACCGACCTCGGCCACACCCAAAACCTCGGCGAACAGCGAACACAACACCTCCTCCCGAGCATTACGCGGACCACGACCAGAAACCTTGGCAGCGACCTCGGGAGCGGGAAGAGCCTGACGATCCAGCTTCCCGTTCGGCGTCAACGGCAAGGCTTCCAGCACCACAAAAGCCGACGGCACCATATAGTCCGGCAGGCGCTCCGCCACCACACCCCGCAACACCGACACATCAACCACCGACACAACACCAGAGTCGGAACCGGAACCGGAACCGGAACCGGACCCGGTGACCAGGGAAGTATCAGCATCCACAACCGAGACAGAGCTAATGCTCAGCTGGGCGGGAACCACATACGCGACCAAGCGTTTGTCACCCGGACGGTCCTCGCGGACCAGCACCGCCACCTGACCGACTGAGTCATGTGAGGCCAGAACCGCCTCGATCTCACCGGGCTCGATACGGAACCCGCGTACCTTCACCTGCGCATCCGCACGGCCCAGGAACTCCAGGGCACCATCCGGGCGCCACCGCACCACATCCCCGGTGCGATACATCCGCCCACCCAAACCGCCGAACGGATCCGCCACAAACCGCTCCGCCGTCAAACCAGGCTGGTTGACATAACCACGTGCCAGACCAGCCCCCGCTACATACAACTCACCCGCCACACCCACCGGCACCAGAGACAGACCCGCATCCAGCACATACGCGGCAGTATTGAGAATCGGTCGTCCCAAGAGAGGTCGGTCTCCGTCGGACATACGGGCGCTGAGGGCATCCACCGTGTACTCAGTTGGGCCGTAGAGATTGAATCCAGTGGTCCCGCTGGTTGCGTTGAGGCGCTGTTGAAGGCTGCTAGTGAGGGCTTCGCCACCCAGTGAAACGATGCGAGGGTGATGGCGCCCTTCATCCAGCAATCCAAGTTCGATCAATTGCTGAAAGTGCGAAGGTGTCGTGTCAATATAGTCCAGCTTGTTACTGTCCACGTACCTGATCAACGCGATTGCATCGAGACGTATTTCGTCGTCGAACAGATGAAGTTCATGGCCAGCGACCATCCAGAGCAATGGGTCCCACGAAGCGTCGAATGAAAACGACGAAATGAGTCCGACGCGGAACCGCGAATCGGACGCCTCGATTTCTTGAGCAAACCCCCCGCTGAAGTGATGCTGGAAGAGGTTTACCAAGTTACTGTGTTCAACTGCAACACCTTTAGGCCGCCCAGTGGACCCGGAGGTATAGATTACATAAGCCTGATTCGAAGCAAGTAGTCGCCCATTGCGGTCGACATCTGTGGGATTTGAGTATTCCAGAGCATCTGATCCAGTGTGGCGGTCTAGGGTATCGAGCAGAATGCACTGCAATTGATCGCCGACAGTTTCCTCCTCCAGAAGATGCCTGACCGCACTACTTGTCAAGACCATCGAAGGTCGAGAGTCCGACAGTATGTAGGCAATTCGGTCGGGCGGAAGAGTGGGATCTACCGGGACATAGGCCGCACCTGCCTTCAGTACAGCCAACATGGCGATGATTGTGTCGCCGCTGCGGGGCAGAACAATCGCTACGGTCGTCTCAGTGCGCACGCCATTCTCGATGAGAACATGCGCTATCCGGTTGGCTCGCGCGTTAAGGTCGAAATAGCTGAGCGAGGTGTCTCGGAACACCAGAGCCGTAGCATCGGGAGTGCATGCTACCTGTTTCTCGAAGAGTTGTGGCAGTGTCGTCTGCTTTACCTCCTGGCTGGTGCCACGCCAGCCGGATATCAGCGCTTGACGTTCCTCTCCCGACATCACATCGATCTGTCCGATGGGTTCATCCGGGTCTGCGGTGACCGCTTCCAGGATCTGGACCAAACGGGCGGCGATCCGTTCTGCGGATTGGATGGCGAACAGTGAGGTGTCGTACTCGATCTCGCCCCTTATTCCTATCGGTGAGCCGTCACTAGCGAAGTGCTCGACCAGAGTCACCGAGAGGTCAAATTGAGCGACCCCCTTATCCAGGGGTTGGTGTTCGACGTGGAGGCCGGGGAGGTCGAGGGTGGGCTGGGCGTTGTTCTGGAAGGCCAGCATCACCTGGAAGAGGGGATGCCGGGCCATCGAACGCTGCGGGTTGAGGACCTCTACCAGACGTTCGAAGGGCACATCCTGGTTGGCGAACGCCGCCAGATCCGTCTCCCGTACCCGTCCGAGCAGTTCACGGAAAGAGGGATCACCGGAAGTATCGGTGCGTAGGACCAGGGTGTTGACAAAGAACCCGATCAGCTCATCCAACGCGTCATCCGTACGCCCCGCCACCGGCGTCCCGATCGGAATGTCCTCACCCGCGCCCATACGCTGGAGCAACACCGCCAGCGCAGCCTGCACCGTCATGAACAGACTGCAGTTGCTCTCCCGCGCCAGAGCAATCAGGCGCTCATGGACGTGGGCTGGCACACTGACCGGGATGGTGCCGCCGGTGTGCGAGGCCACCGGGGGGCGTGGGAAGTCCGTCGGCAGCTCCAACTGCTCCGGTATTCCGGCTAGCGCATCGGTCCAGTAGGTCAGTTGGTGGGAGATGACGCTGTCGGGGTCGTCCTCGCTGCCGAGTACCTCGCGTTGCCACAGGGTGTAGTCCGCGTACTGCACCGGCAGTACCGGCCAGGCGGGCGCCTCGCCTCGGCAACGGGCCTGGTAGGCCAGGGATAGATCCCGGGCGAACGGGGCCATCGACCAGCCATCCGCGGCAATGTGATGCACCACCGCGATCAGCACGAACTCATCCGGCCCCACGACACACAATCGCACCCGCAGCGGCAGATCCACCGACAGATCGAACCCGGCAGACGCCTCCGCCGCCAACACCCCACCAAGCCCCGACGCATCCACCTCACCAACCCGCAACAGCCCAGCAGCGCGATCCTCATCCCACTCATTCAGGATGTGCTGATACGGACGACCGTCCACCTGTGGGAAGACGGTGCGCAGGCTCTCATGCCGCGCCACCACGTCCATCAACGCCGCCCGCAACGCCTCCACATTCAGCGCGCCACGCAACCGCACTGTCAGAGGAATGTTGTAGGTCGCCGACGGGCCCTCCAACTCGCCCAGGAACCACAACCTACGCTGCGCAAACGACACCGGAATCACGATTTATGGCCTTTCTTGGCACATTGAGCAGGAGGGTATGCCTGTTGCTTGGCGATTGAAAGATGATGCCCTGCGACTTAGTGGATTGGTGCCTAGAGATCCGGATAGTTGATGTCTTTGAGCAAGCTGGATACGACTTCCTGGCCGAGCTCTGACAGATAGAAATGTCCGCCAGGGAAGACTCTGAAATCGAAGGATCCCTCGGTTTCCATCTTCCATTCCTGTGCCTTTTCGGGCAACACATCCGGATCTCTATCCCCGGTATACGAGGAGATTGGTGTCGAGATGGTCCTGATCGGTTGTGGCCTGTAGGACTCAAGAAGTCGAAAATCAGCGCGTATTGCAGGGAGTGCCAATTCTCTTAGGTCCGGGTCGTCGAGCGGCCCCGCGTCGCCTTCTCCAAGTCGGCGAATATCGGAAATGAGGGCTTCGTCGTCGTTGCTCGACTTACTGCCACGCGACGGGACGTGGGGGGCTTCCTGTCCTGAGACGAAGAGCCTCAGTGGGCTGAGGTCGAATGTGCTTTCAAGTCGGCGGCATACCTCGAAGGCGACGGATGCCCCCATGCTGTGACCAAAGAGCACAAGTGGAAGGTCGCGGAATTCGGAGAGGAAGGGCGAGAGACGTGAAACCAATTCATCCATGTTGTCCAGGCACGGTTCCAATATTCGATCTTGGTGTCCGGGGTACTGGATGCTCAAAATCTCAACATCGGAAGGGGTCCAGTTCTGCCAGGGGTTGAAGAAACTCGCAGCCCCGCCTGCGTGCGGAAAGCAAGCTACCCTTACGCGTGCGTTGCTCGCCCTGCGATGCCTTATCCACAGGGCAGCCATGTCAGAGTTGGTGCTCACTCTGGACGCCTTCCGATAGTGATGTCTCTCTGTTTCCATCTGTCTGCATGGCCATGCATCTGCGATGCGCTGCACGCCGTGCCTGCTGGACGGCGTGACGATTCGGCGCACCAAGCCAGAGCGGTGGTGGCCTGGTGGAACTTGGCATACGGCGGCTCAGGTGGGTGCTCCTCGGCGGCATGTGAATGTCTGAATCCCTCATCTGCGCGATCGGTCAACGCGATCAATCAAAGAGACTTGGTCGGTATTTGAGAGATAAAAGGGGGCATAAGCGGAAGTCCGGGTTCGATGAGTCCGGGGTACGTGGGCGCAGGCTAAGTCTGATCTTTCGAAGCGTAAACCTGAAGGGTGCCTGTTCCTCGTCAGCTCATGTCGGTTTCATAAATTTGAATCGAGCTGACGGACCCTTTTGTTGGAATTTCGAACGCGGTGGGTTTCGCCAGTGCGTACGACTCCGCTGAAATGCCCGGCGGGATCGGTTGTCCCCTTGACCTCTATGGGCTTCCCTTTGTCTCTAGCTAGAGAGAAGCGCTGGTCGGTCTCCTCGTCGTATTTGCCGGTGACACGCCACCCCAGCTGGTCGTGGATAGGCGTTTCCTGGCCTGGGAGCCAGGCGAGGAAATCGATTGAGAAGCGTCCATCCGGCCCCGTGCGCACTACATGCTGCCGATATCGAAAATGGTCACCCTCGTACCGGTCGGGCGTCGGTAGTTCCGGCAGCCAACGGAATGGGCGAAGTCCTTTGGCTGCAGGTTGCGTCATCCTGTGCGTCACCAGTTCCTTCCCTGTTATTCCCCGGACGCGCTTGATGAGGGAATGGAGCATGGCTTTTTCGGGTGCTGATGCAGTAGTTGCAGGTCGTGAGGCGTGCGAGGCGTACTCTGACGGTTTGATCTACATCCCTCAACTGGGTCTCGATGAGTGTGACTAGAGGTGTAGCAACAGCAATATTTTCATTTGACTTCGGTCATGGCTTGCGTGAATTGCGCCCTATAGAAGCGGGCATAGGCTCCGCCCGCCTCCAATCGGGCGCTGTGTGTGGCCTGTTCAACGATCGAGCTGATCGCCCTATCCAGGATAGTGCCGCGTCCCGCACCGTGGAGGGCCGGTGCGCGATCAAGAACGACGCGCAACCATGGGCCAGTCGGGCCATTTCCCTCTTAATCAGGACCTCAGTACAGGGGTCGACCGAACTGGTCTCCTCGTCGAGGGCGAGGATCATCGGGTCGGGCGCAAGGCCACGTGATGGTGATGAGTTGCTTCCTACCCACGCTCACGCCCGTGCCCTCCCAGCCCGCCCGTCGACCTCTTCCCGCCGTTGGACGTCTCGCCATGGGCGCTTCGGCGGCGGGATCGATGAGGACGGAGAACCGGTGCTCGTGGCAGGTGACGGCATCGTCTCCGAGGGCACGTACCCCGGCCACAAGGTGCCCAACGGCGGCTGCACCGTTCTTGAGCTGCCCTCACGGGAGGCGGCACTCGAACGGGCCGCGAAGACCGCCGTCGCCTGCCGCTGCTCGCAGGAGGTCCGGCAGTTCCAGTACGACCAGGCCAGTACGACCAGGCCAACCTCAGCCAGAGTCGGTCGTGCGTCGCGCGCCCACGGTGGTCCACAGGGGAAGGCGTGGAGCCGCACAGGGCGGGTGACCTCAACCGATGGCACCTCGCTGGCCCACTCGTCGATCGCGGCCGGTCGGCCTCTGCGGTGAGTCAGCGGCTGGCCCAGCCATCTCGGACCGAGTTGGGGGTTGTCGGAGGAGCGCGCCTTCTATGAGCGCCTTGCCAAAGGATGGCGGCTCGTACGGTACGACCGGGCTGGATGCGGGTCTGGATGCGGGTTTCGCCCTATCCGGCCGTCGACGCGCCGACCAGCCCTACATCTCCACCACGAATAGCCCGAAAAGCCCTGCGTAGCGGCGCATGGGGGCGGGCCCCAGCTGCCCACCGGGGTCTGCACTCGGGTAGGTGAGCAGCCCCGGAGAGCTCAGCCGCACGACCCGTACCGGGCCGTGCGGCTGGCGGGAGCCGGAAGGCGCCGGGTCATTCCGCCGGTGGCAAGCCGTCCGCGCGGCGCCCGATCTCGGCCTGTTGGGCCGCCGGTTGGGAGACCGGGTGGGGGCGGAATGCCTTGAGTTCCGCGAGCGACGCATCGAAGCCGTCGTCCCGGTCCCCGTCCTCGTCGGCGACGGCGTGGTCCGGCCCCGTACCTGAGAGTTCGCCGGGCCCCGGTCCCGGTCTTCCGAGATGCCCGGGGCCGGGAGCCGGCCCCGGTGCTGCGCCGGTCGGGTAGACCGGTGAGCCGAACAGGCCGCGACACATCGCCTGCGTCACCGATATGCACTGGACCGGGCCGCGGAGGAGTACTGCGGTGGCCGTTGGACCGAATGACCCCGCGGCCTTCTCTTGCCCGGCCGGGACGGGACGTCGCCGTGCCATTGCCACCCGCCCCGCCGTTCACAGTCTGCCCAGACTGTCGACGCGTTGCCGAATGAGGGAAGCCGCGTGCCGGAGGGCGGTGTACTCGGGTTCGTCCAGCTTCCACTCGACCGCACTCAGGGCTCCTCGCGCGGTTCTGGTGACGGGGATTCCGACATTCACATCGTGCAGGCCGTACTCGCCGTCCAACGCCATGGACGCGGTCCAGTCCGGCACTCCGCCACGCGTGATGTCGTGGATCATCCGGGCGACTCCCCCCGCCGTGGTCCACGGGGTGGTGCGGAGCACGCCCAGACGTCCCCACCTCGCGTAGTAGCCGCGGAGGTCGGTCAGAACCTCGTCGCGGCGGCGGGCGCACAGTTGTACGCGCGTGCCGTTCGCCCGGATGCGGCTGAGGAGGGGAACGAGCGCATCGCCGTGCTCCCCGATGGCCCAGGCGCTGACGTCCGACGCCTCCGTTCCCAGGACCCTTGCGACGGCCACGCGCAGTCGCAGGGTGTCGTTCCAGGAGTAGCCCAGGATTCTGGAGCGGTCGATCCGCGCATGCCGTTGCAACCAGCCACTGAGTACATCGACCGGGTTCGTCACGACAATGACGTACCCATTCCAGTTCGCGGAGATCTTGGCGATCTCACAGAAGTAGGGATGGACGGTCCCCGCGTTGCCCACTATCGAGTCGACACGCGACACCCGCGCGGCGAGCGGAACCGACGCGGCCACGACGATGACGTCCGAGTCGTGAAAGCCCACCGTCCCTCCGTGGGCGACCATCGGTACCCGTCCCAGCGGTGCCAGGGATTCAGCGTCCATCAGCAGGCCGGTGACGGACTCGGGGCTACGCCCGATCAGCGCGACCTCGTAGGGTTCGGGGGCGCTGATGAGGAGGTGGGCGAGGGCTGACCCGACCCCGCCCGCGGCACCGATGATGGTGACCTTGGGAGGTTTCACTGGGCCGGCACCGCTTCCGTGGCGGGGGCGGCGCGGCCGCAGACGGCCATCCAGCCGAACGAACACGTCAACTGACCGTCTGCTCTGTCGAGGTTCTCGAATGCGGCGCTCGGGTCGCGGCCGGTCCAGGCCGCCGGGCGGGGCCGGGCCGCTCTGACGGTGGAGCGGTACAACTCGTCCCAGGAGGAGCCGCCGCCGTAGAAGGGCACCTCCATGGTCACCTCATGGAGATCGAGCCCCGCTCGTTGAACTGCCCGGGGCAGCTTGCGGCCGAGGCGGAAGTCGATTCCCTCCATCCGCCCCCAATGGCACCAGGCGGACCAGAAGCGCTGGTGCTCCGGATCGCCCAACACGGCCGCCCCGGCGTCGGGTTCGATCAGGACCAGGACGCCGTCCGGCTTCAGAGCGCCCGCCAGACGTTCCACGACGGGTTCCCACTGAGACAGGTGGTGCAGGAGCGCGCGACAGGTGATCACGTCGAAGGAACGTCGGGGAATGTCGCCAGTGAGCACATCGAGTTCGCGCACCGTCAGATTCGGATGCCGCAAATCCTTCAGGAACGAGAGGTTGATGTCGGTGGCCAGCACGGAGCCCCGGGCCCCGACCTGATCGGCCATCCACGTGGCGATGGTGCCCGTTCCCGAGCCGAGTTCCAGGCAGCGCAGCCCCGGGCGCATCCCGGCAAGACTCAGAGCTCGCCGGTGCATCGGGTCCAGCATCCGCGCCAGCAGCTCCAGACGATCACGTTCCCCTTCGCCCGACTCGGCGAAGACATAGGGTCGGGCCTCGGCCCCTCCGGAGAATGCGCTGGTCATGAGGGATCTCCTTTCATGGTTGTCCCCTCGGCCGCACTTCGCGCCGTCCGCCAGAGCGGCGAGGCCGTGCCCGAGGGCGATCGCGCTCCGGTCAGGTTCCGAAGCCCCGGAACGCACAGCCGGGTCACGGGGTGTCACAGTCCTTCCGCACTGCTGCTCCCGAGGCGTCGGCGCAGTGCGCAGCCGTTCTGATGAGCGTGGCGGTCTCGGCGGGCCCGGACAGCCGGCCTGGGAGATCACCGCGCCGCCCCAGTAGCGTCCGACCAGCACGCTCGGGTCGTCTTGGACGTTGAGGACGGGGGTGGTCGCGGCGATGTCGCGGGCGCGGGGGAGCGTGGGATTCTGGGCCACGCTCATGTGGTGACCGTCCGCTCGCGGCGGGCCGTAGACCCTCTTCCAGCTGTATCCGTCCACGTAGCCGCCGTGGGCCAGGACGATGCCTTGTGTCGGGCGGGCGGCTCATGACTGCCAGCTCCTCGGAAGGTTCGCATACGGGGTAAGGGGCAAGCGGGCGGCGGCGGTAGTCGACATCCGGTGTCCGAGCCGCTGCCCGAGCGGACATCGACCGCATGCGAGCCGGGCGATCAAGGCCGTTCCGAACGGTGCGGCGTGAGTGCCCGGGATCGAGGGCGGTGGCGGTGACGGGCATCTGCGACGTTGGCGGCGTACGGCGGTCGCCCTTCAGTCCGCCGGGCTGGTGGAATCGCGCGGCACCGTCCATGACTCGTGGGTGTTGACCTGCGCGACGGTGCCCTGGGACAGCTCCTTGTAGCGGTGGGTGATCCGCTCGGCCCCGCCGGTGGGCAGTGGCCCGCCGAGTTCCGCGGCGCGCGCGATGACCTCTTCAGGACCCAGACCGCGGTTGGCCAGCACGACGGCGTTGACGACCGGCCGACGCAGCCCGTCGTAGCGGCGCAGCGCGGCCACCGGGTCGCGCTCCAGGGCCAGGCACCAGGCCAGCACACGGCTGTCGACGACCGACTGCGAACCACCGTTCATGCCCATCGGGAACATCGGGTGTGCGGCGTCACCGAGCAGGGTGACGCGTCCGAAGCTCCAGTGCGGCAGGGGGTCCCGGTCGAGCATCGGGTACTCGACGATCGCCGGGGAGCGCTCCGCGAGCATTGCAAGGTCGATCCACGGAAGGTTCCAGGACGCGAGTTCGGTATGCGCCTCGGCGGTCGTGACGAGCCGGCCGGCGCCGCGCGGCACCGGGCCGGGGCCACGGTGCCGTATCTCCAGCACCCAGTTCATCAAGGCGTCACCGCCTTCGGTCACCGGGTCCTCGATCGGGTAGGCGACGAACTTCTCTCCGCAGGCGTGGCCGGCCACCACGATCGAACGGCCGTCGAGGATGTGCGGGTACGGCGCGATCGCGCGCCACATGTGGACCCCGTTCCAGTGCGGGGGAGCCTCGACCGGGTAGAGCTGGGCGCGGACCGCGGAGTCGATGCCATCGGCGCCGATCAGCACCTCGGCCTCCTCGGCGGTGAACTCGCCGCTCGCCCGGTCCAGGAAGTGGGCGTGGACACCGTCCTTGGTCTGCTCGAAGCGCTGGAATCGGAGCCCGGTGCGTACGACGTCCGTGCCCAGGCGCCTGGATACCGCCGCCAGCAGCATCATGTGCAGATGGCCGCGGTGTACGGAGTACTGCGGCCAGCGGTAGCCGGCGGTGAGCCCGAGCGGTTCCTCCCACACCGGTTCGCCCGCTCGGTCGCGGTAGCTCAGTCTTCGTGGGGGCAGTGCGATGGCGTCGAGCTCGTCGGCCAGGCCCAGCTCGGCGAGTTCCCGGACGGCATGCGGCAGCAGATTGATCCCCACACCGACGGCCTCGACGGTCCGCGCCGCCTCGTACACCCGCGGTTCGAAACCCGCGGCGTGCAGCGCCAGGGCGCAGCTGAGCCCGGCGATGCCACCGCCCACGACGATCACTCTCATCGATCTGCCTCCGCCTTCGTTGTCCGCATAGTCCGCACGGTCTGCATTGCTTGAATCGGTTGCTCGGTTGCTCGGTTGCTCGGTTGCTCGGTTGCTCGGTTGCTCGGTTGCTCGGTTCGGGGGTGGGGGTGTCGGGGTGCCTACGGCTGTCGGGTTCCTGAAGCTGTGAAGGCCAGAGGCCGAAGCCGCACGTCGGTCGCGGGGCAACGCCGTCTACCTGGTCTGTGGTGAACCTGTCGGCACGGGGCGGCACCCGGTGCTCCGTGCCAGAACCCGCTTCCAGGCCGCCGGAGGGGCCTGAGCGTTCGGGTGGTGAGGGCTGCGCGACCGTTGTCCACGTGGAGCCGGACATCGTCAAACAGACAGTTCCGGGTACAGCTCGCTGGACCGACGCCTTCTGCCACGGCCGCAGAGACTGCTGTGGACGTCGGAGCGGTCACAACGAGGGCCCGGACGCCGACTGTTCCCGCCCCCCTGCTCGACAGCACCTTCATGCGGCTCTCCCATCTCGCGATCTCAGCACTTCTGATGTGCGGACGCCAAGAACCGAAAGCCGACGCCTTCCAGCAGCCCGTGCGGGGGATGCCGACCGGCCCGGCACCTCTTTGTGGGACGTCAAGGCAAGGCCGTTGCCCGCCCGGCGCGTGACTTCGATTGCCGGAGACGGCTTTCGTGGGTCTGGAGACAAGTGTTCCGTCCGGGCGCTGGCCGGTCCAATACCTGGCACTGCTGGGACCGATCACGCGCACTGATACCGCGGCTGGCGGGTTTACGGGATGTGTTCGGCACACGCGGGAATCGTGGAATTGACCGGGTCGATCAGCTTGATGCCGACGAAGGGCAGGATGAACGCCGCCGAGCCCGCAGCCGCCAACCAGCCCTGACAGGGAGCCGAGCCCGAGGCGGTCAAACCAGCTCGCGGGCGGCTTCACCATCCACTGACCGAGGCAGTGAGAGCCCGCGGCCTTTGCTGCTGGATCGGTGGCTCGCCGCACCGATTCCCAGTTCGGCGCGAGGCATGCGACGCGGTTCGGCCTCGACCACGTCGAGTTGTCGCCGCGGCGGGGTGGTCCGCGGACAGTGCCCGGTCGGCCGGGTCGGCGGATCTGTGCGCGTCGGGGTGACGAGGTCCACGGAATCGAGTGAGGGCGTTCGGGGCCGAAACCCCTGTGCCTGAGGAAGAGCCTGGGTGCCGACTGGGGCACGGTCAACGCCGCGTCCCCGGCCTGGCGACGACTCGGCATGCTCATTCGCGCACAACTGGACGCATGACTCGACGTGTACGGATTCATGGTCCCGGCCGCGGCCGGCCGATCCGAGCAGTGTGCGATGGTTTGGGGGTATGGGATCGAGAACGGCACGCCCAAGTGGTTCTCGGCCGGATCGATCGATTCTGGCCGCATCGCCTACGTAACTGTTCCGTGGGGCAGTAGCGCGTCTGAAGCTCCGCGTCACGGCACTCGATGTGGGTGGCGCCGCCTTCGCGAAGATCGGTTTCTCCCACCAACACCGGGTTGCCTGCCGAGACAGCCAGCCGCCCCCCGGGGAAACGCACCCGCACCGCACCACCGTCCAGTGACCACAACGGTCAGCGGCGGACCTGCGTCTTCCGCATTGTGATCATGTCACCGGTCTGTGACGGCGTGGTCTTGGAACGAAGACGCTGGGATCTCTTCGGCTCGTAGCCCCCTCATAGTGATCGACCGAGTACCGGGAAGCCGAAACCGCTTCGGCCTCAACCACTCATTACTCAGGGGGATCTCATGTCTGGCATCCGTCGCAAGGCCATCCTCGTCTCCGCGGCCGTCGTGGGCGGCGCCATGCTGATGACCGGGTGCCAGGGCTCGGCCACGGCCACGGACACCGGTGCCGCGCGGGGTTCCTCGTCGGCGACCCCGGCCGGCGATCCGGCCACCGCGTCGGGCTCGCCGACCGCGGGCAGCGGCCAGGGAGCCGACACGGGGTCCGACGTGAAGGACAAAGGGTCCGGCCAGGACGGGACCGGTTCCGGCGTTGACACCGGCAATGGCGAGCGGGAGCCCGTCGGGCAGAGCTGTGGCGCCAATGACATCTCCTGGAGCACCAAGTCCGAGACCCAGGCCGGCGGGTACATCCTGATCATCGCGAAGGCGAAGCCGGGGATCACCTGTGCCCTGCCTGCCGCGCTTCCCACCGTGGCGTTCGGTTCCGACGGTACCCAGGCAGGTCCCGCGGAGCAGGCCGTGGGCAAGCAGATCACGCTCAGGGGGAGTGTCACCGCCTACGCCGGGGTGAACCCGAAGAGCACCGGCGGGGACGGTGGCAAGGAACTCGAACACATCATCGTCGGTGTCGGTGACGACGACCCCAACCCGGTCTCCCTACGGGTCGGGACCATCACCGTGCAGGACCCGAAGGTCACCAACTGGCACATCTCCCCGACGGACGCCGTTCCCTTCAACTGAAGTGAAGTGAAGTGAAGTGAACGGAACTGAAATGAACTGAACGCGGTGCGTGGGCGGCGAGAGCTCCAGATCTCGGCCGCCCACGCTGCCACGACCTCGACCCGGCGCCACAAGGCTGCGAGGCTCAACACCGCCCGATCAGAGCCCGGCCGTCAAAACCCTCGACGACCAGACGTGGAGAGCTCGCCGTGGTGGGTGCCCTTCTCCGCGATCATCCTGCCGGTGAGGCACTCCACCACCGTGCCGTATCGCGGGCGGCGTCCAGATTGACGCCCGGAGACCGCTCCCGCTCGTAGCACCGGTGCGGAGGAGGATCTCCTTGCCGCTGGGGGCCACGCCGGTGACTGGCCGCGTGGTCAAACCCCGTGGTGGGCGGTGCGGTCAGCCGGCGGCAGGTGCGCCTGCGGTGACCCTGGCGCGGTGGCTCGGACACTCCTGGCCGACCATCACCCTCAGTTGTTACGCACACTTCGTACCAGAGGCCGAAGCCAAGGGGCGTACCGGCATCGACCGAACTGCCCGGGCGGTGCGATGACGGCCCGCTGGGTGAAACTTCCCGAATTCTCCCCAGAGCTGAGCAGTGAATTCTTTGGGCTGTACGGCGCCGGCCTGTTCCATGGTTTTGCAGGAAGTGAACCCGTATAGCCTGGGGAAATGCTGACCGAAGTCACAGCGACCCGCTATGTCACGCCCCTGCGTGAGGGCGGCTCGCTCCCGGGCATCGTCGAGGCCGACGATCTCGGTACGTACGTCATGAAGTTCACCGGCGCCGGCCAGGGCCGCAAGACGCTTGTCGCCGAGGTCATCTGCGGACAACTCGGTCGTGCCCTGGGGCTGCGGGTGCCCGATCTCGTCTCGATACAGCTTGATCCGGTGATTGGGCTCGGCGAGCCGGATCAGGAGGTTCAGGAACTGCTGAAGGCGAGTGGCGGACTCAATCTCGGTATGGACTTCCTTCCGGGGGCACTGGGCTTTGACCCGCTGGCCTATGAAGTGGACCCGATCGAGGCCGGTCAGGTCATCTGGTTCGACGCCCTCATCAACAATGTCGACCGCTCCTGGCGCAACCCCAACATGTTGGTGTGGCACGGTGAGCTCTGGCTCATCGACCATGGCGCCACCATGATCTGGCACCACAACTGGCCGGGGGCGGGAGGCTGGGCCGAGAAGCCGTATGACGCGTCCGACCACGCGCTGGCCCGCTTCTCGCCCGAGGTCGAGACCGCTGCCGCCGCACTCGCCCCGCTCGTCACCGAGGACCTCATCACCGCCGCCGCGGCCGATGTGCCCGATGAATGGCTGGTGGACGAGCCGGGATTCGACAGCACTGACGAGCTTCGCCGGGCCTATGTGGAGGCACTGCTGCCGCGGGCGGCAACGGTCCATGAACGGATCATCCTGGGCGAGCCTTCCCGGCCCCGGGTCTCCCAGGCTCCCGGCTGGCTGACCGGTCGCCATGAGCAGAAGGGGGCGCGGGCATGAGCGGGCGCGCCGGCCGAGAGGTGTTTGAGTACGCGCTGCTACGGGTGGTGCCACGAGTCGAGCGGGGTGAGTGCTTCAACGCCGGAGTGGTGGTCTATTGCCGGGCACGGACCTTCGTCGCCGCCCGTACCCATCTCGATGAGACCAAGCTGAAGGCGCTTGATCCCGCCGCCGACGTACAGGGCGTGCGGGCCGCGTTGCGGGCCGTCGAGTACGTCTGCTGCGGCGGTGACGAAGCCGGGCAGGCGGCACGTGATGATGCCGGTCGGCGCTTTCGCTGGCTGATCGCACCACGCTCGACCGTCGTCCAGCCCGGCCCCGTACACACCGGACTGACGGCTGACCCCGAGGCTGAGCTGGAGCGGTTGCTCGCCCTCCTGGTGCGGTGATGTTCCCACCGGCGCGCCAGGAGGGCCGTTGACACCGGGTGCCGGTGCTTCTAGCGTCACGTTCTGCCGTAGGTGCTAAGCGGTCGCTCATGTGTGTGGAGTAGGGCAGACGACGGATGAGCGGCCGTCAGGCACGCGGGTCATCGCGCGCTCTCGGTACGACCGGTGCTGTAACCGCTGGAGTGTCGGGGCGCAACCAAGGGCGAGGAGAACCAGCATGTCCACCACCGAGCAGCGGGTAGCCGTTGTCACCGGGGCGGCTCGGGGCATTGGCGCCGCCACCGCCGTACGACTCGCGGCGGACGGCCGTGCCGTCGCCGTACTCGATCTGGAAGAAGCGGCCGGCAACGAGACGGTGGAGACGATCAGGGCTGCGGGTGGCCGCGCCCTCGCCGTCGGCTGCGATGTCTCCGACAGCGGTCAGGTCGACACCGCCGTGGCCCGGATCGCCGCCGAGTTGGGTCCGCCGACGATCCTGGTGAACAACGCCGGGGTGCTGCGCGACAACCTGCTCTTCAAGATGACCGAGTCCGACTGGGACACCGTGGTGAGCGTGCACCTCAAGGGTGCCTTCCTGATGGCCAAGGCATGCCAGAAGCACATGGTGGACGCCGGTTTCGGTCGTATCGTCTCGCTCTCGTCCTCCTCCGCCCTGGGCAATCGGGGCCAAGCCAACTACTCCGCCGTGAAGGCCGGGCTTCAGGGCTTCACCAAGACCCTCGCCAAGGAGCTCGGCAAATTCGGGATCACCGCGAACGCCGTCGCCCCCGGCTTCATCGTCACCGAGATGACGGCGGCGACCGCGGCCAGGGTCGGCATGGGCTTTGAGGAGTTCCAGGCCGCGGCCGCCACCCAGATCCCGGTTCAGCGGGTGGGCCGGCCCGAAGATGTCGCGGGTGCCATCGCCTACTTCGCCTCGGACACGGCGGGATTTGTTTCGGGCCAGGTGCTGTACGTGGCCGGCGGACCGCTCGACTGAACGCGGGAGACCGGACATGAATGCTCAGCCATCGGCACAGCAGCAACCGCCCGCCAGCGGTCGGACCGCACTCATCACCGGGGGAAGCCGCGGTATCGGGTACGGGATCGCGGAGGCCTTCATCGCCCGCGGTGACCGGGTCTGCATCACCGGCCGCAACGCGGACGCCCTTCAGGAGGCAGTGCACCGGCTGGGCCCCGACCGGGCCATCGGGGTCGCGGGCAAGGCCCATGACGAGGAGCACCAGGCGAATGCCGTGGAACTGGTGATGGAGGCCTTCGGCCGTATCGACTTCCTGGTGAACAACGCCGGTACGAACCCTGTGTACGGCCCCCTCGCGGAACTCGATCTCCAGGTGGCGCGCAAGGTGTACGAGACAAATGTGATCTCTGCGCTCGGCTTCGCCCAGCAGACCTACCGGGCGTGGCAGAAGGAGAACGGCGGCGCGATCGTGAACATCGCCTCCGTTGCCGGACTCGGTCCTTCACCTTTCATCGGCGCGTACGGTATGAGCAAGGCGGCCATGGTCAATCTGACCGTTCAGCTGGCGCACGAGTTCGCACCCCGGGTGCGGGTCAACGCGATTGCGCCTGCCGTCGTCAAGACCGCATTCGCGCGGGCACTTTATGAGGGTCGCGAGGAGGAGGTGGCCGCGGGCTACCCGTTGGGACGGCTCGGTGTTCCGGAGGACATCGGTGGCGCGGCCGCCTTTCTCACTTCGGAGCAATCCGACTGGGTCACGGGACAGACATTGGTGGTTGACGGAGGTATCTTCCTCAAAGCAGGACTGCATTGAGCAAACTGCGCCTTTTGTTACGCGTTGAGTCAAGTGCCCTGTCGCCGCGCCCCCGGGTCGAACCGGCAGGGCCCTGCGGTATATGGTCGGCCGACCCACGGCCGAACGAGGAGCGTGCACGTGTTCTACCGGACCTGTCTGCAGTCCACTGCAGCCCTAGCGTCCATATCCCTGCTCGCGGGGTGCGGCCTGTTCGCCGGTGACGAAGGCGGCGATGATCAGAAGATCACGGTGGGCACGACGAGTGAGCCCACCACCCTCGATCCCGCCGCCGCCTGGGACGGTTCGTGGGAGTTGTATAGGAATGTCTATCAAACCTTGTTGAGTTTCCCCACTGGTAGCACTATGCCGCAACCCGATGCGGCACAGCGTTGTGAGTTCACCGACACGGCGAGCAAGAAGTACGAATGCACGTTGAAGCCGGGGCTGTTGTTCTCCAACGGGGAGAAGCTCAACGCGCAGGCGGTCAAGCACTCCATCACCCGTGTCCAACGCATCGCTTCCAAGGACGGCCCCAGCGGGTTGTTGAGCTCCCTGGGCAGTGTGGAGATCGACGGCGAGCTCAAGGTCAAGTTCTTCCTCAAGACCTCTGACGCCACCTTCCCCTTCATCCTCGCCACTCCGGCGACCTCTCTGGTAGCCCCCTTGAAGTACCCGATCGACAAACTGCGCTCCGACGGCGGGGTGACCGGTTCCGGGCCGTACAAGCTCACTTCGTACACCAAGAACCTCAAGGCCGAGTTGGTCAAGAACGGTAGCTACCGGGGCTACGCCAAGATGAAGAACAGCGCCATCACCATCCGCTATTACCGGGACTCCGAGATCATGGTGGGGGCGCTGAAGCGGAAGAAGATCGATGCCACCTTCCGCGGGCTCACCGCGAAGGACGTGGAGGCCTTCCAGAAGAAGCTGCCGCAGGACTCCGGCCTGCAGGTCATTGAGACGGTCGGCGCCGATATCCGCTATCTCGTCTTCAATCCGAAGGACCCGGTGGCGCGCAAGCTCTCCGTCCGTAAGGCGGTCGCGCAGATCATCGACCGCGGTGCCTTGATCGAAAAGGTCTACCAGTCCACTGCCGAGCCGCTGTACTCGATGATTCCGCGAGGCATCGCCGGTCACACCACCAAGTTCTTCGACATCTACGGCGAACCGAGCGTAGCCAAGGCGAAGAAGCTCCTGAGGGACGACGGCATCACCAAGAAGGTCAACCTGACCCTGTGGTACAGCACCGACCGCTACGGCTCGGTCACCGGTCAGGAGTTCGCCGAGATCAAGGCGCAGCTGGAGGCCTCGGGCCTGTTCAAGGTCACGATAGACGGTGAACCGGAGGCGGAGTTCCGGAAGGGGTACCAGGCTCAGAAGTACCCGGTCTTCGGGCGCGGCTGGTTCCCGGACTTCCCGGACCCGGACAACTTCATCTTCCCGTTCGTGGGCGAGAGCAACGTTCTGTTCACGCCGTACGTCAACTCGAAGATCACCGGTGAACTGCTGACCTCCTCGCGGAAGGAGACCAACCGTGGTGCGGTGAGCAAGCAGTTCGAGGAGGCCCAGGAGATCATTGCTCAGGACGCCCGGTTGCTACCGCTGTGGCAAGGCAAGATCTACATCGCCGCCAGCAGGGAGATCGGCGGCGGCGAGCGCGCCCTCGACCCGCAGGCGATCATGCAGATGTGGGAGCTGTACCGCAAGGCGAGTTGGTAGGACAGGGTGAGGCTCCGCTCGCGGGGTGGTGGCCGGGGGGTTTGCCGTGCCGCTGAGCGGACGGGAAGCTGAATCAGGGGCCCGGCGGATGACCGCCGGGCCCCTGGTCGTGTACCCGGGGGCCGTGGCGATTTCTGGACGGTGGGGCCGTTGTCAGTGGCTCCAGGTAGGTTCTGTGGTCAGTAACTGATCACCTTTCGGAGGTTTTTGACGTGACCGACACCGACATGCTGCCCGAGTCCTGGCGCGGCGTCCTCGGCGAAGAGCTGGCGCAGCCCTATTTCAAGGAGCTGACCGAGTTCGTCGAGGAAGAGCGGGCGAAGGGTCCCGTCTATCCGCCGCGTGAGGAGGTCTTCGCCGCCCTTGACGCCACCCCGTACGACCAGGTCAAGGTCCTCGTCCTCGGCCAGGACCCGTACCACGGCGAAGGGCAGGGACACGGTCTGTGCTTCTCGGTTCGCCCAGGAGTGAAGACACCGCCCTCTCTCCGGAACATCTACAAGGAGATGCAGGCCGAGCTGGGTCTCCCCATCCCGGACAACGGCTATCTGATGCCCTGGGCGGAGCAGGGTGTCCTGTTGCTGAACGCAGTGCTCACCGTTCGGTCCGGCGAGGCCAACTCGCACAAGGGCAAGGGCTGGGAGAGAGTGACCGACGCGGTGATCCGGGCGGTGGCCTCCCGCCCGGACCCGGCCGTCTTCGTGCTCTGGGGGAACTACGCCCAGAAGAAGCTGCCTCTCATCGACGAGACCCGGCATGTGGTGGTGAAGGGGGCCCACCCCTCGCCGCTGTCGGCGAAGAAGTTCTTTGGCTCGCAGCCGTTCACCCAGATCAACGAGGCGGTGGCCGCTCAGGGGCATGACCCGATCGACTGGCGCATTCCGGATCTGGCCTGACAACAACCGTTGGCTGGGGAGCGCCTGAGGACGGGTGGACTCGGGCACCCGGCTGACGGGGCGGGGCCGAGTGCCGAGCCTCTGCCGGTTTGTCCAATGCGCCGGTTAGCGTCGACAGCGTGTGTTCACGATCGCCGCGAGAACGGAACGGTTCTCGCGGCATCCGTGGACATGCGCTTCTTTTGCGTTGTGTCCTTGTCGTCATACGGATGTGGGAGGCCGCAGTGATGGAGCAGCAGGAGGCGGCGGACGACGCTGTTCTGACCCGGATCGGGCAGGCGGTCATGCTGCTCCACGGCGGCGACCGGGAAGAGGCGCGAAACCGGTTCGGTGCGCTCTGGTCCGAGATCGGCGAGCGGGGGGAGGCGCTTCACCGCTGCACCCTCGCGCACTACATGGCCGACACCCAGGACGATCCCGGCGATGAGTTGGCCTGGGACCTGCGGGCTCTGGCCGCGGCGGAGGGGCTGGGCGACGAGCGGTCCGAAGGGCAGCGGTCGGCCCTCGCGCTCCAGGTGTTCTCCCCTTCGCTCCATCTCAGCCTTGCCGTGGACTATCTGAAGCTTCAGCACCCTCAGGCGGCGAGGTTGCATCTGGACCGTGCGCGAGAACTGGTCAAGGCGTTGGCCGATGACGGCTACGGCCGTCGAATGCGCACCGCGGTGGAACAGCTGGAGCGGACTCTGCCGGCGGGGTGACGCAGGGGGAGCACCGGGGAGCGCCCAGGGCTGGAGCGCGGTTGGCCCGGTGCAGGGCCGGCGTCCGGTGGCGGCTCGCCCGCATCGATGTCCCGGTGTTGGGCGCCTGGCCCAACACCAACCGAGCGGTCCTTGCGTGAGCTGAGCCGTTCCCGGAGGGAGACCGACCTCGGAAGTCGCCCGGCCGCGCACGGTGCGTACCTCCGGGCGTTGTGGTGGATGCGGGTCATCGGGATGCGATCTGGCCACTGCACTGGTTGGGGGGCTGGGCTGCGATGCCGATGCCCCGGCCACCGTCCGCGGTGGGGTCGGCCAGGCCGGTGCGGCTCACGGGGTACGAGCGCCATGTCCGCCGTACAGCTCACGGCAGAGCCGTGCCGAGGGACTGGACGGATCCCAGCCGCCGTACTTCTCGCTCAGTGCGCAGACGTTCGGTAGGGCGGGCGACAGCGTCGCCGGCGGGCGTGGTGGACGTGGCGGGCGGGGCGAGGAGGGCCTGGCAACGCTGGGCCGCCGGGGTGCCGGGTATCCGGCGCGGGGGTTGGACGCTTCGGACCGTGTGGGCCGGGTCCGTTGCGGCGGGGTGGGCGCGGGCGTGACGACGGGTTCGACCGGCGCCTGCTCCAGGGCCTCTCGGGCCGGTCCCTGCACGATCTGCGGCGTGACCACCGAGGTATGGCGGCCGGTGACCGGCACGGGCTCCGGGAGGGGGCGGGGCGATACGGTCACACAGCCGCAGACCATGATCCCGGATGCGGTCCAGGCCACCATGGCCAGCAGGGTCTTGGCTGATGTGGTCATATGGGCAACTCTGCTGGGCGTGCGGTCCGTCCACCCCGGTATGCACGCGCATTGGCCCGCATGGGTGACGCCGGTCAGCCGCCCGCCGCAGTGCTGTGTGGCGCTGGGGAGTCCCGTTGCCGGTGTGGTGGCCGCCGCGATCGTGGAGGGGTGCGTCCACTGATCGGTCGGCCGCCGTGCGGCGGGGCGGCTCAGCGGTGGTCCAACATTCCGTGCAGCAGTTCCAGCAGGCCGGCCCGGAGCGTATCGAGGCTGAGGGGGCTGGAGTGGTCAGCCCCTGCCGCGTAGGTGAACATCAGCCCCTCCGACCAGGCGATCAGGGACACGGTGTGCCTCTCCGGTTCCGTCGAACCGGCCGCCGCCATGATCGCCTGGAGGGGACGGCGAAAGCTGCTGCCCGCCGTGTCGTACACCGTGCGCAACTCGGGTCTGCGGGTTGACTCCAAGGCCAGTTCATAGCGCGCCACCAGGAGGGCGCGGTGTTGGGTCAGCGAGCGGTGCACGGCGAGAGCCATGGCGTCAGCCAGTGCCGCCAGGCCCCCGCTGGGTGCGGGCATCTCATCGATGCCCAGTACCGACGCCTCGCGGTGCATCAGCCGTTTGATCACGGCCTCCAGCAGTGTCTGCCGGGTGCGAAAGAGGTTGGACGTCGAGCCCTGGGGGAGTTGGGCCGCTTGATCCACGGCGCGGTGGGTGAGCCCGCGCATCCCGTGTTCGGCCAGTACCTCCAACGCGGCATCCGAGATGAGGTCGGACCGGGAGCGGGGCGACGTGGTGCGTTCTGCCATGGGGATAACCTACCGCTTCCACTACGGCTGTAGTATGTTGCCGTTACTACAGTTGTAGTTCCCGTGGAGGACGCATCATGCCCGTGCCTGCTCGCCCCTCAGCACCCCGCGCCCTTGTCATCGGCAGTGGCATCGGCGGACTCACCGCAGCCGTCGCGTTGAACCAGGGCGGCTGGGAGACCACCGTCCTGGAGCGCGCCGAGACCCTGGAGCCCGTGGGCGCGGGCATCGGCCTCGCCCCCAACGGTCAGCGCGCCCTCGATGTCATCGGTCTCGGCGACGACATCCGCGAGTTGGCCGCCTGGCAGGGCGGCGGCGGCATCCGAAACCCGCGCGGCCGGTGGCTCAGCAGAGTGGACAGCTCGGCGTTCGCCGACCGTTTCGGTGGACCGCTCGTCCTCGTACACCGCTCCACCCTGATCGACCGCATCGCATCCCGGCTGCCCGCCGGTGCCGTGCGCACCGGGACCGCCGCGCATCTGATCGACCCCGGCGTCCCCGGCGGGCGCCCGGCCCGGGTCGGCGTCGAGGGCGGGGAGCTCACGGCGGACTTGGTCATCGCCGCCGACGGCATCCACTCGGCCGCCCGTCGCGCACTCTTCCCGGCCCACCCCGGGCCTGTCTACGCGGGCTTCACCGCATGGCGGGTGGTGGTCCCCGCCGCCGAGCACCCATTCGAACCGCATGAGACCTGGGGCCCGGGAATGCTCTGGGGCACCCAGCCGCTCAAGGACGGCCGGATCTATGCCTACGCGGCAGCCCTGACGCCGCCCGGCGGGCGGGCCGACGACGAGAAGGCCGAACTGCTGCGCCGCTTTGGCGACTGGCATGACCCGGTGCCAGCCATCATCGATACCGCAACCACTGACCAGGTGCTACGCAATGATGTGCACCACCTCAAAAGCCCGCTCCCCGTCTTCCACAAGGGCCGCGCGGTTCTCCTCGGCGATGCCGCTCACGCCATGACCCCCATGCTCGGTCAAGGCGGCAACCAGGCCATCGAGGACGCCGTCGTCCTCGCTCACCACACCGCGCCGGATCAGGATCTCGGTGCCGCTCTCGCGGCCTACAGCGCCGAACGGCAGCCGCGCACCGCGGCCATCGTCCGCAAGTCCGCCCAGGTCGCCCGGTTGTTGTCGCTCTCCAACGCCCCGGCCCTGACCGTGCGCGAGACGTTGATGACCCTGGCCGCGGGGCTGGGGTCGCGCGCCGCGGTGCGCGCCTTCGACGGCATCGCAGATTGGCATCCGCCCCAGCGCACGTATGCTGACCAGGCATCGGATGGACGCTCGGCGCACCGGTAGACCGCCCTTCTTCGAACCAAGGCACTCGGATGTAGCACGATGGTGCGCCCCGGGTGGTTCTGGAGCTGTCGGTAGGACGAGCCCGACGGGCTGAGCATCAGCGGACGGGCCCTAGGGAGGCATCTGTGAGGATCGGCTGTATCGGCCTTGGAGACATCGCGCAGAAGGCGTATCTGCCGGTGTTCGGCACGTTGCCCGGGGTCGAGCTGCATCTACAGACCCGCACCCCCGCCACCCTTGAACGTACCGGTGACATCTATCGCATCCCGGCCGCACAGCGGCACACCACCCTGGCATCCCTGCTCGACCAGGAACTGGACGCGGCCTTCGTGCACGCCCCGACGGCCGTTCACGCGGAGATCGCCGGTGCCCTGATCGAAGCGGGTGTGCCGACCTTCGTCGACAAGCCCCTCAGCTATGAGCTGGCCGACGCGCGCAGGTTGGTGGAACTCGCCGAGTCGCGCGGTGTCAGCCTCGCCGTCGGTTTCAACCGCCGCTTCGCCCCGTCCTACACCCAGTGTCTTGAACACCCGCGCGAGTTGATCCTGCTGCAGAAGAACCGCATCGGCCTCGCCGAAGAACCGCGCACCTTCGTCATGGACGACTTCATCCATGTGGTGGACACCCTGCGCTTCCTGGCCCCAGGGCCGATCGAGCACACCGATGTACGGGCCCGGATGATCGATGGCCGGCTGCAACATGTCGTCCTGCAACTCTCCGGCGATGGATTCACCGCCATCGGTGCGATGAACCATCGAAGCGGCTCCACGGAGGAGATCCTGGAGATCTCCGGCCATGACACCAAGCGCGAGGTGCGCAACCTGGCCGAGATCGTCGACCACAAGGGCCAGCCCAGTGTTCGTCGCCGGGGCGACTGGGTGCCGGTCGCCCGCCAGCGCGGTATCGAGCAGGTCGCGTTGACCTTCCTCGACGCGGTGCGCGCTGGCAAGTTCGTCAGTGCCCAGGACGCTCTGAAGACTCATGAGCTGTGCGAACTGGTGGTGGTACGGGCGCGGGAACAGGCCGGCTGAGCAGGCGTATCCCCGCTAGGGCACAGGGCACCGCCGGGGTGGCGTGTGCGCCGTGGGCCGGCCAGCCACCAGTGCTCCAGCACGGAGCCCGCGGGGATGGAGCGAGGCGGCTGAATACCGGCCATCCATCAGGCCCGCCAGTAGCCACGGAAGGCAGCGAGCCCTAGGGTCCCGTTGAGCCGCCGAAGTGGTGGCGCCCGCAGTTGCCGCCCGTGGCTGTGAGCAGCCCGCGCCCCAGGGAGTGCGCCCATGCGCGTTCGTCGTCTGTCCCTAGCCCTGATCGCCCTCGTGGCCACCGGCCTTCTGATCGGCGCAGCAGCGCAACTCGCCAAGATGACCCATGGCGGACCGCCGTCCTCCATCAGCGCGATGAACAAGGCCGAACTCGTCGGCTGACCGTGCGTGCCTTGGGGGCCGATGCCCCGGGCGCCGCGCGCATCAGCGACTGTCTTGATCTTCCGAACGTGGTCCGGCCCACTCCGGGCCACGTCCTCAGAACCACTCCACCCGGTGGCCATCAGTGATGCCCGGGCCTGACTGCGGTAGCGCGTGGGGCGCGGGATCAGCCGGTGAAGGGTGCCCCCGTCCCGCGGCGCCACTTCTCCTGGCTCACCACCGAGGTGAACCGCCAGCCTTCACCCGTACGAAGCACTCCGAAGTGGTAGCGGCCGCCGCTGACGTAGTCGTCGCCGGCTTCCGTCCGCATCGGATTCACATAGTCGGCCTGCACTTCGGCTTCGTCGCCCGAGTAGCCCCCGAGATCCTGAAGCCTCAGCCGGCGGTTGACGATGAGGCGCTGCCGTACGGGAAAGACCCGCATTGCCTCCGCCAACCAGTCGGCGACTTCCGCCGCTGAGCCCTCGATACCACCAGAGCTGCGGTAGTCGGCCCGGCCGTCCCGGGTGAAGAGCCCTCGATAGGCGCTCCAGTCCGAGTCGTCCACAGCCACCGCGTAGAGAGTCACCAGCTCGTCGATAGCCAGTCGGTCCATTACCGTCGCGAGATCCACGCGCTGTGTCATCGGCTCAGTTTCGGGCAGGCCGGCCCCAAGTCCAAGAGCTGTGCGAGCAAGTCGCCGAACGACCTTCACATATCGGCCGCCTCGCACGGTCGCTGAGCTAGCGTTTCACCGCTCGCAGCACCACGAACTTGGGATCGCTCGCCATGACCTGGCAGTTCCCGAACAGCCTCTTCAGGCGTACGTGGTAGCCGAGATGCCGATTGCCGACCACCCATAGCTCGCCGCCGGGGCGCAGCACCCGGCGAGCCCCGCCGAACATATGACGGGCCGTGCTGTCCGTCGTGGCCCGGTGGGAATGGAACGGTGGATTGCTCAGTACGAGATCGGCGCTCTCGTTCGGCAGGTCCGACAGTGAGTCGCCCACCATGAACTCCGCCTTGGCGTCGGCCGGGGCGTTCTCCTCGAAGGTGGCCTCGGCCGAGGCCACCGCGGAGTACGACTCGTCGAGGAAGGCCACCGTCGCCTGCGGATTGGCCAATGCCACCGCGGTTCCCACCACACCGTTGCCGCAGCCGAGATCCACCACCCGCTCCGGTCCCTGGCGCTCGGGAAGGTGGCGAAGGAAGAACCGCGTACCGACGTCGAGCCGGTCGGCGCAGAAGATGCCCGCGTGGTTGGTCACGGTCCGGCCCGACACCACGCCCACATCGGCTGGCAGCGCATAGCGCAGGGGCCAGGGGCTGGGGGACGGAGTAAGCGAAGGATCAGGTGTGCAGAAGATCAGCCGTGCTTTCCGCACCGCCAGCGAGGTCTTGGTGGGGCCGATGATCCGCTCGAAGAGCCGCAGCGTGGAGGTGTGGATGTCGCTGACCATCCCCGCGCCGATGACGACGGTTCCGGAGTGCACGCCGGGCGCTAGCCGGTGCAACTGGTCCTCCAGCAGCGCCAGACTCTTGGGCACCCGTACCAGCAGGACATCGATGCGTTCGGGCGGAGTGTCACGGGCGGAGAGCAGGCGTACCGCGTCCGGGTCGATGCCGTTGCGCAGAAGATTGGCGAGCGTGGCCTGCTGGCCCAGGAAGGAGTCGCTGATCTGCACGGGGCCCGCTGGCGTGATCCGCCCGGCCAGGGAGACCGTCAGAGCACCCCAGCGGTCGCCGACCACCACCACGGAGCCGGACAGCTCCTCGGGTGTTTCGTCGCTCTCCTGGAGATGCCGCAGCAGATACTCATCGGCGGCGTCCCAGGCGCGCAGTGGGTCGCGGGGGTCCGCGGGGAAGCGGGCGAGGGAAACATCGCCCCAAGGCGTGATCAGACGGTTCATCGTGCAGCCAGGCTAGCCGAGCCTGGCACCCGCCCGGCACGCAGCGGCCGTCAGCCCCAACGAGGAGCCGGGGTCCGGGGGAGCGCGCGGGCCTGATGAAGCCCGGTCCACGAGGAGCCCAACGCTGGGTCGGGCTCCTCACTCACCGTGCCGTGGTACGGGGTCGCCACGGGCATCGTGCGGGGTGGGGACGGCTCAGGCCGCGTGTTCGACGCGCTCCAGTGCTGCCGCTGCCCACTTCAGTACCAGTGCCTCATATTCCGGACGCCGGGCGTCGGGCAGTTGCCCATCGGCCCACAGCTCGCGAATACGAGCATTGAGTTCGGCGGCGGACAAAGCAGTCTCTGGCTCGCGTGGAAGGGGGGACATGGGAACAGATTAAGGCCTCCGCGGTGGAAGGTCTCCCACGCTGCGGCCGCTTTTAGCCGCCCGACTCGCCCGCATGTGGGCTCAAGACACCCGTCCCCACCAGGATGAACAGGCAAATTCCCAGGATCAGGCGGTAGATCACGAACGGCATGAAGCTTTTTGTAGTGATGAACCTCATGAACCATGCGATCACCGCATAGCCGACGACGAAGGCAATGACTGTCGCAAAAATGGTGGGACCCCAGGAGACATGGCCTTCGCCCGCGTCTTTGAGTTCATACGCACCCGAGGCCAGCACCGCCGGAATGGCGAGGAGGAATGAGTACCGGGCCGCGGCTTCCCGGGTGTATCCCATCAGCAACCCGCCGCTGATCGTGGCGCCTGACCGGGAGACCCCGGGGATCAGGGCCATGGCCTGGCAGCAGCCGTAGATCAGGCCGTCCCTGACGTTGAGCTCCTTCAGGGTTTTCCGCTGCTTGACGGCTCGATGCCGGCCACCCCCGTCATCGTGGGGAGTCTCATCGCGGGCGGCGATGCGATCCGCGATCCCGAGCACGATGCCCATGACGATCAGAGTGGTCGCGATGAGGCGCAGGTCACGGAACGGGCCCTCGATCTGGTCCTTGAGGGTGATTCCGAGCACACCGATCGGAATTGATCCGATGATCACCAGCCAGCCCATTTGAGCATCGTGGTCCGTACGCATTTCCTTGTCCGTCAGTGAGCGGAACCAGGCCGTGACGATTCTGGCGATGTCCTCGCGGAAATAGATCAGGACGGCCGTTTCGGTACCAATCTGGGTGATCGCGGTGAACGCGGCGCCCGGGTCCTGCCAACCGGCGAATGCGGCGGTCAACCGCAAATGCGCGCTGGAGGAGATGGGTAGGAATTCGGTCAGCCCCTGAACAAGTCCAAGGATGAAGGATTCAAACCACGACATGGAAAACTGAGCCACCCAAGAGAATGATCCCGATCATGTGCCGGACGTGGGAAGACTAGCGTTCCAAGGTGAACGATCAGTGACGTGAACAGGAGCGTTTGATGGGATCTCCTGTTTGGGTCGCCATCGGACCGAGTGAGATCAGCCAGCGATCCTCAGCACGGCTTGTGCCCCTGGGGCGGTCCGGTGACCCGGTGCTCCCCGTGTCTGTCACCCGTGCCGCAGGCTGTGGCGTTTGCGCCAGGCGACCGCGCCCGCGACCAGCCCGGTCACCACGATGAAGCCCATCGCGACCAGGAACGCCGGAGAGGTCGGCGACCCCGCCCGACTGCCCGCGACCACATAGGCGGCCGTGTTGGGGATTGAGCCCAGAGCGGTGGCCAGCAGGAAGGGCGTGTAACCCATACGGGAAATGGCCGCGCAGTAATTGGCGGCGGCGAACGGGATACCGGGGAAGAGCCGTATCGCCAGCATCGATCGGAATCCGTGTCTGCTGAGCTGGGAGTCCGCCGTCCGCATCACTCGACCCCGAAGGAGCGGGCGGAGCGCCTCCTGGCCGAGGAGCCGCCCCAACGCGAAGGCGATGCCCGCACCGAGGACCGTCCCCGCGAGCGCCGAAACCAATCCGGCCTGTGATCCGAAGAGTGCGCCCGCCGCCAGATTGAGCAGCGGACGCGGCACGAAGGCCGCCGTGCACGCACCGTAGGCAAGCGCGTACAGCACCACGGCCGCCGCCCCGCCCAGCTGCGCGGGCCACCCGTCCGAGAGCAGTCTCTGCGGCTCGTACAGCAGCACCAGCGCCCCGGCCGAAGCCAACATGAGCACCAGAAGGGACAGCCGTGACCAAGGCGAGAAGAGCACTCGCGCACAGCGGATTGCGAGACCTGAGGAAGGCGCGGGGACGGGCTCGAACATCCGGGGAGACTAACCGACATCGGGATATGATCGCCGTAATGTGTGCCTCATGACGCGTGGCCAACAGACCCCAGCCGTACTCCACAGCACACTGGCCGACACGGTCCTGGAGCGGCTGACCACGGTCTTCCCGACCGGGGCCGAACCCGTTCGGGCAGTCGAAGCCGCCGCCTATATGAAGGGGATCGCCCCCTTCCTCGGCATCCGCACGCCCGATCGCCGAGCCCTGTCCCGTACGGTGCTTGAGGGGCTGCCCCGGCCGGAGGAGAAGGACTGCACGGCCATCGCGGTGCGTTGTTGGCAACTGCCCGAGCGGGAGTACCACTACTTCGCCGCCGACTACCTTCGGCGCTATGCGGGTCGCTGCTCAGCTGACTTCCTCGCCACCGCACGCTGGCTGGTGAGCACCCACTCCTGGTGGGACACCGTCGACGCGCTCGCAGCGCACACCGTTGGGCCCCTGGTGGCCGCGCATCCCGCGCTGACCCGCGACATGGACCGATGGATCGAGGACGACGACCTCTGGGTGGCGCGCACCGCCCTGCTGCATCAACTGCGGTACAAGCAGGCCACCGACAGCGAACGGCTCTTCCGCTACTGCCTGCGGCGCGCCGACCACCCTGACTTCTTCATCCGCAAGGCAATCGGTTGGAGCCTACGGGAGTACGCCAAGACCGATCCGACGGCGGTCAGCGCCTTTGTCGCATCGGCCCGGGACCGACTCTCCCCGCTCTCGGCGCGCGAGGCGCTGAAGAACCTCTGACCGCCACACCCGGGGTGGTGTGCCAGCGCCGAACTCCCCCAGCGGGAAAACCATTCGACGTGCTCGGCCGCCCTCGGCAATGATCGCTGCATGTTCCGGTACGCCTTCCTCGCCGCGCAGTCCGCTCCGGCGGACGCGAAGCCGAAGGCTGCCGACTTCCTCCCGGTGGTCGAAGCCACCGCCGCTGCCGCAGCAGCTGATGCCACGGCCCTCTGCGCCCCGCTCGACGGCGCACGACGCTGACCCTTCCCGGATCGTCCGGCGGACCCCGCAGGGGGAGGGTCGGCAGGCCGATGGGGTCCACTTCACACCACCGCACTGTGCATCCGAGGAAGAACCAGCCATGTCCAAGACGGCGTACGTACGCACCAAGCCGCATCTCAACATCGGCACGATGGGCCATGTCGACCACGGCAAGACCACCCTGACCGCCGCCATCACCAAGGTCCTCAGCGACCGCGGAACCGGCACCTTCGTGCCCTTCGACCGCATCGACAAGGCGCCCGAGGAGGCGCAGCGCGGGATCACCATCAACATCGCGCACGTGGAGTACGAGACCGACACCCGGCACTACGCCCATGTCGACATGCCAGGACACGCGGACTACGTCAAGAACATGGTCACCGGGGCCGCTCAGTTGGACGGCGCGATTCTGGTGGTCTCCGCCCTCGACGGAGTGATGCCCCAGACGGCCGAACACGTCCTGCTCGCCCGTCAGGTGGGTGTGGACCATGTGGTCGTCGCGATCAACAAGGCCGACGCGGGCGACGATGAGCTGACCGACCTGGTCGAGTTGGAGGTCCGCGAGTTGCTCACCGCGCATGGGTACGGCGGTGACGCGGCTCCGGTCGTCCGGGTCTCCGGGCTCAGGGCCCTGGAAGGCGACCCCCGCTGGACCGCCGCCATCGAGGCGCTGCTCGACGCCGTCGACACCTATGTGCCGACGCCGGTCCGCTATACCGACGCGCCGTTCCTGCTGTCGGTGGAGAACGTGCTCACCATCACCGGGCGCGGGACCGTCGTCACCGGGGCCATCGAGCGCGGCACGATCCGGGTCCAGGACCGGGTCGAGCTCCTGGGCGCGGACTCGGGGCCGCGGACCACCGTGGTCACCGGTCTGGAGACCTTCGGCAAGCCGATGGAGTACGCGGAGGCCGGCGACAGCGTGGCGCTACTGCTCCGCGGGCTCCCGCGGGACGGGGTCCGGCGCGGACATGTGGTCGCCGCACCGGGCAGCGTGGTGCCAAGGACCCGCTTCACCGCGCAGGTGTATGTCCTCTCCAGCCGTGAAGGAGGACGTACCACCCCGGTCTCCACCGGGTACCGGCCGCAGTTCTACATCCGTACCGCGGATGTCGTGGGGGACGTTGACCTGGGTGAGCAGGCGGTTGCGCGGCCCGGCGACCAGGTCGCGGTGACGGTCGAGCTCGGCCGCGCCGTTCCCCTGGAGCCAGGGCTCGGCTTCGCGATCCGTGAAGGCGGACGCACGGTCGGCGCCGGCACCATCACCGAGGTGCTCTGAGCGAGCTGCGCAAAACCCCTGGGCGGGCCACGAGAACGCCCGGCCTGGGGGCCCGCATGCCGGTGTGCCCGTCCCCGCGGGCGGCGGGCACACCGGCACGACGCACAATGGAGCGGTGGACGAATCCGTACCCGTGACCCGAACTGTGGACCACGGCACCGCCAAACTGATGCCCGACATCGACCGGGCCCGTGCCTGGCTGCTGACCGTCGACGGCGCCCCCCAGTCATACGTCGACCTGGACGAGCCGGCCCACCTGGAGTTCGAGTACACCCGGCGCTTCGCCCATCTCATCGACAGCATCGCCCCCGAGCGCACCCCGATCGAGGTGCTGCACCTCGGCGGGGGCGCGCTGACCCTGCCCAGGTACACAGCCGCCACCCGGCCCGGTTCCCGCCAGCAGGTCGTCGAATGGGACCGTGGACTGCTCGCCCTGGTGCGGGAGTGTCTGCCCCTACCCGCTGACGCGGGCATCGAGGTACATGCCGCCGATGCCCGGGAGTGGATCGCGGCGGCTCCCACCCACAGCACGGACCTGATCATCGCCGATGTCTTCGGCGGCTCCCGGGTTCCCGGTCACCTCACATCGGTGGAGTACGCGCGGGCTGTCTCCCGTGTGCTGCGGCCCGGTGGCGTCTACGCGGCCAATCTCGCCGACAGCGCGCCCTTCGCCTTCCTCGGCCGCCAGCTCGCCACCTTCGGCACCGTCTTCGACCAACTCGCGGTGATCGCCGAACCCGCGGTGCTGCGTGGACGCCGTTTCGGCAATGTCCTCCTCCTCGCCTCCGAGGCTCCGCTGGACATCGCCGCCCTCGCCCGCCGCACTGCTGCCGACCCCTTTCCCGCCCGTGTCGAGCACGGCAGCGGGCTGGCACGGCTCATCGGGGCCGCGGAGCCCGTCCGGGATCACGATGCCCAGCCATCACCCCAGCCGCCCGACGGGGCCTTCGGTATCGGTTGACTCCCTGATCGGCTCAGCCCCGGCGACATCCCTGGAACGTATGGTCAGATTTCGCACATCGGGCACCAGCAACACCAGAGCCGTCACCAGTACCACCAACACGGAGCACCCCCACAGGGCGTTGCTCCGCCCGAAGACGCTCTCCGCGGGGCCTGCCAGTGCGGTCGCCAGTGGCACCATCGCCACCGAACCGAACCAGTCGTACGAAGAGACCCGCGAGAACTTGTCCTCCGGGATCTCCTGATGGAGCGCCATCATCCAGGCGACACCGAACACCTCGATGGCGATGCCGCTCACGAACATCACCGCCATCAACCCCTCGACCTCCAGGGGCACGGCGAGCGCGGCGGAGGGCGCCGCGAGGGGGAAGACGCACAACGATCCGGCGAGCAGTATCCGTCGCGGCTTCCACCGCATCATCAACACCGCACCGAAGATCGTCCCCACCCCGAACGCGGCGAGCGCCAGGCCCCAGGGCGCTGCTCCGCCCAGTTCATCCCGGGCGACCAAGGGGCCGTACACCCCCTCCGCGGCCGCGACCACCGCCACGACCACCGAGAACTGCGCCACGATGGCCCAGAGCCACGGTCTGGTGCGGACCTCCTGCCAGCCCTCCCGCATATCGGCCAGCAACCCGCCGCCGGGTTCGCGTGGACGTATGTGGCTGACGTCGAGAAAGGCACGGAGGGCACCCGCCAGCGCGAAGGCCGCCGCGTCGACGGCGAGCACCCAGCCGGGGCCGATGGCGGCGATCATGGCGCCGCCGATGGCGGCACCCCCGATGGCCGCGCCGTGCATGGCCATCCGGAAGAAGGCGAAGGCCCTGCTCGCCTGCGATCCGCTGACGCTGGACAGCAGCATGCCCTCGGCCGCCGGATTGAAGAAGGCGTGGCCGGTCCCGCCGAGCGCGGACAGCACCATCATCTGCCACAGCTGGGCTTCGCCCCCGAGTACCAACAGGGCGAAGGCCGCCTGCGATACGCAGTTGAGCGCGTTGGCCGCGACCATCACCCGGTGCCGGGGCAGTCGGTCCGCGATCGCGCCGCCGACCAAGAGGAAGAGTACGAGGGCGATGGTGCGGGCCGCCGCGACCAGGCCCACCTCTCCCGCGTCACCGCCGGTCTCCATCACGGCGAACGCCGCCGCGATCATTGCTCCGTGGCTGCCCAGGTTGGCAATGACCGCGGCGACGGTCAGCAGGGTGTAGTTGCGTCCGGCCCATGCGGGTCTGCGGACACGGCGGGTGTGGGGGGAGGCAGAGGTCACCTGTGGACTATCCCGGTTGCCCATCGCACTGCCAAACGAAATAAAATGGACAGGAGTCCCAAACTCGCCGGTCAGCCGGCCGAAGTGGCCGCCAATCGGACCGTGCTCAGGATCTGTTGGATGGTGGCCTCCGGGATTTCGTCCGGATTGCCCTTGGTGCCGTAGAAGACCCAGGACTTGAAGTCGCCCTTGTCGTCCTTGAAGGAGAAGGCGATCGACTTGCCGTCGGTGTCGCAGCGGGTCCGCTTCTTCACCCCGACCGCGGTGGCCGTCGACACACTGCCGACCAGCCCGGACTTGGTGGTGTACGGCTTGGACTTCTCCACCTTGACCGTGCCCTTGGGCTCCAACTGCGCATAGGCGGCCCACACCCAGTTGCCCGCTTCGTTCAACGCGGCGGTCTGGCTGTCCTTGGCGCCCTTGCCGCCCTTGGTGCCCGCGGTGCCCAGGCTCCAGTCCTCGGCCCTGCCGTCCTTGTCGGAGTCGACGGAGCACCACTTGCTCTTGTAGCGGCCCGGGGCCGACATGACGACCAGGGGTGTGCCATCACCCTTCTTCTTGTCCTCAAAGCCGGTACTGACGCCCGAGCCGACGAGTTCCCAGGTCGGCGGCACATCGAACTGGGTGCCGTGCTTGGGGTTGGTGACGACCTTCCAGCCGGCGATGGTCGGTTTCGCGTCCTCGCCGCCGCGGGGGTTCTCCACCGCGGTGGACGGTGCCGCCGTCGGCTGCGCCGGTGACGCCGGCGGTGCCGATGAGGCAGCAGGCCCGTCCTTGCCCTGCTCGGAACCCTCTCCGTCGTCCCGGAAGACGACCACACCCGTGATCACCGCTGTGGCGACGACGGCCGTCGCGGCAACGATGGCGACGATCGTGGTGCGCTTCTTGTTGTCCTGGCCCCCCTGCGGGGGCTGCGGTCCGCCGGGCGGCTGTCCCGGCACGGCGTACTGCGGCACCGTTGGCTGCTGGTACGGATTGGGCTGCTGATATCCCGGCTGCTGATAGGGATTCGGCTGTTGGTAACCCGGCTGTTGGTACGGGTTCGGCTGTTGCGGGTTCTCGCCCCCGGGCGGCTGCTGTCCTGGCCACATGGCTGGTAACCATAGGCGGGTCGCTCCTCTGCTGCCATACGGGTCCGTCTGGGGATGGCCAATCGCCGCTACTCGTGAGTAACATCGTGGCCATGAGTGCTGACCAGATGTCCGTCGGCGAGATGCTCGCCGCTACCGTTCCCATGGCCAGGACCCTCCGGTTGGAGTTCTTGGAAACCACCCCCGAGCGTGCCGTGGTGCGCCTGCCCGATCAGCCGGACTTCCACAACCATGTGGGCGGTCCGCACGCCGGTGCGATGTTCACCCTCGCGGAATCCGCGAGCGGAGCCATCGTGCTCGCGGCCTTCGGCGGGCAGCTCAGCCGGGCGGTACCGCTCGCGGTCCGGGCCGAGATCGGCTACCGGAAGCTGGCGATGGGGGAGGTCACGGCAACCGCCACCCTGGGCCGCCCGGTCGCCGAGGTGATCGCCGAACTCGACGGGGGCGCGCGCCCGGAGTTTCCGGTGCACATCGCGATCCAGCGCGCGGACGGCGCGGTGAGCGGCGAGATGACCATCGTATGGACCCTGCGCCCCCACTCCTGAGAGCGGGTGAGCCACTGGATAGGCTGCTTGGTGTGCGCCGGCGAGGGGCGCCCTGGAAGGAGATCGCCGTGACGGCTGAGGCATGGATCGCGGGCGTGGGTGGCAAGGCCCCGAACATCGACCCGGCTGCCTTCACCGCACCCACCTCCGTGGTGATCGGCGATGTCACCATGGCGGCTGGGGCCAGCCTCTGGTACCACGCGGTGCTCCGCGCCGACCTGGGTCCGATAGTGATCGGCGCCGACTCCAACATCCAGGACAACTGCTCGGTCCATGTTGATCCAGGGCACCCGGTCACCGTCGGTGAGCGGGTTTCCGTCGGCCACAACGCCGTTCTCCATGGCTGCACCGTCGAGGACGGCGTACTCATCGGGATGGGGGCGACCGTCCTCAACGGCGCGCACATCGGTGCGGGGTCCCTCGTCGCGGCTCAGGCCCTCGTTCCCCAGGGGATGCAGATCCCGCCCGGCTCACTCGTCGCGGGTGTGCCCGCAAGGGTCAGACGCGAGTTGACTGAGGAGGAGCGGGCCGCCATCCAGACCAACGCCGCGGTCTATCTGGATCTGGCGAAGGAGCACCGCGGGGCGACCCGGCTGCACTGAGCGAGCGACCCGACCGCACTGGGTGAACGGGGCGGCGAAACGCCGAAAGCGTCCGCAGCCGTGACGGATCGAGGTCCGAGGCGGGGCCGTCAGAGGCGTGGCGCCAGGTCATTCCGGCGCCGTTGACGCCCTGCCCTGGACGGATCCCACCCTGGGCGAGGCGCCGATCTGGATGTGCCCGCAGTAGGCGCGACTCACCGTCCCGTCAGCCACTCAGCCCAACCGGTGGCTCATTGCTGCGCCTGCGCTCCCCGCGTATCCAGAGCCCCGCCCTTTGCGGGACATACGGACAGTAATCAACTATGACCATGTCCTCTCATAGTCAGACAGTTCATGATCACGCCATGGCCGAAAGGGGCGACCAAATGTATGAGATTCGGCCAAGACCCATCTGTCTCGGCCGATGACTGGTCAATAACCTTGTGTGCGTCGTCCGTTACCGCTGAGAGTGAGCGATCATGGCCACCGCACAGCAGGTCCCCGACATCCTGTCCCCGGAGTTCGCCGAAAACCCCTACCCCGCGTATCGCGTCATGCGGGACCACGCGCCCCTCATCTGGCATGAACCCACCCAGAGCTACCTCATCTCGCGCTATGCGGATGTGGAGCGGGCGTTCAAGGACAAGGAGTCCGCCTACACCACCAAGAACTACGAGTGGCAGATCGAACCCGTGCACGGTCGGACGATCATCCAGCTCAGCGGGCGTGAACACGCCGTACGCAGGGCGCTGGTCGCTCCCGCCTTCCGAGGCCGTGATCTCCAGGAGAAGTTCCTCCCCGTCATCGAGCGCAACGCCCGGGAACTGATAGACGCGATTCGACATCGGGGCGAAGCCGATCTCGTCGACTCCTTCGCGACCCGCTTCCCCGTCAATGTCATCGCCGACATGCTGGGGCTCGACAAGGCGGACCACGCCCGCTTCCACGGGTGGTACACCACCGTCATCGCCTTTCTCGGCAATCTGTCCGGTGATCCCGAGGTCACCGCGGCCGGTGAGCGCACTCGGGTGGAGTTCGCCGAGTACATGGTTCCGATCATTCAAGAGCGCCGGGGGAGCCTCGGAGACGATCTGCTCTCCACGCTCTGCGCGGCCGAGGTCGACGGCGTACAGATGAGTGACGAGGACATCAAGGCGTTCTGCTCACTGCTGCTGGCCGCCGGCGGTGAGACCACGGACAAGGCGATCGCCAGCATCTTCGCCAATCTGCTGACCCACCCCGAGCAATTGGCCGCGGTCCGGGCGGACCGCTCACTGATAGACCGGGCGTTCGCGGAGACCCTGCGCTACACCCCGCCGGTTCATATGATCATGCGGCAGACCTCGGCCGATGTCACCGTCTCCGGTGGCACCATCCCGGCCGGCGCCACGGTGACCTGCCTGATAGGCGCAGCCAACCGGGACAAGGAGCGCTACCGGGACCCGGATCGCTTTGACATCTTCCGCGACGACCTGACCACCACCAGCGCGTTCTCCGCCGCCGCGGACCATCTCGCCTTCGCACTGGGCCGGCACTTCTGTGTGGGTGCCCTGCTCGCCAAGGCAGAGGTGGAGACAGGGGTCAACCAACTCTTGGACGCGATGCCCGACATGCGACTCGCCGATGGCTTCGAGCCTCGGGAACAAGGGGTGTTCACCCGCGGGCCTGCCGCACTGCCGGTGCGGTTCACCCCCGTGGCGGGCTGACCGTACATCGCTGGTCCGCCCCGTCCTGCGCCATGACGGGGGTGGGCCGGGCCGCGAGTGCCGGTGCGGTTCACCCTCGTGGCGGGCCAGCCGCATTCCGCTGGTCCGGCTCGCCCTGTCAAGAGGCGGGGCGAGCCGGGCTGCTGAGTGTTCTCGGCAAGCGCAGCCGGTTGCTGAGGGTCAGCGAACAACCGGGGTGAAACGGACCGGGAGCGCGGTCAATCCGCGCATCCAGATCGAGGGGCGCCAGGTCAGCTCCTCGGGCTCCACGCCAAGCACCACATCCGGCAGTCGCTCCAGCAGCGTCTCGACTGCGGTACGGGCGATCACATCGGCGAGTAGCGGTGCCGGATAGGGGCATCGGTGCTCGCCGTTGCTGAAGGAGAGATGCGCCGAGTTCTCGGCCCCGATATGGCCCTCGGGCCAGATCTGCGGGTCGGTGTTGGCTGCGGCCAGTCCCAGCACCACACAGTCACCCGCCCGTATCTGTCGACCGCCGAGCTGGGTGTCGCGCACCGCCCATCGGCCGATGAAGTTCTGGGTGGGAGTGTCCAGCCAGAGCACCTCATTGAGCGCCTGACCGACACTGAGCCGACCGCCTGAGACATTCAGGGCGAAGCGGTCATCGGTCAGCAGTAGTCGCAGAGTGTTGCAGATCCAGTTGGCGGTGGGCTGCTGGGCCGCCGCGATGATGGAGATCAGGTCCTGGACGATCTCCTCATCGCTCAACTGGGCCGAATGGACGAGCATCCGGGAGGTGACATCGGGACCCGGCGCGGACCGCTTGTCCTTGACCAGTTGCTGAATGCGCTCCTGAACCCGGACGTAGGCGGCCACCGGATCGTCGCCCTCGTGGGCATCGAGGGTGATCCGCAGATCACGCACGAGTTCCTCGGTGTCGTCACCCCCGGCGGGCATTCCGCACATCTGCACCGCGGCCCGCATCGGCAGGGCATGAGCATAGGAACCCATCAGCTCGGCCCGCCCGCTGCCGGCGAAGGCGTCGATCAACTGATGGGCGATGCGGCTGCTCCAGTGCGCGAGCTCAAACTGATCCACGCCCTCCAGCGCCTGGGTGATCACTCCGGCTCGGCGCTGGTGCTCGGCGCCTTCGGTGAAGAGTACGGATGGCTGATAGCCGACGAAGGGCATCAGGGGCCAGTCGGCGGGAATCGACGGCCACTGGTTCCAGCGCCGTGAATCACGGGCGAACAGATCATCATGGCTGGTCACATAGCTGACCTCGGCGTAACCAAGAACCAGCCAGGCCGGAATGTCGCCATCCAGCAGGATCGGCGCGACCGGGCCGTACTCGCGCCGCATCGCTCGATAGAGCTCGGAGGGGCTCTGCTGGAACTCAAGACCCCCGAGCCGCATGGCTCCCCCGTGGGCCGGGCATCCAGCGGGCGGTCCGTTGCCGGTCGCGGGTTCCGTGAGGTCGGTCATGGTGTCATCTCCCGGCCCATGGCCAGTTCATGAAGGTGATTGACGAGGCTGATCAGGACGTGCTTGCCGGAACTACGGACCCGAGCGTCACACTCGACCAGCGGCACATGGGCGGGCAGGGACAGCGCCTGACGTATCTCGTCGAGCGAGAAGCTGGCAGGGTCGCTGTCGAAACGATTGACCGCCACGACAAAGGGCGTGTTGTGGTGTTCAAGCCGGTCGATGGCGTACCAGGAATCGCTCATCCGACGGGTGTCGACCAGGACGACCGCGCCGAGTGTGCCGGCGAAGAGGCGGTCCCACAGGAACCAGAACCGCTCCTGGCCCGGGGCGCCGAACAGATACAGGACCATGCGGTCGTTGAGACTGATCCGGCCGAAGTCAAAGGCGACCGTGGTGGTGGTCTTGGTGGTGAGACCGGCCGGGTCGTCGACTCCGACGCCCGCCTGGGTCATCACCTCCTCGGTGTTCAGCGGCCGGATCTCGCTGACGGACTTCACCAGCGTGGTCTTGCCCACCCCGAAGCCGCCGACGATCACGATCTTCAGTCCGGTCTCGGCGGAGTCGACCAGCGGAGTTCGGCCGGGTAGTTCAGAGGTTGCGGAGTCCATGGAGCACCTCCTCCAGGAGTGCCGAGTCGGGCAGGTCGATGAGGGAGCGCGCCCGTCCAGGGTGGCGTGCGGTGATTCGCCCCGTCGCCAGGAGATCCCCCAGCAGAATCCGTACCACCGTGATCGGCAGTTTCAGTTCTGCGGACACCTCGACGACCGCGGTGGGGTGCCGGCACAGTTCCAGAATCCGTATGTGCTCCGACTGCATCCCCGGTGACGGTCCGCACTCGCTGACGATCAGTGTCACGAGGTCGAACATGTCGTCGTCGGTGCGGCTGCGGCCACCAGTGACGGTGTAGAGCCGGTCTGGGTCACCCATGTCGACGGGGCGGCGTGTCATGAGCGGGGACTCTCCGCTACCGGAGTACGCGGTTCAGCCCGTAGGTGCTCGCCGATCTGCTCGACCAACTCGCTCATCTGGTGCCCTACGGCTCCCGGGTCGGCGCCATCGGCGGCCACAACCGCCAGATGCGCTCCGTCACCGGCCTCCACGATGAAGAGCAACCCGCCGTGGAACTCCGTCATCGAGTGCCGTACGCCACCGCTGCCGTCACCGAACTCGGCCGACGCTCCCTGTGCCAACGCCTGAATGCCCGAGCAGATGGCCGAGAGCTGATCGGCCTGGTCGAGCGTCAGATGCGGGGTCCAGCAGAGCTTCAGCCCATCGCGTGAGAGCACGAGGGCATGGCGAGTGCCCGGGGTGCGTTCGAGAAGTCCTTCCAATAGCCAAGTCAGGCTGTTGTCAGTGGTTTGCATGATCTGGATGGGGCCGGTGTCGCCGGACGATCCGGTCACCTGCCCGTGCCTCCTGTCTGGCGAACTCAATGGTGCAATTGGCATATATGCCATATCTGGTGAGGTAAGTGTCGCGCGTCGCACATGGTGTTGACGGTTCCCGCCGAGCCGGTCACCGGGGGCTACTGATCCGGTGATTTGGGGGACTGCTCGTCCCATGCCTTGCGTGCGCGGTGGAACGCGCCGAACTGCGTACCGGCATCTCGTCGTGGAGCGGTCGGAGGCTGGGGCGCCGGGGGCGTTGCGGAGTGGTCCCCGCGGCCTCTGTCCGCGGCGGCCATGGTGCGGCCCGGCGGCCGTACCGGAAGGCCGTTCGGAGTAGCCACCCTGGGTCCGTTCTGTGCGGGGAGCGAGGTTCCAGGAGCGGTTGAGTAACCGGATGCGGGAGTGGAGGGCGCGGCGGGCAGCGCCTCCGGCAGACGTCGATCCGGGGCGCGCTCAGCGGGACGGAGCGGAAGCTGTGCCTCGATGCCGACTCCGCGCGACTGGTGCAGCAGCTGCGGTGGAAAGAGGACCACGACCCCGGTACCGCCACGCGAAGAGGGGCGGAAACTTACATTCATGCCGTACTTGACGGCCAGTAGACCCACGACGACCAGCCCGAGGCGGGTGCTCTGGAGGGTGGCCAGATCAGTGGCCCGGCCCGATACGGCCTCCTCGGCCCGCCGCATGGCCGCGTCGGCCATCTTCAACCCGCTGTCCTCGATGGTGACAACGATTCCGGCGCTGCGTTCCTCGACGTAGACATGGACTTCGTCGATCGGCGGCGAGAAGTTCGCGGCATTGTCCATCAACTCGGCCAGCAGGTGCATCACGCCCTCGGCCGCATAGCCGGCCACCGCCGCGGTGCTGGAGGAGTGCAGCCTCACCCGCTGGTAGGCGGCGATCCGGCCGACCGCGCCGCGCAGGATGCTCTCCATGCCGATCGGCTTGTTCCAGGCCCGGCTCGCTCGGCCGCCCATCAGCAGGGCCAGCCGGTCCGTCAGAAGGCCTAGCTGCGAGGTGTTGTGGTCGAGCTTGAGGAGATCCCCGAACACCGCTTCGCCGTGACGATCCTGCATGTCCCGGAGATCGGCGAGCATGCTGACGGCCTTTGCCTGCACCCGGCTCAGCACCTTGGCGCTGGCGCCCTGGGCGGCCGCCGCGCGACGCTCGCTGAAGGCGAACTCCCGCACGATGGAGTCCAGGATCACCCGCAGCCGGGGATCGGCGGGTTGCTCCAACTCGGCGAGGGCCGTATCGCCCGAGGCGCCGTTGCGCAGCCGGTCGATGGCGGCGGGCAGGGTCACGGTGGTGAGCCGGTCCAGATCGTCGGCCGCCTGGGCCAACTGCCGCACGGCGTTGATGCTGTCTGCCCCCGAGATACGGGCCCGCTCCTCGCTCGCGGCGAGTTCGGTGGCGAAGGTCTGCACCACCCGCCGTAGCTGCGGGTCCCCGGGTGGCGGGGTGTTGCTGAGTACGCTCTCGGCCGACTCCCCGTCCCGCAGCCGCTTGACGACGGACGGCAGGGTCACGTTCACCAAGTGCGCGCAGTCCGCGCCGGCCTGGGCCGAGTACGTCTGGAGCGAGCGCAGTTCATCACCTGCGACGGTGGTCCTGCTGCGCAGTCGCCGTGCGTTCAGGGTGGTGGCGACGGTGACCGCGGCCACCCAGACCCAGCCGACCGTGACGGCGGCCGCCACCCAGTTGCGGGCCGCGGCGGGAGCCGCGGCGATCGCGGCGCCACCAACCGCGCCGGCCACCACGAGCGACCCCAAGGGGATGAAGAGGGGCAACGGTCGTGGTGTTCGTATCCTGCGCGGTTTCGGCGCGACTGGCACTGACATTCGGTCCCTCGCTGCTTGAGTCCGGGGAATCCGGGGGACCCCCCGGGAGAACAAGGTGAGATCAGACGGGCCGGCCGGTGTGGTGCGGACGGCCGTACTGGACGGGCACCGGAGACTGACGGTGATCTTCCGTACGTATGCGACCTCATGCTAGTCACGCGCCGCAGCGGGGAAGTCCGCACAGGGCCGACAGCCCGCAGATTGGAGGACTTAGTCCCGAACTCACTACTCCACGCCAAGGAACGTGATAGGCGGCAAATCCGCCATAACCGCCGTCCCCTCAGCCAACCCTTCAGTGCCCTGGCGTGATCCTTGCGGCCTGTGTGGCGAATGGGTTTTGTGTGGTTGTGCGATTGTGCATTGGAGCGATTGTTTTCAGCCAACCCGGCCTATGGGTCGGGTGTGCGATCCCTAGCACCCCCGGACGAAGTGGACGCACCGTCATGGGGCGAACATCACAGCCGGGCGCCCTGATCGGCGCCCTCCCTTCTCGACTACCGTGGGCAGGTGTCGGGAAACAGAAACACGTTCTTCTCCAGTTCGCCTTCTGGCTGGTGGCGGCGGGCGCTCACCCGCGCTGCGCAGGGCGGGTGGAACTGGATGAAGGAAGTGGGAGCGGTAACCGCCGATCATCCGGGGCGGTTGGACTTCCGCAGGCTGGGGCAGGGCACCCGGCTGGCCTTCCCGCAGGGCACCGTCTTCGGTGAGTCGTGGATCGAACTCGGTGACCACTGCATCATCGGCGAACAGGTCACGCTCACGGCGGGAATGATGCCTGGACTCGACCTCGGGCCGGAGCCCATTCTGACGCTGGGTAACGGAGTCGTGCTCGGCCGCGGCAGCCATGTCATCGCCGACACGCGGGTCGTCATCGGTTCGGACACCTACTGCGGCCCCTACGTCTACATCACCTCGACCAATCACAGCTATGACGATCCGCATCAGCCGGTCGGCAAGCAGTGGCCGCGTACGGAACCGGTGGAGATCGGTCCCGGCTGCTGGCTGGGCACCGGGGCCGTGGTGCTTCCCGGCGCCAGGCTCGGACGCAATGTCGTGGTGGCCGCGGGGTCTGTCGTGCGTGGAGAGGTGCCCGACCACTCGGTGGTCGCCGGCGCTCCGGCCCGGGTGGTGCGGAGTTGGGACGCGGAGCACGGTTGGCAGCCACCCCTGCGGACGCCCGCGCCCGTACCCATCCCGGAAGGCGTCACACCGGAGGAACTGCTCGCGCTCGCCGAGTGGGAGAAGTCCCAGGAGGGTTGAGCGCCGACCCGGTGCGGACGGCGGGTCAGCCGGCGGCGAGCAGGATCGTGCCCACCAGCGCCAGCCCTGCGCCGGTTGCCTGGATCACCTTCAACCGCTCCTTCAAAAGGACGAGCGCGGCCAGCACGGTGACCACGGGATAGAGGTTGGCCAGCACCGCGGCTACGGTGACCGGGCCGTTCTGGGCGGCGATGGAGTAGGTGCCATTGGCTGCCACGTCCGCGAGGCCGACAAAGGCCAGTGCGGGCAGCGAGGCGAGGATGATCCGCGGTCCACCGCCTTCGGGCAGTGTCCGCCCGCCGCGTCGGGCTGATGCCCACAAGGCCGCGCCGCCGACCGCCACATTGGTGACGCGCTGCACGAACAGGGCGAGGAAGAGCCCGTTGACCGAGGCCGATGCCTCCGCGATCAGTGCCATCACCGCACCGAAACCGATGGCCGCCGTCAAGGTGAGCAGGAGGGCCTGCCGTTGGACGGGCGCGCCGCGAAGTTCGGGCCCACCCGCGAGGACAACCCCCACCACGGCCACCGCGATCCCGGCGAACTGGAGCAGCCCCGGTCGTTCTCCGACGATCAGCCCCACGCCGACCGGGACGGCGACACCCAGGGAGCCCAGCGGCGAGACCACGCCCATGGGCCCGAGGGCGAGGGCTTGATAGAAGCAGAGCATCGCCACGGTGCCCACGACCCCGGCTCCCACCGCGTACCAGAGTCTTGGCCCGGCTTCGTCCCAGGCGCCCGTGGTCACGACGACCATGGCGAGTACGGCTGCTGCGATGGTCTGGGAGACGACCACGACGGTGAGTGCCGGGATGCGTCGGGTGAGCAGCCCGCCGCCGAAATCGGCCAGGCCCCACAGCAGGCTGGTGGCCAGGGCGAACAGTGCTGTCATCGCGCCTCGCAGTACAGTGTGGTGAACGATTCAGTGCAGCACACCGTAGTGCAAAATATTCGACTCTGTCATTGAAGATAGTGGACTTATTGTGTCGGACCTCGATCAGCTCACCCAATCGCTCGCCCGCAACCTCAAGCACTGGCGAGGTGAGCGGGCCTTCACCCTCGACGCCCTCGCCGCCCGCTCCGGAGTGAGCCGCGGCATGATCATCCAGATTGAACAGGCGCGCACCAACCCCAGTGTGGGAACCACGGTGAAGCTCGCCGACGCGTTGGGCATCAGCATCACCACCCTGCTCGACTACGAGCAGGGCCCGCAGGTCCGACTCGTGCCACCGGAAGCCGCGGTACGGATGTGGTCCACCTCCACCGGCAGCTCCACCACTCTTCTCATCGGCACCGAGAAGCCCGGGCCGCTGGAGCTGTGGGCCTGGCGGCTGATGCCAGGGGACGGCAGTGAGTCCGATGCCCACCCCGAGGGGACGGTGGAGTTGCTCCATGTGACGGCCGGTGAGCTGACCCTGGTCGTGGATCATGAGTCCTACCCGGTGGTCGCCGGGACCTCGGCGACCTTTGAGGCACATGTGCCCCACGGCTATCGCAATGAGGGAGTGGAGCCCGTGGAGATGACGATGGCGGTCTCGGTCCCACCCGTCCGCTAGCGCCCACCCATGGTGATGGGTCCCGATCGAGTACGCGCGCATCGGCCGCTGGCGGGCCGTCCGGTCCCGGAGCCCTTCGCCGGTGGGAAACGAGCATCCGAGCTGCGGATCAACGCTGTTAGCGTGAGCGCCATGCGCGCTCCCATCGGAACCTTCGACCATGCCCGACCTGCTGTGGACTGTCTCGATCTGCTGACAGCGCCGGTGGCCAACGCCGTCCGCGGATGGCACGGGGACATTCCAGCCGACCAGTTGATCTACGTTGACACCGACCCGGAGATCGCGGACACCGCGGGCTTCGTCGAGCACCACGGCAGGGAACTTCTCGATCAGTCGGCCAACTGCGTCGTGGTGGTGGGCAAGCGCGGCACCGAGTCCACGCTCGCCGCGTGTGTGGTGCTGTCCCGCACCCGCGTCGATGTCAACGGTGCCGTACGCAAGCAACTGGGCTCCCGCAAGGCATCGTTCGCCGCCCAGGAGATCGCCACTGGTGAGACCGGGATGGAGTACGGCGGTATCACTCCGATCGGACTGCCCGGGAACTGGCCGCTGCTGGTGGACCCGGCCGTGGTGGACACTCCGTGGGTACTCATCGGCAGTGGGCGCAGACGGGGGAAGTTGATCGTGCCCGGCAAGGCGTTCGCCGGGCTACCGGGTGCGCTGGTCCTGGAGGGCCTGGGCGTCTGAGAGCGCCCGAACCCTTCGATCACCAAGCTGCTGGCCGGGGTCGAGGAGCGGGGAGGAGAACTTCCACACCACCCCTCGCCGACCCCCGGCGCCAGCTGCCGGCGGCTCAGCCGAGCCGCGGAATCTCTATGGCGGGGCAACGGTCCATGACCATGTCGAGCCCCGCCGCGCGCGTCCGTACGGATGCCTCCTCGTCGATCACTCCGAGCTGGAACCACACGGCCTTCGCCCCGATCGACACGGCTTCGTCGGCGACGGCCCCGGCCGACTCGGAGTTGACGAAGACATCCACCACATCGACGGCGAAGGGGATGTCGGCGAGGCTCGCGTAGCCCTGCTCACCGTGGACCGCCTCGGCCTTGGGATGGACCGGCACGACGCGCTTGCCAAAGCGTTGGAGCACCCGGGCGACGCCGTAGGCCGCCCGCGACTCGTTGTTGGACAGGCCGACGACCGCCCAGGTGTCACCGGTCCCGGTCAGAATCCTGCGGATGCTCTCCGTGTCTGCGTCCATACCGACGACAACGGACACCCCGGCCGGAGCATTCCCCTCCCCATGCCGCATAGGCTGGGTCGATGCAGGAGCAGTACCGGACGGTCGCCCGCGAGGGCGTGTACGAGTCAGAGATCAACAGGTCGCGCTTTATCTGCGGGCTCGCACCCGCCGCGACCGAGGAGGAAGCACAGGCGTTCATCGCCCGGATCCGTCGCCAGCACCCCACCGCCACACACAACTGCTTCGCCTATGTGATCGGTGCCGATGCCTCCGTGCAGAAGGCGAGCGACGACGGCGAGCCGGGCGGTACGGCCGGGGTGCCGATGCTCCAGATGTTGTTGCGGCGCGATGTTCGCTTTGCCGTGGCCGTGGTCACGCGGTACTACGGGGGTGTGAAGCTCGGCGCTGGTGGGCTGATTCGTGCCTACGGCGGAGTGGTCGGCGAGGCACTCGACGACCTCGGCACCATCGTTCGACGGCGCTACCGGCTGGTCACGGTCACGGTGGACCATCAGCGTGCGGGCAGGTTGGAGAACGATCTCCGGGCCACCGGACGGGCGGTGCGCGAGGTGCGCTACGCCGAACAGGTCACCCTGGAGATCGGGCTGCCGGAAGCCGAGACTGCGGGCTTCCGCGCCTGGCTGGCGGACGCCACGGCCGGGACCGCGCGGTGTGAACTGGGCGGCGAGGCATATGGGCCCCCTGAGCACTGAGCACGGACCTCTGAGCACCGGCCCCCGACGACTGGCCTTTCACCACTGGCTGGGCGCTTGGTGCCTGGTGACGACTTCGCGCTGGCCCGATCGCTGTTGCCCGATCCACCGATCGAGCCCCGCGCCGATCGGCTGGGGGATCGCCCCTCGGGATCTGCCGTTGCCGGAGCGTCGACCGGACCCGCGGGGCCGCCCGGTCAGCTGCCGGTCAGGACCGCGATTCCCAAGGGGCGTTCCCCACCGGGCAGCTTGCGGCTCGTGCCGTCGTCAAGGTCGACGATGGTGATCCCGTTCCAGTAGCCGTCCCGGGTGAACCCGCCCGTCACATACGCGGTGCGCCCGTCCGCTGAGGCGGTGACATCCTCATGAGGGCCGTCGAGAGCGACCACTCGCTCCTTGCCGTCCCGGGCACGGATGGTGAGCGACGCCTTCTTGTCGCCGGAACCGATGGGCCCCGTGCCGACGACCAGCAGCGTGCCGTCCGAGGTGAGGGTGGCTCCGTGCTGATGGGTGTTGGCGGTCATCTTCGCCACCGACACCCGTCCGGTACGCGGATCGAGCACGGCCAGCTTCTCGCCCTCGAACGGCAACAGCAGCCTCCCATCCGCCGCGACCACCGCGTAGTGCGGCTTGAGCCATGAACCAAGGCCGCCCTCCGTGCCGTAGGGGGCGACCTCGAAGCGGCGAGCGTCCAGGGTGTCGGCCCGTACCGCGGTCACATCGAAGGAGTCGTGATTGGTGGCGTACACCTCCCGCCCATCGCGCGACACATCGACGTCGAAGGGGCGCCGGCCGACGGGGACGGTGTCGATCACCTCGCGTTCGGCGGTGTCGATCACCTCCAACACACCCGGACCGTCCGGCACATTCACCCCGACGTAGACCCGTGTGCCGTCGGGGGAGAGCGCGATCCCCATTCCGCCGCCACGGTACTCACCATCCGTGACCGGCCCGGTATCGGTGCGATAGGGGATCCGATCGACCCTTTGCCGAGTGCGCGTATCGACGACGGCGACCCCTTCCGCGGTGGCGATCCAAGCCCGACCCGAGGCGTCGACGGCCAGCCCGTACGGTGCGGTGCCCACGGGCACGGAGGCGAAGGGCCCGCGTTCGGGGTGGAGGAAGGTGACGGTGTCCGCGCCGAAGTCGGTGACCAGCAGGGTGCCCGCGGGAGTGGTGCTTCCTGGGGACGCGTCGGTGGGCGCGGTGGTGGTCGCCCGGGCCGGTTCGGTGGGCTGCTCGCCGCTGGTGTCCGGTGAGCAACCCACCAGCGCGGCTGTGAGCAGCAGGGCCGTGAGGGGAAGCTTCCGACGCTTCATCGATCCGACTTCAGCAGGGTGGCGATCTCCCGGAAACCGCGGCGGTCCGCGTGCTGGAGCGCGGTGACCCCGTCCGAGTCTCCGATGCCCACGTCTGCGCCCGCTGCCATCAGCAACTCCACGACCTGCTGATGGCGTACTCCGCCATCGCCGAGAATCACCGCCTCCAGCAAGGCGGTCCACCCCAGGTCGTTGATGTGGTCGACAGCGATATCGGTCTCGCTGAGCACCGCTCGCACATAGGCCACATGGCCGCGCTCACTGGCCGGGATCAGTGAGACGCCTCCGAATCGATTGCGCACGGTCATATCCGGCCCCGCGGGCAGTAGGGCGCGCATCATCTCCACACTGCCGGTCACACCCGTGACCAGCCAGGCGCTGTCCCGGCGACTGTCCTGGGCATCGGGGTCCGCACCCGCGGCGACCAGCGTGTGCGCTACCGCGACATGGTCACCGAGCGAGGCCAGCAGCAGGGGGGAGCGCCCATCCCCGTCACGCGTCTCGACATCGGCGCCCGCGTCAAGCGCGGCCCGCACCTCGTCGGCATCGCCGCTTCGGGCGGCTTCCAGCAGTCGGACGCCGGTCTGACGAGCGTTCATGGTGTCTCCAAACGAAGGTGAGGGATCGGACAAGGGGTGGTGAACCGGGAGCGGCGGCTGGTTCCCGTCAGCCAGGGCGTTCCCGGCCCGGGACGCCGCTCGTCCTGCTCTGTTTCCATCCTGCGCCGGCAGTGGCGCCCTCCCCTGCCCGTACCGGCTGGGCTTGGCGAAGACAACGGGGGACGGCACGGTCAACCGATCGGTTGATGCGGCTCGCATCCCTGTCGGGCATCATGCCGACCTCGGACGGAGCAGCCCCAGGCGGGCCCCTGGCCTGGCATCCGCTAGGAGTGCCCAGCGCAGGTGACACGCTCCACACCGTACAACTTGCCCCTTATATCCCATGGGGTGGGTGGTGGGTGCTCATAGGCCCATCTCGTAGGTCCCGGGGGGAAATCTCGAGGTCCTTGCCAGACGCCGCACCGACCGGGGATAACGTGGGGGCGCCGCCATCAGGCAGGGGCGGACGGGGAGCGGCCGTCAAGGTGCCACGCCAAAGGCACCCGATGGGCCGGGGGAAAGGGAGACATGCGGTTCGGAGTCGTCACGTGAGATTTCTGCACACCTCGGACTGGCATCTGGGGCGATCGCTCCACCGAGTGCCCATGCTGACGGCCCAGAGCGCGTTTCTCGACCATCTGATCACCACCGTCCATGAGCGTGAGGTGGACGCCGTCCTCGTCGCGGGCGATATCTACGATCGCGCCGTGCCGCCACTGAGCGCGGTGGAACTCTTCGACGACGCCCTGCACCGGCTCGCCGCGGCCCAGGTACCCACGGTGATGATCTCCGGCAACCATGACTCCGCCCGCCGCCTCGGGGTCGGCGCGGGGCTGATCGACCGCGCCGGAATCCACCTCCGTACCGATCCGACCGGCTGCGCGACCCCCGTCCTGCTCAGCGACGCCCATGGGGAGATCGCGTGCTACGGACTGCCGTATCTTGAACCGGCACTGGTGAAGGACGAGTTCAAGACCGCTAAGGCCCATCACGAAGCCGTGATCGCCGCGGCCATGGGCCGGGTGCGGGCCGATCTCGCGACCCGCCCCGCCGGAACCCGCTCCATCGTCCTCGCCCACGCCTTCGTCGCCGGCGGCCAGGAGAGCGACAGCGAACGCGACATCACCGTCGGCGGGGTCGCAGCCGTGCCCGCCGGGGTCTTCCACGGCATCGACTACGCGGCCCTCGGTCATCTGCACGGCTGCCAGACCATCACCGACCGAGTGCGCTACAGCGGCTCCCCGCTCGCCTACTCCTTCTCCGAGTCCACCCACCGCAAGACCATGTGGCTCGTCGACCTCGACGCGCACGGTGATATCCACGCCGAACGCGTCAACACCCCCACCCCCCGTCCGCTCGCCCGGCTCCGCGGCACACTCGATGGACTACTCACCGATGAGTCACTCGACCGCCACACCGGGTCCTTCGTCGAGGCGACCCTGACCGACGCAGCCCGTCCGGTCGATCCGATGGCCCGTCTGACCACCCGGTTTCCGCACACGCTCAGCCTGGTCTTCGAGCCTGAGCGGCCCGCTGGGGGCCCGGCGATCCCGTCCTACGCGCAACGACTGCGGGGCCGCGCCGACCAGCAGGTCGCCGAGGACTTCGTGGCACATGTGCGCGGTGGCGAGGAGCCGGACGACCAGGAGCGCGCCGTGCTGCGCGAGGCCTTTGACGAGGTGCGGGTAGCAACCGCGGCACAGGAGAGCGGAGACGTACGCGTGGTGTCCCAGCGCACGACCGGAGCAGTACGAAGCGGCCGCCAGGCTTCCCACGGCATCGGACGGGGGACCGGATGAGGCTCCACCGGCTGACCATCACCGCCTTCGGCCCGTTCTCGGGTGAACAGGAGATCGACTTTGACGCCCTGACCGCAGGGGGGATCTTCCTTCTCCACGGTGCCACCGGATCAGGCAAGACCTCGGTGCTCGACGCCGTGTGCTTTGCGCTGTACGGAACCGTGCCCGGCGCCCGGCAGAGCCCCGGCACCTCGCTGCGGAGCGACCACGCGGCGGCCGGCGTCTTCACCGAGGTGGTGCTGGAACTGAGCGTGGGAGGGCGGAGGCTGGAGATCTCTCGCCGCCCTGCCCAGCTCCGACCCAAGAAGAACGGCAAGGGCCTCACCCCCGAGCGCGCCCAAAGCTGGCTGCGCGAGTACGACGAGGCGACGGGGCAGTGGCAGGCGCTCAGCCGTTCCCATCAGGAGATCGGTGAGGAGATCACCCAGCTCGTCGGCATGAACCGCGACCAGTTCTGCCAGGTGGTCCTGCTGCCGCAGGGCGATTTCGCGCGCTTCCTCCGCGCCGACGCCGAGGCCCGCGGCAGACTCCTCGGCCGGCTCTTCGACACCCGCCGCTTCGCCGCGGTCGAAGAACGGCTCGCCGAACGCCGGCGCGCCGCCGAGGCCCGGGTACGGGCCGGTGATGAGCAACTCCTCGCCGTCGCCCACCGGATGGAGCAGGCAGCCGGTGCGGCGGGCGCTGACTGGCCCGTACCCAGCCAGCAGCCGGGCGATCCGGGACTCGGCGAATCCGTACTGACCTGGGCGGCCATCGCCCGCTCAGCGGCCGGGGAACGAGCGGATATCGCCGAGCACCAATTGCTGGCGGCCGAGAGCCGAGGGACCACCGCACGCTCCCTGCTCGACGGCGAACGAGAACTCCACCACCTCCAGCAGCGGTACGAGAACGCGCAACGCCGGCACGAGGCGCTGTCACTGCACCGAGCCGAGCATGAACAAGCTCAAGCGCGCTGGGAGCGGGCGGCGAAGGCCGAGCGGGTGCGGCCCGCGCTGCGACTGCGCGATGACGCCGAACATGAGCACCAGAGTGCGAGCAGGACCCGGGAGAGCACCCGGGGCCGACTGCCATCGGACATGGCCGATGCCGGTGCTGAGCAACTGTCCGCCCTGGAGCGCAGGCTCCGCCAGGACCTCGGTGGACTGGACGCCGCCCGCCGGGCGGAAACGCGCTGCGCGGCGATCGACGAAGAGCGGGCGGAGCTCGACCGGCGCTCCCGGGACGATGACGACATCCTCGCCGAGGCGCTGGGGTGGCTCGACGGCTGGGACACGCTGCGCCACGGCTGTCGCGAGCGCATCACCAGGGCTCAGGAGGCGGCGACCCGTTCCGGACATCTCGCCGCGCGGCTCGGCCCGGCCCGCACCAGACTGGGCGCTGCCCAGGAACGCGATCGGCTGACCGTCCGCAGGGAGGAAGCCGCGCAGCGGTTGCTCGGGGCGCGGGACCACTCGGCGGCGGCGAAGGAGAACTGGCTTGATCTCAAGGAGCGTCGACTGCGGGGCATCGCCTCGGAGCTGGCGGCGAATCTGACCCCGGGTGCTCCCTGCACGGTCTGCGGCTCCGCCGAACACCCCCACCCGGCGCCCCTGGACGGCGACCGGGTCGAGCCGGCCGCGGAGGACGCGGCCTACGAGGCGTACAGCCGTGCGGAAGCGGCGAAGGCCGCGGCGGAACGCGAGGGGGCGGTGCTGGACGAGTCCTTGGCGCGAGCGAGACAGCAAGCCCGCGCCGTTCCCCACACCCTCAGCGGCGGGCCGGAATCCGCCGGGGGTACGGGGGCGGGTTCCGTATCGGGCGCGAGCTTCCTGGACCCAGAAGGTGCTTCGGGTGACCTGGCGCTGGAGGCGGACCCGGCCAGCGGTGACGCGGCGGGCTGCGGTCCCAGTGTCGCGGAACTGATGTCACTGGTCTCCCGACTGGAGCGCGAACGAGAGCAGGCCCACGACCTCGCCTCCGGTCTGCATGCCGCGCAGGAGGCACTGGACCACGCCGAGCGCGAGCACCAGGAGCGCCTTGCCGTGCGCCAGCAGGTAGAGCGGCGAACCGCTGCCCGGACGTCCCGGCGGGACGCGCTGGACGAAGAGCAGAGAGCGCTGTCAGCGGAGCTTGAGCGGGTTTGTGACGGTGAGGGAGGCGTCGCTGAACTGGCCGTTCAGCTGGAGCGCCGAGTGGAGCAGCTCGCCGAGGCGGCCGAGGCCGCTCGCACCTGTGACACCACGGCCCAGCGACTCAAGGACGCCGACGGCCGGCTCGCCGAGGCTGCCTTCCAAGCCGGGTTCAGCACCCCGGGGGAGGCCGCCGACGCCCTCCTCACGGAGGCCGGGCAGCGCGCTCTCCAGCAGCGCGTCGACACCTGGTCAACCGAGGCCGCGGCAGTCGCCGACCAGCTTGCCGACCCCCAGACATACGCCGCGGCTCAGCGTCCCGCTGCGGACCCAGAGGCGGCCGAGGCCGCTCAGCAAGCCGCCGAACGGGTCCTGCGCGACGCCGTATCCCGCCTTGCCGCGGCCCGGGAACGATGTGCTGAACTCTCCCGGCTGTCACGGGAGGCGGCCACCGAGGTGGCGCGGCTCGGGCCAGTGCGCGCCGAGTACGACCGGGTGGCCCGGCTCGCGGGTCTCACCGCGGGCACCTCCGCCGACAACGAACGCAAGATGCGTTTGGAGTCCTATGTCCTGGCGGCCCGTCTCGAACAGGTGGCGGCAGCGGCGTCCGCCCGGCTCCAGCGCATGTCATCGGGTCGGTACACGCTGGTTCACTCCGACGCCAGATCCGGCGGCAGAAGGGCGGGGCTCGGACTTCATGTCGTCGACTCCTGGACGGGCAGCGAGCGCGATACGGCGACCCTCTCCGGTGGTGAGACCTTCTTCGCCAGTCTCGCGCTCGCCCTTGGCCTCGCCGACGTGGTGACCGAGGAGGCCGGTGGCGTACGGCTTGACACGCTGTTCATCGACGAGGGCTTCGGCAGCCTCGACGAACAGACCCTCGACGAGGTGCTCGATGTCCTGGACTCCCTGCGTGAGCAGGACCGCAGCGTGGGAATCGTCAGCCATGTCGCCGACCTCCGCCGACGTATCCCCACCCAACTCGAAGTGGTCAAACAACGGGACGGCTCGGGCGTTCGACTGTTGACGGCTCCGCTGGGCGGCTGACCGAGCGGCCGAAGCCTCCTGGGACCAGCCGACCTCGGGATCGATGCCGTCGTAGCCCGCCGTAAATCCAACTGACAGAGGTCGGTACGGTCGGTCAGGATCGGCTGCCATGCCCCTCTACCCCGATCCGGCACCGGCCGCCCTGCGCCGCGACCCCTTGCCGCTGCGCGGCCGTACCGCCCTGGTCACCGGCGCGAGCAGACGCGGTGGCATCGGCTATGCGGTGGCCCGCCGACTCGCCGCGTACGGCGCCAGCGTCTATCTCCACCACCATGTCCCCCATGACGCGGCTCAGCCCTGGGGCGCCGACCCGGCGGGGCCCGAAGCGGTGGCGGCCGGAGTCAGGGAGGCGCTGGGGGACCCTGCGGCCCGGGTGTGCCATGGCCCTGGCGATCTCGCCGACAGCGCTGTTCCGGCCGCGCTGATGGGCGCGGCGGCCGAGGCGCTCGGGGGCAGGATCGACATCCTCGTCGCCAATCACGCCCTGAGCGGTTTGGACGGCACCTTGGACGAGATCGACGCGGCCGTGCTCGATGCCCATTGGGCGGTGGACACCCGCTCGGTGCTGCTGCTGATCCAGGCGTACGCCCGTCAACGCGCCGCGATGGCCGAGCCGGCCCCTGGTGGACGGGTGGTGATGATGACATCGGGTCAGGACATCGCCGGTGGGATGCCGCAGGAGATTGCCTATGGCCTCGCCAAGGGGGCGTTGGCATCGGCCACCCGTTCACTGGCGTCGGGACTGGCCGACCTGGCGGTGACGGTGAACACCGTCAATCCGGGCCCGGTGGATACGGACTATCTGACCGGGGAGGACTACCAGCGGGTGGCGGAACGCTTTCCGGCCGGGCGTTGGGGGATGCCCGACGATCCCGCCCGGTTGATCGCCTGGCTGGCCACGGATGAGGCGGAGTGGATCACCGGCCAGGTGGTTGACTCGGAAGGCGGTTTCCGACGCTGACGCCGGGACGCCGGGATGCCGGGGTTTCGAGGGATCGAACGGTGGCCGGGACCCAGGCCCTTGGGTGAGCCGGGTCCCGGACCGTCCCGTCCTACAGCTTGGACAGTTCGTCGACCAGGTCATCGAGGCCGAGTGACCCCTGTGACAGCGCTGCCATGTGCCAGGCCTTCGCGTCGAAGGCGTCGCCGTGCGCCTTGCGCGCGTTCTCCCGCCCGAGTAGCCAGGCACGTTCGCCGAGCTTGTAGCCGATCGCCTGGGCCGGGACCGACAGATAGCGGGTGAGCTCGCTCTCCACGAAGTCCGCGGGGCGCCCGCTGTGGTTGCCGAAGAACTCCTGTGCCAGCTCCGGGGTCCAGCGTTCGCCCGGACGGAAGGGAGAGTCCTTGGGGATCTCCAGTTCCAGATGCATACCGATGTCGACGATCACCCGGCAGGCCCGCATCATCTGGGCGTCCAGATAGCCGAGGCGGCGCTCGGGGTCGGGCAGGAAGCCGAGCTCGTCCATGAGCCGCTCCGCGTAGAGCGCCCAACCCTCGATGTTGGCGCTGACTCCGCCGACGGTGGCCTGGTAGCGGGAGAGCTGGTCCGCGACATGGGTCCACTGCGCCAGCTGGAGGTGATGGCCCGGCACGCCCTCGTGGTACCAGGTGGTGACGAGGTCGTACACCGCGAACCGGGTGGCGCCCATGGTCGGCAGCCAGGTCTGGCCGGGCCGGGAGAAGTCCTCCGAAGGTCCCGTGTAGTACGGAGCTGCCGCGCTCCCCGCGGGCGCGATCCGGGACTCCACCCGGCGCACCTTCTCGGCGAGTTCGAAGTGGGTGCCGTCCAGGGCGTCGATCGCCTCGTCCATCAACCCCTGGAGCCAACTCCGCACCTCCTCCACCCCCTCGATGTGCTTGCCGTGCTCATCGAGATGGGCGAGTGCCTCCCAGGGGCCCGCGCCGGGGAGGATCTTCTCGGCCTCGATCTTCATCTCGGCGAGCAGCCGGTGGTACTCCGACCAGCCGTAGGCGTATGCCTCATCGAGGTCGAGATCGGTTCCGTTGAAGTAGCGTGACCAGCGGGCGTAGCGCTCGCGCCCCACCGTGTCGGGCGCGTCGACGATGGCGGGGGCGTACACATCGCGGACCCAGTCGCGTAGGGCGATCAGGGCGTCCGTGGCGGTGCGGGCGGCACAGTCGAGGTCCTCGCGCAGGGCGGTCGGGCCGTCGGCGGCGAAGTCCTCGAACCAACTGCGGTCCTCACCGATCCACTCGGTCATCTGCTCCACACTGGTCCGGGTCGCCCGGGGACCGGCCGGAAGCTTGCGCTCAAGGCCCAACTCCAGGGACGCCCGGTAGCCCTCCAGGGCCCGCGGAACGGCGCGCAGCCGCTCGGCGATAGCGGCCCAGTCCTCCGGCGTCTTGGCCGGAGTCACGGTGAAGACCTCCCGCACCTCGTGCACGGGGGAGCGCAGATTGCTCACTGTGCGCAGTCCTTCATCGCTGTCGAGCACACCCAGTTCGGCCGTCAAGCGCTCTCGCAACAGCCGGCCACAGCGCCTTTCCGCGTCGCTCTCGGCACCCGGAAGCTTCTCGGCGTCGTCGAGCTTGGCGAGGGTCTGCCGAGCGAGTTCGGCGAATCCCCGCTGACCCTCGGGTGAGTAGTCGGGGAGGAGTGCCGAGCTCTCTCTGACTCCCAGATAGGTACCCACGGTCGGGTCCAGTTCGATGAGGGCGTCGACATACGCGTCGGCGACCTGACGGGGCAGCGGGCTGCTGGGGATTACTGACATGCACACATCCTCATACGAGCGGGGGGTCCGCGTCACCATCGTCGGGGCGAGGAACTGTCGCTGACCGGCCATTTCTCCACCGCTGACCAGCCAGCGGTCGGTCAGCGGTCACTGGTAACAGGCCCACCGGCAGGTCAGCGGTCACAGCGAACATGCTTACCGGTCGGTCAGCGGGCGGTGTCGGCGGGGTCGTCAACCAGTCGGCGACCAGTCGCCGCCGGAGGGGGAACTGTTGTGGTTCTCGGTGGTCTGTGGTGGTCGGTCACCGTGTGCGCGGGCGGGTCCTCGCCTGCTCCCTCGGCTACGCCGGACGGGTCGGCAGGGCCGTTGGAGCGAGGCGGACGGGGTCGATCCGAGCTGGAGCGGCGACCGGCTGGCCGCCGTAGCCGCACCATAGGGCCGATGATCGCCGTCATCACTCTCCGTAGCGTCATTTGGCGGTAGTTGCCACTCTTCGGTATGGCTCTGTCGGCGCGCGCGGGCGGTCGCGATCGTGTGGCGAGCTGACAGCGAGTTGGCGACGAGCCGGGGGCGAGTACGCGCCCTCGCGAGATCAGTGGTCGCTCGTCAGCCGCACCTGAGGTGAGGGCGGCAGCAGTGGCCCGCACTCCCACTGCTGAAAGATCAACCGGGTCTCCACCCTGGCCACCTCGCGCCGGGAAGTGAACTCGTCCACCACCAGCCGCTGGAGATCCGCGGTGTCTGCCACCGCCACATGCACCAGATAGTCCTCGGGGCCGGTGAGATGGAAGAGGGCCCTGGACTCGGGCAGCGCCCGGATGCGTTCCACGAACGGCCCGATCAGTTCCCTGCTGTGCGGGCGCACCTGCACGGAAAGCAGCGCCTGGAGACCCCGGCCGAGGCGGGCAGGGTCAAGGGCGAGGCGGTGGCCGAGGATCACGCCCGAACGACGCAGCCTTGCCACCCGGTCCAGACATGTGGACGCAGCGATGCCCACCTCCGCGGCCAGATCGCGGTAGGTGGTCCGTGCATCGTTCTGGAGGAGGCGGAGTATGTGGAGATCCACCGGGTCAAGAGCGACAGTTTCGGCCATTGGCCGAACGTAACACGGGATCATCCCGCCACCGCCGGGTAATTGTTCACCCTTCGGCCATGGAGAATTCAGCCTCTGCCGCCCCTGCAACCCGGGCGCTGGCCACCGAAGCGGTCCATGCCGGACGCGACGATCTCGCGCGGCTCGGTCTGCACGCCCCGCCGCTGGATCTGTCCACCACCTACCCGTCGTACGACGCGGCCCAGGAAGCCGAACGCATCGACGCCTTCGCCGCCACCGGTGCACGGCTGGATGGCCCGCCCGTCTACGCCAGGCTCGACAACCCGACCACGGCACGCTTCGAGACCGCGCTCGCTCGGCTCGAAGGCGCGCAGGACGCCGTCGCCTTCGCCAGTGGAATGGCCGCACTCACCGCGGTTCTGCTGGTCCGGGCCAGTCAAGGACTGCGCCATGTGATCGCCGTACGCCCGCTCTACGGGTGCAGTGACCATCTCCTCGCGGCGGGGCTGCTGGGTACCGAGGTCACCTGGACCGACCCTGCGGGGATCGCGGCGGCGATACGCCCCGACACCGGTCTGGTGATGGTGGAGACCCCGGCCAACCCCACCCTCGCCGAAGTCGATCTGGCGGCGGTGCGGCACGCCTGCGGCTCGGTACCGCTGCTCGTCGACAACACCTTCGCCACACCGGTGCTCCAACGGCCACTGGAGTCGGGGGCGCGGATCGTGCTGCACAGTGCGACCAAGTACCTGGGTGGTCATGGCGATGTGATGGGCGGGGTGGTGGCCTGCGACGACGAGTTCGCCGGCCAGTTGCGGCAGGTCCGCTTCGCCACCGGAGGCGTTCTGCATCCGATGGCGGGCTATCTGCTCCTACGGGGGCTCTCCACCCTGCCGGTACGCGTCAAGGCGGCCTCCGCGTCCGCCGCCGAACTCGCGAGCCGCCTTCGCGCGCATCCCCAGGTGACCCGGGTCCACTATCCGCGCGTCGGAGGGGCCATGGTCTCCTTCGAGGTCCAGGGCGATCCGCGCGAAGTCATCGCCGCGGTACGACTGATCACCCCGGCGGTCAGCCTGGGCAGTGTCGACACCCTGATCCAGCATCCGGCCTCCATCAGCCATCGCATCGTGGCGGAGAGCGACCGGCACTCGGCGGGTGTCAGTGATCGGCTGCTGCGCCTGTCGGTGGGGCTTGAGGACGTCGATGACCTCTGGGGCGATCTCCACCAGGCGCTCAGTGCGCAGACCCCTCGCTCGGTGAACCACCGGAGCAGTGGAGTACGGCAGCCGTCGGCTCCAGCCGTGCGGTGATCACCACGGTGCCCTGCTCCATCTGGTAGTCGAGGGGGAGACCGAGGCCCCGCATCGCCGCGACCATGCCGGTGTTGGACGACTGGGTCACCGCGTACACACTGCGGCAACCGGTTTCCCGGGCGAGAGCGACCAGCCGTCGTAGCAGCTGGGCGCCGAGGCCCTGGCCCTGCCAGTCGTCTTCGACGAGCAGGGCGACCTCGGTCTCGTCCCCGTCCCAGAGGAGATGGCCGAGGGCGACCATCTGTCCGGACCGATTCCGGGCCGCGAGGCTCTGGCCGAAACGCGGGTCGAGCAGATGGCCGAGGTAGCGATGGGCATCACCGATCGGCCCGTGGTAGCGCTGCCGCAGGGCCCGAGCGGAGCACCGTTCATGCAGGGCTTTCGCCGCTCCGAGATCGGCGGGGCCCGCTCGGCGGAGGGTGATTTCCGCACCCTCGACGAGGGTCAGCACATCCTGTCCACGGGGTATTCGGGTACCGAGGGCGGCATCCAACTCCACGAGTGCTCGTACCCGGGCGAACTCGGTCGGGGTGAAGGGCAGATAGGGCCGCTCCACGGTGATGGAACCCCCACTCGCGTCCCGAAGCCGCATCACCGTGCCGTCCAGTACCCCTTCGACGGGCGGCAGATCGCTGCGGCGCTGACCGCTGGGGGAGACCGCCGGTCGGGATCTGATGGTGCAACGGCCCAGCAGCCTTCGGATGGTGAGGGGGAGTTCCGCGGAGTCCAGGGCGGTACGGGTGGCGAGGGCCAGCACCCGGGTGGGAGTGTCCACCAGATCATGGGCATCGGCCCGCTCGATCCAGGTGTTGCTGCCACCCGCGGTGGTGATCTCCCTGGTCAGATGGTGTGCCTCCACGGGAAGGGGCGCTCGCAGGAGGAACTCATCCACGGTGCCCTCGGTGAGGGGGTGCGTCTGGAGTGTGAGGATGTCCACCCCGAGCCCGGCGAGCACCGTGCAGATCGCGGCGAGACTGCCGGGCGCGTCCCGCACGGTGGTACGCATCCGCCAGAGCGCGGTCTCCCGCTGCTCCCGGCCCGGGGAGGTGGTGGCCTGTCCGCCGGCCATGGAGTCGCCGTGGCCGGATTCAGGCCGTGTGGCGGGCACGTCGAACGGTGTGTCGGCAACGGTGGAAGTGCCGCCTCCGGCTGGGACGGACGCCGTTGTCCCCTCCGAGGCGGTGGGCGCTGAGGCGGTGGCCGTCTGACCGGTGGTGGTGTGCGGGAGCGCGGCACCGCTCTGGGACTCTTCGGCGTGCCGCGCCGGTTGTGTCGCCTGGGCCGTGCCCGGGGTACGGGACGCGTGGCCAGGCGAAGGGTCCAGGGTGTGGGGGAAGTGTTCGGTGAGCACGGTGCCATGGGCTGCGTGGCTGCCCCTCACCGCCGCTACCGCGGCCGCGGAGGCTCGACGGCGGTGCGACCAGCAGACCCACCAGATGGCTAGGACACCGATGCTGGCCAGGGCAAGGACCGCGGCGATGCTGGGATGGGACTCGGCGCCCGCCCCCTGCCCGCCTCTCGCGACGATCGAGGTGCCAGCGCCGCTCGTCAGCGTGTCGGCTTCGGCACCCACGCCCTTGGGGGTGCTGGCATCGGTTGCGTTATCGCCGCCGGTACCGGTGCCGGTCATGATGACCCCGCTGACCGTGAGGAGAAGGGCCGCGGTCACGGCCCCGAAAGTCACTGCCCGCCCGATGAGGTCCCGCCGCCGGTGGCGCGGACGGCGGGTACTCCGCGCGAACATCAACTCGGTCATGGCATCACCTTGACCGAGCCGTGTTGCCTGGCAACGAACGCTGTATGACCGATGGGTAAAGCCTCACGACGTAGCCTGGCGATCGCTCTGCGGCGCTTCGCCCCTGGGCACCTCGCCACTAGCGAAGTGCCGCCATCAGCCTCGCCGCCTGCTTCACCAACTGGGAGGAGCCTCCACGGTCTGCCAACTCCGCCAGACCCGGTATCCGAACCGCGTCCGTCGGGCCGTTCGCTGAGACCTCTGCCTCGATCATTGCGGGATGTGCACGGGGAGAGTGGACGGGCGTGGGTGGTGCGGTGGGCGCCGGTGTCCAGGGGAGGGCTGCTGTCACCTCCCCTGGAGCGGACTTCTGTCCGTCGCTGACTTCCCCCTGCCCGGCTGGCTGTCGGGCTGTGGATGTCCCCCCTGGTCCGGCTGTCTCGGCCGGCGCCGCCTCGGCAGTCGGGGCGCTTGCTGACGGGGAAGCCCTCGGCTCCCGTGTGGTGGGTTCGGTGTCCGCACATCCGGTGACTGCGTCCACCGGCGCGCTGGGTTCCACGGCTGCCGAGTCCGTTGTGATCGTTGCCCGGTAGCCGATCTGCGGACCGCAACGCTCCACACAGTCTGCGGCGACGGTCAGCAGGGCGCCCAGCCCCCGGGCGGCCTTCTCCGACCGAATGAGGCGGGGTAGTGCGCTGGCGAGTATCGCCCAGACCGTTCCATAGGCACCTGTTGTCGCAGCCGTCCGCAGGGCGTCCGTGACGCGACTGGGCTTCAGCTGGCCATGCCCGATGTACTCGGCCAACTGCCGGCCGAGTAGATCGGGGTCCAGTTGCCGCCGGGCCGCCAGCACCAACAGCGCGTCCACCGCGGCCAGCCGGTCATCGGCGACACGCACTCCCAGACCGGCCGCCAGAGCGCTGTGCATCCCCGGACCCGCCGCCCCGCTGGGGGCTGCCGCCTCGGCGAGCTGAGGCAGGCACCATGAAACGCCCCGGATATCCGCGCCGCCATGGAGATCGGCGACCGTGGCCTCCAACAACCCCGGCACCAACCAGCCCGCGAGTGCGTCCCGGTGGTGCGGAAGTACGGCTGGCCACTGCGGCACCACGGTCTGCCAGTTCGCATAGCGGCTCAGACACGGGTAGCCATGGTGGTGCCGTGGGTCCGGTAGTTGGTTCAGCCAGCGGAATCCGGCCGGGAACTCCCGCTGGACGGCCAGCCGCTCGCGGGTCCGGTCCAGCAGCCGTCGTGTTGCCCGGGCAGGATGCCGCAGTAGGCCGCCGGAGGCCACTTCCTTCGTCCCGCCTGCCTCATCCAGCCGATCCGGTTCCAGGGCACGCAGCAGCGGGCCATCCCCGCTGAGCCAGAGGGCGAGCCGGTCGCCCGCGTCCGTACCCAACTGCGCCGCGGCCTCCACCAACACACCCGGGTCCCACTCACCGTTGTCCCGGGAGACCCGCAACAGCGCCTGCGTGAAGTCGGTCGGCAGGGGTTCCAGACCGAGCCGTCGATACTCCCGTAGCCGACCGATCAGGACCTCGGGATCGAGGACCCCGCTCTCCCCGGTCGGGGTTGAGAGCAGGAAGGGAACCGGTCGGTGTCTGACCGCGTGTGCCACTTCCCACACCCGGGCCGCGGTGATGGCGATGAGCCCGCTGTAGGGGCAACCGGACCGCCAGGTCGGTGTGGCCGCTGCACCCAGGACGTGCTTGTCCGAGATCCGCCCCAGCAGAGCGGCAAGCGCCACCTCCACCCCGTAGGAGCCCTTGTCGAAGTGGTTATCGAGATCGCGCCGGTCAGACATGGGAGGCCGCATCCACCAACGGTCCGCGAGCGCACCGCGCAGCTCGACGATCAGGGACTCCCGATCGCGGTGGGCCATGCGAACCAAGCCGTCCAGCGCGCGCTCGAACCCGCCGGAGTCCCCACGCTGCTGGCGCACCACCACCATCAGCTCCGCCACCAGTTCTGCCATCGAGTCGGTCGCGGGAGCGAGCCTGACCGGTTCGGGGACCGCCGGCAGCAGCTCCTGGTACTCCTCCTGGTCCTCCTCCTCCAGCGCCCCAAAGGTCTCGATCGCCGCCGCGCGATGCATCCGGCTCAGGAACGAGGCCGCCGCGGACAGCTCAACGCGCAGGTCACCGTCGGTAGGGAGCAGATGGCGAGAAACCAACTTCAAGGCCCTTTCCTGGATGCCGAGATCCTCATGGCCGAAGGCGTCCGCGATCACCCGCAGGAGCTCATGGACAGCCGCGGAGCTCTTGGCCGCCTCCTCGCCCTGAGCGCCCTTGGTCTTCTTCCGACGCTGAGTGTGTCCTCGCAGCACCCTGCCCAGCAGCGAGAGCTGCGCCAGGACCAGCTTCTTCTCGGTACGGAACAGAATCGCGCCCGACACCTCGGCAAGGGCCCGGACGGGCAGAGCACCGCTCTCGGCCAGCCGAGCGAGCACCCCCTGAGCCTCCGCCGCCACCTGAGCCGTGCCATCGGCGGCCATCCCGATCCAGTCTGGAATGCGAGCTTCCTCCTCCTGTGGAGTCAGCTCCAACTGGCGCAACAGACCCAGAAAGAAACCCATGTCGCCGGGCTTGCCGCCACGCAGCAGCCGCGCGACACAACCGTCGACCAGGACCGCCCGCTCCACCACGCCGTCCTGGACGAGACCGACGAGCACCGATGGCCAGTGGTCGGGGTTCTTGGGGTGGGAGTACCAGCCCAGAGGCCCGGCGAGCTGGGGAGTCTCAAAGAGCCGCGGAACCAGGAGAGGGGTCTGCGGGTCCTCCGCGAGCCTGGTCCGCAGCCGGTGGGTCCTCCCCGACCGTCGCAGCAGGTCATTGACCCAGCCGTACACATAGCCGTCCGTGGTCGGCGTGGCACAACCGGACAGCTGGACGAGGCGATTGATCAACCAGTAGTCGCCCTGGGCGGTCGAGGCACGAGCGGCGAGCCGATGCGCGATATCACCGAGCCAGTCGGGATCCCTGCCCTTGAGTAGGTCAATCATGACATTGCGGGGCGGGTCGGCCGCGGAGCGGAGGTCTCGGGCGCCCAGCCAGGAAGCAGCGGCTGCTGCTCCGCTGAGACAGCCGGTGCCCGCGACCAGTAGGGCGGCCGCCGCATTGCTGCGCTCCCGCCAGTCCTTCCAACGGCTCAAGTCCGCACCGCGGAACTCGGTGCGCAGGGCCTTCAGCTCGATCAGACACTCCTTGCGCTCGGCCGGGCTCAAGGACTCCACCAGACCGGGAACCTCCCGGAACTTCCCCTGCCGCACTGCTTCCAGAAGCTCGTTCATCGGCCTTCTCCCGCCGCGACGGCCGGAGCGTCCAGGGTGTCGGTGGACGTGCCGACGGTGGCTCCGCGCCGGACCATACGGACCGCGAGCGCGTGTTTGCACGGTCCTCGTCCACCGAGGTGATCCGTCCACCAGACACAGGTGCAGCGCAGCTTTCCGTCGACATCCCTGACCTGGTACACCCGAGCGCCCGAGGTCACCGAGGCCACCCGCCCATCCAGTGCCACCGCCCCCGCCGAAACCAGACCACGGGCCGCGACCAGACGTGGATTGTGACGCTCCGCCCGGTCGGCGTCATAGGGCAGCTCACGATGGAAGTACGCCGCGTCAGCCACGTCATAGCCCACCCGGCCAGCCGTACCGAGCCGCACCAGGGCCGCGCGCACCCGCGCCACCGTCAGACCGGACTGGGCCGCGAGATCAGCCGGATCGATCACGGGTTCCCAGGCGAGTAGCACGGAGATCAACTCGGCGTCCTGGGCGGCCTCCTCGGTGGCCAGTGCTTCCAGCACACCGCCCTCGCCGGAGAACCCTCGACGCGTCTCGGGGGAGAGGGTGAGCGTCAACCGCATCCCCGGGAGCACGACTTCCCAGGCGGTGGAGGTTGCCCCGGCCGACCCCCCGGGGAGTGCGCCGGGGGTGGCCGGCCCGTACACCCGCAGTGCGGTTGCGTGGCGTAGTACCCGCTGGAGTGTGGTCAGCCGCTCCGGCCCCGGAAGACTGATCGCTCCCGCCACCGGCCGAGTGGTCGGCCGGAGGGTCCTTCCCGAGGGCACCACCCACCTCGTCCCCCAAGACGCCCGACCTGTCGACTTGGGGAGCGACCGCAGGAAGCGCACGGCTTCCACGGCGGACAACTCGGCCCGTAGATCGAATCCCGCCGTGGCTACCTGTGCCTCGGCGAATCCGCGCAACCAGCGATCCGGCAGCGGTACCTTCTTCTCCACCACCGAGCCGTCCAGTGTGGTGACCGCCAACTCCCCGGGGCCCACGCGCAGATGAAGCGGACTGTCCCCGGTCAGTCGGGACAGGGCCTGCCGCAGCGGATTGTTGACGTCCACATTGGTGGTGCCCCGCCCGGTCTCCTGACCGTCCAACCCCTCACGGAGCACATCCAGACGGGCATAGACCCCGCAACAGCCCGAGAAGGACTCGAATCGCAGCCGGTCGCCATTGCCCGTCACCACAGGATCGAGCAGCGGGCGCGGAGTGGGGTCCACATAGCGGGCCGCCGCCACATCGGCGACTGCCAGCAGGCCGCGCGCGGCTGTCTGCGGTGAGGTGAGGAAGCCGGCGAAGAAGCTGGGGTGCGGCTGTGCACCCACCGGCGTGAGCCCACCCGAGGTTTCCAGCCCGAGGAGCCCTCCGTCCACCGAGGACTCAAGGGCGGACGGGCGGACATAGGCGAGCGCCTGTGTTGATCGCGTCATGCAATGGACGGTAAGACCTGGCACTGACAACTACCGCTCGCGGCGGCGCCGCTCAGCTGCCAGAAGCCGCTGAATGTTCGGAGTTCTTCCTGGTCACCGCCGCCTCGGTGATTTTTCTGCGGTCGCCGGGGCGGCCCGTTCCCGGCGCCGGGCACGCACCCCGGAACCCACGGGGCCAGCTCGTCCGTAGCGCACTCAGCCAGGTGCCCGGCCGGCCAACAGTCCAACCCCCCGGGCGATCTCGGAGGGGGTCAGATGGGCGTACCCCAGCACCAGGCTCACCCCGGGACCGCCCGGAGCTCCCGGCCCGCCCGTCGAAGGAGGCGGTCCCGTCGGGCCCATGACCGCGCCTGGTACCCCCGGCGGCGTCGCCGGGGCCGAGCCGGACGGGTCCGGCCGTACGGTCGAGTCGTTCCCAGCGGGCCCCTCGGTCGGGTTCGCCCTGTCCACTGCCCCGGCCGACGGCATCCGGTGGTCGGAGAGCAGTCGTACGCCCACACCCGCCCGAGTCGCCCGCTCCGCGAACAGCTCTTCGGGGCCATGCCGTGCCGGCAGCCTGGCGATGATGTGCAGTCCCGCGGCGATACCGCTCACCTCGGTCCCTGGGAAACCCGCCTCCAGCGCTCCGACGAGTGCGTCGCGCCGTTCCCGATACGCCCGCTGGCACCGCCGCAGCTGGCGGTCATAGCCGCCCTGGCCGATGAAGTCCGCCAGCAGCGCCTGATCAAGTGCCGGGTTGCCGAGATCCATCGTGCGCTTGCGCTCGACGACCGCGTCGACCAGCCGTTCCGGCACGACGAGCCAACCCAGTCGTAGGCCTGGGGCCAAGGACTTGCTCACCGAGCCGCTATATGCCACACGTTCGGGATCAAGCCCCTGAAGCGCGCCCACCGGGGCCCGGTCGTAGCGGAAGTCTCCGTCGTAGTCGTCCTCGATGATCAGGCCGTCCACCGATCGCGCCCAGTCGAGGAGTTCGATCCTCCGCCGAGCGGAGTAGGCAATTCCGGAGGGGAACTGATGGGCTGGGGTGGCCATCACCGCACGTACCCCCGAGCGGTACAGCGGCTCCATCGCCAGTCCCTCGCCGTCGAGCCGCAGAGCGGCCATGCGCAGTCCGACGCTGGTGAACACCGGGCCATGGCTGGGACTTCCCGGATCCTCGACGCCGATCGCCCGCTCGCCACGGTCGTGCAGCAGGGAACCGAGCACGGCCGTCGCCTGAGTGACCCCCGAGCACACCACGAGGCACTCGGGATCGGCCACCACCCCGCGCCGCCGAGTGAGCAGCGCCGCCAGAGCCGTCCGAAGTTCGGGCAGACCCCTGGGGTCGGGGTAGCCGAGCGCATGATGAGGCAGCCGGGCCAGCACCGACTTGTGCGCCGCGGCCCACGCGGTCCGAGGGAAGAGGGAGAGATCAGGCGTCCCAGGGCGGAAGTCCACTCGCAGGCCGGGAGTACGGGGGGCGAGATCCCGCGTCGTCCGCACGCCGGAGCGTGCCGCGTCCCCCACCCAGGTGCCCGAGCCCCGGTCGCTGCGCAGATATCCCTCCGCGGTCAGCTGCTCGTACGCCTCGGTGACCAGTCCGCGCGAGACCCCTAGGTCGGCGGCGAGTTCACGGCTGGAGGGCAGCCTGGTGCGTGCCACCAGCCGTCCCGATCGAACCGCGTCGCGCAGTGCGGACTGCAGCGCGCGACCCCGCTGACGGGCGGGTGCCGCCGCGGCGGGCAGCAGCAGCTCCCAGGCGGTCGCCCAGGGCGCCTGGTGCTCGGCGCGCCCTCCTTCCCGCGCCCCGCCTTCCCCTCGATCCCTCACCGCATCCGCTCCTTCTCCTCGCCCACAGCCGCAGCGACCCGGCCGGCTCATCCCCGTACTCACGTCCCTCGTGGCTCGATCACGACACCCGATCGAGCGCCCGGCCCTTCACCATGATCCACCGCGAACGGTCGGTCCGTGGTCGACCGCGACCTCGCTGGGCAACTGGTCCCCGATGACGCACTGGAAGTGGACCTTAAGGAGGGCCGCCGTGATCCTTAGCGTCACTTCCATGGACCACCACCCCGCACCCCGTACGAACCCCCAGGCCCTGCGAGGCGTGCTGCTCGTCTCCTTCGCCTACTGCCTGGTCGGAGCCTCCTTCACTGCCAACAGCGTCCTGGGGGAGTACCCCTACGCCGGCGGCCAGGCCGTACGGTACGCACTCGCCTTTCTGCTTCTTCTGCCCCTGCTCGGAGGTCGGGCGGCACTCCGCCCGGTGCGCGCGCTGACCCCGGCCCAGTGGGGTCGGATCGCGCTGGTCGCCGGGGTCGGCATGGTGGGTTTCAACCTGGCGATCCTGGCCGCCGAACGCACCGCCGAACCGGCTGTCCCGGGGGTGTTCGTCGGCTGTGCGCCGGTGATCGTCGCGGTGCTCGTACCGATGCTCGACCACCGGCGCCCCACCCGCCCCGTGTTGTACGGAGCCCTCCTGGTGGCGGCTGGCGCGTTCACCGTCCAGGGGTGGGGCCGCGCGGACACGGCGGGCATCGTCTGGTCGGTGGCGGCGTTGATCGGGGAAGTCGGCTTTGCGATCCTGGCCGTTCCGGTCCTGCGCCCGCTCGGCCCCCGGCTGCTCACCGCCTGCGTCTGTGGTGTCGCCGCGGTGGAGTCCACGATCGTCGGCCTGGTTCTGGACGGCTCCCGTTTCGTTCGGATGCCCGATGGGGCAGAGGCAGTGGCACTGGTCTGGCAGGCGGCGATCGTCACGGTCATCGGGTTCGTCACCTGGTACATGGGCATCCAGCGCATCGGCGCCGAGCGCGCCACCCTCTTCACCGGCCTCATCCCCGTCACGGCGGCCCTGACCGCACCGCTCGTCGGCACCGGCACCCTGGGCGCCGCACAGGCTGCCGGCGGCGTACTCGTCGGCGCCGGCGCCGCGTTGGGCTCCGGGGTGTTCGGTGAGCGTGGTGCGGTGGGGACCTCCGTCAAAGAGGAGCGCGACGACCCCACCGGAGCCACTACGAAGAACGTCAGCCGGGTACCCGCGCGGGAGGACGGCAGGCGGCCGGGACCGTCGGAGAGGGCCGGACAGATCGACCGGACCGGGCGCCAGCCCCGCTGACGTCCCATCGGACCGCCCGCGGGGTCCGGCTCCCGACCTGAGGGCAAGCGCGGACTCCTACCGCCGGCTCGCGGGCTTCCTACGAGACGGGGAGGGGTGAGGGACACCGCCTGCGGCACCCTCCGTCATCAGGCCGTGGGCTTGTCGGAGTAAGCGGGGAGAGCCCCGGCCTCGACCAGGACGATCCCGACCAGGGCGATCCCGACCGGGACGATTTCGTCCGCGACGATCCCGACCGCAGTGTCCCGATCAGAGTGGCGAGACCGCGGTGCGATGACGACCGGGTGGGGTCGTCGGCCGCTCTCCGTCAGCTGCTGCCGTCGAGGAGTACTCGCGCTACCAGGCCCGGGTTGTCGTTCATCGGCACATGGCCGCAGCCGGGCAGCCGCACCAGACGGGCCCCCGGAATGATGTGCTTCGCCCGAATGCCCTGGCGGCGCAGCAGCAGTCGGTCCCGGGTGCCCCAGCCGATGGTGACGGGAACGTCCGGGACGTCGTCCCTGAACAGGACGGCTCCGCCGGCGGCGAGCGTTTGGTGGAACCCCGTGGCTCCGCGCAACGCCAGGGTCTCAGCGGCCACGGCATCGGGCGAACGGCGCCCCGGGCGGGCGTAGATGGTCCCGGTCAGGGCCATCCGTCCGGCCGCCGTCCGGGACAGGCTGTCGATCAGGGCGGGTGACAGCGCCCTGGCGCCCGTACGCATGGCCCGAAGCGTGCTGAACGCGTACCGCCGTTCGGCCTCGCTCCAGAATCCCGCGGGCGACAGCGCGGTCACCGACCGCACGAGTCTCCCTCGACCCAACTCCAGAGCCAGCAGCCCACCCAGGGAGTTGCCCGCGACATGGGGGCGGTCGATGCCCAACGCCTCACAGAAGCCGCCGAGAACAGCCCCGACCGTCGACAGGTCGTAGGGCACTCCAGGGGGCAGCGGCGGGGAGGCGCCGAATCCTGGCAGGTCCACGGCGATCACATCGCGCCCGGCGGCCAGGATGCCCATGACCGGTTCCCAGGCCTGCCAGTGGTGCCCTATGCCGTGCAGCAGGAGCAAAGGCTCTCCAGCCCCCGCCCTTTCATATGAAACGGACAGTTTTCGGCTGCCCTGGGGTGATGCGACGGAGAACGAAATACTTGCTACCACGGCTGCTGCTCCCTCGTGTCGCCCCTGTACGGCTGCTGTAGACGGGATGTCAGTAATGATTACCGTTCGGTAGCTTCGAGTTCAAGGGGACCGACACTTCAAGCCGGGGTGGCTTTGTCCCGGCTGGACACCCGGGCACCCTTTCGGCTGGGATGGGTGGGTGGCGACCGACACCCTGACCGACGTCTTCGAAGAACACCGGCCCGTGCTGATGGCAGTGGCCTACCGAATGCTGGGTCGGGCCGCCGATGCCGAGGACGTAGTGCAGGAGGCGTGGCTGCGCTGGTCAGCCCGGGAAGCAGGCGATGGAGCGGCTGCTTCCGAGGTCCGTGAACCGCGCGCCTATCTTGTGCGGATCGCCACCCGTCTGGCGATCGATCGGCTCCGCCGGATTCGGTCCAGGCGTGAGTCCTATGCGGGCCCATGGCTTCCGGAACCGATCTCCACGGACCTCGCGGCCACCATTCCCGACGTTGCCGAACGTGCAGTTCTGGCCGAATCGGTCTCCTTTGCGGTCCTTGTGGTGCTGGAGTCGCTCTCTCCGTTGGAACGCGCGGTGTTCGTGTTGCGTGAGGCGTTCGGTTATCCCTATGGGGAGATCGCCGTCACGCTCGATCGTTCCGAGGCGGCCGTACGTCAACTCGCGGGGCGGGCGCGCAGGCATGTCGAGGAACGCAGGCCTCGGTACGACGTCGATCCCGAGGAGTGTCGGGACCTCACCGAGCGCTTCCTCACCGCCGCCTCCGGGGGCGACCTGGACGCCCTGTTGGTCCTTCTCGCGCCGGATGTGCGGCTCGTGGGCGACAGCGGCGGCAAGTCCCGGGGTCCACTGCGGATCATGGCGGGCTCGGACAGGATCGGGCGTTTCCTCGTCGCCATCGCCCGGACCCCGATCCCGGACGCGGAGTTTCTCTTCGCGGAGATCAACGGCGCTCCTGCCCTGTTGGCCCTCTCCGCCGGAAAGCCGGACACCGTCGTCCAGCTGGAGATCGCGAACGGTCTCATTCAGTGCATCTACATCGTGCGCAATCCTGACAAACTCGCCGCGATCGCATCCCTTTGAATCACGGCTTCGCACGTCAGAGGCCGTTGTCCGAAAAGTCGAAAAGAAGCGGACTGTGCGCAAAGCGCACTTCGCCGCGATGCGAACGCCCTATGAACGCTTGTATAAGGCAGTCGATTTTCTGGTGCGGCGATGCAGGATTGGTCTTGACCAAGGTGCCTCATCGCCTTATCGTCGGCTGAGATAGTGCAGGAACCTTTAATAAACAAGGGCGCGGAAAAGCCGCCGCTGACACGGCGAAATGCGGAGGATCAGGGTGGGGACCACGCAGCTGGAATCAGTGCCGGAACCGAAGTACTGGCACCTGAAGAACGTGATCGGAGAAGCACTCGACTCAGACTTTTCGGTGGGCGAGATCCTGCCAAACGAGCGGGACCTCGCCGCTCGATTCGGGGTTGCCCGAGCCACGCTCAGGCAAGCTCTCGAACAGCTTGAGCTGGAGGGACGGCTTCAGCGACGCCGCGGCGTCGGAACCACCGTCGCACCGCCGCGCGTCGGAGTGGATGTCTCCACCGCAGGCCAGGCATGGCCGGGCTCGGCCCAGGACACCTGGCAGTCATACGACTGCGCCAAGGCGGTACCGCCGGCACCGGTCGCCCGGATGCTGGGCACCGGCATCGAAGACGAGACGTATGCGTTGCGCAGGCTGCGGGTCTCCCATGGACACCCGGTGGCGGCCGAGCTGCTCTACGTTCCCGCCACGTCCGTGCCCGATCTCTCGGCCATAGACGCACCTTCCGGACCCTCCAGGGCCCGTGCCGTGCTGCGTGAGCTCCAGCGTCTTGACCTCGATGGCCAGGACCGCTCGGTCGAGCTGGGATCGGCCCGTGCTGACGACGCCAAGGAGCTCGACCGGCTCCCCGGGGCACCCGTGCTCGTGGTGACCACGCGGTACTTCTCGCAGGGCAGGACCGCCGCCGTGACCGTCGCGACCTATCGTGCTGACACCTGCCGGCTCACCTTCGGTGACACCGGTGACGTGGAGATCAGCCACCACGCTGAGGAGCGCCGCGCTTCCTGAGCGCGCGCCCCGAGTAGGCCCCTCCTGCCGTGCACTCGGCAGAGAGGGGCACCCAGGACCTTTCGGCCCGCCGCACGAGCCTCGGCTCAGTGGCGGGCCGTCACCGTTCCCTCCACCGCGAACAGCTCTTCCTCGACATGGTCGAGCGCCAGTCGCAGCGCACCCGTCGCCACGGCTGCTTCACCGAGGAGCGAGAGAGTCACCCGCGGCGGGCGCAGACAGTACCGCGCCAGCTCGTCGCGGAGCGGGTCGAGCACACCGTCCAACCCTGCCGCCCAACCCCCGATCACCACGACCTCAGGATCGAGGGCGAGCACCAACGCCGCCACATCGTGCACCAGCCGTTGGAGAAAGCGCTCAACCGCCGCCTTGGCGCGGGGGTCCCCGTGCCGGGCGAGGGCGAAGACATTGGCCACCGCCTGCTCGTCCAGCGGATGGAGCGGCTCGTCCGTGTGCGAGAGCAGTGTCTCCGGGGACACTTCACGTCCCAACAGGTGCAGCGCGCCGATCTCGCCGGCCGCACCGCCGAAACCGCGGTGCAACCTGCCCCCGATCAGCGAACCCGCACCAGGACTGAGTCCGGCGAGGACGAAGACGATGTCGTCCGAGTCCTTTCCGGAGCCCTTCCAATGCTCCGCTACGGCTGCCGCGTTGGCGTCGTTCTCCACGAGCACGGGGCAGCGGAACGAGCGCTGGAGGCGCTGTCCCAGCGCCAGACCGGTCCAACCGGGAAGCGCGGTACCCAGTCGTACCGTTCCATCCGCCTCGACGATCCCCGGGGAGCCGACCCCGACAGCCCGCAGGCTGGTCCGAGCGATCCCCGTCCGTCGCAGTACATCCGCGATCACCAGCCGCACCCGCTCCAGCCGATCGTCCGCGGACGCCGTCTCCGACACCTCTCGGGACCCCGCGCCGATGATGCGACCATCCAGCCCGGAGACCAGCGCGGCGATCCGGTGGGGGCCGATTTCAACGCCGAGGAGATGGCCCGCCTCCACGCGGAACCGGAACCGTCTGGCCGGTCGGCCCTGGCGGCGTGCCTCGCCCTCCTCGGGAACCGATTCTGCGACCAGTCCTGCTTCAATCAGCCCTTCGATCACACCCTCCACCGTCGGCCGTGACAGGCCGGTGACTCGGGTGAGATCTGTCAGCGTCGGAGAGCCCGCGCCTCGCAGAGCATGGAGTACCACCGCGGAGTTGATCCGCCGCAGCAGCGACGGATCACCGCCGGTCAGCCGCCCCACCATGTTTCCTTCCAGCCCTCACTCGTGCAGTTCGGGCGCGTGTGTCTGCCGGATGGTACTCGCTGGCCGAACGACGTGCACGGTTGCTGCACGGGCTGCAACGCAACGCATCCGATCCTTAACCAACAGAGACCGTCCAAGCGGCGCCTCACCTGGCCAAAGCGCTTGTCCGGCCGGCGGTGGAGAAGTTCTCACCCGACCGGTTTTCGATCGACTTCATATCCAGAGAGTGTAGTTCTGTACCGATTCATCCTTGGTGGGTGGGCCCAACCACCGACCTCCTCACCAACTGTTGGGGACGCATGCCCAGCGCGGCTGCCCCCTCGGGCGCCATCCACGCCCGACGTTCACCTGACCGAGCAGGACGCCGAGTTGAGGTCAACCCCTCCGCGCGCCCACCGGGTGACCGGGTAGGTAGGTCCCCGCTGGCCCCCGGTGGGCTGGGCATCCCCCGCGAGTGACCGTATGGCGGCCGGTCGGGCACCGACAGCGTCAGCCCAGGCCCGATGCCTGTGCCGCCTCCCGCAGTTTGGCGTACTCCTGCGCCATCGCCGCCGCACTCCAGTGCGCGTTCAGCCCGCTGGGGTTGGGCAGCACCCAGATCCTTGTCTCCCCGATGGTGCGCTCCTGCGGCCCGATCCGCGCCTTCTTGTGCGAGAACGCCGTGCGGTACGCCGTGACTCCGACCACGGCCAGCCAGCGGGGTTCCCACCGCTGTACCTTCGCCGTGAGGAGGCGCCCACCCTCGCGGAACTCCTCGTCGTCCAACTCGTCGGCGCGTGCGCTCGCCCGCGCCACCACATTGGTGATCCCCAGTCCATAGCCGAGCAGCTCCCGCTGCTGGTCCGGCTTCAACTGCCGCGGGGTGAATCCCGAGCGGTGCAGCACCGGCCAGAAGCGATTGCCCGGCCGGGCGAAGTGGTGACCGGTCGCCGCGGACATCAGCCCCGGGTTGATCCCGCAGAAGAGCACGGAGAGGCCGTCCGCGACCACATCGTCAATGACGCGGTCGCGGGCGGCCTCCAGTTCGGCGGGGGTCAGAGGATCGACCCCGGGGTGTAGCCAGCCGCCTCGGGGTGGCGCTTGACGATCTCCTCGATACGGGAGACCACCGCGGCGACCTGGTCGGCCGCGGCACCCGTGAACGAGAGCTTGTCGGCCATCAGGGCGTCCAGCTCGCTTCGATCCAGCGGAATGCGCTCATCCGCCGCGAGCTTGTCCAGCAGCTCATTGCGCTCGGCGCCCCGCTCACGCATCGCCAGAGCGGATGCCACCGCGTTCTCCTTGATCGCCTCATGGGCAACCTCGCGACCCACTCCGGCCCGCACCGCACCCATCAGTACCTTGGTCGTCGCCAGGAACGGCAGATAGCGGTCCAACTCACGGGCGATGACGGCCGGGAACGCCCCGAACTCATCCAGCACCGTCAGGAAGGTCTCCAGCAGACCGTCGAAGGCGAAGAACGCATCCGGCAGTGCCACTCGACGCACCACGGAACAGGACACATCGCCCTCGTTCCACTGGTCACCGGCCAGCTCACCCGTCATCGAGGCGTAGCCGCGCAGGATCACCATCAGACCGTTCACCCGCTCACAGGAGCGGGTGTTCATCTTGTGCGGCATCGCGGACGACCCGACCTGCCCCGGCTTGAAGCCCTCGGTGACCAGCTCGTGCCCGGCCATCAGACGGACCGTCTTGGCCAGCGAGGAAGGCGCGGCGGCCAGCTGAACCAGGGCCGTGACCACGTCGTAGTCGAGCGAGCGCGGATAGACCTGACCGACCGAGGTGAGCGCGTGGGCGAATCCGAGATGCCCGGCGATGCGCTGCTCCAGGTCGGCCAGCTTCTCAGCGTCACCGCCCAGCAGGTCCAGCATGTCCTGTGCGGTGCCCACCGGACCCTTGATCCCGCGCAGCGGATAGCGGCCGAGGAGGTCCTCCAGGCGGCCGTACGCCACCAGCAGCTCATCGGCCGCCGTGGCGAAGCGCTTGCCGAGCGTGGTGGCCTGCGCCGCGACGTTGTGCGAACGACCGGCCAGCACCAGCTCCGCGTACTCGGCCGACAACTTGCCCAGGCGCGCCAGGACCGCCACCGTACGGTCGCGCGTCAGCTCCAGCGAGAGCCGGATCTGTAGCTGCTCCACGTTCTCGGTCAGATCGCGCGAGGTCATGCCCTTGTGGACCTGCTCATGCCCGGCGAGGGCGTTGAATTCCTCGATCCGAGCCTTCACATCATGGCGGGTGACCTTCTCCCGCTCGGCGATCGACGCCAGGTCGACCTGGTCAAGCACGCGCTCGTAGTCGGCGAGAGCAGCGTCGGGAACCTCGATGCCGAGGTCCTTCTGGGCACGCAGTACCGCAAGCCAGAGCTGACGCTCCAGCTTCACCTTCTGCTCGGGGGACCACAGGGCGGCCAGCTCAACCGAGGCATAGCGGCCGGCTAGGACATTGGGGATACGAGGCTTCGCAGACGCAGCAGTCACATGGCGAGAGTTTACCCACCGTACGGGGGAGTCCTCGCAGCCCGTACGGAGTGGAAAAGTCCAGGTCAGGACTTCCGGGTGAACCGACTCCAGGAATCGCGCGCGGCACGGGGTTCCAGCGTCCCGCGAAACCTGCGGCTCTGGACAACAAAAAGGGCCGTCGCCGAAGGCCTCCGGGCCTTTGGCGACGGCGGCGTCACGGACCAGCCACCGGCGTAGCGAATCCGCGGCCGCGGGCATCCGTCGCGGGCGACTGAAGAACAGTCTCCCGCGCCATCCCAGCTCCCTCGGTGACCTGCGCCGGATGAACGGCTGTGATGACGGACAACACCAACCCGAGACTGGCCACCAGCACCGAAGCGACCAGTGCGGGGCGGTCCTGCCTTGCCTCTTTCGATTCGCCATCCGCGGAGAACGCAGGAAGGGAGCAGCGGCAAGCGATACCGACCCCCACGTGACCAGCGCAGCCCGCCAAGCGGGTGACAACCCTGGTGAACGGCCGACTGGTGAAGAGGGCTCCCGTTCCGGTAGATGGGGATCAGGGTGTCGCACAGGAACAGACCCCGCAGGGCACCCGTTGTCGCACCGGCGGTTTCGTAGCTGGGCGTTGGTTTCCTGTCACGCCCCATAGGGTGAGAACCCCGCCGTGGATGAGCACAACGACAGCGACCCGCAGGACCGGCCGCACACCGAGGTGACTTGTCGAAGGGGCCTACCGCCGTCGACGCGGAAGGCAGCCCGCAACGGGAGCAGCAGCACCGCGGCGAGTGCGACACCCACCGGAAACGCGTCGGACCCCAGGATGCCCAGCACACCTCCCGCAACGTCGAGGAACACCGCCAGCTTGGCCGCGACTCTTCCCCCCGGTGCCGGTCCGCTGGGGGACGGCGTCCGGTAAGCGCCGCAGGCCTCAGCGAGGCGTCCGGGAACGAAAACTGCGGCCCAGCTCGGGGCCGAGTCCGTAGTAGTGGCGGAAGTTGTAGATCAGCGGGCTCCACCTGGCCGGGTCGATGTGCTGAGAACGGGGCAGAACGATGCGCGGATCGGCATGGACCCTGAGCACCTGGGCTTCGATGATGAGGAACTCTGCCGAGACGTCGGCTTGGACCCTGGCGGCACGGGCCTCAAGTTGGAGGGGGCATTCGGCAACCCGGGGCGGTCGAACCAGCTCGGAGGGCTCAGGCCGTAGGCCCGCGGCCGCGAACTTGTCCGGCTCGAAGCGGAAGCCATCGCGTTTGTCCGCGGGTACGGGGGTGCGCCCGGTGAGTGGCGCAAGCCGCTCTACCGCCGACCACTGAGCCGGCGCGGGCAGGCTGATCACGAGATCACGGCGGCTGCGCAGATTGTGCGCGGTCTGCCCCTCGATGCCCACGCCCAGGACGATCACTTGGCCCAGTGCCCAGGCCGACGACATCGGTGCGAGGTTGAAGGAGCCGTCCTCGTTCTCCGTGGACAGCAGCACCACCGGTGTTCCGAAGTACAGGATGCTCGGCGAGATGGTCACATGATCGCCCGAGGTGTGGGCGGACACGCCGCCGGGTGTGATGGTGTTCATGGGAGCGACGGTAGGGCGAGGACTCTTCGGCACGCGCCGAAGGGACGCTGGTGGATGATGGACGATGATGAACAGCACTCACGCGCATGGCCACGGCCCGGACCTGGCCGCCCTCGCCGGTCTGCTGGCCGACAGCACTCGCGCGAGCTTCTGCCTGGCGCTGCTGGACGGTCGGGCATGGACCGCGACCGAACTGGCGCGCCACGCCGGAGTGGCCGCCTCGACCGCGACCGGGCATCTGAACCTCCTTGTCACCGGCGGACTGCTGGCACAGGAGCGCCAGGGCCGTCATCGCTATGTGCGCCTGGCCGACTCCGATACGGCGGCACTGATCGAGAATCTCGCCTCCCGAGCCCCTCGACGCGCTGCGCCAACCGGCTCGCTGCCGGCTGTCAGCCGAAGCCGGGCCCTGGCCCGGGCCCGCACGTGCTACGACCACCTCGCGGGCGCCCTCGGGGTCGCGATCACCCGGGCCATGACCGATCGGGGACTGCTGGACTGGGAGCGGGGGCTGACGATCACCGGCGACGGCACCGCCTGGCTGGCCGAACTCGGCATCACACTCACCCCCACCAACCGGCGTCCGCCTGTCCGCTCGTGCCTGGACTGGACGGAACGCCGACCCCACCTGGCCGGAACCGTCGGCGCGGCCCTGTGCCTCCACGCCTTCGACGCCGGATGGATCACTCGGATCGGTACCACCCGCGCCGTCGCCATCACCGACACCGGCCAGCGCGCGCTCCGCGAGCACCTCGGCCTGACCGAGGACTCGAAGCATATGGACTCATTCCCCCAGCCGCAGTGCACGTCGAGCTGACCCTCCCGATGCGGGGCCGCGCAGGGTGCGCCCCAAGCCTTCGGCCGCGTGTGTTTTCCGGGGGCGGGACGTGTCGCAACCGCACGGCTCGTTTCCACTGCACCCCGGGGAGTGCGGGACCCATGGGTCCCGGAGGTGTCCCCATCGTCTCCGTGCCCGTTGCGAAGGGTGGCGGGGTGGGCTACGGGCGGCTGAAAGCGACCAGCCAGGTCGTGCCTATGAGGCAGAGCGCCCAGATGGGCCACGCGACCCACAGGGTGGTCGGGCTCACGTCATAGTGGTCGGGACGTGAGGTGACCGCGGTCAGGACCATGGTGTTGCCCACCAGACTGAGCATCGCGCCGGCCGAATTCCAACGACGTCTCCTGTTCTTCCTCTTGCTCTTCTTTTTCATGCGCGGATCATTCCCAGGCGGGCAGGACGGTAGGGCGGACTTGAGGGAGTTCAGAGGTAATCAACTGAGAAAAAGGGAAATATGCCCCACCGTCAGGCCCTGAGATCAGAAAGGGATGTGGTGGAATCCGCTGCGGGGAAGTAGCCGCGGCCTGCGTGCACACAGAGGGAGGGAACCCATGGGCCAGGGGGAGAATGCTCTACCCGTTGAGCCATCGACCCTACCCGCCGACCGGGAGTCGGGAGGCTCCTGCGCTGCCCGTAACCGCCACCCCGCACACCTTGATGTCGGGCGCACCGCGACCAGAAACCCAACACACCACGCGGTCCGTTGGAGATGAGCGGGTGATCAGCCGCCGAGGGGTGTGGCGGGTAGCCGCGCCGGTGCCGAGCACGGTCCTAGCCCTGAGGGCGGCCGACTCCACCGCAGACACCCGGCATGGGTCTGCTGGCGGTGTTGGTAGGCCAGCGCCCCCGTTGCGTTGTTGGCAAGGCCCCCGTCAGGGCTGTGGCGGTTCGTAGGGCAGTAGTTCGGGCCGCTTCGCGGGGAGGCCGTCACCGGATGAGCGTCCCAGCAGCCGACGGCCGATCCAGGGTCCCAGATGACGCCGGGCGAACTGTAGGTCGGCTGTCCGCCGCGCTGCCCATCGCTGGGGTACCGCGGTCGACAGCGGCGTACGCCAGTCGTCTTCGGCGGTCAGGCCCAGTGTCTGCCAGACCGCCTCGGCCACCCGGCGATGACCCTCCGCCGTCAGATGCAGCCGGTCCTCGTCCCACAGCCGTGGGTCACCCAGGGCCCCGGAGCCGTGGAGATCCACCACCCGCGCGCCATGGCGGGCGGCGAGTGTGTCGATGTGGGCGAACAGTTCCTCCATCCGCGGACGGAACCGGGCGAGCATCGGGCCCTGGCGCCCCGGGCTGTGCATCAGCACCAGTTGCCCGCACGACGGCGCCAGCTTCTCCACGGCCTCCTCCAGCAGTCCGCGGACCCTCCCCATGTCACACTGCGGCCGCAGGGTGTCATTGAGGCCGCCGACCAGGGTCACCACATCCGCGTGCATCGCCGCCGCCGTACCGACCTGCTCGTCGACGATTTGGCCGATGAGTTTGCCGCGTACGGCCAGATTCGCGTACCGGAACCCCTCCGTACGAGCGGCCAGCCGTGCCGCGAGGAGGTCCGCCCAGCCGCGGTAGGTACCGTCCGGCAGCAGATCCGACATGCCCTCGGTGAATGAATCACCAACGGCGACAAAGCTTGTGTAGTGGGCACTCATGTCCATGGCGCTGCGATACTACCGCGCGGTAGGTGCTCGGTTCTGTCCCGTGGTGGGGAACCCGCTGGGTGACTGCCGCTCAGCGCGCCGACGCGAGCGCTGGCGGAGCCGGAGACCGCCGTCCTCGAACGCCGGCAGACGGCGATCGCACGTGTCGCCCCGCACCGAGTTGACCCGCGCCGTGAGCGTGGGGAGCGCGGGCGCGGTGGTCGGGCTTTCGCCACCCACCCGTACGGGGAGTGCTCGCCCCGGGTGCAAAGGGGTTCGGCCCCGATCCGCGGGGGATCGGGGCCGAACCGTTGGGGGAACCGGCGATCAGTCCTGGGCGCCCACCAGCTCGCGCAGCACGTCCTCCATCGTCACCAGGCCCTCCGGCCTGCCTTCCTCGTCCAGGACGGCGGCCAGATGGGTACGGCTGCGCCGCATGGCGGTCAGCGCGTCGTCCAACGGCGTGGCGGCCCGAACCCGGGCGATCGGGCGCATCGCGGTGACCGGGAACGGCACATCGCGCGGGGTCGCGTCCAGGGCGTCCTTCACATGGAGGTAGCCCAGGATGTTGCGACCCGTGTCGATCACCGGGAAACGGGAGAAACCGGACTCGGCGGAGAGTAGCTCCAACTGCTCCGGAGTGGTTCCCACCCGTGCGTACACAATCTGGTCCACCGGCATGATCACATCGCGGACCGGGCGTCTGCCCAGTTCCAGGGCGTCACGCAGTCGCTCGGCCGAACGGTCGTCGAGCAGTCCCGCATCGCCCGCGTCCCGCACCATCCGGGCCAGTTCCGCATCCGAGTAGGTCGCGGCCACCTCGTCCTTGGCCTCGACGCGCAGAAGCCTCAGCAGGGTGTTGGCGAAGGCGTTGATCGTGAAGATCACCGGACGCAGTGCCCGGGCGACGGCGACCAGCGGCGGGCCGAGCAGCAGAGCGGTGCGGGTGGGCTCGGCCAGTGCGATGTTCTTGGGCACCATCTCGCCCAGCAGCATATGCAGATAGGTCGCCAGGGAAAGCGCGATCACAAACGAGATCGGGTGAACCGCGCCCTCGGGCACCCCGAGCGAGTTGAACACCGGCTCCAGGAGATGAGCGATCGCGGGCTCGGCGACGATACCGAGGATCAGGGTGCACAGGGTGATGCCGAGCTGGGCTGCGGCGAGCAGCGCCGACACATGCTCAAGCCCCCACAGCACACTGCGGGCCCGACGGTTGCCCGCTTCTGCCTCCGGCTCGATCTGGCTGCGGCGCACCGAGATCAGGGCGAACTCGGCGCCCACGAAGAACGCGTTGACGACCAGGGTCAGCAGGCCGATGAGTAGTTGGATCGCGATCATCGTCCGGCCTCCCCTGAAGCGTCGGACCCGGCCCCGAACCGGGACTCACGGGCGCCGTCACCGTCGTCCCCGGCGGATGGCGGGGGTGCGTGCATCATCACCCGGGCCGCCCGGCGGCCGGAGGCGTCCACCACGTCGAGCCGCCATCCCTGGAGGTCGATCCGGTCGTTCTCGGCCGGGATGCGGCCCAGCTCGGTCGCGATCAGGCCGGCAAGTGTCTCGTACGGACCTTCCGGGACCCGCAGTCCGACCCGCTCCAGCTGGTCGGTGCGGGCGGCACCGTCAGCGGACCAGAGCGATCTGCCGTCGGCGTCCTGTCCGGCAGCGGCCAGATCCGGTGTCTCATGCGGATCGTGTTCGTCCCGCACCTCGCCGACGACCTCCTCGACGATGTCCTCCATCGTCACCACACCGGCCGTGCCGCCGTACTCGTCGATGACGACGGCCATGGTGGATTTGGCGCCCAACCGATCCATCAGCCGGTCCACCGTCAAGGTCTCCGGGACCAGCAGCGGCTCCCGTAGGACCTCGGACACGCTCCGGCGCGGACGCTGGTCCGCGGGGATGGCGAGGACGTCCTTGATGTGCGCGATACCGACGACCGTGTCCAGGTTCCCGCGGTAGATGGGGAAGCGGGAGAGACCGGTGGCACGCGTGGCGTTGGCGACGTCCTCGGCGGTCGCCTGCACTTCGAGCGCCGTCACCTGGACTCGTGGGGTCATCACATTCTCGGCCGTGAGTTCGGAGAGGTTGAGGGTGCGGACGAAGAGCTCCGCGGTGTCCGCCTCCAGGGCGCCTTCCTTGGCGGAGTGCCGGGCCAGTGCGACCAGTTCCTGAGGGCTGCGGGCCGATGCCAGCTCCTCGGTCGGCTCCATCCCGAGCCGGCGCAGAATGCGGTTGGCCGTGTTGTTCAAGTGGCTGATCAGGGGCTTGAAGGCGGCTGTGAAGAGTCGTTGCGCGGGCGCGACGACCTTGGCCACCGCCAGCGGGGACGAGATCGCCCAGTTCTTGGGGACCAGCTCGCCGACGACCATCAGCACGACCGTGGAGAGCGCGGTACCGATGACCAGGGCGACGGATGACGACACGGAGGGGGAGAGCCCAAGGTCCTCGACCGGTCCGCGGATCAGCTTGGAGATGGAGGGCTCGGAGAGCATGCCGACGACCAGATTGGTGACGGTGATGCCGAGCTGCGCTCCGGAGAGCTGGAAGGTGAGACCGCGTACGGCCTTGAGGGCGCTCGCCGCCCCTCGTTCGCCGCGCTCGGCGGCACGTTCGAGGTCGCTGCGCTCAACGGTGGTGAGGGAGAACTCAGCCGCGACGAAGACACCGCAGGCGAGGGACAGCAGCACCGCCACAAGGAGGAGGAGCACTTCGGTCATCGGGTCACCTCCGTCCCATGATCGGGCAGGGGCGGGAGGAATGCTCGATGTCTAATACTGGGAGGCTCGCCCATGGACGGACGCTCACACCTTTCATACAGAGAGTTAGGTCCACCCATGGTAAAGGACCGGCAAAACCGTTCTTAGACAGGTGGCGGCGGTCTCAGCCGGTATGGGCCGGCACTGGGTAGGGCTTCACCCAGCGTCGCCAGTGGTCCTCGCGTCGATATCCCGCCGCTGCCCACGCGTGCTGAGCCCGCTCATTGACTTCCAACACCATAGCGTCGCCGCGCCGGCCTCCCACGGCGAGAAACCGTGTCTCGGCCGCTTGGAGGAGAGCCCCGCCGATGCCCAGCCGTCGGTGGGAGGGCAGCACGGCCAGGCGGTAGAGCGAACACCGCCAGCCGTCATAGCCGGCGATCACCGTGCCGACGATCGTGCCCGCGGACTCCGCCAGGATCAGCGCCTCGGGATCCCTGCTGATCAGCTGGGTCACGCCGGCCGTGTCATCGGTGATGCTGGTCCCTTCCGCCGCCTCGGCCCAGAACGCCAGCACCGTCTCGGCCTCATCGACACGAGCGGTCCGAATCCGCACCTCGGCGGGGGTGAACGGGTCAATCCGTGTTGTCATGGCCCCGAGCCAAGCATGGCCCGACATGGCATCGCCACCCGCTTTTCCTCCGCTCGGTCCCGGCCTGGTTGCCGTTGTCGCCGCGTACGGGTGTACGGGGCTGACCCCTCGCGTACCCGCACCGTCCTCGGGTAGGCCCGGCCATCGGTCCTGGTGCGGTGCAGCCGGTCGAGGCCGGGTACTGGCGGGCCGGGGTGGGGGGATGCCCCACCCCAGCGAGGTCAGGTCGAGTGGTCGGCACTCCGCGCGGGCGATGGACTATTCGTGGGCGATGGCGGTCAGCACATTCATGCGTGAGGCGCGCAACGCAGGAAGCACCGCCGCCGCCAGACCCACCACGACCGACCCGACGACCACCGCGATGACCGTGCCCCAGGGCACCGCGAACGCGGTCAGCCCCTCCAGCGCCAGCACCTGTTGGACGGCCACCCCCCACACCAGGCCCAACGCCAGCCCGAGCAGTGCCCCGAACACCGCGATCACCACGGACTCCAGTCTGATCATGCGGCGCAGTT